>NZ_JBALCY010000010.1:0-31656 GCF_036917655.1 Nostoc sp.
GGAATGTAGGCGAAGCCTTCCCGAAGGGTAGCAATCGCAAAGGCTAGGATTAGTAAGCTTTACCTTGGTGCGATCGCAATCAGATCGCAAAGGCTGGGATTGCTTCGTCGTTCCTCCTCGCAATGACAGAGTATGTCATTGCGAATGCAGCGTTAGCGGAATGTAGGCGAAGCCTTCCCGAAGGGTAGCAATCGCAAAGGCTAGGATTAGTAAGCTTTACCTTGGTGCGATCGCAATCAGATCGCAAAGGCTAAGATGACTGAACTTTACCTTAGAGGATGCTTGAAAAGTCCTCTCGTTGGTAGCAAAACATTTCAGATCCCCCTAAATCCCCCTTCAAAAGGGGGACTTTGATTCCGGTTCCACCCTTTTTAAGGGGGGTTAGGGGGGATCTCTAAGTGCCTAAAATCACAGCCAAATACTTTTCAAACAACCTCTTAGTGCGATCGCAATGACACCAGTAAAATTTACAATGCATCATATAAATCTTTCCATTCTTGATTGATGCTATTGACTAAATCAATTTTCTTTTGTCTGGAACCTGCTTTAATCTGTTTTTCTCTACTAATGGCTGTATAGGCATCTCCAAAGACTTCATAATAAACTAATTTAGTAATGTTGTATTTCTTAGTAAATCCTTCTATTATCTTCTCTTTGTGTTCATAAACTCTTCTCTGCAAATTGTTTGTTACTCCTGTATACAGCACAGTATTATAGTTATTCGTCATTATATATAGATAATATTGCTGGCTCATTTTTAATCCTTGTTTTGGATAAGAAATCAGTCATAGCAAATGTTTGTTATATTTGTCAGTGCAAAATTACAAATAATAATCATGTCCTCGAAGACTTGTCATTGCGTAGTTCTTTAGAGATACCGTAGGGTAGAAAGTGAATCAATCCCTGTCATTGCGATTGCTTGTCTGCGACACACACTTGCGTTCGGGTGCATCCCAGTTTTTATTTTGTAATCAGAGAATAGCTTGTCATTGCGAGGAGGGACAACGAAGCAATCCCACAATCTCTCACTAAGCACCAGTTGATGGGATTGCCACGCTCCACTTCGTTGCGCTCGCAATGACAGGCAAAAAAGTGGGATGCTCCCCTTGCGTTCGTCGTTCCTCCTTTCTACGAGAAGCTGTTCGCGATCGCAATGACAATTTAGATTTATCATTGCAATACTTCCCAATCTTCCAGAGGCACAGCAGGTTCAAAAGGATCATCATAACGGTAAGTCTGTTTGCCACGCAAAGGATACAAATTCGCTTCTTGGGGACGAGTCTGAGTTTCTAGAATGATAATTTCAACAGCTTCCCCAGCTTGAAACGGTAAATTCTCAAGAATCAAGGTTCCGTTTTTAGTTAACTTTGTTTCAATTCGGTGTGCTTTCATAGTTACTCTGCTAGTTATAAATCTAATAAGTGAGTAAATGATTTCATTTGTCGTAATCCTTCCTCACGCCAATTATCATCATTCTCCTCTTCTTCTAAACTAAATAATCTTTCTCTACACAGAATTTGTAACAACAGTGGCCAGCAGCAACTTTGTGTCAAAATCCACTCTACATCTTCGTCAGTGAAGGCAATAGGCGAACTCGCTATCAATTCTCGCGCTTCTATCTCAGTCAATGCTCCCAGACGTGCGGTGTAGGCGAATATATTGAAAAAGGGTGAACTGTGTCCTGTATTGTGCGCTAGTTCAGTTGGTGATTCAGGGGTACTTAAGACAAACGCGAGATTTCCGCCTGTGTGGTTAGTCGCCAAAGACCGCAAACTCTCCCAAAAGCCATCATCTAATTCTGGACAGCGTTGCAACCCAACGCCAATCTCATCCAATAATATGACTGTGGGAGAATGCAAATTATCGCTGACTACATTCATGAAACGATCTAAATCGCAAGGTGTAGGCACTTGCATCTTTAGTGATTCCAAGATGTACTTTAGCAGCCCTTCTCGATTCTGCATTCGTGCGTCTTGTAAGTCTACAAAAATCCAACAGTAGTTTTCTGGATGCGGTAGCCAGTCATATTTTTGCTCAGGACGCAGTTGTTCTGCTGGGGTGGTGGTGATATTTTTGAGGTAGTGCAGCAGGGATGTTTTACCACTGCGCTTTTTACCGATAATGGCGGCGTTTTGTAGGGGATAGTGTTTGAGTAAGTTGAAGAGGCGTTTTAATTCTTTCTCTCGTCCAAAAAAGTAACGCGGCTGGGTGATGGGTGCGCCAGTGATGAAGGGTGATGCTTCCCCGTTAGTTGAGTGAGGTTCTTTGTATGCAATTTCTTGCCACTCTAAACCCAACTTATCGCTAAGTTCTTCAAAATTTAAGCGGTCAACAGGTTTACCAGTGAGAAAGCTTTTGACTGTGGAGAGAGAAAATCCTATATCAGTAGCCAAGGACTGCTGGCTGGGATAGCCGTTACGCCCAGGTGCTGACTTAACTTTATCAATATACTCTGGGGCTACTCGGAGCGATCGCGCCATCATTCCTCATTGAGAAACTGCTGTGAGTATATCAGGTTTTTATACTAGCTAAACAGCTTTGCTATTTAGCGATAACGTCTTGCACCCTAGAAATTATAGTCATCCTGAAGTTAACTGAGTAATCAACTAAAACTCGTCTAATCAGTGCTACTTCTCAACTCAGTTCTCACACCGCACCAAACTTTAATGATGAATATAAGAGATTAAGGCTTTAAAAATGAAACGAGAATTGGGAATTCTGCAAATTATCTTATCACTTTGCGGAGTGATGATGTTTGGTACAGTAACTTCCGCTGCGATTAATATGGTGAATGGTCAATACCAAGTGGAAATATCGCTCAATACTAAGGGACTCATTATTAAGTCAGATATTGACAAAAGACAATGCAAAGTAGTAGAAGATATTGCCCAAAAGCAAGAAAGCACAAATTTAGACCAGAAGACAATTAATTAGGAGTAAAAATCAGTGATGAGTTAGAATTAATAACTTCTAACTCATTGTGAATGAACCTCTGAGCTTCGTCGATGAACCTTTGAGCTTTGTCGATGAACCTCTGAGCTTCGTCGATGAACCTTTGAGCTTCGTCGATGAACCTCTGAGCTTTGTCGATGAACCTCTGAGCTTTGTCGATGAATCTCTGAGCTTTGTCGATGAATCTCTGAGCTTCGTTGATGAACCTCTGAACTTCGTGAATGAGTCTTTGATACTCGTGAATAAACCTTTGAGCTTCGTGGTTTTTTTTACGAACCGCAATCGCGCAGCGTCTCGTTAGAGAAGAACGCCTTCGCGCAGCGTCTCGTAGAGAAGGACGCAAAGAAGGAGAAGAAACATGTCTATAAATGAAGTGAAGTAAAGCGGTGCGTTACGCCAAAGGTTAACACACCCTACCAAAACACTAAAAAGGAGTTAGGAATAAATAACTCCTAACTCCTAACTCCTAACTCCTAACTCCTAACTTTTTACAACGCACAAGTCAACTCGCCGGCTTTTTGACTAAAGCGGTGATTTTCCCGATAGTCTACGGGACAATCTATCACGGCGGGTACATCTTGAGCGAGGGCTTCTTTCAAAGTGGGAATCAAATCTAGAGCCGATTCAACTCGGTAGCCTTTTAAACCCATGCTTTCGGCGAATTTGACAAAATCAGGATTGCTAAAATGCACAAAAGATGAGTTTCCTTTGCCAAATTGATTTTCTTGCTTCCATTCAATTAACCCATAGCCACCATCATTGAAAACTATGGTGACAAAGGGCGTACCGACACGCAAGGCTGTTTCTAATTCCTGAGAATTCATCATAAAGCCGCCATCGCCTGTTACAGCAACGACTTTGCGCTTAGGATGAACAAGTTTTGCTGCTAAAGCGCCAGGAATGGCAATACCCATGGCCGCGAAGCCGTTGGAAATTATGCAAGTATTAGGGCTATGGCAATGATAATGACGGGCCATCCACATCTTATGTGCGCCAACATCAGAGATAACGATATCATCTGGACCCATCACTTGCCGTAAGTCATAAATTAGCTTTTGCGGCTTAATGGGAAATCCGTCATCATGGGCATACTGTTCGTAATCAGCGCGAATCTCTGATCTTAAGCTGATGGCAAAGGGATCGGCTTTACCTTGTCTGTCTGCTAATTTTAAGATTTCATAAAGGGAATCTGAAATATCTCCCACGACTTCGGCGTTGGGAATATAACTACTATCAATCTCTGCTGGACTTACCCCAATATGCACAATGGGAATTTCACCATTACGATTCCATTTTTTCGGGGAAAACTCAATCAAATCATAGCCGATCGCAATTACTAAATCTGTGTTATCAAAGCCACAGGTAATGAAATCTCTTTGCTGTAATCCCACTGACCACAAAGCTAATTGATGTGTGTAGGGAATCACACCTTTACCCATAAAAGTATTGGCAACAGGTATATTCAGCAAGGTGGCAAATTGCGTGACTGCATCACTTGCGTGAGCGCGAATTGCCCCATTTCCTACTAAGATTAATGGGTTAACTGCTTGGCAAATTGCGGCTGCTGCTGCCCGAATGCTAGCAAAAGATGCATAGGTTTTTTCGCTATTATCCTTACGCAAAGGTTTGCCTTCTACAGGCATGGCAGCAATATTTTCTGGCAAATCGATGTGAACTGCACCAGGTTTTTCGGATTGCGATCGCTTAAATGCTTTCCGCACTACTTCTGGTGTAATACTCGGTCGCACAATCTGCTTATTCCACTTGGTAACAGGTGCAAACATTGCCACCAAATCTAAATATTGATGGGATTCAATATGCATTCTATCTGTTCCCACTTGACCGGTAATCGCCACTAAAGGCGCACCATCGAGGTTAGCATCTGCTACCCCAGTCATCAAGTTGGTTGCCCCAGGCCCAAGAGTAGAAAGACACACTCCGGCTTTTCCTGTTAGGCGGCCGTAGACATCGGCCATGAATGCTGCACCCTGTTCATGACGAGTCGTAATAAATTTAATGGAAGAATGTTTTAGTGCTTCCAAAACGTGCAGGTTTTCTTCGCCAGGGAGTCCAAAAATGTATTGCACTCCTTCATTTTCTAGGCACTGCACCAATAATTCTGCTGTATTCATTTTATTTCCTAACTATTGACAATAAATAATGGGGAGTGGGGAGTGGGGAGTGGGGAATGGAATACCAAAACATGTGAAAGAATCTACCTTGTCCCCTACTCCCTACCCCCTACTCCCTACTCCCTACTCCCTATCATTTAACCCACACAGTTTTAACATTGACAAACTCATGTATACCTTGAATACTCAATTCTCTGCCATATCCAGAACGCTTAATGCCACCAAAGGGCAATCGGGGATCAGATTTGACCATACTGTTGATAAACACGGCACCTGCTTCGATTTCCTCAACTAAGCGATCGCTCTCTTGGTCGTTGGTTGTCCAAGCACTTGCACCTAAACCAAAGGGGCTGTCATTAGCCAGTTTAATGGCAGCATCGATATCTGGAACCCGGAATAACAAGGCTACCGGGCCAAAGAATTCTTCTTTTGCAATTGGTGCCTCAGGCGGGATATCTATGATAATCGTTGGCGGATAAAAGTTCCCTAGACGATCTGATAAAGGATGTCCACCGGTGAGGACTTTACCACCGCTTTTTGTAGCAGCTTGCACTTGTTGGTCTAAATCCTGGAGAATACCAGGAGTTGCCAGTGGGCCTAAATCGGTATCTGGTTGCATGGGATCGCCTACTTTCAGCGTCTCGAATTTTTCTAAAAGCAATTTTTCAAATTTGTCTGCGATCGCTTCTGCGACGATAAAACGTTTTGCTGCAATACATGATTGCCCGTTATTCAACATCCGCGCTGTAGTTGCTGTGACAACTGCTGTCTCTAAATCAGCACTTGCTAACACAATAAACGGGTCACTTCCTCCTAATTCCAAGACGGTTTTTTTAATTTGTTTGCCGGCGGCGACGGCGAGGGATATGCCTGCTGGTTCGCTTCCTGTCAAGGTGGCGGCTTTTACGCGGTCATCAGCCATTAAATCGGCAACTTTAGCAGCGCCTATTAATAGAGTTTGAAACGCACCTTCAGGAAAACCTGCGCGTCGGATAATATCTTCAATTGCCAAGGCGCACTGCGGCACATTGGAAGCGTGTTTGAGTAAGCCGACATTTCCCGCCATTAATGCTGGTGCAGCAAAGCGGAACACTTGCCAGAAGGGGAAATTCCACGGCATCACCGCGAGAATTGCCCCCATTGGTTGGTAGCGAACAAAACTATGGCTGGCATCAGTTTTTATACTGGTATCAGCCAAAAAACCAGGGGCGTGTTCGGCATAGTAGCGACAGACGACGGCGCATTTTTCGACTTCAGCGATCGCCGCTTTAAATGGTTTACCCATTTCCAGAGTCATCAACTTAGCAAATTCTGCTTTGTCTTGCTCTAAAATATCAGCAGCTTTTTGCAGCCAATGCGATCGGGTCAAAAAACTAGTCTGACGATACTGTTCAAAAGCCTGATTAGCCAAATCGAGTTTAGCGGTAATTTCTGCATCATTGAGCGGCTCAAAAGTTTTAAGCGTCTCCCCAGTGGCGGGATTAATCGTGGCGATCGCCATTACCTGACCTCCCGTTAAAAAATAGCTTAACTGTTGGCTTCCTAGTGTTACACAGATCAATTCTGGAAGCTATACCCAAATTTTAGTCTTTTAACCCAGAATGGGTTGCTGAATATTACAATTTTGCAATTATTTTTAAAACAAAACATACAAATTAACTATGTATTTATGCTGATAAATTTGTCATTTGTTTTTGCGATACCTCCATACCTAATGACCAATAATTGTTGGCACTTGCTGCAAATTTGTCTGGTAAACCTTGACTAATCGATCAATACCTTTGAAACGATAATCTCCCATCTCCTGGAAGTCTGAAGGCAGTGAAAGCATTTTATGAGTGGCTTGACTAATCACGCATTCACTAGGCGGACAAACTGCTTCCATGCGAGCAGCAAGATTAATCGTTGCGCCTAATGCCGTATAATCTACCCTTTGGGAACTACCGACATCTCCCACAACAGCCTTACCGCTATTAATAGCAATACGTAATTGAAGGGGTTCATACCAAAAACCATTGGCATTCAGATGTTCGAGACGAGTAAGCATTCCCTTGGCAGAAGTAACAGCGCGATCGGCGTGATCTAGTTGCGGTTCTGGAGCGCCAAAAAATGCCATAATACAATCGCCAATATACTTATCTAAAGTGCCACCGTAAGTAAACACTTCTTTTAGCATTTCTTCAAATAAATTATTTAATAGTTCAGCGATCGCAGTTGGTGTTAACCGTTCAGAAATTGCCGTAAAGCCAACCAAATCCGCAAACAAAATACTGATTTCGCTCTCTGCTGGCGCTAAACGACCACCCGGTAATCCGCCTACAGAGATCAACTGCTGTACAACCGCTGGAGAATGATAACGTTCTAGTCGGTGACGAATCATCTCTTCAGTTTTGAGTTTCTCTACTAGTAGCCAACGCTGCACGCTAGAAGCCACAAGGTTTGCTAAAGCTGAAAAAAAGCTGAGTTCTTCCTCGCCTTCATTTGCCCAATGGTAAGAAGAAAGATTGGCATCGGCATACAGTACGCCCACAACTTTATTTTCATCCCATAAAGGCACTGCCATCGCGCTGCGAATGCCTTTGACCAAAATACTCTGTTCACTAGCAAACCGTTCATCCTGATGAGTATCGGCGGTTTGAATGACAACTTTTTCGTCAAATACTTTTTGACAGATACTCCGACTAATCCAACTTCCATCAGAGGGGAGATGTTTCTGTTGAGAAACATTTCTAGTGGCAGCATTCACTAACTCTAACTGGCCGGAACCATTGACATCAATTAATAATGCCAAACGTTCGATACTATCAAGGTAACGAAAAACGACTTGCTGCACCTGAGAAAAAATCTCTTCTATAGATGCCGCCGCACAGAGATTTTTGGCTATGTCTACTAAGTCTTTGAGACGGGCAATGGTTTTGTCCTTATTATTATTGATGTCGCCATCTTTACTATCAGCTGCAATCCATTGCTGTTGTAATTGCTCGACATTGTGAAGGATTGTTCTTTGCTCATTATTTTCCGAAGTTCCGAGATCCTCAGGTGTCGATTGGTAAACAGCGGTTGTGAGCAACACTACCAAGTTAACATTGCCCAGCCAAATGATATCGCCGTGATGTAACTCTTGGCGACTGTTAACAAGATATTTATTGACTTGCGTCCCGTTTTTACTGCCCAGATCCTCAATAGTCCACACACCGTCAGCGGTTTTCACAAGACGAGCATGGTTGCGGGATACTCCAGCAAAAGGCAAGTACAAATTACATTCTGGCAAACGACCAATTGTAAATACATCTTGGTCAACTGCGATCGTTGTCTCGGTATCTCCCTCTTGTAGGCGTAGCGTGAGTTCAGTCATGAGTGTGATAAGATCCATCGAAGCTAGAGGTGTAAGCAGCTGTGAGGTAAGTTATACCCTACAGGTTAACCTTCACCTTTTCTTTATGACACTGTTAACTGCATTCCGACAACTGTATGTGACGGATATTACAGTCAATGAGGCAATTTTGCTGGAGATTCAGTTCAGAGGGGGTTTGAATCCCTTTGTGAAGGAGAGCCACCAAATTTTCAATTTTGTGAGCCAGTCTCTAATATTGGAAGGTATTTTAGTAAGTGAGAGCGGTAAAAACCTCAGTCTAAAAACCCTATTACTGGGTATGTTATTTACAGGAGGAACTATGTTGATTTTGAGAGTGCGGGCTGCTCAATTAAAAATGAGAAATTAACAATTTTTCTTTTTCTGTCATCCTTATTTAATTGGGCGGTAATTCCAAACTAATTTCACCCAATAATCCCTTGCGAAAATCTGTTAAAAGTTGCCTTGCAGCTCGCTCTATATCACCTTTGTAACGATGCTCCGCCAAGGCGTGTAAATAGGTATCTCCGGTGTCGGATATCGAATCGAGTTGGTAGCGGGACTGTAATGGTTTTTTTGGTAACAAATCTGTGGCTACAGCTTCTAAATAGTTGAGTAAATCCACTAGGGCTGCTGCTACTAGTTGGTTATCGTAAGATGCTTCACCGATATCATCACAAATAGCTAATTTCAATGCTGCGTCTTGGTCTTCTAATCTGAGAGGGATGACACCAGGAGCATCTAGCAATTCCAAATAGTCGGAAATTCGCACCCAGCGTAGTTGGCGAGTTACCCCAGGACGGGCTGCACTTTCCACTACTCGCCGTCCCAAGAGGCGGTTAATCAAAGCTGATTTACCGACATTGGGAAAACCAATCACTACAGCCCGGACTGGACGGGGTAACATCCCGCGATCGCTTCTTCTTTGATTAAGTTCTACTCCAGCGGCTTGCGCTGCCCGCGCCACTTCTGCTATACCTTTACCATGTTGAGCGTTGGTAAAATAAGGGACTTCTCCCTGACGTTTAAACCAATCTATCCACAGCGATCGCATTTGCGGCGTAATCATATCTACTCGGTTAAGTATCAATACCCGTGTTTTACCCTCTACCCACTCACCTATTTGGGGATGGTGAGTCGCTAAGGGAATCCGGGCGTCTCGTACCTCAAACACCACATCTACGCGCTTAAGCTGTTCTTTGAGCTTCTTTTCAGCTTTCGCAATGTGACCTGGATACCATTGAATCAGGTTTAATCTATAGTTTTGAGTTATAGCCATAGTCAATTACCAAATAAATTATTATCACTTATCAATTATCATTCACTATGGCTTGATGTAAAATCAGACGATTGCCATCAGGGTCATAAGCATAAATTTCTCTGCCGTGGTCAGCAATGGAAATGTCTCCTGGTGGAGGATAGCCCAAAGCTGTTAGGTGAGCGATCGCATCTTCTAAGTGACTCACCTCTAAACACAAACTTATCTTACTTTTGGCGATAGCTTCAAATTCCGATTCGTTTGTGTTCTTGGGTTTAAAAATACCTAATCGCATACCAACCAAATTAAACTCAGCATAGACATTCGGAATCAAAATAACTGGCTTTTGCTCCAGCAATTTGGTATAGAAATTCACTAAATTCTCAAAATTAACCGATGCTATGGTGACAAATGCGTTAGTGTACTGGAAAACCATATAAGCCTATCGCCTTTCGAGTTTTTAACTTATGTAGCATAGGCGGGCAAGATGTCAAAACAATTTATACTTTATTAAGTAACGTGTCGATTTCCACATTATTTTACCACTTGACAAAATGGTGTTCTGTAAAATATTGCCATTAAAACCCTCGCATAATAAGCGTTGGGGCATTTAGTTCTCTATTATCGGTAAAAACTCATTGTAAGTATTCATTAGCCCACTCTTTAACTTTTTGCTGATATTGCTCGTTGACTTCATTTATATACTTTGCAGCTAGTTTCCGCATATTGTTTTTATTAGGATCTGACTTCGCAAAATCTGCAAAGTCACCATTACATTTAAGAAATAATTCTATTGCTGCTGTCAACTCACCGTCATCTGTGGTACACAAATCATAATGTAAGTGACCAATTGCAGGTATAGGGAAATTAGTATCTTCTACTTTACTCACTTCAATTCCCACATTACTAAAGCAGCATTCATTAAAGCCAGCCAAGTAAGCTTATGGTATCGAGATGTCCTTGTGGGTTAAGGAATCTTCATTTTTCATTTATTTAGAAACCAGTTAAGACTTATGACTCAAATCTAGTATCTATAATTTTAGTCTACAAGACTTTAAGATTCTTGTCCTTATCAAAGCCATAACCATATAAGACCTTCAAAGGAAGTTTTCCGCATCATCCCACAAAGCGCTGCAATCGTTGCTCCCTTTCTTCCCAATCAGGCAGATAAGCAGATATAAAGCACTTAAACACCTTGCCGTGATTGGGAACGAGCAAATGCACCAGTTCGTAAACGATGACGAATTCGCGCAATTCTGTTTGGTAAATCTAGCAGTTAACTATTCAGCGTTAAGCGCCATGTAGTAGAAATAGATGCCCATTTGCGCTTCATCGCACGCAGTTGAATATGTTTGACTTGGACTTTAATTAGTTAATGTACAATAACGAGCGCGGAGGGATTTGAACCCCCGACCCACAGAACCGGAATCTGTTGCTCTATCCACTGAGCTACGCGCCCTTAGTCTTACCTATTATAGCACGTCTGTGATAAAATTTGCAGCCTAGAGAAACTTGGTTTCTGGGTTAAAGATAATTAGCTGGGTCTACGGGTGTACCATTCCGACGGACTTCAAAGTGAAGGTGGGGGCCAGTTGAGAAACCTGTAGAACCGACAGCACCGATCGCTTGTCCGCGTTCAACTGCTTGTCCTTCAGAAACATACAACTCGCTGGTATGTCCGTACAGTGTAGTCATGCCATTGCCGTGATCGATAATTACAGCTCTGCCATAGCCACCATACCACCCAGCAAAAATCACTCTTCCCGAATCGGCTGCCCGAATTGTACTACCATAGCTAGCGGCAAAATCCAACCCGGCATGAAAGCGACGATAGCCGAGGATTGGGTGCATCCGCCAGCCGAAGGGACTGCTAGTAGGAGCATCGCTAGGATATGCCATTACACCAGTTCCCCGAATGATCACACTTGTCCGGCTGTTGGTTTTTGTTTGCGCCTCTTCTGTTGCTCTAGCTTCTGCTACCTTTTGTTGAATCAAGACTTCCAGATTTTTGGATTCCCTCTCTAGCTGGTTTTGCGCTGCTTCTAAGGCTAGACGATCGCTATTGAGGCGTTGAATCAATTCTGATTGTGACTGCGCCTGAGTTTGATAATCGGCTTTTTGTGCCAACAGTTGCTCACGAATCAAGGCAATTTCGTTTTTTTGCTGTTCTACGTCCGTTTTTTGTTTATTGATCAGGATTGCTTGTTGGTTGAGTTTTAGCAAAATTTGTTCGTCTGCCTGATACACTAACTTCAACTGATGACGACGGCTGATAAAGTCGCTGATATTTTCACTTTGGAGCAAAACTGCCCATCCAACAGATGCAGGCGATCGCTGGAGATAACGCAATCGTGCTACTGTTGCTATTTGCCGCTCCTCATAGTCACGTTCCGCTACAGCTAAATCAGTTTCCAACTGCTGAAGGCGTTGGGTGGCGAGTTGTAATCGTGATCCGCTTTCTTGAATATAGCTATCTGTGGTTTGCAGATTTTGGTTTAAACCAGTGAGGTGTTTTTGGGCCTCTTGTTGGAGATTTGTTAAGCGATCGCGATCGTTAACCACACTCTGATGCTGCTGGTTCGTTTGTTGTTGCTGTTGTCGCAAAGTATCAATAGGCTCTGTGGACGTTGCGGGGGCTGGAATTAATGCCAAACAAATCCACAAAATGCAGCAAAATGCAATACATAAACAGCCAAAAATCTGATTATTTCCTAGAAATCGCGCTCTCATAGTGTGCAGCCCAAGCAAAATGATGCTTACAAAGACTATGAGGATTATTCCCAAAATCTGATTCACCCACTCCAACGCATGATTAAATTGGTCTGTCAAGTTGTAATATCATGTCCGCCAGATTACCCATAATAAAAGAACCCCACCCCCAACCCCTCCCCGCTTGCAGGGAGGGGAGACAAAGCATAGCTTTGGCGGGGTGGGGTTCTTCGGGTTTAAAGCGGACATGATATAACACAAGGATTCCAACTATGTCAGCATTAAGCAGGTATAGCAATTCTCTTAATTACCTTGATTTTTCCAGGTTTGGCAGTGGTGGGAGTATCGTTATATTGGTTTAATCTCGATTATGCAGCACTGATCAAAGCTGAAAGGTATGTGGAAAATCTGGTAGAGGTGGGAAAAGTAAATGATAGACAGTTAGAGTCCGCCTATCATCGCACCCACATTCATCGCATCAATAGACCTCTTGCACGAATGCAAAACTACCCCCAACCCCTAACCCCTTCTGCCATCCTTGGGAGAAGGGGAGGCAATTTCAAAGTCCCTCTCCCATCCTTGGGAGAGGGACTTAAGGTGAGGGCTTTTGATTCATGCAAGAGGTCTAATGTATTTGCCGATGGAACTTGGGGATTACTGAAAGGAGTAATCGCAGCGCTAGGCATACATGGATTAGTCACTATTAAACAGAATCTCCAGTGACTGATTATCGGTATTCTCTTCGGATTCGCGGATCGGGCGATCGCCACTTGTATGAATACTTTGCTGCTATAGAACAGCAAATCGAAATATTCTTCGAGCGCTTGCAGCCTAGCGAGTACGACTTGTGATTTTGGCTATGGCACTCAAGGGTTCACTCAATCAGGCATGGAAACTGTTCTGGAACAGTCAAAAGACGGTTTGGTTAAAAAACCGAGTAGTTCCTCACTGTGCCAAATCAGCCGATAGTACGTCCTAACCGGCGTGGAAACCGGAAAGCTACCTGTCAACAAACTGACTCAGAACAGCATTTCATTAATTCGTAGCGAATTAAATTTGGCAATACCTTACAATGCCAATGCATTGAGATGCAATGTTAATGTATCTCTCTGCAATGTTAATGCGTTCTTCTACAATGCCAATGCATCCCAATACAATGTTAATACGTCGGCCGCATTGTTAATGTGTCCCTTTGCAATGCCAATGTATCCCCCTGCATTAAAAACGCTACATTTTTACGCAAAACTGTACTAACAAATTGATCGACTACCGCAATTCACTCAAAGCTAACGTCAATTAGCAAGGTGAGAAGTTGTTAGGTGGTAAGCACATCCAAGGTAAGCTGATGAGTAAAGTAGTAAACCTATTGTTTAAGATATTATGTGAAATAAAGAGTTTTGAAATCTGCTAAAGTTTCAGGGTAACTGAAACTCATAACTCAGCACGGGCTAAACCATAGCTACCGCTAACAGGACTCAGGACTGATGCAGAACAGGCAAGAAAAAATTTCGCAAGTGGTAGTGACTGCTGGGCAGATGCGCGATATTGAAGATCGGATCTTTGCAGCGGGAATGCCTGTAGTAGCTTTGATGGAAAAGGTCGCGGGATTAATTGCCCGTCGCATTCAAGAGATATCTCCAGTCTTCCTTAAAAAGGTTTGCCCCGTTCCTTCAAACACCGCCTTTTTAAGGGGATCGCCACAGACGGCGGGATCTCGTGTCGGAATTCTTGTCGGCCCCGGTCATAATGGCGCAGATGCTTTAGTAGTAGCTCGTGAATTACACTTTCGTGGGTATGAGGTTTGGATTTATTCTCCTTTCTCTAAGCTTAAGGAATTAACTTCGCAGCACTTGCAGTATGCTCAGAGTTTGGGCGTTCCAATTTATCAAACAATTGAGCAACTGCCAAATTCTGATTTGTTGATTGATGGCTTGTTTGGGTTTGGTTTAGAAAGAAACCTCACCGATCCCATCGCCTCTGCAATTAATCAGCTAAATGAATTGCCTGTGCCAATTTATAGTATCGATTTACCTTCGGGTTTACACACCGACACAGGCGAAGTATTAGGAACTGCCATTCGCGCCACTCACACTTTTTGCTTGGGTTTATGGAAACTAGCTTTCTTCCAAGATCAGGCGCTAGAATATCTCGGCAAAGCTGAGTTAATCGATTTTGATATTCCTTTAGCTGATGTGGAAGCTGTTCTAAAAGATGCACCCAGGATTAAACGTATTACATCAACAACGGCACTTGCTACTCTACCTCTACCCCGTCCACCAGTTACCCACAAATATAAGGAAGGACATTTACTGTTGATTTGCGGTTCGCGGCGCTATGCAGGTGGAGCAATTTTAACTGGTTTGGGTGCTAGGGCTAGTGGTGTGGGGATGCTTTCGATTGCCGTACCCGAATCGCTAAAATCTATTTTGGTGTCACACTTGCCAGAAGCGTTGATTGTCGGTTGTCCAGAGACGGAAACTGGAGCGATCGCTCAATTGCAATTACCAGAAAAAACTGATTTGAGTTCCTTTAATGCGATCGCTTGTGGCCCAGGTTTAACACGAGATGCCACTCCGATTGTGGAAGAGGTAATTAAGAGCGATCGCCCTTTGCTTCTCGATGCCGATGGTTTAAATATCCTCGCACAAATGGGAGCGATCGCCACGTTAAAAAAACGTCTTGCCGTAACCGTACTCACACCCCACACTGGCGAATTTGAACGATTGTTTCCTGATGTCGCCGATGCCAAACATGACAGGGTGAAAGCAGTACAAGAAGCAGCAGCGCAAAGTGGGGCTGTAGTGTTGTTCAAAGGGGCGAGAACTGCGATCGCAAACCCTCAAGGTGCCGTTTGGATCATTCCTGAAAGTACACCCGCCTTAGCGCGTGGCGGTAGCGGTGACGTGTTAACTGGGCTACTAGGCGGATTGTTGGTGCAAGCGACAACTAAACAGATTCCCGTAGAAGATATTGTGGCAACTGCCGCTTGGTGGCATTCACAAGCCGGTATTTTAGCAGCCCAAGAGCGTACCGAATTAGGTGTAGATGCGTTTACATTGACACAATATTTGATAAAAGCTCTAACTTAGTTAATTCCCTCGTTCCCAGTCTCCGACTGGGAATGCCATCCTAGAGGCTCCGCCTCCAATTTAAAAATAAAATCATGGGACGCAGCCGCTACCACGTACTAGGAACCCAGCCACACTTCCTCACCTGCACACTTATAAATTGGATACCACTATTCGGCAAAGTTGAATTTACACAAATTATTTTAGATTCCCTCAATTTTCTGCAACGTCAGCAGCGTTTAACTTTGTACGCTTACGTAATTATGGAAAATCATCTCCATATAATCGCCTCAGCCGCCAGTTTATCTAAAGAAATAGGAAATTTTAAATCATTTACGGCTCGTTGTATTATTGACTTACTTGAGAAAAATAATTCCAACTACATACTTAACCAGCTTGAGCTTTACAAATTAAAACATAAGACAAAACAAGAATATCAACTTTGGCAAGAAGGTTTCCATCCGCAGGCGATTCTGGATGAGGAAATGTTTAAACAAAAGTTAGATTATATTCACAACAATCCAGTCAGGCGTGGTTATGTGGATGATCCGGTACATTGGCGGTATTCTAGTTGCCGCAATTACATGGGGGAATTAGGTTTATTACAGGTAGAGTTGATTGATGTATGAGGGAAGGCGGAGCCTTTTGGATAGCATTCCCAGTCGGAGACTGGGAACGAGGAAACGAGGAATGAGGAGATTTAGCCATTGACTAAATACCAACGCTGTAGCGCCAGCCTTTGAATTTCGCGCCAGGGAATATTATGTTTTCGGGCTAACTCTGCACAATCTTCATATTCTGGCTGCACATTAGCAATAACTTTTTCTGGTGATTGTCCATTCCATGCTATTTTAACACGCACTTTGCCATATTCCGTTTCCACTTGTTGAATTTCCCGTTGTAAAATGGCGCGTTGCTGAGTTGTTCTCCGAATGCCCAAAGTAGTGGTTTCGCGGAATACAACCGCTTCACAACTGAGCAAATTTTCTGGATGACAAATCACAGTCAGCAAAATCCCTGGACGAGACTTTTTCATGCCGATCGCTTGGGTAAAAACATCCACCGCACCAGCCGCAAACAACGCCTCAAACACATAGCCGATCGCTTGCGGATTTAAATCATCAATTTGGGTTTCTAGTACCGATATCGTTTCTAAATTTGAGCTAGTATCCTCAGAATAGCTGAAATTAGACTGTAAACTTGCGCTTTCACCCAACCAGAGGCGTAGAATATTGGGAATGGGTAAATTTATGGTTCCTGCTCCCAGTCCTATCTGCTTGATAGCGATCGCGGGTGGTGAACCAAAATCTCTTGCCAAAGTAGTGGCGATCGCAGCTCCTGTTGGCGTCACCAGTTCTCGTTCAATCCCATTGCTATAAACTGGACAACCCCGCATTTCCCACAGCTTTAATACTGCTGGTACTGGTACCGCCATCTGACCATGTGCAGCCCGAACAGTGCCGCCACCAGTCGGGAACGCCGAGCAATAAAGTAAGGGTAATCCTTCCTTATTGCTCTCAATCCCCAACCAATCCAACCCCAGGCAAGTACCCACAATATCTACGATCGCATCTACAGCACCTACTTCATGAAAATGAACTTTTTCATGGGAAATTCCATGTACCGCTCCTTCTGCCACTGCTAGCTGTTGGAATACCGCCAAACTCCAAGCTTCTGCCCGTGATGGCAACCCTGCTTTGAGAATCATTTGCTCTATTTCTGGCAAGTGGCGTGTGCGATCGTGACTGTGTTCGCGATCGTGGTCGTGGTCGTGATGATGATCGTGTACTAAATCCACATGGACTTTAGTCGCCTGTTGACCATTGCGTTGGACAAATTCCGCCCTTAACTGATATTCCTGTTCAATACCCAACCCATTGAGTTTTTCAATTAAATACTCCACAGGAACACCCAAACTTACCAAAGCACCCAGGCACATATCACCAGAAATTCCTGTCGGACATTCAAAATAAGCAATTTTATTCATAATAAATTAGTCATTAGTCATTGGCATTGATCAATAATTAATAGTTCTTCTCCCTCTGCTCCCCATCTCCCCCACTCCCTACTCCCTACTCCCTCATTCCCCCATTCTCCCATATGGCAAAAATTTTCCCAGTTCATCCGGATAATCCTCAAATTCGCCGAATAGAGGAAATAAAGTCGGCGCTCTTTAGTGGCGCAGTCATGCTTTACCCTACTGATACAGTCTATGCGATCGGTTGTGATTTGAATGCCAAGTCGGCGGTAGAACGAGTGCGGCAAATTAAACAGCTAGCAAATGATAAACCACTGACATTTTTATGTCCCTCGCTTTCAAATGTGGCAACTTATGCCTTCGTAAGTGACACAGGCTATCGGATTATGAAGCGCCTGATTCCAGGGCCATACACGTTTTTACTCCCAGCGACTAAGTTAGTACCGCGATTGGTGCAAAGCCCCAAGCGGAAAACTACTGGAATTAGAGTACCAAACCATACTGTGTGTTTGGAGTTGCTGGCAGCCTTGGGCAATCCGATTATTTCAACTTCAGCACATCTGCCACCAGATGAAGCAGATAATGGCATGATTCGGATAGATCCAGAAACTGTTCATTCGCGGGTAGAGCTATTTGACCGTTTGGACAAGTTGGTAGACATAATTGTAGACACTGGCAAGGAACCTACATATGAAGTGTCTACCATCTTGGATTTGACGGAAGACGAACCAGTAATGATACGGAGGGGTTTAGGTTGGGAAGCAGCAGCAGCATGGGTATAAGAATTCCACTTCACAGGCGCACCTCTCCGTTTCGGAAATTGTGATAAAAACAACTCCAGTTTTGAAATTGTCATATTTAAAAGCCATGTCTACGACGGGCTGTTCGGTGACGCAGTGGATATAACAGGATGGCGGCAACAGTTGGCACAGCAAGGTATTTGACAACTTTGAGAAAATGGTGGGTACTCGTGTGCCAGCGTTAAGAATAGTGGCTTGTGACAAAAACCGACACATTGCCATAACTATAACTCTTTCGTATTTCCTACAGTTTTATATATGACCTTTAGATATGAGCATTACATACGGCAAGTTTTGATGGATGAATGCCTAAAGATTCAAAAGCCAAGTCCGGTCTTGATTGCTGTGTCTGCGTTGTAATTACGGTGCAATACTACTACCTGGAAAAGTCATGAAAGCTAACGTCATCAATCTACCAAACTCTACACCCATTTTTGAGAACCACCTTTCGACTGAAGAATTTTCAGACAGCAGCAGCGATACCTTGATTGAATTGCTGTGTGAGGAAATACAACCGCAAGTGAAAGCAGCACCCAAGTGCATAGAAGCTTTAGCAAAGCGCATAGCCATAGAAGTAGAACGCATTTGCGATAAAAGCTCCCGTATTCAAACATCTGGGGAAATCAAATCCTGGCAGATTACGTTGGCAAGGCATCGGATGCAAAAGTGCTTACGTTACTACCAACTAGGTTCCAAGCAAGGGCGGGTAGAATTACATAGCAATTTGGGTGCTATGGTTTACCGTCATGTAACTATATCCGGCTCTGAGTTGGGCTTTGAGGCTCGTTACAGCCTGATTGAAGATTTTTTACAAGCATTTTATATCGAAGCTATCAAAGCTTTCCGCAGAGAAAACGAACTACCTAACGATCACACGCCGCGTACTCAGCTGCAATTAGCTGAATACATGTCCTTTACAGAACAGTATGCCAAACGCCGGATCAATTTACCTGGTGGTGCAAATCAGCAATTGATTATCTTGCGGGCCCAAGGTTTTGCTCGTCGTCAGCCGCAAGAAACTACCGTGGATATTGAAATGGCGGTGGAGTCTGCCAAGGGTGAAGAAGCAGAATCTTACCAGCGTAACTCGGCAGTGCAACAGTTGCGATCGCAGATGATTGCCCAAACTAATTTCGATCCATCAGAAGAGTCAGAACGCGATCGCGTCATCACTGAATTGATGAAATACCTAGAGTCTCAAGGTCAATCTGACTGTATGAACTACCTCAGCTTGAAACTCCAAGACCTCTCAGCCCCAGAAATTGACCAAATTCTCGGTTTAACTAGCCGTCAGCGCGATTATCTCCAACAACGGTTTAAATACCATGTAGAAAAGTTTGCCAAACAACACCACTGGCAATTGGTACATCAATGGTTAGGCGCAGGTTTAGAGCAAAAGTTGGGTTTATCTTCCCAGCAGTGGGAAATTTTTGTGAATCAACTCACAGAACAGCAACAGCAAATATTACAGTTAAAAACTGCCCGACAAAACGACCAAGCGATCGCCAAAGCCATCAAATGCACCCCCAAACAATTACAAAAGCGCTGGACTCAACTTTTAGAAATAGCATGGTCTATCCGCAACGGTCATACTGAAGCCCAGACAGGCTAAAGCTAAGATGAAATAACTAAAAGACATTATCGAGCTTATCACTGGGATGAGGAGAGCGAATTTACCTTAGACACTAAGTACAACATTTCATTAATTCGTAGCGAATTCTCTGCGTGCCTCTGCGCTTACCTCTGCGCCCCTACCCTGCGGGAAGGCGAAGCGCCTATGCGTTTAAATTTCACCCCTTAATTCGCCACGATCTTACGCAAATAACTATTATCTGAATTAGTAACTCGTTCCTGATCCAAATTATTAATACATTTGTATTTATTTAGTACAAAAATACTAAATTTTTCGGATTTTTTACCTATTAATCCAACCTTGTTTAGTCAAAATCAAAAATTCATATTAAGCAACTGACCCTTTTTTACTACTTCTGTGAAATCCTATAATAAGCAGGACTTTTGGCAGAGGGATTTAGGATGGCTCTGACTCAAGGCGGACGGGCAAATAAGTCTGGGAATATTTTAGAAAAAAATGTAGAAGCAATCTTGAATGGGCACAATTATTTCCAAATAGGGAACTATGTCCCAAAAGAATTTATCCTAAATGCTACTTTATTACCAAAACGCTATGGAAAAGAAGTTTATATTGGAACCGGAATTTACCATACCGATCTGAAGGTTGATTTTTATGTTGTCGGCTCACCTGCAATGCCATCTGGTTTAATTTTCGAGTGCAAATGGCAAGAAAGTCCCGGTTCTGTTGATGAAAAGTTTCCTTACTTGAACATGAACATTCAGAACTATTATCCTGCACCAACTATCGTGATTTTAGGCGGTGAAGGTATGCGAGAAGGTGCAAGCAAATGGCTGAAAGCAAGAGTTAATGATAACCAGAATTTATTAGCAGTTTATAGCTTAGATAGATTCATTGCTTGGGCAAATAAAAATCTTTAAAAGATGTAATTAATAGTTCGTCAATCATGCCTCTATTTTTTATGTTTGAGTTAATTGATCGTGCTGCTTTGATTCTGTAGCTTTCAAAATTGATATCTGTATAAATATTTCTAATAAATTCGCTATCAGAATTACATACCATAACTTTGACACCACGACTTGCCAACTCTGCACAAGTATCTCTTAAAAGTTCTTGGTCTTTTTTACTAAAACAATTTTGACTATAAGCAGTGAAATAGCTAGTGTCACTTATAGGATGGTAGGGAGGGTCAAAAAATACAAAGTCATCACTGCTAGTCGCATGATTTAGGACTTCTGTAAAATCTGCTTGTTGGATTTCTGCATGAGAAAGTGCTATTGAGGCTACTCTCAGTAAATTTTCATGACAAATATTGGGATTTTCATATCTGCCTAAAGGGACATTGAATTTGCCCTGTGAGTTGACTCGATACAGACCATTAAAACAAGTCTTATTAAGATAAATTATCCGAGCAGCTTTTTCTATAGCAGTACCCCCAGAGTTGTTTCGGATACTGTAGTAATAATCTTTATCATGTCGGATTTTATGCTCTTTCAATAGAGAAATTAATTCCTCAACATGATCTCTAACACAACAATAAGTGTTAATTAATTCGCCATTAATATCAGTTAAAATGGCTGCATTTGGTTGGAGATAGAAAAAAACAGCACCACCACCTAAGAATGGCTCATAGTAATTTTTATAACTATTGGGAAAATAAGGAATATATTGCTGTATCAACCTACTTTTACCCCCTGCCCACTTCAAAAATGGACGCGGGCTAGTTTCTTTGGGGATTTGAATTACCATTTACTTCCGATTTAACTGAAAATAATCGCGGCTAAATAAAGCCAATATAACCGACGAGCCATATTTTATATTAACTGGCTAATTTTCCGGCCACATAGATTACAATTGAGTAGATAAAGGATATCAAAACAAACGTAAGTATATAACAAGGCAGTTTACATTCAGATGTTTGACGGATTTTGGGATAACGTCTTTCGCTACCCCCGGTACTTAATTACTATCGTCTTAGGACTGTTTCTGAACACCTTTGCGCCATTAGTGCCACTGTTGAAGCGCCCAGTCACCTTGATCGCCATCTTGGGTTTATTTGTGAGCAGCCTAGTCTTCCTGACTCTCACCCTACGGGCAATGTTGGGCTTGAGTACAATCTAGACTAGCGCTATATCGGGGCTGTGCCCCACAGACGGTTGCTCTTGGCGTTGCTCCCGCTAAGTACTGTCTACCCAATTTGCATATATTTTTTTTTGTCGTACAACCTCTGTGATGAGGCGAAATTTTTATGGCTACAAATCGTCGGGTTTCCCGCGTTGCTGAACTGATCAAACGGGAAGTTAGCCAAATGCTGCTCAACGGCATTAAGGATGACCGTGTGGGTACAGGAATGGTAAGTGTTACTGATGTTGATGTTTCTGGCGATCTCCAACACGCCAAAATCTACGTCAGTATCTATGGTACAGATGAAGCTAAGGTAGAAACAATGGCAGGCTTAAAGTCAGCCACAGGTTACGTCCGCAGCGAACTTGGGGCGCGGGTACGGCTACGTCGGACACCAGAGGTGATCTTTCTCGAAGATCGCTCCATAGAACGCGGCAATAAGGTACTGGCACTACTAAACCAACTTAACCATGAGCGTCCGCCAGAAAATCTGGTACCACTAGAAGACAGCACGGTTCAAGATGATGAATCATCTAGTGAATAAGTAACTTAAATAACAATGTAACTTCAGAACAATTAATCTCAGCAAATCCGCCAAACAGTTTACAGACGTGACTAGATCGCGTCTGTTTTAATGTAACCATAACCTACTTCAGCGATCGGTAGTTGCATGTATACGCTTTCTCTTTACCTTGGCTTTCGTCTTTACTCTAGTGCCAAAGGGCAGTACGAATACCAACCCTTCTGTGCAGATGCATAAATGCTGCTTGTCTCAAGCATTTTTATGTGTGTCCTAATTACGAATTAGTATTACTCCATCCTTTTACAGATGTTTATCAAAAGAAAACTGTGTAATATTAGTGCTGAAAATAACCAAGCTATTACGGTTTTACTTAATAAATTGTTAACAGATGCTAAAGTAAAAGCCTTCGTAGTGTACTCTAACTGTTATTGTTTGCAACAATTTATACCCTAGTGCCTGACAAATATTCTTGTGTTGTTTACCCTTAGATAAATACCAGCAGTTCTAGATCCGGCTTTAAGGTGATTATTTGATATGTAAGCGATGCCTGCGGCGGGCTATGACGCTCTCTACGAGACGCTGCGCGAACGCTATCGGCGTCGCGATATGAATTCTTCCCACCCGCCAAATCTTGCCTAAATACAGTGATGGCAAGACTTTCAGACTTGTTGAATAAAAGTTATACAGCCACCCTAGCAGGTTAAGTGAACTACTCAGAATTTTTTTTGTAAAGCGGATTTTCCCTAAATGTCAGGATTTGTTGACTTTCTTAACATTTCTTGAGATAATTTCCGGATATGTAGCGTCAAAATAAAAATAGTTCCGTATAGCAAACTACAAAATCTTAGCCACAAGTCTAATTTCTGTAATGTTTGTTCCTAATTATTAACGGGAACACTATCGTAAGTGTTAATTTGTGAGTAAAAACCATGAGTGTGAATACGGTGCCTTCTATCAGTTACTACTCTCTAGATGTGATTCAAGACGAAGCACGCCGACTGGTGCAAAAGGGAATGGTTAGCAGACAACAGCCAATATATACCCTCTGCCAATACATTCCAGCGAGAGAGTGGGTTTGCGTTGAATGTGAATTAGAGAAATGTGACTTTTTGTTACGCGATCGCATTGGCGACCTAATTGGTCGTGAACAATGGGACAACGACTAAGCAATGTTTGATTTCTGATTTGGGATTGGGGGTTCATTTTCGATGTGTGGATGTCACAATCAACTATCCTACGCCCAATCTGGGGGATAATCTCTGGTTTTTGATGAGCATTGCCCCATTATAGAATCTTGCGTTTTTCATTAACCCAGAAGCATTTGAGTCTGAATTTATACAAATTTTCAAGTTAAAGAAGGCATCAGAACCATTTGTTCTGTATATCTGGTGCTATAACTTGAGTCTAGTATGTAGATTCTCTAACCGGGGCGGTTCCCAATGTTGAACTGCTCCGGTAATTTTTATCAAAACAGAATTCAGGAGTCAGAATGAATTCTGAATTCTGACCGAAAAAGCGGATAGCGTAGGGCGAAGGAGTCCGCGAACGTCTGAATAATATCATGTTCGTATTCAGATCAAACACGCAATTTCCCGTAGTTTAGATCCCCCAACCCTCTTTTTAAGGCAGGGCTGTTTCATTCGATAAGGTAGGGATTTTGTCAACAGCATGGGCGAGAAATTTGGGGAAGTTGGGGAAGAGAAAAATTACCATCTCAACCAATAAATTTCAGTGCGATCGCCATTTTATTGTCCAATCAGATTTTTTAATCACCTGATTGTTTTGATTTGGATGCTTGTAAATCAGAGCCTTTCAGGGAATGAAACAGCCCTGTGGGTTAGGGGGGATCGAAAATCTAGGTGGTACATCGAAAAATTTTCACTCTTCTTATCAGACTAGGCTTTCACGTTAAGTTGACACCAATGCAAGGACAAGATCCCCTCCGATGGGATGTTTTTTTAACTAGAAGTCCCTTAATAAAATGCTGTAGTAATTTAGAAACCAAGTTTCGCACAGTTTAGCCCACTTGCTCTAAGTAATTATTAATGTCTTCAATGATGCGGGTAAGTTCAGCTTCAGTAGTCAAGCGGATGTTGATGTTGCGGACAGTCAGTAAAACTTTGGCTGCGAAGGGTGTCGGCCAGATATTAGGATTACAGAAAATTTCTAGAAATACTTCACCCGTATAACGATATTCCAAGGGAGGCTGGGGAGTGACTTTACCGCCGCCAGGAGTGGGTTTAGTGGCGACAGCTTTTAAGCGCTCCATCAGTTTATCCGTCGCTGTCTTTAATTCTCGTGCTGCTTGGAGTGAAAAACTGAAGGAGACAGAACCTTCAATTAGGTTCAATGTTAGAGGAGTTGAAGACATATGTTTTTTATTAAAACTTCTTGATAAGTACTAATATTACCGGAAGAAGGGGGCTAAATCCCACTCTGATAGTTCCCCGTGTCTTCTTGAAAGACCAGTGGTTCATGTATCAGACACTAGATTTAATGAAAAACATGGGTAAATTTATCTCCGAGGCGACTGGAGAGAGCGAAATTATATTTTAAAAGCGTATAAAAGGAGGCTTTTAAAATATAACGAGGTTACATCACGAAAACTACCTCTTGGTAGTGGCGCGGTTGAAAGTAAAATTGTCAAGTCGTTAACTTACGCATGAAAGGTAACAGTAAATTCTGGTTAAAAAATAACGCAGAAATTATGTTGCATCTTCGTTGTCAATGGATAGCAGGAAGTTGGCATAATTTTTGTGATTCTATCTTTAATTCGTTTATACAATTGTTCCAAGTCACCAACGGAATCGATAAATATGAGTAAAACAAAAAGTTCTGCGATCGCCTTGGATTTCGGCAACAGCAGTTGTTTTAGAGTCACTTTAGCAGGCTGTTACTAATATTATTATAGGCGTTGTTTTTTTGAGCTTATTGCAATCACTAAACACTCATTTGGAACCCTGGTAAGCATATCGCTAAAAGCAGGAGTATAACGACCATCTTCATCAACAACTCTACGGAGAGTATACTCACCAGCCCTAGAAAGTCCACCGAACCAAACGTTCTTTCTGTGCCAAATATCTCCATTGAAGGAATTTTTGCCTTGGGACATTGTAAAACTTACAATCGCTTTTGAAATTGGTATTCCCAGCAAAAAAGGTATGACTTGGGCTTGCTGCAAAGTTTCATCTTCAAACTGAATTTTGTAAGTGAACTCAAACCATTGAATGAAACGTAGTAATATCCAGCCGCCAATCGAGTTATGAAAAGTCCACTGCAACGGTGCAAAGAGTGGTAATAGCAAAGCTCTGTTCTGTGTATCCCATTCTAAGTTGTACATAGTGATGCAAGTATCTGGCAGTGGATTGCCATCCATAAAAAACACACCCTTGAGGACAGATGGTAAGTTTGTTTCTTTGATTGGAATCATCCAGGTTGCAATATTATTAAGTTGCTTTTTCTCGATTAATTCAGCCATACTAATTTGTAATTCCTAATTCTTAATTAAGATACAACCAAAAAAAACAAAATAATTACAGAGTCTTAAGAGAATACCTGAAAATTTGGCGATCCACCAAACAGTTGGAGATACCCCAAAATTCACTTTTTGAAGTGTGACTTTGAACTTCTTATTCCCTTTTAAGGGGGTTAGGGGATAAAAAAATATTTGATGCATCTCAAACATCCTCTAACTCCAAACTCCTTACTTCTACACTCACACCCGTTGAGCAAAACCTTGTAGCACTAAATTATTAGGAGTAACGGCAGTCACTTTTTCAAAATCCCACTTAACTTCTGTAATTGAGTCCCATTGATAGTTCTTGAACAGATGTAAACAGAAAATCTTGATAAAGCCAATTGATAAAGTTCTACCAGGACAGGCTCGCTCATGCCCTTCGCCGTTCCAAGATAAGATATCTGAAAAATTCCGTGTTAGGTCAAAATCATCTGGATTTTGGTATCTATTAGCATCCCGATTAGCCGTCAAAATAGAGCCAAGCAAGCGAGTGCCTTTTTGGAATGGACATTTTTGTTCTCCAATCTCAACTTCACCCCCTTCAGTGGTAAGTTGGCTAACAAATCGCACAGGTGGATAGAGACGAGCTGTTTCCAGAATCACTTGATTGAGAAGTGTTGACTGTTCTAGAGCGTCTGGATCTAAACTTTCCTTACCATTCCAAACTGCATTGACTTCTGACACTACATTATTTCTGAGGGCATTATCCAAGCATAAAACACCAATAACAGATCCCAAAAGCCCACTCGTGCCAGCAGTCCCGGCGATATGAATCATATCGAAAAGGCTATTAGCGATTTGGTGTTCGTTCAACTGATACTGAGCACCTGTTTCAAAGTAAGATGCCCATTTGGTAGATTGTTGATATTTCTTGGTTAAATACTGACGATGCCGAATTTTTGGCGCTGTTAATATTGCCAGCAGATACTTGCTAATAAAATTTGGCAAGGATGCGAGAGCCAAACCTTTTATGTAACTACTTGATGCTGCGATTTCTTCCTCAGATAAAGATATCTGAAAAACCAGTTGGTGCAAAATCGACAGCATAATCTTTGGCAAATCGTTGCCGATGTGTAATTTGTCCTGTCTAGCAGCCTCTAACAGGCTTTGCTCAACTAAATTCCCTAAAAAGTCTATCTGCCCTGACGGTTCCGGTAAGGCTTGTAAGAACACAGCACGCAGTCCTGTGTGTTCGTTCCCGTTTGTTCCCAAGCTCAGAGGATTATCGAGCAGGTAGCTAGGAGCTAATATTCTGATGATGCCTAAATCATTTCCGCGCAGTTGTGGTTGGGTTTGCATTAGTTCTCTCACCTGGGTGTGAGAGGAATGCATGATTGCTTGGTCTACTGCAAAATACTTGTCTCCAATATTATCCTTACGGATGTAGAGAAAGTCTCGCCATGCGTTGAGCATGATTGAGGCATCCATGTAATAAAAAACTAAGCGTAGAAGCTTGCCGATCGCAGTGTCATAACCTACTTTGGCTAGTATAGGTGCAAGCCAAAGCTGGCGATCGTGACCTTTGAGGACTTTATCTTTAAGTGTCATAATATTTACTTTGGGGCATTGGGCATTGGGGATGGGGCATTGGGCATTGGGGATGGGGCATGGTTTTCCCCTCATCTCCCTCAGTCCCTAATTCAGATATTGATGCTCTGAGGAATTTTAGAAGGAAGCAGATACTCATAAGTTGGACGCTGCAAATTACGTTGCTTGATGGTATCTTCTACCTGCTGAAGATTATTCTGGAATGTCTGTAATAATGGTTTTACTTTCTGGTCTGTAAAGTATCCTTGCTGATAGTCGCCCAGCTTGTTGTAGTATACAGACCCCAACAAGGTGAGTAGGTTGTATTGCCGTTGCGCCTGATCTAAGGGGGGTAGCAAATTGAGGTAGTCTTGCTCAGTAACTTCTCTTTTGAGCGTTGAGGCTGGTAAATAACCTGCCGTTGGTATGGCTGGGGCATAGCTCATCAAATCTTTTTGCGGAAAGTTAACGGCTGCGTGTTGAGCGCTGGCAGTGAAAATAATCAGCGTAGTGGCATCAATCAGGTAATTGAGCGTTTTGATGCTCCCATCTTCGCCAAAATCAGGGATGCGACCACCATCATAAGCTGAGATTTCGGCTGCCCACGCTTGCAGGGCTGTGTCTTTCTGAATGTCTTCATCCGTGGTGTAGTAAAGGTTTAGGTAGCCTGAAACCCATTGATGAATAGCATCCCAGACTAATAGTGCATCATCCCGGTAAGGATAGACAGGCAATAAGTTGGGATCATCCACACCGCGCTGTTGGAATTGCTTGCGTAAGATGGCACTGTTGAAACCATAGTTTTGCAACCCTAACACTGCTAAAACGCGAGAGTTATCGATTGATGCTGAGAGTAATCTATCAACGCCACCGGCGGGAGCAATGAGAATGCGTTGGGCGGCATCGTTAATTGCTAAAGTGCTGTCAAAATGCGGGCGCAGCAGAATTATTAGGGGGTGGATGAGTGGCAGTTGTCGATAAGTTGCGATCGCAAAAACACCAACTAACAGGTGAGTTCTTCCTAAATGAGTAATCGGTTCGTGGAAGTTGGCATCTGCTATTTGGACAACTGTTTTGGCAAAAAGCCAAGGGTATTTGCCGGAATTAGGGGTAATGATCGGATAATCTGGGCCAGGGGTTTGCCCGCATTGAATGGCTATCGGACGCAATAGACGGGTGGGTTCTGAGCCTTTGGGCAAGGCAAACAGTGCTAGGGGAGCATAGACATATTTTTGATCATGTGGGAATGTACCGTTGATCGCACCGGATAAAATTTTATAGTCAGCTAAGTAGAGCCTTCCTTCAAGTCCTGCTGCTGCTAATGAATCGTCAGTTCCCATCACTGCTTGGTAATGTTCGTCTGTGACTGGGAAGCGATCGCCTGGACTGGTTACTCGCTCGATCATCACGGGATTGTAGCCGGCTACTCGCATGTAGGCAAATACTTCATCTTCATCGTAAGTTTTGGCGATCGCTGGTACACCAATCACCGGAAACAAATTTTCGTAATCCTTGAGACTGGTTGCATGTCCTGTGGGCTGTCCTTCATATAGAAGGGTAATTACCCGATTTAGAGTATCTCTGAGGATCACAAGTCCGTTTTCTTTCAGAATAGAATAGAAAAGATCGTCGAGTTCTCTAAGATCCTTAGATATCCCTTTTAGCAAAAACTGAGGGATAATTTGCAGGATTCTCGCCAGAATGCTGATTCGGGCTGGTACTGCTCCCTTAAGCAAAGCTTCTAAAATAAACTTTTCGACATCATCACGAATCGATTTTGAACCTTGATTGCCTCTGTTGACAATCAAGGTATTGACAAAAATAACTCGTAACTGCTGGGCTAATAAAAAATACCAGTTAGTGGTAAACTCTTCCGCCAAAGAAAGCTGATCCACCATAGCAATAGATGGAATATGGGTGTAGTTATATTGATACTCTTGCCTAGCTATATCTAGGGTATGAGTGTTTGAGGAACTTATCGAATTATCTGGTGATGAAGCAGTCATTGACCCTACTCACGTGTAGTACGGAGAACTTTAACAGTTTAGGATAAAGCACTTAATCAATAATAAAATGTTGCTCACCCTAGTTTTCGCTTTTTGGGCGAAAGCGCCAAAAATATAGTCGTGTAGCCATAATATCCCTGATCCGGTGAGTCCTCTAAACGGGACGCTCCGCGAACGCAGAACCCATAGGGTAGGTGGGTTTCCCGTGCCCTGTTAACTGGCTTTCCCGTTCGGCTGGACATTTTATTTTTTGGATCTCCCTAAACAGGTTTGAGTTAGCTAAACGTATTATCGCAATCTAGTTTAAAATTCTGATTTTTCTAAAAGAAATTTTATGGAATTTCTCGAATCCTGAACGACGCATTGAACCTTTAGAAATCTTGCTCTGCCAGAAAATCCACAAAGGTGAGGACATATCCCAATACTTGCAAGTTTTGGAGTATCTAAAGTTACCTTAAAATTCAACTTTTTTTGTCCAAACAACGCATTTCTTCAGAGCCAGCAGCCATCTCTGATATCATGTCCGCATAATTAGTTACGATTCCCACAGTCATTGCACCCCACCCCTTAATCCCCTGGGAGACAAAGCATAGCTTTGGCGGGGTGGGGTTCTTCGGGTTTAATAAGCAATCAAGCAGACATGATATGAGTTTCTAGAATTTGGTTTCTGTTTTTCAGCATCTAGTTTGGGTGACGTAGAATCTACTTCTTCTCAAAAATTCTTCATCCGGCTACCATGCAGATTCTCTACCATCCAGCCAATGGTTTCTCGGCCGTCCTGTATCGACTTGTGAGGCTTAAAGATGAACAGACCCCTTTCGGCTAAGATTTTTTTGCTAGCAATGAAAGTACTGTAACTAAGTACTGGTAGTCAATAGCATCCACCGAGAACCGTAGAGGTCAGCAGTCCAACATTCCTGCCACAATTGCGTCACTGAGGGCTTTTGTTGGGAAGCCCACAGCATATCTTCTATAGGGATAATCACATGAAAAGCATGTGTTATTCTGACACAAAATTGACACAATAATGACATATATAAACAGTGTATAATCAACTATAGTTTTAAAAATTACTCATAGTTCCTGTCTAGTTAACTGCGTTGCTTACAAATCTAATATTGCTTAATCAGGTATTAACCAAGGAAGCGCTATTAGATAATTTTTTTTGTATAAGATATAGCGGTTCATGACCGGGTAAGGTACGTTTTAAAAGCTACTAACCTTGTTAAAAAAACTTTGGTGTACCTCAGTTGCTTAGGAAACGCTATATCTTAAATCAGTTAATACCTGTCTAACTAAAAAAATCAATGTGAGGTGACAGTGAAAGTTTTTAACTTCTATAAAATTAGCCTGGCTTCAGTGTTGCTAGCTACACCCTTATGTGTTTTCTCTCTTAAAATACTTGCACAAACTCCAACTCCTCAACAACCAGCAGTTATTATTAATAGTGGTTCTACGAATACCTGCAAGTATAGAATTCGCGTATTGCCGTCAGGAAAAGCAACTTACACTGTTTGCAACAGAAAAGGTGCAGGTGAAATTAATGTGGACACGACCACTAAATTTTTCAAGGATATTTTAGCAGCTAAACCACTGTCAAAATTACCATATAAACCATGTGCGAAACCTGTTTCGTTCAGTACGTCAACTGTAGTAAAATATGATGGGCAAAAATCTCCAGATATTAGCTGTCCAAATAATGATTTTAGAGTGACAAATTTGAATGATGACGCCAAAAACATTCAAGAGCAATTGAAATTTTCAACTTCCAAAAATCCATTGTCAAATTGAGCCATGAACACCCTTAGTGGTTTCAAACTCGATTTCTACAAACTTGATTACCAGCTAGTAGCAAAATCCCCAATGATGTCATGTCCGTTTGATTACTGATTAAACCCGAAGAACCCCACCCCGCCAAAGCTACGCTTCGTCTCCCCTCCCGAAGAGCGGCTATCCATTAGTCACATCTTTCTTAACATTTCTGTAAGGCAGACTCAGAGGGAATAATAGAAGTAAGCAATGAGAGGTAGGGTCGAGGAGAGCGTTACTGCTCTTCCCCTCCCATCCGAAACCGTGCGTGCGACTTTCACCGCACACGGCTACTCAGTGTGTTAACTAT
>NZ_JBALCY010000011.1:0-136661 GCF_036917655.1 Nostoc sp.
GACCAACCTACGAATACGAAGCGATCGCGCTTGAGCCAGTCGTCTAGAACGTCAAACCACCCTCTACTGGGGGCACGTCCAACTGCGATGGTCATTAGAGCAAATCTCCAAATGTTTATAAGTACAGGTTGTATCTGTATTATAGATGGCTATATAAAAGCCTTCCACAAGCAGAAAGTTAACCGGGTTGTTAACCAAGTTTACAATTTTTTACATACCTTTAATCATATTAGGTGTAAATCGCTAATTTTTCTAGGGGATTTGTCATAAAAATTAATTTTTTATTCAGAAGAGGGGGAGTAGGGAGTAGGGAGTAGGGAGTAGGGAGTGGGGGAATGAGGGGACAAGGGGAATAACCATGCCCAATGCCCAATGCCCATTTCCCTAGAATCACTCAGCTGACGCTAAAATGAGTCCTACAGTTAAATTTGATTATTGCTAAATGTTTACCATCGATTTAAGCATCAGAAACACTGCTTTCCCGATCTCAGTACAACGTAAGTCAGCAGAGGATGCTGAAGCTGTCTATCAGCTAATTTTGGCAGCTATACGCTCTGGGAACCCTGACATTGTGGAACTCAAGTGCGAGGGCAAGACAGAGAAAAAAATTGCTGTCCGCGCTAGTGAAATTTCTGGGGTGCAGATTGTTCAGAAAGATGGTACAACCCCTGGTGGTGGCAGACCTCCTGGCTTTTTCGCTGTAGCTGCTGAGTAACCAAGGTTGACAAATGGCTCAAGTGGGCATTGAGGTCAAGGATTTAAATTTCAGCTGGCCTAATGGAGAGCAAGTTATCAAATCTTGCTCTTTAGAAGTACCCAAGGGTGAGTTTTGGATGCTCTTGGGTACAAATGGCAGTGGAAAATCAACGTTACTTAGACTGCTGGCGGGGCTATTAGCTCCTGAATCTGGCGAAATTCGGGTTTTGCACCCTGTTGGCTTTGTCTTCCAAAATCCGGATCATCAACTGGTGATGCCAACGGTTGGTGCTGATGTGGCTTTTGGATTGGTGGAAGAAAAGTTGCCACCTGCTGCAACTAGAGCAAGGGTTGAGGAGGCGCTAGGGGCAGTGAATTTGCTTGCCTTCCAACGACGCCCTATTTATGCACTTTCTGGGGGACAGAAACAGCGAGTTGCGATCGCAGGTGCGATCGCCCGCCGCTGTGAAGTCTTATTATTAGATGAACCCACTGCTTTACTAGATCCAGATAGCCAGTTGGATTTAGTTGCTGGTGTGCGCCGCCTCGTCAAAAGTCGAGGTATTACAGCCCTGTGGGTAACACATCGATTAGACGAGTTAAATTACTGTGACGGCGCTTTCTTGCTAGAAAAAGGCTCTCTTGTTGATGGGGGTGAAGCCCAGCGCCTTAAACAACGTCTGATGGAGGTACACAGCGAAGCCTCTTAATTAAGTGCTGAGTGCTGAGTAAATAAGTAAAATTCATTGCACTCAGCAATCAGCACTCCTGAACACTACTGAAAAAGAACTACAACGCGCCTTTTAAACAAAGGCGCTTTTTAATTTGGTGCGTCTGTCTTAGGTTGTAGTTTTGTGAGGCTATCGTATTTTTTATTCTGTGTAGCATAGTGTTACAGACAATGCATCAATTATTATAAAACTTATGAATGAATTTTGTTAACTCTAGAAAATTGTGATTAAAAACCATGCCCCGTTCCTTACTCCAAGCCGTTTTGTTAGTGGACGGCTACAATATAATTGGCGCTTGGCCTTGCCTTAAAAAAACGCGTGATCGTGTTGGACTAGAGGCAGCACGGGGTGAACTTGTGGAAGCAATGACTGGTTATAGTGCGTTTCAAGGTTATGCAACTCAGATAGTTTTTGATGCCCAATATCAGAACTCCTCTAGTAATAAAGAAATAATTACTGAGCTTTTATCAGTTTATTACACTGATTTTGGGCAGACAGCAGATACTTATATTGAAAAATCCTGTGCGTCTATGCGCCAGCAAATAGCCCAATGTTTGATTTCTCGTGTGATTGTTGCTACATCAGACCGGGCACAGCAGTTGATGATACAAGGGTATGGGGCTGAATGGTTGTCGGCACAACAACTCTGTGGGGAAGTGGAAACTAGCGTCTGCCGGATGCGACAAAAGTATCATACGCGCAAACAATCTAAAAGTAGGTTTTTAGCGAATGCTATTGATGCTAAAGCGCGGCAGCGTCTGGCTGAGTTACGAATGGGATTACAGTAGATATCAGTATTTATATTTAAAAGTCTCTGCTTAAGTTTCTGAATGGATTTTGACTGCAAAAATTCTATAATTAAGCATCTAAAAAAAATATTGGCGAAAGTACTTGCCAAATCCGATTTTTAGCCCTAAGATTATAAATCGTGAGTGGTCCTCAGTAGCTCAGTGGTAGAGCGATCGACTGTTAATCGATTGGTCGCTGGTTCGAATCCAGCCTGGGGAGTTGAGCAATTTTGGATTTTAAATTTTGGATTCTAAATTATCCATCAGAGGTTTATGGTCGCTTGACTCGGCTGTGACGTTTCTGAATCATGGGTCTTTTGGTGCTTGTCCTAAACAAGTGCTGGAATTTCAACAACGTCTGAGGTTGCAACTAGAACAGGAACCTCTACGCTTTTTTGGTAGAGAGTGGGAACCCCTGCTAGACGATGCGAGAAGTAAGCTGGCGGCGTTTGTGGGTGCTGATGTCGAGGATTTGGTATTTGTCCCCAATGCGACGACTGGTGTTAACTCGGTGTTAAGGTCGCTGAGGTTTTCACCAAAAGACGAAATACTTACAACCAACCACGAATATAATGCTTGTCGCAATGCACTTGATTTTGTTGCTAGTCGCACTGGGGCGCGGGTAGTGGTGGCAAAAATTCCTTTCCCTATTGACTCGCAACAGCAAGTAGTAGCAGCAGTAATTGAGCGAGTTTCGTCAAAAACCCGATTAGCACTTTTAGATCATGTTACCAGCCAGACAGGGCTAATTTTCCCGATTCAAGAGTTGGTGAAGGAGTTACAACAACGGGGTGTAGATACATTGGTAGATGGTGCCCATGCGCCTGGAATGATTTCCCTGAATTTGCGAGAAATTGGTGCAACTTATTACACCGGGAATTGTCATAAATGGCTGTGTGCGCCCAAAGGAGCAGCATTTTTGTATGTGCAACGAGATAAACAGTCAGAAATTCGTCCTCTGACAATTAGCCACGGGACAAATTCACCACGGACTGATAAAACACGCTTTCAGTTGGAATTTGATTGGACAGGTACAGATGATCCTACAGCTTATATGTGTGTACCAGAAGCGATCGCTTTTATGGGTTCGTTGCTACCTGGTGGGTGGAAAGAATTGATGCAGCAAAATCATCAGCTAGTATTGCAGGGAAGACTGCTACTTTGTGAAGCGCTAGAAGTGCAGCTGCCTTGTCCAGAGGAAATGATTGGTTCAATGGCGGTTGTGCCAATGCCTGCGATGTTGGAAAACCGCGATTTTATGGCTGTACACGATGAGTTGTTTGATAAGTTTGGGATTCAAGTGCAGATGATTCCGTGGCAGGAAAAACCTCGGCTACTGGTGCGGATTTCGGCGCAGATTTACAATAGGCGGGAGGAGTATGAGTATTTGGCAAAGGTGATTGTGGAGTTGTTCAAAAGTTGATGAGCAAGTATTAAGTGATCTCCTCGCACTGATTCTGAGTTAAAAGTAATCCAAAGTCTTATGATTCGAGGTATGGGGTATAAAGGTAGCAATACAGTTGTGCCAAAATATCCAAGGCACAGAGCAACCTGTATACAGGCTAATTTGCCGTGAATTTACCGGAGTGGAACGAAGACCTAAACAGTTTAGAAGCTAAAACAGCTGCTAAAAAACTTAGTCCTCAACAGAAGTTAATTTTGCTTGTTGAATTAGATCAGCTAAAAGTTTGGTATTCAGCAGCAAAAGAATCTCACAAACCAGAATGGTTTCAACAAGCTAGTATATGGGGATTTCCTTGGAAGCCAGGAAACAATAGAGAGATTTTGACACCATTTTTTAAATTTTTTGGGCAAGGATCAGAATGGTCAGCATCCAAGCGAGCTTCTTGGTCTAAATCTCTAGCAAAGTTAGAGTATCGTGGTTTAATTATTCGGAATAATTACAATTGTCAGCCTCGCCTATCTACCGATACTCCGCCACCTAAGCGCACCACAGCAATTAAATTTACCTACTTAGGTTACATAGTAGCCAACTTGGTTGATACACAAGGCTCAGTGTTTCCAGCCAAGCAGTTGCGGAAAGAAAGCGAAGCTAAATTGAGGATTGCTGAGATAAACAAACATTTGGACAGTCCACAAGTTAGAAAAGCAACTCGAAAACTCAGCCGTTTACAAAAAAGAATTTTGAGCGTTTTGGAGTTTCGGATGCAAGTAGTAGAGGAGGAAGATATTAAGTTTTCTAATCCTGACCTTGCTGATGAAGATCAAACTGGTGACTCTAATCCTGACCTTGCTCATTACATTGATGACTTGGGATTTCCGTGGTGGCTTCATCCATCAGAATTTTATGAGAAAAATATTGAGAATAAAAGCTTAAGTAAATATACATCATCTGACCGTTCTGACCTGTCTCGCTCTCTTAAGAGACTAGAAAATCGGGGCTTGATTATCCGTAATAATTACAAAAACTTACCTCGAAAGTCTAATAAGATAGCGGCTCCTAAGTACAGTACGCATATAAAAATTACTACTTTGGGGCGAGACGTAGCCAAATGGCTGATGAAGGGAAATCACTACGTTGGCGATACAAATTTATCTTGCAAACAACGTAAACAGCTAGTAAACCAAATAAAAAAACGGTTAACAAATAAGCGAAACTAACAAAACCCATTTGTTAGCTTTTTGTCAAAACGGCTAACATTAAAATTTCCAAAAAAATGTCAGCATTGCTTTGTGCTGTAAGCAATGTGGCTGTTTACTCACGTAATGTAGTGCGGGTAAATATTTCATAATTCCTCAATTGCCGGGATATATTTCTGTTTAACCTAAATGCTGAGTTTCCTATAGCTCCATGCATTGATGGTGAATCTCCAACTGAGAGCATCACTGCCTAAAGAAAGATCCTTTAGCTGTGACGAATCAGGGAAAGTTCATCTTTTAAACATCAAAGTTCAATATGAATCACCAACAGCACAATATATCTGGGCTTTTTCAGCCTTTATCCTCGTTTGGGCAAAAACTGGAAGAATATAAGCAACTGGAGTTAAATCTTCAACGTCCCATTTCGCTTAATGGTCTATCCTTCTACCAGGATGAATTTGACGGAAAACTTCGTCCGGCTATAGGCACAGTGTTTAACACCACTTGGTCTAAGAAAACTATCACTGTTCCAAAACGGCAGCAAAATCTAGATAAACGAGAATCAGATTGGATTGCCTATAGAAATCGTACTGAGGGAGCATCTTTTCATAAAATGATGGAGCAGCACTTTAATAATCAGCCTTTAGCGCACTACTGCGATCGCATTAAGGCTTATCGACTTAGCATAGAACCAGTTATAGAAAAAATCAGTGAAGTTCACCTTGTAGAAAAGGTAGTTCCTTGGAAAGGAATTTTACCCTATGCTGCCAAGCTAGATTTTATGGGCAAATACGATGGAATACTTCATGTAATTGAGTGGACATCAAGCACGCAGGCTATTTCTGAGTTAGCATTTCTCGGCAATGGCAATAAGTTAGAGCAAGTAACTGCCCAAGTCAAGGCAGTTCGGAATTTTTACAATCTGGAAATTAGTCATGCACTAATTGTTGTTGCCCACCCTTACACAGATGCAACTGTTTTTACTCTTGAACTAAAAGACTTGGCTAACTGCTGGGAAAATCAGTTAGTGCCTCGTCTGAAACGATTTTACGGCGACCAGATGTCACTTGCTTGTTAACTAAACAAGCAAAAAACAGCGATCGCTTACCTTCCTGCCTATAGGACTCATATTTGATTTTTGAAAAAACTCAGTACAACTCAAAGAGGCTTCTTCCCTACTCCCCACTCCCTACTCCCTACTCCCAGCCTACGCAAATAATTTCACAAATCAAATCGGATTGCTATAGTACTTGAGGAATAGTAAGCGATCGCGTCGATATTTGCATTTTGAACAGATGCGATAGTTGTCAGTACAATTATTAATTGACTCCCCTGATAATTGTATTATTTAGGCCAAATTACTTATTATGTGTGAAATATCACAGCTACTAGAGGCAATAACGCCAAAAGAAAACCATGCCAAGACTGCAATTGAGATTCTTGGATTGGTTCTGGTGGCGCTAATAGGGCTTCAATTCTCTGTTCTAAGCGATCTGCACCAGAAGAACCCAATGCAGCACAGCAAATTTCCGATAATACTGGGCTGGTACTCACTACTAATAAAAGTGATTCCGCTAACACCAAAGGGTCTACCTGCAAGGCTGCATAACTATCGGCACGGAGTTCGCGCAAAGCTAACAGTTCTTCCCACAAAGACTCTGTATTTGGCAACCATGCTGTGCAGGAACGCACCCAACCCAGCCAAAAAAACCAGAACGTATCCCTATAATAATGATGCCCTTGCTCATGCGCTAAGACGCTTTCTAAATGATCTGGTGAGAGAGTTTGCAGTAATCCCTGGCTAATCACTAATTCTGGTTGCCAAAAACCAATTTGACCCGCAAACAACGCGCCCGTTTGCAGTAACCTGGCTCGTTTATCCCCCAAATTCACCAGAGGACAGTTACGCGCAGATTCCACAGACTGCCAACCCTGGAAGGCAAGTTTAATACATAAAATGGCAAAAAATGCTATATAAATTAATGCCACCACATAGCTGACGGAGCCTGTGTACATCCCGCCCATTTCTCCTTGAGGCCCCATAAACAGCACAGCGATCGCAGTCATGAAAATTAGCAAGGGGGGGAAGAGGAACAAAAATAGCGATCGCCTCCACCGCAGACTCCAACTTCCTTGGTGTTGATTCCAAGAGGATCTTAACCACCAGGCAACTGCCAAAGCATTCAAAATCATTATTAGATGCATCATTTTTCCTCCCTGGCTTGGCGTGCTGATTGAATGCGTTTGGCGATCGCGGCTATTTGCTCACTAGCTGCTTCATCCAGACTATCGGCGAAGGCAGCAACAACATCGGGGTTTCCCACCGCTAAAAATCGCTGTAACTGCTCGTGAGCTTTGATCACATCTGCTTGCTGCTTACTCAGCATTGGCCGCCAATAGAATGCTCGCTCTTTTTTGTCGCAGGCTAGCCAACCTTTATCAGTGAGGCGACGTAAGACGGTGGTTACAGAAGTATACGCTAATTCGCGGTTGGGATCAGCCAGAATGCGATCGTGTACATCCTTTACTGTGGCTGAACCAAGTTCCCAGATGATATTTAAAATTTCCGCTTCCAACGGGCCTAAAGATAGTTGTTTAGGGCGGTAGTCGGGTAAAGGTGCCATAGCAATTTGCGATTTGAGATTTTGGATAAGCTGAGTGGAGGTGAAAATTTGGGTTTTTATTTGGCAAGCTTAGTCAGTATGCGTAGTGGTGCTAACTTGGAATGCCAAATACAGCTTTAAAAGGTACGTTCTTGTTTTAGATTACAGGATAGTGCAGCAAATCTGAAAGTCTAAAAGCATAAAAATGGACTTTTTGAGTATTTATCTGTTGAATGACTTACATCGTGCATTTTGATGCTAAAAAATGCTTTAGGAGCAATTGTGACTATAGTTAGTGACATCAACTAGGTAGAATGTTATTTGCGGCAGTAGTATTAAAGCAGGTGTATCCAGCGCGTGAAGCTATTTGTATACCACACTCCTGAATTGACTCCAACGGATGAAGCGCCAGAATGTGCGATCGCAGTCGATGTCTTGCGAGCCACTAGCACAATTGCGACAGTTTTGGCAGCTGGAGGCGAAGCTGTACAAGTATTCAGCGATTTAGATCAGTTAATTGAAGTTAGCGAAAAATGGCCTCTTGAAAAACGTCTGCGGGCTGGAGAACGCGGCGGCGCGAAAGTAGCTGGCTTTGAATTGGGTAACTCTCCCCTCGACTGCACACCAGAATTGGTGCAGGGGAGGCGTTTGTTTATCAGTACCACAAATGGCACTCGTGCTTTACAACGCATACAAGACTCCCCAAATGTATTAGCAGCAGCCTTGATTAACCGGGCGGCGGTGGTGCAATTTCTCCAAGAGTTGCAACCAGAGACAGTATGGATTGTCGGTTCTGGTTGGGAAGGCAGTTTTTCTTTAGAGGATACAGTTTGTGCGGGTGCGATCGCTCATAGTCTTGTGCAGCAAACCCAGTTGTCACCAGAAGAACTCGCTGGTAATGATGAAGTAATTAATGCGATCGCTCTTTACTCTCAGTGGCAAGATAACTTATTGGGATTACTTCACCAAGCTAGTCACGGCCAACGATTGTTGCGTCTTGACTGTCAAGAAGATTTAAAATATTGTTCTCAAACTGATATTTTAGATGTCTTGCCCATACAACATGAGACGGGAGTTTTAAAAAGAGGATAGGGACTGGGGACTGGGGGAGCAAGAATTTTAGATTTTGGATTTTAGATTGAAATTTAATCCAAAATTTAAAATCCAAAATCCAAAATTGAATTGCCCTATGCCCTATGCCCACTCTTGAAATCTGTGAGCATTTGTCGGAGTCTTTGTCGCCAATGGGGGGGATAAGTTCCTAGAATTGCCGCAATTTTTCCACAAGCAAGGACGGAATAAGCAGGGCGACGGGCTGGTGTGGGATATTCGGCAGTTGTAATCGGGACAATACTTTCAACTTTTAAAGGGAAGCCCAGCTGTTGGGCTTCTTCAAAAATGGCAACAGCAAAGTCATACCAGCTAGCAACGCCGCTATTAGTGTAGTGATAAGTGCCGCTAATTTCTGGGGTTAACTGAGGAATCATCTGGGCTATGACTGTGGCTATATCTTGCGCCCAAGTCGGGCTACCAATTTGATCGGCGACAACACGAAGTTCTTGGCGTTCTGCACCTAGTCGCAGCATGGTTTTGACAAAGTTACTTTTGCCAAAGGTTCCATAAACCCAAGCAGTACGGAGGATGAGGTGGTGGGCGCAAGTTGCCCGAATTGCTTCTTCTCCAGCGAGTTTGGTTTTACCATAGACACTCAAGGGATTAGTCGCATCGGTTTCTTGATAAGGGCGATACTCATTACCATCAAAAACATAATCGGTCGAAATATGAATTAGAAAAGCTCCTAATTTTTGGCTTTCTTGGGCAATAATTAAGGGTGCAGTAGCATTAATAGCAGTAGCAAGTTCGGCTTCGCTTTCTGCTTTGTCTACAGCAGTGTAAGCTGCGGCGTTAATGATGATTTGCGGTTGGTTGGATCTGATAACACTGCACAGAGTATCAGTCTGGGCAAGGTCTATTGTTGGGCGTGCCACTGAGATAATATTGCCGTAAGAAGGCAGAATTTGTTGCAGTTCCTTACCCACTTGACCGTTGCTACCAATCAGCAAAATTGATTTACTCATCCTAATTAGTTCTCGAACCTAACGCAATCATTAAGCTTAATCAAATATTTCCGCAGTTTTCAAAGGTTTCCCGGCTTGGTCTTTAGCTGATAAAATCGGTGGCGCACTCAGAGGCCAATCTATAGCTAAATCCGGATCGTTCCATAGAATTGTGCGATCGCTTTGGGGCGCGTAGTAATCTGTAGTTTTGTAGAGAACTTCGGCTATTTCTGAAAGCGCCAGAAAACCATGAGCAAAGCCTGGTGGTATCCACAGTAGGCGTTTGTTCTCAGCACTGAGTTCATAACCCACCCATTTACCAAACGTAGTCGAACTTTTTCTAATATCTACGGCTACGTCAAAGATAGTGCCAACAATAGCCCGGACAAGTTTACCTTGGGGTTGTTGGATTTGGTAGTGCAATCCACGCAGGACGTTTTGTTTGGAGTAGGAGTGGTTATCTTGGACAAAGTTCGTAACAATACCAGTCTCTTGGGCAAATTTTTGGTCGTTGTAAGCTTCAAAAAAGAACCCGCGATCGTCTGCGAATACTTGGGGATCGAGTTGTATAACTTCGGGAATTTTGGTACCGACAATGCTCATTAATATTATTTCGAGTAACCCACCACAGTGTTAATTGTGAGAGTAATTTAATGCTTGTATTTTACAGCTAGTAGGTAACACTTCGACTGTGGCTTTTCCTGTTTTTAACAAGTAAATCACGTTAGTTCAATTTGACAGTCATCGCCAATTAGAAATCGCAAAGCTTTGGGGCGACGGGGCGCAAGAGTCAATTGTGCCCTTTGCCCAATCACACTATCAATAATACGCTGATGAATTCCAACAATTTTAGCAGCTTCTAAAATCACACTGTGTTCTAAATCAGTATCAATGAGTGTGACATTGTTAGCGATGCTACTATAAGGGCCAATAAAGCAGTTTTCTAAATGACAATTGCTACCAATGACTACTGGCCCCCGAATTGTGCAGTTAATTACTTTAGATTTTACCCCGATTTGGACTCGTCCAATAATCTGACTATGGGCATCAATTTCGCCCACAACTGATGCTGTCAGATAGGTATCGAGAATTAATCTATTAGCTTCTAATAAGTCATCTTTTTTACCCGTATCTAGCCACCAACCTTTGAGATTGTAGGCTAAAACTTGCTTTTCCTGATTAATGAGGTATTGAATAGCATCAGTGATTTCTAGTTCGCCTCTGGTCGAAGGTTCGATATTTGCGATCGCATCATAGATGAGGTGAGAAAAGAAATAAACCCCTACCAGTGCCAAATTTGAAGGCGGAACTTTGGGTTTTTCAATTAACTGTAATACCCGTCCTGTATCATCTACCTGAGCCACACCAAAGGCGCTAGGATTGGCAACCGAACGTAAGAGAATCAAAGCATCTGGCTGTTGTTGGCTAAATTGTTGCAGAAAGTAACGTAACTCACCTAATTGAATCAGGTTATCGCCCAAGTACATGACAAAAGGAGAATCTCCTAAAAACGGACGGGCGATTTGGACGGCATGAGCAAGTCCAAGTGGCTGGTCTTGGATGATGTAGGTGATGTTCGCTCCAAAGTATTCTCCATTTCCAGTTTTCGCTTGGACTTCTGCCCCAGTTTCCGGGCTGATGATGATGCCAATATCAGTAATACCAGCAGCGACCATTTCTTCAATGCCATACCATAAAACAGGTTTATTCGCAACTGGTACGAGTTGTTTTGCTCCGCTATAGGTGAGGGGACGTAGGCGTGTACCTTTTCCGCCAGAGAGAATTAGTGCTTTCATAAGGATTGAGGATTGATTACAAGTCATTAGTCAAGATAATCTGAAATCTGGACAAAATCCCAAATCCTGGCATCTAACATTCTGGCGTTAGATTATCTTTTATATGTAACGGGATAAAACTTCGACGGTTGCTTTTCCTGTTTTTTCCCAACTGAATTGTTGAGAGTGAGTGATACCGTGGCTAGAAAGGCGCGATCGCAATTCCGAATCAGTTGCAATAACCTGCATCGCCTCTGTAATTTCTCCTGTGTTGTAGGGGTTGATCAGAATCGCCGCATCGCCAGCCACTTCTGGTAAGGAGGAGAGATTGGAGGTAATGACGGGAGTACCACAAGCCATTGCTTCCAGGACAGGTAAACCAAAACCTTCCCAGAGACTGGGGAAAACCAGAGCGATCGCTTGATTGATTATTTTTGGTAATTCGCCATACGGTACATAGTCAAGGAACTTTACCTGATTAGTTATACCTAGTTTCTCTACTTGCGCTTTTAAAACTGGAGTATAACGGCGATCGCTTGGTCCTGCTAACCAAAGTTCATAGTCTTGACGGTTAGGCAGTGCGGCAAAGGCCGTAATTAAGCGTTCAGGATTTTTGTGAGGATTATGCCGTCCTAAATAGAGAAAATAATTTTGCGTTGGTAAATCCAAAAAACGAAACTTTTCGCTGTCGTATGCTAGTGGAATCGCAGTTATTTTGTCTTCGGTAACTCCCAAAAATTTTCTTAAATCTTCAGCAGTTGCCATTGAATCACAAATAACGTGCTTTGATTGTCTTATTACAGCACGAATATAATAGCTGCAATAAAGTCGCTGCGTTATAGAAAACCATTGTGGAAATCTTAAAGGAATTAAATCATGAACAGTAACGACATAAGAACAGGAAGAAAATAAAGGAGCCTCTGGGATAGGACAAAATAGTAATGTAGACTTCATCTGTCGATATAAATTTGGCAGTTTAAATTGCGTCCATAGCAGACGCTTTAAATGGCCTTTCATCCCAAAATCCGTCGTCATATCTGGTGGCGAATGATGAGATTTAATATCAGAAATTCCAATTGGACTTAATACATTAATGTCTAAATTTTTTAGCTCTTTTAATAAATTCAGACTATAGCTTAACCAACCTGTAGGCTGTGCTGGGGCAAAAGATAAATTGACTAATATAGGCATAATAAAGTTACTACATTATTAATTAGATACAGGTGCTTTGATAGCAGATTTTTTAATTGCAAATAACAAAATGATAACTTTTAGACTGTTAGGATTAGCTGTAGTTATAAATTCCCAAAAAAATTTATAGAAAAGATATATACGTAATAGTAATTGTTCCCACCAAGGGCGATGTTTTTGATAATAATAAATCTGGCTACGTCTATATTCTATAGCCATTGTATTTGCAGCCTTTTGAATCGAGTATCCTTTCAAATGAATCAAAGATACATGAGGCGTGTAGATAATTTTATATCCTTGATTCTGCGCTCTTTGGCATAAATCTGACTCTTCAAAATACATGAAAAAGTTTTCATCAAATCCACCTAATTCATCAAATAAAATTGAACGAATAAAAAAAGCAGCCCCTACAACAATATCGACCTCTTGAATTTCTTGGAATTTCTGCTCAATCAAATTTTGCTGAGAGATATTTTGATAAGCTTGGTGTATCTGACGAGCTTGATATTCACCTTGAATTCCTAATGCTGGTGAAATAGAAATTTGTAAACTACCATCTGAATTCAACAATTTTGGGCCAATAATTCCTACCTGTGGGTCTGCTTCCATCAACTTAATTAGATGCGGAAAAATATTACTAGTAAGTACCGTATCAGTATTTAATAAAAATAAGAATTCTCCACTAGCAAGTTTTGCACCTGCATTATTTCCTGCTCCAAAGCCGCGATTTTCTTTCTGTTTAACTAGGCGAATTTGGGGGTAATTTTCTGCAACTAATTCAACACTACCATCGCTAGAAGCATTGTCCACAAGAATGATTTCATAGGTAGGTACATCAATAAATTTTTGTATAGATTTTAAACAATCTGGTAGAATTTCTGCTCCATTATAGTTAACTAAAATAACGGATACTGAGATAGGTTGCTGCTGGTTCATTTGTTTTGGATATTGCTCTTGGTCGCTTGAAATATGGGCAACACCTTGAAGATATAATTTTGAACTCGTTGAATATCGAATAAAATTTTAAAAATTAAAATTCGTAGTGCTATGCCTTCAGAACGATATCCTACTTTTAAACTTTGGTAACACAGCTTAAAAACAGCCCAACCAAAATCTAATCGCCGATCATCAAAAGGATTAGACCAGCTTGAGTCTAATTGTTGGTAAAATCTAGCCTGAAATGCTTTACTCAAGTTACAATGAATTAAATAGCTTTTACCTGTAATTCGATATTTTTTCCTGAACCACAGCATAAGTTCAGTGTAAAAATTGCCCGCATTTTGCATTGCTCCTACTGCATTGGAACTATGGAGCCTATAGCGGACTAAAGGTTGCCGAATATGGCCAATTTTACCTTTTTGAATTGCAACCAATGCTACCCACCAATCGTGATGCAAACCAACCTCATTTCCTTGTGGAAAGGGTAGAATATAAGTGAGTAGAGAAGTACAAAACAACAACGAGCATCCCGTTACCACATTGCGAAGCAGTAATAACTCCATCGTAGCTTTTTCAGGATTACGTCCTTCAAAATTCCAGGTAGAAGGATGGATTATTTCATCATAACTGTTGATAAGTTCCAGGTCAGAATGGACTAGGAGCATTTGTTCTGAGCGTAGTTCTGTTATCAATATTTCTAGCTTTTCTGTTTGCCAAATATCATCTTGATCTGAAAAGGCGATCGCTGTAATACTAGGATCTTGAACACAGTATTGTAAACCCCGTTCAAAATTATAATAATGTTTAAGATTATGGCTGTGAAAATGATAGATAAATCGTGAATCATTTTCAATAATTTTCTGGATTTCAGTTTGATATTCCGGCTTAGAGCAGTCATCAACAATATGACAAATCCAGTTTTGCCAAGTTTGGTTTTGAATTGACTTAATCTGTTTATAAAAATATTCAAGTTGAGGATTATAGGTTGCTAAAACAATGCCAATTTTTTCTTTATCCTGCATTTGAGTTAAATTTATTTATCAGTTTGAAATAACGAAATCTTGTAATTAAAAGCAGAATCTTTGTGAGTCAGTGAAGGCTTGGTGTTCGTTGAAGAAGAATTCAGAAATCAGAATAAGAAAGTCGGGGATTCAAACTCACGACTACGAAAGTTGACCTCTAAGTATGCAGATTTAGTGGAGGTACAAAAACGCCTTTGATTCAGATGCCCGCGAACTCGCTACTACTGCGTCATTCGCCAGTCGGACTCCAATTCAATACTGAATTCTGACTCCTGACTCCTGAATTATTTTCTGGTTGTCAACTTTCACGTATTCTGACTAAACTAGTATTTTGAAAAGATGATTTAGTGAGTTTTAGATTAGTTTGTTTTCTAGATGCTTGAGCATAATAAATCTCCTCTAGTATCTGTTGAAGATTATAATTATATTCCCATCTTGGATAGTGAGAACGAAACTTCCTTACATCTGAAATGTACCAGATATGATCGCCAGACCGATTCTGTTCTGTATAGGTGTATTGCATCTTTTTACCTACAATCTTTTCGGAAATTGAAATTGCTTCTAACATAGAACAATTGCTATGTCGCGAACCCCCAATATTATAAACTTCTCCACATCTGGGATTTTCATAAAAATGGTAAAATGCATTGACCAGATCATAACTGTGTATATTATCTCTAACCTGTTTGCCTTGATAGCCAAATATGGTATAAGTTTCGCCAATTATAGTACATTTCATTAAGTACGCTAGAAAGCCGTGTAACTGAGCGCCAGAATGGTTCGGGCCAGTCAAGCAACCTCCTCTAAAGCTAGCAGTTCTCATGCCGAAGTATTTACCATATTCTTGAACTAGTATATCTGCGGCAACTTTAGAAGCACCAAATAAAGAATGTTTGGAGTTGTCAATTGTCATTGACTCATCAATGCCTTGTGTATATTGATGATTTGGTTCAATTTCCCAGCGAGTTTCTAACTCCTGCAAGGGTAAATAATTAGGAGTATCGCCATAGACTTTGTTTGTCGAGGTAAAGATAAAAATTGCATCAGGGCAGTATTGTCGAGTTGCTTCTAGTAATACTAAAGTACCATTGGCATTAACTGTAAAATCTGTATGAGGATCTTTTGCTGCCCAGTCATGGGATGGTTGTGCTGCTGTATGAATAATCAGAGAAATATTGGAAGAGTATTCTTGAAATAGGTTTTCGACTGCGGAGCGATCGCGGATATCAATATCATAGTGACAATAGCTCTCACCATATTTATCTTCTAGGATACGACGATTCCAATCTGTGGAAGCCGATTCCCCAAAAAATACCGCCCGCATATTATTATCGATACCTACAACATGAAAACCTTTTTGGGCAAAAAAATGAACCGATTCTGAACCAATCAGACCACAAGAACCAGTAATTAAAACGGTGGGCATAATATTTTAACTCAAGTCATACTACAATCAACAGTTTAGGATAAAATGGGCTTTCACTCCGAGTTAAACTAGAAGGGTTTAGTTGCTTTGATAAACATCTGCCCTCCTAGAAAATTCCAAAGGAATGGTAATTTGAGATAAAGCTTCAATAAATTAGGCGATCCTGGTCTACCTTTAGTTGAATATGGCAAAAATCTGGGAATTAAAACATCAATTTTGAACCCAAGAGTATGTAATAATTCTTGAAGAGAAAGATGGGTAATTGGTAATTGATGATCGATAAAATCATAATATTCCTTCATGGAATACTTGAAGTTTGGCTGTATAATTAATATGGCTCCTCCAGGCTTGAGGTAGTTAAAGCAAAATAACAAAACTTCGATTAGCTCCTCCTTATTGCTTAAATGTTCAAAAAAGTTTGAAACAAAGATTTTGTCAAAGCGTTCCGTTATTTTCTTCTGTTCTGTTAAGTTCAAAATATCCAGATTGAGAACATTGACATCAGGATTGGCAAAATTTTTAGAATCAGGATTGAGATCGATTAAATATTTTTTTCTTGCTTGAATATTATTAATAAACTCACAATAGCCTCCTCCAATATCTAAAGTAATTGAGTTATTTTCCACATACTTTTGCAAAAATTCCTCAATTAAGGTTTTCCACAGCGCTATTTTAGCTCTTCTTTGTTGATGGTCAAAACGGTTAGAGTAAAGCTTTTTCAGGTATTCATCTTGTTTCATAGGTTTTTGAGCACAAAAAGTTAGTTTTTAATAAACAGCTTAGGATAAAATTGGCTTCAGGGTTGTTTCATACTCAATAATCCAATTATAAATATCTCCGAGAGTTTGTTCTGGATTGATGATTGGTTTCCATCCGGTCTTAGAGCTTATCTTGGAAGAATCCGTAATATAAATGGGGATGTCACCTTGTCTAGCCGTTTCTTCTGATTTGATAGGAATAGATTTACCAGTAATTGCCTCGCATAATCTAGTAGTCTCTAATAGAGATAGACTATTATCAGCACCTCCACCAACATTTAAAACATCTCCATCTAGTTCTGAAAAATGTTCTAATTGATAATTAATCAAACTTAACAAATCTTCAATATGCAATAAATCTCTAACTTGTTTACCTGTACCGCCATAGCCTATGTAGCTTAGAGATTTTTCAAAATAGTGTGCGGCTAACCACAAAACAAAAACACCTTGGTCAACTTTACCCATCTGCCAAGGCCCTGTAATTACACCACAACGGTTGACTATTGCCTGAATACCATAAGCTTGCCGATACTCTTCGATTAGCATTTCCGAGGCAAGTTTGGTAGTACCATAAAGAGAACGATAGCTTTGAAGTGGAAATTCCTCTGCTATACCAAGATGAGATACTCCCGATATTGTCTGTTCAGGAGCAATGCTAAAGCGGGTTGGTAGTTCTACTAAGTTAACTGACTTAAGCGTTTCAATCGGATAAATACGACTAGTGGATAGAAAGAGCAAACGAGCATGAATTTGTCTAGCTAGTTCAAGGACATTGATAGTTCCTAATAAATTTGTTTGCAGGACGTATTGTGGAGAGGTAAATCCTGCAAGGACAGAAGGTTCAGCAGAACAATCAATGATGGTATCGATGTTATTAAAGATTCCAGGATCTAAATCGCTAGGAGAGCGAATATCACCGTGAATAAACTCAATATCTAGTTTTTTTAATCTGGGAAGGTTTAATTCTGAACCGCGCCTTCGGAGATTATCGAAACATATAACTTTCCAAAACGGGTGATGCTTTTTTAAACTAATTGCTAAGGAACTGCCAACAAAACCAGCTCCTCCTAAAATCAGAATATTCTCAGCCATTTGATTTCAACCTTTGATTTATTAGCAGTCTTTTTTTGCTGAGATGATAATCTCCACGCGATAAATGTTTTTCTAGCCAGATGTAGAGAACTATAAACAAATATCGACTACCCATTTCTTTTAGCTTTAGCTTAGAAACCCCTGTGGTTCTATTTCTCCAAGTAATGGGAATAGTTGTATAAGAATATCCTCTGACTATGGCTTTGAGTGGTATTTCTACTGTTAAATTGAAATGATGAGATACTAATGGAGAGATACCTTCAATAACTTCTTGACGATAAATCTTAAATGCATTAGTAGTGTCGTTAAATTTCAAGCCAAATAGGATTTGAATAAAAAGATTTGCTAAACGATTTACAATTAATTTGTGACTGGGATAGTCGATTACTTTACCTCCTTTAATGAAGCGGGAACCAAAAACACAATCGTATCCCTCTTGCAGTTTATGGTAGTAAGATACGATATCTTCTGGTGCATCTGAACTATCTGCCATAACCACTGCTACGGCATCTCCTGTAAAATTTTCTAACCCACAGCGAACTGCAAAGCCAAAGCCGTTGGGATAATAATTATTGAGATAACGCAGCTTGCTATTTTCCGAATTCATCTGCTGCAATAATTCTTCGGTTTTATCTTTGCTGTTGTCGTTAACAACTAAAATTTCGTAATCTATTTTTTCCTGTTCCAAAATTTGGCTAATAGTCTGAACAGTTTTAACTATGCAGTCTTCTTCATTGTAGGCTGGAATTACTATTGATAAAGTCTTGATAGATTTTACAGAATTATCTACGATATTTAGAACAGCTTTTTTGAATCCAGAATTTACTGATAAAGCTGGAGAAAATGATTCGGGATAATATGTATCTGGCGAATTGTCTGTTTGTGATTTGTTATGATTTTTTTGTTTTGGTGTTTTAAATACAAAGCGATCGCTAATCAAATAGTTAATTGAGGCGCTTAAAAGTGCGCCTATTAGAGTATTTATGGCATAGTTAACTTTTAACCAATCTAAAATAGGGAAGATAAGGAAAATGCGAGTAATGACTGCAACTCCAGCAGAAACATGGTAAAGCGGAAGTTGTCGTAAAAATACTTCTCTAAGGCTCCAAACGCCCCCAGTCCAAACCCAAGTTCGGTATATAAAAAAGCCAAATATTAGAGATATTTCAATTGATATTACATTGGCGATATTACGCAAAAAAGCTGTATTGAATCCTAACTTGTCAATTATTAAATAAATCAGTGCTAAATTTAGCGCTGCCGCTAAGCCACCACCTAGTAAAAACTTTAGTATTTTTGAGGGAAACATTTTTTTTAGCATTTTGGCTCTATTCCTCCCTTGACAATCCCAATAATAAATGCAATCGTTACTAAAGTAGGTTTCTTTTTTACTCCAGCACTTTAATCTTTGGTTCACTATTCAACTGTATGAACTGTTGACCGATTCGGTCATAAACCCAAGCCTTAATTACAGTTTCACCTGGTGGTATAGATTTTAGAGAAATATTTGCTTCCCAACCTGATGTCTCATAAAGACTTGACTTTAAAGCTGTAGCTACATCAGGTCTTTTTGCATTTATCAGCCCACTGGCAAAAAATGATTGATTATTGCCATAGGATAGTAAAACGATGGGTGGCTGTTCTTGACGTTCAGGAAGAATAGCCCAACCCGACAACTTTAAAGTATCGCTTCTGCGTAGATTTAATACTTGTTCTATTGTTGGGGGAAAGTCAATGTAACCGTGAAGTTTTTCAGGTTTAGTGATAAAAGTTATATTTCGAGGAAAATTTCTAAACTCTAATTTTTCAAGAGTTTTACTTAGTTCTCGTAGCTGCAATGTATCTGGGTAAATAAACTGTAAACAGTTACCAGGTGAATCACTGATAGATTTATCTATATAATTTATAATTTCTAAGCAATTTTTACTAGCTTTTCTCTGACTAAAAACATTTTGACCTTCTACAATGCTATTCGTAGAGCTAAAAACAAAAAGCGATATTAGAAATCCCAGGCAAAATCCTGAAAATATATATGTATCTATGTATGTGTTTTTATCTTGGCATTTATATAAAACCCATAATCGACACAGTTGTAGGCAAGATATGACTAATAATATTGAAACAGTTACATATCTTGATGAAGTAGCTTGCTCAACACCAAAACCAGATCTACCAACAGTAGTCATTAATGCAAATAAAATGGCAAACCAACCCAATGATAGCCAAGGGACTGCTTTATTGACAAACTCTGATTGATAATGTTTGAAACAGAAAATATTAAAAAATGAAAATAATAATAATATTATTAACCCAGTAATTATAGGATTCCAACTATTTTTGCCTAATGAAAAACCTATGATAGAGAAGAAATATTCAGATGCAATTAATGGCTGCTGGAAAATAAAGAATATATTAGGAAGAGTAGAGGGTTTTTCATAACCAATAGAGTAAATAGCAACACAAAAAACAAAAAGTACTATCCATACTAAAACCCTGATTTTTTTTTGTTTACTCCTCCCTTCAACTAAGTATACTGATGGTAGTAGTGCCAGCCAAGACAGTAATCCATGAGCCAACGAAAAGCTAGCAATAAAACAGCAAAGAGATGCAAGTGATAGTCTGGAATTAGGATGCAAATTTGTTGGTACTGTAAGAATAAAAACTGCTAGTAGTAGGCATGTATTTATTAAGAACCAAGCTATTTGAAATCCCCATAACCAATTCTCGGACTGAATTAAAGAAAAATTTACAATACAAATTGTAAAATTAAATAAATGAAATAATATTTTATTATCCTTATTGTAAGTACAAATTGCAATTCTATACAAAATAAGGAAATTTACTAAAGCCAGTAAAAGGCTAAAGTAAGTCTCCAATTTAATGTTCCACTTGGAGGATAATGCAAGGATAATAAATATTATTTTTGGGAAAAAAATACGATGCTCATTGTGTTGTTCAAAAAAATCTCCGAAGTTTGCAGTACCTCTATAAATTTTCTCAAAAAATTCTACTTGTTGCCATTCGTCAATCCAATAAGGTACGTTGACGCTGAAGGTACTAACAAACCAGAAAACTAGAATAACTGGTAGGGAATAAGCAACTAATAAGAGTATCTTTGTTTTTGGGAATGGAAGAGGTTTGTTATACATATTTGAAGATTGTCTGATATTTTGTATCATTTTGACTACTGCCATTAATTAATTGTGATTTGAAAAGATAGTTTTGTATAAATGCTATTAACTATACTGAAAGTGTAATAGTCTAAAGTAGTGCCGGGTTTTTAGGTAAGTTTTTCTTTGCTAAAAGAACAGTTTTTTCGCGAATCTGCACTTGAGAAATTAGATATTAGCTAACTTTTAGCTTGATAGTGAATTGTAGGTGTGGCTCAAGAAAATTTTACTAAAAAAATCTCATGTAATCATCACGCAACACTGATAATCTCAACTCAAATTTTCTATACCATTCAATTAGAAGTATCAGAGCAAAAATAAAGCGTTCTCGAATAATACCTTGCTGAAGATCAACCTTTACCATTTGACATATTTGGTTAATATCTAATCCTGGAAAGTGTATTCCAGCAAAATAATTATCAACTCCACCATGAGTCTCAAACCACTGTTTTAGCCAATTTGCCATAGGTAGTACAAACCCTTGTTTACGACGCTGCATGATTTCCTTAGGTAACCAACGCCCAGCCACGCGACGCAGAGCGATTTTGCTTATTTCGTTCGACATTCTCTCACGCTCTGGTAGATTTAGTCCAATTTCAACTAGTTGTGGCTGCAAAAATGGGGCACGTCCTTCTAAACTATGAGCCATTGCCATCCTGTCATATTTCACCAACAAATCATCAGGTAGCCAAGTTGCCATATCTGCACTACTGGCTTTTTGCAAAGGGTTTGCAGCAGAGTCTAGCCAAGATAGCAAGTCGCGTTCCCACTCATCCATTTCAGAACGCGATCGCCCCATGAGTTGTTCGCGCTGTGCTGCATCTGACAACAACGGAAATCCAGAAGGTGTGATTGGCAAAGGATTATGCACTAAACTTTGATATGATTCCGATGTATCAGGCGATCGCACCAATAATGCCTTAAGGCTGTTTTTCCAACTTTTTTTGGAGGCAAAACGATTATAGTAACTGTATCCGGCAAATATTTCATCTGCACCTTCTCCAGATAGCACCACAGTGACGTGTTGCTTTGCTTCTTTGCACAGCCAGTAAAGCGGTAGCATGGCTTGATCGCCAATTGGCTCATCCAAAGCAGCAGCTACCACAGGTAGCAATTGGGCAAAGCTGTTGTCATCAAACATGAAATGATGATGATTACTGCCAATAGCTTGAGATACTTGCTGAGCATAAATGCTTTCATCATGGTCTTTTGAAGAAAATCCCATAGAAAAGGTATCTATTTGGGGATTGTGCCGAGCGGCGATCGCTGCCACAATTGAACTGTCGAGTCCTCCTGAGAGAAAAACACCAACAGGTACATCAGCAATTAATCTTGACACAACAGCATTTTCTAGCTGTTTAGCTAATTCTTCATCAGATACGCGGCGTTGTTTATCAATGGGAATTTGATAGTAGCGAAATCTTTGTGGTACAGGGTTGTCTACCGAAATGCAAAGCCTTTCACCTGGTAATACTCGCTTAATATCTTTGAGAATCGTGCGATCGCCAGGGACAAAATGTAGCGCTAGATAGCGATCTAAACTCACAGGATCTATCTCGTTATTAACCCACGGCAATGCTGCCAAAGCTAACATATTTGAGCTATAAGCAAAACGCCCAAGGGCGTAGCAGTAAAAAAGTGGCTTTTCTCCAAAGCGATCTCTAGCAAGATGCAGCTCCCGACTTCTACGATCGAGAATGGCGATCGCATACATCCCGTCGATTTTTTCTAGTAGTCCGTCAATTCCCCATTGGGCAAAGCCATGAGCCAAAACTTCTGTATCGCTGTTAGTTTTAAAGACAAAACCTTGCTGTTCTAGTTCTTTTTTTAGCTTTTGGTAGTTATAAATTTCACCGTTTTGAAAAGCAATAATTTGTCCATCTTGACTGGTGAGAGGTTGCCAGCCCTGTTCTAAATCAATAATAGAAAGGCGACGCATTGCCATCCCCATAGAACCTTCAATGAAGTTTCCAGATCCATCAGGGCCACGAGCAAGCATCACATCTTGCATAGTCGCTATTAAGGCATTAGGAATCTTTTCTAGATTTATATCGATTAAGCCAACAATACTACACATAATTCCTCTCCACTTTTGTTATTTTATCAAAGTAAAATATAATACACTGACTTCGTTTATAGCAATACTATTTTATTTTTGAAAAAGCCTAAGTATACGTAGCGTGTATTACGGCTTCCGTAACGCACCATTCGTAAGGATTTGGTGCAGTCCTCTCGGCGATAAAACACCCTACGTATCTTTTCAGAAATAAAATATTAGTCCTATATTAAGTATTTTACTATTAAGCTTTGTTGAGAAATTTATCTTAGTATAATATGATCTGCTATTTTTAGAGCATATATTTCATGATTTAGCATTTAGCCTTGATTACTATGATGCTAAAATAATTTTTATAATTATAATTTATAAAACTTTGACGATAAGAAATTAGAGGTATTTGAAAAAAAAATTATTATCTATAGATCAGAAAACTTGCTGATCAGCTTAAAAAGTATCACATTAAATGTAAAGGAAATATTGAAATGTGGATTGATAGATGCATGGTATGTAAATATCTAGTGCGAGGTATTGTTTCATCTGAGAATACCACTACCTTGCCCTCAGATTGTTTGTCTTATAGAATCAATCAGGATAAAATATATAATTTGAAATCGGTATTTTTCAACGGAAAAACAAATGAATTTTACTTTAAATTTCCCATAACTTTATCAAAAAATGATCGGATTGAAATTTTAAATTCATCAAATGGTCAAATACTTCATTCGTTGTGTATTGAAGATGAATTTATTAATCCACTGCAAGTTTTAGCTCATTGTTTATTTCGTTTACCTGATTGGTCTATTGACAAAGTAAGAGTTGAGCAGGATTTAATTGAAATTGATGGCTGGATTTTGAAAGAGAATGTTTCTGCTACATACTCTCTGCAAGTGAATGGTGCGCTTATGGAAACTGTTTCAACATATAACCGCGCAGATGTAGTTGAAGCATTTCAAAATTTGGGATGTTTGAGTTTTGTTTCTGGATTTAAAGCTAATATTTCTTTTTCAAAAATTGAGCGACAAAAGTATCTCGAACAAGGACTTAGATTTGAACTTCATAGATCAGGAACTTCAAAAGAAGCCATAGCTGCTTCTTTTCACTATCCGAACGATTCTATTAATGGTCGCTATGCGCTACCAGATAATGAACAAGTTGAGCGTGTTTATGGTACTAATGATATACATATTTATATTAAAAATGGATATACTCATTTTAAAAGAATGAGAGATTTAATTTTATCGCTTTTTCCCGATGGTAATAAGTTGAGAATACTCGACTGGGGGTGCGGTTGTGCAGGCTTAGGAAGATACTTCATCGATGATAGTTATTTTGAGTATTTTGGTTGTGATATTGATAGTGACAATATCCAGTGGTGTAAAAATTTAATTGCAGAAAATGCTTTTACTGAGGTTTCACCTCAAGCACCAACACCTTATTTAGATGAGCAATTTGATTTAATATTTGGCATTTCTGTATTTTCTCACTTAAACGAACATAATCAATTTATTTGGTTGCAAGAATTGCATCGTCTATTGAAGCCAAATGGCTTTCTAGTTATATCAATATTAGGTACTCAAGCCATTAGCAAAATGCAATCTCCGCTTTGTCTAGATATTCTTGAGAAAGGTTTTGTTTTCTTTTGTTCTGAGCACAAAATTGGGGAAATTATAGACGATCAAAGCTATTATGGAACCGCATTTCACACTATAGATTATGTAATGGAGAACTGGACAAAATACTTTTCATTGTACCAATATACACAAAGTTTTCTAGGGCATCAAGATTTAGTCATTTTAAAAAAATGTAAATAATTGGTAGTATATTTGATAATTGCTCATAAATTTTACTTTTGAGCAGCTTCTACATCTGGACGATGACTACCATAAAATAGAGATGCATAAGGCTTTTGATTAAGATACAAGCTTAACTGTACATCTTGAGGTTTTTGAGGTATATACCAACCAGAAAATCTAGTTAAATAGCTTAGTTTTCCCTGATTTTGGGTATCCAGATTAAACAATGGCATAGAAAATTTACTTTTTAGTTGGAGAACATGAACTAAAATATGCTTCCCGAAAAATATGGGCATAACTCTGCACCATATCCTCAAAGTTATTTAAACAGCCTAATACATGACGAGAATTATCTGCAAAGCGCGATCGCATCTTTTCATCTTGTAATAAACGTAAAATGGCTTCAGCTAACTGTTCTAAGTTACCAGGGTCATAAAAAATAGCATTATTTCCTGGTTGTACCTGCTCTTTCACTCCAAATACAGGTGTGGTGATAATCGGTAGTCCATAAGCCATTGCTTCTAAAATGACTCGTGGAAAGCTTTCAATCCGAGAGGTCAGGATAAAAATATCTGCGGCTTGGTAATATTGGGCAATATCAGGTGTTTCTGGTACGATGCTCACTTTTCGCCTGATCGCCTCTGGTAGTTGGGTGACAAGATTTTTCAACTCAGTACTGTAACTACTGGGGCGATCGCCTACAATAAAAACTCTGACTTTACCGTGCCATTCCTGAGGGAGTTGTGCTAACGCTAATGCTAGATCGTGTTGTCCCTTGCGTTCACAAACAGTTCCGAGCAAGAGTAAGATAACTTCATCTTCACTAACATTCAGCAATTTTCTGGCTTTGTCCTTTGTCCAAGTTTTGCTTTTTTCCTCTAGCCTTTCTAAATTTAGACCATTGTGAATAACAGTAAAATTGTGATGGCTATTCAAAGCTAAGTATCTTTGTTTGGTGGCATCAGCTACAAAAACTACCCGGTAAGGAAAGCGAAAGCATTCTAAAGCACGAGCCGCAATTTCCTGCCCAAAATTATTGAAGTAAGTTTGCCAAGGTTCACTTTCTCGCACATTCCAAATTGAGGGGATGCCTAAATTTTTGGCCGCGGCGATCGCGTAAAAAGTCTGTAATGTATTACCATAAATTATCTCTACTTTCAGTTCTTCAATGAATACTGCTAATACAGAGATTGCTTGGTTATAATCATTATTTGTGACTACATCCTGAAGTGGATGTTCTTTCACGTATACAGGAATTCCTTGGCTCTCATAATCTGTCTTCAAAGGGCCATCTTGAGGCGAATAAATTATGGGATCGATCGCACCCATTTCTTTAAGTTTGACAGTTACTTCATACTGACTGTAAGGGGCACCTTCCCAATTCAAATTATGAGTAAATACGAGAGTCTTAATTGGCTTTACTGAGCCAAGTACAACTCTGCGGGGCTGGATTTTGAACTGCTCGTCATTTAAAGACAAGTGAGGGCTATACCAAGGATCAATTTTGTCATTGTATTTACGTTTGAAGGCAGCTGGTTCTCTGGGATCATCCCTAAAACCTCTAGACGCGCCTTCTTTATGAAGCAGTTCGGCAGTAGGGCAATAGACCGAACGGTATCCCTTTTCTAGTAACCTATAACAATAGTCCACATCGTTATAAGCGACCGCAAACTGCTTCTCATCAAACCCGCCTAATTCCAAAAACAACTGGCGAGAAGTGAGCAGACACGCAGCCGTAACAGCCGAATAATTCCGGTTAACTTTTGCATATGAAAGATAACCAGAATCCCAGCTAGGCACATTTTTAAAAGCTGGCCCTGCCAAGCCGTGATATAAACCATGAATGATCCCAGCATGTTGAATGGTTTGATTGGGATAAAGCAAGCGAGCGCCTACAGCTCCTACCCCTTGAAATAAAGCCAAGCCCATCATTTGACTTAGCCAATGGGGAGATATCACCTCAGTATCATTATTCAAAAATAGCAGATAATCGCTATCTACTTGCTCGGCCGCACGGTTATTAATAGCAGCAAAATTAAACCCAGCACCGCCATTTCCAATCTGCAAAACTTGATGAGGAATTTGGTCTAGATAAGCCAGTGTTTTCGGATCGTCGCTTTCATTATCAATCACTACAATTTGATAATTCTTGTATGTCGTCTTTTTCAAAGAATTTAAACATGCTTGCAGTAAAGTCAACTGATTTTTTGTCGGAATAATAATTGTTACGCTTGGTCCTCGATCGGGAAATTGGTATTCAAATATTCCACACCCTGCTTTTGCAGCCCAATCTGGATGATAGACAGTTCCCGAAATGCCTCGACGTTCTAGTGCTTCTTGCAGAGCTTTTTGTCCAGATGTAAAGCTAGCTGGTTTGGCAGAACCCGATGTTGCTGTTGAGCCTGGAACTGCTCGCCAGTGATACAACACTAAGGGCAGATGCCCAACGTGATGAGAAATTTCCGTAGCTCTCAAGGCAAAATCGTAGTCTTGCGACCCTTCAAACCCAACCCGTAATCCCCTAATTTCCTGGAAAATACTGCGTTTAACTACGCATAAATGACTGAGGTACATGTAGGACAATAGCAACTCTGGCGACCAATCCGGTTTAAATTGTGGGGCAAAGCGACAACCGTTAGTATTTATCTTGTCGTCATCTGAGTAAAGAAAGTCGGTTTCTGGATGCTCTACTAAATATAAAGCCACTTCCCCAAGAGCATCAGAGGTTAGCTCGTCATCATGATCCAAAAACACTAAATAATCAGCATCAGCTAAACTAGCAGCGCTGTTGGTTGCAGCGCTAATGTTGCCGTTTTCTTCTCGAAAAACCACGCGGATACGTTCATCACTGGCAGCCCATCGCTTTAAAGTTAAACGTACTCCTGGATCGGTGCTGCGATCGTCAGCAATACAAAGTTCCCAGTTTTCATAAACCTGATTAATGACGCTGGCAATAGCTGATTCCAGAAATGGAATTTGGGGATTGAAAACAGGCATCACCACCGAAATCTTCGGGAGGCTGGTTTTGGCTGCCTTTAAACGATAAGTTAGATGATCGATCGATCGCTCATTTAACTCATTCATTTCTAACCACGCCTCATAAACATCAAGGGGTTGAGGAATCAGAAAACCAGGAGGAAGTGTTGTTAAATCTGTATCTAAATTTTTTTGTTGTCTGTAAAGGTTGATCGCCCGCCTTGCTAATAAAGGTAACTCTCCCAAAGTGGGGAAGTGGCCGAGTCGTTCGCGTCTTTCTATTATTCGCTTAACGATCAACTTGGCAAATTTGATTAATTTCTGAAATCTAAGTTTCCAATTTTGCAAAAACTTAAAGCGGTAAACAACCAACACCTCAGATGCAGGAAAGGTTACTATCTCACCTGACTCTAAGTAAGCATTTAAAGCAATTTTCCAGCTTCCAGGCGGCACATCAATGTTGACAATAAATCCACTATTGATGCTGTTAGGCGATTCTGGATAAGTTTGTCCTACGTCTTTACGAGGATAACCGTAGGTACAATCTCCGACAATTTTACCACAGGATAGTGTTAATTTAGTAACCTTGAACTTTGGATGGAAGCACCACCCAGAAAAACAAATATTACTGTTTTCTTGCTTCCATTCTACAGGACTATCGAATGCAGCCTTGATAAATAAACCTAATTTTTTCATCTGCAACTGCTCGAATTCTGCCTGAGTTTGCTCCAATTCCGATTGCGATCGCTCCAGTTCTGCCTGAGTTTGTTGCAATTCCGATTGCGATCGCTCGAATTCTGCCTGAGTTTGTTGCAATTCCGATTGCAAATTATCCAGTTCCGCCTGAATTTGTTGTATCTTTCTACTGTTTGATATATCGAGAGAATTTGTCATTTTATACAGATCCGGTAAGGTAAAACTGTACTCATTCTTCGCTATCGATAAGATATTTTTATTTTGGAAAAGACAAGAGAGCTTTTCATATCCAATACTTTGGATTAAAGACAAACTATGACTTAAGTATAAAAATGCTTTTTCTAATTCATACTCTGCACCTTCTTGGAAATTACTTTTTCTTATATTCTTTTCAAAAGCTTTTTTGAATAATTCAATATTAACGTCATCAAAAATATTTCGATATATTTGATATTGTTCAAATAGAGAACGAACCGAGTTATTTGGGTGACTTAAGTTATCTTCATTTTGGCGGATTCGGTACTTGACTAACTTATCTTCCATGATGAAGATATCATATTTTTTAACCAGTTTTATCCACATATCAAAATCTTGTAGCTGAATGGATGCCAAGTTGAATAAACCAGCTTCCAATAACATCTTTTTTTCTAAAAAAGCGGTAACAGCACATAAATAGTTACCTTGCATGAAGAAGTAGTTGAGAATTTCTGCACTAGTTTTGTTGCTATTATTAAAATAATTTCTAGCGAAATGCTTTCCTGTGACTGGATGACTGTCATCATCTATGAAATCAACAGAAGAAAAAATTACTTGATTAATCTTTGTATATAAATATTGATATTGTTTTTCTAACCGTTGTGGATAACAGACGTCATCCCCAGACATTAAAGCAATATACTTGCCTCTAGCTGCTATAATACCTTGATTTAGACCAGTACTCGTACCTTGATTTTCTTGATTAATATAAACAATCCGACTATCTTGAAAACTTCTAATAACTTCATCATTTCTATCGGTGGAGCCATCATTGACAACAATCAACTCAAAATCCGTAAAAGTCTGCTCTAGAACACTTTGAATAGCCTCAGCAATATATTTTTCATGGTTATAAGTAGTCATAACGACACTTATTAAAGGCGAATTTAGTCCCATTTATAAATCCTCATCCTAGAGTTGTTATTAATGCTTGAATGAATTGATGTTTTAGATAACGAATTTTAATTGGGTAAATCTTAATCTTCTTTTTTAAGTTCGAGATAACAAGTTTTGAAATCAAGAAATAGCAGTTTCATTAGTCTCCACTCGTACATTTGCTATAAATTCCTGGTAATCTCTGTAATAGTCAGCTTCGTCATAAAAAGTAGAAGCTAAAACCATACAGACAGAACCAGAGGAAAAGTTGTCAATTTCTCTCCAGATCATAGGACAGATGTAGAGTCCATAATAGGAGCGATTCAGGTGGTAGCGTTTTTGCTCATAACCATCATCTAAAATTACATCAAAGCTTCCAGACATAGCAATAATCAATTGCTGTAACTCTTTATGGGCATGTCCGCCTCGTTCAGCACCTCCAGGAACATCATATAAGTAGTAAACTCGCTGAATCTCAAATGGAATGTGCCTTTTACTTTCAATGAAAGTTAAGTTTCCTCGTGGGTCGGTGATTTTAGGAAAATCAATAATTTTACAGTTAACAATCATAAATAGTTTTTCTGATTAAAAAATAAGTCGTAATAATTTTATCCAAGAATTTTAAATATTTTATCAATTTCAACTAAATATAATTTACTAATTTATACTACCTTTTGCCCTATAGATATTGACTAATATTTGATAATTTAAATCTTTTGGTATGTCTTCCACCTACTAGATGCAATTTCTATTATAAAGTATGTAATAGATGCTAACAAAGTTGATAAAATGAGAGTAGCAATTAACCTTCTATAAAATGCCTCAATAGGGATTTCTGATGTAAATATAGTACTAATTTTTGTGACAATTGGTAGATGCCATATATATACACCATATGATAGATTTCCAAACAACTCCATAACTCTTAATGGATTTCTTAAGATAGCGCTAAATGATAAAGTTTCATTTTTTATTGAAGGTTGATAAATGTCAAATTCAAATACAAATATGAAAAAAGATGTGATTAATGCAGTTATTGGTTGCCAAATAAAAAAGCTTGTAAATGTCCTTATACCTTTGCCAGCACGCTCTGGTAAATTCCATAGCTCTTGATGATACAAGTGATGAGCAGTCAATATATAAAGAGTAATGAGCAATATAACAGCGAAATATTTCATATATGATTGAGGTACTTTCATTTTTTTATGATGAAAAAGTAATCCATTCACTATAAAACCACACAAGAACAAATCCATATTTGTCACTAATGGAGTATAGGAATATTGAATTACGTATTTGATTTCCTCACTAATTTGATGACGTAAACTAATCCAAAATATAAGCTTGACAACAAAAGTAAAAAAAATGATGAGAATAGCTGTAATGAAAATCTGTTTTCTACTAACTAAACGATGTAACAGAAGAATGTATAAGAAGGGAACAAGTATGTAGAACTGTACTTCTGTTGACAAAGACCACATCGCTCCATTCCATGTTGGTGGCAATGACTGATTATATGTGAACGTAATTATTCTAAACAAATATCCCCAGTTTTCTATTTTAAGAATATCGGTATAAACGAATAGAGCCAAAATCAATACAGCAAAATAATAGAGAGGACAGATTCTCAACAATCGGTTACGCCAAAAATTGATAACTCCTGGTACATCGGCAGTATAACGTTCAGTGTAAAAAGCTTTACCCATTAAATATCCTGACAGAGAAAAGAAAATCCAGACGCCTACACCTCCTGGACTAAATGTTAGCCAACTCAGGTCATAACCTTTATAAAAAATCGCATTTCTAGGAGGGCTACAGTGAGGAATTACTACTATTAAACATGCAAAACCACGCAGAGCAAGTAGTGCATCTAAATGATTAGAATTATTAATATCTGTTCGGATAGTTGGAAGCATTACTTAATCAACTAATAGTTTTAATTACTCTTGCCGGATTACCTGCAACCATCTTCCCAGGAGGAACATCCTTGTTGACTACTGATGCCGCAGCAATAATAGAATCTTCTCCAAGGTATACTCCAGGAAGAATATTAGCTCCTGCACCAATAGCTACTTTGTTACTAATTTTTGGCCCTTGAATACGTTCTTCATCATATCCAAGTTTACCAATAGCATTGTCATTAGTTGTAGCAACTAGCACGCTAATAAATACATCATCACCAATTTCACAATTACCCGTAATGTGGGTTAGATCCATAATTTTTGTCCGGTTGCCAATCTTGGTATTATAGTTAATAGTCACCCCTCGGCTCAGAATACAAAATTCACCAATTTTTACTTTTTCTCTAATCGAAGCATTATCACCAATTAAAGTATTTTTACCAATCTCAACATCATAATAAATTACACAGTTAGGCCCGATAGAACAATTATCATGTATGAATAACTCTTTTCTAAACTCCTGCTTTCTTGCGGTTGCACCCGCTCCTTTTGGCTCTTTTCCCAGATAAGCTCCTGGAAATATTTCTACTCCATTGCCAATGACAACACCTGATTCAATAGTTACATGAGGATGAATAATTACATTATTTCCTAATCTGACATCCGCAGCAATAACTACAAAATCTTTGATTTCTGTATTATTCCCAATTAAACTGGTTTCTACTACAGCAGTTTTACTAATCATATTTATGAAAAAGTTTATTCGCTAACTTTCGTGAAATCGATTTTGACAGGCGCATAAGCCCTTGACCAAAATCGGTGCATTGGATTCATCGGAGCATTAACTTTAAATACTACACAGTTGTCTACTATATCTAGATAAATATGTTGCTCATTAGGCATGACTGGTAATTCTACTCCAAAAACTATTGTGTAAATTCCCTCATTCAAAATATTGAGTGTTTTCGTCTCAATAATATATACTTCTCCTGGTTGTACAGCAGGCATATCAAGATTTTCAGTAGTAGTTGTACTACCAATAATCTCAATTCCCTTTAAGTCTTTAATTAAATATCCAGCACAAAAAGTGGAAAATTCTTTTTCAAATAAAATAGAAGCTTGAATATAAAAATCTTCTTTGTAGTCTAACTGCTCTGTTACTTGGTGTTGACTATTCAAGATTTTTATATCTAATAACTTGGCTCCGCCATCTCCATAACGGTAAGTACCATCACCAAAATTGACTTCTCGATCAGTTTTGACTAAAATTTCAAAATCTGAGGTTATTTTTAATTGATTATTTCGCTGCTGGTATAAATTATTAGAAAGAGTTTCTACATTTGTTACTGTTTCTAATAATTGTTTTTTTAATTCTTGATTAGTAGTCTTACGAATATTATTTAAATAATTGTCTACTACTAGTGAAGCTTTCCCAATATTTATTAGTTGACCGTGTTCTATAAAAGCGCATCGCTGACAAAGACTCTTGACCGAACCTATATCATGACTAACAAAAAGTACTGTAACTCCCGAATCCATCATTTGACGCATCCGCGCCATGCACTTTGCCTGAAAGAACATATCTCCTACAGCCAAAGCTTCATCCACAATTAAAATATCAGGGTAAACATGAATTGCTGATGCAAAAGCCAGCCGTACATACATCCCACTGGAATATGTCTTAACCGACTGATCGATAAAATCTCCAATATCAGCAAAAGCAGCAATCTGATCGAAGCGCTCATCCACCTCTTGTCTAGAAAGGCCCATGATTGCGCCATTCATATAGACGTTTTCTCTACCTGTAAATTCTGGGTTAAAGCCAGCACCCAACTCTAGCAAAGCTGCAACTCTGCCATTAACTTGCAGTTCTCCACTCGTTGGGGTCAAAGTTCCGCAAATCAGTTGCAGGAGTGTGGATTTACCCGCACCATTGCGTCCGATAATGCCCATAGTCTCACCTTTAATCACCTCAAAAGAGACATCCCGTACTGCCCAAAACTCTTGAGCATAAGTTTTTGCTGGTAAGAGCAGCTCTTTTAGCCGATCAACCGGATGAGTATATCGCTTGTAGCACTTCGAGACATTTTTTAGGGAAATTACAATTTTTTCTCCCATGCTTTTGCTGTCAATCCTCAAAATTCTGACACCACAATTAAAAAGCAATTAATTTGCCATATTTACAATACATCAGCAAAGGCGGGACGCAAACGTTTGTACATGGAAAATCCACAATAAAATACGATCGCTGCGATCGCAGTAGCAACTCCCCACTCATACCAATGTTTAACCTCCCCAAGTAAAATTAAGTCGCGATAAACTTCAGCTATAGCCGTCATAGGATTTAACCAAAATACCCATCCCCGCCATTTTTCGGGAATTGCTGACGCTGGATAAACAATTGGTGTCAGATATAACCAAAGATTTAAAATCACTGTTAAAGTCTGCGGTATATCTCGCAAAAATACCGTTAGCCCTGCTGCTAAATAACCCAATCCTGCTGTTAGTAATAACTGTGTTAGCCATACCAAGGGTAATAGCGCCAAAGTAGGATGTAAAGTATGAGAACTTACCGCTACAAAAAAAATCAACGCCATTAAACCAAAGGAACTCTCAATAAACGTTGATAAAACTGGCACAATTGGTAACAAAGCTAGGGGAAATACAATCTTCTTGACTAAGTTTGGCTGTACTATAACTGAACTAGCAGACTGCATCAAACCCCCTGTAAAAGCAATCCAGGGAAGCAAACCCGCAAACAACCATAAACCAAAGATGAAGTTATTTTCTGGTAAACCTTTGAGAGTTAACTTTACCTTTAGTACAATCGAAAACACATAAGTGTAAATCAATAATTGTGATAGCTGATTTAGTAAAGGCCACAAATTGCCCAAAACAGAACCCTTATACCGCGCCTCTAAATCCCGACGCACCAAAGTTCTGAGTAAGTCAAACTTTACCCACAACCGTTCATTTATCGGCAGAATGCGCCTAAGCTTCCCTGCCTTATGTACAAATACTTGCATTTTCTGTAACAATTTATCCTTCCTCCTTCCCTATCTACACACCTAATTCCTCTCCAGAAAGCTTCATAGCTATCAAAGTACGCTTGTATTCTTTGGAAAATATATCGGTACTAGAAAATAATACCTAAATTGTCTTGGTGATTGTACAATAAATCGGCTATTCCCAAGTGTTTTTTGACTACAAATATAATTTTTGTCGATAATGCTGCTTTATTTGTCAAGGGAGCAAGTTTTTGCTTAACTCAAGCTATCTGGGTCGACTCCCTGCGATCGCAAATATTCTGCCAATCGCTCTGCCCGTTGACGTTCTTGTTCTGCTTGTTCTCTTCGCGTCGGCACCCAACCTGCTGCATTATACCAACGTAACCACAAACCCGTTGTCTGCTGATAAGTGCCTTGCCAAAGACCCAATCCTAGTTCTAACTCCTCCAACCAGAAGCGGTTCTCTGGTAAAGATATTGCCTCGTAGCGAGTGCCCATGAGTTTAAAGAGCACGCAAATGATTTTTATAGCGATCGTAGACAACGTAGTAGGGAACTCGCAAAATGCGTTCATATACTTCCCACTTTGTTGGGGGTCGGTTTACTTCCCGCAGTGTTTTTCCTAAGTCTTCTTGTTCTGTACCTGGTGAAAGTAATTCAACTACTAAAAATGGATCAATCCCCTCTTGCCAAATGACGTAACTTAAGCGTAGGTCTTGCTGTTGGCTAGCACTAGGTACTCCTAAAATCATGTACCAATCAGGACGCTTGTACCACAAAGGATGGCGGGGGTCGTAATAAAGATTTAAGTCACTAGCAAGTAAAGTTTCCTCAGATGGATTAAGTGAGAGGCTGAAAAGTCTCACTGAGCAAATCCGCCTGAATGCGGTGAAATTCATCTGGCAAACCTGATTCCCCGACTAATTCACTAGGTAAATCATACATCGTAGGCATTGTTTCTTGTGGCGGACGGGGTGGATCTGTTTGATGCATGACTACTACCTTTGTTACTTAACTCAAGCTATCTGGATTAACTCCCAACGATCGCAAATGTTCCGCCAACCGTTGCGATCGCAGCCGTTCTTGTTCCAACTGCAATTCTGCCTCAGATGCCTGTTGCTGTGCTTCTGATGCTTGTTGCTGCGCTTCTAATGCTTGTTGCTGTGCCTCTGATGCTTGTCGCTGGGCTTCTGATGCCTGTTGCTGTGCCGCAATAGCAGCTTCCTCTGGTGTTGGAACTAAATCACCATCGGGTGTAAAGTAGCGTAATTTACCTCCTTCTACGCCTAAATACAGCCTAAGCACATCGCTCCAACACCATCCCCGCGCATTTGGTGTAATTTCCTGATACTTGTTGCCTACCAATTCAAAACCCGCAAATTCCAAATTCTCCGGCGAAAACCAAAAATATTCTGGTGTGTGAAATCGATTTTCATAGAGATTTTTCTTTAAATTCCGGTCAATATCAGCCGTACTTTCAGAAAGTAATTCAATAATCAAATCTGGATAACGACCGTCTTCTTCCCAGACTACCCAGGAATTGCGCGATCGCTTTTCGGTGTCTTTGACCAAAAAAAAGTCTGGGCCTCGAAAATCTCGATTTCGCAACTGCTGACGGCTAAAATAAATTGTTAGATTCGCACCTATAAAGAAATCATTACAGTCACGCCACAGCCACTCCAGACAAGTTACTAGCAGCAGTAGCTGCATATAGTGCAATGAAGTTTCCATCTCCGGCTCATCACTTAACAACCGAGTTGCATCGGGCATCTGCTGTTCTAGCTGTTGCGCTGTGACAAACATTGGGTATGTACCTGTTTGATTGTTGATTTAATTTTAAGCTGTTAGGTCAACAGTTTGGAATTTTCTCCCTCATCTCTCTCATCTCCCCTGAATTTGTGAGAGCAGAGTCACGGATTCCGGTACACTGAGACGAAGGTTTATTGCATTGTAATCAGGCATGGAAATCGGACAAAAGGTTAAAGTCTTTCGTTTGCGCGATCGCGTTTCTCCCCCCGTTGTGAAAAAACTCGGACAAGTGGGTATCATCCAAGGCTACAAAGTCATTGATGCTGGGATCGGTGTAGTGGTGTTGTTTGACGACAATTTTTCCACTTGGTTTTTTGAAGATGAAATCAAACCTGTGTAGTAGTAAAGAACTCAGATCCGGGTTTTTCTGGGAATCTGAAGTTGAAAGCACAGGCTGATAGTCTTTGTTGAGTGCTAAGTTGGAGTTGAAAAGCTCGGCGGTGAAAATAGGAATCAAGTCATGGCTCTAATATTGACATTTTTGGGCAAAGGCGGCACCGCTCGTACCAAAATTGCGATCGCCGCCGCCAAATTATTGGCAAATCAAGGCAAGCGTGTACTCCTAGCAGGACAAGCAGAACCAACATTGCAAATCTTGCTGGGTACTCCCATTGCTGCCGATCCCCAGGAAATCGCTCCCAATCTGCAAGCAGTCCAGTTTAAAACATCTGTACTACTAGAACGCAACTGGGACGAAGTGAAGAAACTTGAGGCGCAATATCTCCGCACGCCCATCTTCAAAGACGTTTTTGGTCAAGAACTGGTAGCATTACCAGGTATGGACAGCGCCCTAGCCCTGAATGCTATCCGCGAATATGATGCCAGTGGCAAATATGACGCGATCGTCTACGATGGCACGGGTGACTCTTTAACGTTGCGAATGTTGGGTTTGCCAGAATCTCTCAGTTGGTATGTCCGGCGATTTCGGCAATTGTTTGTCAACTCCGATTTGGGGAAGACGATTACTGAATCGCCTTTGATTCAACCGCTGATTAGCAGTTTTTTCAATGTCAACTGGACAGCAGATAACTTTGCAGGGCCCACTAACCAAGTCAATAGTTTCTTAGAAAAGGGGAGATCCGCTCTTGCTGACCCCAAACGTCTCGCTGCTTTCTTAGTGACCACAGGAGATCCAATTGAAGTAGCAAATGCTCGTTATTTGTGGGGTAGTGCTCAACAAATTGGTTTAACTGTCGGTGGTGTTCTGCTTGTGTCTACGGAGGCGAATGTCAATCTGTCAGAGGAATTTATACCCTTACATGTGAGCGTTGTTCCCGACTTGCCAACAGGTGAGTGGCAACCACTAATAGACGCCCTACCCAACTTTGAACTACAAGCGTTACAGGCTCCCAAACCAATTGAAATAAACATCCCCAATCGTCAAGTACGCTTATTCTTGCCAGGATTTGACAAAAAGCAGGTCAAACTCACCCAATATGGGCCAGAAGTCACGGTGGAAGCAGGAGATCAGCGGCGCAATATTCCCTTACCCCCGGCTCTAAGCGGCAGACCTGTTGCTGGAGCAAAGTTTCAGAATAATTATTTGATAATTTCCTTTTAAGTTAGTTAGGAACAAAGTTAGGAGTTAAGAGTGAGGAGTTAGGAATAAAAATAATAATTTCTAATTTCTAACTCCTAACTAATAATTCATAACTCCTAACTTCTAACTTCTAACTCATTAATAAACCTTATGTCAGAATCAACTCCCATTACCCCAGACCCCAACCCAACTGAGGTTATAGACTCAGTAGCAAATAATCTTAATGAGCAAGCAATCGCATCTGCCGATCGCAGTGCGAAAACTAGGCAGCTGCTGGGGATGAAAGGTGCAGCGCCTGGGGAAACTTCAATTTGGAAAATTCGTTTGCAGCTAATGAAGCCCATCACCTGGATTCCCCTAATTTGGGGCGTAGTCTGTGGTGCGGCTTCTTCTGGTAACTATACCTGGACACTGGAAAATGTCTTGAAGGTAGCAACCTGTATGCTGCTGGCTGGGCCATTGATGACAGGTTACACCCAAATCCTCAATGATTACTACGATCGCGAAATCGATGCGATCAATGAACCCTATCGCCCGATTCCCTCTGGGGCAATTCCCCTACCCCAGGTAATTATTCAGATTTGGGTATTACTGATTGCTGGCATTAGTTTGGCATTTGTGCTAGATGTGTGGGTTGGTGATGAATTCCCCACAATTACAGCGATCGCAATCATCGGTTCTTTCATCGCTTATATTTATTCTGCACCTCCCCTGAAACTCAAGCAAAACGGCTGGCTAGGTAGCTACGCCTTGGGTGCAAGCTATATCACCCTACCTTGGTCTACAGGACACGCTTTGTTTGGTGATCTCAATTCCACAATTGTGATTTTGACAATGTTCTACAGCTTGGCTGGATTGGGTATTGCCATTGTCAATGATTTTAAGAGTGTGGAAGGCGATCGCCAGCTAGGATTACAATCACTACCCGTAATGTTTGGCATCACCACTGCGGCATGGATTTGTGTAGTGACGATTGATGTATTTCAAGGATTGATTGCAGCTTATCTCGTCAGCATCCACGAGAATTTGTACGCAGCAATACTATTACTGTTAATCATCCCGCAAATCACCTTGCAGGATATGTATTTCCTGCGCGACCCCGTGAAGAATGATGTTAAGTACCAAGCCAGTGCCCAACCGTTCCTTGTTCTGGGAATGCTGGTAACAGGTTTAGCGCTGGGTCATGCTGGCGTTTAACTTATACTTCTATAGTAAGAAGTTAGGAGTTAGGAGTTAATATACTTCTAACTCCTAATTTGTATCAAGAAATGCCGTGTTTAAACTGATATCTTTTCTCATTCATGGGATTCAACCTTTTTTAATCCCGATTTGCTTTGTCGGTGCTTGGAGTGTAAGTATTCTTGTTGTTTTGAGTATTTGCGCGGCGGCGCGAGATAGTGTGACTACAGCCAAGCAAATGCATCAAATCCCCTGTACTGGTTGCCAATTTTTTACCGACAATTACCGTCTTAAATGTACCGTACGCCCATCTATTGCCAATACAGAACAAGCGATCAATTGTTCTGACTATCAACCGAAGACGAATCCTTATCTGTATTAGGGATTAGGGATTGGGGATTGGGGATTGGGGATTGGGGATTGGGGATTGGGGATTGGGAAAGAGTTTCTCCAATGTTCAATAACTATTTACTAATATCCAGCAAGATTTTTAAAACACCCCTACTTTGAGCGTGTTCAAAAGCTGCAAGCCCTTCAATTAGGGGATAGGTGGCATGAATCAGGGGTTGTACATCAACTTGTCCTGTAGCTAGCAACTGGATGGCTGGAGGAAAGGGGCCGCAACGGGAGCCGATGAGGGTGATTTCATCCACTACTAAAGAAGAAGCATCCAGGCTGAGGTTGCCAGCATAAGTACTTTTAAGCACTAGTGTGCCACGGGGACGTAGGGCGCGACGGGCGATCGCAAATCCTTCTGGATTGCCAGTACATTCTACTGAGATATCAAAATATCCATCTGTAACAGCGTCGGCCAGACTCGTTTTTATTCCCCGTGCCTCTAAGTTAGCCAGTTTATCTCGATGACGCCCCACAGCTAAGAGTTCACAGCCAGTTAGGGCTAGTGTCTGAGCTACCAACTGCCCTAGTTTGCCATCTCCAACCACTAGCACCCGGTCATTTGGACGCAATGGCACTTGCTGCTGAATTTCCAAAGCTGCTGCTAAAGGTTCAGTAAATGTTGCTACTTCCGTTGGCACATTATCAGGTACAGGATGCAGGTTCTCTATCGGTAAACAGAGATATTCCCCAAAAGCTCCATTCCGATTGACAATACCTAGAACTGTGCGATTTTCGCAGTGAGTTGGTTGTCCGCTGCGACAAAACCGACAATGCCCACACACAGCGTTGATTTCTCCAACTACGCGTTGGTTAACTAAGTGTTCTGGCCCTTGTTCGACGACGCCGACAAATTCGTGACCTAAAATACCAGTATAGGGATAGTAGCCTCTAAGTAGTTCCAAGTCAGTGTTACAGATACCCGCACGCAAGACGCGTACCAAGGCTTCTCCCGGTGGTGGTTCAGGAATGGGAATATCTGTGCGTAATTGCAACTGGTTGTTTTCGAGCCAAAGTCCTTTCATTTTTCTTCACGTCCTTTGCCTAATATTTTGTCATCGCATTTTCAAAAATAATTTTTGCAACATAATGAATCGGCTGTAGGGGCGTATATCTGTACATATGTGTCAACTTAACATTAAAAGGGCGGTTATAAACCGCGTCTACACGAGGCTTTACCCGTCTGTGCGGGTTACAAAACCTTAATTTTTTCTTAATCCGCAGAGGCGGACTTTATTTGTATAGCCAAGCCAGTGCGGTCTTCTCCCAAAGGGAGAGGCTAGCGCCTTCTCTACGAGAGGCTTTGCCAACGCGGAGCGTCTCGTAGAGAAGGGCGTTTCCACGCCACTTGACGACAGTTGCTTCTCCCAAGGGGAGACGCTACGCGAACAAGTCGGGAAACCGGCTGTTAGCGTCTGCCTCCTTTATGCCTCTTAACCCGTCCACCGCAGTGGCTCCCCATGAGCAACTGGCGTGCGAATTCCATTCGTCTTTGGCTCTAAGTTGATACTAATGATATCTGTACGCCCCTACCCACGCCTATGTATTTGTAGTAGATATTTCTTTAATTTTGGTTACATCAATTCTGCTTAACCAAGTAACCAAGTCATCTGAGTCAAGTGCTATCTCGCTTCCTAAAGTTTTGATATAAAGAAGTCCGTCGCTAATAATTAAATCTCTAATTGGATACCATGAATCTCGTGTCCTAATCAGAAGTTCCAACGGAATCCCTGGTCGCAAAGTATACTTGCGATGTCTCCACCAAGCTCGCCATAGAAGTACACATTTAGTACAGTGCATCTCATAGCCTTTGGGAACTTCGCAGTATTGATACTGATAGAAACCCCGACTATCTACTTCTCCTTTAAGGAGATAACTAGATTCTGCTAATGCCTGATTTATCAATTCCCACTGAGATGATTTTGGATAAATCAAGAATTCAGATAGGGTGTTAGACACTTGAGCGGTGGCAATCACACCTTCGGCTTTTGCTGTCAGTTGGTTAGTTTTATAGACTGTTTGCGCTGTCAAAGCAGGATTTGACAACAAAATTTCTTTTTTCTGGATAGAGTTTTGCACAAACTCTCGAATTAAATCTAGATTAGACAACATAAAAATTATTTATACTAAATTAATCAGTGTAATGGAAGCTACAACACTACTTAAATTAGTAACTACACTGGTCTTGCACTTAAATCAGGATTATCACCAGCTTTATTTATACTCAATTCTTTGTTTGACTAGGCTTTTGTTAAGTTTAATATCGATATGCCCCCGTCTACTAGGCTAGTGACAAAATCACTGTTTCCAGGCAGCAGAGCGGCAAATTAAATTTTTACGCCTTCCAAAAAAGGTTGAAATACCGGAACTAATTCGGGACGACTAACCACAAGGGTGGGAAAAGAGCGATCGCTATAATCTTCTCCCGGTGACAATGGAAACGGCTCTGACTTGAGCGATAACCAGACACCTCCAGCAGCCTGGACAATTACCCAAGCCCCGGCTAAATCCCAAACTTTTGGTGTCGCCTCAATACCACCTAGAGTAGCCCCAGTAGCAACTGTCAAAAAGTTATAGCTAGCCACACCCAACATCCGAATTTTGCAGGGAAAGCCGTTTTGGATAACTGCGGTGCTGCGCGAACAGAGGTTGAAAAAGTGATTATTGCTGGGACTATCTATACTGGTGTGGATGGGGTGGAGGTTGAGAAATGCTCCTATTGGCGGTGTTAACCCAGATGAACCTGCCCAGAAACCATGAAAAGCTTGATTCAAGGTTGGTGCGTAAACATAACCGAAAATGGGTGTACCTTGATACAGTAAACCCAGAGAAATTGTCCAGATGGGAATGCCGCGTGTAAAGTTGGTTGTACCATCCAGAGGGTCAATTACCCAGCACCACTCCGTACCGGGAAATGACTGATCGCTCTCTTCGCTCAAAATGCCGTAACCAGAGAAATTAGAAACTATCGCATCCCGAATTTCCTGATCTGCCCATTTATCTGCTTGCGTCACCAGACTACCATCAGCTTTTTGGTCAGCCTGTACCTGCCCAAAATCTTGCATTAGCTGCTTACCCACTCTGGTAGTGGTAGTTTGGGCAAAATCAAGAATTGTTGTCCAAAAATCATTCATTGGTTAATTCTCGCGCAAAGACTCCCCTGAGCCAAGATTAGGTAGATTCGGGTTGGGTTAAGTTTCTAGTTTAATCCAAATCGCTTTCTAAAACCGAAGCGATCGCAAGCTTTGTACTTGTTTGAAATTCTGTGACGTTCACCCGATTCAGAAACCAAATCGACACAATCATCCCTACAGCTTCTAGGGCAAATACTAGTCCATAAGCTAAAACTAAATTGGGTAGTAGCTTGCGACCTATATCCAATAAACTACCACCTAAAACCACCGCCACTCCTCTAGAGACAGACTGCGCTAATCCCCATGCCCCAATAAACGTACCTGCGGCTTCTGCTGCTGTGAGATCCAACATTAAACTAACTGCTGCTGTAGTTAAGACACCAGTTGCTAAACCGAACAAAATTAAACTTAGCTTCAAGAAAGCTGGATTAGCTGTGAAGCCTGAGATGCCAATTAATACTGTACAAAATGCCACTAATATGCATCCTAGTCTTGCAGTTCTTTGCTTACCTAAACGCGGCACAATGAAAAAGCCACTCACACCGTAAGCAATCAGTACACCTGTTCCATAAAAAACGTTCAGTTTAGTACTTTCAGCCAAAGGCATTTTAAATACCTGACCTGCGTAGGGTTCCAAAACTGGGTCTTGCATAAACAAGCAGAGAGTCATCACCAGTAAAAAGGTGAAAAATAAACCCGTTTGCGGACTAGCCGTCAAAATTTCCCAAGCTTTGCCCAGAGTAATGCTATCTTCTCGGTTCACCAGTGCGGAACGGCTTAAGTATTGGGAGTATTTTTTTTCCACGCCCAATGTTGCGGCGATCGCTAACCCAAATACAATTGCTGGGACAATAATAAATAATCTGTTGACGGAAGCCTGTAAAGTTACTGTGGTTGAATCTGGTGTTAGCAACTTGGAACTGATAATCGCCCCGACAATAATCCCCACCATTAGCATTGACCAAACCACACCGACTACTTTGGAACGGTTATCTTCTTCAGATATATCCACTAACAAAGCAGCAAAGGCAGTACTACTAGCACAAATTCCTAGACCATATATAGCGAAAACTAAAGCCAAAAGTGCTGTCCAGCCCATTGTTTGGGTTGTCCATGCCCAACCACCTGCACTACTTGCAGCAACATTGATCTGCCACATCACTTGTACAGCTAAAAAGGCTGCGATCGCAAATATTGCCGCACCCACCCAAACATAAGCTGTGCGGTGGTATCCCCATAACGGCTTGGCATCGGAAATCTGTCCGAACCAGACACGGGAAGGAGCAACAAATAAGGGCAGTGCTAGAACTACTGATACCAGCGTCGCCGGAATTGCTATTTCTTGAATCATGACTCTGTTGAGTACGCCCAGAGTCAAAATAGACATCATGCTCAACCCCATTTGAAATAAACCCAGGCGGAACATGGTTAGCAGGTTTACCCTTGGCACAGATAAGGTTTTGGTTTTGGTATCAAATACTTCACCGCTTGCCATAGCTACTTTTTCGTATGGTTTATGGAATATAGTCTCTCTTTTATTAACAATAAACCGTTAGATAAAACTTAAATCCCATATTCCAAAAAAACCAGTTAGTTGGGGGTATCAATTTTTGGGTTTGGTGTTAGAGATGCTGGTGACTTCGCTGTAGTTGAGATTTGGTAGCAGGCATTGGTGTCAATTTAACGCGAAATGGGCGGTTAGAAACCGCGTCTATACAAACAAAACCCACCTCCGTGGGTTCCAGACAAGGGGATTTTGCCTCTTGTTTCCTTAGTCTGCGGAGGCGGACGAGAGTTTGTGTAAGGGCGGCAAAGTTAAGAACCCTTCAAACCCTGTATTAATAGCACATTCGATTTCTACACCTGAACGTTCTAGGGGAAGAATAATTACACTCATTCTTGCCTGAAGTCCAACAACAGTCCCGTGTATCAGTGTGCCGTCCTGAGCAATGTACCACCAACTGCATAAACGGCATCAAAACCAATTCTTTCTCCCCAAAGTGCTGCATCGGTTTGCTTGGATCGTAATCGAAGACTCGTTTCGACTAAATCATCACCGATTTCGTAATCTCCTGTTTCAACATTAATCGAGATAATTTTGCCAATGTTCTCTTCCGTCTCAACTTTGGCACGGATACTCCTTTCATAGAGTTTCTTTCCACGTCGGGCGACTTCTTGGCTACTGAGCGTAGGGTGGGACATAAATAAATCCCTTATTTAAGCTGCTAGATTCTTCACTTCATTGTAGAGCAGAAGCTATAGAGGTTAGAGAGCTTTGTTTTGGTATCAAATACTTCACAGCTTGCCATAGCTAATTTTTTGTATGGCGGTGATGCGATCGCGCCAAAATGTCACAGATTAAGATGCTCATAACTTCATCAGAGGCGATCGCATCTGATACCAAAATGGGAACTATAAGAAAAGAAGCTAATACCATGCTTTGGTATTAAGTAGAGAAACGTAATACATCACAATATATTTGTTTATCCATGTCTAACGAACAAGAGCATAATTCCGCTTTTAACGCTGCTGCCAACATTAACGTTCACCATGCCCAATTACAGGATTTATCCTTAAGTGCAGCCCGTAGATTATATAAAGGTGGGATTCGATCTGGTGATCCGATCAGAACCAGAGTGCAAGCCCAAGAAATGTTAGATAAAATCCCTCCATCTCAAAGAGCAGGGATTGATGGCAAATCTACTGATGTTAATACCCAACAATATCTATCAGATAAGCACGCTAGTCATATCAAACCGCATAGCAAAGGCGGCTCAAATGATCCCAAAAATATCAAGTGGGAAAACGCCAAAGATAATTTAGCTCGTGGCGATAAACCCATGACTTCGCAGGAGCAAATAAGATTAGATGCAAAATGGCATTTTGACAACTTAACAGGTGCAGTCAAAGTAGGTGTTAAAGCCGCGCCCCTTGGAGCAGCTATTGGTGTAGCGACAGCAGCACCATTTTCATTACTAACCAACGCGCTGCGGGTAGTTCGGGGTGAAATTTCTGCACAAGAAGCCGCTATAGAAACATTGAAAGATACCGTCAAAGGCGGCGTAATTGGGGGTGTGACAGCGTTTGTAACCACAACACTAGCAGCAGCTTGTCCACCAATTGCGATCGCTTTAACCGCAGCCGTACCAGTTTTAGCTGTTGTTGGAACTGCGGGTATGGTTTACGAGTTTTTCAAAATCCTCGATGACCATAAACAAACGGTGAAAATCTATTATGAATCTTTAACTCAACAAGAATTAGAAAGATTACAAGCAATTGAAAATGAACTGATTTATGAACACCAAAAAAATCTAGAGTTTTTGGCTGAAGCAGAAGCAATTAATCAAGAAATTACAAATCGTCCAATTGCACCGGGAATAGAAGCGGCTATGCAACGGTTACGTGAATCAGTAGCTATTGCTAAATCTCTAGGATTAACATCAGCAGATAGTAAATTGCTTTCTAGTTCTCAACGTCCTCATCTGATCACAGAACAATAGGAATTAAATTTTAGAGGATTACATAGTTTTTATGCTTCCTTTTATTTTCGGCGCTCTTGGATTAGCTGTTGGGGCTGTTGTTGCTGCTTTTACCACTCACGCTGTTGGGGAAAGTGATAGACAAGCAGCCAAGCATCATAGGACGGTTGCAAATGAACTAGCTGATAAATATACAAATTTGGAGCAAAAATACTATGAACTAGCTGATGAAACGGAAAGACAGATTCTCAATTTAACTCACCAGCACGCTTTAGATGAAGTAGAAAAAGACTGTTTGCGTTTAGCAGTTAGATTACAGCATAGTCTGATTGATCTGATGTGGGATATTGATAGAGATCCAACAGAAGCTGCTTTGAAGGAATTTGTCAACGCAGTAGAATTTACAAATAATTTTCTCTGCGAAATAAATGAAAAGTTAATTTGTGTACCCAGTGACTATTATGCACGCAATCTTATTGCCTCTGCTCAAAGCGAAATCATTTTGAATAGTTCAGAAGATTTTTCCAATCCATCAAATAGAAACAATGAAGAATCGACGAAAAAAGCATTGTCAAGAGAAAACAAATTTATTGAAGGAGGGAGGAGCCAGGAGGCAGAAGAAGCAATTCACTTATGGGATTCGACCCCTCCTGAATTGAAGCCACTGAACGAAAATTCAGTGGGGGTTTTAAACCCAAGACCCGTCGGGTCGCAGCACGAGACAGAGGGCAGTATTCCTCCTGCCCTCTGCCCTCTGCCTCCTGCCTTCCTCGATAAGAAGGAAATTCCAATGAACAATAGGTACATTTTTTTAAACAATTTCAAAGGCTTGTATTATTTTTTCAAAGTTAGCTCCACATCTGAACTTTTAAAATGATATCCTGCCCACGGCTGAATCAGGGTTTGAGGTATAAAACCTGCTCAACTTTTGTCCGAAGTATGGCAATGAAATTATATTCTGAAAATATGCCGAATACTTACTATCGCCAAATCCTTAATGCTCAATGCCCTATTCGTAGTCTTGCCCATGACGATCGCACTATAAAAGTCAAAAAGCTTGAACAAAGACTGATCGCAACATTGAGCAGCAACTAGCTAAAAAATAGCGATCGCGCTAACCTTGTCGTCAGACATCGCACTCCAGCAAGTAAAATGAGGGTACAACAATAGTTGTACCTCCAGAGGCTAATAAAATGAAACGGACACTCTATATTCCTGATGAATTGTGGACACAACTTGACCAATACTTAAAAGATCACCCAGAGCAAAATCCATCAAGTGTTGTACAAGCAGCACTGGCGGAAAAGTTACGCCCCAAAAATGGTTCAAGGCTACTATCGCTGGCAGGAATCGTGGAAAATGCTCCTACAGACGCTTCAGTTAATGAAGATTATTTGATATAAGGATGAAGCGCCTCGTTTTGGATGCAGGCCCCCTGATTGCCTTGGTTTCTGTCCAAGATGACTATCATCAGGAATGCAAAGGGGGTTTTAGTAAGTTACCAGCGTTGTTTGGTGAGGTTCTAACCCCTCTACCAGTGCTGTTTGAAGTTTACAAGTTTGTGCTGCGAGAACAATCGAGCCGTCCTGCAATGACTGCACTAGGCGTCATTAGTGAGAACACAGTGACTGTACCAGTGAGAATGGAAATGTTTCAGGAGATTTACAGCATAGTTCGCCACATACCAGACTGGCAAGGAACTTTAGAAGATGCCTCTGTTGTAGCGATCGCTCAACTTTATGACGCTAGTGTTTGGACATTGGATTACAGAGATTTGAGTTGGTTCAAGAGTCTGGAATTGTGGTCTCCTTGATCATTACACAGGTTAGTTGAAACATTGTGAAGAATGTGGTTTTAACTACGCTATTACATTGAATTTTTAAGATAAACTTGCCGTATGTATGTCATCAAACTACTTACCTTCATCTAGTAACTAAAAAGGCATAAGCAATGACTAAAGAACCAGTTAAAGTAATATTATGGGAAGAAAATCAAAAAGATTTTCTAAAAAAGTTCTATGATCTCCAATTTACTCCCAGAGTAGGAGAGGAAGTTTACCTAAAAAAGGAAAGATGGAAAGTAACCAGAGTTGAGCATGATGTAGAAATTAGTGAGATTAATATCTACATGGAATTAATCAAAAAAACCAAGCAGGATAAATCATCTAATTCATAAATACAAGTAAATACACTCAACTATTATAAAAGGGAGGTTATTAGCCTCCCTTTATTCTGAGAATAGATATATTGTCAAGTGTAATTTGTAAATCTTTATGCAAGCCGCGATGTCTACGACGGGCGTAGCTACGACACCACAAGAGTTGCCGCCAAGTGGTGGCGAACGCACCCAATCTTCTCTATAACGATACACTATAAAAGTAAAGAAATGTAAATAAATTAAATTTTGCAACCGTGGAAAACATCACATTGGGGCAAAATGGCCCAGTTGTTACGCCCTTGTGCATCGGCACTTGGGCTTGGGGTGATAAACTATTTTGGAATTATGGCGATCGCTACGGCCCAGAACAGTTACAAGAAGCCTTTACAGCAGCCTTAGAAGCTGGTATTACCTTCTTTGATACCGCCGAAGTCTACGGAATGGGAAAGAGCGAGAAATTTTTGGGGCAATTTTTGCAACAGACACAACAACCTGTACAAATCGCCACAAAATTTGGCCCCCTACCGTGGCGATTTACAGCCCAATCTGTCTCTGATGCTTTAACTCAAAGCCTCAAACGGCTACAACTTGAGCGAATCGCGCTGTATCAAGTGCATTGGCCTTTTGCCTTCTTTTTAAGCCAAGAAACTTTGATGAATGCCCTAGCAGATGAAGTGAAGCGGGGCAGAATTGCCACAGTCGGTGTAAGTAATTACTCAGCAGAGCAAATGCGAGACGCGCATCAAATATTGGCAACCCGTGGAGTGCCTTTGGCTGTGAACCAAGTCCGCTATTCTTTACTCAGTCGCCAAGTTGAAAGCCAAGGTATTATCACAACTGCGCGTGATTTGGGTGTGACTATCTTGGCTTATAGTCCTTTAGCACAAGGATTACTCACTGGCAAATACAGTATTGATAATGCTGAAACCCCCACTGGTGCGAGAAAAATAGACGCGCGATTTAAGAAAGAAGGTCTGCAAAAAATTGCCCCAGTCATATCTTTGTTACGCAACTTCGGGGAAAAATACGATCGCACCCCTGCCCAAGTTGCTCTCAACTGGTTAATTGCTCAGGGGAACGTTATTCCTATTGCTGGGGTGAAAACAGCCGAACAGGTGCGGCAGAATGCTGGTGCTTTGGGCTGGAGATTGAGCGACGATGAAATTGGAGAGTTAGAACTAGTTAGTCGTCCTTGGCTGTAGTATTTCTGAACTACTCAAACACAGGAGGCCAAATTTCTGACACTACTAGCTCCCAACCTGGTAATAAGTCTGGTAGTGTCAGTTTGTCGTTGTCCTGCAAAACTATTGGTTCTTGGTTGAGTTGATAAACTGTGAGCGTCAATTTGTCAGGATCAATCAGGATACCAACCGTACATCCAAGTTGTAAGAATAGCTGAATCTTTTCTACCAGTGGTTTGATCCGGTCTGACTTAGATTTTATCTCTACCATCAAGTCAGGCACCAGTTCCACAAAGTCGCGCTTGCTTTTTTTTAGTTTATCAGCACGAACAAAAGACACATCAGGAGCGCGGAGATTTCGTTTTTCGTTATCAGCTTCTTTTCCGTTTTCAGTTTCTAATGTAGGCAAAATGAAACCAGCGCTAGAACCAGTTACCCGTCCTAGTCTCTGTGGGCGTACCCAATTACCCATCTGCCGTGCAAACTCTATACCTATTTCTTCTGACTCATAATCTGATGGCCCCATAACAACTATATTTCCGTCTACCAGCTCCATCTGCCATTCTGGATGCTCTGCTTGTAGTTGCTCTAAGTCGGGAATAGTGAACATAAGACCACTAAGAATGCATCTTTAATTTATCTTCCTACAAACCGGTAGAAGAAGTTACCCAAAAAGCCAAAAAGTCAAGAGCCAAAGTCAAAATCTTGACTCTTAACTCTCAACTCTTAACTCTCCAATTTTAGATTTGGATTTTGGATTGAAGAAAAAATCTAAAATCTAAAATCTAAAATTGATTAACTGTTGACTAAGAAGCTGATTCCCTAGCTGTAGGTGAACCTATCTTTTTACTCGGAGATGCAGAAGATTCCTGTCCACTTGTCCGCAGCTTTGGCTTGGGAGAAGCATGTCTTTCTTCACCATTGCTGCTATCTGATTTCCACGCAGAACGTGGGCGATCGCTGGAAGATTCACGACGCTTGCCCAGTCTGGGTTTGGGAGCGGAAGATTCCTCTTGGGGAATTTCCACGTCTGAGTTCAACCAAGCGGGACGAGTTTGATCGTAAGCGATTTGCAGTGCAGCTGCGGCGATCGCTTGAGCATCGTATTCTTCAATCAGTTCGCTGACAATTGGCAAGAATGAAGCCAAACGCTCACCCGTCAAAGCCTCTCGCACCAGTTCTTGTAATTTCAGAATGTGTCTTGCTTCAATCTGGGCGCGTGTAGGAATGGTCAGCAATTGCCAATTTTGGCGGTTATGACGTTCAAATGTTTGCTGTTTGCGCCGCTCAAATGGCTGAACTAAAGAAATTGCTGTTCCTTCTTTACCAGCACGACCAGTACGACCAATGCGATGGACGTAGGTTTCTGCACTATCGGGTAAGTCGTAGTTGATCACATGGGAGAGTTGATCGACATCTAACCCTCGTGCAGCAATATCAGTTGCTACCACCCAACGGACTTGACGGTTACGGAATCTGAGTAATAAGCGTTCCCGTGCTTGTTGGGACAAGTCACCGTGGTATTCATCGACACTGTGACCAGCCCCTTGCAACTGACTGGTGAGTTCGGCGGCGGTGCGTCTGGTGCGGACAAAGATTAAAGCTGTTTCTGGATCTTCCATTTCCAGAATCGGCTGTAAAGCTTTGGCTTTTGTCCAGTGGCGGGGGATCAAGTAAGCTACCTGATTAATCTTGTTTGGAGAGGCTTTTGGCTGCTCAACGGTGACAGTCGCAGGCGATCGCAAAAACTTATTCACCAACATCCGAATCGATGGTGGCATTGTTGCCGAGAATAAAGCTGTTTGGCGATCTACGGGCGCTTGCGAGAGGATTTTCACCACATCGTCGATAAAGCCCATGCTCAACATTTCATCGGCTTCATCTAACACAAACCACTTCACTTGATCGAGCTTTAAACAGCCGCGATCGAGCAAATCAATCACCCGTCCGGGGGTGCCCACGACCATGTGAACGCCACGTCTGAGTTGTAACATTTGGCGGTCAATTGATTGACCACCGTAGATTGCTAACACCCGCAATCCTTCATTGCCGATGAATTGAGCGATCGCATCGTGAACTTGCATTGCTAATTCACGAGTTGGTGTTAAAACTATGGCTTGCACGGCTTTTTGATTAATATCCAGCCGCTCTATGATTGGCAGTGAAAATGCTGCCGTTTTACCTGTTCCAGTTTGAGATTGACCAACCACATCACGACCAGCTAGCAATTGAGGAATTGCTTGCACTTGAATGTTAGTTGGTTCGGTAAAACCGATTTTTTCTAGTTGTTCGACACGTTCTTGGGAAATGCCTAATTCTTGAAATGAAAGAGTCATTAATTCGTCCTAAATTTTATGTAAGGATTTTTGGATTAGTCATTTAGTCATTGATTATTAGTCATTAGTCATTAGTAATTTGGCTACTGGTGAGCCACCAAAGTCTTAGGGGCAACCCCTATGAGCAACTGCCGTTAGTGCAGCATCGATCTCAGGAGAAGGGCGAACCCGTAAGGGTTATTTAACAAAAGACAAATGACAATTTAGTTATTGACTACTTGACCATAGAGGTCGTATGTATCAGCGTGGTGAATCGCTATTGGCACGATGGTTCCTAACTTTGCCTGGCCTTTGACATACACCAGACCATCAACCTCTGGGGAAAATCTACCTGAACGACCGATTAATTCACCACTTTCAGGATTTTCTTGCTCAATCAGGACATCGACGATTTTGCCTACTTCCTGTTGATTCTTCTTTTGAGAAATCGGTTGCTGGAGTTCCATCAGTTGGTATCGGCGATCGTCCATCACTTCTTGGGGCAACTGATTTGGTAGCTTGTAAGCTGGGGTTCCTTCCTCAGAGGAAAAGGTGAAGACACCAACATGATCGAATTCATGCCGCTGAACGAACTCTAGTAGATGCTCAAAATGCTCGCTTGTTTCTCCTGGGAAACCAACAATAAATGTTGTCCGCAATACGGCTGTTGGTAGCGCCGTTTTGATGCGATCTATAATCCCATCATTTACGCGCCCTTGCCAAGGACGGTTCATGGCGCGGAGAATATCTGGATGAGAATGTTGCAAGGGCAAATCCAGATAAGGCAAGACGTTTGGTGTTTCTTGAATCGCCGCGATCACATCTGGGGTCAGTCCCGTGGGATAAGCGTAGTGCATTCTGATCCACGGTATATCTACTTTCCCCAAAGCGCGAAGTAATTCGGCTAATTTTGGCTGACCGTAAATATCCAAACCGTAATTAGTGGTGATTTGGGAAATTAGAATAATTTCCTTTACCCCTTGACTAACTAACTGCTCGGCTTCGGCGACTATAGATTCAATAGTACGCGATCGCTGGTTTCCTCGAAGATGAGGAATTATACAAAATGCACAACGATAATCACATCCTTCCGCAACCCGCAGGTAAGCTACGCCCTCGGTTGTCGTGCGATAGCGCGGTGTAGTTTCGTCGGCAATGTAGGTTGGTTCGATACTAACCTGTTTGACCCGTTCGCCTTGTTCTACACGCTCAATTACATTTACAATTTTGTGATAATCGCCTGTGCCCACCACCGCTACTGCTTCGGGCAACTCCTCCAAAAGTTGTTCTTGGAAGTGTTGCGCCATACAGCCAGTGATTACAATTTTTTTGTTTGCCTCTGCCAGTTCTACCAAAGTTCTGACAGATTCAAGTCTCGCTGCTTCAATAAAACTACAGGTATTAACAATAACGTAATCTGCTAACTCTTCATTTGTATCTACACCATAGCCTGCTTCTACGAGCATTCCCAGCATGTGTTCTGTATCAATTCGATTTTTCTCGCAGCCCAGGTGAGAAATCGCAATTGTTGGCTTGTCACCCATATTTTGAAAATATCTTCATTTTTTTTTCTTGTAGTCAAACATTCCAGCGCTAATTTCGCTTTTTTCCGATCGCTATCCTTCTGATAACAGTACAGCGGTAGATTCCCACTGTCAGCAACTCTCCGTCAACTTATGACCCTATTAATAATAAAAATAGAGGTCATGTTATGATATTCTTATCAATCTGTTCCCCAGGGTAAATTGAAGTGTCTTTGGGTACATTTGACACTTGTAATGTTTTTTAACAGTTCGCCTATTGGTATTTTACATTACCGCAGCGTGTGCGTTGTTAACCTACCCATCGGGAAGCCGCCCAAAGGGCTTGTTGTGAGAAGTCGCTACCCTCAGGGAAATCGACGAAAGCGACTACGCCTATAAAGCAGTAATGCTACCCTGGCGATTGGCAAGTCCTACGACTGGGCGCGGACAAGACGCCTAAACCACGGAAAGCTGCCTCGCGTCTGGTGAGTGGCAAACTCCTCTTGTAGCCAAGTTTTATCTTAACATATCTTATGGGAGGTTTCACGCCAATTTCCATCTGAGGAAGGAGGCAGTAAACCGACTATCATAAAACACATTTGACTAGTTAATCAAAAGTCAAGAGTCAAGGGTCATACAGTCAATAGTCAAAAAATTCTAGACTCTGGACTCCGCGAGGCGGATTAAAGACGTGGACTTATATCAGCTATTTAAAACTCACTCACCGATTATTGGCGTAGTTCACCTGCTACCACTACCTACCTCACCCCGTTGGGGAGGTAGCCTAAAAGCGGTGATTGACCGTGCCGAACAAGAAGCCGCAGCCCTAGCAAGTGGAGGGGTTAACGGTCTGATTGTGGAGAATTTTTTCGACGCGCCGTTTACCAAAAACCAAGTCGATCCAGTGGTTGTGAGTGCCATGACCATTGTGGTGCAGCGGATACAGAATTTGGTGACTTTGCCTGTGGGCTTAAATGTTTTGCGAAACGATGCCAAAAGTGCAATGGCGATCGCTAGCTGTGTACAGGCACAATTCATCCGCGTCAACGTTCTCACAGGGGTGATGGCAACCGATCAGGGATTAATTGAGGGAGAAGCCCATCAACTACTCCGCTATCGACGGGAGTTAGGCTGCGATGTTAAAATTCTGGCCGATGTATTGGTGAAGCACGCCCGTCCTTTGAGTTCTCCAAATCTCACAGTCGCCGTGAAAGACACCATTGAAAGGGGTTTAGCAGACGGAGTTATTTTGTCTGGTTGGGCTACTGGTAGCCCTCCTAACTTAGAAGATTTAGAACTAGCTTGTGGTGCAGCAGCTGGCACGCCAGTATTCATCGGTAGTGGGGCCAATTGGGAAAATATTGATACATTGATGCAGGCAGCAGATGGTGTAATAGTTTCCAGTTCCTTGAAACGTCACGGACGTATAGAGCAACCAATTGATCCAATTCGCGTCAGTCAATTTGTGGAAGCCGCGCGTCGCAGTTGGAACTCCAAAGGTGAAAGCAAATCAACAGAACAAATGAAGTTACATTCTTAACTAGGGCATGGGGCATGGGGCATGGGGAGCAAGAATTTTAGATTTTAGGTTTTGGATTTTAGATTGAAATTTAATCCAAAATTTAAAATCCAAAATCCAAAATTGAATTGCCCTGTTTGGCCAATGCCCAATGCCCAATGCCCAATGCCCATTAATCAATAACAGTTTATGATTCGCCGCCGTTCTACTCCTTGGATTCATAAATGGTCACGTCCATTGATTGCCGCGATCGCTGGATGTGGTGCCCTGACAACAGGTTATCTCACCATAGAAAAGTTAACAGGAGGCAATGCAGCTTGTGTGGCACAGGCTGGTGCTAAGGGCTGTAATGATGTGCTTTCCAGTCCTTGGGCAACGGTTTTTGGTCAGCCATTAGCTCTGTTTGGGTTTTTGGCATACACCAGTATGGTGATATTTGCTTTGGCTCCCTTGGTATTCAACTCAGGGGAAAACAATAGCCGCAAACAATTAGAAAATTGGACGTGGTTGCTGCTGCTGGCCGGAGCGATCGCTATGTCTGTCTTTAGCGGCTATTTAATGTACGTGCTGGCATCTCAAATCAAAGCTATTTGTCCTTACTGTATCGGTTCAGCTTTGTTCTCTGTAAGTCTTTTGATACTGACGATTATCGGTCGGACTTGGGAGGATATTGGACAAATCTTCTTTACCGCCATTATCGTCGGGATGGTGACGCTGATTGGCACTTTAGGCGTCTATGCTGGCGTGAATCAATCAGATGTTACACCCGGAACACCTGGACAACCTGTTAAAATTACCTTTAATTCCAAAGGAGACCCTAACCCAGCTTTTGGTTGGGAAGTTACCACCACTTCTGGTGAGGCAGAAATAGCCTTAGCACGCCATCTGGCGAAAGCAGGCGCGAAGGAATACACTGCTTACTGGTGTCCTCACTGCCATGAACAAAAGCTACTGTTTGGTAAAGAAGCCGAGGAAATAATCAACAATGATGTTAAGGTAGAATGCGCTCCCGATGGACTCAAAGCTCAAACAGAACTGTGTAAAGCCGCAAAAATTGAAGGATTCCCCACTTGGATCATCAATGGTAAAAGCTATAGCGGAGTCCAAAACTTAGAGGAACTAGCGAAAGTTTCTGGTTACACGGGCCCTCGTAACTTCAAGTATTTCAAGTAATTGACTTGAGTCAGCCTCAGCGGCGGTTCCCAACGAATTGGGAAGGCTACACCGACCTAACGGTACGGTGTAGTTTACACCCTATAGTCAGCTGGATGAATAGAGCAAAGTCTGTTTCCAGTTAGCTTTTTTGTTTTTGGTAATAGATAATAGGTATTGTCAAATACGCTTTTTCCCAATTTTCCTGCGGCTTTTACTTGAAGAACCTTACTGAGTTGAAAAAACTCTTAGAAACTCTATTTAGCTCCCGCTTGAGCTATTTTAGTCCAATAGTTAATAGCTATAGAAAATAGAGAATATTTATTTCTCCCTACTAGGTAATGGGAATGAATCAGCAGCTAGGCAAGCGTTTTGTGAAGTTAATCTTTAGACTGAAACAATCGCTTAGTCGAGGACACAGAGAATTGATTACTGCCGCCAGCGTTGCAGTCTGCGTCCTGCTTTTGCACTCCATCGGATTATTGCAATCTTTGGAGTTGGCAGCTTTGGATGAATTTTTTCGCTTACGTCCATATGAACCGCAGGAAGATCGTATTACTATCGTAGTGATTGATGAAGCTTATTTAAAGGAAGTAGGTTTGTGGCCGATTCCAGATACAAAGATTGCCCAGTTGTTGCAAAAATTAAATGTCCACAAACCTCGTGCTATTGGCTTAGATATCTACAGAAATTTGCCAGTAGAGCCTGGTTATCAAAAACTGCGTAATGCTTATAAGTCAATGCCCAACTTGATTGGTATTGAACTACTAGCAAAAGACAAAAACGCTAATGTTTTACCTCCACTGGGACTAAATCAGGATCAAGTGGGCTTTAACAACGTGCTGTATGATCTTGATGGTAAAGTCCGTCGCAGTTTGTTGTATTGGCACGTTAAAAGTCAGGGACACGAAAGTTTTGCCCTGAAGTTGGCTTTATTGTATTTAAAGTCAGAAAATATCACTCCCACTAAAGCAAAAAATAACCCTGAGTCTTTACAATTGGGTAAGACAGCGTTTACTCGTTTTGAGACTAATGATGGTGCTTATGTGGGAGCTGACGATGGAGGCTACCAACTTTTAACCAATTTTCCCAAACCCAAATGTCAAAGCTCATGTGGAGAATTTTATAGTTTTTGCCAGGTATCGATAAGAGATGTACTGGCAGATAAAGTCAAAGAAAACTTAATCAAAGATCGGATTATACTCATTGGCTCCACCGCACCCAGTCTCCAGGATTTTGTATTTATTCCCTACTCCAGCAGTCTAATGGGTACGGCAAAGCCTGTACCTGGTATTCAACTGCAAGCTTATTTTATTAGTGAGTTAATCTCTGCTGCTCTGCAAGGACGACCTTTACTCAAAGTCTGGCCTGACTTAGTGGAAGACTTATGGATTTTTGTCTGGTCTTATCTGGGAGCCGTGATGACATGGCGGATACGACACGCAACTAGGGGCCTGCTTAGTATCCTAGTTTCTTGCTTTGTATTGACCCTGAGTGCGTACCTTGCTTTCTTGTATGGTTGGTGGATACCGGTTATTCCCTCACTCTTTAGCTATGGCACTTCAGCCATTTGGATGACCAGTCATATTGCCCACATGCAGGAAGAGTGGAAACGTTCTAAAGAATTTTTGCATCATGTAATCAACACGATTCCTGATCCAATTTTTGTGAAAAATGAACAACACCAGTGGATTGTTTTAAATGAGGCGTATTGTCGATTTATCGGTTATCCGAATAAGGTGTTAATTGAAAAGTCAGACTATGACTTTTTCCCTAAACATGAAGCCGATGTGTTTCGACAACAGGATGAGCTTGTTTTCCGGACTCAGCAACCCCAGGAACATGAAGAAGAATTTACAAATGCAGATGGTCATACTCATCAAATTGCCACTAAGCGATCGCTCCACAAAGACTCAGCTGGCAATTTCTTTTTAGTTGGGGTGATCCGAGATATTACTCAGCACAAGCTCATGGAGGAACATCTCAAACGGACTGCTGCTGAATTATTCCGCTCTAACAATGAATTAAAACTCAAAGAAGACCACTTGCGCTATTTAGCATATCACGACCCCCTGACTGGTCTATCCAATCGCAAATTTTTTGCCGAACAACTTTGCGAGTCGTTACATTGGGCGCAACACAATAACTTGTTACTGGGACTGCTATTTATTGATCTAGATGGCTTTAAGCAAGTTAATGATACTCTGGGGCACGAGACGGGCGATCGCTTGCTAATGACTATTGCTGAACGACTCAGCAACTCTTTACGCGCTAGTGATATAGTTTCTCGTTTAGGTGGCGATGAATTTACTGTGATTTTACGGGCAATTCCTAATGTTCAAATAGCTGCTAAAGTCGCCGAAAAAATTTTAAGCAGTATTATCAAGCCAATTGTTTTGGACGGCTATGCAATCCGAGTCTCTGCCAGTATTGGCATTAGTGTCTACCCATACAACAGTCAAGACAGTGAAACTTTGATGAAGCAAGCAGACGCAGCAATGTACCGTGCCAAGCACCTGGGTAAAAATCGCTACGAGTTTGCTTAATTAGTTAAAAGTCAAGCCTCCAGATTTTTTTCACTTTAGTCAATATTTTTACCTTCAAATTAGGAATGTGGACTGAATATCCGTCCAAGGCACTGTCTTGAAAAAGCATTGCGTATATGCATCAGAGGTGGCTTCTTAGGCAAAATGGAGATATAGCAAGGCTTTTTAGCTGAGGACTAAACCTTAATAACATAGGTAGGAAAATAATTAGTCATCAGAGGTAATTAGGAAACTAACTTAAGCTAGTAAGTATTTTTACTTTCAAAAAATATACTTATATTTACTAGGGTCATTATGATATTTCATAGTTCCATAGTTTTTAAAATCCTTGTAATCTAGCAATTTCGTTGTTTTATCTTTATGTATTTTTACTGGAATTAAATCTTAACTATACAACTAAATAAGTATTGTTTGATATCTTGATGAACCTCATAATTCACTGTACATAGTGTTTATACTTACAAGCTTTCAGCTACTCTAAGATACTATTAAGAAATAGTGATTTCGGCACAATGCTCACAGTAATTCATCAACACATCTAACTTTAGACTGATGTAAAAACATTATCTTAAGAATATCAGTTAAGTATAAATACTATTTAATCCCAGCAAATTAACGTTAATCTACAAGCAGATACCACAATTATTTGTAAACTACCAGCAAGGATTTATAAAGTTGAAATCTATTTTCCGATAAAGTCAGTAAATATACGGTCAGAAATAAAAAATACACTTTTAAATCAAAAAATAGTAAATTTACTGAAAACTATGAAAACTAACTTCCGAATTACAAAGTTTCTGATATTCTGTATAGGTGCTTACATCCTAATACCGAAAATTGCCGCTTCCACAGGTATGTTTAGTACTGAAAGTGCTAATGCTTTTGGCGCTACTAGCAATAACACTTTAATCACCCGCAAAGTCAATTCTCAAAATTTAAAAGACATATATATCCCACCAAATTATGGTGGTCCTGACAGTCAGCATGGTAGTGGCACCCGCTGATAGTAATTTTGGATTTTAGATTTTGATGAAGTAGCGCAGTGAGCAGCCCAATGTTGGATACCATATCCTTTACTTGGGGAAACCGAAGACGGTAGTAACTGTGCGTAGCGTCGCTCATCCCTTGCGGGGCGATCGCAGGAAAAGAGATTACAAGCCTTTACTAGAAGCCTATTCCAGAAACTTCAATCAAGACAATAGTGGAGATTTCCACCAATGATGTGTTTGTACAAGTGTGTGAACTTGCCAATTTGGATCTGGTTGAGGATAATCTAAACGGTAGTGTCCGCCTCGGCTTTCGATTCTAAAAGCAGCACTTTTGAGAATTAAATCAGCCACATCTAATAAATTGCGGGTTTCTGCCCAAAGTCCCAATTGCCGTTCAACATCTGGTAGGTCAAAACTAGCTGGTTCTGCGGGACGTAAAGCAAGCAAGAATTGACTTAAAGGCAAGATAGCGAAATCTTGCTGCCAAGATTCAACAGTAGCGATCGCAGTTTCCAATCTTGATTGCTCCCGACAAATACCAGCACTTTCCCACACTAGACGTGGTAACTTCTCCCTGAGTGCTTCTAGCTGTGCTTGCTGGATGTGCCACTCACTAGCATCAACACTAAATTTTCGTAATGGCAGCACTGGGGTTTCTGAGGGCAGCCCAATATTTTCCAACTCAATTTGGCCCATCTGGGCCCCAAACACAATACATTCCAGCAGGGAATTACTAGCAAGGCGATTTGCCCCATGTACCCCGGTACTAGCGGTTTCACCCACCGCGTACAAACTGGGGATATTTGTGCGATTCATCAGATCCGCGACAATTCCACCCATCCAATAATGGGCAGCAGGGGCTACAGGAATTGGTTCATGGAAGACATCAACGCCCCAATGCTGACAAACTTTGATGATATTGGGAAAGCGGTGACGAATCTTGTCGGCAGGGATGGGGCGCATATCTAACCACACATGGGCAGTCGCCAGATCAACGGCGGTACGTTGTAAATGGCTGAAAATTGCTCTACTGACCACATCTCTGGGTGCGAGTTCACCCGCAGGATGGTAGTCAAAGGCAAAACGCCGCCCTTCGTTATCAACAAGGTGTGCCCCCTCGCCGCGTACAGCTTCGCTAATTAGAAAGCGATCAGCACCAGGTTTAGTCAGGGCTGTGGGGTGAAATTGCATAAATTCCAAATCGCGGAGGATCGCCCCAGCCCGATATGCGATCGCTACCCCATCACCCGTACTCACAGCCGGGTTAGTGGTTTGGGCAAATACCTGACCGCCACCGCCAGTTGCCAATACCACAGCACCAGCTCTTACCCATGTGATTTTACCTTGATAAAACAGGCTAATTCCCTGACAGCGACCACTTTCGGGTTCGATCCACAAACTCAAAGCCAAAGCTTGCTGAATGACTTGAATATTCTGGCGACGTAATACTTGGGCGGTGAGGGTGGTGGTAACTTCCCTCCCTGTAGTGTCAGCGGCGTGGAGAACGCGGTTGCGAGAATGGGCAGCTTCTAAAGTTAAAGCCAAGGTTTGACCATGACGGTCAAAAGCAACCCCCAAGTTAACTAGGGATTGAATGCAGTTAGGGGCAAGTTGGGCGAGAAATTCTACAGCGGTGCGATCGCACAAACCCGCACCCGCCCGGATCGTATCTTCAATATGCAGCGTGGGAGAATCTTCCGGGGAAACTGCTGCGGCAATGCCACCTTGCGCCCAATCACTGGCGGACAAAGCAACAGTTTCTTTGGTAATCAAGCCGACTCGCAAGGACTCTGGTAGACACAGCGCTGTGTATAGTCCAGCAGCACCAGCGCCGACTACTAAGACATCAAATTGGCTAGGAATATCTATCTGAGGCAAGGTAATGGGGGAGTTAGAAGTGAGGAGTTAGAAGTGAGGAGTTAGAAGTGAGGAGTTAGAAGTTTTGAATTTTTAACTCATAACTCCTGTACAGACGCGATTAATCGCGTCTCTACTCATAACTCCTAGTTCTCCCACTCCCTAGAATTAGGAGTGGGCTGCTATTTGCTACATTAACTGCAATTCAGTTATCTGTAGATACCGTTGTTAAAGCGATCGTCTCCTTCATTGAAGGCAGGCTCTACTTCTGTCACGGTGAATTTATCGAAGTTGGCTTGCAAGGTTTGTTTTTGGCGATCGCTCAATCCTGGAAGATCCAATACATCCTCTACATTTTGGTAGGGAGCATTGGTGATGATTTTCTTAGCCAGGGTGGGATAAAGCCCTGGATACTGTTGAAAAGCTCGGACGTTGGTATTATTTAAATCAATTTTTTTACCAAATTCCGTTCCTAGTTTAGCGTCTGCCCGATTCTGCCGCTCAATTGCCAAAACTGGGACTTGAGGAAATGCAAAACTGTTGAAACTAGCAGCTTGGGCTATTTGAGTTGTTCCCAACCATCCCCAGCAACTAAGTAACAAACTAAACACTGTTAATAAACGCGCCAATCTTTTCACGATTTTCTACCTCTTTCCATCAAACAGAAATAAAAGTTTTAAGCTAACAGGCGTCGGCAGTCATTAGTCAGAGCGCCAAAGACAAAGGACAAAACCTGATAGCTTAATTAACACAGCAGTCATCAGAAACTAATATACAGCGTATTAATATCCACAATATTTGCCGTTACTGGGTTTGACTCTACTTTTGCCAAAAATTTTCATAGTGGTAAGAGTGCCTACATAGCTGCAATAGGGTTGCATCCATGATTCCGGTAGCATTCTCAGCTAGACGAAATCTTTTCGGGGTGGCTGATTCTACCTCCCAAGCAGACATGAAACTGTGCAATGTCTAATACCGAAAACCCTAGCAAGAAGACTTGATGCTGATGGATTCTTATGTAATATTTCTTAACTAATTAATCATCTACAGCATCATTCTTGATGTGCCGTAGATTGGGCTGGAAAAAGTTTCGGTTTTGATATTACACAATTTTTTAAAATTTAGGCTGCGATCGCAGCTAATAAAAATAAGCTGTCTACCAAAATTGTGCTTAAAACTGCGCCACTAAAGGCATACCAGTGTCTTTGATTTCGACCTAAAGCTAAAATCCCGACTGTTGACAGCACTAAGGCGAGAATTATGGCCCAACTTTGTCCCCAAGGTGTTTGTACTTGCATGAGGGCATTTTGTAAGATTTGTGGTGCTACATCTGCATCTACTCTCATGATTTGCCGCCAATAGGGCATCAAATCTGCTACATAAAAATATACATCTGTTAAAACTGTACCGAGTAAAGAACCTAAATAAAACCAGCTACCCACCTTGCCCCAATTCTTCGCCAGACACCAGCAAGCAAGCGGTAAGCCGATAGATTCTACTGGCAGATGCCATACAGGTTCCCAACGTAACCAGCCCCAGTAAATCGCTCCTGCTAACCAACTCCAGCTAAATCCTAAGAGCAAATCCCCCCAGACATAAGTTGCAGTCCGTGACATTAAGGTAAAACTTAGCCACACCCAAAATGCTGTCAGCGCTAAACTCAGACTTGGTAGCGATCGCACTATTGGCGCTTCTACAAATACTGGTACTGTTACCAAAAACACCGCCGCTGCAAACACTAACCAAGTTTGTCGGGCAGAAATAGATAAGGGGAGAGAGGGAGAAAAGGAGAGTGTAGATTCCAATTGGCTGATGCCCTTCTGCCCAGTATCAGCCAAATCCAACTCGGTATCAATAGAATGGGTAGAACCAGTGTAGGAGGACAGTGTATTATTAATCAAAGTTTTTAATATTTGTTACTAAACTTTATCTTATTTAAGATATCACATCTAAGAAATGCCCATAGGGGGGATTTTGATTGGATCTAAATTTTGTCAAGGTTGTATGTCACCCGGAAAAACTGACTACAACAACGTAAAGTTGGATAATTCGTAAAAGTACGCATTCATTTAGGAGTCTAGTTAATGGTGACAATCTTAGAAGCGGGCGGGATGAATTTACTCTGCTCGCAACTGTTACAGGTGGGAGGTTCAGCAACTGAAGTTAACTTGATACAGCAACTGTTTGAGGCATTTATTCTGGGGATTGTGCAAGGCATCACAGAATTTCTGCCCATTAGCAGCACTGCTCATCTACAAGTGTTCACCAAGGCGCTCCACTGGGAAGAATTGGGGTCGAAAGCTTTTCTAGCGACGATTCAATTTGGCAGTGTAATTGCCGTCTTAATCTATTTTCGAATAATTATTGCTCAAGTTTTAAGTGGAGGCTGGGCGGCTTTTCAAGAAAAAGACTGGCAGCGAGAAGAATGGAGATTATTAGTAGGAATAGCAATCGGAACCTTGCCTGCTCTAGTTGGGGGATTTCTGCTGAAGAAGGCACTAAATAATGAAAATTCCGGGATTAACAGCATGACTACCATAGCTGTGGCTTCTATTGTGATGGCACTCTTACTAGGTGCATCTGAAAAATTAGGCAGTCGCAAGCGAGATTTTAAAGACATAACCATTCTAGATGGACTGCTGATCGGATTAGGTCAGATGCTGGCTTTAGTACCGGGTGCGTCTCGTTCTGGCTCAACTTTAACAACCGCCTTATTTCTGGGGCTGGAGCGGCAGACAGCAGCAAGATTTTCCTTTCTCTTAGGAATTCCCACCCTGACTATTGCTACTTTATATGAATTTTTTAAAGAAGCACTGGGCAAAATTGACTTGCTAGTGGTAGGAGTAGGGACATTATCAGCGTTTGTATTTTCTTATTTATCGATCGCCTGGTTGTTGCGATATCTTCAAACTAAGAACACATGGATATTTGTCTGGTATCGTTTGGCATTTGGGTCGGTAATCCTCAGTGCGATCGCGGCTGGATTATTGAAAAATAGTTAATAGTCATTGGTCATTTGTCATTTGTGATTTGTCATTTCTCCAAAGCAGACGATAAATGCCCAATGCCCCATCCCCCATGCCCCATGCCCATGACTACAATTCATCCTGCCCGAATTACCAAGGTTCTTCCAGACTCAATAGCCGCAGAGATTGGCTTTGAGGCTGGGGATGCGATCGTTGCTATCAATGGTACACGTCCCCGCGATTTAATTGATTATCAGTTTTTGTGTGCTGATGAAGTTTTGGAATTAGAAGTTTTAGACGCTACTGGTAAAACGCATAGCCTGGAAATCGAAAAAGATTACGACCAAGACTTGGGGCTAGAATTTGAAACTGCCCTATTTGATGGCTTAATTCAGTGCAATAATCGCTGTCCATTTTGCTTTATCGACCAACAACCACCAGGTAAGCGCACCAGCTTGTACTTGAAAGACGACGATTACCGTCTGAGCTTTTTGTATGGCTCTTATCTTACCCTAACCAATTTGCCAGAAAGAGAATGGCAGCGGATTGAACAAATGCGTTTGTCTCCGTTGTATGTTTCTGTTCATGCGACGGAGGCTGAAGTCAGAATTAGACTGCTAAAAAATCCGCGTGCGGGACAAATCTTGCAACAACTTAAGTGGTTTCAAAAAAGGCGACTACAAATTCATGCTCAAGTGGTTGTTTGTCCTGGTATAAATGATGGCAAACATCTGGAACAAACTCTCAAAGATTTAACGTCTTTTCATACTGGTGAAGTGCCTGCGGTGGCATCGGTGGCAGTTGTACCAGTTGGATTGACACGGTTTCGGCCTTCAGAAGACGAACTCACACCCGTAACTAAGGAAAAAGCAAAAGAAGTGATTTCCCAAGTGAAATTGCTCTCGCGGCAATTTCGCCAACAATTCGCCTCTAGCGTTGTTTGGTTAGCCGATGAGTGGTTTTTGATTGCAGGTGAGGAATTACCCAGCGAATCTGAATATGAAGAATATCCCCAAATTGATAACGGAGTTGGTTCGATTCAATTATTTCTCAAGCAATTTGCCACCGTTGCGGCAGAATTACTCCCGCCAAAAGTATATCCTCAGAGAAGATTAACTTGGGTAGTGGGTAACGCCGTAGAAAAAGCATTTCAACCTATTTTGAAACGCTTAAATTTTGTTGAAGGTTTAGAAGTCAATATGCAAGCTCTATGTAGTGATTATTGGGGACAAACTATCAGTGTAACCGGATTACTAACTGGTCATGATTTGCTTTTAAATTTAGAAGGGCAAGATTTAGGTGATGGTATTTTACTACCGAATGTCATGTTAAAAAATGGGGAATTAGTATTTTTAGATGATATGAGTATTGAGGAATTAGCTAACAGACTAAATACAAAAATTTTCCCAGTAGCAGGAGTTGAAGATTTAATCAAAAAATGTATTTTAAATTCTGTTCAAGTTTAGCGATCAAAGATCAGTTGTTTTTCGGAGGTAATTTATTGTTATGTTAGATGATAAATAAGACGTAATGCCTAATAACTAATCCACTGAGGAGTCAGGAGTGAAGAATCGGGAAAAGTATCATGAAAAGGCTAATTCACAAATTAAAAAAGCCGGATTCTTCATTTTAAGTTTTAATTTTTTAATTTTAAATAGTTTTAGTATTTTGCCAGTAATGGCGGCGACTGAAGAACCTGTATTGAGCGTAGTGCATAGCCAAGAAAATGCGAATCAATGGACAGGGATCACTGACCGCTTACAAACAATAGGGGTGAAATATTGTGTAATTCCCCTAACTGATGTCAAGAGTGGGGCAGATTGGGGCGATCGCCGGGTATTATTTTTGCCAAATGTCGAGACATTAACGCCAACCCAAGCGATCGCTCTAGAAGAATGGATGAGTAAAGGAGGGCGCTTGATTGCTAGTGGCCCCGTAGGTAGTCTGTCAGCGCCGGGAGTGCGCCAGTTATTGCGATCGCTCTTGGGAGGTTATTGGGGATTCAGCCTCAGTGACACAGAACAGATCAAACCCACAAAAACCAACATCCCAGAATGGGCAAATCAAACTGGACTCTTTGGCAAAGTGCGTGGCGGCGTTGTGATTCCTAATGATATGGGCACTGAATCTGCTGCTGTTTGGAATTCCAAAGATAATCCTGCCGCAGTAGTCACAACTGAGCGTTCCACCTTTTTGGGTTGGCGCTGGGGAACAGACGCAGCCTCATCAGCAGAGTTAGATAATGCCTGGTTAAAAGCTGCTCTCAATCACTATTTGACAGCGCCACCACCATCGAATCGCATGAAAAAAGTAGCAGGAGGTTCCCCAAACTGCTCTACAACGGTGGCAGCTGCGCCAAGGGGACAAGGGGGCAGAGAGGCAGAGGGGCAGAGGGGCAGTTCATCTCCCTCATCTCCCTCATCTCCCTCATCCCCCTCATCCCCTCCTCCTAAAACTGCCACTGCTCCTATACCTAGAGCGCTAACTATAGTCAAGCCCCCAAATTCCGAGGCTATTGACCAGTTGGAACAAGCGGTGCGTCTGGATGTTAAGCCGAACTCCAATGAGCCAATTGACAACAATCAAGCGATCGCCCTCCAACAAGAGCTAGAAAATCTAATTGGTCGGGTGCAAAGCGCTAATTTAGCGGTGTTAGCTAATGCGGCTAATGAAGGCGTTGTGATATCTGACGACAAGCAGTCCTCTAGGCATCCACGCACTTACACCCCCCAATCTGTCAAGCAGCAGCCGACACAATTGGCCTCAACTAAATTGGGAGGGCTAGTCAGAAATAAAGACCAAGCCTTGGCACAGGTAAGGGTAATTGCCAAAAACTTACCCCAATTGATTGCCCAAAAAAACTACGCTCTGGCTCGTCAGCAGTGGCTGGTAGCGAAGACGATTTTGTGGCAGCAGTTTCCTGTTGATCAGAGGCTGGCTCAACCAGAAATTCGGGCAGTTTGGTTAGATCGGGGGACGATTGTTCGTGCTGCTAGCAAGGCGGGACTGGCACAGATTTTTGATCGCCTAGCCCAAGCTGGGATTAATACCGTCTTCTTTGAAACTGTTAACGCTGGCTATACCATTTATCCCAGCCAAGTCGCAAAAGAGCAAAACCCATTAATTCGTGGGTGGGACCCACTGGCAGATGCGGTGAAATTAGCCCATGAGCGAGACATGGAATTACACGCTTGGGTTTGGACTTTTGCTGCTGGCAACCAACGGCACAATGAGATTATCAACGTTAATCCAAATTATCCAGGGCCAGTGCTGGCGGCTCATCCCGATTGGGCAAACTACGATAATCTTGGCAACATGATTCCCATTGGTCAGACTAAGCCATTCTATGACCCAGCCAACCCCGAAGTGCGGCAGTACTTACTCAAGCTATACGACGAAATCGTTACTCGCTATGACGTGGATGGTCTACAGCTAGACTACATTCGCTACCCCTTTCAAGACCCATCAGCAGGTCGAACCTATGGCTATGGCAAAGCTGCAAGAGCGCAGTTTCAGCAACTTACTGGTGTAGATCCGATAAATATTTCCCCCAGCCAACCAGAACTGTGGCAAAAGTGGACGACATTTCGCACTACGCAAGTTGATAGCTTTGTTGCCCTAGTTTCACAGCAGTTGCGACAAAAACGACCGAATTTGATTTTGTCGGTTGCAGTATTTCCTTTGCCAGAACTAGAGCGGATTCAAAAAATTCAACAAAACTGGGAAATTTGGGCAAGGCGGGGAGATGTAGATTTAATCGTTCCTATGACTTATGCTCTGGATACTTCTCGTTTCCAACGACTAGCCCAACCCTGGATCGCCTCTAAACAATTGGGAGCTACATTGTTAGTGCCGGGAATTCGCTTACTTTCTTTGCCAACAATTGGAGCATTCGATCAACTCCAGTTGGTAAGGGACTTGCCAGTTAGTGGTTACGCACTCTTTGCCGCAGAAAATTTTAACAACGAGCTACAAAAACTCTTTATTAGCACCCAAGGTAGGATTAAATCCACAACAAGTGAACCAATTCCTCACCGCCAGCCTTTTCAAACTGCCGCCATCCGTTACACCGCGCTGCAACGGGAATGGAAATTTGTTTTCCAAAATGACCCACTAGAAAGACCTGCCCAGAAAATATCAGATTTTAACAACCAGGCAGAAGTTTTACGCAGTGCTTTAAATCAGCTTGCTGCTTCCCCTTCTCCTAGTAAGTTAGTAGTGGCGAAAGCCTCTCTAACTCGGTTACAGTCTCAATTTCGGGTATTGATGAGCCAAGAGCTTAAATCAAATTCCTATCAAGTAAAAGTTTGGGAAAATCGGCTTGTAACTATAGAAAGGCTATTGCGTTACGGCGAACGGCGGGTGCAGTTGCGTCCTTAGTGAAGAAGCAAGGAGGTAGGGGAGTAGGGGGAGAAGAGTTTTATCGCCTCTGCCCCCTGCACCCCACCCCTCTGCCTCTTTTCAATGTCCAATACAACTCTTGGAGAGGCTGGGCCAACGGCTTACCTCGGCTCCGCTCGGCACAAGTCGCTCAGTACAAGTGCCCTATACCCGATTTCCAACTAGCTGCATATAAGCTGCTTTGTATTTCTTAACACAATTTTTGCTGTGTTTATATTCCAAATATAACTATTTATTTAGCGTCAAAATATTGGAAAATATTTAAGTAAAGAGTTTTAGATAACTATTTTTTAATAATAACTATCGTAAAAATCTATGCAAGCCTTACCTCAGCTTCTAAGGCTACAAAGCTTAGAGTCAATAATTGACCGTTCGCTGCTGATGTTTGTGCCGTAAAAACCACTATTAAATGCGATCGCACTGATGGCAGCACGGGGCAAGAATGCCTTAGTTTATTCATCTTTGCAGCTAGTGAGGTGCCTCACCAAACATGATATGGTAATGCTTGTAGCTTCAGGAACTAGCTTGAAAACAGCCAATATTTTTGAAGTTATGCATATCTCGGTCATGACATTGAGCGTGTCATAATTTCCAAATATAGCCTCAGTGCTATTACTGTCGCAGCAGCAGTTGGATCTACTGCCAGTTGTAGATAACCAATATTAAGTTGTTGGTCTTATCAACCTTGAAAGTATTTGTCAAGTACTAGCATAAAAAACAGAAAAAACTAGAGGGAAGGCTAGTATTAGTTCCTTTGAGGTAGCACATTAGATTCTCCTTGAGAGACAATTATCCGAGTACAAATGGTTACTAGCACGCGCTATAGTACTGACAGACACGACAAACCAGATCGCCTCATTGGAGTTTCTGTGGATAGTACCTCCCGTGTACAAGCAGAAGTATCATTGCATGAAAGTGAAAGACGATTTCGCGCCATCTTCAACGGCACCTTCCAGTTCGGGTTGCTGACAATAGAGCGTATGGTGCTAGAAGTTAATCAAACAGCACTCGACTTTGGGGGACTACAGTCACAAAATGTAGTTGGGCGTCCATATTGGAAAATATGGTGGACGATTTCTGAAGAAACACAACGCCAATTAAAAGCAGCAATAGCACTTGCTGCTAGAGGTGAATTTGTCCGTTACGAAGTTGATGTAATCAATGCAGAGCAAACAGTAAAAACCATAGACTTTTCTTTGAAACCGCTTACAGACGAAATTGGCAAAGTCGTGCTGCTGATTTTTGAAGGACTCGACATTACTGACCTTAAACAGGCACAGACCGCTCTGCAAGAGGCGAAGCAACAGCTAGAAATACCATTGGCTGAACGAAGTATTGCTTTACAACAAAGAAATGGGCAGCTATTGTCAGAAATTGGCGATCGCCAAACCGTCAAGGATCAACTGCGACAATCCCAGCAAATGTTGCAGCTAATTATAAATACCATCCCCCAATGTGTTTTCTGGAAAGATAGAAATTCTGTCTTTTTGGGTTTTAATCCTAACTATGCCAGAATAGCTGCTGGTTTTGACAGACCAGAAGAGATCGTGGGCAACACAAGAGAAGTCATCGCTGACGTTGGCACCATCACCAATATTAGCGAACAACAAGTGGTGCTTTGCGAACGCAAACTTGCCGAAGAGGCACTACTTGTCAGCCAACAACATCTGCAATATTTACTCTCCTCCAGCCCAGCAGGAATTCACACCTGCAAGAGTTTCGGAGATTTTAATAGTACATTTATTAGCGAAAATGTTGTCGCTATCACGGGCCATCAAGCGTGGGAAATACTCGAAGACCCTGGCTTTTGGGATAGCCATCTCCATCCGGTTTTGGAATTCTTTTATCGCGCCATTAATGTTGGCAATATACTAGGCACTGGATTAAGAATGGGAATTGTAAAAAAGTTGATAAATATCTACCAAGGTGAAAGATTTGTCACAACTACTTTGGGATTTTGTACAAAGTTTGTTGTAATTTTGTAATTAAATAATTAAATACCATTTGAGGTAAATTATGCCAAAAATTTTAATAATAGAAGATGAAGAAGCAGTTCGAGAAAATATTTTAGATTTGCTAGAAGCTGAGGATTTTGAAACTCTTGCTGCGGCTAATGGCAGAATCGGGGTACATTTGGCTATTTGCGAAGTTCCCGATTTAATTCTCTGTGATATGATGATGCCAGAAATTGACGGTTATGGCGTGTTAACAGCGTTACGCCAAGATCCGTTAACGGCAATAATTCCCTTTATTTTTCTCACTGCAAAATCTGCCAAATCTGACTTCCGTCAAGGTATGGATATGGGTGCCGATGACTATATAACTAAACCATTCACTCGGTCTGAGTTATTAAGTGCTATCATCAACAGGTTGGAAAAGCACGCTACTTTAAAAAGGTATTTATCTCCTCAGACTGGAATTAACAACTTATCTCCCAAAATGCAGCTATTAGAAATTAGCTTGCACCGGGCTATCAAACAACATAACTTTCAAGAATTTGAAATTTATTATCAACCAATAGTTGATATTCCTTCGGGAAAAATAGTAGCTGCTGAAAGCTTATTGCGCTGGAAAAGTCCAGATTTGGGGATGATTTACCCAACAGAATTTATTCCGTTAGCAGAGGCTACAGGTTTAATTGTTCCTATTGGTAAATGGGTATTAAAAAGGGTATGTCAACAAATTAAAAGCTGGCGCGATGCCGGAATTTATTCCTTGATTATTGCTGTAAATCTGTCAGTAATTGAATTTAATCAACCGGATTTTCTTCATAACATAGTCAATTTTATAGCTATCAATGATTTGGAACCACATTACATAGAGTTAGAACTCACTGAAAGCATGATTATGCAAGATGTAAATAGTGCGATCGCTACTATGAAAAATTTGCAATCTTTGGGTATAAAAATTGCAATAGATGATTTTGGTACGGGCTACTCTTCTTTAATTTATCTGAAAAACTTACCAATTAATACATTAAAAATCGACCGTTATTTTATCCATAATGTTGCTAATGATCCGCAGAAGTCAGCCATTACCAAGGCATTAATTCAAATGGCTCACAATCTCAATCTAGATGTAGTTGCTGAAGGTGTAGAGACGGAAGCAGAACTGGGATTTTTGCGCCAACACAACTGTAATTATATGCAAGGTTTTCTATTTAGTCGTCCATTACCAGCAGCAGAGTTTGAAAATTTTTTGTTAACTAATAAATGCTTATATGTTTAAATATTGGGCATTGGGCATTGGGGAGTAAATTATTTTCCCAGTACCTTAAGGAATTTCCAAGAAATAAATTATCCCATCCCATAATAAATAGTTGGAGTTTTTTATTTGGAAGTCCCTAATAGGTCGACTAACTAAGAAAAATCAAACTTTAGACTGGCGACAATTATTAAGTCTCAAGTCTAGAGTAGGAAAATTGTGTATAGTGTCCACCGCCATGAAAGTCCCTGCGCGTTTCTTGCTGCCAGTTTTTTTACTCACCTTGGCAGCAGCCTGTAACCAGATTCGCGCTTCCTCAGATAATTCCACACCACAAATATCTGTACCTTCTGCCCAACTGACACAGAATCCTACACAGCCAAAAAATATTGTCCGAACTGAAGCGCTTTCACCTACACCCATTCGGATAAATCTGAAGAATTTACCAGCACCTTTCGCAACACAAAGTGCCTCCAAGCAACCTCAGGTTGTGCCCATTCCGCAAAACCCGGTGCTGCGCGTACCACCAGGCTTCACAGTTAACGTCTTTGCCGAAGGTTTAGATGCCCCACGCTGGCTAGCTTTAACCCCCAGTGGTGATGTTCTGGTGACTGAAACCAGGCAAAATCGGATTCGTCTGTTGCGTGACAGCAATGCTGATGGCATAGCCGACGTTCGAGAAACCTTTGCTAGTGGGGACAATGGACTTAATAGACCCTTTGGTATGGCTTTTGCGGGTAATTCCTTTTTTCTGGGGAACACAGATGCTGTGGTGCGTTTTCCCTATACTCAAGGTCAAAACAAGATTACAGGTCAGGGGCAAAAAATCGCCGACTTGCCATCTCAAGGTTATAACAACCATTGGACGCGCAATGTCGTTGTCTCGCCCGATGGCAATAAATTATATGTTTCAGTTGGCTCAGGAACCAATGTGGATGAAGAACCCCTACCACGGGCTTCGATACAGGTGATGAATTTAGATGGTTCCCAGCAGCAAACTTTCGCTTCTGGCTTGCGTAACCCTGTTGGTTTAGACTTTCATCCTGTAACTAAAGAACTTTACGCCACTGTTAACGAACGGGATGGAATCGGTGATGACTTGGTTCCAGACTATTTGACACGCGTTAAACAGGGGGCATTTTACGGCTGGCCTTATGCTTATCTGACACCAAACAACCTCGATCCGCGCCAAAAGACGGATGGCAAAAGTAAACGCCCCGACTTAGTAGCCCGTACCCAAACGCCGGATGTACTGTTCCAGGCGCACTCAGCAGCATTGGGTTTGCAGTTTTATGATGGCAAAACGTTTCCAGAAAAATACCGTAACGGTGCTTTTGCTGCTTTTCGTGGTTCTTGGAATCGCGATCGCGGCACTGGTTATAAAATTGTATTTGTTCCCTTCGATGCTAAAGGGCGATCGCTTGGCTACTACGAAGACTTTCTCACAGGATTCTTGCTAAATCCTTCTGTACCAACCACTTGGGGACGGCCTGTAGGTTTACTCGTGTTGCCAGATGGCAGTCTACTACTAACAGAAGAAGTCAATAATCGTATTTATCGGATTCAGTATACGGGGGGGTGAACAATTCAAAATTCAAAATTAAGAAATTCAGTAATAGAATCCATTACCTGGGGTCAAGTTAAAGCACTTGTTATCAATAGAGATGCTGTGACCATTTCCCTTCCCAGTTTATTGCCTTTACGCTAGATTCACTTAAAAATACTGATATTCATCTAGGTGAGAAATTAGTTATGGCTCAGAATGACAATAATACTCAGTCAAATATCAACGAATTGTCTCCACATTCAGGTACACGATATTGGGGTGAGGTGGAGGTGATCGAGGAGGGAGAAACCTATAGAATTAGTCGTGTTGAAATCAAGCCCAGGCACGGCATTAAACCACAAATCCATTATCACCGCAATGAACATTGGGTTGTTGTCTCCGGTGTAGCCAAGGTGACTTGTGGCGATGCAGAAATATTATTGAATCGAAACGAATCAACTTATGTTCCAGCAGCAACCCTACATAAGGTAGAAAATCCTGGACATATCCCGCTAATTATTCTGGAAATTCAAAATGGTGAATATTTGGGTGAAGATGATACTGAGCGTCCTTATGACTTAAATTTGGTCAAACCAGTAGCTGAAGGACAGTAATAATTTTAGATTTTAGATTTTGGATTTTAGATTGAAATTTAATCCAAAATTGTCAATCTAAAATCCAAAATTGAATTGCCCCATACCCAATCAAAACCACCCTTCTTGTTCCAGGGTTTCAATCAACTGCAAGCCACGGGGATCACCCACTCCTAACAGTGAGGCTTTGGCGTCTTCCCGGACTCCCAAATCTTGGTCTTCGGCAAAGGCTTGAATTAGGGCGTCGATTGCTGTGGCATAAACTACATTAGAAGGCAGTTCGCGGCACAGTTGACCAATCGCCCAAGCACTGTTACTCCGCACTGCTGCCACGGGATCTTGGACTAAGGCTTCAATTAATGGTGGTATTGCCCCTATAACTGCTTCGTAACCCACTTCTGCCATCTGTGCTAAGGCGCTAGCAGCCCACAAACGCACTGCGGAAATGTCGGTTCTTAGGGCATCTGCTAAGGGTGGTAAAGAACGGCGATCGCGACAGTTTCCTAAAGCCCAAACAACACCTTTACGCACATAGCCATTCCAATCACTGTTTAGTTGAGCAATTAACGGACTTACCGCCTCTGAACTGGGATTGCGTCCGATGCCATAGGCCGCACTCACCCGCACTAAGGGGCAGGTATCAGTTAACAGGCGAATCAGATGGGGGGTAGCACGCGCATCTTCAATATCACAAAAAGCACGCGCCGCTAACATTCGTTGCTGGGGCTGGGGATTTTCCAGCAAGGCTAGCATCACTTCTGGATCAGGCTTCGCCACAACTGATTCGGCAGTTAGCGGCTCTATTTTATCTAAGGGGCTTTCTAGATCCTCCTCAATATCAAGTAGGCTTAGATCGTCTTCGTCATACATAATTTCATTTGAATCCCTTTTTGGGATTAACACATAACGCGATGTGCCAATAAGTTAAAGCCTTATATATATTAGTTGCGTTATTATCCACTTTCCGTTCTCCCTCGTTGAGCTTTATCCAAATGAGAACCGCCATAACTCAGACGCTAAACTATGTTACCGCTATCCTCTAGTTTATTTTTCTGCACTCAGGAATTTTACCATCCACAGGGATTGCGTTTGATAACCTAACTGATTGTAAAGATTTAATGCAGGTTTGTTTGATTGAAACACTTGCAATCCAATCTGGCGATCGCCTCTTTGAATAGCCCAATTTTCCACATATCGCATCAAAGCTCTACCAATACCTCGCCGCCGATGTTCTGGTACAACGTAGAGGATAAAGATGTGAGCATGACGGTTGCCATGTACTTGATTTATAGCATTGCCCACCCAGAGGCAGGCGATGGGGGGAGAGGGGGATGAGGGAGAATTTTCTCCATTGTCTCCCCCATGTTCCTGACTCGAAAAATTAACCCACCATAAGGGCGTATCACTAGAAAAGTATTGCTTAACTGTTTGCTCTAGGTGGGAAAAATCCTCATTGGGAAAGAGATCCTGGTAAGTTCGCTGCATGAATTTAAGCAGCAGCGATTGATCCAATGTGGAACCACGGCGAATAATATACTCAGGTATTAGTTGCTCAGACACTTCTGATGTTTATTAACTTAGCTAGCTGAGTCATGTGCTGCTGGTGGCAAATTAGCAGGAGTGGGTTGATAACTTATACCTACCTCTTCAATTGGTGCGGGTGCTGCCATATCGGAGGGTAAAAAGATGCGGGCGCTGACTGCCACTAGCGCAAATAAAAATACTAATACTGCAAGCAAGGGAGCGATGTACTGACGAAATATAGCCATATTTTAGATTGCAAAGAGCTAGGAACTTTTATGAGAACCTAGCTGAAGATTTGTGAAGTATTCTTGATTTATTTTAGCGATTTTCTAGGCATGGGGAATCGGGCAACTCAATTTTGGATTGACAATTTTGGATTAAATTTCAATCTAAAATCCAAAATCTAAAATCTAAAATTCTTACTCCCCACTCCCTACTCCCCACTTCGATCGCGCTCCAAGTCATCAAGCACTCTCTCGCAATACCAATTCTCCGGCATCCCAGGATAAGTCTCCTTTGCCTGTTCAATTAACCGTTCGGCAGCGGCAGTGTCACCGGATAATTTAGCGATTAGCCTGTTTTTGAGATAGCTATCAGATACACCCTCGTCTACCTGGTTTGGTATCCCTTCATCTATAGTTGATGGCCGGGACTGCTCTCTCCGCAACTGCCAAAATAAAACGTAATAAAGTGTACCAAAAATTAAAATTAGGCTGAGTGTTCCGAAAAAAGTTAGGAGGTTAAATGCCAAAAATCCTAGAACTAACTGCGAGAGAACATAGCCAAGTAATAAACCAGTGAGTAAGAGAATAAATGTGCCGACAGCAATAACTACTTGATTCCCCATATATCCTCTTCTTCGTTCTCCAATCCTGGTCTGGATAATACTACCACTGGCTTTGGATTCCAAGGGGCAAAGAATGGCAATAATAGTAATCCCGGCAAAGCAGCTATTGCTGTCAGTAGAAAGAATGTAGACCAGCCGGTAGCTTGTGCCCATGTACCTGCTGGAGCTGTGACAATATCTCTACTAAAAGCCTGCAAACTCGAAAGTAAGGCGTACTGTGTAGCTGAAAAGCTTTGGTTACAAAGACTCATCAAAAATGCTACAAAAGCAGCGGTTTCTAGACCAGCACAGAATTGTTCTATATTAACGGCAGCTAACATTAGATAGAAGTTTTTACCTATTACTGCCAACGCAAAGAAAGCCAAGTTACCGACAGCTTGCAGTATGGCGAATATCCAGAGCGAGCGATTAACACCAATTTTGGTCATTACTGCTCCTGCTGCCAAGGTGCCAATAATAGTGGCGAAAATTCCCAGCGCACCAGGAAATGCGATGTCGGTTTGAGTGAAATGTAAGCCTTTATCTAACAAAAATGGGGTGGATACATTTTTTAGTAAAGAATCTCCCAACTTGTAGATCACAATGAATATCAGGATTAAAAGTGCTTGTAGCCAGCCATGACGCTGGAAAAATTCAATGAAGGGTAATTTGACGGCGGCTCCTAAAGTCTGAGGCGGGCGATCGCGTAGGACTGGTTCTGGCGCAAAAATAGAACTTACCACGCCTACGAGCATCAACAGCGACATCAACAAGTAAACAGCTTGCCAAGGCATTCTATCTGCCAAAAATAGGGTGACATAACCGGTTACTAAAATGGCAATGCGATAACCCAATAAGTAAATAGATGCTCCAGCACCTCTTTCTTGGACTTCTACTACATCAGTGCGGTAAGCATCAACTAAAATGTCTTGGCTGGCGCTAAAAAAAGCAACGGCCACAGCAGCAATTATTAAAGGTTGTAGCCCTTGGGATGGGTGTTGTAGAGCCATTACAGCTATACTTAACAGTAATGCTACTTGTGTAATTACCATCCAACCTCGACGCCGCCCCAAAAAAGGCGGTACAAATCTATCTAGTAAAGGCGACCAGAGAAATTTTAAAGAATAGGGCAGCTTTACTAAACTAAAAGCGGCGATCGCTGCCAAGCTAATTCCTTCTTTGGTCAACCATGCTTGTAATGTTTGACTGGTTAAATACAACGGCAACCCTGATGAAAAGCCCAGAAATAACAAAGCTCCCATCTTCGGGCTGCCAAAAATTCGTAGCAGCGATTTATTTACTTGCACAATCTTGAAGATTCCTTTTATCTAATTGAATTGCAGTTATCTTGCCATACCTGCTGTCTAATTTCGTGTAAGCACACAAACCTGCTAAAATTTTCTTTATTTAAGATACATATCAGCAATGCTCTAACAGTGTGATTATTCCTTAATTTTCCTTAATTGAATAAACCTGATGCGCCCTAATTTCTACCCCGTGTGCAGCAAGGCATTTTTCCCAACCTTCTCGCGTACCGATATCGCTTTTGTGATTGAGCAATCCTAATTGCTGTTCTTGTTGGGTAAGTTGAGCAAATTCTTTGTAACCAGGGTAGTTGCTGGTAACAAATGTTTCTTTCCGGTGCAAAATCGGTGGATTTGCTCTAGTTGCATAGTCTCGGTGAGTGACAACTAAGGTTTTTAAGTCAATAGTTATACTAGCTTTTAAGGCTGGATGGGGGTCAGTGTCGAACTCAGGGTAACACAGATAGGATATTTGCGGCTTATCAGTGTGATATTTGATCAATGTGGCTCCATCTACACGCCCAATGGTGCGACTAGCGCAACCTTCACAAATTCGCAGCACTGGGTCAAGTGATGCTAGTGCCGAAACATGGACGTAAAGGGCACCGCGCGTATGTTTACCTATTTTGCTTTTTTCGCAAGCAGTTTGAATTACCCCAGCTTTACCTAAGCTGAAAAGTTTTTGGTCGGCTACTTGACAAGCTTCCTCGTAGCTACTAAAAAAGGCTTTGATGTCGTGACGCATTTCTGCTGCTAGCTTCTGCCATGCAGGGCGTTGATCAAAGTGGGTGAGGGCGAGATAAACTTGGATATCTAGAGAACGATGGTAAGCGATCGCATCCCATTCTGCTTCGTCGGTAGCTTGTAAAATTACACCAAAGGCGCGGCGAAAGTTACCAAATTCGCTCAGTAATTCCTGTTCATTTTCCAATTCACCTTTGGCAGGTAGTCTACCGCGCTTGGTAAAAAAAGCCATGAGTGGTTGTAACTGTTCTTGATAATCTTCAAACCGCTTGATGGGGATGCGGACTCGTGGTGTAGAAGTGGTAGAAAAGAAGCGGATAGCTTTGTAACTTTCTTTTTCCGCTTCATCTCGAAAAATAAAGTATACGCCTAGTGCGATCGGCACCGCATCAACATTTAGGACTTCATCAATATAAGTTTTAAGTTCTTCTTGTTCGTAATATTTCTGAAAAGTATTGCGGCGCGTCACAATGCCATCATTGTAAGCAAGTTGGGTTTTGCTGGGTGCGTTAATCAGTATTTGAGCTGCCACAATTAAAACTTTGTGGGTGAGTTCCCAAGCTTGGCGAAGGCTTTGACGGCGTTCCTCTGGATCTTCAATGACGTTGAGGACATAACCCAGGTTGACCACATCGGCGGCGGTGCGTGGGACATCGGGATGGTAGTAAGGGTCCCAACCTGCACTGGTGTAGCCTAAATTGTTTACTCGCTGCACATCACCACCGTAGCCGCAACCGTAGTCAAAAAAAGTGGTGTCTTGATTTAAGATTGCCCCTTCTATGGCCAATCGTACAGGGCGAGATAAATCAGTGCGAGCGATCGCAGCTCTATGACGCTCAATTTCTAGCGCTTCAGGCATGATACTAATTCGTAATTCGTAATTCGTAATGACGCTCTCTACGAGACGCTAAAAGCGTAGCTTGCTTCTCTGTAAGAGTACGCGGACTCGCTAACGTAATTCGTAATTAAGAATTTAAATTACGAATTGCACAGCATCCGTTACGAATTATTTTGTCAATCTTTGACCGCCAGTTCAATTAAATCTTCAATTTTCTTGATATTTGGATCGCCTGCTAAGTAGCCAATACCGCGATGTAAATGCAGGCGGAATTGGGTGGCGAGGGTTTCTTTATCCGTGGGATAGCCGTCATTGTGACAGCGTTGCTTAAGGGCGAGGAGGAGAATATCGGACATTTCGCCGCCAAAGACGCGCCAAGTCATTTCGACGTTGCTATCTTGGGGAATTGGGACGGGTGAGGGTGTGGTTGGTTCTGCTAGGGAACGACAAAACGCCCAACGGCATAAGATATTCCATTGGTCGATTTTGGTGCTGCGTCTGAGTTTGAGCAGTTGGTCTTTGGCTGTTTGGGATAGGCGAATACGTTCGATTGGTGATTCCATAACTAAAGCTAAAAGGGAAAAAGTAAAAGGAATCCAATACATTATCCTTTCACATAATTAACAATACTTAACAGCAGGTTGATTAATTTGAGCTACTTAATTATTCCTTCTTTTATCACTTAGAGAGATAAATAATCATGTTTAGATAATTAGCGATGTCTAGTAACTTGCTGTAGTGAGTCTACACACACTAATCTCAACATTTAAAGTGGCATATATACTAGTTAATAATATATAATTTAATAGTTGTCTAGAAGCTGGCAGTAAACATCTTATACATATTTAACTAATACCAAAAAAATGGATTTAATTAAACTTCGCATTCAGAAAATATATTATGGCTAAATTGCAATTACATTTTAATGGGTCTTTTGCCTTTAAAAAAGATGAAATAAATAGACTTCTTCATGCTGCTGCCCAAGAAAAAGGCTTAAATGATAGCTTGCCTAATTTGATGGAGAAAACAAGTTTAGGTAATGGCAAAGTAGGACGAGTAAAAAGTTGGGCAGTACGTGTAGGGTTAATTAAGAATAATCGCCCTAGTCGGGAAGGAGAAATTATCTTGCGACTAGACTCAGGCTTGGAGTCAAATATTACAGACTGGTTGATGCACTTTTATTTAAGTTTTGGTGATAAAGGACTACAACAAACACCAGAAAATCCTGCTGATTGGGGTGGATGGTCTTACTTTATATATACGTTCTTGCCTCGTTATAGTAAATTTACTAGCGAGGAATTATTGTATCATATCGCTTCAGAGTTTGAAGAAGAAAGCAAAGTGATTGCTGACAGAATCAAATTTATCTTACGGGCATACACTGAGTTTCAAGCTTTAGCATCCTGCAAGTTTATCACTCAAGAAGGGGATAAATATGTTGCTGGAAATGCCCACTTACCTAACTCTTACCTGGTGGGATATTTCCTAGCAAAGCTGTGGGAACGTGACTTTAAAGGCGAAGGTTCTGTTCTTACCGAGGCCATCTTGAACCAGAAAATGGGAATTGCTACTGTACTTAGTATCAAAGCAGATGCACTACAGGAACAGCTAAATGCACTAGAAGCTTACGGCATCATCGAACAGCGACGGGCAGTACCTCCTTTCCAAGTGATTCCCCGTTGGGATGAACCCTTGGCACTGCTGGAAAAAGCCTATGACGGATAAAGCTGATTCTCTGCTACGAGATGCTAGACCCGATGACAGAATTCACTTGCTACTGTGGGATACACCTGATGAAAACGAACTAGTACGTATCGCTTTTGAAAATAATGCTCAACGGGTCAACTACCGAAAAAATTTGTTACAAAGGATTCATCCGGGAGAAAACTTTCTCACGCTTCATCACGATCTGGATCTGGAATTGGATGCTATCAAGTCAATGTGTTCTGGGGTTAGCAAGCAGATTGTTTTACTGGAAGGGTTAGATTGTCTGATTACTTATTTACAGGTGACATCTGGCAGTCACATTACCCTTTTCTGGAAGCAACTGGAAGAGACTCGCAAGCTAGAAAAAATTTTGTGGATACTGCTACCCCAGCAATTAGCACCCAAAAATTGGTCGTCAGAGAGAATTAAGCGTATTCCTTCAGGATAATTATCACTTTGCATTTGCTATTTTAATTGATTATGCTCCTCAACCAACTTGTTGAAATCAACGAAAAGGGTAGTATTGCCAGTTCTGTGAACTTTGGCATGTTGGATGATTTAGAGAAGAATTTGCCTCTGTGTGAGAGTTTTATCTTTAACTACGACTTAACAAAACCTGAGTTATCGACGGTTGGTATTTTGGATGCGGTGCGCCGTAGCTATCATAGTCCAAATCAGCCGAATATCCATTTGATGATTCAACAATATGGTAAGGGGAAGTCTCATTTTGCGATCGCGATCGCAAACTTTTTCAAAAAAACCTTCCACAGTCAGGAAGTGCAAGGGATTTTGTCACAAGTAGAAAAGGCGACATCTGCCAAAAATCAGGCTATCTCTGAAGGATTAAAGCTTTTTAAACAAAACCAACGCCACCAACATTTAGTTATCTGTCTGAGTGGAGATCAAGGTGGCGACATTAGGAAGCAATTTCTGCAACAACTCGTCAAAAATCTGGAAGAAGCAGGTATTCAGGATTCCTTAGCACAAGATATATGTAGCGAACCCCTACACTACTTAGAAAAGTTGAATATAGAGAAGCGGGCAGAAGCAGAGAAATATCTACAAAGTATTGGGAATCCTGATGGTGATTTAAATTCTCTCATTCGCTTACTCAGAGAAAATAACTCTGGTGTTCTATCTACTGTTAAAAAACTTGCCTTTCAAATTACGGGATTTACTCCTGATTTTGCTGCTGATGTAAATATCCAACTAATTATAGAAGACCTATTAAAAAATTATTGTACTGGACAAAATGCCCACTTTCAGGGGATTTTAATTTTATTTGATGAGCTAAATTACTATCTAAAATCTTGGGCAGCAGATGACATAGGTGCTGGAGGTACCGCACTGCAAAATATTACTAACATTTGCGAAAACTACAAAGGGAAAATTGCTTTACTAAGTTTTACCCAAATTCATCCTGGTAGGGCATTGGGGATTTCTGCAAATGCCATACCAGAGTACCAAAAGATAGCAACTCGCCTTGCACCAAAAGATGGCACTACCTACGATAACCCTACCTCTAGCTTAGAACTAGTAATAGAAAACTTATTGTTGCCAAAAAATGACTCTACTTGGCAAGTATTTCGTTCTCAATGGCATAACACGCTGACAAGAGAAGCTGAAACAGCTTACGAGGGAAGAATTAAAATTTATAAAAACAAAGGCTGGTCTTTCCAAGAGTTTTATACCCACTTGTCTGAGGGTTGTTTTCCCCTCCATCCTCTGACGGCATATCTGCTGTGCAACCTTGACTTTACCCAAGATCGAACTGCTATCCAATTTATAAAAGGCTATGTCAAAAATTTCATTGCAACTCAGCCTGTAGAAAATGCTGGAAAACTTAATTACATTTATCCCATTGCTTTAGTAGATACCTTTATTGAAAACTTTTCTAATTACCCTGTTTATACCAATTATAAAAAAGCTGTAGATTTAGTTATAGGTGCTGATGATGCAGATGAATTAATTGCTCTTAAAGCTTTATTTTTATATGAAGCTAGTGGAGAAAAACTGACCAAAGCAGACCAAGAAGAACATCAAGAGATTTTAGTAGCTTTAACAGGTTTAACTAAATTGAGACTCCAGACAGCACTAGATAAACTAGAAAAGGAAAGAGACTTAATTTATCACCAAGCAGAAATTAAGCTTTATCGTTTCTGGGAAGGAATCAACCCTAAAAGTATTCAAGAAGAAATTGAAGAAAAAATCAAATTTCAGACAACATCGATTAATGATGTTATTGCCTATTGTGGTGAAATTAATATTCTTGAAAAAGATAAAAAAGATAAATCTAATAATACAATTATTGCTACAAACTTTGTCAAGGATAACAAGTTAGTGGGTGAAGAATGGCGATTTGAGCGGAAGATATATAGTATTGATAAATTCATTAAAGCGCTAGAGAATAATCGTATTCTGAGAGATACCAAAGAGAAGGGAATTTTAGCTTATGTTCTAACAGAGACTCAAGAAGAGTTGCAAGAGTTTCGTAATACTGTAGCTAATCATTTATCTAAATCACCAATTAAAAATTACATTGCTGTTGCTATTCCTAGAGAAGAAACCGGCAATTTAGACCGTATAATTATACAGATAAAAGCTCTTGAAGAGACGAACAGTGCTGATAAAAGATTGTTGGGAAAAGCTTATCAAGAACAGCTTGAGCGTTGGCAAAAAGAAGCAAACACCCGGTTAACGAGGTTGTTAAATAATTGTACATATCATTGTGTGGGAATCGATACAATTCCATCTGCGGAACAACACAAAGCGCAACGGGTAATCAGTGTACTTTTAGAAGATTTATATACCTTTGTTCCTCCTGTGGATGAAATGGATAAAATGCGTTCAGGCCATCCGACAGGTAAAAAAATTATTGCCTGGATTGCCAAACAAATCTTCATAAAAGATAATTTCAGCGAACAGACCTTTGATCGTTCTTACAGTACTGTTATTGACCAGATTTTTGTCAAGTTATGGGGTCTATTGAAGAAAACATCTGATAAATATATCGTTCAAGAACCAACTAATGAACAAATCCGTGCTGCCTGGCATAAAATTTCTGAAATAACTGACCTAGAAGGATTACCGCAAAATACTTTTGGTCTAGAAACAATTTGGCAAGTACTTTCTGCGCCACCTTTTGGTTATAGCGAGTATAACTTTACCATGTTGCTAGCAGGATGGCTGGCAATCCACCGCAAAGAAGTATCTCTCAGGGGTTATATCGAACTTGGTTCTAAAAAGTTAAATATGACGTTGAAAACACAATCCTTGAAAGACTGGGGTAATACTGATATTCTCCAAAACCCCACCGCATTTGTTGACGACTGGATTATTAAACAAAAGTCCAAACTAATTCGTCGCCAACAAGCAGAAATGCCGATTTCGGCATCGCTAATAAACTATTATGATCAGGCGCAGGAGTATCTAGAGGTCGTTACTGCTTTTTTAGAGTCTAATGAACCGGATGAGTTAGAAAAAGAAGAATTAACTCAGAATAGAAAACAGGTGAGTGCGGCGGTTGCTGAAATTGACAAGTGGTTCCAACCAGTGCAAGCTGTGGAAAACTTACCTCCTGAGGCACAATTGGCAGCACTGTTACCACTTTACCCGCAACTGCTGAAGCGATCGCCAAACACCTCAATTTTACCAACACAACAACAACGCGATCGCTTCTCCCAAGCATTGCAAACTGTCAGTAATAAAATTGACCAACTTGTAGCAGCAGAAAGCAAGCGTGCTGAGTCACTATCTACCGAACAAGCTTGTAGTGCTTATCAAATAGAAATTCAAGGAATTATTGACCAGATTAATCAGATTGCAGATTTGCCTCCCCACCTAATTGAGAGTTTGCAAAATGCCTTCCGTACCAGCAACATCAGATTAACAGACATCAGGCAGCACGCAGAAGCAGGACAAAAGCAAGCCGATGATACACAAATCATGCTGAATATTCGCAATTCTGCCACAAAAGTCAAAACTATTCATCTTTCTCAGGAAGCGCTGCAAGAAGTTGAAAATTTACAATCTCGCTTCAATTATCCCGATAAATTTAAGCATGAAGTTGCTGAAATTGTCCAGTCAATCCACACTAAAATTACTGACTATCGTTCCAGTTTGGCAACTCTTCGGACTCGACTCCAGTCAGTAAATAATCTCTCAGATTTGGATGTTATTAATACAGAATATGCCAAATTGGATGTTGTCTTTCAAGATTCGCCTGATTATGAAGACTATCAAGAACTACAACCACAAATCCAGAATTTAAAAAATGATCTAGAGCAGATACAAAGTCTGGATATTCGCTATCAACAAAGTAATTCTATTGCCAGTTGTAATGAGGTTTTGGCAATAATTGCTAGTCGGGAGTTTAATATCTATAATGCTGACCGCTTTCAAGAAATAATTGCTCAGTTAGAAGTTAATTTCCGGCAAAAAATCCAAGAATATACTGTTGAACTACAAGAATGGAAGCATAACTTAGAGCATTTGACAACAGTAGAAGATGCACAAAGACTCCAAAAAGAGTTACTGAAAAAGTCGCATCGTTACTCACGCTCTGAAATAGAAACAGAGTACGAAGCAATTATCTCAGAACTGGCACTACTAATTGAGTTATTGCAGATAGCCGAGTCAACAAAGCTAGAGACTTTGGAAACTTGTCAAACTCACTTAGAGAGACTACGAGATTGGCAAAATAAGACTGAAGGACTGAGAGAAAAATTTAGCGATCGCCTTCACTCATTCCGTACAGAAATACAACAAAAACAATCACAAATTATCCAGAAACAACAAGCTGTTGCCCAGCAATGGGTCAAAGATTTAGAAAATAGTTGCACCCAAATAGACCAATTGCCTAATGATACAGATAAGCTCGAAGCAGCAAACAATTTACTGGAGCAAATTCAAGATGAAAAGTTTGAGTATATTAACTTACTTAGTGTTCCAGAAACTCAGTTATTAGAAAATATAGAGCGTCAATGCATTGAAGAACGGGATAAAGATACAGCTAATCAAATTTTCGTACTGTTCCGGCAACTTCCTTATTTACAGCAACAAAATGTTTACGAGAAGTTAGCGCAAATGCTTTCAGAAAAGACGGAGGAATAATAGGGATGAAGGATAAACATATCATACTAGACCCTACCGGACTTTACGATATTCCCTCCGGCTATATCCCTGTCACCACAGAGGTAGAATGGATACAGTTTTTTGGTGTTAGTGCTGCTCCCTGCTGGGTAAAAGGTGAGCGATTATGCGAATGGGCAAAAACTTGGCTACGAGCATGGAATAAGACTGAGGAAATCGCGGAAATTAAGCAACATCCCCGCAACAAGCTAGCACAATTATTTGATTCCATTCCTTTACCCAATGATTGGACTGACGAACAAGTATTGATTTTCGCTACCAAGTTAGATGCTTATCCCCAAGACAACTCCATTGCCCACTTTTTAGCAGATAACATCACTGAGAGTAATAGACAAATATGGTTTACTCAACCTTCTAATTCCCATCTTGCAGCTTGGTTAGCAATTATAGTTCCACAAGAATACAAACCTTTTGAGCGAGTTTGGCAGCAGCAGTTTAAGGAACATGAGTTAGCAACTTATTACCAGACTGAAGATAAATTATTACTTTTGCGTCGCTGGTTAGGCATAACAGAACCAGTTTTGAACGACATCGGCAAGTATCCCTTGCCAGTTCCCGACTTACTCACCGAAGAGTTTGATCGCTACTGGGAACAACTCATCTCGCGCACCGAAGGCAAAGTTCTCGATACCCTAAAGCCCACTAACCAAGTAGATATGGAGCGAATTGCCAATTGTGCTTACAAAGTTTTCGGCAATCGACCTAACTGGATTAATCGGGCAAGGGAAGCCAAAGTTACCCCATATCTTAACTATCAGCAACAGCAAGAATTAAACCTTAACAAACGTCCACCCGAACCCCAACCCCTAGCTTTAGATGCTACTCCCCAGCAAGCTTTAGCTTGGGCAACAAAAGATTACCTACCGTTCCGTCGCTGGGAAGTCATCAAGCAATCTGCTGCTGTACCAAAAATTAGTGAGAGTTTGGCGGATAGCTTTGTCGAGTGGATTCTCCAGCACTACCCCCAAATGCAGGTAGACTCGGTAGAAAATTCCTACCTTAACTACAGCGTTGCCTCAAGAGTGCAAAATCTTTGCCAAGAAAGTCCTGTGTTTTGGGTTGTGGTCGATGGCTTGGGATGGTTAGACCACTTAGAACTGTTATCTTTTCTAACAAACGATTACAAACTCGCTGTAGAAACTGCGTTCCCCGAAGGGGTTGTCGTTCGCGCAGCGTCTCGAAGAGAAGACATCGCACCTTACTTTAGCATCCTGCCTACCAAAACAGAATATGCTAAATGGAGCTTATATGCTCAACTTTTGCCTAATGATTCTGCTTGGGTTGCCGATGCTGGTAAAGCTTTTGTAAAAATGGGCGTAGGCAAACGTTATACAGATGGACAAGTTGACAAACTCTACAGCGCTTTAAGAAAAAAGACACATAAGTTGTATTGCTGGGATACAGATGAATTCGATAGTCTTTATCACAGTCAAAAAGACTGGCAAAGCTTTTATGAACTTGACCGTCCCCACACCCTAGAAGGTATTGCCAAGAAAATTGATTACTGTTTGCAACAATACCCTAACCCGGAAGCACTGAGAATCGTCATTGCTAGCGACCACGGTCAGATGATGGGTACCTCTGAAAAAATTACTGACTGTCCTCCAGGACTGGAACCCAAGGGGAGGATGGCGATTGGTAAAACTGATGATAGCAGGTTTGTGGTTTTGTCAGGCGATCGCTACAGTCTTCCCCATGACATTAGTATTGTCAAAGGCTCCGCTAGCTTAAGTTCTTTCAGCTACACTAGCAATAAAAAAATTATCGGTTCTCACGGAGGGCTATTTCCTGAAGAAGTTGTAGTTGGTGTATCTGTGCTGCGAAAATCTATCCAACGCCATCCTGTGTCAGTTTTCTGCTTGGGTGAAGGTAAACCCAAACAATTAGGAGAACTGGAAATTACTATTGATAATCCCAATTCAGTAGCGCTAACAAATCTTTGTCTATATATTCAGGAATTGCCCTCTTTACAAGCAGGAAAATTATTAGCACAGGAAATTCCAGCTAATCAGCGCTATAGTTTCAAAATAATAATTCCCGAAGTACCAGAATTAGCACCAAATCAAGAAAATGACTTATTCCTATCTGGTGAATTAACCTTTCGATTTGCCGATGCTGAAAATGCAAATGCTGCCCTAGTTATAGAATCCAAAATTATTATCAAGCAAATATTTAGTAGTGGATTTAATATAGATGAATTCTTATGAAGAAATAACCTACAATAACGATTTAGTTCGTGAGGTTTTTGGCAATCTCTGTATTGATAAAACTAGATTGCCATCCAGTGGACTCAGTTCTATTGGTTTACCTAGCTTTGTTGCTGAATGGCTCCTAGATAAAATTGTCCCTGGTTCGGGAACACTGACATCTATAGAATTAGAAAAAGTTAATAACTTTATTAAAAAAGCATTTCCCCGTAAAGATGACCGCAACGAAATTATTTTTGACTTGACTCAAGGTGAAATACGAAAACTCATCGCTCTAATGCAGGTACGTATCAAATTAGAACAGGGAGGACGAGTAATTCCTGAACCATTGGCACAAATTCCGGCTCTGAATTTAACTGAATGCAGCATTGCTACTGATATTGTAGAACGCTATAAAATACTTTTGCGCCAAGGAATTTGGGGCAAAATTACTTTAGCTATGCTTCCCGATGGTAAAGTGGAAGTGATGGATTTTGAACCATTTCAATGTTCGCAAGTTGACTTGCAAAGTTATGCCGAATGTCGGGCAAGATTCAATACACAACAATGGCGAGATTTAATATTTTGCTCAATGGGTTTTAACCCCCAGCATCCCAGTTATGACCAGGAAGCAAAAACATGGATATTGGCTAGGTTACTATCATTAGTAGAACCTAATTATCATGTGATAGAACTAGCTCCTAAAGGCACTGGTAAAAGCTTCTTTTTTGAAAATATCAGTAGCAAAGTTAGCTTAATTAGTGGTGGTAAAATTACTCCCGCCCAATTGTTTATTAACGGTAGAACTAAAGAAGTTGGTTTACTCGGTCGTCATCAAGTTGTGGTTCTAGATGAAGTTCAAAGTTTAACATTCGATAATCCTGAAGAGGTCATTGGCCCACTGAAAAATTATCTTGCTAGCGGTCGTTATAATCGCTCTGGTTTTGCAGATATTTCTAGTGATTGTGGGTTAGTGATGCTGGCAAATATCGAATTAGATGAGCAATTACAACCACGCAATGAAGATAATTTAATGGCTAACCTGCCAAAGTTTTTCACTGAGACTGCATTATTAGACCGATTATCTGGGATTATCCCTGGTTGGAAAATTCCCAAGTTTCAAAGAGAAATGATAGCTTCTCAAGTTGGTTTAAAAATGGATTTCTTTGGTGAAGCCTTGCTATCTCTACGCCAAGATAATCGCTTCATGTCCTACGTACAGCAGCATACTCACTTTGAAAAAAATGTTACGATTCGTGACCAGAATGCCATCCTCAAATCAGCATCAGGTTTTCTGAAAATTCTCTATCCCCATTTAGAATTAACATTAATGGACTACGAGGATGATTGTCTAGAACCTGCTTGTAAACTGCGCCAAGCTATCCGAAATTCACTATATTATCTCGATGATGAATTCAGGCAGCTTGGTAGAGAAATTCATGTAGAAGTAAAGTAACAGTCAATATCTACTACCAAAAATATCCTGGTTGTATGGTAGTTTGGCGGGTGGTCGAGTCGTATTTGAGGAGATATTCGCGGGCGATCGCTTCATTTTCTCGCAGTGTTTCGACTTCTTTCTTTCCAATCTCAGTATCGGTGGAAAGCAAAATTACTTGGTGACTGGCGGATGGAAAGTAACGTTCAACTAAGTTGCTACGGTGGGAGGAGTCTAGTCTACCTAGTGGCGTATCGATTGCTACTGGTAGGCGGTGTCCAGAGACTTTGGCTAAACCCCAGAGGAATGCGATCGCAAGTAGTTGTTTTTCCCCAGCAGAAAGGCGATGTTTGGGGACGGGTTTACCATTGAAATCATATAAGGAAAGTCCGAAAGTATTAGTATCAATGGCGATACGATGCACTAAGTCTGATTTGTGGAGGAGATAAAGGAAGCAATTTTTAACTTCTTCCTCTAATTTATTGAGCTTTCTCAAGGTTAATTTTTCACGGAAAATCTTGAGTGTTTCTTGAACTTTAGCCGCAGAACTAATAATATGTTCGTTATTTTTATATTTAATATTTTCTACAGTATAGTCACTTAATTCTTTTTTTGACTTAGCAATAATAGTTTCTAAATCAGCTAAACGGCGGCGAATTGTTTCATAATTTGCTTTAGCTTCAACAACTTGATTTTGTGCCGTTTCTACTGTCTGACGCAGCTTTGTATAATCTTCTGGTGCTGCTGCTGTCTGCACTTGTCTTTCCAAAGTGATAATTTCTTCTTCTTTATTTTTGATAATAGCTAATTTTTCTTTCGCAGAGATTTGAGAATTTTGCAAGTGATAGATGAGATTATCTAGCTGACTTAACGTTTCATCATCAGCTAATAACCAAGGTGCTTCCATTTGAAGAGTCTTTGCATATAGATTATCGACATCTTCGACTAGAAATGATTGAATTTTTTCAACTTGTGTTAGAGCAATTTCTACCTTACTTAGCCAACTGAGTAAGCGCTGATCTCTCTCAATTAACAAATCTTTGGAAATTTGGATTTGTCGATGGCGAAATTCTTTTTCTCCCTGCGTTTGCACTTGAGTAAGTAAATTGGGAATTAATGCTAGAGGTAAAACATCAGCCGCCAATTCACACATTAACTGACGCACTTGTTCAACTTCCGCAGTTTTCGCTTTCTGTTGTAGTTCTAGTTGATTGCGTTCTGCCGCAATTTTACCACCCTCAGAAATGAATTTATCAAAAGCTTCTTGCTGCTTTACTTCTAATTCTTCTAGCTGATTTTTGATATTTTCTAAATTCTGTTCACTTTCTTGATAATCTTGTTGCTGTTGGGTCAATCTTTTTTCAATTTCTTCTAGGTTAGCTAAATCTTTAGTATCAGCAAATTCTTTGCGTTTACGGTTAACTAAAATATCTAAATCAACAGCTAAACGATCTGCTAACTCTAGCCCGAAAAGTCCGCGAATAGCTTCAACAACAATCGGTGGTGGTATTTCTTGTTCTGCGAGTTCTTTAACTTGTTCACCATCAAATAGGAATAAGTTAGAAATTCCTAAAGGCAAGAGATTTTCAATATATTCATCCCAAATATTAACTAAAGCATCAGGCCATGTATCACTGTCGCCTAAAATACCTAATGTATCTTTACCATCTTTAGGATTTTTTGTCCAACTACGCACAACACGGTATTTTATTGGTTTATCGTTTTCAATATGTTCAAAAAGTAATTCAATTCGGGTGTCTACAACCGGATCAATTTTGTTGTTAACACATTGATTGAGAAAATCGCCATAACTTAAATTACCACGGGTAGAACATTGGGCGCGGGGCCCATAAAGAGCGAGACGAATGGCATCCATCAGCGTAGTTTTTCCGCCGCCATTCATGCCACCTAATAGGATAATTGGACGCGAGTTTTCCTCATCAATTTTTGGGTTAAGATTAATTACCTGTTTACCACTATAGGGACCAAAGTTTTGTAATACGAGTTCAAGAAATATCATTAGTTTTTAAGAGGGTGTTTGAAAAGTTATACGGTGTGATTTTTTACCCCCCTTATAAAGGGGGGAAACAATAAAATCAAGTTCCCTCACGCCACATGCTTCAAGTCGGCAAAGCCGCCCAACGCAGTGGCTCCCCTTTATAAGGGGAGGGTTAGGGTGGGGTAAAAATATTTGATACATCAATCACGACTTTTAAAATATCCTCTAAGATTAACATGAGTTCGACGGCGATCGCAGAAGCAGAAAGTTCGTGATAAAATGAATAAGATAAAACTAATTAGATGATTTTGTCTGACGCATTGAGAAAAAATATTATCTATAAAATATAGATAATACCATCACTAACTGTTAAGAAATGCGATCGCATCTGTCTCGGTATTGGTAAGGGTGGCTAGATTTGCACACCTCCAGCTTGAAAAATCTGTTCGGCGGTTAAATTCAATTCTGGGAAAGTAGGCGAGACAATATGGGTATCGCCTTTAAATTGAGTAACTTGGTACTCACCATCGATTAATAGATAAATGGATATAGTAGGCAGTTTAGGATTGCCAATAAACTTCCTAGCGCCATAAGCCGCGTAATCTATAATCCAATATTCAGGAATACCTATAGCTTCTCTTCGAGACGCTTCGCGAACATAATCAGCTAATTTTTTGTAGTAATCATCCCGCCAATTAGTACTAACCCTTACGGGTTCGTCAGTTGCTTCAACGCGGTGAACCCGCGCAACGCACTGACTCACAACTTCAATAACCAATGGAATAGATGCAGCTTGAGATACAGTTGATTCTTTTTTCCATAAAGGCTCATTCAATAAATTTGGTCGATTGATTATTAAGATGTCTGGTGAATAAGCTGATTCATTTTCAAATGGTTTGACTAATACAGTTTTTGGAATGAAGTAAGGAAGTTTTTGTCGCCCAATTTCGATAGATATATTTAGCGCCAAAAAACCAACAACATCCTCATGATCTACCACTGGTTGTGCCATTTCAACAATCACGCCATCATGTAATTTGTATCTTCCACCTTCAGTCCGCCAAGCTGCAAAATCTTCAAAAGTTACTAATTTGTGTATGGCTTGAATCATAGAACCTCGCTTGTTTTAAGATAATCAAACTTTGTCAAGGGTTCTTTAAGTAGTAGTCTGTCAAGGTTAAATTGATGGGTAGTGCGAGCATCTTGCTCGCGTCGTGAGCGAGACGCTCACACTACCAACTCGTCAAAATGAATTTGACAGACTAGTAGTTTGTTGACTGCTGTTTTCTATTCTTCTAAATTTTCCTTTTTAAATTTCATACTTGCCCAAGTTACCTGTTCATCACTTTCACCTTCATCTACTTCATTGATTGCTGCAACATCGCCCAAAGTCATCTGCTTGACTTTTGCAACATCACCTTGACTAACTGCTTCGCTTAATTCGCGTTTCAAACGAGCATTCTTAATCGCATCTTCTGGGGAACGGGAACTCGTATTAAAACATTTTTCTAGGGTTTCGTATATCCCCACGCGACGAGTCTTTTTGCGATATTGGCGTTCTGTGTCTAACAATTTCGCCATGAGTTCCAAGTGCATCGCGTCACCTTCACAGATTTCTTCTAATACTATCCATTCATCACGACCTAGTAGGCTATAGTCAGCGCCAGGACGGGGGTCTTGAAATTCTTCGCCAGTCACTTCTTGATAAATTCGGGGTAAGCTATCATCAAATTCGTGTTTGTCTTCTAGCCAAATGCGGCGAATTTCGCTCATTTCTTCGAGAGTAATTAGGGTGATATCGCGCATATTTTCTGGTGCTGTCCGACGGGTTTTTGTTTGCGCTTCTAATAATCGTCTGAGCCAATGTTCCCGCCAATATTTGGTATAAGGGCCAGGTATTGGTTCAACAGAAATTTCACCATTTTTATTGCGTTCAAATAGTTGGACATCTCCCCAAATGCGACGGAAATCTCTCTTGTCCCAGTCATCTTTAATATCTAGTTCGTTACGGATATCTAATAGAGGCTGCATCCATTCTTTCTCTTCATCATTTTGAATCATTGCCTCCATCGATTTATCCTTACTAACGATTGTGCAAACCCAGCAGCCAAATCGTGAATCACCACAGCTAGGAGTAGAAGTATCAACAACTAATGGACATTCATTATCGGCTGTTGCACCTCGATACATAATGAATAAGTCTTTGTTGCTATATCCCCAAGGGTTTTGCCACTGATTTAGGTAAATCCAAACTTCATCAGTACGCCAATCTTCGATAGGAAGATAAATCAATGAGTTAGGTCGGTTAGGATTAGTATTTATGTGATCACGTACCCGCGATTCTCTATGTTTAGCCATCGTAGCAGCACGTTTAGTACTTTCAGCCTTGCGTGTACCTAAGACAAGAATTACTTCACCATTAGACCTAATAACTGCACGGATAAAGCTGTCGGATGGTTGAATTTTAAGGCGTTCAGTACACCATCTAAATCTGTTTCGCGGCGCTGGGTAGCCTTTCCCAATTAAGCTTACCCAAAAGGTGTCCTTAATTGCAGGATAAAGCAAATGGGGTTCAATTGGCATTTCTTGCTCTTTAGCAGCAACTTTCATCTGTGCTAAAGAGTTACGTACCCAAACAGAGACCACAGGATTTTCTACCAGCGTATCAGTTGTAATAACATGGATTGTTTTAGTTCTCTTTTCCTGGGGGAGTGCTGCGATCGCATTCCAGATAAGCTGTAAAGTAGCAGTACTATCTTTTCCGCCCGAATAGCCCACCACCCAAGGAATCTCATCTAAACAATACAATTCTTGAATTTCAATGGTGAGAGCTTGGATGTAGTCCACTAACTCTGCTACAGTACGTGTTTGTTGAACTGTCTTTTCTGGTTGTTGTGCTGTAGTCATTTCTCCTTCTCTCTGGAAACACTGGCGTAATATCTGGGCGAATAGGGCGAATAGAATTCGCGTCTACACAAACAAAACCCAGCGACCTGGGTTGAAAAAATAGTTTTTAAAAACTTTACTACTAATATCCAATTTTTTGGATAATTAAACGACATAATCCTATTCTGTTTTTAAAATTTAACATGAAAGATAGTACATCTGACCCAACTGCTGACGTCGCTAGAGAATACCTGGAACGAGAAAACAAGGAAAAACAGGTACTAGCTTTACTCCTGGAGAACTTTTTAGGGAGAAAAGATCAGATTCTCGTTCAAAAAACCGAGATGGGTGGTACTGAGGCTTATGTTAGCTCTGTTACATTGGAATGGTTTGCAGGTCGGGTTCACTTCGCCTCTGGCTTACCTCTGTTTCAGGAAAAGTACAATCCTGAAACTGATAATGTCGAAATTGACGCGGATAGTATTGATGAAATTCAGCAACGTCCCCTTGATTGGTCACGTCAAGCACCACTAGTCCAGTATTTAGCGGCTCGACATAACCATAAGTTTCCACCAGTGTTAGTAGTAATTAATCAACCGTGGGTGGATAATCCCAAAGCTGCTGAGTGGGATAGCGAAGGACGCGCTACAAAGTCTACTACTGATTTCATCCCCCTAGATAAAGACGCTAAAGTAGGTCTGTTAAATATTTCTGAGGATGATGTCACCATTTATGCACTAGATGGTCAACACCGATTAATGGGGGTTCAGGGGTTGATGGAGTTAATTAAAACTCGGAAACTCCAGCGCTATAAAAAAGATAAAGGTGTTGATGACAGTTTTATTACAGTAAATGATTTGATAGAAAAGTACCAAGTAGACCTTGCTTACTTGCAAAATTTACCCAAGGAAAAAATTGGTATTGAGTTCATCTGTGCGGTAGCGCCTGGGGAAACTCGCACCCAAGCGAGGCGGAGGGTAAGATCGATTTTTGTTCATGTCAACTTGATGGCTGCACCCTTGACTAAAGGGCAACTAACACAGTTGAATGAAGATGATGGTTTTGCGATCGTTGCGAGAAAAATTGCAGTTACACATCCACTATTAGAACAACGACAAGAGCGCAATCCTCGTGTTAATTGGAATAGTGCAACAGTGGCTTCCAATTCTACAGTTTTGACGACTTTGCAAGCTCTGCAAGATATGTCTGAGCGATATTTGGCTCAAAAGTTCCCCCACTGGAAACCCTTGGAGAAAGGTCTAATTCCCATGCGTCCAGAGGATGAAGAACTTGAGCAGGGGATTGAGGAATTTAGAAAGCTATTTGATTCTTTGGCTAGTCTTTCCAGTTATAAGATTTTAGAACACGAGGATACACCATCTTTACGGCGCTTCAGCTTTGAGAAGGATGGAGGTGAAGGAAATATGCTTTTCCGTCCGGTTGCTCAAGTTGCATTAGCGCAAGCTTTGGGAATTTTGGTTTTTAAAAAAGGTTTTTCTCTGGCAGATATTTTTAAGAAACTACGGAAGTTTGACCAGCAAGGCGGCTTTAGTGGTATGGAATATCCGCAATCTATTTGGTATGGAGTTTTGTATGACCCAAATAAAAAGCGGGTGCAGGTTTCTGGACGAGATTTGGCGACGAAGTTATTGGTTTATATCCTGGGTGGAATTCAGGAACAGATGGAACGTGCTGAACTTCGTAAGGCTTTAGCGGATGCTAGGACTGTGGAAGATAAAACTATAGGTTTTGATGGCAAGCTTGTTGAACCGAAAGCGGTAGGACTTCCAGCTATTCTGTAATGATTCTATATAAAATGACGTTTATGTAGTTGCATTTAGCCAAAGTATAAGTGTATAATTTTGTGAGTGTCCAGTTGGGCATAAAACATAAGCAAAGCGTTCCGTAGAGCGCAGGAAAAATAAATGTCTACAAAGATAACAGCTCCTTTCTTTGCTACTGCTGCTTGTAAAGCATACAAAGAGGACAAAGAATCCAGTCGAGTAATTTGGAATCTCACTGTCCCTATATGCCAAGTGCCTCAAGGTTTACCTCTAGATCCTAATGCCAGACTAGCCAACGAAAATCGGCGGACTGTAAAGAGTATGTTGACAACTCTGGCACAAAAGCCAGAAGAGTTTATTTTCTACAACAATGGAATTTTAATTGTTGCAGACTCCATACAAGTTAAAGGTCATGGCACTGGCGGAGGGTTTGACGTTGAGCTTTTACTTGTCAGTCCTGAAGAGGGACAGGAAGACAATTTCATTGGTAATGGTATCGTAAATGGTGGGCATACTTACACTGCTATCACAAAAGCCCGCAGCTATTACGATAAATTAAAATCAAAAGGATCTAAACCAAAACTTAACCAACAAACTGGTAAGGTTGACTATTCAGAGTTTGAAAGTGCTAGTGTCCAAATTTTTGTGCTGGTCAACATCAGCCAAGAAGAAATATCAAATATCAGCAGGTATCGTAATACTAGTGAGAGTGTTGAGGAGTTTAGTCTTAAAAACTTAGCTGGAGATTGGGACATCATCGAAGAATACCTTCCTGCTGGATGTAAACCTTATGTTGCTTTCAGAGAAGGTGAAAATAAGCAATTCGATGTGACTGATTTGGTTCGTCGCCTTGCTTGCATTAATAATAAGTCGTACCCCTGGCGAGGTTCAGACGGTTCACCTAAAAATCCTAGTGCAACTTGCTCTGCATACGGAACTCTCATTAAGAATTGGAAAAAGGAAGACTTTGGAGAGATTGTGCCTTTACTTAAAGATATACTCTATATTGAAGAGTGCCTTCGTGATGAGTATGATCGGCAAAAAGGGCTGAGTAAGTTAAACGGCGTTGAAAAAAAGCCTTATCAGTTCATCACAGGTAAGCAATTTAATCACACCCTTCCTATTACTTTTGTATTTCCTATTCTTGCAGCCTTCCGTGTATTTATCAAAGATGGGCAGTGGGAGTATCCTGTCGAAAAGTTATGGGATGAGATGGGAAACACCCTTCTGAATAACTTGCTAACCGCCTACAGAAATGAGGGGAGGGGAAATCCAGCCGCCTTTGGGCGTTCAGCTTCAACATGGTCTAACCTTCTTTTAGTTCCCATGTTGAAGTTAACTGAATAGTTGAACTTACTTGAGCATTAATAACTATACCCATATCGGAAGTTAAATTCTTGTATGGGTATAATTTGATATTTCATCCTGATTGAAATATATTTTGGCGATGCCATTGCAGCGCTTCCAGTTCGGGAAAGTGTTGCTCTATATTTGGTAGAAGTATTGTTTCACCATGAAAATCTTTCATAGGTTTAGCATGGGGAGATGCTTCTTCTAAATCATTGCTAACTATGATTTTGTATTGCTCATTTACAGCAAACCAACCCCTATCAAATGCCCAATGATGATTTTTACAAAGAGCAATTCCATTATTAATTTTACTATCATATAGCAATCCGATTTGATTTCTGAAATTATTTGCGTAGGCTGGGAGTAGGGAGTAGGGAGTGGGGAGTAGGGAAGAAGCCTCTTTGAGTTGTACTGAGTTTTTTCAAAAATCAAATATGAGTCCTATAGAATTGTGAAAATGGCTTAATATGTGCGCCATCAACGATGTTTTGACTTACAGATTTAGTTACTTTTATCCCACAAAAAGCGCATTTATAATCATAAATACTTACAATTGCTTTCCTGAAAAAAGCATTTCTAATCACTGCTTTTCTTAAGCTCCATCTAGGATTGGTATCTAAATTGCTAGACTCAATAGTTTTATCTATTTTTAAGGGGACATCTTGAAAATTCTGATTAATGGTTAAAAAATTTTCTATCGTATTATCTTCAGATGGCAGCCAAGCTGAAACAAGTGCATCAATTAATATTTGCCTGGAAATTTCATCTTGAATGAAATCAAATAGTTCATCATCCAAATGTGCATAGTCAACATCTTCCTTGAGTTTGGGAATTGTTTGCGGACGACCACCATCATATCCAGAACTATACTTCAGATGCCAAAATTTACCATTATCATTTTTTAGATGAAAAAAAGGAAGGGCAAAATCACTTCCCTTAAAAGTACTAGAAGCAAGTACTTCCCAATACTTCTTGAAGGTACCGAGCAATTCATCTGATATGGTGATACGATTATCTGTGATTAAATCTTGTGTAATTAGGTCAATTATAGATAAAAGTAATATGGGTTTATTAAGAGCATCACCCTTTTTCTGAGTTTTATATACCTTAATATTAGAAAAACATTCACAATAATAAACTAAACTACGCTGATTTGCTGGCTGTTGTGCTTTAATCATTATGATGATTTACGAAAGAAATTTGCTTAAATCAAAATCCTCTTCTTCAGAGTTATCTTGAAACCTTTCATGACTGAGAATCAATAAAATTCTTTCAGAATAATCTACTGCGCCCCGGATTTCTGATTGTAAGATTTCAAGTCCACCATTGGCATATTCTTCAAAAATATAATTACGTTTTTCATTATTGTTTCCTTCTTCGAGAGATAAAACTTTTATATCTTGAGTTTCAGCAATTCCTATTAAATTTATTACCGTATTATATCCCCTGACTATAAACTGTTCTTGGGGTATTGGCGATGGTTCCCTTTTAGAAATCTCTCCCAAAGCCACCCGCTTTTTATGTTTTGCACCCAAAGCTGCTGCAAATACAATCACATCAGCAAAAGTCTGAAAAGGCCCTGTTGCACCATCTGAAGATGTTAAATCCTTCACCAAGTCAGCCTTATCTTTAGCAACCCTGATTCTGCCAGTTTCAGCCATGATATTAATATTTACATTGCTGCTATTTTAACCTACGCCTACGCACTTGCCAAGGTATTATTTTATGATGGTATGCAGGCGATCGCTAAACAAACACTAAACAAACAAATTATCCACCAACATAGTCCATCCTGGTAACGCGGGTTCACCTTCCGCCACCTCGCCACGACGATACACTTGCGGTTCTTCGGGATTACTAGCGCCATATACTCTGATAACTTCCTCTTTGAGTACATCCACATCCCAAACTACCAAAGTACCAGCCGCAAAATAATCACGGCGTTTACTTTCCATATCTTTTTCAGCCTTATCACCGTAATCATTTTCACTTCTCACCTCAGCAGCAAACACAGGCGCACCATTAAGGAACTTCCCACCTGTAGGTTTGCCAGTATAAAATGCGGCATCAGGACTTAAAGAACGACGATGAGGGAGATTGACAATAAAACCGACATTATCAGGTAAAGCATAACCGCTTTTTGTTAGTCTTTCATAATCACGCAAATTAGCATAAATTTCACCGCCTGCACGTCCTGGTAAAAATCCAGTTGGAGACATCAGCACCAATTTTCCATTGACAATTTCTGCTTTACAATTGTCAGGTAAGTGATATAAATCTTCAATAGTTGCTTCAGTTTTAATACTCATATAGCATTTCCAAATCTAGTGAGGTACAGCTTAAGCTTTATCTCCCCTCTCCTTACTAAGGAGAGGAGTTGGGGGTGAGGTTTTAATCTTCTAATTAGTTAGCGATAATCTCAATTTCACCATCTTCTCTTCCCTCCGCGTTCTTTGCGCCTCTGCGGTAGCCTGCGGCAAGCCGCTTATGCGTCTACGTTTATCCAAAACTTATATTGCAAACTGAACATCCTCATAAACCAAAGAAATCGGAAAGTGGAAATCAATGCTAGTTAAATGAACCTCATCCCCTGCTTCATAAGGATGTAACTCCCAAAGTCCTCTATCATTTAACCGGAAGCAATCTAAACCAATTTTTTCAGCATCGATGAGGATGTATTCTTGCAAAGTCTGAATACGACGATACCGCGTAAATTTTGTACCTCTATCGTAAGCTTCCGTGCTTGGGGACAGAACTTCAACAATTAAACAAGGATATTGGAGAAATTGAATAGCTTGTTTATCCCGTTCATCGCAACTCACCACAACATCGGGATAATGAAAAGGCCCCTTCTCAGATACACCTACTTTCCCATCTGCCATATTCACACGACACCCACTCCCTCGCAGGTGACTTTTTAACGCTGAAGCTAAGTTTAAAGCAATATCATTATGGGGAAGAGTACCCCCAGTCATGGCGAAAACTTCACCATCAATATATTCATATTTAATTTCTTGGCGTTCTTCCCATTCCAGATATTCCTGGGGGGACATATAGTTTCTGTCTGGACTCGCAACCATAACCTTATTCCTTCTCAAAAGCCACTTTTCTCAACTGTAACTAAAATCGGACTTACGCACAGGTAACGGAAATGACACGCTGTAATTACTTATCCCGTTCGACTTCCATAATTTCAGTATATTCAAACTCATTCGGACTTTGTTTCACCAAAGGATATCTTTCAACACCCAACTGAATATAATCTTGTTCGCAATCCGGCTTAGATGAATAATACGTAAGCACATATTCTCTACCGATTCTGTCTGTCATTTCTGCTTCTACTTCACCCCGCCACTGAGTCTTAGTAACTAAAACTATTAACTGATTCGCTAATTGGGGAATTGTCTTCGCAATGTGTCGCCGTGAACTTTCATCCAAACTACCAAACGGCGAATCCATGACAATTGGGAAAGTGCTACTATCGGGAATCATCATCATTTTTCGCTTCTCACTCCATTCCCTTACTTTGTCAATAATGCTGGCAATAAAAGATAAACTAAGAATTTGATTCTCCCCGGTGGAAGCTGCAACTGGTGCTTCTATACCCGTGGTATTTTCTACTAATGTCAGTTCATATTTATCGCTAATTTTAGGAATGTATGGAGTTACAGAAATCTCCATAAATATCTCCTGCACTCGCTTTTCTAGTTGCAGGCGAAATTGTTGTTCTTGACGATTTTTAACTTCCGTTAACCGTTCAATTGCATCTTGAGTGGCGTTAATTCGTCGTTGTGCTAAAGTTTGCTTATCTTCATTCAGCTTTTGTTTAGCAATTTGTTTATTTAATCCTTCAATTTCAGTTGTCAGTTGAGCAATTTGCTGCTGATTTGCACCCTGTTCTCGATTTAATTCGTCAATTTTACTTTCAATTTCATCTAAACGTTTTTGCAAACTGCTAATTTCTTCATTAGCATCTTTTCGCAACCGTTCTTGAATATTGTCTAAATCGCCTTCAATTTGAGATATGCTTTGCCTTAACTGATTAATCCTAGTTTGTTCTCTATCAACTTCTTCCCAAAATCCTATTGCTTGCTTATCAATTTCATCTACTTGAGCGCTCATCCGAATTGCAGTTTCTTCCACCGCCGAAGAACCTGCTTTATTTAACCAGGTACTCACATGAGTATGAGAATGATTACCCTCGTGTAATTCTGCGCCACAAATACAGCGTTGAGAATTCAGTAAATCATTCACAAATTCCCGCGAAATTCCTGATGTTAACTCGCCGCGCTGCTTCAAATCATTGATAATTCCGCGAAACTCTGCTGTGGTTTCTGACAGTAAAACGGTATAACCCCGCGCGGAAATAACTTTTTTCAGCGCTTCCTTGGTTTTTTTATATTCTTCTTGATTCGCTGCTTTCTGTGATTCTAAATCCTGCCATCTTTCTTGCAATTCCTTAGCAGCACTCAGTTCTCGTAAACGATTACTTGTCTCTTTTTTAAAAGTTTGTTGATATTCTAACTCTTCTTTAATTTCAGTTTGCCGTTTGGTAATGCGTTCACGTTCTCGTTCTATCTTCTCTTGCTGTCGTAATAGCTGTTTGGTTTCAGAATCACCAATAGCTTTTAACTCATTTTCTAGAGCTTTTTTGGCATCTCCCAAATGTCTGATGGAACGGTTGATTACTTCCACACCCAAGAAAATTTTTGTAGCTTCGGCAATTTCAGCTTTTTTGTCAGAACGAACGATTTCTTCAATCCGTTCGCCGTCAAAGAAAAAATATTGATGTAAAGTAGCCGGTAAAATTTGATTAATTATATCGTCTGGTTGCTGAATTGGTATATTCCATTTCCCATCATCCGCACCAACCCACATGGTTAATTGAGTTTTACCAGCATCAAAATCACTTTCGTTTTTATAACCCCGACAGGCGCGTTTAACTCGATAGCGTTTACCTTCATGTTCCCAGCCAATTTCTACCCAACATTCTACAGCTTGACCTTTTTGAGTTTCTGCGATCGCACGCTTATTTACCAACTGCTCTATCGATGCAAATGCTGCACTAAATTTATCATATAATACCCACGTAAAGGCATTCAGCAAGCTAGTTTTGCCAGAGCCATTATTGCCATGAATAATTGTCGTGTTCTGAGCATCTCCCCCAGCCAGGATCATCTCTGGTGTCGTACCATAAAAGGAGCGAAAGTTGCATAGCTTGATTGAAGTTAGCTTCATCGCACCTCTTCCTTAATAATGTCCAAAATATTATCATTTATATGGCTGTTAATCTTCTTATCTAGCCTGCCTTTTTCCAGCTTCCATACCCGCTCAATAATTTGCCGTACTTCCGGCGGTGCGCTGGTTATTGGCTCCTGCACATCATCGATATTCGCCTCTTGTGACATATTGAGTTTTCAAATATACTTTTTCTATATTTTAACTTTCTCTAGTGCTGGAATAGCATCAGTAAAGCCACTGTTTGTGTTATATCATGTCCGCTTGATTGCTTATTAAACCCGAAGAACCCCAAAGAGCCAAAGCTATGCTTTGTCTCCCCTCCCCGCCGGCAGGGAGGGGATTAAGGGGAGCATCTCGCGTGTGGGGTGCAATGACTATGGGAATCACAACTAATTACCCGGACATGATATTATCTTTAAAATCCTAATTTTTTTTGAAAAAACACTTTATTCTTTAATTGTTTTCTGTTATTATTAAAGTATCTTGATGATAATGGGATGTAAGTGAAATTTTTAACGCAGCTTACATCCCATTATCATCAAACTCATAATCTTATTATTTCATACTTAATACACCTTTTTTCAAAACTCGAAAAATTTTACAAAAAAATACAACTATTCTCTGATTCATCATCAAATATCTAATAACCCATATCGCTTTTGTAAATCCAGTAACTTCATTCTGGCAACACCTGCGTTATCAGCCAAATCAGCAAACTCTACAAAGCGCCGTAATTCCTTTTTCAACAAATTACGCTCAACTTCTATAGTTTCTCTATCTAAATCTGGTGGCAAAACAATCATGTCAAATATAGTGGCGCGTTCTTTAGCCGGATGAGGACGTAAAACTCGCCCCCGTCGCTGAATAAATTGGCGGGGATTACCAGAACTTGATAAAATCACCGCAGTTTGAATTGCCGGAATATCTACACCTTCATCTAAACAACGAATTGCCACCAAACCCTGCAACTCACCACTTTCAAATTGATGGCGCAAAATTTCCCTTTCTTGTAAAGTTGTTCGAGCCGTATAGGTGCTTACCTTATACCCTAAATCCACTCCCAAAATTTTAGCAACAGCTTTAAGTTGGCGTAGGGATGAACGTTCTCCCGCATCTTGTGAACCATCACTGCAATAAAAAAGAGTGTGAGTAGTTTCGCGGCGAGTTGCCATTAAATCCCGCAAAGCAGTTAATTTATTTTCCGCCGCACCAATTAACCTTGCTCTTTGCATCAACAATGGCTTTAAATCTTCATTATCTTCAAAATTTCCGCCATTTTCTCTATCTCGATAAAGTAGCGATCGCCCAATTCTTTTAGTTAACTTTAAATAGGCAATACTTTCAGCTTCAGTTAACTCCACCAACACCGGATAATACAGATAATGTACCAAAGCACCTTGAGCGATCGCATCCCTCAAAGTAAACTCTGGTTGGAGAACTGGGCCAAAATAATCAAACAGAGATTGCGTGCCAAAATCATCAAAATACCTCTCCGGTGTGGCAGATAAAGCCAATCTCAACCCAACAGTGCGCGGTAAACTTTCTTCTAACTTGGGTGCGCCTAAATTATGCGCCTCATCCCCAATAATTAAAGTTTTGGCGGGAAAATATTTGAGTTGAGACTGAAACCCATCTCCAATTAAAGTGGAGTTCGTAGTAATCACCGTCACAAACCGTTGAGAACCAGAACGCAGATTATAAATTTGCGTAGATAGTTGACTTTGCCAAGTGCGTAAATTCTCAAAAGCTAAAATGGGTTGCAAATTAAATTTTTCACATTCTCGCGCCCATTGGGTGACAAGATGGCGGTAGGGACACACCACCAACAGAACTTGTAAATTAATCTGCTGATATAATTCGCAAGCGATCGCTAATGCGGTAATCGTTTTACCACTACCAGTAGCCATTTTCAGCGTCCCTCTGCCATTGTTGGTAAACCAGCTAGCGATCGCTTCTCGCTGATATTGCCGCAATTGCAGAGATAGAGGCATTCTTGGGCATCCTGGTAATGGTTGCGAAGTGTAATAACTGCCCTTACTTTCCCTTGCAATTGGTAATTTCAACCGGAAAGTGGGCAGTTGCTGCACTGAATTTTTCGTCAGGTACATAAAATGTTAAGGGCATTGGGCATTGAGAATTGGGCATTGAGAATTGGGCATTGGGCATTGGGCATTGGTTATTCCCCTTGTCCCCCACTCCCTACTCCCTACTCCCTACTCCCCATTTATTCAGTTGTAACCGCGCCAAACACCAATCAGTGAACCTTGCACCTGCACTTGCATAGCACTGACTTCAATGGGATTGTACTTAGGATTTGCTGGTTTGAGGGTAACGCGATCGCCTTGACGATAAAAACGTTTTAATGTGGTACCAAATCCATCTACTCTGGCGGCGACAATGGTGCCATTTTTTAAATGATTTGGTTCTGCGACTGGACGCAAGAATACCACATCGCCATCAGCAATTAAATCTTCAATCATGCTATCGCCAGCTACCCGCAAAGCATAAGTTTGGGGAGGTAACTCGAAATTAGAAAAGTCTAGATGATCTACAGCATCAGTAAACGGTTCTATTAAACCACCAGCTGCGATCGTCCCCAAAATTGGCACACCTTGCTTAACAGCACGTAAAACCCGAATCGTTCGCGCTTGGCCTTCAGTCCATTCTATATATCCTTTAGTGCGTAAATGTTCCAAACGACTTTGAATTGGTGCTGGTGACTTCAAATTCATCGCTTGCATCATTTGCCGAATTGAAGGCGAATGCTGGTGCGATCGAATGTATTCTGTTACCCATTCGTAAAGTTCTTGTTGAGCTTCCGTTAGACGTTCCATAAATTTGCGGGAAGTAATTATTAATGTCTCTAGAACATTAGTACTACAAAAAACTCCCCATAACAAGAGAAAAGTAAAAATATAAAAGGCAAAAGCAAAAATATTCTCTTTTGTTTTACCCATTTATTTGGGATTTTTTACCAGTAAGTAGTTAGGAGCCAATCGCACACTCGTTATTTTAACTCCTAACTCCTGTAGAGACGCGATGAATCGCGTCTCTACTCTTGACTTGTACAGACGCGATTCATCGCGTCTCTCTTTTATTCATTCCGCCCCTAAGATACTCGCAAGTAAAGCTTTTTGAGCGTGCAGACGATTTTCTGCCTGTTCCCAAACTCGTGATTGGGAACCTTCAATAACTTCTTCGGTAATTTCTTCACCGCGATGGGCTGGTAAGCAGTGTAAAACAATTGCCTCTGGATCAGCAAGGCTCAAGAGCTGCTCAGAAATTTGGTAAGGCTGGAAAATTGGCATCCGGTTATCTGCTTCTGCTTCTTGCCCCATACTCGCCCAAACATCAGTGTAAAGTACAGCAGCTCCCTTAGCAGCTAATTCTGGATCGTGAGTGAGCAAGACTTCAGTTTTGTGATTAGCGATCGCTCTTGCTTGTTCTACAATCCTAGAATCTGGCTCATACCCGCTAGGAGTAGCAATTCTGACATTCATCCCCACCAAAGCACAGCCCAACATCAGAGAATTAGCTACATTATTCCCATCACCCACGTAGGTTAAAGTTAACCCAGCAAGAGTACCAAAGCCTTCTTGAATCGTCAATAAATCAGCCAAAACCTGACAGGGATGTTCTGCATCGGTAAGCGCATTAATTACCGGAATCTTGGCATAGTGAGCAAAAGTTTCCAAATCCTGCTGTGCAAAAGTGCGAATTGCCAAAACATCCAGATATCGATCTAATACCCGTGCGGTATCCTGCAAAGGTTCCCCGCGACTAACTTGAGTGACATTGGGGTTGAGATCGATTACCTGTCCCCCCAGTTGGTACATCGCCACAGTAAAACTTACCCGTGTCCGAGTTGAAGCTTTGGAGAACAACAACCCCAAAACTTTATTACACTGCAACTTCAACTGTTGTGATTTAAGTTGAGTTGCCAATTGCAGGAGTTCTTGAAGTTCCGTAGGACTAATGTCCGCTAGACTTAATAAATCTCGTCCGAGCAATGCTGCCATGCTTATAATCTGTAAAAAATAATTATATATTTCTGTTCCTTTATTCAGTCGTGCCAAAAAAATACAGTTTTAGAAGCGTACCAGATATTTTTGCGTCCAGCCCAGGATTTGAGTTAGCTTTTGCTATGAATGAATATTAATTTATCAACTTTATCAGTGAGCAGAATCACTGATTTTTTTCTGTTTCATCACAATTGCTACGCAGCTTAAACCATCTAGGGGGCACAAAAGCCGCGATATTGCCAAAATCTCTGGTCTTTTAGCCTAATTTAGTCAGAGGGAGATATTTTTTAGCAATTACAGGTAGACAAATAGATTAATTATGGTACAATTAGAAATTGTGGTTGCTATATAAGAGCGATCTCAAACTTGCCAGCATAGCACAGTGGTAGTGCATCCGACTTGTAATCGGAAGGTCGCAGGTTCAAATCCAGCTGCTGGCCTTAAATCAAAACCCCCGAATTCGGGGGTTTTGTTATTTCTATGCCAAATTGTTTAACCGCGAATTCCGCCATTTACCAGATTAATAATCTATATCCCAAATTACCCCAAAATATGGTTAATTACAGACATAATTTAATGAAGAAGTTAGTTCAGATAAATGGTGCGTTGCACTGCGCTCTAACGCACCCTTGTATCTTAGAATAAGTGGTAATTCTTAATTACGAACTAGTACAAGTCTTCTCGTTCATGAATTCGCAAGTTGTCGGTAGCGTTTCTGAACTTCTTGAATCGAAAACAAAGTTTCAAACTTCAACCCAGCTGACTGGTACAACTCCCCTCCTCCTTGCTCTCGGTCTACCAGTGAAATTACTTGATTTACCGTATAACCCGCATCCTTAAGACGCTCAACTGCTTTTAGAGCAGATTGCCCAGTTGTCACCACATCTTCTAACACTACTACTTTTGCACCTTCTGGTAAACTGGGGCCTTCTATATAAGCTTTCGTCCCATAACCCTTGGCTTCCTTGCGAATAATCAGCGCTGGTATTGGTCGGTTTTCATAAACAGAAACTATACTCACTGCTGTCACAATTGGGTCAGCCCCCAATGTTAAACCACCCACAGCCTGTGTATCTATAGGTAACAAAGGAAATAGCAACCGTCCAACTGCCAAAGCGCCTTGAGGATGGAGTGTTACTTGTGTCTTGTTCACGTAATAAGAACTACGTAGCCCAGAAGAGAGGAGAAAATCACCTTCTTGATAAGCAAGTTGGCAAAATAAATCTAGTAGCTTGTGGCGCAAAGTGGTCAAATCAGCAGTGGTTGCCCAAATATCTGAGTGGGTAAGAGTTTCAGTAGGATACGTCATTACAAAGCATTAAAAGTTGTGCTACACCAAAGGTTGAACTCATCAGAGTTCTGAACTTAAGCATAAATTAAGATTGCCCAAAAATTGAGGAGTCAGAAACGTGCGTATAAAATTAAAAACCTTTGGTGGTTTATTGGTGCTGCTTGCTGCTAGTATTGCTTTTCCCTCTGTTGCATCTGCCCAAACGGCAACACCCAATAATGAAACTACGAATGATGTATTTGAAGGAGCTTTTTTTCGTCACGATCGCAATTTCTACGAAAATGGCAGCCTTAAGCGTCAGCTAGACTCATTTTTAGGATCTGGTTCCGGTTTCGGTGGTTCCTTCCCAGAAAATGAAATTGCCCACGATGCTGAGTTGGTTAACACTTTATATCATGATGTCCTGACTCAGCAAGTTAGCAACGATCCTTATATTCGCACTCCTGATTTACCAAATCCTTACGACACGTCGCTGATGATGTCTCCTCGTTTGAATAGTAACAAACTCAAAGTGGGAACTGAATTCAGGTTTGAAACTTTACCACCTCGGTAATATTGGGGAAGGTGGGGCCCCCTCTGGGGATAAGGGGTAATGGGGAGTAGGGAGCAGGGGATAATAATGACTAACCAATGCCCAATACCCCATGCCCAATGCCCTCTATTAATTTTTAATCATTCAGTGCGCCCTGCTGGAATCGAACCAGCCTGAAGGCGAATTATGAGTTCGCTGCCTCCCCAATCGGCCAAAGGCGCTTGTTTTACTGGGTTTCGGGTTCCTATGAGTCAATTACTTCAACTCTTAGGTCAACCTTATTTGCTAACTTTAGACTGAGGAAAATACCTTATGCACTGAGTTTAGCCAATTGCGTAATTATAGCACAAATTTACCACCTGTGAATACTGGACAATAGTTTACCATATTTTTATACTACATAATTTGATTATGAAATAGTGCAAACTAATATTGATTAAGTTCCTTTAAGGATTGAGGTCAAAAGCTTCACTATTCTTAAATAGACCAGCATTCTTTTGTGATAGCTTGTCAGCGATGAAAATAAATTCTACTGTACTTCTTACTTTGATTTTGTTAATCCTGATGTTGGGAGCAGGTTCTGTGAGCGCGTTTTTGGGGTTTGATCTGGGGAGTTCAGCCCTTAAAGGCGTTACCGCACCAGATGGGCGTCCCACAACCAAATTTGCCAGCAATAAGACAAATAACTCCCAACAGGGAGGGCTAGTGCTATTAAAAGAGGAAGAGATCCTGAAAATTGTCAAGGCGCGAATTGAGGGTAAGACCAAGGCTGCTAAATCGGAAAAGCTAGAGGAAGATGATGAAGAAACCAATAGCACCAAGCAGAAGCCAGAGGAAAAACCCCCAGCAGTAGTTGAAGAAAAACCCCAGCCAGGTTTTCCGGTTACTGCCCAGAGTCAGGGTGTAACCATGTCTGTGCAATCTGTCCGCTACTCTGGTGGTGATTTGCTACTGAAAGTGAAAATGCAGAACAAAGGTAAGGATTCTGTGCGCTTCCTGTATAGTTTTTTAGATGTTACTGATGATAAAGGACGAACCCTGAGTGCTAGTACAGAGGGTTTACCAACAGAATTACCTGCAAATGGGCCAACATTTTCCGGTACAGTGAGCATTCCCACAGCTTTACTTGATGATGTCAAGAAGATATCACTCGCTCTCACTGATTATCCCGCTCAAGAATTGAAGTTAGAGGCATCGAATATTCCTGTAGAAAGGTAGATAGGGCATTGGGCATTGGGCATTGGGCATTGGGCATTGGGAATAGAGAAGAGACAAAGCAGAGGGGGAGTAAATTCTCCCTTGTCCCCCTCATCTCCCCCCACTCGCCATTCCCCACTCCCCATTTCCCCTAAATGGAGGACGTGAGTTTTACACGAGCTTTGGCAGTGAGTGGTTTTCCTAATTTAATTTGGACAGACGTGGCGCTGCGGTTATTGTCAGTGCTACTACTGATTGCCATAAATGCCTTTTTTGTGACTGCGGAATTTTCGATGGTGAGCGTGCGGCGATCGCGTATTCACCAGCTAGTTAAGGCTGGGGATATTCCAGCGATCGCTGTGGAAATGCTACAACGTAGTATTGACCGACTGCTATCTACCACCCAGTTAGGTATTACCCTCTCTAGTTTGGCACTGGGATGGATCGGCGAAAGTACGATTGTTGTGCTGGTGAATGCATGGTTAAAATCCTGGCCTTTACCCAGTGGGATGACTACCTTCCTGGCGCATTCTCTATCAATTCCCATTGCCTTTTTCTTGATTGCCTATTTGCAAATTGTGATCGGAGAACTATGTCCCAAATCCTTAGCCATGCTGTACTCAGAACAGCTAGCTAGGTTTTTGGGGCCTTCGGTAAAAGCGATCGTTCGTTTTTTTGGCCCCTTCATCTGGATTCTCAACCAATCAACTCGTTGCTTATTGCGGATTTTTGGCATCCAATACACAGGACAAGGCTGGAGGCCACCTGTGACTCCCGAAGAATTACAACTGATTATCTCTACAGAATGGGGATCTACTGGTTTACAGCGTGCAGAGCGAGAACTGCTCAATAATGTCTTTGAGTTTGGGGATGTCATGGCCCAAGATGTGATGATCCCCCGCACCAGTATTATCGCGCTGCCAAAAGATGCTACCTTCCAGACATTACTCACGGAAATGGCTTCTACTGGTTACTCTCGCTATCCCGTGATTGGTGAATCTTTGGACGATGTTCGCGGCATTGTTTATTTTAAAGATTTGGCACAACCTTTGGCTGTAGGAAAGCTAAGTTTAGATACACAAATCCAACCTTGGATGCGTCCCGCCCGGTTTGTTCCAGAACACACGTCCTTGAGTGAGCTTTTGCCCATGATGCAGCAAGAGAAACCAGCTATGGTCATGGTAGTGAATGAATTTGGCTCTACTGTGGGACTAGTGACAATCAAAGATGTCATTGCCGAAATCATCGGCGACGCCAGCGAACCTGAAAACAGCGACGACCTACTGATTCAGATGTTAGATGAGCAGAAATTTTTAGTGCAGGCACAAATCAACCTCGAAGACCTCAACGAGATTTTACATCTCAATTTGCCCTTGACAAGAGAATACCAAACACTAGGGGGCTTTTTGCTGTATCAGTTACAGAAAATTCCTGCCAAAGGCGAAACCTTCTGTTATCAAAATCTCGAATTCACTGTGGTATCAATTGTTGGCCCACGCCTGCATCAAATTCAACTGCGGCGGTTAGAAGAGTTAGGAGTTGAGAGTTAGGAGTTAAAAGTTAAGCTGAAAAACATCTAAGTTACATAATCGAATTAAATCAAACTCTTGTGGGGTGGCCATCTTGCCATTGGTGTCAAGTTAAATGTGGAAAAGCTTATGAATTTTAACTCCTCACTCCTCACTCCTCACTCCTCACTCCTAACTCCTAACTCCTAACTCCTCACTCCTCACTCCTCACTCCTCACTCCTCACTCTTCATTCAAAAAGCATACGCTAGTGGATCAACAAGTCCCAATTCGGCAAAAGCTGCTAGCCGCAAGCGACAAGAATCACACACACCGCAAGCGACATCTCCACCGGCATAGCAAGACCAAGTTAGCTCCCAAGGAACTCCCAATTGGTTCCCCAATTGGATGATTTCAGTTTTTTTCAGCTTGATCAGGGGTGCAACAATATTAATTGGTTGTCCCTCACGTCCTTGTTTGGTTCCCAGGCGAAATACTTCCTGCATTGCTTGGATATAGTCGGGGCGACAGTCAGGATATCCTGAGTAATCTAAGGCGTTGACACCGATATAGACACGTTCAGCTGCGATCGCTTCGGCGTAACCAAGAGCAAAGCTTAAGAAGATGGTATTACGAGCCGGAACATAGGTTACAGGAATATTTTGAGACATTTCATCCAGAGAACGTTCTTGGGGTAAATCAATGGTGTCATCGGTAAGTGCTGAACCGCCCCATTGTCGTAAGTCAAAATTAACCACCTGATGTTTCACGATCCCAGCTTTTTGAGCGACGGTGAGGGCTGACTGTAACTCTTGTCGGTGTCGCTGCTGGTAATCAAAGGAAATAGCATGACATTCACAGCCATCAGCCTTAGCTTTGTACAGAATTGTGGAAGAGTCCAATCCCCCAGATAACAGAATTACAGCTTTCATCTCGGTTGCAAATTTTGGATTTCAAATCGCCAAATCAAACCTTAACAAGATGCCAGGAAGCAATGCTAAGGAGAATTTACACTTAGGTCTTACTGAATTTTTTAAAGTTAATAAAAAGACATCTATTTTTTGTAGAAAGTCCAAAATCCCAAGCAAACCTGAAATATCTATACAAAAGATATTTGGATTACGGGAACCGATCACAAACTTTGAAATTCTTCATAAACATAGGCTCTATGTTACCATCTGGATGGTTTTAGACGGATCGTAACTGGCTTTCGAGTATAAACGCCAACGGCCGTAGCGTCTCTAAATTTGGTGGTTGAGGAGAGAATAATAGTGCAAGATAGCATGTCAGTGGCAGAACCGAATCTATATACACAGCGCAACCACCCACGACCAATCCGCATAGGCGTGATTGGAGTGGGTAACATGGGACAACACCACGCTCGCGTGCTGAGTTCAATGAAAGATGTTGAACTAGTCGGAGTGGCAGATATTAATGTCGAGCGAGGGTTAGAAACTGCCAGTAAGTACAAGGTGCGTTTTTTTGAAGATTACTGTGACCTGCTACCCCTTGTGGAAGCAGTTTGTGTAGCTGTTCCCACCCGTCTGCACTATGCCGTGGGCATCAACTGTCTGTTAGCGGGAATTCATGTTTTGATTGAAAAACCGATCGCAGCCAGTATTTCTGAGGCAGAGTCTTTAGTAAATGCCGCAGCTGAGTCTGGGTGTATCCTGCAAGTAGGTCATATTGAGCGTTTCAATCCAGCTTTTAAAGAACTGAGCCAAGTGCTGAAAACTGAGGAATTGCTAGCGCTAGAAGCCCACAGGATGAGTCCTTACTCAGATCGGGCAAACGATGTTTCGGTTGTGCTGGATTTAATGATCCATGACATTGACCTACTTTTAGAATTAGCTGCTTCCCCAGTCACGAAATTGACTGCTAGCGGTAGTCGCGCCCTGGACTCTGGTTATTTAGATTACGTAACCGCCACCTTGGGGTTTGCCAATGGTATTGTTGCTACTCTGACTGCCAGTAAAGTCACCCACCGAAAAATTCGCCGGATTGTCGCCCATTGCAAAAATTCATTTACTGAGGCAGATTTTCTCAAGAATGAAATTTTGATTCACCGACAAACGACTGCCAATTCTCTCACCGACCACCGACAAGTACTTTACAGGCAAGATGGTGTGATTGAAAAAGTCTACACCAGCAATATTCAACCCTTGAGTGCAGAATTAGAACATTTTGTCAACTGTGTACATGGTGGTAATCAACCCTCAGTAGGTGGTGAACAAGCTCTCAAAGCCCTGAGACTGGCAAGTTTGATTGAGCAGATGGCGCTGGAAGATCGAGTTTGGAATCCATTAGACTGGCAATCGGAACCAAGAGTACAATCGTTGACCCCGACAGCTTAGAACAAGAAGAGGGGTAGAGGGGGATAAGGGGGACAAGGTAAAATTTTCTCCCTTCTCTCCCCCACAGCATCAACCTCAAAAGAAAACCCTAGAGTATATTTTTAAATTTGCCATCAAATCTTTAGATCCTCCCTAGTCCTTTTAAAAAACCGACTAAGGGGGATCTAAAAAATTAGAAAACAAAACCTAGTGCTTCGTTTCATTAATTTTGTGAGGTTCGTAGTGAGCGATTTATCACTCAATTTCAAGGGCTAGAGCTACTGACTACGAACTTTTATAACCCTCGAAATTAATGAAACAGGCCCCTAGCTTCCACTTGTCTTACTCTGTTTCTCAGTTGCGATGTCAACTTTTAGTGCAGCCAAGTTACCTTGAGCGTGCCAATTTTAGATTTTAGATTAAAAATTATTTCGGTTCATGCCCTGCTTAAAGTGGGCGGAACAAATCCAAAATCCAAAATTTAAAATTCGGCTTGCCCCAAGCCAAAAAGTGGTCGGGGTCAATCCAAAATTTAAAATCCAAAATCCAAAATCGATTGACTCTAGCAAGTGGGGATAATTACCTTTTGAAAAAGCTAAGGCTGAATTTAGTAACAAGACTAGTGCAGCAATTTCAGGAATTGACTCAATGCTTGAATGGATAACTAATACTATCAACTATTTTGGCTATTGGGGAATCGCCCTACTAATGTTCCTAGAGAACCTTTTTCCCCCCATTCCTTCAGAATTGATCATGCCACTGGCTGGATTTACAGCAAGTCCATATCAACCAGGAGGGGCAAAGCTGAATATCATTGGTGTATTTTTCGGAGGACTTTTAGGTTCTGTATTGGGCGCACTTATTTGGTATTATCCAGGTAAGTTTTTGGGCGAAACCCGTTTGAAAGCTTGGGCTGACAAGTATGGCAAATGGCTGGCTATATCTAGTAAAGATATCACCAAGGCCAAAGAGTGGTTTGACCGACAAGGTAGAAAAGCAGTATTGATTGGTCGCCTTGTACCAGGAATCCGCACCTTGATTTCTGTTCCCGCAGGGATCAACAATATGCCTTTGCTGCCATTTCTGTTTTACACAACATTAGGTAGCGCGGCTTGGGTGGGTTTGCTAACATACTCAGGATACGCATTGGGTAGTCAGTATGAACTTGTGGACAAGTACCTTGCTCCTGTATCCAAAATCGTACTTGGGGGTTTGGTTCTAGCATTTGTTTTCTGGATATTCAAGCGCCAGTTAAGACGTACTAGAAGATGAGACACGGACGCTTTTGGTTTGAAAGCAGTGAAAGCAGGGGTTACATCTGGCCAAAATTCGCCTACACTATGCCAAATAATACTAGATGTGCGTTGGCAAAGCCCATCGGAGGGATCGCCGGAATTAATTTTTGGCGTATTTCTAGCTACACTTGACGCAACCTAGAATTTCTGGTTGCTCGCATTTTTGTAAGATGAGCATGACAACTTTTTACAGTTAAGTTTGAACTAGGAGCTTTCATGACAGACCAACCTTCCGCTGCTACCCCAATCAATGCCGCTGCTATACCCATGAATAGGCAGCCGTTAGCATCGACGACTCCCATCAATGCTGGTAATAGTAATCCTTCCATTACCAAGCCAGGCGGTGGTTCCGGGAAAACCATTCTCAGTGTTGATTTAGGCAGAACTTCCACAAAAACTTGTGTGAGTCGCGAACCTGGCAATGTGGTGTTCGTACCTGCCAACGTGAAGCAGATGTCAATAGAACAAGTACGCGGTGGTGTTTTTGAAGCCAGGGCTACTGACCCCTTAATGGATTTGTGGCTGGAGTATCAAGGAAATGGATATGCTGTTGGTCAACTAGCAGCCGATTTTGGGGCGAATCTAGGAGTGGGCCAATCTAAAGTAGAGGCTGCACTGGTAAAAGTGTTAGCAAGTGCTGGCTACTTCAAACTCAGAGACGATATCTCAGTTGTACTAGGTCTGCCTTTTCTTTCCTTAGAGCAATTTGAAAAAGAAAAAGCCCAGTTGATTAGCCAAGTAGGTGGCCCTCATGTGTTGAACTTCCGAGGCGAATCTGTATCGCTGAACGTCAGTAAGGTATGGGTAATGCCAGAAGGCTACGGCAGCTTGCTGTGGTCTGAAGCTCAACCGAAGAAAAGTCCTGGCAGTCCCGATTTTACAAAAATATCGGTGGCGATCGTCGATATTGGACATCAAACCGTCGATCTTTTGATGGTAGATAACTTCCGTTTTGCCAGAGGTGCTTCTAAGAGCGAAGACTTTGGGATGAATAAGTTTTATGAATTGGTGTCCGCCGAAATTGAGGGAGCAGATAGTCAATCTCTAGCGCTGATTTCTGCTGTTAACAAACCCAGAGGTGAACGTTATTACCGTCCTAAAGGCGCTAGCAAGCCCACCAACCTAGATGATTTTCTTCCCAACCTCACGGAGATGTTTTCGCGCGAAATCTGTAGCCGTGTGCTAGCCTGGTTGCCAGAACGCGTCACTGATGTGATTCTCACTGGCGGGGGTGGTGAGTTCTTCTGGGATGACGTTCAACGTCTGCTCAAGGAAGCAAAGATTAATGCTCATTTAGCAGCACCTTCCCGACAGGCAAATGCTTTGGGGCAGTATATTTATGGAGAGGCACAATTATCCTCCAATCGCGCTGCTAGGGCATAAAGCTGATGTTCCAATGGTCAAAAAAGGTAGTTAAATCCGTCACGTTCAACCCAGAGCTTGCTGATGAAAGCTTGTTAGCGCAAGTAGAAAGTTATTTGGAAAAACAACCAGACAAGACTTTCAGTGACCTCTGTAAAGAAGCCTTGTGGCAGTCTTTATGTGTACCGGAATCTGTACAACCTGCTCCACAAACAGCAGCAACAACACCGATTGATCAACAAATTGGTGAACTGCAACGTCAAGTGGCTGGACTTGAGGAACGTTTTTTTGCCAAGGGATCTAATCGTTTGGAGGCGATGGAACACCATTTACTGCAACTTTCTCAACAAGTTGCACAACTGGCGCTCATGGTCAATGATCGATCATTCATTCAGTCTCCAAGTCAATTAGAAGTAGTAAATAATACTTCTTATACTGTTGCTACCCCTCCTCAAGAGGTTGACCCTGTAATCAGTCGCCTTAGTCAGTTTCTCGATGATTTTTAAGGAACAATCAGGTTTGTGAGCAGTTTTTGCTCTTCTCAACAATCCTTAATAGTATTAACTATTAAGGATTATTAATGTTTATATATATTTTTTAGAAATGCGATCGCGTCTAATCAAGTTTACAGAGCGATATTCATAAAATACTTTTTATAAATCATGTCTAATGTGAATTAAGAATTGAAAACCAATATTGCAAGCTCCTCTATTAGTTGAGCCTCAAGAAGCAGTTAATTTACCAATCATAGTCGGTGGTGTCGATAACAGTTCCGTCTTCCAAAGTCAACTCTATAGGCATACCAGTAAAATCGACGGTCTTGACATTTTTAGCTCCAGTCAGATCGGGACTAAATGCATCCCCAACTCTGATTACAGCATCAAACAAGTTAGCCCCTCTCATATTAGTACCATCCAACTCGGCCCACTCCAGCCAAGCTTCGGTCAAGTTAGCTCCACTCAGGTCGGTATTGGTGAGATTGCTATGGTTCAAAATAGCACGGGTCAAGTTGGCATTACTCAAGTTGGCTTCTTCCAAATTGACCCCTCTCAAGTCAGCCTGAGTCAAATCGGCACCACTGAGATTAATCCCGCTCAAATCGGAAGTGATTCCCTGGCGGTAGGGTTCGGCATAAGAACCAACGTCAAAGCGGCTGTGGACTCCACTAAGATTAGCTCCTTTGAGATCGACCCCGCTAAAATCTCTCTCCCCAGCAGCGTAACATCTAAGCAATTGTTTACCGTTCATAATTCACCTTTTGTATAAATTAATAAAAGAAATACACCCGATCGCACCTCTGCAATACACAAATTTGCTCACTTTTGTGTTGAATATTATTAGTGCATATTATTACTAGATTCTTTTTTTACTTTACACACTGTAGAAATGCTAAAATCCTCAAGTAGACAGTTAGGATACCTAGATGCCAGTTGTAACTAACTCAATCAAGTTTGGTACAGACGGCTGGCGGGGCATTATTGGTGACGAGTTCACCTTTGAACGCCTAGCCCTGGTCGCGCCAGTTGCCGCAAAAGTATTATATAATACATATTTTTCTACGGTGGGTAGCCGGACAATAATTGTCGGTTACGATCGCCGATTCATGGCCGAAGACTTTGCTCGTGCTGTTGCCGATACTGTCACCGCTATTGGATTTGATGTGCTACTGAGCGAAACCTATGCTCCAACCCCAGCTTATAGCTGGGCAGCAAAACAACTCAATGCTTTAGGGGCGCTGGTAATTACAGCTAGTCATAATCCGGGTACATATTTGGGTTTAAAAGTCAAGGGCTATTTTGGTGGGTCAGTACCGCCAGAAGTCACAAAAGAGATAGAAGCGCAGTTGTCGGTTGGAGTAGTACCACTAGCAGCTACCCCAGGCAAGCAAGAGAAATTCGATCCTTGGCCCAGTTATACAGAAGCACTAGAAGGTAAAGTTGATATCGCCAAAATTCGAGATGCGATCGCATCTGGCAAATTGACGTTATTTGCTGATGTCATGCATGGCGCGGCTGCTGGCGGATTGGCAAAACTACTAGGCAATCAGGTCAAAGAAATCAACTCAGAACGCGATCCCCTATTTGGTGGCGGTGCGCCGGAACCCTTACCTAAATACCTTTCAAAGTTATTTGAAGTCATCAAAGCTCACCGAGAAACCGATAAATCAGGTTTAACGGTGGGGTTGGTATTTGATGGAGACTGCGATCGCATTGCAGCAGTGGATGGAGAAGCCAACTTCCTAAGTTCCCAAGTATTAATCCCGATATTAATCGACCATTTAACCCTACGGCGCGGCTTTACGGGTGAAATAGTCAAAACTGTTAGTGGTTCCGACTTGATGCCCCTTGTAGCAAAACTACATAACCTGCCAGTCTTTGAGACAGCAGTTGGTTATAAATACATCGCTGACAGAATGTTAGTAGCAAAAGTGTTGCTGGGTGGGGAAGAGTCAGGAGGGATTGGTTATGGCAGCCACATTCCCGAACGCGATGCCCTGCTGTCAGCATTGTATGTGTTAGAGGCAATTGTAGAATCTGGTTTGGATTTAGGTGAATATTATCGCCAGTTGCAGAAGCAGACAGGGTTTACCTCAGCTTATGATCGCATTGATTTACCCTTAGCAAGTATGGAAGTGCGATCGCGTCTTTTGCAACAACTGCAAACCCAACCCTTAACGGAAATTGCAGGGTTAGCAGTAATTGATTGCCAAACAATTGACGGCTACAAATATCGCCTCGCTGATAAAAGCTGGTTAATGATTCGGTTTAGCGGTACTGAGCCAGTTTTACGCCTGTACTGCGAAGCTCCGACAATTGAGCAAGTGCATCAAACTCTTGCTTGGGCGAAACAGTGGGCGGAGTAAAATTAGTGAGGAGTTGAGAGTTAGGAGTTAGGAATTAGGGATTTCCAAGAAATAAATTATTCCATCTTCTGGGGTGGGCAACATTAGCGCCCGTAATCATGGGCGGGCCAGACGCCCACCCCACAATAAATAGTTGGATATTTTTTTATTTGGAAGTCCCTTAATAACTCATGACTCATCACTCCTAACTCCTAACTCCTAACTAATAATTCGTAATTGATGACATTACTCGTAGTAGCTACAGGAAATCCAGGTAAGTTGCGGGAAATGCAAGCTTACCTGACAAATTCTGGTTGGGAATTAACCCTTAAACCTGAAGAATTGGAAATTGAAGAGACGGGCGAAACTTTTGCCGCGAACGCTTGTCTGAAAGCGTCACAAATTGCTAAAGCCACAGGAAACTGGGCAATTGCTGATGATTCGGGCTTGCAAGTAGATGCCCTAAATGGCGCACCCGGAGTGTATTCTGCACGTTACGCCAAAACCGACTCAGAACGGATTGCTAGGGTATTGAGGGAATTAGGCAACGAAGTAAATCGGCAAGCTCAATTTGTTTGTGCAGTAGCGATCGCGGATCCTGATGGTGCGATCGTATTACAATCTGAAGGTGTTTGTCGCGGCGAAATTCTCCACGCACCTCGTGGTGATAGTGGTTTCGGCTACGACCCAATTTTTTATGTGCAAGAGTTGCAATTGACCTTTGCTGAGATGACACGGGAGTTGAAGGGGTCAATTAGCCATCGAGGCAAGGCTTTTACAGCTTTACTTCCGCAACTGGAGAGAGTTAGGAGTTAGAGACGCGATTAATCGCGTCTGTACAGGAGTTAGGAGTAGAGACGCGATTAATCGCGTCTGTTAATTCATTATTCCTGACTCACAACTCATAACTTTTAACTCTTAACTCCTAACTTTTTTAAACTGCTTCTGTGTTCTTTTCGCCAGTACGAATCCGAATCACTTGTTCAACAGGCGAGATGAAAATTTTACCATCGCCGATTTCACCAGTGCGGGCAGCAGCAATAATTTTGTCCACTACCATATCAACCTGATTATCGTCAACTACGATTTCCACTTTGAGTTTTTGCAGAAACTCAACGGTGTACTCAGAACCACGATACCGTTCAGTTTGGCCTTTCTGCCGTCCGAACCCCCGGACTTCAGAAACAGTCATGCCAACAATACCAGCGTTAACTAAGGCAATTTTTACCTCATCTAGCTTAAATGGGCGGATAATAGCTTCTACTTTTTTCATCTTTTTGACTCCTGAATTCTACTAGCTTCGTTTATATATCTAACCAGATCCGCTGTCTGAAGCTGTAACTAGCAGTGCTTTTCCTAAAAGATATGTAATAATTACCACTTTTTTAAAGTGTAGATGCTTTGCTTGAAGGTTTGGGACATGAGAACCAGCAAGGATTTATTAATTGGATAATCTTTGAGGTTCTGACATAAAGAAGTTGCTGTCAAGTTAGCATTTTATGTAGATTTTATAACTGAAAAGTAGATAAATTGCGCCATTTAGCAGATATGCTGAGATATTTAGAGAGTAATTGCAGACAAATTGCACGGTAGCCCAAAAGCCTGCTGCTGACTGTGGGAGTGTCAACTAACGTTTCTGATGTTCAAACAAGGGACGCACAACGAAATATCCAGCACTAAAGGCAGTAAGCATGATTAACAAGATAGTGATAATTAACCACCAGCCACTGACTCCCTTGGCATCTGGCTCAGTAGTGGAATAATAACTTACTTGTTGCTCTTCTATAAAAACTGGTTCTGGTATCGGGAAATTTATTTCCATTACAGGTGTAGAAAAGTCTTGGCGGCGGCTTTGTTTGGGTGGGGCTTTGGGGACAACAGGTGGAGATGGGCGAGAAACCTGCTGACGTGGACGCGCTTGGGTTACTGGCTGTTTGGCGGCACTTTTAACATCACCAGAAGCTTGGGTAGCTTGGTGATAACTAGGCGTAGTATGAGAATCCACAAAATTTTGCAAGCGAGAAAAAGACTCAACGACTTTGGTAATTTCTTGGCGTAGTAGTTGATTTTCTTGCGCTAATTGTTGATTTTGAGTGGTGAGTGCATTTAGCCTCGCCTGTGCTGCTTGCAACTCTGTTGACAATTCCCTGTATACAGATAGTGGTACAGAGGGAGGGTAGGCTTGAGTAGTCGGTGTTGGCGAATTCCTGTGAACAGAACCTATGGTTGTTCGCATCGGGGGCTTGGTATTAAAAATCAAGATAAGTAGATCGTACAGAGATGCTAACAGAGATAGTCAGCCCTGAAACTATGCCCAAGAATAATAGAAAAATGCCGAAAGGGCAAAGATTTCTGATTAAGGATTAGGGATTGGGGATTAGGTAAAAACCCTGCTACTCGTGGGCAGATTTCTTCAATCTTAAAGAAGGTTAAAACACCGCCTCTAGTGGGCAGATTTCTTCCCCAGTCCCCTTGATAACTGACCACGAGGTTAATTTCGTAACAATGGGAAGAAATGTCCTACAGGCCCTTGTCCTTCGCCAATATCTAGGGCGTAAGTAAGTGCATTAGTCACATACTCTTTTGCCTGTTGCACCGCCTGCCACAAGTCTTTTCCCTTAGCCAGATTAGCAGCGATCGCAGCCGATAGTGTACAACCAGTACCGTGCGTATTTTTTGTATTTACTTGCTTTGTAGTCAAAACTTCCAACTTGTCCCCATCAAACCAGATATCAACGCCACGCAAATCTCCCTGCATACCTCCGCCCTTGACTAAAACAGCCTTCGTTTGTAAAGTCTTGTGAATAATTTCAGCCGCGGCTTGCATATCCTCCAAGGAAATGATTTGTAAACCGCTCAAAATTTGGGCTTCATAGCGATTGGGCGTGATCATAACCGCCTTGGGAATCAGGGCATGGCAAAGAGTCTTCACAGCATCATCATCAATCAATTGTGCTCCTGTACGTGACACCATTACTGGATCAACTACTAGATTATCGATTTGTAAAGCTTCTACCTGCTGGGCAACAGCAAAGATAATTTCCTGATTGAGCAACATTCCCGTTTTGGCAGCTTGTACGCCAATATCCTCAACTACTGCCTGAATTTGCGCCACAACAGCCTCTGTTGGCATGGCATCAACCCTACTCACACCTAGAGTGTTTTGTGCCGTGACGCAGGTTATAGCGCTAGTACCGTGGACACAGTGAAAAGCAAAGGTGCGTAAATCAGCTTGAATTCCTGCACCGCCACCGCTATCTGAACCAGCAATGGTTAAAGCAACGGGTATTTTAGAGTTTATTTCAGTGTTCATATTATGAAGATTAAGTCAGTTGGCGCAATCAAACCAAACTATCTCAAAGATTGATCAACTAGGCTAAAACCCTCTTCCCTCCTGCCCGATCGCAACAACAAAGATTTATGGCAACCTACTTACTGGCGAGATGGTAGTTGATTGGCGACGCCGAATACCCCGCCGTACCCTTCTCTACGGGACGCCAGGGGCGAACGGGATCTTGTTTGGCGTAGCGGATGCACCAGAAGGCATCGCTTCTTTAAAAATTTTTAGATAAACTTCATTAAATCCTCGCACAAAGCGCTCTCCATCCCGTATCACTCTGGAAATTAACAGGACTGCACCACGACACTTCCATAAACTTTCCGCTATTGCTGTAAAAAAAAATACTATATTCAGAATATTCACTGATATCAAGTGCTATTTGTAAAGGTTAGTTTTAATTAAGTTCACAAGGCTCAGTTACACCGCTTACAACAGGTTCAACTAAGTTGTTATATTAGTCCCCTTAAGTTAAGGGGTCAACCTACTAAACTTTCAACCAATTCAACTTTGACAACTGTAACTTTAAGTCCCCAGTTATTAGCCTGGGGTGTATTTTAACATGCCGATTTGGCAACCTCCTGACCTAAGACAACGGACAAAGTTTAGAGCAATTACTATGCCAATTTATGATCCATCGTATCGAACATAGCAGATAGTAAAGCTGGTTTGCAAAGAGCAGCGATGTCTACGACGGGCTATTCGGCGTCGCGGCTGCTACAGATGAAGATACGATTCAATTCAATTCCAGTCTTGGCAACCATAAGATGTCTAACAACAAGCCCAGAAAAGAGAGGAAACGTCTCCAGCTTTGCGCTGCCTTGTCTGTGCATTAATCGTCCGATCACCCTCAATAAAATACTGACGATTGACAGTATCGACATCCCTAGTTTAACCATCAACGGTTAACAGGAGAAAAATTTTCAGTTTTACTACAGCGTTTCTATAACCGATGCGATTTCAAGTCGCGATCGGACAGATGTGACTGTCCTGAAAAGTCCAGACAGATGATCCATTCAAATAACTACTTAGCAACTGAGGAAAGTTGCTGAGAGTGTACTACCAATTCCCCTTACACACATTCGGACTAAACCTATGGCTGGCAAAACATACTACGTTTCTGGAACAGGCAATGATAAAAATAATGGCTTGAAAGAGGATCAAGCATTTCGCACCCTTCAAACAGCTGCAAACTTGGTGCAGGCAGGTGATACTGTCTACGTTATGAATGGTACTTACGAGCAGAGTCAATACCCTGGCAACCCAATCCTTGGTATCAATCAAAAACACGGCACAGAGGCGGCACCAATCACATTCGCTGCCTATCCTGGTGATAATCCTCTGCTCAAATCGACCAATTTCAATGCTATCGGTATCACAGGCTCTTCCTACATCGTGATCGAAGGTTTGACACTTGTTGGAGCTAATGATCAAATTACTCTAGAGTATGCACAATCTCAGAAGGAAAACAAAAACAATGCACTGACAAATGGAAACGGCATTAACGCATCACCTGACTCTTCGGGTCAGCATTCCGATCACCTTGTTTTTCGAGATAATAATATCTCCAAGTTCCCCGGCGGCGGAATCGCAACAACAGAAGCAGATTATATCACTGTTGAGAACAACATCGTATCTGAATGTGGGTGGTATTCTTTGTATGGGACGCAAGGAATTTCGTTACTTAGAAACTATAATTCAGATAATAATACCAGCATATATAAAAATATTATTCAAGGAAACATTACGCACGACAATTACAATTACATTCCTTGGATTACAGCAGGAGTTGTCACCGAAGGACATGGCATTATGATTGATAGTGGAAAGGCTCTAAGTTTAGATGGAGAGGCTTATACTGGGAAAACATTAATTGCTGATAACATCTCTTATAAGAATGGTGGAGCGGGTATCCAGGTGTTTAACAGTGCTAATGTAGATGTAGTCAACAACACAACTTACCAAAACTCACAACACCCTGACTTAAGAGATACTGGTGAAATTTTTATCAATCAAGCAACTAATACACAAGTGTTGAATAACATCATGTATGCCAAAAAAGATGGTTATTCATATGTTGTAACTAGTTCCTCAGAAGAAATCACAGCTGATCATAATTTGATTTACAACACTGATCAGTACTACAAAACAGGAACTAATTTTATTTTGGGTAAAGATCCGTTGTTGGTTAATCCAGCGAATGGTGACTTTAGCCTCAAACCAGGAAGTCCGGCGATCGATACTGGTTCCAATGCCTTCAATAGCATCACTAAAAACATTCCCCAGGATGGCGATGGTAATGGCATCGCAGTGATTGATATTGGTGCATACGAAGCCCCCCGCAGCACCATCGCTACTCCAGAAATTCAAGTTCTTAATGGCACAGTTGATATTGCAGATGAAAGCACCACCGCCATTAACTTTGGCGAGACCACTGTTGGTAACACCCTGACCAAAACCTTTACTATTAAGAACACCGGTATAGCCACACTCAACCTGAGTAACCTCAAACTTCCCAACGGATTTAGTTTGGTTGGAACTGTTCCAGCTAGCGTGGCTGTTAATGCTTCCACAACCATATCGGTGGTACTCAATACCACTACACCCGGCACCTATAGTGGCAGCTTCAGTTTAAACAACAACGATAGTAACGAAAGCCCCTTTAACTTTGCTATTAGTGGCACAGTTAAACCCGCTCCTGCTCCAGAAATTCAAGTTCTCAATGGCACAGCTAATATTACAGATGGCAGCACCACTGCTATTTACTTTGGCAACACCAGTGCTGGTAACACCCTGACCAAAACCTTTACTATTAAGAACACAGGTACAGCCGCACTCAATCTGAGTAATCTCAAACTTCCCAACGCATTTAGTTTGGTCGGTACTCTTCCAGCTAGCGTGGCTGTTAATGGTTCCACCACTATATCGGTGGCACTCAATACCCTTACACCTGGCGACTATGGTGGTAGCTTCAGTTTAAACAACAACGATACTAACGAAAGCACCTTTGACTTTGCTATTAGTGGCACAGTTAGACCCGCTCCTGCGATCATCGGTACTTCAGGAAATGACCAACTTGGGGGAGGCGACCCAGACGATAATATCTGGGGACAAGATGGTAATGATCGGCTTTACGGTAATGGTGGCAATGACTCGCTTTACGGTAATAACGGTAACGATACCCTGTTCGGCGGTCTTGGCGATGACCAACTCTTAGGAGGTGCAGGCAACGACTGGCTTTACGGTGGTAAAGGCAATGATGTACTGACTGGGGGCTATGGTGCTGACACCTTTGTATTGGCTCGTGGTGAGGGTACGGACTCCATTACTGACTTTGAAGTGGGTAGGGACAAGCTTGGGTTGTCAAGTGGTCTCCAGTTTGGTCAATTGTTGATACAGCAACAAGGAAGTCAAGCTTTCCTTGTGAATAGTTCTGACAATCAAGTGCTGGCGAAGTTGGATGGGGTTAGTGCGGCAACACTCTTGGCTCAGGCTTCTACGACTTTTATGACTATTTAATTGTGTTTTCCGATGACCAAGACTCGTCACAGCGGGTATAGGTGTGTAGGGGAATAACTAAAGTGAAAAGATTTGGTATTGAGCAACTAAACCGCGTCCACCTTGAAAATTGTAGTTCTTTCCGTATCAACAGAAAAAACCCTCATCCCCCAGCCCCTTCTCCCAATATTGGGAGAAGGAGAGCCGGAAACAAATCCCTCTCCCAATTTGGGAGAGGGATTTAGGGTGAGGGCAAAAACTATGGTTCTCAACATAGATGAGGTTTAAATTCATTTTATGGGGTTTCTCTACACTTTAATTCCTGTCAAGTGGCTGCAACTTCTATTCATTCGATCTGAGAACTTGAAACTTCCAGATAAAAACTCTGCTATAGTCCAGCTTGAGGAAGGAATTTGCTTCTGGCGATCGCAGATATGACATAGTGACAGCCACTCAAACTGCCACCACCCATGAGCGCACACATGATACTCCAAACAATACAGCTTCTTCATCAATGATCGCTCCACTGGAAACGCTCATTTATCCTTGAAGTCACTTTTAGATCGCTTTATAGCTTATCAAGACAATACTTGAGGTCTGGTGTAGCTCAAATCATCATATAATTACTGATTTGGTTGCGATCGCAAGTCTTGTAATGCCGAGAGCAAATACTTACCCCATTCTGCTGCCAAAGGGATTTCTGTAAATGGAACCCGCACTGAATCGGTAGATTCGGAAAATAGAAATTCTAACTCTATAGAACGACCTTTTTCCGGCAGGTTTTCTAAATCTGCTTCTTTGTCATCTACTAAAAGATAGATTCGCTTTACATCAAGCAAAGAGAATGTTTCTAGCTGAATTGGCCCTTTAGGCGTGGGTTTTCCCCAAGTTAGATTGTTGCCCTTTTGAGCTAATACCGAATAAATATCGTACTTAGCCCGTTCAAATTGCTCTGCCCAAGCGCGATAGGCTTCGACTTTTTGATACTCCTTCGAGCCTTGCCAAGCCAACCAGAAAAACATTACTAATAGGGGCAACCACAAAAGACCACGTTCCATTGTTTAAAAAAGTCCTGAATCCTGAGTGAAACTTGTAACTAAAAGTGCAAAATCTACCAATAAAGGATGCAGATAAGTTATGGTAGTGAGCAAACGGGCAAAAAGCGGTGATGAGTTAATATGAGAAAGCTTATATTATGGTGCTTGTTTGTCATTGGGCTGGGATCTGCCATATTTGGTTTCCTTAATTTGCAGGGACTGGCAGCTAAAGGAGAGTTTGAGACGATTTTGCTTGATTTTCGGGAAGATATTCCATCACTTGTGATGCAAGAGAATCTGCAAGCGATCGCCAAACAATACAACGTTACACCCCAATTAGACAACAAGTTTTCTAAAAAAGATAATGTGTATATTGTCAAAGGCGATCGCCAGCGACTCCAAGAACTGAAAAAATCTCAATTTGCCCAAGCTACAGAATTCATTGAACCAAATTATATCTACAGGAAGATTCCACAACCAGGTAAACCTGCAAGGCTTGGAGAATTTTTGGCACCCCAAGAAGATGATCAAGCAAGTCCCTCATTAACTGGCCCCAATGACCAATATTACAGCAAGCAGTGGAACTTGCACAAAATTGGCATTGAAGGCGCATGGAGTCAAACCAAAGGCAGCGGCGTCACAGTTGCGGTAATTGACAGCGGGATTACCAAGGTTCGCGACTTGTATGAGACAAAATTCGTCAAAGGCTATGATTTTGTTAACGATCGAGAAGAAGCCACAGACGATAACGGCCACGGTACTCATGTTGCCGGAACCATTGCCCAAGCCACAAATAACAAATATGGCGTAGCTGGAATTGCCTATGAAGCCAGTCTGATGCCGCTGAAGGTACTCAGTTCATATGGTGGTGGTACCGTTGCCGATATTGCCGAAGCGATTAAATTTGCTGCTGATAAAGGCGCAGATGTGATTAATATGAGCTTGGGCGGTAGCGGTGAAAGCAAGTTGATGAAAGAAGCGATCGAGTATGCCCATAGAAAAGGTGTAGTTATCATTGCGGCAGCAGGGAATGAAAACACCAATGGAGCAAGCTATCCAGCCCGCTATCCCTACGTCATCGGCGTTTCGGCTATTGGTCCAGATGGCGAAAGAGCGCCCTATTCTAACTTTGGTGCTGGGGTAGATATATCTGCTCCTGGTGGTAGTGAAGCTGGTAAGATTCTGCAAGAAACTATCGACGAAAAGGGTGAAGGGGTATTTCTGGGCTTCCAGGGTACAAGCATGGCTTCTCCTCACGTTGCTGGTGTTGCGGCATTAATCAAAGCTGCTGGCATCAAAGAACCAGATGAAGTGTTAAAAGTCCTCAAGCAGTCGGCACGAGTTATCCAGGATGATGGTTTGAACTATTATGGTGCTGGACAACTCAATGCAGAAGCAGCAGTAAAACTAGCCTTTGGGGGACAAATAAGTTTCCCAGATTTCTTTCGATGGTTACGGGATAGCGGCTATCTTAACCCCGGCTTTTGGATTGATGGTGGTGCAGTAGCACTCATACCCAAGGTTTTAATGGTAGTTGGTTCCTATCTGCTGGCTTGGTTTTTACGGGTTTACTTCCCCTTCACTTGGAGTTGGTCTTTATCTAGTGGCTTAATTGCTGGCAGTTCTGGGTTATTCTTCCTCAAGGGAATCTATATTTTTGATCTTCCCCAATGGCCTTTCCGGGTTTTGGGCAGTTCAATTCCCGAACTAGGCAATACCCTCCAGGGAACCGATGCGTTGAATCCCCTGTTTGCTAGCGTACTGATTCCCATTGTATTAATGGCATTGCTGCTGGGACATCCTAGTTGGAAATGGTTTGCCATTGGTTCAACCTTAGGTGTAGCAGCGTGCTTAACTATAAGTGCGTTTTTCGATCCGGCAGTTTGGGGATTGGGAAGCGGTAACTTAGCACGCCTCTTCCTCATTGCCAATGCCCTAATCTGTTATGGACTGGCTCGTTTAGCATTGCAAAACGAAGAAAAAACAGCATAAATAAATATGGGGAATAGGGCATTGGGCATTGGGCATGGGGCATGGGGCATGGGGCATGGGGTATGGGAAATGAATTTTTATAACTCCTAACTCCTAACTCCTAACTCCTAACTCCTAACTCCCTACTCCCTACTCCCTACTCCCTACTCCCTACTCCCTACTCCCCCACTCAGCACTCAGCACTCAGCACTCAGCACTCAGCACTGTTTATGAGCATTACACTTACAGGTTCAATCCAACACCGTGATATTGGCACAGGCGCATGGGCGTTAGTCACAGAAGAGGGCGTTACTTACGAAATCCTCAGAGGGGCTGACAAAGACTTACTCAAAGCCGGACAAAAAGCAAAAGTTAAAGGACAGGTGCGTGAAGATATCATGACAACTGCCATGATTGGCCCTGTCTTGGAGGTCAAATCTTTTGAGGTAATTAGTTCTGATTAGCAGTGGAATTCAGAACCTCTTGAAGACGGCTTCTAAACTCCCCTTTGGGATGACCTCCTTTTACCTCACCCATAATCTGAAATTCCCCTTCTGGAGAATTGCAGATTATGTAAGTAGGCCATCCCATTTCTGATTTATCGGGATACTGAGTTAATAAAATCTTGCGATATTTGCGGTAAGCAGCCGTATCCTGCATTTTTACATCGATAAATTCTAAACCCAGTTCTTCAGCCACTTTTTTGTCATAAAAAGACATTTTGTGGCAGATGCCGCACTCTTCTGAAGAGAACTTAATTACAGCTAAACTCATGGGTTGGCGACTCTTTGATTCTAGGCAAAGTTTTTTAGCATAATGCTATGAAATATTACCATATAGCTAGTCATTAGTGTCAACTTCAGGCTGAAACACTGATCCAGTATCTTTTCCTCCTTCCCTACTAAAAGCAGGGAAGGCAATTTTTTGGGAGGTTGAGCCTTCAGTACTGCATTTCCAGGCTGAACCTGAGAATGAGAAATATGATCTAGTCGGCGAGGAATCTCTGAGATGAAGTTGACAGCATGATTGCTAGCAGACAAAGAGTTAAAGGTCAAAATGTAGAAAAAAAATTAAGAATATGATTAAATATCATAGCAATCATTTTGAAGTGGCATCTCTAGCTCACAATAAAAAGAAAGCGATTCAGGGATTGCGTGATCAGGTTATGCTCTATCCTGGCAACAGGACGATCTTCAAGGTCTACCAGCAGTAGCAACAAGAGTAGTGGTGCACTCTCCAGCTATGTGGGCAGGAAATGCGAGGGCGATGTCTAAGACAAGCTACTACGCGTCTACGCCAAAAAAAAACCCCCAGTGAGCGTTAGCCAACCAGGGGAGTTAGTTATCAGGGTGCATCTACCAATTAAATGTTCTAGGTTTAACCACCATAATCCGGATAATTTTGTACAAAGGTCAGTTATTTTTTTAAATAAAAAAACCCCAGTTGGTGTTAGCCTACCAGGGGAGTGAGTTATCAGGGTGCATCTACCAATTAAATGTTCTAGGGACAGCCAGTATCTTCCGGAGAAAATGAACTAAATCAGGGTTGATGGCGATGTCTACGACGGGCTATCGGCGTCGCAACTAGAAAAAACCCCCAGCGGGTGTTAGCCAACTAGGGGAGTGAGTTATCAGGGTGCATCTACCAATAATGTTTTCTAAAGTAAATGGGTAGCTACCGGATAAATTAGCAGAGGTTGAAGTTGTTACTGTTTGTTTATCAGAGAAAAACCTCAGAGGGGTTAGTTATCAGGACAAACCTGCCAATTAGATAACGGGTGCGCTGCCTTAAAAAATGGGTGTGTCAGGGATGATTGCTGTTTTAGGACTTATGCACAAGAGATCCCCAAACCCCTGAAAAAGTTGGCTCTTAGAGTTACCCCTCTTTTTCAGGGGAGCCAGTGCCTTGCTCTTGGCGTAACGGTAGCAATGTAGGAACGCACAGGGTAGGAAATACTGAAAGGGTTCTCCGACTCTTAAAGCTTGCTAGCAAGAGAAGAGCGTCTTTGAACAAGAGAAGCAACTGGCGTAGGCTTATTCAGATATAGGTTTCAGGTTTTCAGTGCGGAAGTTTTGTACTTATTGAGTAATAAAAAAACCCCCAGTGGGTTTTAGCCAACCAGGGGAGCTAGTTATCAGGGTGCATCTACCAATTAAATGTTCTAGGTTTAACCACCATGCTCCGGATAAATTTATTAGAAAATTGATTGTTGTCGTGTGTCAAAAAAAACCAGAGTGGATATTAACTGAATTAGGGTAGTTAAAGATCAAGGTACATCCATCTATTAATCAAGTATTCTAGGGTTAAGCACTATTTTCTGGTAAAGAATATCTGCGTCAGAAGTTGCTGTTGTTTGCCAAAATTGAAAAAAACCCCCAGTGGGTGTTAGCCAACTAGGGGAGTTGAAGATCAAGGTGCATCTACCAATTAAGTGTTCTAGACCCAAGTAATCCGATCCGGATAAAGTTGTAAAGGCAAAAAAAGCAAAACAACTAGAAACAACTAGAATCAGAAACATTCAGGGGTGGGATGCATCTAACTTATCAGAGGGAGCGAAAAATCGACTTGAAACTTTCGCGTTTCAAACCAGATTTAGGAGGCGGACAGGAGAAACTGTGACCCAGGAATTCCATATCTCGGTAACTCCTGTAGGGCAAAATGACTACTTGGTGCGGACGGAAGAAGTCGCGCCTGGGGTGCCATTGGCAGAAGAACTGGTGACTTGGCCTGTAGCTGATTGGTTGATCGCTGCTGGACATTTGATGAATGATCCGTTGAAGTCGGTGTTGCAGGGAGATATATTTGTCTCTGGCGGGAATGAAAGCGACATCGCCAGAAACTCTGTTAACTTGGTGGCGTTGGGTCAACAATTTTATAACGCCCTATTTAAAGGCACTCTCAGAGATAGTTGGATTACTGCCCAAGGTATTGCCCAGAACCACCAACAAGTACTACGCTTACGCTTGGGGCTAAAAGACACTAGGTTAGCTCGTCTGCCTTGGGAAGTGATGCACGCAGGCGATCGCCCTCTGGCTACTGGGCCTTATGTGGCTTTTTCTCGTTTCCAAAGTGGAATTTTGGGGGCTTCCCCTTTGCGATCGCTGCGGGGGGCTACGCCTACGCAAAATATGCCTACACCACTAGAACAAGGTGGTGTGAAAGTATTGATGGTAATTGCTTCCCCCTCAGATCAAGTCCGTCTTGACTTACTCAAACAGGAAGCTATCAAACTGCAAGCTGAACTTCACCGTCAAACATCACGACTGGCTGAAGGTAGCAATCGTTTCCCAGAAATTGACCTCACTGTGCTAGACCAACCAGGACGGGAAGAACTGACGCAAGCTCTAGAACAAGGCAGATATCATGTTCTCCACTACTCTGGTCATAGTAACTTCGGTGCCAATGGTGGAGAAATTTATCTTGCTAGTCGCAGAACTGGCTTAACGGAAATCTTGACTGGGGACGATTTGGCAGGTTTGCTCGTCAACAATAACATCCAAATGGCAGTGTTTAACTCCTGCTTGGGGGCGTACACAGCTGCGTCTGATGCCTCTGGAGATACTGGCGAACGGAATCTGGCAGAAAGTCTGGTGAAGCGCGGAATCAGAAGCGTTTTGGCGATGTCAGAACGGATTCCTGATGAAGTGGCGTTGACGCTTACACAATTGTTTTACCGCAACTTGAGTCAGGGATATCCAGTAGATTTGTGTGTCAGTCGGGTGCGCCAAGGATTAATTTCTGCCTATGGTTCTCACCAGATGTACTGGGCATTACCGATTTTATATCTCCAGCGAGAATTTGACGGTTTCTTGAGCCAGGAAACTGGGTTATCCGAAAGTGCGGAGTCGCTGAATCAGTATAGTTCGCCTTTAGGGGCAACTTCCACGATGTATTCTGCTATGGCCGATGATACCGAGATGCCTTTAGGAATGGAGGAAATGATTCCTTCTGGTTTGGCGCGTGACTCTTCTGGGTTGGACTGGCTAGGTGAAGATACTTGGGGCGATCTAGTTGATGAAATTGAGTATGATGACCCAAGCTATGCAGAAGATTCTGCTATAGTTTCGGATTTGTTTCGTCAGCTAGATAACCAAAAAGCTCCAACTGAACTGGATCAACAAATTCGCGAAAATAGTCTTCAGCAAAGGCAGGTTTCAGAGGAAATGACTTCTTCGGAAGAGGAAGCAGATTTGTGGGGAGAAGCCCCAGCACCGCCACCTCAAGCTGCTGGAAACTTTGAAGGAAATTGGCAAAATTCTGCTGATTTTTTGCGCTCGCAACCAGCCCCACCGAGACCTTTTACCCGACGCCGCAAGCTATGGCCGATTGTGGGGATTGTGGGAATCAGTGCGTTAGCAGCTGCGATCGGTTTAAATTGGTGGTGGCAAAATCGACCCCAAGCAATGCCTAAAATACCAGCAATTCCCACCCAGTCTCTACCCATTCAAAAGCAGCAAAATATCGATTTAGAAACAGCAGCGACTGGAATTGTCACCGCCACCGCTACGGAAAAATTGAGCCAGAGCGACTTGCAAGGTGGGTTATTGGCTGTAGAAGAATTACTCAATCGTGGCGCACTTGCTGCGGCTGATACTGCCCTGAAACTGATTCCAAATAAACAAGCTGACGATCCATCTGTCAACTTTTACAAGGGACGATTAGCGTGGCAGTCTATCCAAACTGGAGACAATAACTATAGCGTCGATGATGCCCGCCGTTACTGGGAAACTGCTGCAAAAGCTAAACCAGAATCGCTTTTGTATAATAATGCTTTAGGATTTGCCTACTACGCAGAAGGCAATCTAAATCGAGGTAATGACTCTTGGTTCAAGGCTTTGAATTTAGCTCTCAAAGAACAGAACACAGACTCAACATCTACAAAGACAGCAGTGCCTCAGGATGCTTTAACTTCCTATGCTGGTTTAGCTCTCGGACTGTATAAATCTGCACTTAGTCAGCATGATGGCAAACAGACACAATATCTCAATGAAGCGATCAAGTTGCGGCAAATGGTTCTCAAGTCTGATCCAGTAAATTTCCAGGTAGATAAATTAGCTAAAAATTGGCTGTGGACGGAGAAGGCGATCGCAGATTGGCGATCGCTCCTTCAGGAAAAAGGTGAACAACAGTAGAAGGAATCTGGAGTCAGGAGTTATGTAACTCTGAATGAAAACAGAAATTTACCATTCAAGTTTCTAGTAAAACAAGCTAGTATTTGGGCGGTAAATTTTACTTTTCAGCCTGATTAAATTACCATATCTTCAACCATCTATAAAGCCCTTGGTGGCTGCTATGACAATGCTGACAGCAGGATGATCAACTGCTTTTTCCAGAGCTTCTGATCCTGCTTCTTTCAGGGCATTGACAATTCGAGCTTTCAGTGTTGGCTGCCGTTCTATTTCCTCTACTGCTTTGACGCCAACAATCGCAGTACTAGAATATTCCTGTGACAGGTGATTTAAAAGTTCTTTAATATCTTTTGCAGCTTGTGCCAAGTTTTGCGAGTTGTTGATTTGAGTGCCAATTTTATCACGCATGACTTTATCGCCACCAATGTTATCTCCTAAGCCGTATTGATTTACTGTTGACATCGAATTATTTTCCTTTTGACGAGTTTTATTTTGTTCTTGAATTTGATTTAGGTTGATATATATATTAGATGGTATTTGCGGAGATAGAGAAGAATTCACTTCAACCCATGACTGCTCTACAAACAACCTATCTTTACCCCGATCTATCACATCATCAATTAAGCTCAAAACATTCGCTTTTTCATAGCTAATATCACATTCAACATCATATTTTTGTTTAGCAAAGCGATTTTTTAAATTTTCAAAGTTATAAAAGTGTGGCTCTTGGTTATCTTTGCAAGTGATACAATTACAGGGGATTAACTTGTTGTACTTTAGTCGATTATATGAGTCATGAATTTTATCTAGTTCATGTGTAACTATGGTCATCAAATCTCTTTTGTGACGACCTGAAACTCGAATCTTAATCTCCCGCTTGCCGTAATATTCAATCACTTCTGCTCTCGTCTGGTCTTTGCTAAGAACAACGCCGCTTTTCCAGACACATTGTTGTTCATTTATCAACTCATGCATGACAACAATGAACTGGGTGATGATGCCTTTGGGCATAAAGTCGTAAGTGTAACGCAGAATCAGGTTGTCGGTTTGATTCCAGTTATACGAAGGTTGATTAGCAGATAACAGTTGTGGGGCAATATACTTTCCTTTACTTTTAGGAATTTCGTAGCACAGCTTAAAGTTGATCATCAGACGCAATAGTTCATCATGCATCGTGGCATATTCGTCTTCACACCAGATGTTTACCAAGTCAGACTGGGTGAAACTGCCCAGCTTGCCAATCACTTTTTCATTATCCAGCACTTTGTAGACTGCATTAGTTCCCCACTTGGGTTTGAGGATGACAGTCTTGTTCAAAAGTGGGTCTTCCTGAAAGTGCAAGCATACTCCCAAATCGTGCAGATAGTTGCTCAACTGCAACTTGTCATTTCTTTGGGTGAACCCATTTTTTTGGCAGATGTTCAGGTATTCATCCAAGCCGATGTAATCGCGTGCGTTACTCTCCAAAGCTTTCCGGACTCTAACCCAGCTTTTTGGGAGAGGACTGCCAATATGGGGCAGGCTTTTAACGTAATGCTTGATTTTATCTAAAACTTGTTCTAAACCTGTGTTGGTAGCAAGGTTTGTGGGTAAAGTCTCCTTCAAATTAGTAAACTGCCCCCGTAACTGGAGTTCATTAATCTCCCGGTGGCGGTTTTGCTTCTCATTTTTGATGATTAGCAGCGGACTGTTATCGCTCAACAGTTCTACGACATTTAGCCAGTAATAAAAATCCGTGTCTTCCTTGCGGGTATCTGCCACCAAAACATAGAGTGAACGCTTGGTGAGGAAAAACTGGTGAGTAGCATGGTAAATCTCTTGTCCCCCAAAGTCCCAAATATTGACTCGAAATTTTCGCTCATTTGTCATTGGAAAACTCCACTGGATAACCTCAATTCCCTTGGTATAGTCTTCCTCTTGGAGTTGATAATTTTGGTCTTTAATTTTCTTCGCCAGTGTTGTCTTCCCTGCTCCTCCTTCGCCGACTATTAGTAACTTTGCTTCATACAGATAATCTGTGCCTTCTACTTTGAGTTGCCGGAGATAATCCTTAATCGCCTTAATACCTTTTGCAACAACTTCTGGCGGTGGCTTTTCGATGGAGTTGCCTGTTAAATTCAGGGAAGTGAGTTGTTCCAGGCGGGCGATCGCTTCTGGCAGTGTCGTTAATTGGTTACGGCTTAAATCCAAGGAAGTGAGTTGTTCCAGGCGGGCGATCGCTTCTGGCAGCCTCCTTAATTGGTTGTTGCTTAAATCGAGGAAGGTGAGTTTTTGCAGACTGGCAAGCGCTTCTGGCAGCGTCGTTAATTGGTTAAAGCTTAAATCCAGGGAGGTGAGTTCTTGCAGACTGGCAAGCGCTTCTGGCAGCGTCGTTAATTGGTTAAAGCTTAAATCCAGGGAGGTGAGTTCTTGCAGACTGGCAAGCGCTTCTGGCA
>NZ_JBALCY010000012.1:0-66637 GCF_036917655.1 Nostoc sp.
CCAGGTACTCCAGGTGAACCAGGAACTAAAGGTGAACCAGGTACTCCAGGTGAACCAGGTACTCCAGGTGAACCAGGTACTCCAGGTGAACCAGGTACTCCAGGTGAACCAGGAACTAAAGGTGAACCAGGTACTCCAGGTGAACCAGGAACTAAAGGTGAACCAGGAACTAAAGGTGAACCAGGAACTAAAGGTGAACCAGGAACTAAAGGTGAACCAGGAACTAAAGGTGAACCAGGAGAAGGAGCAAACGTGACGCCAGAAGAAATTACTACTGCCATAACGGCCGGAATAGCAGCTAATTTCCCTCCAATCGCAGGCGAGATTTTTTCTCACAATTGCGTAACCGATCAAACCGAAGCTTATCCTTATGGAGGACTGGGACTGTATGGATTACAAGCTCAAATTCAACAGGTTAGTAATCAAATAGAATCATTAGGTAAAACAGTTTGTAGAACTTACAGAATTGTTGGTGGAAACGATTGGTTCGAGGGAGAAAATCTAAATTTAAGATTTAATCCAGAACAAACCATCAAATCACAGATAAAAAGCTGTTATCAGGAATCAGCAACACCTCAAGCTGACATAACACCTCAAACAGTTCAAGTTCATAACTTACCACAAATGCTTTATAGCCTTCAGGCTGTAACTTGGCGCAGAGAGGGATTACATAAGTTGCCTGTTGATGCTGCCCCTAGTCTAATGCCTCATATCACTCGTAATCCAGCAACGGGCGATATTGTAGATATTAAAGATTGGCAACCACAAGAATATCAAAAGATATCTGATAGTGTTAGCTTTAATGCTTATCAACTGGGACAATTAAAAGCTTTCATGGGCGAGTTTCCACTCACTATTACTATTAATACTGAGGAAGGCGAAAAGCAAATCTACATGGATAATGTGAGTGATGCACTGGCAGAATTAGCAGGTATCAGTCTGCTAACGCATAATGATTTAGAAATCAACACTCAACTGGGAGTAAAAACTTTAATTGAAGTAGGAGCAACAAAAAATGCTTCACTCATAACCCAGGATGTAGCGCTTGCTAATGCTAAGTATTTGGGATATCAACTTAACAAGGTTCCTAAATCAGTGAAAACTCTGTTTACCCCAGGTGAACAAGATATTAAAGCTTTTCTCAAAGAATCAGATCAGCAAATAATTACTTACACACACCGCAACGGACATCTAGAGCATAAACTCAATACCTTGCTAATTAGTGCTGGGATTACTAAAGCTGCACTAACTGGTTTCGCTGCTCCAGGCGACGATGTTATGGGAAGCATAATTGCTAAATCTGCATTAGGTCAATTTGCAGAAAATGCTGATGACTGGAGAAAGTTTTTAGAACTACTTAATTCACCCCCTGGTGACATGAAAATTGATGGTATTCCTCAGCTTGTTATTGAGGACATCACTGCTAGAGTTCAAGAACACTTGAGCAAACTAACATGAAAATTAATCCAGATGGAAGTATTGATTTAGAACCTGGTAAAGATTATGTACAAGTGGGTCAAACCACTCAATATCATGGTACTAATCGTTGGTACAAAAAACGTACGTTCTCTAGCCAGTATGCTGAATCTTCTGGAAGCGATGGAAAAAGCTTACTAGGTAAATTACTAGGTGGACTTAAAAGATTAGGTGGTTTTGCTCTCTCAATTGCTAATGCTTTAGGAATCCAGATTAGTTGGACTTCTCTATGGCAATTCTGCCAAATGACATCTTACACAATTTATAATTTCGACTGGAATCAATCAGATGAACAATTAAAAAGTCAAATTGAAGCTGTCAATGGAATGATAGCTAATCTAGCGGGCTATATATTAGGTGATGTATCTATTCGTGTAGTCACAGTTGCAGTTATTGATGGAGTTCCAATTCGTTACCCAATTATTCCGGCAAGGCTAGCTGTAGAGATTGCTAGAGAGAAAATTGCTGTTATTAAAGGAGACATCAAGCATACAGCAGGTAAAAATATTGAAAATCAATTTAAATTTGGTATTCAATTAATCGGTCAACTAGGGGCGCAAAACCTTTTTTATCAATCGATTCTATCGCTTCGTAGCTTGAAAGCATTCGGTTTAGAGCCAGTAGAGAAATCTGGTGAGCGTTGGTCATTTGCAACACAAGTAGATAAAAAAATCCAAAGTATCCAACCAAAAATTCTTCAAGAGTTTGCACGTGGATATCTTGGAGGCTTAGAAAATGCATTCTGGGATCAGGGATACATCTTATCTATGGGATTAGATGATATTTGGGCAATGGATGATTTAAGGCACGAAGTAAACGACGGCGACCAAAAAGCTGTACGCATTAACCCAGATCCATGACATGACAGGATTAGTAAAATCTCAAGGTGATATTGTAATTTTTGGTAGGCAGAGAGATATCAAGCTAGCTATACTCCAGGCTATTGCTACTCAACGCCAAGTTTGGAATAAAGACGTAGGGCAAATTGTAGGAATGCCTACCGAAGATTTACCACGAGCCAAGCACATGGATAGAAAGCTTGTGGTACTTTTTAAATCTGTAGAAAAACCACCTTGGCGAATTAATGGGATTAATCCTAAAAGTGTGGATTACAGTATTCCAGACTGTAAGCAAGGGCTAACTTATGAACAAATTAAAGAAATATGTCGGCCTTTTACCTGGGGTAAATTTCGCTGTACTGCTTTTTTAGACAATGCCCGACAAATGGCAGTATATGCAGCCTCAAAGGAAGAAGCTGAGGAAGTAATGCAGCGACTTATCACCCTTTCAACTGCTCAGATTATTCGTCTCAGTGTGACTGAAGAAATTAAGGTTAATGTCAACCAGATTAAAATAGCAACTCGCGTTTACCCTTGTTATGCAACCTTAGTTACTGAACCAACAGACATTTTAGGCGTGCCTGTTGGGGGAAAACAAGCTTATAGACGTAGGCGGCGTAGGCTTGACCTTTACCGACAACCAACTGATTTATCACCGTTAGGTTAGACGTAACAAATCTTTACATACCATTTTTTACCAAACACTTTAATGAGTCAGTCAGATTTCCCCCCCTATGGGTGGTTACATTCCTAGTAGCCTACAAACCTTGTGCAGTAGGTTTTTTAAATGTCTGAATATCTACTCTTGTCATTCTGACTCTATATGTCATATTTGGTAAAAAGCAATACAAATCACTTACCGATATGACAGCTAGAACCGATCTAACTTTTCAAGAGCTTGAAACCGCACTTGTTGCTAATGGATTAACAAATGCTCTGACTGTAATTGCTGGCAAATTGTACGTTGACATCAGTGTAGTTAACGGCGTTACTGTGGCAGATTTAACGGCTGAAGGAGTAGCAGAACTTTTGTATAAGCTCCGCATAGCTGCTGGCAATGCTCAAACAACAGTTAATACACCTCTTGCGACTGGTGAACAACTAGCTTCTTACCCTCCTTTCAGTTATGGTCCTCCCATTAACGGGCAAGTTTCTGTTACTCACGTCTCAACCTTCCTGGTTCCACTGAATGAAAATTTGATATTTTCTCCTAACGTTTAGTACTTTTAACGTTTAGTTAATTTGAAAAAATAATTAGGGAGAAAAAATGGTACGTAGACGCGGGAATAAAGTTAAAGCTTATGTAGTCTTTAAAACAGGCTTAAAGTATGGCTTTCAAATTAATGAAGGCTTCCATGAAACATACAAAGGTGAGTTAGGACAGACTACTTTTGCAGGGGCAGTCGGTGTATTTTTTGGCTGTAACTCACCCAAGCCAAATCGCGCTAGTAAATTGATTACTACAGGAACTGTTTCTAGTTTCTGTTCAAGTACTAGTGAGAAAAACTTACAAAAAGCTGGCTGGACAATAACTAGCAGAGGCTCAAATATTCGCGGTATTAAAACAGCCGGATTGACAAGAACTGTTTATATTCCAATGCCAGGTGGTTATAATTATGCCTGGAATATTACCGCAGCAGAAATATCTCATGCTGAGGAATTAGGAATATTGGAAGCCGCAGGCGATACAACAAACTTAATCTGGGGTTCTACCCCCAAGCCACCAAGGGCATCCAAAAAAGAGGGAAGTGGTACTGTTAGTACCTTTATTCAACCTAAGCAAAGCATTATTACTAATGCTGTTGAGAAGGGATGGAGTATTAGGGGTGTAAGTTATGCCTTGTTGCCTGAGTAGACTAATTATTCTTCCTGGCGATCCAGAGTTTGACTGGACTTTACAGACTTCAATTCCTCCCCATTGGCGACAAGTAGCCCAACAAGATCCAGGCGGCTTTGCATTTTGCGCTCATGCTGGATCTGGGCTGCTTGAACCCGTGACAGATAAACAATTGGAAGAATATCTTTATGGGGGAGAGTATGACGAGCGGTTAGAAGAGATAGGTGAAACTGATATCCAGGAATTTGCATAATGGGCTGGCAGACAGTTAGTGCAATTCAAATAACTGATACTTGGCAATTCACTGCACCTATTCAAGGAAGTATTTTTCGACTCAAGCATAGTTTGCTTGGCACTGCACACAGTTTTATGTCTGGTTGGGTATGCCAAGCTAATTTTATTAATGAACAAATAGAAATTTACCAATTGAAGAAAACCTATCCTAGCGATGAAGTTGTGGTTTTAGAATTCGTCTCTCCTGTTTGCTTTCTTGAACGCAGGATAGGAATTAAAAAACGCAAATCTAGAGAAATAAGTAATTTGGTTTGGATCGTAAAAATAGATGTTTGGATTTTAGAATGAAAATTGATGTTTCTAGTACACTAACTATTATCCTTGGATTAGTAGCCCTAGTAGGAGCCATTTACCGACTGGCTCAGGTCGAAGCTAACATCAATTCCCGTATTTCTTTACTTGAATATACTTTAATTAGCAAGATAACTGCAATTGAGAGGAAACTGGATATACACGTAATTCAGTATCAGAGTGATAAAGAAAATATTTACGAGTATCGGCTTAATGATGTTAACAAAACAATTCAGCATAAATTTAATAGACTAGCTAACTGGATAACCCAGATATCCGGCTTTCTACACAAAGAATCTGGGTTTCAAATTCGAGATGATAAATTCTAGATTTCTGAAAATTTACCTATTGGCAAACTTGATTAGCCATAGCTCCACTTCCAACCATCGTCACCTTTCCACATTCTGAACCATTCCTGAAAATTTTTATTTCTACCGCGCCTTGATTAAGTGTTGCTCCTGCCGCCGAAATCAAGGCATTTTTTGGAGCAGAAAAAGTTATTTTATAAGGAAGTGTTGTTGCAACTTTTTCTACTCTCAAAGGTATACTGACACTTCTAGAACCAATAACATAACTTCCGAACAGCTTGCTTCCAGCAGATCCACTCCATTGAACCTCATAATTATCTGATCCTGACATGAAAGCGTTGGCGTTAGGCAAAGTCCTACATCCAACTAGCACTGCACAGAAAAATCCTAGTCTTATTAGTGTTTTCATCTCAAATGGTAAGTAATAGGTATAAAATTAGTCTACCCAGTCACTTACCTGGAACTATCTTTTTCTCGTTCGCACGATCGCGGTGATTGATCCTCTGGGGATTCACTCTAGACAATTACTCATAATCTACGCGAAAGGTCACAGGTTTTAAGCTTTGCTTCCACAGTGTCTTGCACTCAGGGCAGTTTGTAAAATCCGATGAAGCTTGAGTGTAAATTACTCTTTTCCCGCATATAGCTACTAGAATCCCTTTTCCTCCCCAGTTCCCAGGAACGTAGTGGATGATCTTCTCTGTCATTGGTCAAAATTCCGTGCAGTTTTAAACCCTATAGTTTCAACCGAGAATATTTTTTGCAACTTGCCCTTACAGCGCACTTCCAGGAATCCGCCACGATCGCAGTACTCCTCAATTTTCCCTAATATCCACTTCCCTGACCGAAGATTTTTGATATAGACCATTGACCCAACTTCGAGATCGGCGATCGCTTCTGGATGCATCCAGCCGGCAGGGAGTTCGCTATGTTCCTCTTCTGCCCAGTCCTTCGCAATGCGATGGGCTAGTGCCTCAAAGTCTTTCTTCCCAGTTGCAGCCTCGACTCGAATATCTTCGAGACTGGCTTTTGTGCAATCGGGATAGTACATGGTCAACCTGCAAACGTACCCTGCTTTCATTTTGGCCCTGTTAATGATGGTGGCAGTGGGTTCCGCAGTGCAGTTTATATCCCCGAACTGGCTGGGAATTGCAATGGTGAGAATTGTCGGGTCAATCAACCAGAACTGATAATCTATTTTCTGCTTTGTGGAATTTGTATTTTTAGCTAAAATATCGTCGCTGCAATGGATCAATGGATCACCCTTGCTATCACTGGGTTCCAGCTGATCCATTGCAGCGGACTCACATGGATCAACATGGATCTCCGGGATCAGATTTCTAATAGTAGTATTTGATACAGATGTAGAAGGTTGATCCCTTACAACCATTGGAGATTCATTAAATCGATCGTCTGAAACCCGCTCCTGGTAAGCTGATCCATTAGATCCATTGCAATTATCTTGAAAGTCGTCCAATGGATCAGCTAGAACCCGCTCGTAGCAAGCTGATCCATTAGATCCATTGCAATCGTCTGTCTGAGACGAAATTTTATTTTCAATATTTTCTAAAATCCAACCACGCTTCAAGCGATCATTAATCTTCTCGCGCCCCGATATCCAACCCATGTGACGCATGACACTAGAAATTCGACGCGCTATGAATGGATCTCTCTTTGACAGTTCGATATCCAACAGCCTGTAGAGACTTTCAGTTGAAACAAACCTCTGTCCAGGAAGAATAAATTCCTCTATGACTTCCGACCACGGGTCAACACTTTGATATGCTTCGTTCAAAATTTCCCGTCGTTCTTCCTGTTCATCAGTGAGCTTCCACTCAAACCCAGATTTGTAGAGCGCGTTCGCGGCGGCCCAGATTTTATCCCTATTTTTCATCACCTCGAATATTGGAATTTTCTTTTTGACCGCAATAATCCAGAATCGTCTATTGCCTGTTGGGTCATTGAGTATTTCTTGTTCGTTGGTTGTCCCCACGAAGACGCAAGGTCGCTGATAAGTCACCATGCCGCGATCGTAGGGAGCGCGAAATGTGTCTTCTACTGCTGTGATAAAACTTTTGAGAGCGGACACATCTTTCTTTTTGTAGATACTCTCAAACTCTGCCCACTCATGACACCAGTACTGATGCATTTTCATTTTTTCGTCTTTATCACTTAAATCCGTTCCCAGTTGATCAGAAAACCAATTATCACCGAATAGGACTCTGAAAAATGTGGACTTGTACAAACCCTGCTTCGGTGATGCCAACATCAGAACAGTGTCTACCTTGTCCCCAGGCTTTCTGGCACGAGCTACAGCCGAAACCAGGAATTTCTTGAAGTAAATGCTGTGCATTGGGTCGGTGGTAGAAAAATATTCCTGGGCTAGCCCATCGAGGAATGACGGATCAATCTCAGGAAATTTCAACTCCACCTCGTTCAGGTAGTCCACTACTGGCGAATAAGAATCATCTCTTGATATGTTGCGGACAACAGTAAGAGCATCGGTGTTAGTCATATCAACGTCAAGCTCCAAGGCGGCCCTCAGCCGAACATCGTCTGCTGGAAGCTCTGCTCCGCGCAGTTCGACTATTTTTTTCAAAGCGTTGTATCTTAGGAGGTCGCCCCAATGCTGATCAATTAGTTGATAGTTTCTACTGAGTCTTGATTTCTTTGGTTTCGTTGACGGGTCAACTTGTGAATCGATTTCCTCCTTCCACTCCTCAAAAGTTGCCGCTTCATCTACTAGTTGTTTGAAGGCTTCGGCACCATGCAGGGCGATGAAATCATCCATGCCTTTGGCTTCACCTTCTGGCAGCATGATTACCATTATTTTGCTGCCTCTAGCGGCTAATTCTCTTGCAAGCCCGATTAAAGCTTGCTGTACTGGAGGCTTCTTCAATATGTCGTTATCAAAAGCTATATAAAAAGTCCTCCCCAGTACTGCAAAAAGTTTTAGTAACTGATGCAGTCTGCCAAGTTTCCGACAGGTTGTAACCCCAGGAATGCTAATTGTAGGCAGTCCGATAGTCAACCCTGAACCGGCTTTCTTGGGGCCTTCAGTGATGATTACTGCTTGGAGAATGTTGTCTATTATTGATTTCCAGTAGCCTTCCATGCCAGTGTATAGAAATAGTGGGGCGGCAATAAATTCTTTAGCGCCTTTGTATTTCTGGATACGCCCATCTTGTCCTACTGGTGGGCTGTCTGGCTTAACCTGCGCCCCTTCTAGTGTGCGTTCATCAGTTAAAGGGTCAACCCCGGAAGCACACCATGCAGGAACTAAATGATCTGAATGCTTACGTCTGTTATGGGTGTTTTGATTGAGAATTTTATCTATCTCTCTGGAGTCCGTAATAGTCCGGACATTCAGCGAGATAATGGTATTAGAAACAGCGCTTTGCACCCATTCATCATAGTGAGCAGTGGCGATTTCATGAACACGAAAAACAGGTAATTCTAACGTCGCAGTTGCGGAAGAAATGCTATAATTGTCCTTAAGCTCAGTCATTATTATGCCTCCTGTATAGTGATGTCTTTGTCAATGAAGTCATTAGTACGCCCCTGTATAGTGATGTCTTTGTTGGTGCGCCTCCTGTGCAGCAATAGTTTCGTTGATGAAGTCATTTATATGCCCCCCTGTGTAGTGATGATTGTTAATTTTGGGAATGAGTAGCGAAGAAATAGACCGCTACTTTTTTTTGCCTGTAAATATCAAGCAGAATGATAGCAAGCAGCTTTTTATGACTTGCGTAGAATCCTTACTTGTTCGGCTATTTGCTTGAGTTGTGCAACCAGTTCTGGATCTTCTTTGAAATGATTAAGGGCATCCTTGATAATGACGGCTGCCAAGCTTATGGCTTCGGCACGAGTCAATTCTGGATCGACTGTTTGCACGAATTCAGTCAACTGATGCGAATGAAATGCAACGGCTTGACCGGCGCGATTCTCTTCTGGGGATGCAAATAAAATTTCGTCGGGGAATACGACAATCGCACCCTTGATTTCTTCTTCTTGGCTCATGGCTACCGATCCATTAATCTAAAGAATTCTCCAGCATCTGATGTTTCGACTCCACTAAACCAGGTGTGGGTTAGTGGCAATCCTCCTTTGACAATTTGAATCGCCATCTTGAAGGAAGTGCAGTTTTCCAGTTCCTGGAACAGCAGAATAGCTAGTTCTTTTATTTGCTTTTTGGTGAGATATTGAGAATCGACCACGTAACATGGCGGTGCTTCTGGTGTTAGGCGTACAGGAACAAGGGAAATAATCGGGACTTTGTTATCTGGAAATAACCAATTAAATGGGGTGTTATCTTTCAAGAATCCGTAGGTTTTTGCTGATTGGTTATTAGTCATTGGTTATGAGTTATCGCTAATGTCCTCAAAAGTAAGGTAGATTCTACTGTCGTTTTGGTTGGGTGGACGATTGATGTAAGGTGCCGATTTCTCTATCAATCGCAAGCCGTTGTCTTCAGCTTTTTCTAAAAATAACTCTGCGGCTTGTTCTACTTTGTCGGTTGCCGCCCAGACTCGAACTCTAATTAGCTGGGTTGCAAGTTTTGCTGGAGTGTCATCTCTTTCCCACTCTTTATTCTGAGAATTCCAGTACCAGCCGAGTCGGTTTAGTTCCATGTACAGATCGTTCTGTGTTCGATGTGGGAAGGTCAAGACTTGGCAAGCTCTAGCGTACTTCTGGGTTTGTTTCATTGGTCACAGTTCGCTATCGAGTTCGACGATCGCATTTATCCCCCGCAGTGCGATCGCACTTTCTACATTGGTTAACGCCGGTCGCGTTCCAAGTCATAAATCACTTTTTATAGATACCAGTTATCTGATTTGCCCGGATTGGATTGCCTCTGCTGTATTAAGAGGCGCTTGGCTGCTGGCACATCATTTCTGAGCAGGGTAAGTAAGTCGGCTTGCAATTCTCGGTTTTTAGGGTCTGTGCGGTATGAATGAGAGATTTTCCCCGATGGTTGACGGGGGCGTTGTTCCTGGGGAGAGGATTCAGATTTGCTGTTTTGCTTTTCTTTGCGGTGACGAAGATAAATAAGCGTCCGCAATAAGAGCAATAGTGCTTGGACAATGCAGTAAGTTAGAGTTATTGACATGGTTGAGTTGGTAGTACGACTCAACCCACCATGCGGCTTTTCCCTGGATGTAGACATCGGGGAATTTCCGCATATTAGGAGGTTTAAAACGTGTTTAGTCGTAGATGCGCCGCCAGATGGCGACAATAGGAAATCGCACAAAACAAAACCGTCCTTGCCAGAGCAGGCAGGACGGCTTTATTCAGTGTGGTCTACATCTGTAAGAGTTTCAGGGATTTGCTTTAGCTCTTTGAGCCTGTCTCTTAGGACTTCAACTTGTTCTTCATAATAAGCCAGCTGTTTTTCAGTCTCATCTATTAGCTGGCTGACGAGTTTCCCAGAGATTTGATTAGTTGTGCATCCTCCTGCGATAACGGGATTTGATTTGTGGCTATCTTCTCCACTAGTTCCGACCTCGTAAGACCCATATTCTGAGCTAGTGCCTGGAAAAGCTCCCATGCCTCTGGGTTCACTTTCAGGCTGACCCCTTTCGTATCTCTGCCCCTCGGACGTCCTCTGCTTGCCATTTGTACTTTTCATATCTACTCACTCAATTATTGCATATCCAAAAATCCATTATTGACTAGAGTATCTGAATATGCAATATTATAGCAATAATAGATATTCAAAAATCTATTATTCGCTCCCCCACGCCTAACCCTTTGCGTGGCACCACCGGAGCAAGCACCCGTGCTACGGCGCGGAAACACCCTGCCATCACCAAGAACCGAGCGCGGTAACGAGATTGCCGCGCGGTGATTTCTTCCAATCCAATTCGACTAACCAACCAACCCAGGAGAAAACCAACATGACAAGAACAGTTCAGGAACTCGTCGAACAACTACAAGGCTACCCAGGCAACGCGGTGATAACCATAAAAGATGTCGCAGAACAGCCATTTTTTATCGTTGGTTTTCATTTGATAGGCAACTTTCTCAATATTGCAATTAACTCTAAGGAAGAAGCGGATGACCCTGGGTCGGGCGAATAAATAAACGATTCCTTTCTCTGGAGGCAACCCTAGACGAAAATCCAAATACCACTTAACCACGTTTTTAATCTCCCTCCGTCAGCACGGGGTCGTCTGTGCTGATGGCTCCTTAGACCTGAGAAATGAACAAATACGCAGATATCACCAAAGACTTACAAACGCTGGAGTCCAGTTTACAGCGCATTTTAGAATCGCCAGTCTACGCAGACATGGTGAAAACCGGACTGTACAATCCCGACCTTAGTCTCCTCGATGCACTTCATGCAGTGCAGCAGTGCCTATGTACTACCAAGCAGATTAAGAGCATTCAGCGACTCAAAAACAAATAGCGCCTGAAAAACAAGCGCTACAGAACCTATTAGTAATTAGACGGATAAACATTAACTATGGCACATTCCCCTGGATATTATACCAGCTACACTCCCGGTGACGGGGGAGTACTGGAAGATATGGAGGATACTTACGGCGCAAAGTTTGAACGCTTGAATAGAGCCGAGAAATTGTGCCTCATCTCCATGATGGCCGCGGACTTAGCTTTCCTTTCTACGGAGCCTCGGACTAGCGAGGATTTGTTTAGCCTAATGCTGGCAATCAAAGGCGAATTAGCAATTTCAGACAGAGAGGGACTAGTTGAATGTTTAATCAACGGGGTGAGGAATCCATGAGAGCCGATATAGAACATAGACCTTGGCTAGTCATGTCAGCCACAAAGGAAGGATTTAAAGAAGTCGCTCGTTATCGTTTTCGCAACGACGCCGAAGCCCACGCACAAAAATTAAAGCGATTATGCCCCACTGGGTACTTTACTGCTGCCTTTGAGCAACCAAAAATCAGTTCCAGATAATTAGAAGCGATCGCACTCGGCAGGAGTTTGATTGCGATCGCTTACGTCCATCTACCAAATAAAAGTTAGCACAGGCTTTGGCATGACAGATTGTCCCATTGGATTGATTTGTGATTATTTCGAGTGCTATCGGCACCACTGCCAGCAGTTGGCTAATCCGTGGACATTGCCTTACTGGGTAGATCCTTGTTGGATGCCGGGAGTGGGGCTGCTAGTAAATATCCCCGCAGTTTCGGGGGATTATCTCTCGAACGACGAACATTTGATCGCAATCCAAGACAACTACGACGAGTGGATTGAACGTATCCGCGAGGATTATTGGCTTGGCGGTTGGTGGGAATCCGTTAATTTGCCTTACCAACCACACCCAGAAGGAGGATTACTGGTGATTCAGTACTTGGCACTCGACGAGAACATTACTTTTGCTTGTCCCTGGCGTCATGTCAGCAAAAAAACAGATGGCAGTTCTCCTGAATGCTGGGAGAGATTTATGCCACCTGTCCCTTTAAATAGCCACAGACACCCTTGGGACAAGAGAGTTGACCAGGGTGACGGCTTTTACCCTCCTTATGTATTGGTTTATGCTTCTGATTTCGAGAAGGAAGATGACTAGTGAAACCTGCCCTCGCTGCGATAGCGGATGATGAAACACTAAAATTCTTAAATTCACAAAGCCACAAAATATATGCAACTCAGAAAAGATATTGAGCAATTGTATAAAATTCAGCAGCGACTTGTGCATGTTCCTGCTGAACTGAATAAAAATTTAGCTTGCGTGGAAGTTGCCTATACGTCATTACGGCAAGCGATTGAGGCCTTGGAAAAATTGGAAGATATCATCGCAGAAGGATGAAAGACGAAGACTATTGGATTCACAAAGACCCCGACTCGCAAAAGCTATTTTTTCGCTTTCGAGTTCGGGGCTTTTCTAAACAGTTTTTCCTTTCCACAGGACTTAAGGACGGCAAGCGCAACCGGGAGATAGTGCGATCGCGGCGAGATGCGATCGCAACCGATATCGCCCTGGAGCGGTTTGACCCAACACTGGAAAGCTATCGCTTTAGAGCAGGCGGGAAAAATCCGGCGGTGGCAGTGGCGGCGATCGCTCCAAAACCAAAATACGAATATAACCTTCTGGAACTCTGGAACAAGTTCACCGACTACCAGGAAACGCAGATTGAGCAGACAACCATCCTCAGCCGTTATGTATCTGTGCTGCGGTACACAAAACGGCTTCCCACTCAATCATTAGATGAAGCCCCCAAAATTAGAGATTGGCTTGTTAACAATACTACAAAACTGATGGCTTGGCTGCTAGTAAATCACTACAGTCAATGCTGTGAATGGGCTGCCAACTCTCATCTCGTGCCGGACAACCCTTTTGAAGACTTGAAAATGAAAGAACCTCAGAGAAAATCCACTGGTGAAGACTATAGAGCGTTCACTCTGGGGCAGAGAGATTTGATTATCCAAGTATTCGAGAATCATCCAACATATTCTCACTATGCACCATTGATTAAATTTTTATTCTGGACGGGGTGTCGGCTCGGTGAGGCTTTTGCTCTCACGTGGCATGATATCTCAAAAGATTGTTGTCAAATAAGTATAAATAAATCTTGCAATTCATACCGCATATTAAAGAGTACGAAAAACGGAGTAAAACGAGTATTTCCTACTAAACAAGGCTCTCGACTACAGAACTTACTGCTAGAGCTTAGACCACCGTATGCTGACTCTAGTACTTTAATTTTTACAGACAGATTAGGCAAAGCTCTATCGTCTCAGACATTACAAAAAATCTGGAAAGGTCAGACTAGCAGAGGATATCACTATTCAGGGGTAGTAGAAGACCTGGTGAACAAGGGTAAGCTACCTTACTATCTCAAGCCATACGCTACACGCCATACTTTCGCAACGTGGGCAATCACCAAAGGGAATTCCCCTGATAAGGTCGCTAGGTGGATAGGCGACACAGTAGAAACAGTATTGAGGTACTACTGCCATCCACAGGTTGTAAATGCAGAATGTCCAGATTTCTGATTTTGCTGCTACTCAATTACTACTCAAAATTAAGATAGTAAATCTTCAAAGCAATATACGGAGAGCGTTTACCTTTGTTTAGTTAATTTCTCCATCCAAACTTACCTGCATTACCTCTGTGGGATGATACTAGCAAAATGAAAAGATATATTTGTTAACCGTTGACATAATAAGAATTGTAACCTTCCAATTGTCAGCGGGAATTCCTGATGAACTTCTTGACTCACGTTCTGCATCTAGCTGGTTCAGGTGCTTTTGCCTATTACTCTGCTGCTCAAATTCGTGATTCTAAAACTCGCCCCAACATCCTTGCGGGGTTTTATTTCGCCGAATCTGGCTCTGTACCGTTTTTATCTGCACTTAGCGATCGCGCATCTGCCGAAGGCGATATATGGCTAGCCGAAAAACTAGCAAAACATGCATCAGATGAAACTAGGCATGGTCAAATTTTTGCCCACGCCTTACAAGCCTAAATTGTTGCAAAAAAATTTGTAGGTTGGGTTGAGGAACGAAACCCAACACTCCGATCAATGTTGGGTTTCGCGTTGCTCAACCCAACCTACATCTAATGTACTATTTTAGCCATGCCCTTACGATAAATCTATATGTATCAGGGTTTTCGTGAATTGGTATAACGCTGCGCTAACGTAATTAAGTTTTGTAACGGGGAACGGGGATTTAGACCCCGCCACAAAACTTGCCGCTTTTAGAAGTGGGGGACTTAAACTCCCAGAATTAGTTAAGAAAAATCACCAAATATTTAGTTATGGAAGACTTAAAACAAGCAATAATCAGATAACTAGCGGTATTACCCAGCAAACCTGAGTCAGATTCTCACTACAAAAAAACTATGAAAGCTGAAGCAGAAAACCATCACAGGCTGACTTGTGAAGTAGAAACTACCCTAAAGGTGATTGGTGGACGCTGGAAAGTTTTGATTATTAGAGAATTAATGACTGGCGTAAAACGGTTTGGTGAGTTGCAACGGGCTTTACCTGGAGTTACGCAAAAAATGCTGACCCAACAACTCAGAGAAATGGAGGAAGACGGCATTATTCATCGAGAAGTGTATGCCCAAATTCCACCCAAGGTAGAATATTCTCTAACGCCTTTAGGAGAAACTTTGCAACCAATTCTCTATGCTATGCATGAATGGGCTATTCAACATTTAGCTCAAACAAATCACCATCAATATTGATTATAGGTAATGAATAATAATTTATAATTTTCAATTCGAGCTAAGTAAGTAGGCGTGAATAATTAAAGGTTTCTAGTAAGCCGCTTCAGCCCTGAAAATCGGGCTAAAGCCACTATTACGAGCAAATTTAATTAAATTTACATAGCGTAAGATAGTTTGATTTATTCTTGCCCACTTCCGTTGGCAGATTTATCTGTGAGGTCTTTAATTTTAAATTTTGAATTTTGAATTGTTTATTCATTGCTTCTTAAATATTCAATTGCCGCCTCTAATTTTGAGGAGTAACTTTCAGCAAAGCTTTCAAACCAAAGTCCTTCGGACGAAAGTGGATCTACTTTGGCTAACCATTCTTTTGCCTGCACTTTTAAAGCCTCTAGTTGTTTGGCTTTGAGTTGTTCTTGTCGAATCCTTTCCTGTTCTAATTCTTGCTGTCTTTTTAACTCAAGAGCAGCATCCTTTTCTGCAAAATCAGCCTGAACTTCTGCCAAAAGATTATCCATGAAAGATGCCGATTTTGGCGATGGTGGCATACCGGATTTGGCTGTGGCTGATTTTGAATGCTGCTGTTCAGGTTGTACTTCTTTGTATTCAGTTTGGAGTTCAGCTAACAGCTTATCAATGGAATCCATTTTTGCAATTCCTAATAAATAGTATAGCTAGTCGTTAATGGCATTGAGTAGCACTTCCGATAGACTCATATCTTCCATATCTTCCATAGTAATGGTGTCACAGATATCAAACTTAGCACCAGCACTTTGAAGTTCATCATCTAAGACTTTGAGAAAGCGGGTAGCTTGTGCATCTGTGCCGACTTGAATAAAGGAAATGGCTAATTCTTCATCTCGATCTATGCGGCGAGAAGCTTCAATAATTACCTTCATGACTGCTTTGCGATCGTCCGGTTCACCATCAGTAACTACCAAAATTGTTTCACCATTTGGCTTTGTTTGACCGGCTGCTTTGCGTTGAAGGTAATCATCAGTTGCGTGTTTCAACACACCTGCTAAGTCAGTTGTACCAGAAGGGTCATTTTCTCGAAAAATTTGCGATACTATGCTGGATGTGACATTTTCGTATCGCTTAAATTTACCAGAAAATACATAGATTGTGATGCCATCTGGGTCAAATTGCTCACACTTACTAGCTAAAGCCAAAGTAGATTCCTGTGCCGCAACCCATCTACTTCTACCACCCTTTTGATCTTGGGTTGCCATGCTGCCACTTTTGTCGATAATTAAGGTATAGTCACGATTTTCTAGCATTATTCAATTCTCCATTTAAAAGTTAAGAGTTATTGGACTTTGGGCTGATGTATGCATTAGTCAGTTATTGCGTTCGTCAATACATCTACAAGGCTCATTTCTTCTAAGTCATCTAAAGTGACAGTATCGCAAATATCAAATTTAGCACCGACACTTTGCAACTGGTCATCCAAAGCTTTGAGGAACTTAGTTGCTTGAGCGTCTAAGCCTACTTGAATAATCGAAATTCCTAATTCTTCATCACGTTCCATCTGGCGAGTAGCATGAATGATGACTTCAAATACAGCTTTGCGATCGTCTGGTTCACCATCGGTGATGACTAAAATTGTCTCTCCATTTGGCTTGCTTTTACCGGCAGCTTTACGTTGAAAGTAGTTATTGAGGGCATCCTGAAGCACACCTGCTAAGTTTGTCGTTCCAGAAGGGTCATTTTCGAGAAATATCTGTGCGACTTTGGCTGAGGTGACATCATCGTAGCGTTTAAATCTACCGGAAAACACATAAACAGTGATGCCATCGGGGTCAAACTGTTCGGCCTTTCTTGCCAAAGCGAGAGTAGACTCTTGGGCTATCTCCCATCTACTTCTACCACCTACTTGGTCGGGTGTGGACATACTACCGCTTTTGTCAATGATTAATGTGTAGTCGCGATCGCTCATCATAATATTCCCCTGATTGTTACCCTGTAATTCTAGTTTAATCTGCGAATTTAACGATACAGCAAGCATTGTAAGGATTTACATCAATCCTGCTTACTCATCTGCTACTCAATAACTCTATCTTTACCGAGATTTTCAGCGATCGCAAGCAGTAATCGCGCTACTCAAATGCTACTCATTTCCTACCCTGTGGATTCTCTACTGCATCCACTGGGCAGGAAATGTGATAAAAAGGGAATTATGCCAAGAACTTTAGAACAATATTGTGATTTGAATTATAAAATAAACTTTTACCTCAAGATATGCTTCAAAAATCAGAATCAAAGTAGAATACATCTTCCATGTAATACATGGTTAGGGCTAAACTAACGGTGTATTACATGGGAAGGTTGATGCTGAAACGGGATATTCAAGGGAAGTTTGCGCTTCCCCTTTGTTGATCTGGCGATTGTGCCTGCGGCGATTGATCTCATCGGCATACCAACGCAGAATATGAACTGTCTTGATCAATCTGCCGTATTCCTGAAGTGCCCACGTTAAAGGATGTTTGCGTGGAAACGATTTCTGCACGATTAGGACATCTTGAGGAGATCATATTGAACTAGGAGTCTACCTAACAGCTTCTCGCAGCCGCTCCACATCGCGTATCGGTGGTGCACCAAAGAGCCGCTTGTACTCCCTGTTGAAGTGCGAGGCATCATCATAACCTACACGGTAAGCAGCACTGGTAGCGTCAAGGTTTTGCCCCAGCATCAGACGGCGAGCCTCTTGGAGCCGCAGTTGCTTCTGGAACTGCAAGGGACTCATTGCAGTGACAGATTTAAAGTGATGGTGGAAGCCTGAGACACTCATTCCAAGCTCTCGTGCGATGGTTTCAATCCGAAGTGGCTCCTTAAAGTCTTTACGAAGTCGCTCGACGGCAAGAGCGATGTAGTGGGTGTAGCCACTCAGAACTGCAATATGACAGAGCCGACTACTTTGCTCCCCCATCAGGAGTCGGTAAATGATTTCCCGTGTTACCAGTGGCATCAGAACCCCAGCTTCGGCGGGGGCACAAAGAAGCCTAACGAGCCGGACTACAGCATCCAGCAGAGGCGCATCCAATGGACTCACGTCTATCGCTTTTACATTGGTACCCCTTTGTGGTGAGGGATAGCCCGCTTCGACCATGACTGAACCGACAAGGATGGGGTCAAGATCGAGGCGAAGGCTAAGGTACGGCTGCTCCTTGGACGCTTCCAGAATTTGACTCACAATCGGCAGTTCGACCGTAGCAAGCAGATAATGCATTGGGTCGTACTGATAGCGATCGCTGCCCAGAAGGACTTCTTTGCTGCCTTGAGCAATTACACAAAAGGCAGGGACAGAGATACCATGAACGCATTCCGCAGGCGAGGAGGAGCGGTTAAAGTGTAATCCTTTCAGTGGCTCAATTGTCCCATCATTACGGATAGCCTGTGAGATGCGCTCAGTCAGTTCGTCTCTGTTAGCTTGCGCTCTGTCTGCCTCACGTTTTGCCTGCGGGTCGTTCATTAAATCCATATCGGACTTTTCAATTATTTTGACAGCGTTCATTTCTAAGTTTGCAGAATTGTACAACAATCTTAGACGATCGTTATATTGCTTGCCCCTGAGAATCCTTAGAATGAAGCTAAAGCAATGAAAAGTGATTCCGGCTTCTAGTAAGCATTCTAGATTTTTATTTAAGAAAAAACTCAGTTTTGATTGGGCAACAGACTCGCCTACTGACAACCAAAATGTCATCAAGGCTAACCTTGTTACTTAATAAAATCCATCCCTACAGATAGAGCACTTATGCTTGCTCTATCTGTAGGGATGGGCTAGCAACCCAAATGGCATCAAGTGAAGGAATTAAGCAAATGGACATCAAAAGAAGTGGCTCACAGCCTTCCACCAAAGGGCCAGCCGAGTATTTTACTGGCACTGTCCGCATTGACCCCCTGTTCGAGGCGCACGATCCGGCACGCGCGTCTGGCGCCAGTGTCACGTTTGAACCCGGCGCTCGGACAGCATGGCACACCCACCCGTTGGGACAGACCCTGATCGTTACGGCAGGTTGCGGCTGGGTGCAGCGATGGGGTACTCCAAGGGAGGAAATACGACCGGGGGACGCGATCTGGATCTCGCCAGGTGAGAAGCATTGGCACGGTGCCACAGCAACCACAGCCATGACGCACATCGCCATTCAGGAATGGCTCGACGGGAAGCCCGTGGACTGGATGGAAAAGGTCAGCGACGAACAATATCGCCACTGATCGCCGTATCCGAAATTTTTGGGAGTTGAGATGCACGTCCTTGGCTCCACTACACAGCAATAGATCATGGAAATTCTGATAAAGACTTTCCGAATAAGCAACACAAGGAGTAAAAAATGACAACGAACGACAATGGATACTACACAGGAAAGGTTGCGTTTGTGACCGGAGCAGCGAACGGCATCGGTCGAGCTACGGCGCTGGCATTTGCACGTGAGGGCGCTAATGTGGTGGTCGCTGACATTTCAGAACAGGGCAATCAAGAAACGGCTCGTATGATCGAAGAACTCGGCGGACAAGTGCTCACCGTCACGTGCGACGTGGCGCAAGCTAAGGATGTGAAGGCGGCTCTGGACAAGACCATCGAGACCTTCGGGCGGCTGGACTTTGCCTTTAACAACGCCGGTGTGGAGCAGAAGAATGCAGCAACAGCGGAAATTGAAGAGGAAGAGTGGGATCGGATCGTAGACATCGACCTGCGCGGCGTTTTTCTGTGCATGAAGTATGAAATCCCGCTGCTACTTAAGCAAGGCGGCGGCGCAATCGTGAACACATCATCGGGCGCCGGCGTTATAGGCATCAAGGGCGGAGCCGCATACACCGCCGCAAAACACGGCGTGATCGGACTCACCAAGTCGGCGGCTCTCGACTACGCCTCGCAGAACATCCGCGTCAACGCCGTTGCCCCCGGTTACATTGACACATCGATGATGGATCGCTTCACCGGCGGCACTCCCGAAGGCCGGCAAAAGGTGGTCTCAGAGGAGCCGATTGGAAGGATGGGACAGCCCGAAGAGATCGCCAATGCCGTCGTCTGGCTGTGTTCGGATGCGTCCTCCTTCGTCGTCGGGCACGCCCTGGTCATCGATGGCGGTCAAACGGTGTAGTGATGTTCGGGGCAGTCGCCTTCGCCATGAGCCACCCGGAGGATGTGGATGTGAACAATACCAGACCTGATTGTGGGTAGGACATAGAGTCCTTGCGTCATCTAACTCAGAGGTGGGATTCTCCCCAAGCGTTAATTCGGGTATGCCCTACCCTATTCGCTCTGCCGCGAGTTCTGTTTAGATTTGGAGATAATTCCCCCAAAATGCTGAACGCCCTAGCTCCTCTGAATCTTTTACCTACTGCGAGGTGGAGTCTAGAAAAATGCAGCTTTATCCGCATAGATTCAATTTTCAAGGAACAGAAAAGTCTTTCGACAACAAGGTTTTTTGAGTGGTTGATTACCTTTTCCACTATCGCTATTGTACCAAAAGCCGCCCCTGATAGCGGGGCTTTAGACCCATTATTTTGGTAAAGACGCAAAATTTGACAAATCCGATTTCCGCAGCATTGTTCCCCGTTTTACTCCTGAAGCCCTTGAGGCCAATCAAGACCTGGTAGACCTATTGAAAAAAGTGGCCCAAGAGAAGAAAGCCACAGCAGCACAAATAGCGCTTGCTTGGCTACTGGCACAAAAGCCCTGGATTGTACCTATTCCAGGTACGACGAAGCTGCATCGATTGAAAGAGAACATTGGCGCAGCGAACATCGAGATCACGCAAAACGAATTGAAGAATATCGATGAGGCATTGAACCGAATTGAAGTTGAAGGCGATCGCTTTCCAGAAGAGTTGGAAAAGAGAACGGGACTTTAAAAGGAGTCACTCGCCTCAGAATTACGATTAGAAGAGGAAGGATCGCATGACAAATGAATCCCAGACAAACACAGCTGACCGCCCGTTGAGGATTACTCAAACAGCACACCGGAATCACGAAGAACTGTTTCCCAACCACAAATCAACGCTGAAAATAAGTGATCCCGAGTTGATCGAGTTCTTTGATAACTTCGCCTTCGACGAGGTTCTTGCTCATGGCAACATGGATACAAAGACAAGAGTCATGCTCATTCTAGCGTCTATTATTGGCAGTCAGGCTTTGAGCGAATTCAAAGTAATGGTGGGCGCAGCGCTCAATGTCGGAGTAACGCCCGTTGAAATCAAAGAGATTGTGTATCAGGCGGTGCCTTACGTGGGTATGGCAAAAGGATTTGACTTTATTCATGCCACTAATGAAGTGCTGTCTAGTAGGGGCATTCAATTACCTTTGGACGCGCAATCGACCACCAGTCCGGAAACACGCTATGATAAGGGGTTGGCAGTACAGAAAGCTATATTCGGTGAGACGATCGATCAAATGTATGAGCGATCGCCGAAAGACCAACTGCACATTCAAAGGTTTCTTTCCGCCAACTGCTTTGGTGACTATTATACCCGAAACGGTCTGGACATAAAAATCAGGGAGCTGGCAACACTTTCCATCCTCATCGCCTTGGGTGGGGTTGAATCGCAGATAAAAGGACACATTCAAGGCAATCTGAATATTGGAAACGACAGGGAAAGACTACTGTGTTTGATTACACAATTGTTGCCCTGGGTTGGATATCCCCGAACACTGAACGCCTTGAAATGCTTGAACGAAGTGACGCGTGAGGGACAGTAATTAATGGTGTTCGATTTGTCTACGCATGGTCAAAAGAGGCAGGGGGCAGGGGGCAGGAAACTTAATACTTAAAATCACTGCTTTCCCGGTTGAAGGAGCGAATAAAAGTAATCGGCGGCTTCGCGGGTGAGGCATTCTCAGGTTTCTTCGTAAACCAAATCAATTTTGCATATAGGAAGATAAATTCATGTACAACACAAAAGCTTATTCCGCAGCCAGTGCAACATCACCGCTGTCCTCCACCAAAATCAAGCGTCGCTCACCAACTGAACACGACGTGCAGATTGAAATCCTATTCTGCGGCATCTGCCACTCTGACCTCCATTCGGTGCGTAACGAGTGGAGCAGCATCATGTCCACTGTCTACCCAATTGTCCCCGGTCATGAGATCGTGGGCCGTGTCACCAAGGTCGGCTCGGCAGTTACCAAGTACAAGCCCGGCGAGATCGCCGCAGTTGGCTGCCTGGTGGACTCCGATGGGACGTGCCCGAATTGCAAAGCTGGGCTTGAGAACTTCTGCTCGAACCAGACCCTTACCTTCAACTCCCCAGACAAGCACCTTGGCGGTGTTACATACGGTGGGTACTCCGATAGCATTGTCGTCGATGAACGCTTCGTTCTGCGCGTCCCCGACCACCTCGATCTCGCTGGAGTCGCACCGCTCCTCTGCGCTGGAATCACAACCTACTCGCCCCTGCGCCACTGGGGTGTCACCAAGGGCAAGAAGGTCGGCGTGGTTGGTCTCGGTGGGCTGGGACACATGGGCGTGAAGTTCGCCCATGCATTCGGTGCCCATGTCGTCGTCTTCACCACTTCGCCCGACAAGAAGGAAGACGCGCTCCGCCTCGGTGCTGATGAAGTCGTTGTCTCCCGCAACACCGACGAAATGCAAAAGCACGCTGGCAGCTTCGATTTCATTCTCGATACCGTCTCCGCCAAGCACGACATCAACGCCTATCTCAACCTGCTCCGCCTCGACGGGAACATCACCCTTGTCGGCGCACCCGAAAAACCCCTAGATGTCTCGGCATTCAGCCTGATCATGGCCCGTCGCAGTCTCTCCGGCTCTAACATTGGCGGCATCGCCGAAACCCAGGAGATGCTTGACTTTTGCAGTGAGAACAACATCACCGCCGATGTCGAAGTTATCCCCATCCAGAAGGTCAACGAAGCCTACGAGCGACTGCTCAAGTCTGATGTGAAGTATCGCTTCGTGATTGATATGGCATCACTTAAATCTGAATAACCGAGTTGGAACCTCGAAGGAGTCACAATGCAAAAACGCAAACTTGGAAACAGTAATTTGGAAGTCTCGGCAATTGGACTTGGCTGCATGGGAATGAGCTTTTCCTATGGCCCGCCCAAAGACACGCAGGAGATGATCGCTCTTCTGGGGGCCGCCGTCGAACGCGGCGTTACATTCTTTGACACCGCCGAGGTCTACGGCCCGTTCACAAACGAAGAGCTTGTGGGTGAAGCCCTCGCTCCTTTCCGCGGGCAAGTGATCATCGCCACCAAATTCGGATTCGACCTGAGTCCTAATTCTGATCCCCGTGGCATGAAGGGTTCACCAGGACTGAATAGCCGACCGGAGCATATCAAGCAGGTCGTGGAAGGCTCGCTCAAGCGACTCAAGATTGAGACAATCGACCTACTTTATCAGCACCGGGTTGACCCGAACGTGCCGATCGAAGACGTGGCAGGAGCCGTGAAGGATCTGATTCGGGAAGGTAAGGTTAAGCACTTTGGACTCTCTGAAGCAGGAGTGCAAACGATCCGTCGCGCGCACGCTGTCCAGCCAATCACTGCTCTCCAGAGCGAATACTCGCTGTGGACGAGGACTCCTGAGAAGGAAGTGATACCGACCCTTGAGGAACTCGGAATCGGCTTTGTCCCGTACAGCCCGCTGGGTAAGGGCTTTCTCACTGGCAAGATGGACGAAAGCACGACCTTCGACAGCTCGGACTTCCGCAGCACCCTACCTCGCTTCACGCCGGAGGCTCTCAAGGCCAATCAAGCCTTGATTGATCTGCTTGGCAGCATCGCAGAACGGAAGCAGGCGACCCCTGCTCAGATCGCGATCGCCTGGCTGCTGGCCCAGAAACCGTGGATTGTTCCGATCCCAGGTACCACGAAGCTGCATCGCTTGGACGAAAACATCGGGGCAGTCTCAGTCGAACTCACGCCCGACGATCTGCATGACATCGATGATGCGGCCTCCAAGATCACGGTGCAAGGGGCTAGGTATCCCGAAAAGCTGGAGCAAATGACCGGTCGTTAAGCGGCAAAAAATGTTTTCTCTGTAGGACTTACGCAAAATTGTCTCAAAAACCTGATTTGTCGTAGGGGTAATTCATGAATTACCCCTACTTCAGAACTTTTTTGCGTAAGTCCTGCTCTGGTTGCATTCCTAGTTCACTAAGCAAGGCAACTCAGAGAAGACCAAGTGAAGGAGATTTTATAAGCAATAACATCGAAGGAAAAGTTGTCGTCATCACGGGTGCGAGCAGCGGACTGGGCGAAGTAACCGCTTGGCTTCTCTCCGCGCCCTGCGCGAGCGTTGTGCTGGGTGCGCCGCGCACCGACCGCCTCCAGTCGTTAGCGGACGAGTTGATCGGCAGCGGCGGTAAGGCACTCGCCGTAACTACAGATGTCACCCACTGTTCCCAGGTGAAGAGACTGGTCGATACCGCCGTGCAGAACTATGGGCGTATCGATGTGATAATCAACAACGCTGGGCTGATGCCGCAGTCGCCTCTTGAGCGCCTCAAGATTGACGAATGGAACTAAAGTATTACTGTCACCCCGAAATAGTCGATTTTGAATGCCCAGATTTTTGAATAGCAAATGAGTAGCAGCTTAACGAAAAATTGGCTAAGAAGTTTACTTTACCTTGCTTTGAGAGTTTTTCTGGTGGTTTTAGTTTAACTCCGTTTTTTTACCAGTAAGCAAGGCTTTTAAGCTTTTGTATAAATTACGCTACTTAACAAAACCACGCCACAGTTGATCAATGCGATCGCTAGTGCCTCTTTGTTCCCGCAGTTTCCTAGTCCCCAGTCCCCTGAAAACACTAAAAGTTAGAGATTGGTTTGCTTGTTGCATCCATATTTAGTCTGGGAATAATAAATACTAATCATGCTGACACACACGGAGCATAAATAAACGTGAGTTCGACAAACCTCTCCTTGCCTTGAACTTTCGTTCAAAACCGTCCTTCTCCGACTCGGAGAGGGACGGTTTTGCGTAGTAAAACCAAGGAGAGGTTTCTTTATTGCTCAATTTTAGAGATAAATTCCGGTATGAACCAGCCTAGATTCATAGATAACCCCGCGCAAAAACAAAACACGCAGCAGCAAAACTTCTCCCCGGCATTTCTGCATCAGATGATCAATGGCATATCTGACCCAATTTTTATCAAAGATCGTGAACATCGCTGGGTATTACTTAACGATACCTACTGTGATTTCGTAGGTCATAGCCGAGAAGAATTAATTGGCAAATCAGACTATGATTTTTTTCCTCAAGCAGAAGCTGATGTGTTCCGGCAAAAAGATGAACTGGTTTTCACCACAAATATTATTAATGAGAACCAGGATCTTTTTACCGATGCTCAGGGTATAACCCATCTCATCTCTACAAAAAAGTCTTGCTTTGAGGATGAGACTGGTAATAAATTTCTGGTGGGTAGTATTCGAGACATCATTTTACAGAATGAAGCCGGAAAAGTTCTGGGTGTGACTGGCACACTGCGCGATGTCTACGACGAGCTTCGCTTCCGCCAGCAAGCAGAGAAAGACTTACACCGCATTAATACTGTACTACAAGCTCAACAAGAAGCTTCTATCGACGGAATTCTGATTATTGATGAAAATCGTACAGTTACATCATCCAATCAGAAATTCTCCCAGTTATGGCAAATTCCTGCGGCACTGATCCAAACACGTAACGATCGCCAACTCCTGGGATGGGTATTAGACCAACTAATCAATCCAGACGAATTTCTGGCTAAGGTGGAGTATCTTTACCAGTATCCAGAGGAAAGCAGCCGTGATGAAATTTTCCTCAAGTCTGGAAAGATTTTTGAGCGCTATTCTGCACCCGTGTGTAAACACCAAGGAGCTTGTGGTGAGCCATCACCTTTAGAAGACTATTACGGTAGGATTTGGTATTTTCGCGACATTACCGAATACAAGCAAGCAGAGGCAGAACTCAGGGCTTCACAGCAAAGACTGGTGTTGCTGATTGAACAAACACCTTTAGCCATTATTGAATGGAATACTAACTTTGAGATTGAGACATGGAATCGGGCAGCAGAAAGAATCTTTGGATACACCACAGAGGAAATGCTGGGCAATCATTTTGAGATCATAGTACCTGAAAACGCCAGAAAACACGTAAATGAGATTATCACCGCCCTGTTAACCCAACGTGGAGGAAGTTTCAGTGTCAACGAGAACGTCACTAAAGATGGCAGGACGATGGTCTGTGAGTGGTATAACAACCCGTTAGTGGCTCCTGATGGCCAGATTGTTGGCGTTGCCTCAATGGTGTTAGACATCACAGAACGCAAACGAGCTGAAGAGGAACAGCAAAAATTTGTCGCATTGATTGAAAACAGCAGCGACTTTATTGGCATTGCTTCAATGGAAGGGCAAGTTCTCCATGTGAACCCTGCCGGACTCAAGATGGTAGGACTTAGTAGCCTGGAAGCAGCCAAAACCAAATCTTTGGTTGATTTTTATTCACCAGAAGCTTTTGCAGAATTCATCCAGCAAATTACTCCTTTGATCTTTCAACATGGTTTCTGGCAAGGCGAGTTTCGCTATAGGCATTTTCAAACGGGCATAGAATTTCCCACTGATTGCAGCCTGTTTATTGTTAAACATCCTGAAACAGGAGAGCCTTTCTGTCGGGTGGCTGTCGTTAGGGACATCACAGAACGTAAACAAGCCAAGGAAGCCCTGCTAAAGTCGGAAGCGCAACTACGACAACAAGCCCAAGAACTCAAAGAAACACTCCGCGAACTTCAATCCACCCAGACTCACTTAATTCAAAGTGAAAAGATGTCCAGCTTAGGTCAACTAGTTGCAGGAGTGGCACACGAAATCAATAACCCGGTGAATTTTATCTATGGCAACCTCAGCCCTGCCAAGGAATACACCCAAGATTTACTTTCACTTTTGCAACTTTACCAAAGTCATTATCCCCAAGCTGTGCCAGAAATTCAGGATTTTGCAGAACTAATCGAACTGGACTTTTTGAAATCAGATTTGCCACAAATACTAAACTCGATGAACGTTGGGGCAGTCCGCATTCGGGAGATTGTGCTTTCCTTGCGAACTTTTTCGCGCTTGGATGAAGCCGAAATGAAAGCTGTTGATATCCATGAAGGAATCGACAGTACTCTGATGATTTTGCAAAGCCGCCTCAAGGGTAATGACCAACGCCTGACAATTGAAATAATCAAAGAATACGGCAAACTACCGCTAGTTGAATGTTACGCTGGGCAGCTAAACCAAGTATTCATGAATATTTTGTCAAATGCGATCGAAGCTTTAGAAGAGAGAGTGGGGAGTGGGGATGAGGGAGACAAGGGGACAAGGAGAATAGCCATGTCCAATTCCCAATTCCCAATGCCCAATGCCCAATTCCCAATTCTGACAATTCGCATTTGCACTCAACTACTGGAACCAAATCAGGTAAAAATTAGAATTGCCGACAATGGATTGGGAATAGCAGAAGATGTTAAAAAACAACTATTTGACCCCTTCTTTACCACCAAGCCCATCGGCAAAGGTACGGGGATGGGACTTGCCATCAGCTACCAGATCATTACAGAAAGACATGGCGGTTCTTTAGAATGTATTTCGCAGCCAGGAAAAGGCGCTGAGTTTTTGATTAAAATTCCCCTGATTCAGGATACGTCAACATAATTCGTAATTATTTCGTCAGCTAAATACCTCAACTTCTTCAGGAACCTTCATTTGGTCGAGAATTCCCCAAATTTCCTGTAACATCGGCTCTAATCCGGTGCGGGTAACTGCTGAAATCACAAAAACCGGGGCGTAGGAAAGATGATTAAGTTGGGTAGCTAACGCCTCCAAATCGACAGTTTCCCGATCAACTGCATCAATTTTGTTCAGCGCCAAAATTTGCGGACGTTCTGCTAAACCTTGTCCATAGGCTTGTAATTCTTGCTTAATTGTGTTATAGTCTCTAATCACATCATCACTAGTGGCATCAATCAAGTGAAGTAGTACTCGCGTGCGCTCGATGTGGCGCAAGAAATCATGTCCCAGCCCTGCCCCGTGAGATGCTCCTGCAATTAGTCCGGGAATGTCGGCGAAAACAGTACCATCGCCAGTAGGTTTCCGCACTACACCCAAATTAGGGATCAGGGTAGTAAAGGGGTAGTCTGCAATTTTTGGACGTGCCGCTGATAAAGATGAAATTAGAGTGGATTTACCAGCATTTGGTAAGCCAATAATCCCCACTTCTGCCAAAAGTTTCAACTCCAGGCGCAACTGCTTTATTTCTCCTGGTAATCCTGGGAGAGCGTATTCTGGGGCGCGGTTACGGTTACTCAAAAAATGCTGATTTCCTAATCCGCCTTTACCACCTTGGGCAATCCGCAAAGTCTGCTTTGGCTCAATTAAATCCCCTAGCAATTCGCCAGTTTCAGCATCATAAATGGTCGTACCGCAGGGAACTTCAATGATCAAATCCTTTCCTCCGGCTCCAGTGCAGTTACTTGGCCCGCCACGAGTCCCTTTTTCTGCCTGAAAGCGATGGTTATATCTGAAGTCCAGCAAGGTTTGCAGATTTTCATCGGCAAGGAAAATTACCGAACCGCCTCGTCCCCCATTACCACCAGAGGGGCCACCAGTCGGCACGTACTTCTCTCGCCGGAAGGCGACAATACCATCGCCGCCCTTACCAGCTTCAACTTCAATTTTTGCTTGGTCGATAAATTGCATACTTAAATAATAGTGAGGAGTTAGGAATTAGGAGTTAAAATTATAGCTCCTCACTCTTCACTTTAACTAAATATATGGTGAAACATCTTCACCGCATTTATCTGCCAGATAGGAGAGGGCGCGGAAACGTAAGCCCACCAGTTGCTCATACAATGGGTTAATTTTACACATCGCCGGGATGTGGACAACCTTGCGTCCAAATAGGGTGACATCCCGCTCAAAGGGACACTGGGAGGGAATCATTTTACACAAAAAGCGGGCTACTCTTGGGTCTTGGATATCTAGCCTATCCAGCCAGTCACGCAGGGGGTGTAGTGCATTAATTTGACGCTTTGTAAGTCCAGGGCTGGGGATAATGGGGGTAACTTGTTGTGGGTGTTCTAGGGTGTGGCGAAGGGCTTCTAGTAAATTCTCTGGCTGTTCTAAGGCTTGGCAGAACTGTTGCAGAACCTGATCTTCGCTGGGAGAATAAGTACCATCTGCGATCGCTACCATGATCGCTGTCCTTAAAAAATTTTCCGCTGCTGGTGTACCTTTACTCAAGACTGCGGCTAATTCCTCTGGCGTAATTACCTCTAGTGAGTCCCATTTAATCCCAAGAGCTAATTCATCTTTGGTGATGCTGGCAATTAATTCCTGTTCTTGGGCATCAAAATTACCATCTGCCCAAGCAATGGTGAGCAGTCCACGCAACCAAGCTGCAATCTGTTCGCTGCTGTAGGGGGATTGAACGGTACTTGTCATAAACTCACGTCTCAAGCTTTCCTCAGTCAATACTAAGCTACCCTACCCAGTGACTATGAAGATAGTGGGGGCAGCACAGAAAAATCAAGAAAGCGCGACGCCGAATAGCCAGCCGTAGGCATCGCCGCATAGAGACATAAACAAGAGAACTTTTCAAATCGCAACAGTCGGTCTTGGGGTAAAATCCATCTGAGGTAATCTTGAGAATCTTTTCTACTTAAACTGAAAAGGAAGATTTAATCTGTATTTTTAATCTGTATTGTAGAAGTATTCATGAATAAAACTAAAGTTAACCTCGGCGTCATTCAAGAAACACTACTAATTTCCCTCTGGGCTATAAGTTTTGAGCTTTAGGCAGCAGAGCCAATTATAGTAGACTCTAAATCATCTGAGATGATTGCAGCGATCGCTTACGAAGTTGATCAACTTACTACTGCAAAATCTTCTCATATCGGCTGTTTTTTCCGAGGAACTATTTTCCACAACTGGGTACACACCTACTTCAATAAACAATAAAGGTATACATAATGTTTTTATTTGGCATTGAGCATGAAGTTGCTTTCTTGAACAATGAAGGAAAGTTTGCTGATTTTTCCCACACAAAATTTGCTGATTTCAATCAAATTATTGAAAAGCTACCCACATACCCCAGTGACTATCCTCAACTGCGGGTCGGGGATGCGGGTATTAAGATGAAGAGATGGTACATTGAGGGATTTGAAAGATTTGCAGATTCCGACAAGGTGATAGACTGTCATGCCAAAGGTATTGAAATTAGAACAACGATACATTCTGATATTCAAGGCGCTATTACTGAATTATCAGAAAGTTTTAACTTGCTACGTGAGGTTGCTGCTAACTTTGGTTTATCACCAGTTTTGGTCAGTTTTAATCCCTACAATCCGGTTTTTGAGCCTCAACCGCCATTAAACGATTATGAAATCAGACAGCTAGAGGCTGATCCTGATGAACAAACTGCTAATATTCACATGGTGACATATGGCCCAGATTTAAATATTTCAGTGGCAGATTTGTCTACTGAAAATGTGATTGATATTGGCAGGAAGTTAACTTATTATAGTCCCTATATCGTCCCTTTTAGTTATAGTTCCCCTTTTTATAACGGAGGTTTATGGGATGGGCTATCGGTACGAACGTTTATCAGAACCGGAAAAAGACCAGCAGCCCTGGTTTTTATTCAGGAACAGGAACAACTGATTAATAGCATACCTTCCTTGACAAAAATCGCCCGCATTCCGGCTGAAGTAGGACGCATTGAATTTAAGGCTTGTGATAGTTGTGATGATTTTTTTATCTATGCGGCTTTACTGGCATTATTGAAAGGTTTGGTGTTAGATGAAACCTTACTGGGTAGAGCAACTGTACCCGATGCCGCATTACATCAACTTTCTGCAAAAGAAGGATTTGACAACGAGGATATTTTTGGCAATGTGACAAAAGTCTTGCAAGCAGCCGAAGTTGCTTTAGAAGATGATCCCGATGTTCAGTATTTAACACCACTAAAAGTGCTGCTAGCGAAGCGAAAAACAAGATCCCACGAATTAATAGAAATGTTCCATCGTCTAAGTTCAATAGAAGAGGTAATAAGGCAGACTTATCAAGTTTAAAGAAAAGATTTATTTTCCTGCATTAAACAGGGAGGATCTTTATATAAATTCATACTTTACAAATAGCCTCTAAGGTGCATGGTCAACAAAGTCCTTTGATTGGATAAAGTCGAGTTAACTGAACATCAAAAGTAGAGCGATTAAGCTGCCACAACTATATTAAGTCGATATATCTAGAGACTGATTTTAATGCAACTAAAGATTTAGAAAAGTTCATTCTAGAGATTGATACAGACGTTAGCGTTTTCAGAGTAAAAGTAGAAACAGTGAACCGGAAAAGAAGAATGTCAGTATGAAATGTAATTCTTTTGCTAAAGAATTAAGGTGGTATTTGATTATTATACCTGACTAATCCGATACAAAAATACAAAGGCAATTTCTTCGTCAGGTTCGTTTCTCAATAACTTCCAGATTGAAGCGTAGCTTGTTAATTTTATTATTGCTCAAGTTTGCCAAATAAAGTTATCAGCTTCCGCTCTTTTAGTGAAAGTTCTGCGTTGTTAAAACTGTTATCGAGGATTTCAAATGAAAATTATTGCTTCTGTTTTGTCTATCTTAAGTCCAGTACGTTTTCTAGTTGTAGCTTTTACTTGCGCCTTACTACTGTTATCTAATGCTTTTCCTGCTTTTGCGATCGATAGCTACCAAAGTGACCCTACCGAAGGTACTACACAATTACTTGACATTCAGCGCAAAACTGACGAAGCTGCTAAAGAACCACCAGCTGGATTGGAAAAGGTTCAAAAAGAGTCAAACAAAGGACTCAATGAGGTTCAGGGAGATGCTGATATTGACAAGCAGAAGCGTCCCGAAAATTCACAGGGTTCAACCTCTGTGGAAGAAAATATAAAGAATGTGTTAGAGAAAGTTACAGGTAGGTAACAAAATTAATCCGTTGCTAATTTTTCGGTAGTAATGGGTGATTGCGTAAAAGCAGTTACCCATTACTAGTGTTAATATGGCAAATTAAATCAACTATACAATTATGTTCACACTGAGTATTTTTGGGGAACCTGCGTTTAGATAGTTTTCATGACAGATGTTTTGATTAACTATTATTATATTTAATATTTTTATTTTTGGATCTTAAAAATCAATAAAGTTTGCTAATTATTAGATTCTTGGCTTAATACTACCTATTAAGGCATAGACAGAATGCTGAATATAGTCATTAATTTCAGCTGACAATATTTCCTTTGGTTGATGTGGAATGTATATGAAATTTGAGAAGATAGTAAATAAGTTTGCTTAGGGATGGAAAACAATGCGTGCGATAAACATTGGTTTGACAGAAGAACAACGTCAAGGTGTAATTAATCTGTTGAATCAAGATTTGGCAGATGCCTATCTACTGTTGGTGAAAACCAAAAAGTATCACTGGGATGTCGTTGGTCCTCAGTTCCGCTCTTTGCACCAGCTGTGGGAAGAACACTACCAAAAGCTGACTCTGAATATTGATGCCTTGGCAGAGCGGGTTCGTACTTTGGGCGGTTTCCCAGTTGGGACATTGGAAGGATTTCTCAAGCTTGCTACCCTCAAGGAACATGCTGGTAATGTTCCCACAGCAACAGGGATGGTAGCTAATCTAGTCCATGATCACGAGCAGGTTATTCGTAACTTGAGAGACCATGTTGATCAGTCTGGTGAAAAGTTCCACGATCAGGGAACTGCTGACTTTTTAACTGGACTGCTGGAACAGCATGAGCAGATAGGTTGGATGCTGCGTTCATTTATTGAAGGGGAAGCATTAGACCCAGATGGCAAACAGCCAGCAGCAGGGGCTAAGACTCCTGTAGGTGTGTAGCTCATAACGTCACCGAATTTTAGATTTTAAATTTTGGATTTTGGATTGAAGATTCAAAATCCAAAATTGATTGACCAGTTGAGGATGGCTGACTAGTCAAACCAGTTGAGGGGGGATTAATTCCTCCCTCAATTGGTGTGAAAGGATTAATCTGCCTGCATCTACCTATTCACCATCTTCATTGCAAAAACAACATAATATAAGGAGTATTTAAGTGCCAGAAGTATATAAAGCAGAAAGGACTATCTCTGCTGTATTCAAAGAACAGAAGCAAATTGATGATGTGATTCGACGTTTACTAGACAGGGGTGTGCCTAGAGATCATATTTCGGTTATGGGGAGAAACTTCCAGTCGGAAACGAGAATCGCTGGCTTTATTAGTAAAAAAGATGTGATTCTCGGAGGTTTGAGAACAGGAGCAGTTTTTGGTTCCTTGTTTGGTTCCTTCCTCAGCTTGCTCACGGGTGTAGGCGTATTGTTTATTCCTTTTGTCGGCTCAATTGTAGCAGCAGGGCCTATAGGTGCAGTGTTGTTGGGGGCTGCCAGTGGAGCGATCGCAGGTAGTGCAGGTGCCGGTCTAGTATCGGTTCTAACTACTTTGGGGATGCCAGAAGATAAAGCGACTATCTACCAAACCCGCTTACAGGCTGGCGAATTCTTATTGATGGCAGAAGTTCCGAGCGATCGCGCTGGCGAATTTCAATTGCTGCTGGAAAGTGCTGGTGCCGAAGAAATTCACACGATTGAAAAAACTTTTGCTCGCCCTTGTCCTGGACAGTGCAACAGTCCAGAGGACTTGTCTCCTGAGGTTCGCGCTCATCTTTCTAATGAAGCTCAGAGTACATTCATTGAGCGCTATAATACTGTCTTCAATGAGAAAAATGACGAGTTCACAGCTGAACAAGCTGCTTGGGAGTCTGTTCATCAGCAATATGATGAAGATGAAAATGGTGTTTGGTCAAAAGCTAAGGTTAAAGCTTAAGGATTTCCAAGAAATAAATTATCCAATCTTATCAGGTGGCTATCTTGCCAGACTTTAATTAAGCGTGGGCATCTCGCCATTGGTGTCAACTTAAGCGCAAACCCTTTTAAAACCTCGTTTACAGCCTCTGGCTGTAAATGCTTTTTCATTGCAGTGCCGCAAGTCTTGAGGCGGCAGCCCCCCCATTAGGCATTCCCAGTCTGAGACGAATGGCACTAAGAAAAGCCCAAAGGCTTGTGTCGCCTCGTTCCCAGCCTGGAGGCTGGGAATGTATTCAAAGAGGCTCTGCCTCTGGTCAAGCTACTGGAGGCGGAGCCTCCCAGAATGGGTTCGCAGCCTAGAGGCTGGGAACCCGTCAGGGTAAGGGCTATATCTTTTCTTAGTGCCATTCCAGTCTGAGACTCTTGACGAGACAATCTCTCAAAGCTAGTTATAGAATGACTTTCAGGTTAAGTTGACAGCAATGGCATCTCGCCCACCCGACAATCAGTTGTGTTAGTCCGCGTTTATCTGCGATTTTAAATGCTTCACTATGGCAATTTATAGCTACTAACACGTAGATTTAACTTAACTTGGCGCGGGTTATGGCTAAATATAAATACGCCTTCTTCCCTTTCCCCACTAGATAAAAAGTCGATCTGTTGCTCTCCTATTTCTGTAACTTTGCCGTTAATCAGTAACTCAGCCATAATTTGAACTGACTCGGCTGTATCTCCTCCGGTGTTCACGACTTCAACATCAATTTCCCGAATTGTTTCTTTTTTGGTAACAGAAAGCATGGGAGGTTGATTCTTTTCGTTCAGCCAAGTGTATCCTACCAGACTCACAATGATTGCTATAGCAATCCGAATTGAAACGTGAGAAAATACTGAAATTAAAAGTACGTATTTTAAAGCCTTTCAGCGATTTTCTCTCTCACGAATGATTTAGGATTGCTATAGGATAAGTGAGGTAACGCTGAATGTCACCCACTCTGCAATAGAGCGTAGTTGCTGTTCTGTTTACCTGATCGGTTGCTTGTCCTTCTGCATTGCCATTTCTGGTATCTCCCAACAACTGGTTGGGTAATGCTACACCGAGAGTGAAGGGTACACTTTAAAAGATGATTTTACCTAAAGATTAAATGGTAAAACTTTCTTTTGGTAGAAAGAATATCTCCACGTCATGTCGGACGACTATATAGAGGAAGCCCAAATTAAGCCACACCAGAACCGTTACTGGTTGACACCCTCCCCTTGATGAAGAATTTGAGCCTAAAGTTCGTAATATTACTGATTTATACATAACTGCGATAGAACGTGAGTCAAGAGGAGAACGAACGGTGTGTATTGATGAAATGACTGGTATTCAAGCAATTGAGCGTTTACATCAAGACTTACCATTACGACCGGGAAAAGTTAAACGACAAGAATTTGAATATATCTGTCATGGAACACAAGCATTAATCGCCAATTTCAATGTCGTCACTGGCCAAATTATCCATCCAACTTGTGGAGATACCAGAACTGAAGAAGACTTTGCCCAAAATATCCGTCAAGTGGTTGAGAGTGATCCTGATGCCAAAAAATGGAATTTAATTATGGATTGTCTCAACACCCATCTTTCTGTTTCCTTGGTTCATCTGGTTGCACAAAAAGAAGGGTTAAATATCGACCTTGGCATCAAAGGCAAAAGCGGTATTCTCAAATCAATGCACACACGAGCAGTATTTTTGAGCGACCCAACACATAAGATTGTTTTCCATTACACCCCAAAACATTTTTCTTGGTAAGCCAGTGCGTTTGGCGGGTTCCCCGACTTGAAGCAACTGGCGAACCCGAAGGGCTCAATCAAATTGAGATTTGGTTTAGTATCCTAATGCGTAAGTTGCTCAAGCGTGCAAGCTTTTCAAGCATTGATAATCTTAAAACGCGCATCCTTGATTTTATCGACTACTTTAATCGCACTATGGCAAAACCATTTAAATGGACTTATAAGGGCAAGGTTTTGGCTGTTTAATGGATACTTAATTTCCGCCGTGCTGTACTAGCAACTTGGGTTATTATCGAAAAAGCCCTTTGAGCAAAATATGTGCGAAACGGGCTTCAAAAACTAAATATTTTCCCTTCTACAGAAATTTAAGGACAGGGAATGGCGATAGCTGTGTTAGTTAATTCCTCAAAGAGAGTGATATTGCAAAAATAATCTTGAATACGTTTTATGTCATAGTCTATCGACTTATACAAGTCAATCACCAATGAAACTGTTGCATATACTCGATTTCAAACATCTGGTTGTTACACTGTTTTACAATAAGGCCAATTAGAAACATCTGGAAAGCTTTTTGATAACAGACTGTACAGTCACCAAATGAATCTAGGCTTGAAAGTGAACATTTATATATATCAAACAACAATAATGTCGCATACATTGATTAATTTAACATTGCCAATCGTCATTCAAGAAATTGAGAATGTCTTGGATGAGTATCCTGAACATCCTTATCAATTAGCCTTTTCAATTCATGAGTTGCGGCAAAAGCTAATTGCCCACATTCTCAGTCATGTCCCTAACCGCTATGTAGTCGAAGAGGTACAGAAATCATCTAGCGACCCGAAACTTCACTACTTTTCTCCTTTAAAGGAGCGACTACATCTGGAAACGGTTGTTCACGGAAGTATTCTGCATATACTGCGCGAAAACGCTGATTGGGTGAGTCGCCATATTCCACATATTTGAAGTTGGTTCTTATTGGTCAATAACTCTATTCAAGATTCAACCGAACAATCCAATGATTAATCATCAATCTCAAGCGACACCTTTCATTGCTTCTCCAAGAGACGATTTGGCAGATCGCGTTGCAGTTTTGCTTGCAGGTTATGGTGAAGTCCAATCTTGCCGTGATCTGAGTCGTTACAATCAAGCTGCAAGTAAATATATCGCATCTCAGTTTGTGCCGATTCCCGATTGGTTATATCCCTTGGCTGGTAAAATTCTCGCCCTTGAAGATTTGTACAATTTTGGGGTCACTCAGAATAATCCTCAATACTCTCCATTTAAATTAGTTCGATACATTCCATCATTTGCAACTGAATCTGCTTATGTTGATTTGATGGTGCATCAACTTGAGGAAACCCTGACTCAAACCTTGGCAAGTGGCTTTTTTGCGTCTCGAATAGGCATTATACTCACCGTTCATGGTAGACCCGACAAAGTAAAAGGACTGTTGACGGGTGTGATTGACGGACAAGTACTTGCTGTGCGATCGCAATTACAACCCCGATATCCGTTAATCTCCATCGGTTGGGTGAATCATGATATGTCATTCATCAATTGGTCGCAACCCGACCTCAAACAATCTGCGACAAGTTTAATCAAAGCAGGTGCCCAAACCATTTTAAACCTGTTAGTTCAAGAATATAAGTTTTTGCACGATCGCGTGCAGCAAGCTGTTTATGCCCTAATCGATGAGTCACACAAACAAGTGGTTCATCTGCAAATTGGTCGCAACCTCCTGGAAAACACTTTGAGCGAACGACTATCAGAGCAGCTGTTTGAAATTGTAGATCATCTCAATTATGGAATTGAGCGATTGCTGAAAACTGAAGTGTAACCAATGTGGGCATCAAGCTCACCAAGCTAACGCCAACCTAACGGATAACAACAAAATGAGCAGCATTAACGTGGACAATAAAAGTATGAAACTCGAGGTCTTAATATTGCCCGTCTCCGATGTCAATCGGGCTAAGGGCTTCTATGAGTCTTTGGGGTGGCGGCTGGATGCCGACTTCGTAACCGGTGAGGACTTCCGGGTAGTGCAGCTGACGCCTCCTGGCTCGGAGTGCTCGTTCATCATCGGCAACGGGATCACGTCGGCCGTACCGGGATCATTGCAGGGTCTGCACCTCGTCGTTTTTGACATTGAGACAGCCCGCGCCGAACTCGTTGGCCGCGGCATCGAGGTAAGTGAGGTGTTCCACGACGTGGGGGGAATATTCCACCACGTCGGGTACGAGGGACGAGTACCTGGCCCAGATCCGGAACGTCACGACTATGCTTCGTTTGCCTCGTTCAGTGATCCGGACGGCAATGGTTGGCTGCTCCAAGAGGTAAAGATGCGTGCTCCCGGACGGTAAGGGACATCAATCGCTTAAGGGCGAAATGGAACAAAACGTTCAAGGCTTTTCGCTCCTTTTGCTACTCGCCATTAGTGCTAGTCATACAGGAAATCGAAGCATGGCTGCCAGTATCCACTAGTACCGACCACGATTTGGCCTTATCCGGCTATTCTGCTTACTAAATCCCCAAGCTAACTTGAAGCCGATACCCAAGCATTGAAGGTTCGCTGCCTGAAAGGAAAGGAGACGGTTGGAACAAACAAGGTGTCTCTAAACGATTTATTCACTACGAAACATTTGTACACTTCACAAAGGAGCAATACCATGAACCAACTAGCCAATAAGATCGTACTCGTTACTGGAGCATCTAGTGGAATCGGTGCTGTCTATGCCGATCGCTTCGCGAAGCGCGGTCACGATCTCGTGCTGGTAGCCCGTGACCTCACCCGAATGGAAGCTCTAGCCGAACGACTGCGCCGGGAAACCGGGGTGGCGGTTGACGTCCTTCAGGCGGATCTCACGGATGCTGGTGAACTCGCCCAGGTGGAGGAGCGGCTACGTGCCGACACGCGCATTGGTATTCTGATCAACAACGCTGGTGCCAGTGTTGCCAGCAGTTTCATAGATCAAAGCCCGGACGAGGTGGCTAAAATTATTAGCCTCAACATCACAGCGCTGACGCGGCTTGCCAACGCTGTTGCCTCGCGGTTCGTCAAAGCGGGCGACGGCGCGATTATCAACATCAGTTCGGTAGTCGGGCTAGCACCGGAATTCGGTTTGACAGTCTATGGCGCAACTAAAGCCTTCGTCCTCTTCCTCAGCCAGGGTCTCCATCTCGAGCTTGGCCCCAAAGGTGTGTATGTTCAGGCTGTGCTACCGGCATCAACACGGACGGAAGTCTGGGAGCGCTCAGGTTGGGATATGAATGCGCTACCGCCTCTTATGGAAGTTGATGAATTGGTGGATGCCGCCCTTGTTGGCTTCGATCGCCGCGAGACCGTCACCATCCCATCGTTGCCCGATGCAGACCAGTGGAAAACCTTCGATGCTGCTCGTCAGACCATGATCCCAAATTTCAATCAAGTACATGCCGCAGCCCGCTATCGTCTCGCCTCAAAGCCACATACGCGCCAGTTACAGTAACTTTTTCCCAACTGATGCCTGCTGCCAGTTTACTGGAATTCGCTTGGCAAATTCAAAACCATGATATTGACGAGCGAAGTTTTCGTGAGAGGTGTTTTACCCCATCTCAAAGATTAATAGCTGCCTACTTTACCCCTCCCTTCCTTACAAATCCTCTTTTTTTAGCCAATGGACATGACTATGACAACACCAGAGACAATAACAGGAAAAATCAACCCTCAAGAATTGACCCAAAGCAGACTGCAATTACACTATGCCGTTCAATATATTGCCATAACGGGCGCGGCATTGGTAGAGCCTCTACCAGACGACAGCCACACCAGCATGGTATGGAATCCGGTTTTAGAAGCGTTTGTTGGATCGACTATTCAAGCGGTCCAGCCCTTTCAAATAGCACTCAAGCCAGTCAGCCTCACATTAATTTTGATAGATCATGAGAATAATACGATTGCATCTTTGCCATTACACGGAAAGACAATGCTAGAAGGACTGGATTGGCTCCAGCAAGAGATTTCTAAACTCGGTGCAGATGCCAGCAAAATTGTACTTTCAAACTATCCACCTGATGACTTTCCCGATCATCCCCTTGCTCATGGAGCTTTTTTTGATGCTAGTCAAGAGTTGGCATTGCGTGAATTAACAGATTATTATATCAGTGCACATCGGCTACTTCAGACAATTGTTACAACTAACGAGAATGCTTCAGCAATTTACATTTGGCCCCATAATTTTGATATAGCAACTGTAATTACACTTCCTGGCTCCAAAAATGGGAATCCATCAACAGTTGGGGTTGGATTATCGCCTGGAGACACTAGCTATCAAGAACCTTACTGGTATGTGTCTCCTTCTCCGTATCCAGACACAGCAAATCTTCCTACCCTTGAGGGTCAGGCTTTTTGGCATACCCAACACTGGGTTGGGGCTGTGCTACGAGCTTCTCAATTCACTGAGAATCCCAATGCCCAAACCCGACAACAGCAGGTTGCGACATTCCTGGATTCTGCTGTGAAAGCATCAATAACCCTGCTCAAGTCCGAGTCTTTTGCTGAGGTTTGACGATGAATGTCTCGCAAACTTATCCTCTCTGTACACACCAGGTTTTGTGTACAAAGGACGTGTAAATTTCATCGATCTCAATCATTGAAAGTGTGCAGCAATCAGACTTTTTTGATGACACGATTTTGTCCCCTGTGATTTAATTTGACACTATACAAAAAAGTAATTCGACCATTGTTTTGATCGCGGCTGACGTGACATAAAAACAGTGACATTTACGAGGGCGCGATCGCTCGTATGGCAAGCAATTCGACAAACCATTACAGAGAATATCACAGCGATGTTTTTAACAAAGAAAAAAGTTCAAGGATTTTTGCTCATTCTGGCACTCGCCCTCAGTGCGGTAGTCGGTTTATCAATGCGCTGATCAAAGAGAGATAGAGAAGCAGGGACACATCGCAGATACATGGAACTTAAATCGAATTGAGGAAAGATAAATGTCCGATGCAATCAACCATCATCGCCGCCGCTTTTTGGGCACTGCGGCTATGACCATTGCTGCCGCCCAGCTTGGCATGTTCGGTTCTGCGATCGCACAATCCAGCAAGATAAAATCGGCAGATCTACCCCCGATTAAGCCGGGGACAAACACGTCATTCGGCTCACTGAAGCTGATCAATGCGGGTGTCCTGAATGTTGGATACGCTGAAGCTGGTTCCGCCGATGGTTCTGCGGTCATTCTTCTGCACGGCTGGCCCTACGATATTCACAGCTTCGTCGATGTTGCGCCTTCGCTGGCAGCAGCGGGCTACAGGGTGATTGTGCCGCATCTGCGAGGTCATGGCACGACGCGCTTTCTTTCAAGCGAAACGTTCCGGAATGGTCAGCAGTCAGCGATCGCTCTCGATATCATCGCTTTAATGGATGCCCTCAAGATCGAGCGGGCAATCCTCGCTGGTTATGATTGGGGAGCGCGGACAGCCAACATCATCGCGGCGCTCTGGCCGGAGCGCTGCAAAGCTATGGTCTCCGTGAATGGGTATCTGATCAACAACCTTGAACGTAACAAACTGCCGTTGCCGCCGAAAGCTGAATGGGGATGGTGGTACCAATATTATTTTGCCACCGAGCGGGGCCGAGCCGGACTCGATGCAAATCGGCGCGATCTTGCAAAGCTCATCTGGACGTTCAATTCCCCGAAATGGGACTTCGATGATGCCACGTTCGATCGCACCGCAGCGTCCTTCGACAACCCGGATTTCGTCAGCATTGTAATCCATAATTACCGCTGGCGGCTGAGTCTGGCTGAAGGCGATCCACAATACGACGATCTGGAAAAGCGACTTGCTGAAGGCCCGGTGATCGCAGTGCCTACGATCACCCTTGATGGTGATTCCGATGGCGTTGCGCCAGCCTCGGATGGAACATCTTATGCCAAGAAATTCTCTGGTAAACGCTCGCATCGAATCATTAAGGGCATCGGTCACAATCTGCCTCAAGAAGCTCCGCAGGTCTTTACCAAAGCTGTCGTCGAAGTTGATGGTTATTGATCGGCGTTAGCCCGCGTAGACCCTGTGGACTGTCTCACGGTGTCCGTATATACATTAACGATCGACGGCGGATTCAGAGCTTAAGTACTCTTTCTAATGGGACTTAAACATTTTTGAAGCAGAAATAAGCCTTAAACCCATACAGGGAAAGAAAAATACACCAAAGGCTCAAAAATGCTTGAAACCTAGATATATCAAGAAAATAGTCAAAACGATGTCAAATCCTCTCTGTATATACGTTTGATGGCTTTTTCTGGCTACTTTTTGTCTAAGTCCCACTAAGTCTCTTTGTGTACCTTCTTTGTTTTGCCACGCACTTAATATCTTCTGTCGCAAGTCAATGGAATATGCTGGCATTTCTCAATAATCTTCTTTTTTTTACATCTTTTCAGTTTACGATCTTTGTGGAAAGCCTGATCTCAAATTGCTGTAAGTGCAAGTAATAAAGTTACAGTTGCTAACTCAGTGTCAATTTTTGATTGGATCTGGATTTGACGAGTTTGGATAGCTTCAGTAAAAATGTTTACCATCTGAATATTACTAGAACAAGCTCTCAACTTAAAGTTATTTGAGTCACTAATATCTTTCTCAACCGCCGTAATCTCTGGAGAGAATAGAACTTGACAGTCAAGGTACTGACTAAATTGACTAGAAACTGTGAAATAATTATCACTTTGCGAATTGGATTCACCAGTATAGGTGCAATCAATAAAAGCAACTTGAGGAAATTCAGCACGGAGTAGAGGGAGGAAGTAATAGGCGATGTCTGTATGAGAAATTACAACAATATCGATTTGACGAGATTGGATCATGTAGCGGATAAAAGCCAACCAGTAAACTTCATCTAAGAAATTAGGTAGATAAAATATGTCTGGTGTTAGACGATAAAAGGAATCATACCAGGGATGCTCTGATTTTAAAGTTGTGGCGATCGCCATTTCATAACCCTCTTTTTCCAGCAGCGTCATTAAGTCCAGATGAAATGTACCGATATTGGTGTTGGACACCGAAGAAAAGAAAAACAGCACGTGTTTCCCAGGATTGTAACGGCTGAGGGAGTTTTGGACGGCTATTTTATATTTAAGTTGCTGCGGGTTAAGTGGTTGGCGGTTGAGACAAATATTTTGAGTTGCGGTGCTACTAAAAAATTCAGGGTAGCGAGACTGGATTAATTCAGTTACTTGCTTTAGTTCCCCAGGATCAAGATCCAAAGAGTTAATGGTGCGATTGCATTCTAAATATTCGGGAATTGTCCATCCTTGTTGTTGATTAGCGATCGCCTTTAGCCAGCGTTCCCAATCTGCATATAACTTTAAGTCTGCGTCAAATCCCTCTAGTTGCTCAAAATCAGCTTTGCGATACAGCAATCCTCCTGTAAACTGATTTTCATTCCAGAATGAAGCAGGTTGGCTAAAGCTATGATTGTGCCAGTATTCCTGTGCTTGAAAAATCGCAGAGTAGGAGTTAACAAAGGAAAATTCCGAATGGGTTTCTAAGAACAGAAGGCTTTTTTCGATATATGTGGAGTCAATAATGTCAACCAAATTGAGAAAAAATAAATATTTGCCTCTGGCTTGAGCGATCGCCGTGTTGCGTCCTGCGGCATCACCTTGTTGGCTAGAATGAGAAATAACTTTGATTTTGTTGGTTCTTTGAGACAATGACTCAATGAATGCTATTGCATCGGAGTTAGTCGAGCCATCATTGACAATAATCCATTCCCAATTTTGCCAAGTTTGGTTAATCACACTTCTGTAAGTAGTTTCAAAATATTCATAGTTATTAACAAACACAGAAATAATTGAAACTACAGGAGATTCAGAAGCTTCTGGCTGAAAAAATCTCACTTTTTGGCTAGCCATAAGAGCAACAAAATTTCGGATAGGAATGTCGGAGTTAACTTGATTTGCTAACTGAAGTGGATCGGGTTTTTTCGAGCCGAGCAGCCCTTTGAATTTTAACCAAGCCCTGCGGAGTTGCCAAAACTTACTCGCAGACATCATCGTGCTAAAAGATTGCCATCGTTCCCACTCAAACTCCGCTTTTTGCGCCCTCAGCATCCATGTCTGCCATTGTACCTCTAGCCAGTCTTTTCCAAGTTGTAGTTGTTGATTCCATGCTTGCACGTTTTTTAAAGTTTCTTGGGTTTGTGTGAGTTCATCTTGAAGTTGCTGTGCAGTTAGCATCCAAGCCTGAGACTGGGGAGATAAATTTTGGTTATTTTGATGAGTAAATTGAAATACTTTACCTGAATTTTGCTCTTGCAGAAGTTGTTCGACACCTGTTAGCAAGAAATTAAGCTGGCGTTGATTCCATTTTGCCGGCTCGATTTGGTATAAATATTGCCGCAGATAATACCGTTCTTTAGCTAAATTTACAGAATTAATTGTTGGCTCAGTATTTTTGGTGATGTAGAGAGGATAGGGGTAGTAAGCAATTTCTTTCCCAGTGGCGATCGCTGCTGCTAAGATGTACCAATTGAGAGCTAGCAATCCTCTCTCTAGGGAGTAGCGAAATTCTTGCAGCAGCTTGAGGGAAAATAACGCAGATATATCTTGGTTGTGGTTAAACTCTAGCAAATTCAGTAAGCAACCATCAATAAAGGCGATCGCTTCTGGTTTTCCATCCTTTGGCAGTGTAACTTGGGGACATACTACCACATCTGCATGAGATGCCATCGCCGCCATCACTAACTTTTCTACCATATCTGGTAAGGCAATATGTTCCACAGCTAACTGTAAAACATATTCTCCTACTGCTAACTCAACTAAGTAGTTATAACTTTCTCCCAAACTCCAGTTCGCATCTAAATTTAAATATTTATAATCAGGAAATTTTGTTTGAGCTTGAGTAATTATTTCTTCTAAATACTCATCAGTTAGTTCTCGATACCCGATGATGATATCAAAATTATTATAGGTTTGGACAGCAAGACTTTCTAAGCATTCCAATATAGTATTAACTGGATGCCAGCAGACAATAGCAATTGTGATTTTCGGAGTTTGAGGTTCTTTAGGAGCGCCATTAATAAAAGCTTGACTCATATATTCTAATCTTTGGTTCAGCAGGTGTTGATTGACTTGTTCTAAAAATTCCTCTTGGGGGATTAATGGGTGTTCAGGATAAGCATTAATTGCCTCATTTATAGTTTGAGCGAGGGAATAGGAATTTCCTGGGTGAAAGTAACGCACGCAGTCAGAACGCTCAATTAAACTTAAAGTCTCTCGAAATCCCCCTGTATCTGAAACCACTACACTGACGGGTAACTGTCCCATTTCTAATCCCGTGTTGGGAAAGTTTTCTTGTATGCTTGTCAGGCAAACGATTGGGTGATTTAATTCCGAAATAAACTTAATTGCTTCTTGACTAGATAAATTTGATAATAAATTATAAGTTACATTTCTATCAAGTTGTTGTTTGATATACTGCTGACTATCTAGATGTTGTAGTTGGGACGATTGTAGGGGAATAATTTTTCCGATAAAAATAAGCTGGATTCTCTCAACTACAGTAAGATTAAGTAATTTGATTGCTTCTACAAAAGTGCAAAGTCCTTTTCTCTCTTCCAGGCGACTGAAAAAAACAACAGGTATTTTATCAACATTAAGATTACTTAGCTTTGCGAACTGCTCACTTTTTTCATGTTGATGTCTAGTGGGTGCAAAGTATGGTAGATGCTTCGCTGGGGATGTTTTCCAACCATAACTTTCTAGTTTGGACTTGAGGAAGTATGAAGGGAAGTAAGCGATGTCTGCATTTTCATAGGAAAATTGCTCGTAGTGGTAAGCTTGCCAAAACCACTGGGGTTGCTGTATGGCATATTGACTATTAACCTCGCGCAGCCATTCAAAGCACCCATGAGCAGTAACGCCAATGAGACAACTATCACCCAGTAAACCAGTTTTTTTAGCTTGAATTGTGCGGTAGCCGAATCCCCAAATGTCTGGAAATTCTACATAAACCACTGCATCTGGTAAACTAGTGATGACTGCTTGAGTAAAGAATAAACAACAGAAACTCTGATAGTCAAAGCTATTATTAATTGCATCTTGTTGCGTCTTAGTTAGAATTTGATAATGAAGTGGTTGAAGATTTAAAACCTGTTTTATTTCGTGAGTAGAGAAAACGCAATCTACATCAGGGAAGCTTGGTTCTCCTTGAAAGTCAATTTCAGTTTGACAAAGCAGCAATATGACGTACCAGCCATCAGATTTAAGTTTTTGACTTAAGGTTGTATAGTAAGTGCCTATTCCGCCATTATGAGAAAAACCTTCAAATTCATTGCTAACGAGGATTGCTACTTTTTGAGATGATGAGTTAAGTTTTTCTAAAAATTGAGGCTGAAAGTTAATTTCAAAGTTTGCCAAACTAGAATTTTTCAATTTAGAATTGTTTGTTCTTAGTTTTTCTACAAGTAGCTCTGGTGTTAATGCATCTACTCTATAATCCAGAGTGCCTAATTTTTTCACGCCTTCTGGTTTTTGTCCAACGATATAGCGATCGTAGAATTCATCCTCTACCTCAAATAACTCTATTTTACTAGAGGTCGGAGTTTCTCTATAGCAGAAATGAGTCAAAATATTTTCAGGAACAAGGCTACAAGCAGCTGCAACTCTTTCAATAGCCGTTGAGTTTGGTGGCGAACCGTGAAAAAGTCTCTTGTCATATACCAGTGCTTGTCCGGCTTTCATCGGGATGCTGGTGAGATAATTTTGTTGTAAAAGTGACAGGATATCTTGGCTGTAGGGAAAGCCGTCAAAAACAAAAAGTGGTCTGGGGTTTGAATTAAGTAAATGGCTTTTTTTTACAACTTGAAGACATCCATTTTGCTCGTCTACGTCAATTAGAGGACACCATACTCCAAAGGATTTTAGGGATGTTTCATCTACTAAAGATGGGTCTTGATGTAGAGGCATTATACTAGACGATGAATTGGACTTCTTACTAGCAAAATTACCAGCTAATATTTTATAGTCAGGAAATAAAGCTGTTAATTTTAGAGCAAACAGGCTTTTTATTTCCTGATTAACTAGCTGGCGGTACGAAACATCTGATGTGTGTATGCTAAAACACATACTTGGTGCTAATAAATCATTAGGAAGAGAATGTTTTTGATAAAAGCTGAGAAGAACTTGCACTTGATTTTCATCTACAAAGTCAATAACTACATATCCATTTGTTTCAATTTCTTGATGAATTTTACGCATTTTAAAATAGTTTTCCTTGGAAATTAATAATATTAATATATTTGATTGAATATTCAGATAGTTAGTATTTTATGTAATTTTAAGCACTTGTATACTGCTTTAAGTTAGAAAATGTGAAATCCTTAAGTAGTAATAACTTTTTAATTAACACAGTATATATTTGCTAGAGTATACACTTCTACTGTCTGCTATCTTCCTTTTAAGGGTATTTTTTACATTTGTTAATTTTTTGCAGTCGTAGTAAAAAAGACCTAATCTCTTAGAAAAAAAGAATTGTCTAATTGATAAGAAAAGTAACAAAATATACCATTGATTATAAATAAAAGCTAAAAACTCAGAAAGTAGCTTGGAATTTGAGCATAATTCGATTGCCAACAAATTCAAGATGTTTATCAAATTTGTAAAAACATAAAAATTGAGATCCAGACCTGAAGCGATGTCTTGCGACAAGCCATTATGTGTCTATGCACCTGATTTTCAACTAAATTATCACTAAATTATTTGTAATGCTACCTCCTTCTGTATCTTTGATTATTTGTACTGTAGACAGGTGTAAGTTTCTCCCAAAAGTGATGAGCGCCGTTCATTGTTTGCGAGGTTCTTTTCAAGAGCTAATTTTAGTTGTTGGCCCAGCACAAGATGATACAGAGTTAGTTTTGTTAGAATACAAAGATATTATTAATCAAATTATTTTTACTAAGCAACGAAATGTGAGTGTAGCTAGAAATTTAGGTTTGAAAGCAGCATCAGGAGATATTATTTTCTATCTTGATGACGATGTTATCCCACCACATAATTGGATAGATTTACATTTACAAATTTACCGAGAACAGGGAGCGATTTGTGGTTGTGTGGGTGGAGCAGTTATAGATAAAACTCAAGCCAATTTTTCTTTACAGTTTTCTAGAGGTGTTAATAGCTGTTTGAGCGAATCTAAACCAATTCTTTCTGCGACAGAGACAACTAAATATACCTCCAGCCCTGAATGGTTTTGCGGTGTTATGGGAGCTAATGCTTCATATCAACGAGAAGCTTTAGTCAGAATTGGCTATTTTGATGAGTTTTTTGAATATTTTTTAGAAGAAACGGATATCTGTTTGCGTTTGCTGGAAGCTGGCTACAGGGTTCATCATATAGATGCGGTTGTAGAACACTATGTGCAACCCAGTCATAATCGCCGCGATCGCCGGCATCTCACCTGTTGGTATTCCCTCTCTAAAAATACTACCTACTTTGCTTTCAAACACGGTTATCAAAAAATACCTTTACCGATATTTACTATCCGTCTCATCTTGCTTCTTATCTACCGTTGCTTATTAAGAATTTTGCGCCTTAAATTTACTCATAATCTCCCCTGTAATTTGATATTTCAATACATTCAAGAGTCGATTTTAGGTGTTCGTCACGGTTGGTTGTTTGGCTTAAAATTGCATAAATTTCAAGAAAAAAGAGGATATCATCTAGAGATAGATTTTGAAGACAATGGTTTGGTTTTGTTAGAAAAAATCCCACCTGGAATTTTATAGATTCTTAACTACAAACTTCATCAATTTTGAAATCTGCTGTAAATCAACCTATGAGCGCTCGCCTAGCCTCTCAGAACGAGAATAGCACTCTCGTCAATTTGCATAATCGCGCCTCTCTACACCCAGACAAAATAGTCTACACTTTTCTAGAAGATGGGCAGAAACCGAGTGCCAGTTTAACTTATCAACAGTTGGACGAGAAAGCCAGAGCGATCGCCGCTTACTTACAATCTCAACTTTCCATTGGCGAAAGAGTCTTGCTGGTTTATCCTCAAGGATTAGAAGCGATCGCTGCCTTTTTTGGTTGCCTTTACGCTGGAGTGGTTGCCATTCCCGCACCCGCACCGGAAGCGGCACGGATGAAACGCATTTTACCGAGATTGGAAGCGATCGCATCTGATGCCGGTGCTTCATTAATCTTAACCACCGCCAGTCTGTTAGCCAACCGTGACGGCAACCATTTAACATTCCAAGCCAAAAGTTTTGTCAGCCGACTCAACGGCAGTGCATCACTCCTACTCAACTACTATCTAGCAGAGGGAGAAATTGCCCAAAAAATACCCCAACTCGCTACCATTCCTTGGATAGCTACCGAGAAAATTCCCTCCCACCTCGCCACCCAATGGCAACAACCAGAAATTAATGGCGATACCTTAGCTTACCTGCAATATACCTCCGGTTCCACTTCCACTCCCAAGGGAGTGATGCTCGACCACAAAAACCTGATGCACTGTTTAGCAGATGTCACATCGGTTTATGGGTATAGTCCCGATAGTATCACCGCCACTTGGCTACCTTATTTCCACAACTATGGTTTAATAGGAGGACTTCTCCGACCTCTTTACAACGGCACTCCTTGTTACTTAATGTCTCCGCTAGCATTTGTTGAACAGCCACTGCGATGGCTGAAAGTTATTTCCAATTATCGCGTCACCCACAGCCTAGCCCCTAATTTTGCCTACGCTTATTGCCTGCAACGGACAACAAAAGAAGAACGTGCGACCCTGAATTTAAGCAGTTGGGAAGTAGCCGGAAGTGGAGGGGAACCCATAAACCCAGAAGTGATAGAGCAATTTTGTCGTACCTTTGAGCCTTATGGGTTTCGTCGGCATACCTTTTCCCCAGGTTACGGACTCGCTGAAGCTACTTTGGCAGTAACAACAAGCAGAAAAACAGATGTTCCGGTTTTTTGTACCATTTCTGCGGAAGCATTGAGGCAAAACCGCATTCTAGAGGTTTCAGTCGGTCAAAAATTGGCTGGTTCGGGACGGCTGTTGGGAAATACTAAAGTCACAATTGTGAATCCAGAAAAGTTGACTCGCTGCGCCTCCGATGAGGTGGGGGAAATTTGGGTAGCGAGTGCAGGGGTAGCGCGGGGTTACTGGCAGCGTCCTGATGCAACTCAGGAGACGTTTGGAGCTTCTACCGCAGATACGGGAGAGGGGCTGTTTCTGCGGACGGGGGATTTAGGATTTATTCAAGATGGGGAATTGTTTGTTACGGGTCGTCTCAAGGATTTGATTATTATTCGGGGAGAAAACTATTATCCCCAAGATATTGAATGGGTGGTGGAAAAAAGTCATTTGGCTCTGCGTCCAAATTATGGGGCAGTATTTTCTATAGAAATTGATGGAGTCGAACAATTAGTTATAACGTTTGAGGTCGAGCGCGAGAAGAGTAAAAATCTGAATGTTGATGAAGTAGTGAGTGCTATCCGCAATGCTGTAGCAGAACACTTTGAGTTACCTGTTTATGGGGTAGTGCTGCTCAAACGAGGAAGCATTTTTAAAACTTCTAGCGGTAAGATTCAGCGTCAAGCCTGTCGAAAAGCTTTTGTTGATCGCAGTTTGGATAGTATTGCTATTTGGACTCTGGAAAATGTATCAAGCCAGCAGAAAATTATTCCTCATAATTCGGTAGAGTTCCAGTTAGTTCAAATTTGGCAACAGGTTTTAGGCATTACATCAATTAGCAGTAATGATAATTTCTTTGAGTTAGGGGGAGATTCGCTAAAATCTGCGGTTGTGTTGGCTGAAGTAGAAAAGGTGTTCGGTCAAAATCTCCCTTTAGGAAGTTTAGTAGTAGCACCCACTATTGAACAACTAGCCAACTTTATCCTTCAGGAAAACAGTAAAGACGAATTTACATCGCTCATCCCAATCAATCTTCATGGTAACAAGCCACCTTTGTTTTATGTACATAGTATAGGTGGTCTAGATTCCGTTTCCCCATTTGTCCGTTATCTAGATTCAGAGCGCCCTTTTTATAGCTTCCAAGCAGTAGGATTGAACGGCGAAAAAGCTCCCTATACTCGCATAGAGGATATGGTGAAACACTACATCCAAGAAATTAAAACCGTTCAGCCTGAAGACCCATATCTCTTAGTAGGTGGTTGTATAGGGGGCAATATTGCCTTTGAAATAGCTCAACAATTAAAAAAGCAGGGTCAGCAAGTTTTGCTGGTGGCTATGATAGATAGTCCCAATCCATTGATTACACAAGAACAAAAAATGCAAACATGGAATCATTGGATATCATCTGGAAAGCAAAATAGAAGAGAAAAACTAATAAACTCTAGTTTAAGTGTTAATCAAGTTGAAAATATTTTAAAAGTTTGGGAGGCTAATTACCAAATTATCATTAACCATGTTCCACTGGTGTATTCGGGGCGAGTTGTTTATTTCTCGGCTAGAGAGAATCGGGAGCAGCAGTTCGGACATCAGTTTGATCCAATGCAACCCAATGGCTGGAATGATTGGGTTGCAGGTGGAATTGAAATTATCGAGGTTTCGGGGAGTCACCAGACTCTGCACATTGAAGCCCACGTCCGAGAATTAGCAGAAAAGTTGAATGCTTGTTTGGAGCAGGTAGACTGTGAATAACAAACCAAGTGGTGCCCAAACTTATCTCAATCTCAGGCAATTGGAGAAAATTTAGCACTCTTGAGAAGCGGCGATCGCTTTCGTGCAACTAAGAATAGGGGAGCGATCGCTAAATAGACGCATTGCTGAACATCAAGAAAAGATTAGGCTAGAGTCCGAAAAGGACTCTCCTGATCGAGGATTAATCAGGCATTGGGAAACAGAGATTTGTGCCTTTGAGAAAGGTATTCAGCAAGCACTCAAACGATTGGGGAAATAACTATGCAAATTCGTCATCGCTCTCTTCCTTTTGCCAGTCCCACTCTGAGTACATTAATTACAGAGCTAGGCTCAGAGTGCGAAAATGTCACTGCCTTAATTCATCAGCTTCAGTCACCTCACCTCAGTGCTAGACAACAAGCTGAAATTCTAACAGAATTGCTGGCTGCTACAATTCATTTGAATGTCCACTGTGGAGAGGAGTTTCAGACACTCATTGCCCAGGAGATGGAAACATTACCAGATAATGACGAACAGGAGTACATCAGCCCATGAGCGATCGCGTAGCGTCTCGGAACCCAAATCGCACTCTCGTCAATACCCCCCCTACCCTATTGAAAAACAAACGAATATGAAAAAAAACGAGGTTGTTGAAATTTACGATGAAAACTATGCTCAAAAGTATAATCAGAGATTTCTTCTCAACGATTGGTCTAAAAATAACGCTGATTTTGAACAAGAAACTATTAATAAACTTTTAAGTGAAATCGGCGAAGGAGCAAAGTGGTTAGATGTTGCCTGTGGTTCGGGGTACTTTCTAAGCTGTTTTCCAGATATAGAACGAGCGGGACTAGATATTTCACCAGCGATGCTTAATATTGCCAAGCAAGCAAATCCAAATGCTTTGTTTGTTGAAGGTGACTATAGAGATAAACGTTCGCAGTGGCAAGGGAAATGGGATATAGTATCCTGTATGTGGTGGGCTTACTGTTATGTAGAGTCGTTATCAGAGCTAGAAATATTAATTGAAAATTTTGCGGATTGGACATCTGAAAAGGGCGTTTGTTTTCTGCCAGTTTGTGAACCTGAAGAGATAGGAAGTGGTCAGCTAAAGCTACCATATTTTTACACAAATTCGGGCAATTTGGGTGGATATGGTGGCTCAATTCAGTTTGAAGGAGTCATTTGGAGTTGGATCGATGAAGAATCGGGAAAACAGCATCTAAATCTTTTAGCGCCACAACTAGAATATATGCTTCCTCTATTTAACAAACACTTTGAGCAAGTAGAAGTTATAGAATACCTCTTATTTAAAGGAGAGAAAAGAAAAGCTATCGTTGCTCGTTCCAAAAGACAAAAACATATTTTTGAAACAGAAGTAGTTGGTGAAAGTGGATCAACAGGATTGTTTTCATCTTTTTCCAAAATTATTCGAGGAGGTGACTGGTGGCTTTATAAGCTTCCTCCTTTACTAGCTATTGCTTATGCCGAAATCCTTTTGATGAATTTCCCAGTTATCCAATTAATATTAACTGTATTAGCCTTGTTATTCTCCATATCTTCTGTAGCAGCTTACGGACATATAGTTAATGACATTTTCGACATCGAAGTAGACCAAAGAGTTGGCAAAAACAATTCGATGGCTCAATTTTCATCGTGGCAGCGCCTTTTACTTTGCATTTTATTTGCAGTTACAGGTTTTGTGTTGCCAACTCTAATGAACTTTGGCACATTGGCAATTATATTACTGGGTATTAACTACCTGCTACCAACTCTTTACTCTGCACCCCCCTTGCGATTAAAAGAAAAAGGTATATGGGGGATAATTAGCGATGCAGCAGGAGCGCACGCCATCCCTACTTTGTTTGTTGCTACCACTTTTTTACACTTGAGTGCATCACCACAACCACAATCTATTATCCTAACTATTGCGGCAACAGCATGGTCATTTTGTGCAGGAATCAGAGGAATTATCCTGCATCAACTTTGGGATAGAGAAAACGACCTAAAATCTGACGTGAAGACATTGGTGACAAAACTCAATGTAGAAAAAGTGCGGTTTTGGATAAGTTACATCATCTTCCCAACTGAAATTTTACTGCTAAGTTTACTGGTATTAGTTATTTCTCGATTCGCTCCCATACTGCTACTTTTCTTTATCCTCTATCTTCTATCAAAAACTATTAATATCAAATTAGGTTTAGCAAATGCCTTTGATACTGCTCCTATTCGGAAAGTAAACATACCACTACACGATTTTAACGAGGTGTGGTTGCCTTTAGCTTTAATAACCTTATTATCTATCCGAGAACCCTTCTTTTTCATATTGCTGTTATTACACATAATTTTGTTCTATCCGTCTATCAAACAAAGGACAACGGATTTATTTCAACTGATAGTGTCTGGATTAAAAGGTCTTAGTAACTTAGTTAAATTCACTAATGAATATGAGCAGAAAGTAGCTTTTTTGCATACAAATCAGCAAAATAAACAAGGAATGGAACAATTGCAAGCTCAATTACACACCTCGCAAACAGAATTTACAAAACTAAATTCTCATCTACAACAAACTCAAGAGCAGTTGGAACAAATTCAAACTCAACTCCAACAAACTCAGGGAGAACTACAGCAATCTCAGTATCAGCTAGATACCTCTCAAACTAAATTGCTACAATCTCAGTCTGATTTACAACAGACTCAAGAGCAATCTGAGCAGATTCAAGCTCAACTGCGACAAACTGAGAAAGAATTGGCAGAATCTCAATCTCAACTATATATATCTCAAACTGAATTAACCCAACTAAAATCTTATCTCCAACAAACTCAGGGAGAAGAAGGATTAATGAACTATTATCGCTCTCGCATCGCATCCAACCCCGACGATATTCAACTTTTCCATAAGGCATTGACAATTAAGCCAAATGATGATCAAATTCATTTACAGCTAGGCAATGCTTTAGTTAGACAAAATTGCTTTCATGATGCGATCGCCACTTACCAAACAGCACTCCAATTCCACCCAGACAACTTTGAAATTCACTTGGAGTTGGCAAAGACTTTAGAGAAAGAGCAAAAATGGGATGATGCGATCGCTTCTTACCAACGTGCGATCGAACTAAATCCAGATTACTCTTGGTCGCATAAACGCTTAGGGGACATCTTAGCAGAACGCGGTCAGATTGACGAAGCAAGTTTTTGTTATCATCGTGCTTTGCAACTTCAACCGAGAATTTTTTAATTGTAAAGTCAATCGCCTAATTTTTATTGAGGAACTTGAGCGATCTGAGCGATCGCCTGCCCCAATCGTCTAAAGTGATTAGGATTGAGAGTGAATAGAATATCGACTTGAACTTTCAGGGCTGCTTAGGCAATGAGGGCATCAAAAACGCCATCACCAGAAATATTGAGAGCAACCATGCAGGCGATCGCTTTGCAGCTAGAGAATGCTTTCGTCAGACAAGGACAAATTTTTGATGCGATCGCTTTGCCCAACCCAGGCGGCGCTTCTTACCAACGCAGCATTGAACTAAATCCAGATTACTCTTAGCCACACAAACACTTAGGCGATATCTTAGGGTCAAGAAGATAGCTTGACGAAGCAAGTGTGTCCTACCGTTACGCCTTGTAACTTCAACCAATATTTTCTGAATTTAGCCTCATAATAAGCGATAAAAATCATATAGGCAACTAAAATAAGAACTATAAATGTATAAACGGAAATAACTGCTTGCCGTTTTGCTATGCCCGCTAAGGATTTGTATCATGATACTGTTGTCCAAGCCCTTATTAAAGATGGCTGGGAAATTACTGACGACCCCTTGCTTTTATCCTACGGCGGTCGAGAACTCTATGTCGATCTGGGTATAGAAAAAAGGGCGATCGCCGCGCAAAAGGACAATCAAAAAATAGCCGTTGAGATTAAGAGCTTTTTAAAGCCTTCTCCAGTCCGCGATTTAGAAGAAGCGGTAGGACAATATGGTGTTTATCAAAGTATTCTGACAGAAATCGCACCAGAACGAATACTCTACTTAGCCGTTCCCAGACGCTCCTATGAGACTATTTTTACAGAAAAATTAGGACAGCTAATTATAAAACGTTTGCAAATTAAACTCTTGGTATTTGATGAGGAACAAGTGAGGATTGTGCAATGGATACCTTAGAACGCTATCGCCAGATAGTCCGCCAGTTAATTGATGAGATTGCGTTGTATAAGCCTTCTCATGGTCAGATTGAAACCGAAGCAATTATCGACCCTCAAGCAGATCGTTATGAAGTGCTGCACGTAGGCTGGGATGGGCAACGTCGAGTACATGGTTCAGTGGTACATATTGATATCATCCAAGGAAAAATTTGGATTCAACATGATGGTACTAATCGTCCCGTAGCCGAGGAGTTGTTGGAAGCAGGAGTTCCTAGAGAGGATATTATTTTGGGCTTTCATCCTCCTCAAGTCCGTCAATATACTGATTTTGGTGTGGCATAAATGAAACTGAATCGAGATGACTCTTGGTCGCACAAACACTTAGGGGATATCTTAGCAAAATGAGGTCTGATTTTAATTAAACTAGCAATCTGACTGTAAAGCAGCTTTAATAGACTTTTCAAACATCCTCTTCTCTTAGAGCAGACAGACCGAGAATACGAACAAAAACAAGCGCCATTGTTTCAAATTAACGCGATGAGTGATAGCAAAAGCCAACTAATATCTCACTATGAAAAAGCTTTAAGAATTAAATATGATAACTCCTATGTCCACGATAAACTAGCACAAATATATCAAAGCCAATTTAAATTTCAAGAAGCATCTTATCATTATATAAAATCCATTCAATTTGACCCCAATACATTGAAAAATTACTGGGATTTAAAGTATTCTCTACTTATTCTACTAAGCTTAATTGGGAATAATGAAAAAATCGATTCCAGTTTGCTAGAAGAAGGAATTACCATTTTCCGTCAGACAATTCAGAATCAACCAAATTTTTATTTTGCTAACGTTGTTTTAGGTATTTTGTTAACCTTACAAGGTAAAAGTGAAGAAGCAATTGATTGCTACCAAGCAGCCAGCTATCAGCAAATCTTTCTATCTCGTCCTCAACTGATTGAAAAATATTGGGATTTTGATCAAAAACTTCCGCCAAGTTTTATCATTCCTGGATTTATTAGATGCGGTACTACCTCTCTTTATTCCTATCTAAGCACTCATCCTCAAGTTCTTCCTGCCATTGATAAAGAACTTTTGTTCTTTAGTAATTTCTTTGAGCAAAGTATTGATTATTACCTTGCTCATTTTCCTTCGATTTCTAATAGCACAAATTATATTACTGGCGAAGCAACTCCTATTTATATTAATGATTCTAGAATAGCTAAAAAAATATTTGCTCTGTTTCCCAAAATTAAATTTATCATTCTTTTAAGAAACCCTATAGATAGAGCTATTTCTTCCTATTATCACCAGCATCAGGCTAGCTGTGAATATAAGTTAACACAGAGTAGCATAACTGAGACTATAGGAAAAATTCCAACTGTCATAAATAAATGGTTTAATTTGTTGTTTTATGAACCATCATTGTTACTAGAAGCTTATCAAACAGAATATATAAATTATCTACTATTACCTGATTTATTAGGCAGTTTATATATCTATTACCTCAAAGAATGGATGACTATTTTTCCGAGAGAGCAGTTTTTAATTCTCAAAAGTGGGGATTTATTTGAAAATTCCTCAGCAACGATGAAACAAGTTTATAGTTTTCTGAATCTGCCAGATTACCAGGTGCCTAAATATTCCAATCACAACCCCGGCTCATATCCTCCAATTCCTGATAACTTACGCCGCCAGTTGGTAGAGTTTTTTCATCCTTATAACCAGCAACTAGAAGAATATTTAGGCATGAAATTCAATTGGGAGTGATGATAAACCAGTTCGACAGGTTTTCATCTGTCGAATCAAATGTCATCCCTCCAAAGCAGGGGATGACATTCGCCTGGGTGATTTTTGATAGTTGCGATCGCGCTGTTCATCGTAATACTAGTTTACAGGCGATCGCACCACAATACCTTATATCATGTCCGTTTGATTACTGATTAAACCCAAAGAACCCCAGCTCTTCGGGAGGGGTTGGGGGTGGGGTTCCTTTATTATGGGTAATTTGGCGGACAATACCTTAGTAGCTCACGCACAAGTGATAATCTATAATAAAGACTTTTAATTTGGTCACATTATGGAAATTACAAAATTATCTGACCAAGGACAAGTGATTATTCCTCAAGCGATTCGCAAAGCCTATGGCTGGGAAGCAGGTCAGGAATTGCTCTTAATTGATACTGGTGATGGAATTCTTCTTAAGCCGAAAAAACCTTTTGCTGAAACTACTTTAAGCGATGTTGCAGGCTGTTTGAAGTTTACAAGTGAAGCAAAAACGATTGAAGATATGGATAATGCCATTGGTAAAGGGATAGAAGAGGAATGGCATGGTCGCAGTTGATACTAATATTGTCATACGCCTTTTGACTCAAGATGATGAATTGCAATATCAAAAGAGTCAAGAAATTTTTCAGACGCAGGATGTTTTTATCGCTGATACAGTAATCCTTGAAACTGAATGGGTGCTAAGATTTGCCTACAAGTTTAAACCAACTGAAATATGTTCATCTTTACGCAAACTCTTTGGCTTGCCGAATGTTTACCTTACTAATCCAAACCTAGTTGCTCAAGCATTGCAATGGCATGAAAATGGGTTGGATTTTGCAGATGCTTTTTATTTAGCCCAAAGCCAGCATCATATTTATTTTTATACTTTTGATGAAAAGCTAATTAAAAAAGCTCATGGGCTAACATCGTGTGAAGTTAAAAAACCCTGAAATGGTTGGCGATCGCACTGCAATACCTCGACACAATTTTACAATATTGCTGTACCACAGCTAATTGAAAATCAAACATCTGTGTAATTAATTTTGCTTTAATTCAGTAGGTCAATTGAGTGATACATCTTAGCTATTTTTTGAACATCAGCTAACTCTAACCATTCAAAATAATCAAGCCGTGCTGCTAATTCTTTAAACTCCGACTTAGCTTTTTCAAAATCCATGATATGAATAAAATACATCACTTTAGCTGCCAGAATATTCGGCTGCATTTTCTTTGGTGTAATATCTAATGAATAATTAAAAGCTGCTGCAACTTCAGTTTCAGAAAAACTATTAAATGAATATGAATTTTGTAATAACTCATTGGGAATAAGCTTGACATAGCGAAAAGCTCTAGAGGAATAAATGAAGGTATGCTCAATCGGCACTAGATACTCTCGCAAGCGATACATTATTAAATGAATCCAAGAAGTATAGTAATGAGCAAAGTCTTGATGGATTACCAGAGATACTTCTGGAATAAGATAGGGAAAAAAATTTTTTATAATACTATTTGTTAATTCCCAGGATTTCATCGCATCAATAAAAAGACACTCGATTTCACCCTGTTGCCAGCCAATTTCTGCAAGATCCCCAGGATGAACATGAATAAGATGACTCCAAGGATTAATTCGCTCCAGGTATTCGTCTAGAAAACTATCTCCATCTTTGTACTTCCCTTCTAACGAAGTGCCGATGACACTTTGCGGCATATTAGCCAGTGAAGACCAAATAAAAATATCATAAGTATGAATGCGTTGGTTTTTGTTCGTTACACAGGAGTTAGCCTCAAGTCCCATTGCTAAGGAAATGGTTGATGAGCCAAACCAGCAACCAAGTTCTACAATCTCTCCTCTACCTGAATACTCATTTTGGGCATAGTTTTCTAAAAAGAGTTGCTCCTCCATTGAAGTCATACCCAGTATCCATCGCCTGGGTTCACTTTTATCTAGATGACTTGCGGGTGATGTAGCAGCTTGACAAAAAGCTTGCTTCATGTATTCAAATCTTTGATTCAGCAAGCGTTGATTCACAAAATGGAGAAATTCTCTCATCGGTACACCGACTTTCTCTGGGTAGGCTAAGATAGATTGAATCATAGCTTGTTCAAGCGATCGCACATCTTCCGGTATAAACCAGCGCACACCATCTGTGCGTTCAATGAGATTGAGAGTTTCTCGAAATCCACCTGTATCTGAAACGATTAAACTGACAGGTAATTGTCCCATTTCTAATGCTGTATGGGGAAAATTCTCTTGACTACTGGTGAGGCAAACGATCGCACAACGCCACAAACTCACCAACTGAATCGCTTCTTGACTGAATAAATCAGTCACAATAGTGTAACAACAATTAGAGCCTAACTTTTGTTTAATATATTGCCGGCTATCTAACCCTTGCAAACCCTCTGCCTGAAGCTCAACGTTCTTACCCAGAAAGATGATATGAATTTTTTCAACTACATTGCTTTCTAATAACCCGATTGCTTCTAGAAAAGTAAAAAGCCCTTTTCTCTCCTCCAATCGTCCAAAAAAGACCAGCGGAATTTTATCTTCATCAACCAGCCCTTGCAAATCATTTCTCAGCGTCATTGTTTTCAACGGTTGTTCAACGACTGAAAAACAATAAGGTAAATGCAAAGCATGAGATGTTTTCCAACCATACTTCTCCACTTTCTCTTTAAGAAAATGTGACAGAAAGAATGCTTTATCCGCCTGTTCAAAGGAATATTGCTCATAATGGCTCGTTTGCCAAAACCAGCGAGGATTAGAATGTGTGTACCTTGCATGAGCTTCTTGTAGCCACTCTTGTCCACTATGCAAAGTCACAGCCACCACACAATTTTCTCCTAAAACACGCGATCGCTTGGCTTGAACTGTGCGGTATCCCAATCCCAGCATTTCGGGAAATTCAATGTAAATATAAGCGTTAGGAAATGTCGCGGCGATCGCCTGAGCAAAAAACAGCGCACAGTAGTTCTCGTAGTCTACCAATTCCTCATCCTGCAACTGAGACAAAATTGCCAAGTGAGTCGGCTGCAATTCTAGTACATCCATACATTCACTGGTTGAAAAGATATGTTTCACTGCGGGAAGAGTTGAGTCTCCACTAAACTTCTCTTGACTTTGGCAAAGCAGTAGCACAATATAATAGTCTTCTGCTGCTAATTTCTCACTGAGAGTGCGATAATAAGTGCCAATTCCACCATTCCTAAAAATGCCTTCGTATTCGGTTGTGACAAGTAATGCTATTCGTGCAACTGCTGAGGGAAATTTGTCTTTTACTGTCTCTTTGAAGCTGATTTCAAAGCTGTTAGCATGATTACTTTGCAGCTTTTTGTTTTCAAAAATTAGATTGAGTATTTTATTAGTGAATGCTAACGGTTGGTTCACATTACCTTCGCTAAAGTACTGCTGTTAAAGCTTCTCTTCATTTGAGATGGGATACAACCTTCTCATTTCTTGGGCATCCCCATCTGCAATTAACAAAATAAATCTCAACTTAACAGGTTTCAATATTTTTCCTAAAATTATTAATATTTTTTTACATAAACCGCGTCCATCTTGAAAACTGTAGTTCTTTCCGTATGAAAATAAAAAACCCTCATCCCCCAGCCCCTTCTCCCAAATTTGGGAGAAGGGGAGCCGCAAAGTTGTCACTCTTCCCTTGTAGGGAGAGGGATTCAAGGTGAGGGCAAAAACTACGGTTCTCAACATAGATGAGGTTTATCAAATATTAGTGAGTTCAGAAGTTATGGGAGCTATTAGTGAGTTCAGAAGTTATGGGAGCGATCACCTTTATTTTACACTTCTACGCTTCAATTTTGGCTCTCTATCTAGATTGTGGTTGTTTTAGGTAAAGATATGTGCATTATGGAAAGTGAATAATCCATTTTTGCTATAATCCATCTGCCTTTAGCAGGTAACTAAAACCAAAGGCATGAAACTTGTATTTTGGCAGAATTTGAATATTACTTAATAAACCTTGTCGGAGAAAAATAAGTGAACCTCTCTCGTAGGTTGTTAATCTTTGTTAGCCCCAATAAAACTTGGTTATCACCTTGTATTGCGGCTTCAGTAGTAGCTTTTCTCAGTTTTCCTGTCTGGCAAAAATTTTTTACTAATCTAACTTTGCCTGTTCAGGTTCAAATGACAGCAGACAATGTTAAACACGTTAAAGCTTACTGGGACAACCCAGCACTTCATCCTAATGCCTACGAAATAATTCCGATAAAATCAACAAAAACTCCTACTAATCAAACCTCTTCTACTGTTTGGCAGATTAAGGTTGAAGCGTTAGCACAAAAAACACCTGACGCGAAGAGTTCTGAGGTCTGGATCGTAGACATCAGAACACCAGAAAACCAGGTTAACTGGTCAAAAGCATTAATGGGTGTGCAAAAGTGGGAACTAATTGACAATCAATATGGACCTCAAGGTAAAATAGCTGCTGCTCGCGCTAGGCAACCGCAATCTTTAGAAGTGCTAGTTAAAGGTAGCAATTTAAATATCACATTACTGCGTAGCCCTTGGAGCGGTAAAGTGCGGGTAACAGCCAACGGTCAAGCACGCGAAACCAATTTATATGCTCCTAACAGTGCCATTGAAAAACTGAATTTTAAGCCGACAGGAAATAAAAAATCTGAGCTTTACGAAATTGAAGTTACTAAAACACCTTGGCATCAACTCAAGTTTGTTCCAGATGCTGCTAATTCCGATCAAGTGAAAATTGACTCCATTAAAATTGGGAATTTGAAAATTCAACCTGAAGCGAATGGAGAGTTTATCTTACCGTTCTACTTTTGGAATCAATTTAGTTGCGCGATCGCAGCTACAGCGATCAGTTTTTTGGGGTTAACAATTTTATTTATCAATATCGGAAATATCCAGCGGCGACATACCCAATTTATTAGCTGGCAGTGGTTCGATAACTATCAAATACCCAGAGCGATAATCAAATTCAAAATTGCAAATAAAGAAACCCTAGTTTTACCGTATCAAGCGCTCAAATACTTTCTGATATCCTTAATAGTTTTAGTAAGCGGTCTTTTTTTAATAGAAGGGTATCTTTACTACCTAGAAAATAACAAAATTATTCGAGTGCGATCGACGCAAAAGTATCAGGTTGCCTCTATGTCTTTGCTTGCGACCTCTGTCACTCAAGCTAGAACGCAATCAACACGGAAACTTCCACAACTATCCTCCTCAGAATGGCAACAGGAAGACGATCGCATCAACCAAAATAACAAGAAAAAAATTCTCACCTCTGGTATACTACTGAATTCAGCACAAGGAGATTGGATTTGGCGCTCAAAGGGATTTCCTGTTAATAAATTAGCTACAAAACCCAAACGTATCCTCGTGATGGGGGATTCCTTTGTTTGGGGTAGTGGCTATAGTAATATGAATGATATTTGGTGGCGGCAACTACAGCGAGAATTAACTCGTAGAGGCTACGAAAAAGTCGAAGTCATTGCCGCCGGATTGAGTGGCGCTTCAACCCACCAAGAATTAGATCAAGCACGAAATCTTGTTCCTGTTTATAAGCCAGATTTAATCCTTTGGGGTTATGTAACGAACGATCCCGATGAAGGAGTTATTGAGCAATTTAATTATAAGTTCGTTAATCAAGACCTAGTAATAAAGTTGATTAAAACCTTAAGAGATAAAGGCATTTTTCCGAGATTAAATACACTTCTGTCCGAGGCTCGTTCTCGAAAAGTTGCAGGAACAATGGATGAAAAAAGATTTGGCTATGAATATAGTCAATGGCTGTTAAAATTACTTGAAGGTAAAAATTTTGAGCTTTACAAGAAAACAGTAAAAGAACTAGGGCATTTTCAAGCCAGTAGCGGTATTCCTGGATTTGTAATGACTTTGCCAAGTTATCCTGACCGTGCTTACTTCACTCGTCTATACAGCAAAGTTACCCCTTTACTTAAGGCAGAGAAAATAGCCGTTTACGACACGTTAGATAATTTTCTCAAATTTTATTCGCGTTTTAACTCAGATCCCATCCATGCCACATTAGATCCTCTTTACACTTGGCGTATCAATCCAGCCAATGGACATCCTGGCACTACCATAACTTATTTTTATGCGAAACAAGCCGCAGACATTCTTGAAGCCAAGTATCCAAAAGTGCTGGGTGAACGAACTCCTTCAGCTAAACCGCCAGCGATTCACATCAACGATTGGGTTCCTTATAACCTAAATCTAGTTGCAAGTTCTACCGGAATTTACACCTTTCAGTATCCTGAATCAGAAGAATATATGCTGCGTTTGCCAATTGGTAAACCCTTTGTGCAGCTAAATTTAGAAGTTCCTGTAACCATTAAAGAAATTCGTCTCTCAGGAACTGGATTAAAAGCCGCTTCATTAGATATTACAGCCGTAGATTCTAAACGCAAATTTGACGACGGCACTATTTACTCTTTTGAAGAGAAGCAAGGAACATCTTTAATTTGGAATTTGGAGGGACAGTCATCTGCAAATGCTAATACAATTCGACTGTCAGCCAGCTTTCAAAATAATGATAGACAGCTAACATTAACGCTGATTCCAGCAGGGAGCGAACCATGAGCAAAACACGGATTCTCGGTATCTCTGCTTATTACCATGACTCAGCTGCGGCTTTAGTCGAGGATGGTAAAATCATTGCAGCAGCGCAGGAAGAAAGATTTACCCGCATCAAAGCAGATCCAGAGTTTCCCCATCACGCCATTGATTATTGCCTAGAAGCTGCGGGAATTGACGAGCATCAGTTAGATTATGTTGTTTTTTACGAAAATCCTGTTCTTAAATTTGAGCGCTTACTCACAACCTATCACCTAACTGCTCCCAACAGTTGGCGGAGTTTTTTGAAAGCATTTCCAGATTGGTTAACCCGAAAACTCTGGTTAGAAAGTGAAATTGCCAAAGAAATGGGGATTAAAAAACGCATTTACTTTTGCGCTCATCACCTTTCCCATGCTGCTAGTGCGTTCTTTCCCTCTCCTTTTGCAGAAGCAGCTGTTCTCACAATTGATGGAGTTGGCGAATGGTCTACCGCTACTTTTGGTATTGGACGGGAAAATCAAATTCAATTGCTAAAAGAAATTCGGTTTCCTAATTCCTTTGGTCTGTTATATTCAGCCTTTACTTATTACACCGGATTCAAAATCAATAGCGGCGAGTATAAACTCATGGGTTTGGCTCCCTATGGAGAACCTAAATATGCCGATTTAATCAAAGAAAAGTTAATTCGGCTTAATTCTGATGGCTCGATTATTTTGAATCAGCATTATTTTGATTATGTCGGCGGTTTAACAATGACCAATAATCGCTTTCACCAACTGTTTGGAAGTCCACCACGTCCACCAGAGTCGGTGATTACTCAAAAGGAAATGGACATTGCCGCCAGTATTCAAGTTATCTTGAACGAGGCGGTTTTAGCGATCGCCCGCTACGTTCATCAACAAACCCAGCAGGAAAATCTCTGCTTGGCGGGAGGGGTAGCCCTCAATGTGGTAACGATGGGCAAATTATCCCGCGAGGGGCCATTTCGTCAATTGTGGATTCAACCTGCTGCTGGGGATGCTGGGGGTGCTTTGGGAGCAGCTTTGTGGTTCTGGCATCAAAAACTAAGTAACATGAGAACTCCCATTCAACCCGATGCGATGCAAGGAGCTTTCTTGGGTACTAATATCCCCCCTGCTTCCGAGTTAGATGATGCCATGCTAGAGCATTTAGAAGCCGTTTGGCAGGTTCATAGCCAGGAAGCACTGCAAGGATTAATCGCTCAAAAATTAGCAGAGGGTAAAGTTGTCGCAGTCGCACGGGGACGAATGGAATTTGGGCCGCGTGCTTTGGGAGCCAGATCAATTTTAGGCGATGCTCGCTCTCCATATATGCAAAGCCATATAAATTTAAAGATTAAGTTCCGTGAGAGTTTTCGCCCTTTTGCACCGATGGTATTAGCAGAAGATGCAGCAGAGTATTTCGAGATTCAGCAAGAAAGTCCTTATATGCTGCTGGCTTATCCGGTGAAAGAGAGCAGACGGCTACAGGCAGCAACAAAGGGTCTATTCGGCATTGATTTACTGAAAGTTCCACGTTCCGATATTCCGGCTGTAACTCATGTAGACTATTCGGCTCGTGTTCAGACTGTGGATTGCGATCGCAATCCTTTTATGTACGGGATATTAACCAAATTTAAAGCTTTAACTAGTTGTTCTGTGATTATTAATACATCCTTCAACGTCCGAAGCGAACCAATTGTGAATACAGTCGAGGATGCTTATCGTTGCTTCATGGTAACAGAAATTGATTACTTGGTGATTGGCGATCGCTTTTTTGACCGAAATTCTCAAAAACAGCAACCTCTTTCGGATGAAGAACGCACTCAATGGCTGAGGAGGTTTGAACTTGACTAAATTCTCTTATTTACAAAGATTGAAGCAACGAAAACATCTGACTCAACTTCAAGAACAGATTGTTTTTGGGTTAACTCTGGGTTGGTTGATGACGCTTGTTGGTGGTTTTCACTATTTATTTATGATCAACAGTCATGATAATTTCTGGAAAGCCCTGCTTTACATAGGAATAGGGTTAATAGCAATCAGTCTTCTTCTTCCCTCTACTATTTCTTTGTTCCACAGCTTCTTGCGACACCTGACAGAAAAGATAGGTGAAAAGATATTTCTATTAATTATTTTAGCCAGCTACTTTTTATTTATTGTACCCATAGGCGTATTGCTCAGAAGACAAAAAACAAATAATTCATTCTATGCTTGGCAAGATAAATTCATGGCTCAAGTTCAAGGATGGATACAGTGGGAAAGTCGAGAGGATATACAACCGCTTCAACCTGGAGCTAAAAAGCGTCCTTTAATGCTACAACTAGTTTGGGTAGTTGCCTATTTTATTCGTAACGGGCATTACTTATTAATTCCAGTGCTAGTTCTGCTGCTAGTTTTAGGTTTAATTCTGTTCTTTGTTAAAGCGTCTGTTTTAGCTCCCTTTATCTATACTTTGTTTTGATTGGGTTTGAAATTTGCTTACAGCACTTCCCGAAGTTATGAGGTACACTAATTGATCGAATTACCGTTTGTCTGTGCTAATAGCATTCCAAGTATCTGTACCTCATAGCAGCAGGAAGTGCTGTATAGCGGTTCTCGACCCAGTAAGGTACAATTTTGACCTCACTCCTAAAAGGAGAGAGGCTTTGAATTTTTCCCCCTTCCCGAAGCGGCTATCCATTAGTCACATCTTTCTTAACATTTCTGTAAGGCAGACTCAGAGGGAATAATAGAAGTAAGCAATGAGAGCATCATTGACTTGA
>NZ_JBALCY010000013.1:0-69839 GCF_036917655.1 Nostoc sp.
AGTGGCATTGGGCAACCTGGGACAAGCGGCGGCTAACTACGTCCCTGACATCGCCAAAATCCTCAAGGATGAAAAGGTGGACGCCAACGTTCGTTATGGTGCGGCAGTGGCATTGGGCAACCTGGGACAAGCGGCGGCTAACTACGTCCCTGACATCCTCAATTTCCTCAAGGATGAAAAGGTGGACGCCTACGTTCGTTCAGGTGCGGCATCGGCATTGGGCAAGATCAGAAAACTGGAGTTAAAGGAGGTTATTGTAATTCTGAATAATGTTTATGAACCTGGAAGTTCAGAATATCTAAATTGGCGTTTTCTTACCTATTTCCTGAGTGGTGGCACTGAGGAGGTGAAAACTCTACTAAAATGGCTTGGCTCTCCTGAAGTAGTTCCTAAGAAACTCACATACAATGAAGGCGTCGAAATCCTCAACTTATTCCTGCAAGTTTGGAATAGTAGTCAGGGGTTAGAACGCTTACGCGACGACTTAGCCAGGCAAATCTCGGAAGTTACCACTAACAAAAACGTTACTTGGAAATTACAGGATATTGTCTTACTGCAAAGCCATTACAGCAACCTGGAACAAGTCCACTCCACTAATGCTAATGCCGTGCAGTCAGCAATAGATAATCTGAAGTTGTGGCGGTGGTTCGTCCTTGCTAGAAACACCATCCTCATTCATGCTGCCTTTTGGCTAGCCCTAATCTTTGCCTACCCCAAATTTCCCCAAGTCCAAGCCATCTTCTTCTGGAACCCGTGGGTACGCCGAATTTTCGGTGTCGGCTATGTCGGCTTTCTCCTCGCCTGGGTTCCCTTCCTGCGCCGCAAACTGTTTGAGCCGTTCCAGCCTTCTCTATTAGCCGATGCCGGCTTAGATAACTTTAATGACAAAACATACTTCCCAGAGTCCAGAGTTAAAATTCCCAATTCCGAAGAAATCCTCCCTGTCACCGCAGCATTACCCAGTATCAAAGGGCAAATTGTCTTAGAAGGCGATTCTGGTTTAGGCAAGTCGATGTTTTTGCGCCATCTTGTCAAAAACTCCCAGCAAATTCTTGTCTATCTCCCCGCCCAAAAGTGTAATAAAGGCGTAATTGAAGCCATCCAAGACAAGCTACACGGCCAAGCCCAAGATGCCGACTTCCTGAAAAACCTGATTTACAGTGGTGCAATTGACATCTGCATTGACGGACTCAACGAAGTCACCGCCGAAACACGGGCAAAAATCTGCCAGTTTGTCGAAAGCTATTTTCGGGGCAACATTATTATGACTACCCAGCCCCTAGAGTGGATACCGCCCTCAACAGCAAAAACATACTACTTGCAACCCCTTGAGCAACAACAAATTCAAGAGTTTTTGATATCCCGTCAGCCGCGACTCCCCAAAGATGCCCAAGTTCAAGGTGCTGATTACGAAAAAGCCTGCACCAAATATTTAACAGAAGTCCTCAAACAGCAACAAGCTAAAGAAGAGTTAAACGCTGCCCAACGAACTCTTTCCAATCCAATGGATTTAACAGTGGTAGCGCTGATGTTATCACAAGGCAAACACCCTGACTTGTTTCGCCTGCAAGAACAGCAATATAATTTAATGGCGGCAGAATACCTGAAAGAATGGAATCAAGAATTTCCCTTAAAGAAATTCTCAGCCGCCGTCTACCAAATGCGACTCGAAGACAAACAAGCCTTACCCGCAGATGAATTTCACCAAGTTGTCATGTCTTTAGAAGACGAGAAATACAAAATGGTAGTCAGCCGCCAGTGGCAAGGTGAAAAAGGCGAAGCCAAGAAAGAATGGTACTTCCGCCACGATAAAATTATGGATTTCTTCTTAGTGCAGAACTTTCTGGGCCAAACTGATGCCGCCAAAGGACTATTAGTTGGTAGAAGGGGCGATCCGCGTTTTCGTGGTGTTTATTTCTTGCTAGCAACCTTACTTCCATTAGATGCAGCCAAAGAACTGCGGGAAGAATTGATTCAATATGCCGCCGACACCAAAGACAATACAGTGAGTAATACCTTTGTGCAGTTATTGCGGACTAGATAGTGCGGTTCGTTGGCTATAAACCCAGCCCAATATAGGCTTCGGGGGATTAGCCGTCAGCTTCTAAACCATGTAAAGATAAAAAAGTGAAAATCATTTAGTCCACTAAGCGTGGACTTGGGCTATCAGACTCGGAATTTAGGGAACTCCAAAAAATAAATTATCCAATTTCACTGAATCAAAACGACTTTCCCTCCCCTTTCCAAGGCTACCGTGTACACACAAGTCGAATTACCCCCCTTAATCCCCCCTTATAAAGGGGGGAAATAATAAATCTTGTTCCCTCCCCTTTATAAGGGGAGGGTTAGGGTGGGGTGAGGCGGATCGTGGTGGGAAGTGAGTGAACTCAATATCCAGTTTTTACAAGGGTTTCACGTTAAGTTGACACCAATGAGCAATGCTGTGCCCCTACAGCGTGGCTCTATTTACCATCAAAGAATGATTAACAAAAACCTGAAACGACGTATTTACCTTGATACACAACATGATTCTTTCTTTAACAGGGCATTAAAGCATTAAATCTCCCCAATACTGCCATATCTTCGGCATCTAACTCCGCCGGAATACCACTGCGAATCAATTCCGAAAAGTCTTCATTGGGAACCATAACAGTCAACGTGTACAAGCGACTAGAACCAGTATTTTTAATTAAATGAGTCCCAGTGGGAGGCACCAATAAACTATCTCCAGTTTTGATCGTGGCCCTCTTGCCGTCACACATAGCGATCGCTTCCCCTTTGAGAACGAAAAACATTTCTACCGCCCACTGATGGCGATTTGGCGGTGTTTGTCCACCAACATCAAAAATTTCTATGCAACAAGTCAAGGAAGTATTAGCATTTGTCGAATCGAAAATAATTGCTAATCGATTGGAGTCGTTGGGACTGATGCGATATACTTGGTAATCTTTGGGAGATTTGATAACCGGAATTACACAACGAGTAGCGTACATTTATTTATCCCCTATGAAGTTATCGATGGGTATGAAAATTCCAAAAATCCAAGTCCTGAATATTGAGTGGTTAGTTGTATGCCTAAATCACAGAATTACTAATTACTAAATATTCTTCAAAGGATGTTTTAAAAGTCTTTTGTGATGTATCAAAGACTTGTAGAACCCCCTAAATCCCCCGATAAATTAGGGGACTTTGGTTCATTTTCCTCCCTTTTTAAAGCTTGATCGGGGGAATCTCGATAGAACTTGATCCTTTATAAACATCCTCTCACTCCTCACTGTTTTGCAGCGCTGTTAAAATCCCTTGCGAGTCAGTAACAAAACCGAAGCATTGTTTGACATTGTACAATGTCGCCAGCCAACAATATTCAGGAGAAGTAGTAGCGGTACAGTCTTTAACTAACACGCAGTCATATCCTAAAAAGTTGGCATCACATAACGTGGTTAGCACACATTGATCAGCATTAACACCAGCAAAAAATAATGTTGTCTTTCCCAGATTCCGCAAGATACTATCTAATGGCGTATCCCAAAACCCACTCATGCGGTATTTGTCCACACGAATATCTTCGGGAATTTGTTCTAGTTCGTCTACCACTGCCGCTGCCCAACTACCTGCCATGAGTACTCTAGCACCATTGCTTGGCAGTGGATCGCCCAATCCCACACCTTCCCCTGTGGGATTATAGACGTGACGCGAACCAGCACTAATATTGAGCAAGTCGGGACGATTCCCCCAATTTACCCAAATGACTGGAACACCAACCTCACGCAGTTCTGGAAGTAAGCTGTTCAAAGGTTCAATAGGCTGACGCGCCGGAGTTACGTCCACGCCGATATGCGCTAACCAGCCATCAGGGTGACAGAAGTCGTTTTGCATATCAATAACGAGGATAGCAGTTTTTGCTAAGTCTAGGCGCAGGGTTTTAGTTTCTGTTGATAAAATAACGGGTTGTGGGGTCTTTTGAAGACGAGTGATATCTGCGATCGCATCATTCACTGTCCACGCATTTGGTGCAACTCCCAATGTCCGAAAAGGCAAATTCATAAATTGCAATATCCAACACCATTTTCTATTTTGTAACTTGAAATTCAGTTGAGAAGACGATTACTTAATCAAGGTTAAATATGCTAAGTTTCACCATCCAGAATGTTTTGATTGCCGTCAGTGATGATTATGCAACAGTAGATGTACAGATTGTAGATGGTGCTATCGCAGCCATTGCTCCCAATCTACAGGTAATCGGCACTGCGATCGATGGCAAAAATAAGCTACTGCTACCTGGCTTTTTCAACGCCCACACCCACTCATCAGAGATGTGGCAGCGAGGAATCATGTCAATGTTCCCTTTAGAATTATGGTTGGCAGAACTGTATGATTTTGCCCCCCTCGCTCTCGAACAGGTTTATCTGAGCGCCTTGGGTACTGCGGTGGAAACCTTACTTTCCGGCGGGACGAGTGTGGTAGATCATCTGGTGTTAATTCCCGGACTTGAGTTAGAAACGATCGCCATTGCAACTCGCGCTTACAGAGAAGTAGGGATTCGCGCCTTTATCGCCCCCTTAATTCAAGATGAATCCCTCAGCGCAGGTATACCATCCGGGGAATCAGCAAAAACTCATGAACCTTATTTTCGCTCAACTGCGGCAACATTGGAAATCATTGAAGAAGCGGTGCGGCAATTTCATCGCCCGGATGAGGGTGTAAATATTTTAGTTGCACCAACAGGGATACAATTGTGTACTGATGCTTTATTTAAGGGATGTATCGAGTTAAGCGATCGCTATAATCTTTGTCGTCACTCCCATTTACTCGAAACCAAAGTACAGGAAAAACTCGCTCAAGAAAAGTACGGTTGTACTGCTGTGGAACATTTGAAAAGAATCGGATTTTTGAGCGATTGCACAACACTTGCCCATTGCGTCTGGTTAAATGATGCTGATATCGCTATCCTTGCCGAAACTGAATCTACAGTTGTTCATAATCCCTTAAGTAATCTGCGTTTAGGCAGTGGCATCGCCCCTATTTTAAAATATCGCCAAGCTGGGGTAAATGTGACTTTTGGTTGCGATGGTGCTTCGAGTAATGACTCCCAAGATTTGTTAGAAGCCATCAAAATTGGTTCTATATTACATAACGTTACAGACTCAGATTATCAACACTGGATTACACCCCGACAAGCAGTAGAAATGGCATCTTTGGGAGGCGCAAAGGGACTAAATTTGGCAGATAAACTCGGTTCTATTACTGTGGGAAAACAAGCAGATTTAGTACTTTATGACCTCACCAATTTATCATTGCTTCCCCGAACAGATCCCATTGGCTTATTAGTCTTAGGTCGTCCCACAAATGTTGTTAATAGTGCTTGGGTAAATGGGAAGCAAATTGTTGCCGATGGTAAAGTGATAACAATTAATGTTGATGATTTGCGACAAGAATTATTTAACCGTAGTCAATGGGAGACAAAGCGCAAGTCTGAAACGGTGGCGCAAATCGAAGCTCATTATCGCACAGTCATGGGTTTGTAAAACACAAATAAATACGGTTTAACCTACTATAAAGACTGTCTCCGTTTACAATGATGACGACGGGCTACGCCTACGCACTTCTGTTAGGGTCATCTATATGGTTTTGGAGCGGTAGTCATGACAATTATGAGCGTTTTTTTGGGTGAGTCTGTCAACAGCCCAACACATCATATAGACTTTGTAGTAATTTTAAATCGGAATTTGAATCACAAATTCTGTACCCTCTCCCTGTACAGAATTTACTTCCAGAGTGCCGCCATGTTTTTCTACAATAATTTGCCGGGCGATCGCTAATCCTAATCCTGTACCTTTACCTACAGATTTAGTTGTAAATAAATGGTCAAAAATCTTTTGTTTGACTTCATCCGACATTCCCATACCATTATCTTGAATGTAAATTAAAACATGATGTTTGTCTTCACTCAAACAAGTTTTAATCTCAATTGTATTATTAATGTTGTGAAAATTACGTCCAATATTCGACTCCTCTAAAGCATCAATGGCATTTGCTAATAAATTCATAAATACCTGATTGAGTTGCCCAGGAAAACATTTGACTAAAGATATATCTGCATATTCTTTCACTACTTGAATATCTGGATGTAGTTCTGATGCTTTTAAGCGATGCTTAAGAATCAAAATTGCGCTGTCGATACCTTCGTGAATATTAAAAGTAACTTTGTGTTCTGTATCTGCCCTCGAAAAGGTTCGCAAACTGTTGCTAATACTCCGAATCCGGTCAACACCTAATTTCATCGAAGAAATCAGTTTTGGCAAATCTTCTCGGAGATATTCTAAGTCAATCGCTGCGATTTCTTCTTCAATTTCTACACCCGGATTCGGAAATTTTTCCTGGTAGAGGTCGATGAGGTGAAACAAATCTCCAACTAAATTAACAGCAGGTTGGATATTACCTGCAATGAAGCCTACAGGGTTATTGATTTCGTGGGCTACACCTGCAACTAAGTTACCCAATGCTGACATTTTCTCACTTTGCACCAGTTGTAGTTGCATCTGCTGTAAATCTGTAAGAGAGTGTTCTAACTGTTTGGCATTTTCTTGCGATCGCTGATAGAGAGAAGCATTTTCTAAGGAGATAGCCGCTTGTGAACACAATAGGTTGATTACTTGGAGTCTATCATGTGTAAATACTCCGGCAATTAGATTATTTTCTAAGTAAAGGATGCCGATTAACTTTCCTTGATGGAGAATTGGGGCACACAGCAAACTTTTGGGTTGTTCTCGAATAATGTATGAGTCAGAAGCTAAAGAATTATCCCCAGTTGCATCATCGATTACCAATGTTTCTAAAGTGTGTTTGACATAGTTAATTGGAGTCAGGGGGATATCTGGACTGAACTCAATGGGAATAGATTGCAGAATAGTTGGCACTTCTTGGAATGTTGCGTAGGCGTAGCCGGTCGTAGACATCGCTTCGATCACCCAAATATTATCCTTGAGTAAAATTAGCGCACATTTTTTCGCTCCGGTATTCTCCATCACCACTTGCATTAATATAAAGAGCAACTTCTCTAAATGAATTTCGCTAGATAGTGCTTGAGAGGCTTTGAGAACACTTGCTAAATCCAAAGCTTCTGAAATACTGGTGCTACTGGATGAAATTGTCATACCAGGGCTAAAAGTAGACAGGGACATATTATGGGAAGTGGATGCTGTCTCTGTGGGATTTAGGCGAATTTTTTCCCATTGGAGAATCGGGGCGAGTAATTGAGGATAACGTTTTTCTAAGTCATGAACTTTGGCTTTAGCGCCCCAACGAACATAGCAGTAATAAGCATTTGTCAAATAGGTTTGGGCAATTTGCTCTTTACCCCATGTCAAATAAAATTTGGCGGCGAGTTCGTGAGCAAGAGCTTCTTCTTGGATATATTCGTTTTCTTTAGCTCCATGAATGGCGCGATCGTACATTTCCATTGCTTGAATATATTCACCGAGAATGCGATAGCGTTCAGCCTCCACTAAGTGAAACTTATGTAAATAATTCATCGGCGCATGATCCGCCCAGTTATGCATTTTTTCCTGATTGGCTGTAACTCGCTTTAAAATGAATACTTGCCCATCTTCAGAAGCATCAAAATATACGGCTAATTGGCTCAGAGAATCATAGAAAGGAAATAGTGGAACAATAATACTTCCAAGAATACTTTCTAAATAATTCTGTGCTAATTCAGCATTTTCAATAGCATGAGTATACTCAGCAAATAAATAACAGAGAACCAATTTATTAAAATACAATGAACAAATTATGGTTTGATCATTTTCTTGATGATGAAGCGGCAACATGGTTTCTTCATTGTAAGCATCACCGATTAAACGGCAAGAATTTTGATTTTTTGATAGTAAGTTAAGCACTACTTGCCGATAGAGTTCATTTTTATGTAAGGATGGTTCTTGACGAATTTGCGCGAGTCCTTGACTATAATTTGCTATTTCCTGTACTAGAGAAGATAATTCTTTACCAGCAAAATATGAGATCAAGGAATAATTACATGCACAATAACCTGCAAATTCTAAATCTCCTATTTCTACCCCGCTATAATAGGCTGATTGTATAGGATGCAAAAGTTCCCTAAGATGCTTCTTCCAATGATTCAAACAGCCATAAACAATCATATATGTCTTAGCTATGAATTCTTTAGCATTTAATTTATCTAATAGTTTTAGAGTTAGTTGACCGAATTGATAACCTGAATCAATATCCCCTACAATGCCACAAAGAATCAGCCCGTAAGATGAATATGCATACAGAGAATTAGCAGTATTTCCATAATTGAGGGATAAATTAACTTGTTTGAACAATATTAAGGGATAGAGTTCTGGCATAACTAGATAAGCAGCACCAGCTATATTTGTCAATATATTCATAGCTGCTAACTTATCTGGTTCAGTCATTAATTTTAACTCTAGTAAGTCTTCAATAGCTTTTCCTGCTAAAGCTAATTGTGTCTCCTCTAGTCCACGGGTAATATCTATTGGTGTTGGCTGTTCGGGTAGTTCTATGCCTAATAGCTTAAGAACTTGAAGCCCCGTTTTGATCGCTGACAACATTCTGTTTTGTGCTACCTGAGATAAGATTTTGACTTCATAGGCTTTGACTTGATCAATCACTGTTTTGCCATTTTGTAATATTACTTTCACCCTTTGCTCCATCTGTTCAAAATCACCGTTAAGATGGGCTACCTCGGCAGATGTTGAATACATTGTCAAAGCCAACTCATACTGATGTTGCCAACAATCTTCTGTGAGTAACCGAATTCCAAAATTTGTGTACTCTACAGCAGCTTCATAAGCAGTCGAAATCCTCGCTTTATGACTTGCAGTTAGGTTTAACTTTGCCAGTTCTTCTCGTTCCTCTGGCTGAGTAATTAGTTCAACTCCCAAATTTAACTGATTAACTAATTTAAACAGATGTTCTTCGCGCTGTTCAAGCGAAATATTCCTCAACATTAATCGCCCAATTTTGAGGTGTACTATCTGTTTTTGGTCTTCAGGAATTAGAGAATAAGCAGCTTGTTGAACACGATCATGCAAAAACTTGTAGGAACACGAACCAGAATTCAGCATCCAGGAATCAGAAGCAATGACAGATTCTCCTGACTCCTGTTGATAAAACTTGTAAACTTCAGTTGTGGGTATAACTAAACCTTCTTGCAAAGCTTTCCATAAGTCTGCTGCTGTCTCCGCTAGGGATTTTTCATGGACAATTGCGAGAGTTGTTAAGTCAAACTGATTATCAATACAAGCTGCAAGCTGCAAAACTTTTTGAGTTGCTTCTGATAACTTCTGCAACTGAAGCACCAAAAACTCTACCAAATCATCAGTAAATGCTAATGCTCTAACCTGAGCAATGTCACATTGCCAATGACCCATATCAAAGTTATAGTTAATTAACTCGTCTTCGTGCAGTAACTTGAGGAATTGATTAGCGAATAATGGGTTGCCCTGAGTTTTTTGATATACTAAATCTGTGAGAGGTAGGGCAATTAATAAGTCACATTTTAGAGCATCAGCAATTAGATAATTTAAATCTTTGTGATTTAGAGGAGCTAAAGTAATTTTATTAAGAATCGCTTCAGTTTTATAAATTTCCCCTAAGGAAAACATTAACGGATGTGCCGGAGAAACTTCATTATCCCGATAAGCGCCAATCACTAACATATAGTGAATTCCCCTTTCACTCATCAGCAATTGCGTCAACTTCAAAGATGCTGAATCTGCCCATTGCAAATCATCCAGAAATATCACTAAGGGATGTTCTTTGGTTGTGAAAACTTGGATAAATTTCTGAAACAGTAAATTGAAACGATTTTGTGCAGCACTTCCTGAAAGTTCAAGGACTGGCGGTTGTTGTCCAATAATTTTTTCTAGTTCGGGAATAACTTCGATAATTACCTGAGCATTCTCACCCAAAGCTGTCAAAATTGTGGCTTTCCATTGTTCAAGTTGGGCATCGGTTTCACTCAGCAATTGCCCCATTAAATCTCGAAATGCTTGAACGAAAGCTGAAAAGGGAATGTTGCGTTGAAATTGGTCATATTTCCCTTTGATAAAATAACCCCGTTGTCGCACAATGGGTTTATGGACTTCATTGACAACGGCAGTTTTACCAATACCAGAGAAACCTGCTACCAAAATCATTTCAGTGTTTCCCTGTGCTACTCTGTCGAATGCTGCAAGTAAGCTTTCTACTTCTGCTTGCCGACCATAGAGTTTTTCTGGGATGATGAAGCGATCGCAAATATCTCGCACTCCTAACTCAAAGACATCAATACTGCCAGTTTCTCGCCACTGATGCCAGCAAATTTCTAAGTCATATTTCAGCCCCAAAGCACTCTGATAGCGGTCTTCGGCGTTTTTCGCCATCAGTTTGCTGATAATTTCAGACAGAATTGGGGGAATCTTAGGATTGAGACTATGCACCTGTGGGGGAAGCTTTGCTAAGTGACAATACACCAACTCCATTGGTTCATCTGTGCTAAAAGGTAACTGTCCGGTGAGGAGTTCAAAAAAGGTGACACCCAAGGAATAAAAGTCGCTGCGGTAATCAATTCCTCGGTTCATTCGTCCAGTTTGTTCGGGAGAAAGGTATGCCAACGTCCCTTCTAGGATATTTGGATTAGTCAGAGTTTGCGTTTCTCTAGAAAGTAAGGAGGCGATACTAAAATCGATGAGTCTTATGTCTTTTGTAGTGGGGTTAATCAAAATGTTGGCGGGTTTGATGTCTTTGTGAATCACTCGGTTGTGATACAGTCCATCTAGAATCGAGACAATTTGCAAAGCAATGTGAAAAAATGCTTGCAACCCATCAGCATTTTCTCCCATCCCTTTACCCCACCTCCCTATCTCTTCTTGGAGAGAAATGCCGCCCAAATCTTCCATGACTAAGGCATAGCTGTTTTGATAGTTCTCCAGGCTATAAGTTTTGATAATCCCATCAATATCTAGGTTTTTCGCAATGGTGTACTGATTGCGGAACCGCACGAGTTCATAAAATGTAGGATACTCACGCCGCAACAGTTTAATCACTACTGGCATTTTGTCTGATTCTCTAATGCCGCGATGGACTAGGGTTTTTGAGCCGGAATAAATTAGCTCATGTATTTGATAACCGGTTAGTGCCACCATAGTTCTGTTTTCCCTACAAGGTTAATTTTTTCCTGTTTACATTGATTGTTCCCATTAAGACAAATGTGCTTAACGTTTGGGAAGACAATTTTGTAACAAGATATGAATGTGCGATCGCTAAATCCTTCTTTACAGAACTTCAACAAATAAATTATCCAATCTTGTGGGGTGGGCGTCTCGCCTGCAAGGATTACATAGCAAGCTATCAGGATTTGCATTATCGCTATGGAATGAAGACTACGGTCAATGCGGCGTTTTGGTGGGATGCTCCGGTTGAGAGAAAACCCAGGCAGCAGCTATAGCAAGCACTAATTCAAAAATTTAAGGCACCATTTAACAAGGAAATGTGGGAGCGGTGGGGGCAACCGTTTGGGTAGAAAAAGTAAAGTTTAGTATCAAAGTAAATCTCCTCTTTTAATAGAGTGATAACTTATTAATTGAAGCCCTATATATAGCTTCATAGGCAGATTTGACAGGCTGTTTGTTCAATTTAGTTAAGAGGTAAAACGCTGTTGTATTGCAATCTGTCTTGTTAACTAACAACAACACCCAGTCAAAGAACTGGGTTTAAAAACCGTTGCCTATCGTGCAGACGTGACGGACTCCAATGCCCGTGCCGATCTTTTCAGCAAAATTGGTCAACGCTTCGGCAGTCTAGATATTATCTTCGCTAACGCTGGTATTGCTGGAGCTACACCCATAGGCAGCGCTGATGAAGCGGTGTTTGAGAACATCATTCGCGTCAATCTTACCAGCGTTTTCTTTACAGTCCAAGCCGCACTGCCACTGCTTAATGATGGCTCCTCAATTATCTTGAACAGTTCCGTTATCGGTTCGCTGGGTAGTCCCGGCAGGGCAGCCTACGCAGCAAGCAAGGCGGGTGTTCGCGGCATGGCGAGAGCGATCGCATCTGAACTTTCTCCCCGCAACATTCGAGTCAATGTCGTCGCACCGGGAGCAATCAAAACTCCCATCTGGAGCCGTGGGTCTACTCCACCTAAGAAGGCGGACGAACTGACAGCGGAATGGGCAGCAGCGACTCCACTAGGTCGTTTGGGAGAAGCGGACGAGATTGCCAAAGCAGTCCTCTTTCTTGCCTCAGACGACTCATCCTATGTCCAGTCGGTTGAACTTTTTGTTGATGGTGGCATTGTTGGTTCTCCAATCGGTGGAGCGACTTTCCGCAGTGCATAAATCTTTTGACATTCTTTGTTTCATCAACCCCTCAAACGCATAAAGGAGTTTTATTATGGGCATCGAACAGAAAGTCGCTGTGATTACCGGCGCATCGCAAGGCATCGGCGCAGCCCTTGTCAAGGCGTACCGCGATCGCAACTATCGGGTGGTTGCAATCTCACGCTCAATTCAGCCATCGGATGATGATGCAATCCTCCCAGTATCAGGCGACATCGCCGATCGAAAAACTGCCGAGCGTGCGATCATCGAAGGCGTGACCCGATTTGGGCGCATTGACACGCTCATCAACAACGCAGGTATCTTCATCGCCAAGCCATTTACCCAATACACCGAGGCTGACTACGAGGTATATCTGGGCACTAACGTCACTGGCTTCTTTCACATGACGCAACTCGCCATTGCAGAGATGGAGAAGCAGGGCAGCGGTCATGTTGTGCAGATATCGACGAGCCTCGTTGACCACGCGATCGCTGGCGTACCGTCCGTACTCGCGTCGCTGACGAAGGGCGGACTGAATGCCGCGACCAAATCGCTGGCGATCGAGTATGCCAAGAGTGGTATCCGGGTGAACGCGATCGCGCTGGGTACTATCAAGACGCCAATGCATCCTGTCGAGACCCATGCACAGCTCGATGCCCTGCACCCGATCGGTCATATGGGCGAGATATCCGATGTCGTCGATGCAATCCTCTATCTCGAATCAGCCAACTTTGTGACGGGCGAAATCCTTCACGTCGATGGTGGTCAGAGTGCGGGTCACTAACGCCGCCTTGCGATCAGAAAAATGGCTATGACACTCTCAAACACGATTGCTTGATCGTAAAGCTTTTAAAGAAGCACATATCATGACTCAACTCGATAAAGGAATGATCTACGAATTACGCATTTATCAGTCCATGCCCGGACGACTACCAGCACTGCTTTCGCGCTTTCAGAACCACACGTTGCGGATTTGGGAAAAGCATGGCATCCGCCAGGCTGGATTCTGGACAACGCTAATCGGCGAGAGCAATCAGCAGCTTACTTATATGCTTGCCTGGGACAGCATGGCTGAACGCCAGGAGCGCTGGAGTGCATTCCTCGCCGACCCCGAATGGATCGCGATCAGCACCGAGACTGAGAAGGACGGACAACTCGTGCAGAACATCAGCAACAAGTTGCTGGCACCGACCGCCTTTTCCTCGGTGAAGTGATCGATGGTGGGAGCTACGGAACTCAAACCCACAACTCGCCTCACTATCACAGCTGAGTAATGTGGACAGAGAATACCTAACCATAGTTAATTCAACATCAGTTTGTAAACGCAATCTAGGTAGTACTATGGAGTTAGTAACATGACATTGATCACCGAAGCCGCCTCTATTCCTAACAGCACGTTGGTGCGCCGAAGTTCAAGGAAGACATCATTCAGGCGTCCTACGACGGCATCAAGCACAAGTCAGACCGACTTTTGGCAACGTCAAGAGCGATGTCATCGCCGACAAGGAGCCTCATTTTCACCGAGGAAACTTTTGCAACGTGATTCGCTCCTCGGCCTGGGGGCCTGAGTCTTGCTCCGTCACTAGTCCGGATCTTCGTTGCAACACCTTCCAAGATTTCCCGTATCTCGTCACGTCAAAACAAGGAGTATAAACATGGTTACCGAAGACACGCTTCGCTATACGACAATACCTCTCACTCATGGATCTGGCGCCATGCCGGCGCTCGGGTTTGGAACACTCATCCCCGATCCTCTCGCGACCAAGGAAGCGACCAAGGCTGCATTGGAAGCGGGATTTCGGCATCTCGATTGCGCGGAGCGATATCGCAACGAAGCCGTCGTCGGCGAGGCGATGCAGGAGGTGTTCAAGGCAGGGGGAATCCAGAGGGAGGACGTTTTCGTCACCACAAAGCTATGGAACAACAACCATCGTCCAGAGCGGGTCCAGCCTGCGTTCGAGGCAAGTCTCCGGCGACTACAAATCGACTATATCGATTGCTATCTTATCCACACCCCGTTTGCTTTTCAGCCGGGCGATGAACAGGAACCGAGGGACGCTCGTGGCCAGGTCATCTACGATCCTGGTGTCACGTTGGTGGAGACATGGCACGCGATGGAGCGCCTGGTGGATGGCGGTCGGTGTAAATCGATAGGTTTATCGGATATCGGTTTGGAGCGGCTGAAAGAGATCGTTGCCGTGGCGCGAATTAAGCCTGCCGTGGTGCAGGTTGAATCCCATCCGTATCTCCCCGAGTGGGATCTCCTCGAGTTTTGCCAGCAACAGGGTATTATCCTACTCGCATTTGCCGCACTGGGTCATGCGATGGAGCCAAAAGTTACGGAAGACCCGATAATCGCGGCCGTTGCACAGCTCGTCCACCGGACCCCAGAGCAAGTCGCGCTGGCCTGGGCCGTACAACGCGGTACCGCTCTTCTGACCACCTCGACATCCCCTCGCCATATCCAAGAGAGCTTTGATATCTCGACCTTGCCCAAAGAGGCTATGCTGGAAATTAGCGACCGCATCACGACCAGAGTCCGCTTCAACGCAGTGGTCGATACCGGCGTGCCTGGATTCATTCCTCGGACCAAGTGAACGGTTGTTATCGACGGAAAATAAAGCTAAGTAGCCGCGCAGAAATAACTTACCTGTTTTAAAAGTTATAGAAAAAGGTGAAAAGACGCTAAATCAACATTTTCTCTTTCATTCTTCCTCTTTTCTAAGGTAAAACTGGGTAACTTATTTTGGCGCGAGTCCTAACCGCTTTTTCTTGGCTAGACCAACACTAATACCCACATTTGAAACAGACAGCCGGTTCAATTACAGCAAGTTGGGTTAAACCCAATTGGACAAAGATCAATGTCTGAAAAAATCAACCATCAACGCCGCCAATTTTTGGGCATTGCGGCCATGACTATTGCGACTACACAGCTAGGTCGATTCGGTTCTGCCAATGCCCAATACAGCAAAGTAACACCAAAGGAGACCACCATGACTCAACTTGAAACCTTGCACACCGACACAACTACAATCCGTCCCTTCCACATCAACGTTCCGCAAGCGGCACTCGACGACCTCCGCCGTCGCATCATAGCAACGCGATGGCCCGAAAAGGAGACGGTCGCCGATCAGTCGCAGGGTGTGCAGCTCGCAACGACTCAGAAACTCGCGCGCTATTGGGCAACCGATTACGACTGGCGCAAGGTTGAGGCGAAACTGAAAACTCTACCGCAATTTATCACCACGATCGATGGACTTGATATTCATTTCATTCACGTTCGATCGAACCAGGAAAACGCCTTGCCGCTCATCGTCACGCATGGCTGGCCCGGATCGATCATCGAGCAACTGAAGATTATCGAGCCACTGGTCAACCCCACGGCATATGGCGGCAATGCAGCGGACGCTTTTGACCTCGTGATTCCCTCGCTTCCAGGCTATGGTTTTTCAGGCAAGCCGACCACGACCGGCTGGGACCCTGCCCGTATCGCACGCGCCTGGGTTGTGCTGATGCAGCGCCTTGGCTACTCGCGATTTGTGGCGCAAGGGGGTGATTGGGGGAATGCAGTCACAGAGCAAATGGCCCTGCTGACACCTCCGGGACTGCTCGGCATTCATACCAACATGCCTGCCACTGTTCCAGCCGATGTTGCAAAAGCACTTAAGTTCGGCGACCCGCCGCCATCTGGACTCTCAACCAACGAGAAGAACGCGTGGGATCAGCTCGACTTTTTCTATAAGCACGGACTTGGCTACGCTCAGGAGATGGCGAACCGCCCGCAAACGCTGTACGGCATTGCAGATTCGCCGGTCGGTCTAGCCGCCTGGATACTCGACCACGACGCGCGCAGCTACGCACTTATCGCACGCGTCTTTGACGGACAGTCTGAGGGACTGACGCGAGACGATATCCTCGACAACATCACGCTTTACTGGTTGACGAACACGGCTGTCTCTTCGGCTCGTCTGTATTGGGAGAATAAGTTTGTCTTTTTCGACCCTAAACACGTCGCCATTCCGGTTGCCGTGAGCGTCTTTCCTGATGAGATTTATGCAGCCCCGCAAAGTTGGACAGAGCGGGCGTATGCCAAACTCATCCACTATAACCGAGTGGAAAAGGGCGGACACTTCGCGGCGTGGGAGCAGCCAACGATTTTTACTCAAGAACTCAGGGCAGCGTTCAGATCGCTGCGCGCGTCAAAATGACTGCTTTAGAAAGAACGTAACTACAAGGAGGTCGGCACGTGTCCCAAGAAATTAATCATAATCGTCGCTACTCTTTAACAACTGCGGCTTCTGCTCGGAAGTGATACTGCTCATGCGGTGGAGCAGAGTGACATCGCACGGTTTGAAGCTGACCGAAAGTGTCGGAACTTAAGCATCTCTACCGATTTTGAGCCGAGTGACAGGTCTAACGGAATCATTTCGATTTTGAAAGCAAGGTAGACCCAATGAAAACGAATTTTGAGAATGAATTTGAGTATGAACGGGACAACGATCCGGGTAGCACCAGTAATGATGACAATTTCACCGATCGCGTCCGCAGCAACCAGCACAAGCTCACCTCTGAACTAAGACACCAGTACGATTTTATTGTTTGCGGATCTGGATCTTCTGGCTCAGTAGTTGCCCGCAGACTAGCTGAGAACCCGGATGTTAGCGTTCTACTGCTTGAAGCTGGCGGCACCGATGATGTACCCAGTGTTGTCACCGCGAATCAATGGTTTATGAATCTTGGAAGCGATCGCGACTGGAGCTTCCCTTCCAGGGACAGCCGAATCCCCATGTCAACGATCGTTCAATTCCGTTCTCGATGGGCAAAGTACTCGGCGGTGGATCAAGCATCAACGTCATGGTTTGGGCACGCGCACACCAGCACGATTGGGATCTCTTCGCCGCTGAAGTGAATGATCCAGCCTGGGGCTATGAATCGGTCTTGAATCTCTATCGCCGCCTGGAAGATTGGCATGGTGCGCCAGACCCGATGTACCGGGGAACGGGAGGACCCGTCTTTGTGCAGCCCGCGCCAGATCCAAACCCGATCGCACCCGCGACGGTCGAAGGAGCGCGGGTGGTGGGTATTCCTACTTTTGAAAATCCGAACGGACGCATGATGGAAGCGGCGAAAGGCGCTTCTATCAGCGATGTGTTAGTCCGCAATGGTAAGCGCGAATCGATATTCCGCTCCTACGTCTTCCCTTATATGGATCGGCCAAACCTGACGGTTCTCAGTCATGCACTGGTCACACGGTTGACGTTCCAGGGCAAACGTGCAACTGGCGTGGAGATATCTTATCGTGACGCGATCTATCGCATTGGTGCGGCAGTTGAAGTCGTGCTGTCGCTCGGTGCAATCCATACGCCGAAAGTGCTGATGCAATCCGGTATCGGCGATGAGGCCGAGTTAGGGACTTCCAAGAAATAAATTATCCAATCTTGTGGGGTGGGCATCTTGCCATTGGTGTCAAGTTAAGAAAAATAGATAATTGTCAAGAGTGGGCAAAACAATGGTAAGAGTCAACACACGGGTGTTGAAACAATCATGAGCAAACCACGAAAAAAGCAAGGAAATCCAGATTTTCGGCATCGAGTCAATGTGCCGGCCCCAGGCAATGAGGAAATAGAATCGCGGTTGTTTGAACTAATCAGCCCAGGGACATTTACAAACCTCAAAGAGGTAAAAGACAAAGAACGAAGCTTGCGTTCACGAGTGCTGACGTTACCAGTGATGACAGCAATAGTCCTAAGTATAGTGTATAGACAAGTACAGCATTTAACAGATGTGTTGCGAATGCTGGAAATAGAAGGATTGATGTGGGTAGAGGCAACGAAAGTCAGTAAACAAGCATTGTCTCAAAGACTAAATAGTTTGCCATCTCAACTATTTGCCAAACTATTTGAGCAAGTGATAGAGAGTCTGGCTGCCAAAAAGAGCGCCAGAGAATTAGCTCCAGGGTGGACATCAGTAGCACAAAGATTTCCTGCCATCTGGATTGGGGATGCCTCAACACTCGAAGCGTTGAAAAAACATTTCGGGCAACTGCAAGAAAAAACAGGTGCGGTATTAGCTGGAAAGATGTTGATGGTGGTAGAAGCTTTCACTCACACCCCTGTAGCAATTTGGTATGATGCTGATGCCAAAATCAATGAAACTCATTGGTGGCAAGCCCTGTTAGAACGTTTGCCTGTTGGTGGCTTGCTGATAGTGGACATGGGATTTTATGGTTTTGAGTGGTTTGATTGTCTGACTGCTGCTGGCAAGTATGTACTGACACGCCAAAAGGAAAAGGTGAGATATCGGGTCACACGTGTACTATCTCAGGGTTCTCACTACAAAGATGAAATTATTCAGATGGGATTGCATCATACTCACCCTTGCCACCATCCCATGCGTCTAGTTTCAGTATTGTGGGGGAAAACTTGGTATCATTATTTGACTAACGTTCTTGACCCACAACAACTTTCGGCGCAGGAGGTTTGTGAACTTTACCGCCGACGTTGGCGAATTGAGGACGCATTTTTATTGACTAAGCGTTTGTTGGGTTTATCCTATCTCTGGGTCGGTGGCACTAATGGCGTACAGATGCAAATATATGCTACTTGGATTTTCTACGCCGTCCTCAACGACTTGTGTGCTGATGTAGCTATCGCTCTGCGACAGCCTATTGAACGCATTTCCGTAGAAATGGTGTTTCGCAGTTTATATTTTTTTCACCGCGCACTTTTACTTAACTCTGAGTTAAAACTTATTCCTTGGCTTGTCGAACATTATCGTTCGATGGGCTTGGTTAAAGCCGTCCGTCAACGCCACCGACGAACGGCTGCTCGCTCTCTTGACATCTGGGCTGATGCCTTAACTTGACACCAATGGCGTCTCGCCCGCCAGCAACTAGTGGGGGACAAGATGTAGATGTCCACCCCACAAGAGATAGTTAGAGTTTTTTTGAATGGACTAAGAGTAGACTCAGGATCGTAACCAACGCCAAACCAAGTAATCCACAAGAAGCATCGATCCTTGATGTATGGGATTCGGACTGTGAATACCGTAAAAATGATTTAAGTGAAGACGACTTACGAACTAAAGTACAAAGCTACGTATAGAAGTTTCCTTGACAGCGCAGTGAAGGCTACAAAATCAGACGATGCGGTAAAAATCAGAAATTGGCTAGTAAGCAACCGTAACTCTGAAACGACAAAAAATCTCCTAAGTGGATTGTCGAAAGCTTACCAAGTTGCTGTTAGGCAAAAACTAGTGACGCACAATCCCTTTGATGGACTTGCGGAAGAAATAAAGGAACAAGGCAGTAAGACTTATACGGCTGAAGAGAAAGAAGGCGAGAGCGACGAAGATATTCAGATTATTATATACATTTACCTAAATCAACGGTTATGAAACACCGATCATTTTATAACCCGCAACTTGGGTTATTAGCACTTTTCAGAGCAATAAGCCAAGAACTTCAGGTATATAAGTCAGGTATATAAGATAGATGTAGATTCTCTCTCCATTGTTTAGCATTCATTGAACATGGTTAATGAGTTGGGATTTATACCTATTGTTCATGCTAAAGCATGTAATTGAGGGTAATTGAGCATTAGGTGAGCATTTTTAAGGTAGTCAAGGCTGAAAGTACTGATATTATGTCAAGTTCGCGTAATCTGCAAGAAACTCACTTAAATCGTGCCCGCGCCAGTCTCAGACAAGCGCTGTCTTGGTATGGATATCTTCGTAAGTCAGGACAATTGTCATCTAACCCAGAATTGCTAGGTTTGGTGAAACCAGAATTGGAAGCTTTGAATTCCACACTCAACAAGCTGGACTCTAACATCATTAGAATTGCCGCCTTTGGTTTGGTGAGTCGGGGAAAGTCAGCAGTTTTAAATGCCTTGCTGGGAGACAAGATTTTGCAAACCGGGCCCCTGAACGGTGTCACTCAATGGCCCCGTTCCGTCCGTTGGCAGCCAGGAGGTAAGGTACTAGTAGAGTTAATTGATACCCCCGGATTAGATGAAATTGAGGGTGAGTCACGGGCGGACATGGCACGAGAAGTGGTACATCAGGCGGATTTAATTTTGTTTGTCGTGTCTGGTGATATCACGCGCACTGAGTATCAGGCATTGCTGGAATTGCGGCGATCGCAAAAACCCCTGATTTTGGTGTTTAACAAAATAGACCTTTACCCAGATACAGACCAGGGAGCGATTTACCAAAATTTGCAACAGCTGGGTGCAGGGAATCCTCAAGCCAAGCCTCTACTACCTGATGAAATTGTGATGGTGGCGGCGGAACCAGCAGCAATGGAAGTACGGGTTGAGTGGCCTGATGGTCGTGTCAGTTATGAATGGGAGACACCGCTACCGCAAGTAGAGGAACTAAAAGAGATAATTCTGAATATTCTCAATCGAGAAGGCCGATCGCTTCTGGCTTTAAATGCACTCATCCAAGCACGGGATGCAGAAGCCGCGATCGCTCAAAAAACCATCGACTTACGCGAACAAGAAGCCGAAAATATCATTTGGCAATTTACCAAATACAAAGCTTTGGCAGTCATGCTCAATCCCATTGCTTTTTTAGATATCCTTGGCGGAACTGTTGCCGATTTGGCTTTAATTCGCGCTCTAGCTAGATTGTATGGTTTGCCGATGACTAGCTATGAAGCCGGGAAAATTTTAAAAACGATTTTATTTAGTTCTGGTGGCTTGCTGCTGGGAGAATTAGGTAGTAGTTTTATTTTGGGTTTGGGCAAGAGTACGGCTGCAATAACCAGTGGTGACAATCCCAGCAATATTACTGCCTTTGCTGGCAGTGCGATCGCTCAAGCTGGGATCGCTGGTTATGGTGCATACTCCGTTGGCAAAGCCGCCCAAGTCTACCTCGAAAAGGGCTGCACTTGGGGACAGTTGGGCGCTAGCAGTGTCATTCAAGAAATTCTCTCTCAAGTTGACAAAAACACAATTCTGTATCGTCTGCGACAAGAATTAGGGATAAAATATTGAGAATAAATAAAAATTGTTTCCCCTTTGTTGCCGTTTATAAGTGTTTATCAACTTCTATCAAGCTCCGATGACAATTGACTGACATTCCCAATTTGGGATGCAAAATTGAGAACATGACTATCTCTAATAGTGACCACAACTAGTGGAATTTCCCTACCTTTTTGAATCAAAGATGACAATAGGGTAATTCCCACTCAATTTTGCAAAAAAGATGACGGTGTTTACTACCGCCTCTTGTGGTCAGCCTATCTAAACTGGAAATGTGAGCCAGCCTGGTCTTGTTGCTTCCACAAAGAGGGACTGGCGTTAGCGACGCAGGAGCGTCACCCGGAGGGTGAGCTTTCTGAGGTCATTTAAAGCTCACAGTTAATATCTATCTTTGTAAACTAAAGGTGAAAGAATCATGACAACTAGCCTAAACTCATTTGAAACTGCTGGGGCGGCAAATATTGAAGAAGCCATTACAGAAGCCATTACAGAAGCCCGCACAACTTGTGAGCAAGATGGCAGTAATTCTGCTGGTTGTGCCGTAGCCTGGGATATTGTGGAAGAATTGCAAGCTGAGAAAGCTGATCAACACCAAGCAAAACAAAAGAAAACCTCTCTAGAAAATTATTGCGATAGCCATCCCGATTCCGTGGAGTGTCTAATCTACGACGTTTAACTCTTCCGTAAATCAGTTGTTGCTGATTGCGTTATTTGCTTAATTGCCTCTAAATCAGGCGATGGTGTTTCACTTTCCATTCCCAACCACAAAAGATATTCGATATTCCCAGCAGGGCCAGTGATCGGCGACCAAGTTAAGCCTTTGTATTTCCATCCTAATTGGTGGGCTGCTTGCAACACCTGGAAAATGGCATCAGCTTGGTCGTTTGGATCACGCACAACGCCTTTTTTACCCACACGGGATCTGCCGACTTCAAACTGTGGCTTGACTAACAATACAGCTTCTCGGTTAGCTTGAGTTAGTTGCCACAAAGCAGGCAGAATCTTGGTTAAAGAAATAAACGATACATCGACCACTGCCAAATCAGGAATCAGGTCATCCTCGCCATATAACTCATCTGGTCGTAGTTGCCGTAAATTGGTGCGTTCCCGCAAAATCACCCGCGAATCATTTCGCAACCGCCAGTCAACTTGCCCGTAACCGACATCAATTCCGTAGACTTGTTTTGCTCCAGCTTGCAAGAGACAATCAGTAAAACCACCAGTAGAAATTCCCCCATCTAAACAAATGCGCTCTGCTACGGGAATGGTAAATACTGACAAAGCTTTGGAGAGTTTTTCACCGCCTCTAGAAACAAAAGGCGATCGCTCCTTAATATTTATTTGAGCCGAAATATCAACTTCTGTACCAGCCTTATCAACTACCTGCTGATTAACAGTAACTTCCCCCGCCTGAATTAACCGCTGTGCCAAGGCGCGAGAAGAACATAAATTTAGCTCTACTAATAGTGTGTCAAGTCGCTGTTTAGCCAATTAACTAGACTCTCCTGGTAAGATTAAAACCAAAGCACGATTGATAATTTCTTCTCGGTTAATAACTTTTTCTAATTCTTCAGGCTGATAAAGACCTTCTTCTACTTCTAAGGAAGCCTGATCAATGGCATTTAAATAGGCTTCTGCTAATATTTCTAACAATTCTTCTGGCGTGAGATAATAGCCTCCCGCTTGCCGCCGCTTATTTTCTCGTTCAATTTCCCGAACCGAATTCCGAATTGAGACTTCCCAAGAACGAGTCGTGCGATTTTCAGCTTGTTGTTTAATCAGATGCAACAATAGAATCACTGCATAACTACGAATCGTTTTGATGATGTCATTTCGGCTCATTTCTGTTAATTCTTCCACTATCAGCAATGCTCCTTCAACATCGCCCTTAACAAGCAAGTCTTTTAGGGTTAATAATTCTTCCATAATCAGCGCCTCAAACATCGGCAATTTCTATTGTGGCTTATGGCAGTTCTAGTTCAGATAAGGACACTATATAATAGACCTCTTGCAAAAGTCCCTAACACCCCTCCCCGCAAGCGGGGCTACGGTGTACACACAAGTCTTAAAAACCTAGCTTGATTAGGCTTGACTCGTTCCCATGCTCTGCATGAGGAATGTATTCATTGAGTCTCTGACTCAATATCTGACTGGAGGCAGCAGCCTCTAATCAACTATTCCCATGCTCTGCATGGGAACGAGAGAACAAGGAGAAATGAGAAATCGAGCTTTTTTCGACTTGTGTGTACACCGTAGCCGCTCTTCGGGAGGGGAGCGTTTGCGTTAGCAAATGCGGGGTGGGGTTCTTAATTTTTGATTTATGCAAGAGGTCTAATCTGTCGAGTTCATGTTTAACTACCTACCACAGTCAATTCACTCCGTCGAACTCACGTTATTCAAGTTGCTCAACTGGTTGGAGGATAAAGCGATGCTGCAACATCTGATCACTCAACAACATTATTTCGCATTGAAGCTTTTCTCAGCACTGGGCTGCGGTTTGATAGCCGGAGTCTTCTTTGCCTTCTCATCCTTCGTGATGAACGCCCTTGCTCAGTTGAAGCCGACACAGGGCATTGCCGCCATGCAATCCATCAATATCACGGTGATTAATCCGTTGTTTATGGCAGTGTTCTTGGGAACAGCTGCGGCTTGCATCTTTCTTTTAGTCTCCTCGCTATTAAGGTGGCATCAACCCGATGCCGCCTACTTGCTCATCGGCAGCTTGCTCTACCTCGTTGGTACATTAGGCGTGACAATTGTGTTCAATGTGCCGCTCAACGAAGCCCTGGCAAGAGTCGAGCCGGACAGCAGCATCGGTGCGAACCTATGGTCTAGCTACCTTGCCAACTGGACAATCTGGAATCACATTCGGGCGGCAGCAGCGCTAGCAGCAGCGGCATCGCTCACCATAGCCCTCTGTTACCGAACGGCGCAATCCTAATGTTTTACATTCAACGTAAAGGAAGATGACCCTGCTGATCATGGATAAATACCGAGCATCTCAAAAATATTTGCAAAAACTTCAAATCGGTGTAGACACAGTTTCTCAGCGCCGATTTCAGATGAAGTTGACACCCATGCACATCTGTGATCCCCTACAAAAGGTCTGTATCTCATGCAAATCAACAAATCATTGCGATATTGATTCCTTTGGCAACAATTCTGATGCTACTTCACCATCAACAGCATTTTCAGAATCACCAGATTTAGAAAAACCATCTGCTACATCTTTGATAAAACCAGCTACGGGTACCGCGATTAGCAAACCCAAGACTCCACCAACATTAGTTCCTACAAGCAAAGCAATTAACACCCATATTGGTCTAAGGCCAGTAAGTTTACCTAAAAGTCGGGGTGCGATCGCCTGATCAATTAACTGATCAATGACAACAGCTACCGCAGCAACCTTCGCTGCTAGCCAAAAGTCGTGTGAGGCTATTATTAAAGTGATTACAATCAGACTGACAACATCCCCAAAGGGAACTAAGCTCAAAAGACCAACCCCTAAACCAAAGAGTAAAGCAAACTGGACTTGAAAAGCTAAAAACAATAATGTTACTGAAACTCCCATCAGCAAAGCCAAACTTCCCTGACCAATCAAATAATTTTGAAAATTTTGCTGAATAGATTGACTTACCTTCTGAGCAAAATTTACAGGTAATTTCTTAAATATACCCTCCCAAATTCTTGGGCCATCTAACAATAGATAAAAGGTCAGCACCACTGTAATTAATCCCTCAGAAATACTATCAATTGTATCTCTGATAATACTTAAAAGTTTATCGGAAACAAACTCTAATTCATTGGGTAATTGGTCAGTAATTCGTGTTAAAAACTGACTTAAATCCACATTTAATTTGTGCCTAAAAAACCAATCATTTACAATCTTAAGCTTTTCTTCGCTAGAATCAATCCATTGGGGAAGGACTTTAACCATCTCATTAAATTGCTCTAAAACAATGGGCAATAAAGTGATAGCCAGAGCAACAACAATTATCAATGCTAATATAAAAACCAATGCTACTGCATAGCTGCGTTTAACTCGCCGCTGTTGGAGAATCGAAACAGGATAATTTAAAACGAATGCAAGCAAAGTAGCCAAGACAAGAATTGTTACAACAGGTTGAAAATTTTTAACAAGCAAAAATGCTAGCCAAGCATTGAGAAAGACTAGAGGAAATAGCAGCGTAAAAATTAACCATCTAAGTAGTTGATTCAGTGAAAAATTCATAATCAATTTAGAAATCAAAATTATTTCAGTTACTAGATTGAACCTGGGAATTAAATATGATCAAAGCGAAGTAGATGAGAAAAACCTTTTCCCATTTTCTATTATCTACTCGCCATTCCCGATTTTCGGTTATTTGAGTACTAACTTTCAGCAAAAGCTAAAAATTGCTCCTCACTTATTCGCCCTGCTTGATATAGAGTATTAGTAATTTCAGAAATAGTTAAAACTGCATGACCTCTATAACCATTTTGCTGTAACCTATCTTTCACCCCTTGTTCATGGTCGATAAATACTACAATGTCATTAACATTTAACCCTGCTGATTCCAACTTTTCTGCCCCTTCCATAACACTTTTGCCGCTAATGAGAATATCATCAACCACCACAACTGTTTCACCAGGGTGGAAATTACCCTCAATTACTCTCCGAGTTCCGTGTGCCTTCACCTCTTTCCGAGGGAAAATCATCGGACAATGAAGGCGCAAAGCTAAACCAGTAGCTGTGGGTAAAGAACCGTAAGGAATACCTGCTAATCTATCAAAATTCAGGTTCTTCAAAATATCCTCATAGGCAGTAAGAACTTGATTAAAAACTTGGGGATTGGAAATAATCTTGCGTAAGTCGATGTAATAAGGAAATATCGCTCCTGATGCTTGGACAAAGCTGCCAAACATAATACAGTCAATGTCATAAAGTTGTAAAATCAAATCCTGGTGGGGGTGCTGATTTAGCAAACAAACATCAGGAAACCACACAGAACATGTGGAATTTTCGTGAATAATTTCAGCTTTGATTTGATTAATTTCTGCGCGTAGAGACTGAACTTCCTCAGATAGTTGCGTGTTTCCCAACATATCTTGAGGAACAGGAATCAGCAAACCATCACCGTTAGCATTCAAACCTGCTTCTAAAATTTGCTTCAGGTTTGGGACTTCCGCCCAGATGCTACGCGCCATAATAATTCGTTCAGGAGCAATTGCTCGAATAAGTGCTAAAATTTGAGGATTTGTAGTTCCAACTTCCAAACCTAATTGTTCTGGAGTCCCCCAGGTTTTTGATTCTTTTACCACCTGTAAATAAAGGGGCGATTCGTTTGTAGGATATTGCTGTAAAGCTTCTGCACCTGGATTAGAAGTACAGCATAAAATAAACACTGCTTTATCAGGATAGACCAAAAAAGGTGCTACATGATCTTGTCCTGTATAGGGACTGAGAGTGATTGCATCCACCTGCCATTCTGTAAACACAGTCCGGGCAAAAATGGTACTAGTATTTAAGTCACTGTGTTTGGCATCTAAAATAACTGGGATGTGGGCTGGAATAGCTGCTAAAGTTTTGTACAGCAGTTCTAAACCTGGAATACCTAGCGCTTCGTAAAACCCAAGTGTCGGTTTATAGGCACAAACGAAATCAGAAGTTTCAGCAATAATGAATTGTAACCACTTCTGTAAACCAGCAATGAGTTCTTCAGATTCATAACGCACAGGCATCATTTCTGGATTTGGATCAAGTCCTACAAACAGTAAGCTTTGATTTTGCAATATATTACGATTCAATTTATCAAAAAAGTTCATAATTTTAGTTTAAAAAAAAGAGTCATTAGTTATTAGCCATTGGTCTTTGCGTTGCCGCGTCTCTCCATCTCCCTGAGAGGGTGTTTGTTTACCAAAACATCGATTCTGTTAGTTGAGTACCTCCAGCTTTCCGTCCTAATTGAGAGTGAATCACTGCAAATAATATAACCATTGGGACTGAGGCAAAGTGAACGATTCGCAATGCTTGCCAACTGCCAAAAATATCGACAATCCAGGGAAATTGAGCCGATTTATACATTCCTATTCCTGTAAATAACGCCAGCAGCAAAATAGGAATAATTGCTGTATAGGCAATACGATGCCAAGCATAAATTAGGCGTTTGGAATTTTGACTTTTTTGTAATGCTTTGAGGTCATTGACAGCTACAAACCGATGTCGCCAGCGCTGGGTAATTAAAATGTAAATTCCATACCACAAGAGATTCAGCGAGAATAGCCACATTCCTGCAAAATGCCAGTGTCTACCTCCTGCGAGCCAACCTCCTAAAGTAAATATCGGAGGAATGTGCAAACCTGCACGTCCACCAAAAACAGGGTTGGCATTGTAAATTTGTAGTCCACTGGTGAGCATGATAAACAGACTAATGATGTTACAGGAGTGGAAAATTTTGGCTCCTATTGCTTGAGTAGGTGGCTTCCGAGTTTGAGAAGGAATAGTCGAAGTCATATAGCAATCCGATTTGATTTCTGAAATTATTTGCGTAGGCTGGGAGTAGGGAGTAGGGAGTGGGGAGTAGGGAAGAAGCCTCTTTGAGTTGTACTGAGTTTTTTCAAAAATCAAATATGAGTCCTATAGATTGTTTATCTGTCTTGCGTAAATAGCCCAGCAAGTTTGGGGATTATTACTTACCCTTATTTTCTCATCCTACGATTCAATTGAAACGTGGAATACGGGATGCAACACATGGTAAAGGCGCACAGATGTCATTAGTGGACTCAGGTTAGGAACGAGGCTATCTCTCAAAGCTTCTTCTAGATAGGTTTTCACCTTAAGTTGACACAATCGTTTAGCCTTTGAGCAAAATTCTATTTTTATCTCAAAAAAAGAGGTATTTTTAAAACCACCCCTCAATATTTCCTTCCTGTCAAGTTTTTAGGCAATATTTATGAAATTCTTAAATATTGCCTAAAAACTGGCGTGTTTTCTAAGAGCAATATAGTGTCTTACAGTTGTATTCATCTCAATGACTAACTCTGTGCCTTGACCTAATTGAGAATTACACTTAAGTTTACCTTGATGTTTTTCAACTATAATTTCCCGACTAATTGATAGTCCCAGCCCATTACCTTTACCTACTGGTTTGGTGGTAAAAAATGGTTCAAAAATATGTCTTTGGATATGGGGAAGTATACCTTTACCATTGTCAGAAATGCGAATTATGACTTTGTACTTTTTACCTAGTTTATTATGATTTGTCCAAGATTTATTCCCGTTGACTAATGATAAATGACTGCTAACAATTTCTGTATGAATCAAAATCTTAGAAGTAAAGGAATAATCCTGTTTCATCCTTTCTTCTAAAGCATCAATGGCATTAGTCAGGATGTTCATGAATACCTGATTTAGATCACCAGAGTAACACTCGATTAAGGGCAATTCCCCAAAGTCTTTAATTACCTCAATCCCTGCTCTATCAGGCTGTTCTTTCAGACGATGCTGCAAAATTCTCAAAACACTATCAAGTCCTTCATGCAGGTCAACCTTTTTCATTTGACCTTCGTCAGAGCTGGAAAAATTCCGCAAGGCGAAAACAATTTCTTTGACGCGCTCAGATCCAGCTCGCATTGACCACAGCAATTTCAAAAAGTCCGTCTTCACGAAACCGAGGTCGAGGCGTTGCAGATGTAAGGCAATGACTGGGGTTGGCGTGGGATAGTAATGTTGGTAAAGTTCAATGACTCTGATTAAGTCTTCAGCGTATTGACTGGCGGGATGAAGATTGCCGTAGATGAAGCTAACGGGGTTGTTAATTTCATTAGCCATATCCGCTACTAGTTGACCGAGATTAGCCATTTTCTGGTTTTGTAATAACTGCTTTTGGGTATGTTTTAGTTCATCGAAGGTAATTTCTAGCTGCTGTGATTTTTCCCTAACTTGGTCTTCGGTAAATTGGCGTTGGGCAATTTCTCTTTGGACTTGTTCAAATAGTTGGTATTGTTGAGTAGCGATCGCTTTATCCTGAGTAATATCCTTGTGCGTCCCCGCCATTCGCACTGGTTTACCAAATTCATCCCACTGAAATACCTTGCCACAAGCAAAAATCCACTTCCACTCGCCGGATTTAGTCAACATTCGCAATTCAACTTCAAACACAGGTGTGCATCCTTCCAGATAATCGTGCAATACCTGGCGAATTCTTGGTAAATCCTGTGGATGTACAAGTTGCTCAAAGGATTTATACTCATTGTCGATTTCGTTTACTTCATACCCCAGGATGCGCTTCCACTGAGGATCATAATAGGTTTTGTCAGTTTTCAGATTCCAATCCCACAACCCTAAGCCACTGGCTATTAATGCCATTTGTAAGGCGGCTTGTGAGGATTGTGAAGGATCTAAATTTTCTTGAGATAAGTCTTTTTGTCCTTTTTGTAGTGGCTGTGATTCTGGGAAACTCTGGGAATCTTGTACAGAAAGTGGAGTTTCCAGTTCATGGGTAGCGGGTTCTTCGATATGCATAGCTGCTGGTACGATGAGGAAGATATCCTGTAGCTCTCTCTCTACGCTGTCTTAGCACCCTGACGATCCAGTTATGGACAAATCGTCAACTTGGTTTATTAGGCTGTAACTTCGGTTGGAGATATATCAGCCCATATCATCAATTTGGATGGAATTTAGAAAAAGGTAAACGGACGAATGTAACCTCTGTTGCGATCGCAGTGGCGATTTTTTAGAAAAAATAGCTCTATTGTGTGCATCTACATTCTAAGATATGTCTAAAAAAAGTAGTTCAAATCACATGGAATCACCTAAAAACTCGGAAAAATTTGTAAAAAAAATTGTATCCGCTCAATAAATCTGCATAGCTCAAGCCCCGCAAGTGCTTCAACGCTAGCATCTGCAATATTACTTTGACCGGAGTTGAATTTTTACCAGTTTTCTTTATGTTGGGATAACGCTTTGATAAATCAGATTCAACTAACTGAAATAATTGTTCATCTGACAAAATTTTATCTATTTAAAAAATAAAATCATCCATCTCTCCTATTAACTGAATCAAAATGCTAAATTCTTGGGCACATTCAGATTTTTTACGTAACATCGGACATCGATTGAGCCTGCAAACTTGTACTACTCAAAAGCATACTTAAAATTATTAAAATGATGTCTAACAATAGCTATAATCAGATAATTGCAACTAGCTCTAATGAATTAGCCAAAAATAGATTAGAAATCGCCGCTGTTAGATTAGAGCTTAAGCCGGATATCAGCGTTGAAGATTTAAGCTTATTTAAATTTCTTTGGGATAGTGTAATTGATAGTAGTTTTAAAAAGCTTAACGATTCTGATTTAAGAGAATGGAATCAAATAGCTAAATCTAATAATATGCCTTTGAGTTTTGATGAAAGTTTTAAAATTCAGTTGGGCGAGATATCCAATATAAAATCATGAAATTTGATGCTAGCTTGGCTAGTTTTACGTTAGCTTTTGTGGGTGCTGTCTCAGGCTGGGTGGCTTGGTGGTTCGACAAAATAAAGCTTGAGAAATAGCAGGCTACTCTTGAGAGACAGCAGGCTATTCATCAAGCAGAGTCTACCGCTGAAAAAAAGGTGAATGAGGAGCGCGATTTCAATCACCTCCGCACCAATCAAGTGCAAATTTCACAGGGTATTGCAATAGGATTTGATGAGATCGAACGCAGGTTAGACTACATTCGTGAACAATTAATTGAAATGAAGGCGTATTTAATTCAAAATCAAGGCACTATTCGCGGTGAATAAGTTTCCGGGGATTCTATTCAACATCTTTAATGCGGGTTTTCCGTTCTAAAAGCTCCTTCAGCACCAAGGTTACTACTGCTAGCAATGCCAACAGTACAGCCGCAGAGAAAGCCGCTTCGGTTTCGTATTGTTTGTAAGCATCTTCTACAAACAGTGGTAGGCTCTGGGTTTGGTCAGCAATATTGCCAGATACCACCGAAACCGCCCCGAATTCACCCATTGCTCTGGCATTGGTCAAAATTAAACCGTAGAGTAAGCCCCAACGGATACTGGGTAGGGTGACGCGCCAAAATATCTGCCAATCTTTCGCACCTAGAGTTCTCGCAGCTTCTTCTTGCTCCTTGCCAAATTCTTCTAAAACAGGAATCACTTCTCGCGCCACAAAGGGCATACTTACGAAGGCTGTAGCCAGCACCATACCTGGAAAGGCAAAGACAATCTTGATATCATGGGCCTGGAGCCAAGGGCCAAACCACCCATTGCGTCCATAGAGCAGTACAATCATCAATCCTGCGACTACGGGCGAAATCGAAAAGGGCAGGTCAATAATACTCAAAACTACGGCGCGTCCAGGGAACTTATGGCGAGCGATCGCCCAAGCTGCACATAACCCAAATACTGTATTTATAGGCAGAGAAATCAAAGCCAGCAACAGTGTCAGCCAAGCTGCATGGAGAAAAGCTGGCCGCGTCAGGTTGGACAGAAATGGCCCAAATCCTTTGCTGAAGGCTTGGACAAAAACGTTGATTGCCGGGATGTATTGAACCAGAGCTAAATAAGCGATCGCTATCCCAATTAAAACTATTGGTACCCAACTCTTCTGCTCTTTAGGTTTGGCTGTATCTGATACAGATGCAGATGAGTGAAAACTTGGCTTATCTACTGTCATATCGCCTTGCCCATGCTTGTAAGAAATTAATTGCCAATAGCATTACCAATGAAATTAATAGTAAAACTATGCCAATTACTGTTGCACCAGAATAGTCATATTGCTCTAATCGTTGGAAAATCAGCACAGGTGCGATCAAATCTTTATAGGGCGTATTGGAAGAGATAATCACAGTCGAACCATATTCCCCAACTGCACGCGAGAAACCCAAAGCAACACCAGTTAAAATTGTCGGAAATAAAGGTGGCAAAATTACTTTCCAGAAGGTCTGCCATTGAGAAGCACCTAGACACCAGGCGGCTTCTTCAATTTCACGTTCCATTTCCTGAAGCACGGGTTGTACAGTTCTGACGATAAAAGGTAGTGAGATAAATATCATAGCCACCGCTACTCCCGTGCGGGTAAAAGCCACCTTAATTCCCAGTGGTGCTAGTAGCGAACCTATCCAGCCATTATCGCTGTAAACTGTTGCCAGGGTTAGCCCTGCTACCGATGTTGGTAGTGCAAATGGTAAATCGACTGTGGCATCAATCAAGCGTTTTAAGGGAAAGTCGTAGCGTACCAAAACCCAAGCAATCAAAGTACCAAATACGCCATTGAGTAAGGCAGCAAATATTGCTGTAAAAAAAGTTACGTTGTATGTTGCTAATGCGATATCACTGGTTGCGATCGCCCAAAATTTCGCTGGAGTTTCCGTACTTGCTTTCAAGAACATGGCAGCGATCGGGATAAACAACATCACTGTCAGGTATCCTATAGTGATTCGCCAAGTCCAGGGAACCCGCCCCAATTTCTTCCAGAATGGTGTTTTGCGTTCAACTTGCACAGGAGGAGATACAGTCGTCATAGTCAAAAATTCAAAATCTAAAATTCACAAGAAGCTTTTTCCCAGTATTCGTAATTGCTAATGACGCTCTCTACGAGACGCTAAAAGCGAACGCGGACTCGCTTTCTGCGTCGCTAACGTAATTAAAGGATAGACCAACTAATTTTAATTCTGGATAAAATAAAGTTGTGGGGTCATAATTACGAATTACGAATTACGAATTATTTAATTCCCGTTTAGTTTGCGCCTGAATCTTATCAAACACGCCCCCATCTGCAAAGAACTTCTGATCGATTGCTCCCCAACCACCGAAGTCTGCAACTGTACCGAGAGTTTTCACCTTGGGAAATTTGTCTGTGACTTCCTTACTTTGAGCTAAAGTCTCATCTACTGGTCTGAATCCCAATTTGACAAACTCTTGCTGTGCTTCTGGGCTATAGAGGTATTTCACAAAACCTTCAGCAACTTCGCGGGTTCCGTGCTTATCGACGTTCTTATCTACCACAGCGATCGGGTTGTCGATGGATATATTCACATCGGGAACGACATACTCAACTTTCTCGCCCTTTTGCTGTGCCAAAATAACTTCGTTTTCGTAGTTTATTAAGACATCTCCCTGCCCTTGCTTGGCAAATGTATCAGTCGCTTCCCGCGCATCTTTAGGCAAGATTGGCACATTTTTGTAAACTTTAGTCACAAATTCAGTAGCTTTGGCCTCATCGCCACCTGTTTTAATCACAGAATTCCATAGTCCTAAGAAATTCCACTTAGCACCGCCGGAAGTTTTGGGGTTAGCAGTAATCAACTTTACACCGTCTTTGGCTAAATCTTCCCAGTTCTTGATGCCTTTAGGATTGCCGGAACGGATGACTAATGCTGCAACTGATTTGGAGACAATACCATTATTAGGAACTTCCTTCTCCCATCCTGGCTGAATCAATCCAGCTTTCTCAATCTTTGAGGTATCTCCAGCTAGTGCCAAGTGAACAACATCTGCTTCCAAACCATCGATAACGGCGCGAGTTTGAGAGCCAGAACCGCCATAGCTTTGCTTGAAGACGACAGTTTGATTATGATCTTTCTTCCATTGTTGTACAAACTTAGGAATGATGGCTTCGTGAGCCGCTTTGGTGACAGCAAAAGAAACGAGAGTTAATTCAACATTATCCTTGCTTGCAGCAACAGGACTAGCAGTAGGAGGTGCCGTGGAAGAATTACTCCCAGTTCCACCAGAGCAGGCGGCAAGCGCCACACTCAATACGGTACCTACTAAAAAGAGCGATACAAAGCTTTTGAGCGAATTCAGTCTGAACCGATATGTTCTATGTTCAGCGTAGATGCGTTCGCGGAGCGTCTCGCAGAGAAGCAGCTTGTCGTAAGACATCGCTTGTAACCTTTTCAGTGGGCGTTGCCACAAACTCATTCTATTTCCTCCATTAAATGTACAGATAATTGATAGGAATACAGTTATATCCTGTTTATCATACTGGATGCTTCCATGTATCTAGTTGTAAACACCAAAAAACCTCACATTCTTTATCAAGAATATGGTGATTCTACCAGTTTTGTGAGGAATTACAATGCTTTTATTTTCAACTCTCAAGTTTTCATCGCAATCAGCTACCTCGTGTATCAAGCAAAGTGCTAGGGAATAGCTAATTTTTGGGGACAGTCTATTCTAGCGATCGCTGAAGTGAAACCCTTTTAAAACCTCGTTTCTAGGTCTAAGAAGGAAATGCTTGTCTTTACGGCTCTGCGGCGAGGAAGTAAAGCAGAGCCTTACAGAGGGCATTCCTAGTCAGAGATTAGGAACGAGGCAATATCATCAAAGCTTTTTTTGCTTACTAGTTTTTACCTGAAGTTGACACGTAATAAGTATTACTGTGTCCCTAAATAGCGAATCTATTTAGGTGAAAATAGGTGTAAATTACTCAATATGAAAAGTATGAAAAACAAAACCCATCTAGAAATTATCTAAATGGGAAAAATCGAGCAAGGAGTTATTCTTAACTGAATGCATATTTCAGAGGTAATCCGTCCTGAAAAACTAGTAATTCTCCTGGTTGGATTTGTGTCCAAACTTCGTTGTCAGTCAGGGGAGTGGTAGCAATGACAGCGACGCGATCGCGTTCAGTAGTCACTTCCCGAAAATCTACAGTCATGTCTTGATCAATTAAATGGGCAGCTGCAAAGGGCGCTTGGCGGACAATGTAGCTGAGTTTAGTTGTGCAATAAGCAAAAAAGTGTTCTCCATCTGATAATAAATAGTTAAAGATACCTGTTTCTGCAATTACCTCAGTAATTTTTTTGAGTACAGGGTACAATTCCTTGATGTCAGGCTTACCTTCAGGAAAGCGCGATCGCAATGTTTCTAGCATCATGCAGAATGCTTTTTCACTATCGGTATCACCTACGGCTTGATAAAAGCCTAAATTTTCCGGATCAAAATCTGGCAAATTACCGTTGTGGGCAAACACCCAATACTGACCCCACAATTCTCTGCGGAAAGGATGGCAGTTGTGTAGAGCAACTTCACCCTGAGTGGCTTTACGGATATGGGCTATGACATGGGTTGAGTGGATGGGATAACTCCGCACAAACTCCGCTACCGGAGAAGCAACAGAAGGTTGAGCATCTAAAAACATCCGACATCCCTTTCCTTCAAAGAAAGCAATACCCCAACCATCGCTATGATCATCCGTTTTTCCTCCCCGTGCAGAAAACCCTTCAAAAGAAAAGCAAATATCCGTTGGAACATTGCAGTTCATTCCGAGCAATTGGCACATCGATGTTGTAGCTCTCAATTTTTGACTAAGGCCTCAGCATCAAGATACTTCAGAATGCTGCATTGATTCTGGAGCGATCGCTTCAATCTGGGAATTTAAAGCTGAGATATTCCAAATGATCCCCAATAATAAAGAGTCTGCTTCAAGTTAGCAACATGACACTATGCCAAAAGATGGTAACGGCGGGCATCTGGTGCAGTAGTCACTAAACCTTCAAGTTTGGCTGCTACTGCTTGGAAATGGGGTGAATCTAGATGAGTATTCAGGGCTTCATCAGATGTCCACTCCTCTATAAAAGTAAAGTCTGTTAGATCGGACTGGTTTTGCAAAAGTTCATACTTGATCGCACCTGCTTCCTGACGAGTAGGCTCAATGAGTTCCAACAGTACAGCTTTTAGTTCTTCTACTTTGTTAGGCAAAGCAATAATACGGGCAATTACGCGAATAGTTTGGTTAGTCATTTGTCATTTGTCATTTGTCATTGGTCATTGGGTATTGGGCATTGGGCAGAGGGGAAAGACTTGCTGCTCCCCTGCTCTGCTGTTAATATTTATTAAAACATTTGCTGTAAATATTGCTCATAGCCTAGTTGTTCTAGTTTTGCTTGCTTTGCAATTACTGATTCACATAGGGTTTGGCGATATTGCTGCACTCTTTCTAGCAATTCTGGTTGCTGAGTTGCCAAGATTTGTACTGCTAAAAGTCCGGCATTTTTGGCATTACCGATCGCCACTGTTGCCACAGGAATACCCGCAGGCATCTGTAAAATAGAATATAAAGAATCAACACCTTGTAAGTTCCGGGTGGGTACAGGAACACCGATGACAGGAAGTGGAGTTAAAGACGCTACCATTCCAGGCAGATGGGCAGCACCACCCGCACCAGCAATAATCACCTTAATACCGCGTTGGTGTGCAAGTTTCGCATATTGCACCATGCGTTCTGGGGTACGATGAGCAGAAACGATCGCCACTTCGCTCTCAACGCCAAATTCTTCACAAACTGCGATCGCATCTTTCATGGTGGGCAAATCAGAATCGCTGCCCATGATAATACCGACTAGGGGAGTCATATAATTTTGGATTTTGGATTTTGGATTTTGGATTTTGGATTAATTGCCGATTGTTCCATCTAAAATCGGGTCAGGTTTAATTATTCCCTAGCCAGTGTGATGACCCAAGCAACACAAAATCCTGTAGATATTATCAATGCTAGAGTGCCTGGTTACAAAGATTTGCAGATGCTCTTGGTTAATCAAGAGGGCATAATTGAGCAAATCTTGCCAATGGGTACAGGAGTAGTACACAGCCGTGCTACCCTACTAGATGTAGCAGGTGACTGGATTTCATTGGGTGGCGTTGATTTGCAAATTAACGGTGCGTTGGGTTTGGCATTTCCCGAATTGACGGCTGTTAATGCTCACTTGCTGGTGAAAATCTCACAATTTTTGTGGGATGCCGGAGTAGATGGATTTTTACCGACACTTGTGACAACTTCGGTAGAAAACATTCAGCGATCGCTTACTATTATTGCTGAGGTTCTCTCCAGTCAACAAGTAGGTGCCAAGATTCTGGGAGTACATCTAGAAGGCCCATTTTTGAATTTCCAAAAGCGCGGCGCACACCCAGCAGAGTACCTGTTACCCTTAACAATTGATCAGGTAAAGCGGGTTTTGGGTAATTATACAACGCTCGTAAAAGTCATCACCTTAGCACCGGAGTTAGATTTAACTGGTGAAGTAATTCCATATTTGCGTTCTCTGGGGATTACTGTCAGTTTAGGGCATTCTCAAGCAACAGCAGCCCAAGCGCAACGTGCCTTTGAGGAGGGTGCAACGATGGTAACTCATGCTTTCAACGCCATGCCAGTATTACATCATCGCGAACCAGGATTATTAGGGGCAGCAATTACTCATCCTGATGTGATGTGTGGTTTTATTGCTGATGGTAAACACGTTTCGCCCACGATGCTGCAAATTTTACTTCGCGCTAGCTATCAAGAAAAAGGGCTGTTCCTTGTCAGCGATGCCCTTGCACCTTTGGGGCTACCCGATGGCGTGTATCCTTGGGATAGTCGGCAAATTGAAGTTAAAAACGGTACGGCACAACTGGCGGATGGCACTTTATCGGGAACGACTTTACCCTTGTTGGTGGGAGTGCAGAATTTGGTGAAATGGGGAATTTGTGACGGAGAAAGTGCGATCGCTTTAGCTACTAATGCACCTAGACAAGCGATTGGTTTACCAGGAATTGCCAAGAGTCAACCCGCTAATTTATTACGCTGGCATGGGGATGAGACTACAAAAGAATTAACTTGGCAACGATTATTTACTTAATCAATTTATTAGATATCTTCAAGATTAAGAGGATGTTATAAATCAATACGCTTGGGTTAAGGATAGTTGTAGGTTGGGTTGAACGTTCGCGAACAGCGTCCCGTAGGGAAGTGAAACCCAACCTACGCTGGTTTTGGTTTTTGGCTTTAACCCAAGCGTATTGTGTTATAAATTATCCAAAATTATTTGTACATTTGTAGGGCACAAGGTCTTTATTGGTGTCAATTTAAGCCAAAAAACGAGAGTTTTCTCTCGTTTCCAGGTATAACCTGGAAATGCATTAAAAGCGGCTCTGCCGCTAATATTAATAAAGGAGGCGGAGCCTCACGATGGGCATTCCCAGCCTGAGGCTGTGAACGAGAGAATATTAGGTTATTGGCTTTCACGTTAAGTTGACACCAATGAAAGCCTTGTGCCCCGGAAATGGGATGTTTTTTTAACTGGAAGTCTCTAAAGTGTGAGTGTAGGCGTAGCCCGTCGTAGATATCGCATTCACTTTATACTAAATAATATTAACTTAATTCTCACCGCAAAAGTTTATGATTCTTGAGGCTGTGATGCTTCATGTTAAACCTGCTCTAGAATCAGATTTTGAAGCTGCTTTTAAAAAAGCTTCTAAAATTATTTCCTCAATGGACGGATATTTATCCCATGAATTACATAAATAAATGTATAGAAGTCAAAGGTAAATACTTATTACTTGTAAAATGGGAAACTTTAGAATCTCATACTGTCGGATTTAGAAGTTCTGTTGAGTATCAAGAGTGGAAAAAACTTCTGCATCATTTTTATGATCCATTTCCCACTGTTGAACACTTTGAAGAAATTGAAATATGAAAAACAAGATCCCCGACTTCTTTGAACAATCGGGGATTTGTGACTGTATAAGCAACAGATACCTCGAAGTCATGTTGAGGTACTCCAAAATCGTGTTGAAGTACTTAAAAATCGTTTTGAAGTACTTGAAAATCGTGTTGAGGTACTCCAAAATCGTGTTGAGGTACTCCAAAATCGTGTTGAGGTACTCCGAAGTCGTGTTGAAGTACTCCGAAGTCGTGTTGAAGTACTCCGAAGTCGTGTTGAAGTACTGCAAAATCGTTTTGAGGTACTCCGAAGGCGTGTTGAGGTACTTCAAACTTTGTCGTACCGCGATCTAAGTACAAAGGTGCGTAGGCGTAGCCCGCCGTAGGCATCGCTTTCATAAATCTCCACAAACAAAGGGATGTCCGCTACAAATATTCTTAACCGAACCGTATTGGTATCACTCTACTCGTTGCAACTGCGCTACTCTTGGGTCAACAATTTTTTGTCCCAAACTGGCAAATTTAATTGCCACAGACATTTTATTACCTGTTCCGAAAACATGGGTGATTTCACCAAGCCCAAAAGTTTTATGTAATACCCGATCGCCTACTTGCCAACTCTGCGTTGTATCTTGTTTCGCACTAGGATTAGAAGCACTTTTGGTATAAGTTTGACGACTCGCGCGTTTCGTATTTAATAATTCTTCTGGCAATTCGTCGAGAAATTGCGATCGCATCGCAGGTTCACGAGAACCATACAAACGACGTTCCCGCGCGTGTGATAAAAATAACCTTTCTTGGGCGCGAGTAATTCCTACATAACACAGGCGGCGTTCTTCTTCCAAAGATGCGGGATCACTCAGCGATCGGTAGCCGGGAAATAGCCCTTGTTCTAATCCCACTAAAAATACTACGGGAAATTCCAAACCTTTGGAAGCGTGCAAAGTCATCAAAGAAACGGCTGTCTGTCCTTCTTTTAAGTTATCCAAATCGGAACTGAGAGCGGCACTACTCAGAAAGTCTTGGAGGGAAACTTCTTCGTTTTCTTCTTGAAATTGTAGTGCGGCGTTATAAAGTTCCTGGACGTTTTGTACCCGATCTGTGGCTTCATCTGTGCCTTGACTCATCAAGTCTTGAACGTAACCAGAATCTTCTAGTATTCCTTGCAAAACCTCAGTCACGGGAAGCGTACCGATTTGCCCTTGCCAACGGCTAATCATTGCGGCAAAACTATTTACAGCTTTTGTCGCCCGTCCAGCTAATGTATTAACTGATGTTTCGTCGCTGAGTATTTCCCACAGGGTTGTCCCTAATTGTTGGGAGGCATTCACCAAAGCATCAATAGTAGTTTTACCAACTCCTCGCCGAGGAGTATTGATAACTCGTAATAAACTGACTGTATCAGATGGGTTAGCGATCGCTCTTAAATATGCGACGACATCTTTAATTTCTTTGCGATCGTAAAATCTCATTCCCCCCACAACTATGTAAGGAATTCGTTTTTCTACTAACAATTGTTCAAAAGGACGAGATTGGGCGTTTGTCCGATAAAGTATGGCAAAACTACCCCAGTTCAACTCTGGATTTTGGTTTTCTAAAGTGCTAATTTGATTAATTACAAATGCCGCTTCTGCAAGTTCTTCATCGGCTTTGTGACAAGTAATCTGCTCACCCGGCCCCCGCGTCGCTTTCAGGATTTTATCAATCCGTTGGGTGTTATTTTCAATCAGTTCATTAGCCGCTTGCAGAATGTTTTCACAAGAACGATAATTTTCTTCCAGCTTAACCATCGTTTGGGTGTCATCATCTACCAAACCATCACCAAAGTCTTCCTGAAATCCCATCAAGATGGTGAAATCTGCCATCCGAAAGCTATAAATCGATTGATCTGCATCGCCGACAACGAAAACTGAGCGATCTTCCCATTTCCATTCGCTCTTTTTGGTTTCGCCATTAGTAACCAATAAGTGGATCAGTTGATATTGAGTGCGGTTGGTATCCTGATATTCATCTACGAGGATATGGTGAAATTGGCGATGCCAGTAATCTAAAACTTGCTCATTTTGCTGAAATAATCTTGTAGTAACTAGAATCAAGTCATCAAAGTCGAGAGCATTGTTTTGTGCTAATTTATCTTGATAACGATTATAGACATCAGCAATTACCTTTCCGCGATAATTGGGTTGATCTTGCTCAAATTCTTGGGGTGAGAAACCTTGGTTTTTAGCGTTACTAATAGCGTAGCGGACAGAGCGTGCGTCAAACTTCTTATCGTCTAGATTTAAGTCTTTAATAACAATTTCTTTTATTAGACTTTGAACATCAGATTCGTCAAAAATGGAGAAATTGTTAGTCCAACGCCGCCCTTTTTCATCTTGATATTTTCCAAGCTCAGAGCGAAGAATACGAGAACATAAGCTGTGGAAAGTGTTACACCACAAGAATTTGATCGTGCTTTTATAAACTTGCGATCGCAATTCCATTTGTTGATATTCTGTCAACAAATCCAACTGCTTACCGTGTTGTTTATCTGCCAACTCTTCAGCAAATAGCCGTTGAATCCGTTCTTTCATCTCCCGTGCGGCTTTGTTGGTAAAAGTAACCGCCAGGATATGTTCTGGATCAACACGGTGTTTCTGAATCAGATACGCAATGCGAGAAGTCAGCGCTCGTGTTTTGCCGGAACCTGCGCCAGCAACAACTAGCAATGGGCCGCAGTAGTGTACGACAGCTTGACGTTGACTAGGGTTAAGGTGACTGAGAAAGTCGATGATTGTTGTCATGGATGTGAAAAAGCGATCGCAGCAGCGCTATTGCCCAGGTTACAACATCCTAACGAAACTTGGTCAATAAAGATTGTTTCTTAGTGCCATTCGGCTCATTTACTAATACCACTAATTTTCCTGTTGTTTGATTAGACTCCATATATTCGTGTGCTTCAACAATCTCGTCCAGATGAAAAAGACGGTCTATATTGACCCGGTTTTGCCCTACTTCTACACCATCAATAAATCGTTGCAAGTGTTCAATAGATAAATCTTCAGTACCTCCGGTGTAAACGGTCAATCTTACCGTATGAGGAATATCATCCATTGGCGAAAAGTCGTTTAATGTCCAGGCGTTACCCAAAATACCGGTCATGCAGAGAATGCCACCAGGGGCAACACATTGCAGGGAATCCAGCAGGGTAGAAGTTCCTACCAGTTCCAAAACGCGATCAACCCCCTTGGGAAAATTCTGACGGATAGAGGTTGCGATCGCTCCTGTATCTATTACAACCCGATCAACCCCATTTGCTTGCAAGGCTTCTACTTTAGAAGGATTGCGAGTAGTCGCCACAACGGTTAGCCCCAGTTCTTTGGCAAGGTGTGTTGCGGCCATACCAACTGAGGAAGTACCCCCCCGAATTAATAGCGTCTGCCCAGCCTGCACGCCCAAACCGGACATGAGAGAACCGTAAGCTGTCTGGAACATTTCTGGAATGGCTCCTAACACTGACCAATCTAGGTTACTCTTAATCGGAAATACGCAGGCTTGCGGGACACAGGTGTATTCGGCATAGCTGCCATCAAACGCTCGTCCCATACCTCCCATAATCGCTGCTACCTTCTGACCGGGCTGAAATGGGGTGTCAGGGGCGGCTTCGACAACACCAACGCACTCAATTCCCAAAATTCGGGGAAGCTGAACACTGGGAGAGTGCCCTTGACGCGTGAACATCTCAGAACGGTTTAGACCAAAGGCTTTGACCTCGATTAACACCCATCCAGGCTGAGGAGATGGTTTTGTAATCTCTTGTAACTGAAGGGCTGTCGGATCACCGGGAGATTCTAAAACAATTGCTTTCATAACGTTAATCAGAGACTAAATTAGCTCGTTCTATGGCGTGAAACCCAGTTTTTGGATGAGCACCATCACAGAATGGTTTGTTGCTTGTAAGCCGGAGCATTTATGTTTACAAGCTGCTACAGCTAGTACCTCTGCGCGGAAGTCAAAAGTCAAAAGTATTGTATTCCAAGCTTTTGCGCCATTTGGAATGGTATGTTTATTTCCGCCGTGATCTACTGGCTAATTGGATGAGTTAATTGGATGCCTGTGAAGAGGCAAACAAATACCGATGAATTTTCCAATTGCCGTTCTCCTGCTTGAAGATAAACATCTCATTATTTCCTTCAGACGTAGTTTTATTGTCGGCTAAAACAGTTGCCGTGCCTGATGATGAGGTGCGAGCATAGGCAAATTCACCCATTGCCTCTACCTCATGGATCGTAAACTTGACCTGGAGTTGGATAGTTTGAAAAATTTGCTTGTAGGTATCAAGAACTGCATCGCGTCCTACTTGAGCAGGTGCAAACTGGGGCATGAATATCGGATCACTGCTGTAAAGTTCCAGCGCCGCATTCGCATCTGACGCATTCAAAACCTGCTCATATTGCTGAAGAACTTCTTGAATCTGTTTCATAGATACTTTCCTAAATTGAGGTTTTTTAACCTATTGAGCAGTGTACATATTCTTAGATTTGATGGGTAGTGGGTAAAATTGAGAAGTATTTTCTCAAATATGGAAAGATACAATGGACTTCAACTCGGCTGCTTTGTTTGTCAAAGTGGTTCAGTATGGCAGCTTTTCGGAGGCTGCCCGACGGACAAATACCCCTGTGGCAACCGTAAGTCGGCGGATTGCGGAACTGGAAAAAAACCTCGGCATTCGACTCTTAGAACGTTCTACACGCCATTTACGAATGACTCAAGCAGGTACAACGTTTTATGAATACGCGGCTCGCGGATTCGAGGCGTTTGAAACTGGCTTGTCTATCCTTGAAAATCAGCAGCAGGAACTGACAGGGACACTACGGCTCTCTCTGCCGCCTGCATTTCTTCCTTGGCAAGAACTACTACAAGAGTTTCAAGTCCGCTATTGCAAAGTCAAGCTCGAAATTTTTATTACTGAACGCAAGATCAATTTGATTGAGGATGGTATTGATGTGGCTTTAAGAGTTGGTAAACCCAAGGATAATCAGACAATTACCAGGAAGTTGGGTGAATATCGTCATCAGCTCGTTGCTAGCCCAGATTTTCTCGAAAAATATGGTGAACCTTCCCAACCAGAGCAACTTCTCACAATGCCTTGTGCGAGTTGGAACACCCGAACTGATGCGAGAAAATGGTCATTAGGAGATGAGTCGATCCAGATTGCTCCCAGTTTGCAAGTCAATGATTATCTTCATCTCCTGAAGTTAGTTCTAGCTGGTGCATGTGTTACTGAACTGCCCCCTTTCCTGATCAAAGAGCATCTAGCTAGCGGACGGTTGAAGACATTACTGGAAGATTATTCGTTACCCACTCAACAACTAAATCTGCTTTATCCATCCTGTAAGCAACTATCTCGTTTGGTCAGTACTTATATTGACTTTTGTACTGAGTGGGTTGATTGCTTGTTTCAATAGTAAGAAACTTTTACTGACAGAATTTACAACCCAGATTCCGCACCATAAAGTGTCACAGGGCGATCAAGACAAGTAATTAGTACTGATGAACTAAAAGGGAAAGAGATTGTCCCGACAATACGTTAACTTTTCTACGTAGAAAAGTTAGCCGCTAGTTATTCCGGCGCGTTGTGTCGTAAAATCAGCGACGGAGAATCAAACATCAAAACATGGTGGGCAAGCTCTCACTTGTTCTGTTGTCAACAGAGCTTACAGCTATTTTCAGTTAATTTAACTACAGATTTTCGTAGGGATACGGCAATGTTCCCTAGCCCGTGGTTTATTTGCTTGAAAAACGCTGTAATACCTAACGGAGAGTATTGTCACTAATAGGACTATTCACTCCTTAAGTAGCTAATTGACATTGGGTAGCAATACACGATACATCATCATTGAACCGTTAGATTTTTAAAGATGAAAAATTTCTTTAATTGCAGGTTTCACCAGTATAAAGAGGGGTGGATATGGATTTTAGCTTAATTGTATCCAACTTTTTGAATCCGCCAATCCTGTTTTTCTTTTTAGGCATGACTGCTGTTTTTGTCAAGTCTGATCTAGAAATTCCCCCACCAGTGCCCAAACTCCTTTCGTTGTATCTGCTGTTTGCCATTGGTTTTAAAGGAGGGGTAGAACTAATCAAAAGCGGACTGAATCAGGAAGTACTTCTAACGCTCCTGGCAGCAATGATGATGGCTTGCTTTGTGCCAATTTACACCTTTTTTATCCTGAAGTGGAAACTGGATACTTACGATGCGGCGGCGATCGCAGCAACCTACGGTTCTATCAGTGCCGTCACTTTCATCACTGCTGGGGCTTTTCTGAATGAGCTTGGGATTCAGTATGATGGCTACATGGTAGCAGCTCTTGCCCTGATGGAATCTCCAGCGATCATTGTTGGTCTAATCTTGGTGAATATATTCACCGCCGATGAAAAGCGAGAGTTTTCTTGGTCGGAAGTTTTGCAAGAAGCATTTCTTAATAGTTCAGTTTTTCTACTAGTCGGTAGCCTGTTGATCGGTGTCTTGACAGGACAACACGGTTGGCTAGTATTAGAACCCTTTGCTCAAGGGTTGTTTTATGGCATTCTCACCTTCTTTTTGCTGGATATGGGACTGGTCGCTGCTAGAAGAATTAAAGACTTGCAAAAAACCGGAGTTTTCCTGATTTTATTTGCCATACTAATTCCAATACTGAATGCAGGCATTGGGTTGGCGATCGCCAAATTCATCGGTATGCCTCCGGGAAATTCGCTATTATTCGCTGTTTTGTGTGCCAGCGCTTCTTACATTGCTGTCCCGGCGGCGATGCGGATGACTGTTCCAGAAGCAAATCCCAGCCTGTATGTTTCTACCGCTCTAGCAGTGACATTTCCGTTCAATATTATTGTGGGAATTCCGTTATATCTCTACGGAATTAACCTATTTTGGAGGTAATAATATGCACGTAGTTAAAAAGATAGAAATTATCGCCAACTCCTTTGAGCTTGCCAAAATTTTAGATAGTTTAGACAAGTCGGGTGTACATAGCCATGCCGTAATTAGAAATGTTGTTGGTAAAGGATTACGAGGAACTAGTGAAGATTTAGACATGACCATGCTTGATAATGTTTACATCCTCGCGTTTTGTATGCCAGAACAACTCAAGCCTGTTGTCGAAAATATCAAACCACTTCTCAACAAGTTCGGAGGTACTTGCTACGTTTCCGATGTGATGGAGATTCGCTCAGTTAGATGTGTCGCATCGATTTAAGGGAGTGATAAATTCAATGAAGCATTTCATGGAACGTCGTGACTTTTTGAAGTTGGGAATGACCGGGGCGTTTGGAATGATGTTAACTGCCAGCGATCTACTCTGGCAGGTTGAACAGGCTAAAGCTGCCGAAATCCCCTCAAACTCCCCTGAATTCCTCAGTCCCGATGCGGCTTTACAAAAGCTGATGGAGGGAAATCAACGATTTGTTGCTCATCAACCCCAATACCCCGATCAAACTGCGCTGCGGTTGCAGGAAGTTGCTCAAGCTCAACATCCATTTGCAACTATTCTTAGTTGTGCGGATTCACGAGTACCCGCAGAAATTGTTTTTGATCAGGGCATCGGAGATATCTTTGATGTTCGGATTGCCGGAAATATTGCCACCCATGAAGCGATCGGCAGTATTGAATATGCGGTTGTCTTGTTAGGTTCTCCACTGCTGATGGTGATGGGTCATGAGCGTTGTGGGGCTGTAACCGCAGCTGTCCAAAACGAATCGTTACTCGGTGATATTAGTACTTTTGTTAAGGCAATTAAACCAGCCGTGGAAAAGGTCAAGAGTCAGCCGGGTGACGCGGTTGAAAATGCTGTGGTTGCAAATGTGCAATATCAAATTGAACGGTTGAAGCGATCGCAACTTTTAACTGAGCAAGTGCGATCGGGCAAATTGAAAATTGTCGGGGGTCGTTACGACTTGGATACAGGGAGAGTGAGTATCATTACTTAATTCGGCATTTGAGTTCTGAGTGAGGAATCTCACCGAATTTTAAATTTTGGATTTTGGATTGAAGACTCAAAATCCAAAATTTAAACAGGTCTGAGAAAAAGCGAATTTAAACGCGAGAATAATTCTATTATCTAAAATTAAATGACAGAGCTAATGACTTGATTGCTATGAGTCAATCTAAAATCTAAAATCTAAAATCCAAAATTGATTGACTTCTTTACTCAGAACGGGTTAAACGCCCCGCTACCGCTAACGGAAAAGAGGAAATGTTTTACCCAATACCCAATCCCCAATCCCCAATCCCCTCCTTCAATCCTGCACAGTCATTGGTAGACGAATGGTGAAAGTAGAGCCAATTCCCGGCTGACTTTTGACAATAATCTCACCACCCATCATCTGGCAAAAGTCGCGGCTAATTGCTAACCCCAGTCCCGTACCTCCATACTTTTTCGTAGTTGAGGTATCTCCTTGTGTAAAAGGTTGAAATAACTGCTGCTGTTGACGGTGAGACATACCGATCCCTGTATCGGTAACGGTGAAAGTAATCATACCCAAAGGAGCCTCTGGTCGGAATTCATCCTTTTCTCTGTTGACTGTCAGCGTCACCTTGCCGTTTGTAGTGAATTTACTGGCGTTGCTTAGTAAGTTTAACAATACCTGCCGCATCCTGGTCTGATCGGCGTACATGGTGCCAAGTTGCTCATCAAAATCCACTTCTAAAACATTGGCATTTTTTTCTATGGCTGGTTTGATTGTGAGGACAATGTTATTAATCAGCATCGCAATCTCGAATGTCTCTGGATAGAGGGTCATTTTCCCCGCTTCAATTTTTGACCAGTCGAGGATTTCGTTAATCAAGTGCAGTAGATGCTTACCAGCAGAATTAATTGTTTCTAAATCTGTGATAAAGTCTGCCGATAAACCAAGATCGGTGGCATCGTCTTCTAGAAGTTGGCTCAAACCAATGACAGCATTTAATGGTGTGCGTAATTCGTGGCTGACATTGGCTAAAAATGCGCTTTTTGCTTTGTTAGCAGCTTCGGCTAATTCTTTAGCTTGTTGTAGTTCTTTTGTTCGCTCAGATACTCGCTCAATCAGACGATTTAGAGATTTGGCGAGCAGTCCAATTTCATCTTCAGTGGTGACGGGAGCTCGCAAATCGAAATTAGATTTTCTTGCAACTTGTTCAGCTACTTGGGTGACAATGATGACTGGTTCAGCGATCGCCCGACTGGTTCGCCAAGCTACAATGGCTGCGATCGCCACCGAAACCAGCATACTGATGATTACGATGAATCGCTCAACTATTTTTGCCTGCTCAACGGCTTTTTGCCTTTCTTGCTCTTGATTTTCAGCAGTTTGCAGGATGTTAGCCAAGCTTTGAGAAAGCTGGTCTAGCCGCATGGCTGTTTCACCACGCATAATTGTCAATAACTGCGATCGGGCAGAAGAAATTTGCTTCTGCTGCACTTTTTGGGAGTCAATTTTCTTTAAGACGACCTCGATTTGGTCAACGTAGGCTTTTAAATTAGTCTTGTAATCCAGCAATAAAGTCTGTAAAGTCGAACTTGTTGCTGCTAGTCTTTTAGGTTTACTATCGATAAATCCGGCAATTTTTGACTCTAGTTGCTTGGCTTTTTCAACATTATTCAGAAAATCAGCTTTTTTGCTTTGTAGCTGTTGTGAATTTTCTAACACAGCAACTAGGTTAGAGCTATGTAATTGTGCCCCGACTACTGCATCTTTATAATTACTCAGTAGCTGTCCTTGTTCATAGGCTTGATTGAATTGTCTGACTTCCCTTCCCCGGTAGTAGCTGGCGATCACTAACCCAGTCAGTGAACCAAAAAAGCCAATTCCGATAGCTACAAAGTACCCATAGCCAATTTTTTGATGGATGCGCCAAGAACTGGCTTTGAGTTTCCCTCGTGAGGGAAATTCTATAGTCGGGAGTTCGTCTGTCGATGGCTCTTCGGCTGACACTTTTTTGCTTTCTGAACTGTTGTCGATAGGGGTTGGCTTTTGAGTTGGCATTTCTCAAACCTCCTTGCCTTCCCACAAAAATCACTAAATCAGTCTAGCTTGTGCAAACACTTTAATTGGTGATTAACATTTACATTATCTTCTTTTATAGCAAGAGCAAATCATTGCTTACTAGATAATTAGTATAACCTTATATAGTATGAGTGGTTTTGATAGCAATGTTCCTAAGTAAACTTACTGCCAGTGAAGAGAATTCACTTTTTTCAGCAGCAACAAATAATTTGCACTAAAGACCTGTCTGAGACTGTCTTCTCCTTACCACACGACTTTCCTCAATATACAGTTGATAGCAATGAGTTATTGCCATTAGGTACGCTACTACTCTACCTTACTGCTTCCTTATAAAATTAATACAATCAGGAAAAAACAATAGCTTTGACATTCTGTTAAGCATTGGTTATTTCCCCCTTGCTTCCCTACTCCCCTACTCCCTCACCCCCAGGCACATATATCATAAAATAGTTCTAAAGTCTAGTCTATATGAAGACACAAAAACTTTTATTACGTATTAATATCAATACGAATGCCTTAATTGACGAACGCGGCTTAAGATAGCTTTAATATCCGATAAAATCGGCTTTTAGACTTATATAAATGAGAGGTGGACTGATTTTTGCATGATTTGTACTTAGATTTAGTACGATTATGAGCAAATGACATGGAATGGGATAATCACAACCTGAGGATTCCAGTTGATTCCAAAAAATATAACTCAGGAAGTTGATTATAATACATCCTGCTGCCTTCTGAGTTCTATCCTCCTACTGACTTTCTACCTTGTAGTTGATGCAGTAGATATTACGGGGCAATTATGGTTATAGGACACTAAAATCCTTTTGTGCCCTTTACCCAATTGTAATGATGCACTTGTGCATTACCTAATCAACAGCCTTTTGGTTGCGATTATCCAGATTAGAAAAACTCAACTGTCAAATTAATGGGAGTGAAAATGCCAGAACAAGAATTTACCGAAACCGCATCCAAAGAGACTACAGTGGCAGAGATCAACAACCAAACGGGAACGATCACCAAACTTCAGCCTCCCGCGCAGTCTCAAGACGAATGGCTAAAATACGGGGAGCAAATTTCTAGCTTTTTAGCGACATTGCCAGAATATCTGGGAAGCTTCTTTAATCAATATAAGCAACCCTTGGTAACAATTGGTTTAATTGTGGGATCAATTGTTGGGGTTAAAGTACTCTTGGCAATATTAGATGCTTTGAATGATATCCCCTTGGTAGCTCCTACTTTTGAGTTGATCGGTATTGGTTACTCTGCCTGGTTTGTTTACCGCTATTTACTCAAAGCCTCAACCAGGAAAGAGTTAACTGGTGAAATCACCGTTCTTAAATCACAAGTTGTCGGTAAACAAATTCCAGAAGCTTAATACTGATTATCGTTTCTCTAGGAGACGCTACATGTAGCTGGCTCCAGTGTAGAAGTACGCTCTAATTCCAAATCACCGAAGTCTGATTGCCGGGAGTCGGCGATCAGACTTCTGTCAAAATTCCCTACAAAGTTCATTGAGACGAACCTCCGGCGGACAAATTACCCTTTGGGTTCGGTTTTGGAGTTTGCGAAAGTTCTGGAGATATTTTGGGTGTTCGCACAATGTTTTCAGATTGGATTCCCTGCAACTTGCCCCGTTTTACTAAAGCTTGATGAATCATCGCCGCAACTTCAGCCCGACTAGCTACTTTGTTGGGAGCAAGAATTTGTGGATTTGGATAGTTAACTACCAGACCATTGGCTGTAGCAGCGGCTATTTTGCTGCTAGCATAGGTTGGAATATCTTTAGCATCTTTATAGACACTTAATATCTGATTTGGGGAAGTGGGTGCTTTCAAATTCAACCCACTAACAAGGGCAACTAAAACTTGCACTCGCGAAATATTTTGTTGTGGTTTGAAGCTTTTTTTCGGGTAGCCTTTGAGAAATCCGGCACTGATGGCTTGGTCAATTGCTGGAGTTGCCCAGAATTTTGCTGGTACATCTTGAAATGCGATCGCAGTCTTAGACGGTTCTTGGTCAAAGGCTTTTTGCAGTATGGCAGCAAATTCGGCGCGGTTTACAGGCTGATTTGGTCTAAAAGAATAATCAGGAAACCCCTTGAGAATACCACGGGAAGAAAGAACATCTATAAAACGCCGACCCCAGAAGCTAGTCGGTACATCGTTAAATGCAATTGGCGGCGGAATAATGGATTTTTGTTTTGCTGGAGTTACTAAAGGCAATGCTGATGATGTAATTGATGACTCCAGTCCTGCTGAAGAGGATACAGGTGTCTGTGGTTGTGGAGATTGAGTTGGGATTACCTGAACAGATGGCAACACTGCGCCGTAAGGAGTTGCGCTGTTAGTTGGGAATGAAGGTGTCTTGGGTTCAACAACAGCCTCAGGTGGAGATGACGGTAAAACATTAAATCTAGGGACTGCATTTGGTTCTACCTTGGGAGTAGGGGAGGGCAATACTTGATTTGGTTGAACACTAGGAGACGGAGTGGAAGAAGCCGACAGCAGCCCGTTTAAGTTCCAGCTAGAATCCCTGCGGGACAATGACCAAAAAAGAATCGCTCCAATAGTGGTGAAGGCAACCAGAATGGCTATAAATTCATCAAAGCCAAGGGCAGTTCTTTGGGATGACTCCGGTTCGGAAGGAGGTCTATTTGTCATCGTGATTACCCTGGTAGCAGTAAAATTTGTGTCTAAACAAATTAAGCCACAGATGACTCTTTTACACCACCCCTTTTTAATTCGTAATACTCGCCTCCGGCGAGAAGCAAGCTACGTAATTCGTAATTCATAGCAACATAATTTATCTTCAGGATTTAATTGCTTGAGGACGGGTGTAATCGAGTCAGTTAGTAGGAGGCTTTGGGGATGCTCTTGCCAGTTTTTGCCTCTGGCACGCTCCGCGAACACAAACGTCTTTGTAAAGGTTGTTTTTAGTTTAGCTTGCGATCGCTCTTGCCAGTAATCGTGAAAGCCAAGTTTAGACTTCACTTTAGCAATTTTAGGGTGCGGGGTAAAAGAGGCGACGCCGAACAGGCCGTCGTAGACATCGCTTATTCCCACAACCGCCTCAGAATAAATAGCTGTACTAGTTCGACTAGATACCCAAACCTAAACCAAATTTAGAGGGTGACAGAATGTAAAATATTAACTTATTGTTTACCTAAATCTTTGTAAAAATCAGGGTGTCTAGTGTCAGAAGAATTCAGTTCCCAAATCTTACCGCCATTTGTGTCTGTTGGTAGCGATCGCGATCTCGATTTAGAGTCAACCCTCCAAGAGCTACCAATGTACAACTTCCCAGTGGAAATCAACCGCACTGGTATGGAAGTGGCTAATTTTTTGGAAAAATATCCCCTGCTACCGGGAGTGATTTTGGTAGAACAGGGACAGTTTATTGGAATGATTTCGCGGCGACGACTGCTGGAATTTTTGATTCGCCCCTATGGACAAGAGTTATTTGTTCAGCAACCATTAGCCGTTCTCTACAGCTATGCGCGGATACCGATGTTGCTGCTTGCTGATACAACATCGATTTTAACTGCGATGCAACTTAGCTTAAAGCGATCGCCAGAATTATTAGCAGAACCAATTGTAGTACAAACAGAATCTGGCACTTATAGATTGTTAGATGTCCAAGAATTGAATATTATTTCTTGGCAAATTAGAGGAATCGACAATCTGGTGCGGTATGAACGCAGCCAAGCCCAAATGATTCAAAATGATAAAATGGCAAATCTGGGGCGTTTGGTAGACGGCATAGCGCACGAAATTTTAGACCCCGTGGGTTTTATTTGGGGTAACATAATTTATGTTTCAAACTACAGCCAAGATTTACTCAAACTGATAGCGGCTTATGATCAAGAGCTACCATCAGTGTCCCAGGCAATTAATCAGATTAAAGAAGAGATTGAATTTGATTTTTTAGAACAAGATTTGTCGCGATCGCTTGCTAGTATCCGCACTGGAGCAGAAAGATTAAAAAAACTTGTCACCAGCTTACAAAACTTCTGTCATATCGATGAACTTTATCCTAAACCAGTAGATTTACACGCCTGCATAGATAGTATTATTTTACTAATTAATAGCCGTCTTCAAGGAGAAATTGAAATCGTCAAATACTACGGTCAATTACCTCCAGTGTATTGCTTTATGGGGCAAGTAAATCAGGTTTTAATGAATATTTTCAGCGAAGTTGTGGATACTTTACTCAATGAAGCAGTGCGACAGCAGTTGCATTTAGATGATGCAAAGACTGTTCAAAAACCTCGAATTGAGATTACGACAGAAGTTATTTCGCAAGAAGCAAGCAACCCAGATGCACCAGATTCTCGCTGGATATTAATTCGCATTGCTGACAATGGTTTTGGAATGTCTCAAGAATTGCAACAGCAAATTATGGAGTCTTTTTCTCTTGAAACCAAGAATAGTAAAAATACTAGTTTAGCAGTAAGTTATCGAATTATCACCGTGAGACATGGCGGAAAATTGAGTTTTCATTCACAGATTGGTATAGGTACAAAATTTGAAATTTTATTGCCTTTAGTTTGATGGAATTATGAATTATGAATATCTATCATAACGTTGTGTTAGATTATTTACGAAACTTGCTGCTGGATAGGAATTTTAACCATAAACTCCGTTCCTTTTCCAGGTGTTGAGAAAAGTTCTAACTTGCCGTCATGTTTTTCCGTGATGATTTGATAGCTAATAGCCATTCCCATTCCTGTTCCCTTACCGACAGGTTTTGTTGTAAAGAAGGGATTGAAAATCTGTTTTTGAATCGATTCGGGAATCCCAGATCCATTGTCAGCGATCGCAATTTTTACCCATTGCGAATCAACGACAGAGGTACGAATAGTGATGTGACTGGGATTATTTCGGATTTGCTGATAAGTTCGTTTGGCATTGAATTCTTCCAGGGCATCAAGCGCATTTACTAGAATGTTCATAAACACCTGGTTGATTTGTCCAGCGTAGCATTCTACATTGGATAAATTACCGTAATCTTTGATGACCTGAATTTCTGGGCTTTTATTAGTGGCTTTGAAGCGGTGCTGCAAAATCATCAAAGTATTGTCGATGCCTTCATGAATATCTACGGCTTTGAACTCACTTTCATCTAGGCGGGAAAAGTTACGCAGTGATAGCACAATATCCCGAATACGTTCCGTCCCGATATTCATTGAGTTCAATACCATAATCGCATCTTTTTCTAGAAACTCTAAATCGACGGTTTTGCGTTCGGTTTGAATTTCAGCAGGTGGATTGGGGAAATGACGGTGATAAAGCTGGACCAGTCGTAGTAAGTCATGAGTGTATTGGCTGATATAGTTGAGATTTCCGTAAATAAAGCTAACGGGATTATTGATTTCGTGAGCAATGCCTGCCACCATTTGACCCAGGGCAGACATCTTTTCGCTTTGAATCATTTGAGCTTGCATTTTATGCAAACTATCTAACGTATTTTCTAACTTTTGGCCTCTGTGCTGCAAATCTGTCCGAGAATCTTCTAACTCACAAATGACTTTCTTCAGTAAAAATTCCTTTGTGCAAATGTCAGTTTCTAGCTGGCGGCGTTCAGATTCGCAGCGTTCCAGCTTTTTCCGCAAGATACGGTTTGTCTTTTCTAACTCTTGAATCTGTATGGAATTGTCTTGGTTATCCATACACCACTCATTTTGTTCCCATTAGCAGTGTGACAAAGGTTTTGTTATGAAATTGCGTTTGACCTCCCCTCACCAAAGGGGCAATTTCACCATAAGCGTAGAAACCACAACAAGGTAATGCCTTTGGTAAATGAGTTTTGACAAGCTGATACTCAAGTCTTGTGAGAGTTCCCAGAATTCGCCGACGGGCTGCACAGGAAATAAGTAACGCTGCTGTTGGCTCCACACCGGGATAATCGGCAAGAGCATTCTTCAAGGATGTCTCAGAAGCTGACAGAATATTATCACGAGTTGCATCAGTAATTTGTACAACTGCCTGTTCAGGAATATCAGAGAAGAACGTCATGCTACCAGATTGTTGATCGTAGCCATTGGGTGCCCGCATATAAAAATGGTCTTGATCCTCAAAAACTGCTAGAGCATGGATGGCATAGTTGGACGCAAATTTTTCTTCACCGAGATAGTGCTGGTAGAAATCTAAGGCACGCTGTCCATCAATTTCATAGACTACGTTGCCATTAACTTTAGTTACACGGCTACGTTGACTGATAGGAGTCCAACCACTGGCAACTCCGTGGGAAAATAGTATTTGTCCAGAGAACAGCAGCACTGGAACTGAATCACTCAATACTTCACCCTGGAAGAATTGGTAGGTTTTGTCAAAGGTATAGTCATCGGCAGCCATTCCCCCAATAATGGGAATATGCTCTCCCAGGCTTTCTTTTAAACCCTCTAAAATTAAGACCCCGTTGCTTGTCAGACTATCGGGAAAGGTGAGGCACAATTGTGGTAAGGATGCACTCTTTGCCTTGGCTTGGGCGATCGCTTCTTGGGCTGCAAGGGCTGGATTTTTGGATATTCCTCGGCCAATACCTGAGTGAATTTCCACTTCATCGCTCGCAAACAACATTAAGGTTAGAGAATCTTGCTGAAACTCCAGAATTGAAGAGATTTCTCCATTTGTAGTTCCGCCAATCAACTCAATTCCGGGGAAAGCATCCTGGATGCGTTGCAAAATTAACGCATGGTCAAAATCTATAGCAGTGAATAAAAGTCCAGCTTGAGGAAATGAGCCAGCAAGTGAATGGCTACATTCTTGAAGAACTTCAGCGATCGCATTTTGAGAATCAGGATCGTCGCTATGACCAACAACAACTCGAAACACAACTACCTCATTGTAAGTTTGAATACCAGATAGCTGATCCAATTCGGATATCAGCACCTAGCAACCTACACTTAGACTTCCCACTTACTTGAACTAAATCTCAATTCACCTGACTTTTTATTTTCCGTCTCAAGGACGATTCACAAAAACTCCATGAAAAATTTTGGGAGCAAACTTCCGCCAGAGGCAGGGCGAAAGTCATTCGCGGCTACACAAACATAGACGCGGAGCGGCTACCCTACGGGTAGCCCTAAGAGAAAATCAAGCTTTGATAACCCAGGTCGGTGGGTAAAGCCTCGTGTAGACGCGCTTTCTAACCGCCCTTTTCACTACAATAAATTTTCGCCACGTTGATAAATTTCCCGCGCGTAATCAGTCCAAGCGCCTTGTCCCCAATAACGAAAACAACTGGTTTGCAGCAAAAGGTTATGTAGAAGAACGTTACGGTATTCAGATTGTCTAGTGATCGGTTCTGCTGAATCAGTTTGCAGTAATGGATCAAATTTCTGATGAAATAAACTGCTTAATTGATACATGGGAGACAACACATTTTCATATCCTTTTACCCAACTGATATGATTTGTCCATGAGGCTCCATCCAGATGAAAATTGGAGTTTATTTGCTTTAATTCTTGAATCGCATTCTCTACAGCATCCGGTTGGGAATTGTCTGCTGAAACTCGCTCCCAAATCTGATATTGTCCCACTGGCTGACAAGCTGGATAGTCTTCAGGTTTGCATCCAGCAGCTTCGATTAATTCTAAATATTCTGTACCACACATCCCAACAACACCTGATTTTCCTCCCCCATTATTTACCATATCCCACCAAGCTTGTTTAAAAGCGCTAGGAAATTCATTCATCATCACGCCGCCATTTTCACCATCTCCAATTTGGCTAACTATTGGTGGCACAAAGACACTGCCAATTTGTTGTTTTGATAAGGTTTTCGCTTCATAATAAGGCTGCATCTGTGCGACTAACTTAGTATCCGAACCTTGGGTTTTAATTAAGGCTGTAATGCTAATTGTTTCGCCTTGAGAATTACGGGCAATCAGACGATGTGGTAAATGTTTGTGGATAAGAGATTGACCGCTAATTGTTTCTACAGAATGTTCTTGAACGAGTAGCCAGCGATATCCACATTCTTTCAGCGCTTTCACAAATTCAAAGAGAGCATCAGGGTGATTTGGGAGGTGCATTTCTGGGGGCGAAAATCCTTTGACTCGCGCTAGTGCTTCCCAGCCAAAAATTGCCGCAAAGTGATGTTGCCATGCGATGATATGCAATTTAATATCTGCTATGGGTGTGGAAGGAATAACTGCATGACCCCACATTGTACCCAGCCATTCTACATAAGGTTGGTAGGTGCGATCGCAAGTAATCCGTTTAAGATTATCGAGAACATCACCGCGTCCCATTTGCCGCAGTCCCCACAAAAGATTACCTGAGTAATCCAACATCACACGGGGATTGCAACCTTGATTTACGAGTTCGGGGATCAAGTCTCCCATGCGGCTGTAACAATATGTAAAAGGATCTGCATTGTGGTTATCCCCCTCGTTGGGATGTTCAAACATATATTGCAGATTGCTGATGAGTGTACCACCATTTCCAGCAGGTATAGTTGGCTGGTGCATGTGTAAGGCGATCGCAAACACAGCATTTACATCTTCTAAGCGGATATTTGTTGTTGGTAAAAATACTGGTTGATCATCGTTAACTACAGAGAGAACCTCTGTTTCCCAACCAGAAATATTCGGTAAGCCATCAATGATTTCGGGCAAAGGAGTGAGAGTTGTGGGGAAGGAAAGCATTTCTGGCTGCTCCGAAACAAGGTATGTCTAATTATGCGATCGCACAGCAATTTTTGATCTGTAACTTTATTTATCGATCCAAACTGCGATCGTCTTGTAGTCCCGCAAAATCTTTGTAAGTCAACAGTTTGGATATCCGACTTGTGTGGTAAGTGTTTGAAAATATACAGCAATCCTATTTGATTTCGTTGGTAGGGACGTACAAATGTACGTCCCTACAGCCGATTCATGTGTTGCAAAGATTTTTGGAAATGGTATGATACAACTCAAAATTAAGAAATTCAGATTTCATCTGGGTTTCTGGATTTGAATCTGTTGCCCTCTTTTAGAGAATTGGTATAAGTCCTAACCAATTAAAAAATTCTCAAACTTCTCTAATTAGCCAATCTTGCAACAAATAAATTTGTCTATAAATTTATAACTCAGTCTGTACAAGGGTTTTAAAGGTTGACTATATATCTTTATTCAACGTTGCAATAAGGGTTTTGCATAGTTGATGATAGTTTGGAGATAAAAAATAGAATTTTCAAATTTTGAGCGTTAACACGATTTATTATGCTGTAAAATCCGCAGAAACCATATATGGTAAATATTAGGATTTATCAAGATAAAATTTTATATTCTATCTTTACGCAAATTTAATTTTAGGACTGGTCTAATGAAACTAAAGCAATTTGGGATTACATTTTTGAGTGTTTGTATTGCTGCTTTTTCGGGAATGAAAGCAGCAGAGGCGGCATCCTTTTCGGTAATTGCCGATGGTCTTAATAATCCACGGGGTCTAACTTTTGGCCCTGATGGAAGTCTCTACGTCACAGAGGCAGGAACAGGTGGAAGTGGAGCTTGTGTTCCTTCTCCGAGCGTTGAAAACCAATCTTTATGTTATGGCACAACTGGTGCAGTGACAAAAATTGGAAATGGTACGCAAGAACGTGTACTTACAGGACTTCCTTCTTTAGCATTACCAGATGGTACTGATACTTCTGGGCCTCAAGATATCAAATTTGATGCTACTGGCAAGCCTTATATTACGATTGGGTATGGTTCAAATCCCACATTTCGCGCCACATTAGGTAACACTGATTTAGGAAAAATCATCACTGCTAATTTCAATACAAATTCCTGGACTAGTGTTGCTGATTTAGCTAATTATGAACTTGCAAATAATCCTGACAAAGGCGATCTAATTAGCAATCCCTTCTCTCTTCTTTTAGATGGAAATAATATTGTTGCAGTTGATACTGGTGCTAATGAGTTACTCCGTGTAGGTACTGATGGGAGTAATTTAAATGCGATCGCCACAATTCCTCGGCAGACATTAACTAATCCAGTTTTTCCCTCTGGTGCATCGTCATCGCCATTTGAAATCCAAGCAGTACCCACAAATATCGCCAAAGGCCCAGATGGCGCTTATTATATTAGCCAATTAACTGGTTTTCCTTTTCCAGAAGGTGCAGCAAAAATCTACCGAGTTGGTTCTGATGGTCAACCAACAGTCTATACCGATGGCTTTACCCAACTTACGGACTTAGCTTTTGATCCTGAGGGTAATTTGTATGCTTTGCAGTACGCTAATCAGTCACTCTGGAAAGGTAATTTAGATGGTTCTGTGATTAAAATAGCGACCGATGGAACTCGCACAACTATTCTTAGTGGCAATGGACTAGAGTCTCCTACTGCTTTGACTATTGGTGCTGATGATGCTATTTACGTGACAAACCGAGGCGATCGCCCTGGACTTGGACAAGTTATCAAAATTGAGAATCCCAAGTCTGTTCCTGAATCTAGTTCTAGTTTCAGCTTATTAGCGCTTCTTGGCACCGTGAGTGTTACTTTGTTGTACAAGGGTAAAGCCAAAGGATTTAAGGGACTTGCAGAAAATAAATTATTCCCTAAATAAAAATGATCTGAATTTGATGTCTATTTAGAAAAAATGCGAGTTGGTGGAGAAGATTTTGATATTCCTGTCCATGTGGGACAGGAACTCTCAGAAGTATTACTTAATCGCCAGTCGCTCAAAAATCAGCGGTTGGTGGTAGATATACCATCAAGGTGTTAACGCTGGGATAAATAGTTATAGCGACTTGACCTGACATTGAGTTTTTCTGGACAGTAACAAATCGCCAAAACGCTGGATCTTAGCCAAAAAACTCAGTTTTTCACGAGGCTGTTGTCTTCTTGGGGCTGGCGGAGTTGCTACTCGTAAAATTAACTCTAACAACCAAGGGGCGAGGCGTTGACACAACACGGCTAAATGACTTTGCCATCCCACTAAAATTTCTGGTGAATCATTTTGCATTCCGGTGACGAGTGCTTTAGCCACTTGTTGGGGAGTCATGGGGATCACCCAGCGAAATAATTTTAAGTCGCGCACCATGTCTGTGTCTGTGAGGGAAGGCAGTAATGCGATCACCCGAATATTATGTTCAGCTAGTTCCTGGCGCAAGGCTTGGGTAAACCCTAAGATGGCAAACTTGGTAGCTGAGTAAGTCGCCATCGTTGGTGCAGCAACTTTCCCCATCAGACTCGACACATTGACAATTGTGCCTTGCTTTTGGCTGGCCATGCGTCGAGCTATCAGACTAGTGAGGTTGTACATTCCTAACAAGTTCACAGAGAGTTCTTCTTGAACTTGGGGCAGTTTAGATTGCAAAAATGAGCTTTGGTATGCGACTCCCGCACAATTAACCAACAGGTGAATCTGTCCGTAATTGCGCCATAGTTGGGCAACAGCGATATTCACTTCAATTGTCTGCGTTAAATCTAATGCCACGATCGCAGTTTCTGTGCCCATCGCCTCAATTTCGTTAGCTACCTCGACTAACTTTTGGCGATCGCGTGCTACCAATATCAGCCGCTTGATGCCTTGTTGCGCTAGTTCGAGAGCGATCGCTCGTCCAATACCACGGGAAGCCCCTGTAATTAGGGCTACTTTGCCTTGAATATCCATTGGTTTTATCCTCCAAAATTTAAGTCTTACCAAACTCTTAGGGACTTGCTGACCGACACAATCAAGAGCTACTCGCTTGTCGGCACAAGGTAAGACAAATAATCAATTGCAATTGAAATAAAACTGAAACTAAGCCTTTAGCAACGAGATATTTCTTGGTTAATCTGCAATCCCTCATAATTGTCTATACGAGGCAGAAATTTCTCGTTTTTAACCCGTCAAAACCTAAAATACTTGGCTGAATGCATGTAGCTCATAGATTTATACTTCTCCTAGATCCGAGCGCTCATCAGCATCGCTGTCATACACACGTTAGCAATTAAATCAAGGTATTGCAATATTCTTTAATCAGAATTTCTTAATACTTGTTAACACAAGCATATATATGGAAAAGATTTTATTAAATAAGTTTTTATGAATACCTCAGTATAAATATCTCAATTTCCTGACAATTAAGCCCTGTTTTGGGAAATTTTGATATCTAAGTCATAGCTAAGAAACAAAAAAGACATATAGGTTTTGGTTTGTGGTTGCAACACTTAGGTTTTCCAGGTATTCTACCGAATTGGCTCAGTATATTTACTGACTTACTTAAAAGTAAGGTTTCTGTTTTCTTTTTTTTAAATAATAGAAGAGAGTTAAATTATTGTCCCTAATGCAAATTACAACGGCATATTTATCTGCCTAAACTTTAGGACAAATGGTAATTTGTTTGGCTTTAGCTTTGAGTTCATCAAAGAAATGCTTGAGACTTGCCTGGTGTATGGCAAACTTAAATCATTTATAAACAACAAGATCCCCGACTTCTCTAAGAAGTCGGGGATCTAAAGCTTTCAATCTTCACAAATCAAATAAGATTGCTTTAGTTAAAACTGTGAGTAATTAAGGGGTTAAAAAGTCTAAATGGTTTCCTGGTTGGGCACGCAAATCTTCTACTGTCCCCTGAATTTGTAACTTGCCTTGATTTAGTAGCACGATCCAATCAGCACGGGTGATTACTCTAGGACGGTGGCTAATCAGGATCGTGGTTTTACCTTTGCGCTGGAACAACAGTTGATCTAAAACTTGAGCTTCACTAACTGGATCGAGTCCAGCAGTTGATTCATCTAAAATCAGGACTGGTGGATCGTTAACGATAGCTCTTGCTAAAGCCAGTCTTTGGCGTTGTCCACCAGAAATATTTGACCCAAATTCACCTAATACAGTTTGATATTTTTCAGGTAGTTTACTAATAAAATCGTCTGCCTCAGCAATTTGGCAAGCGTTGACAATTTGATCAAAGGTGACGTGAGGAGAACCTAAGCGGAAGTTTTCAATAATTGAGCGACTCCAAAAATGAGCATCTTGAGGAACGAGAACAACTTGTTGCCGCAAACAATCAAGGGCTAAGTCTTGCAGATTATAAATACCAATACGAATGTTGCCAGAATTAGGTGTATATAATCCGGCAATCAATTTGGCGAGAGAACTTTTTCCACAGCCGGATGTACCAATTAGGGCAACAACTTTACCGCCAGGAATCGTGAGGGAAAAATCTTCCAGTAGCTCTAGCCTGCCGGCATAGTGAAAGTTTAGGTTTGTACAAATAATATCTGCATTACTAGGAATTTTAGCAAAGGGTTTGCTAGTATCGCCTTGATTTTCAGGTGTGGAATCGATAACTTCTGTTAAGCGTTCCGTGGCAGTTTTGGCACGCATGAATTCATCTATAAATCCAAGCACAGCACCGATGAATGCCAAAAAATTCCCATTCATCCCATTAAATGCCAGCAGTTGACCGATACTGAGTTCCCTACTAATAACTAGGGTGCTGCCAAAACCAATCAAACTAACGCTGCCAACAGCAAAAACTAACCCAGAAAAGATGTTGTTAATAATTCCAATCTGAATTGTGCGAAATGTTTGGTTTGATAACCGACCAAATCTGTTCTGAAATTCTTCCCAAAATTGAGGAGCAGCAGTAGTAGTTTTGAGTGTCAGCGCTCCTTTAAAGCTTTCAACGAGAATACCCTGATTTTCTGCATCTAAGACCAATATACTTCTGATTTTTTGTTGAAGTGTAGGCAGGAAAACCACCGTAGATAAACTCATGACAATCGCAACAACGACGGCAACAAAGGTGAGTTTCCAGCTATAGAACACCATGAAACCCAAAGAAATCAGTCCGATAAACAAGCTGCTAGGTAGACTGATAACTGCTTGAGAAACTAGCTGATTAATTTGTTGAATATCTTGCAATCTGCTAACAATCTCGCCACTGCGACGTGATTCATAGTAAGCCAGAGGCAACCGTAAGATTGTCCTGGCAAATTCCAGAACTAGCCCTAACTCAAGCCGTTGGGCAAAATGGGCAATCAGGTTAGATTGAACTAGTTGCAAACTACTTGACACCAAATTCATCACCACAACCGCAATAATCACACCACCAAGAAGCTTGGTATCACCTCGAACTAGTACATCATCCGTTAGAATTTGAAGCAGAAAAGGAGACGTTAACGAAAGTAGACCGATAAATATAGCACAGAGAAAAGCCTCGAATATTATGTCTCCATAAGGCAATGCACGCCGCGCAAAGCGCCAAAGACCGTTGACTTTATCATCCGGTTGAGCATAAAAGCGAACCGAATCTGGCTCTAGTAAAAGCATGACTTGATCTGACCAAGCCTCCATTAATTCTTTTCTAGAGACATAACGGATGTTAAAGGCTGGGTCAGCAATTATATATTTTTTGCCTTTTTGACCATACAAAACAACCCAGTGGTAGCCTTTCCAGTGAATGATTGCTGGCAGTGGTGCTTGGTTCATTCGGTCTAATATTTCTTTTGATGCCCTGACCGAACGCGCATTGAAACCAAGTGCCTCAGCTCCCCGCCTCAATCCCAACAAGGTTGTTCCAAGTTGCCCGGTGCCTACCGCTTCCCGGATGCGATTTAGTGTAAAGTTACGCCGATAATGTTTGGCAATGGAAGCAAGACAAGCAGCTCCACAATCTTCTTCACTATGTTGTGCAACAACTTGGTATTTCATTTTATACTCCAGTACCCAATAACATTGTGACAAAACCCAAAAAAATAGCAGGGTTTGGCCCCTGCGTGGTTAAAAATTTTACCAACAGTTTAATTTTACTATCATTACCAATCAAAACCTAGTAAGGAGAATAGGTTTTTAAATATTCCTAAGTCTGGAATTTTTCCTTGTTTGGTAATTTTCACAACTTTTGTAGTTGATGTTGATTGAACTGTTTGTTTCTTTACTCCTGGTTTCCCAGCTGCTCCCTTGACTTTAACAACATGATTATAAACCCCATGAGAAACTACCAGGCTCTCACCACCACACAGCCTTGCTTCTTCAGTTTCCGTCAGGGACATAAACATTGAGGAGATTTGAGTGCTTTTCATGATTCTAGTTAACCTCAGGTGCTAATTATGAGTTTTGAACTTTATACTAAAGCTGCTTTCACTCAAGATAACGAGAGTTAGCACGTACCAAAATGGCTATATTTTGTATAAGTAGAAAGGGATAAATAACCTACACTATGTCATTGCCAATGATACGAAAAAACCGCAAAGGATTGATTGTAATTTTTGTCACATAGTTAGGGTTATTTCCGTCAACCTACTTATCAACAGGAAAAACATGGATAATTTTGGTATGTAAACCTTTAGACAGACTTGCTTATTCGTTTGGAGTAAGTTCTGTAAAAAGAGTTTCCTTATCTTTTCCAAACTAGTAAATTGTGATCAATATCCCTCTTTAATCACTCTGGAATGAGAATAATCAAGACTAAATGCCGAAAGTCAGATTTAGCCAGGGATTTAATGATCGAATATTGATAGAAACCCCAAAACGAAGGCAAATAGCATAACCCTGAATAAAAAAGGGTTTTAGATTTTACTCTACCGAGAGTGATTAAACATGGATATGGTCGATTTCTCAAGTAGTAGCGTTTGTTTCCCTTAATATATTGCTCAAGCATGAGCAGTATATTAAGGGAAAAGCGCTACTGATAACCATATTGATGATTGCCGAATAGCAACCATCAATATAATTTCGTTAAGTTTATTGAATGAAAGTAGGTGGGTAGCAATAAACGTATGTTAGGATAAGTCCTAAGAATCAGCTAATGGCTTATAGCAATTAAGTCGATTAGCAATTTAGTCCTGTATAAAAGCAACTTCACCAGCATCAAGTGGGTAAATTGCTTAACGTGCGGCATCTCATCCGGGTAAAGACGCGGTTCAGGTGTCTTTCCGTTTACTATTACCCTTCTACTTAAATCCTCATAACCTTACCTAAGTTGATGCACCTACAGCGTTATTGGAGGTGTTGTTTGCGCCTCCACCAGCTCCACCTGAGGAGCTAATTTTAGAATTAATGATCACAACTGGCGAGTCTTTACCGCCGCCTATAGTGATAGGTCCACCAGCACCACCGGCACCGCCAGTAGCTGTTTGACTAACTGTGTTTGAAGCTTTGGCAATGCTTAAAGCTTTGAGGATAAAGCTAATATTATATATTGGGGTAACTTTGTTACCACCAGAGAGATTGACTTCTTCGTTGGGGGTTAATGCAGTAAACATTGTGCTTTCCATTATCTTAGTTCTCGGTTAGTTTGTTCGTTACAAAGAAGCTGCGCCACATAATTAGGAGCATAATAGGAACCTTGTAAAAATAACTTGAACATTTTTGATGGGGAAGTTCAGCTCACTGCTTATTCCAGATTCAATTTGTACAACTTATTTCTACATGATGCCTAAGCGCCATATAAGAGTTTACCTAGCCGGCACCTACAGCGTTATTGGAGGTGTTGCTTGCGCTTCCACCAGCTCCACCGTTTGAGGTAATTGTAGACTTAATAATCACAACAGGTGAGTCGCTGCCGCCGCCTATAGTGATAGGACCACCGGCACCGCCGGCACCGCCAGTGGCTGTTTGACTAACGCTGTTGGAAGCTTTGGTCAAGTTGAAGAAAGTTAATAAAATGCTAAGACTCTTAGTAGCTTTCTTGGGTTTTGTGTTACCACCAGAGAGATTGACTTCTTCGTTGGGGGTTAGTGCAGTAAACAATGTGCTTTCCATTATCTTAGTTCTCGGTTAGTTTGTTAGTTGCAAAGAAGCTGCGCCACATGATTAGGAGCATAATAGGAACCTTGGAAAAATAACTTGGACATTTTTGATAGGAAAGTTCAGCTCACTGCTTATTCCAGATTCAATTTGTACAACTTATTTCTACATAATGCCTAAGCGCCCCATATAAGACTTTACCTAGCCGGCACCTACAGCGTTATTGGAGGTGTTGCTTGCGCTTCCACCAGCTCCACCTGAGGAGTTAATTGTAGTGCCAATGATCACAACTGGTGAGTCGCTGCCGCCGCCGATCTTAATAGCACCACCGGCACCGCCAGCACCGCCAGTAGCTTTTTGAGTAACTTTGTTCTTCGCTACGGACTTTTGGAGGCTGAAGAAGCTAAATTTGAAAGTCGGATCGTTACCACCAGAGAGATTGGCTTCTTCGTTGGGGGTTAATGTAGTGAACAATGTGCTTTCCATTATCTTAATTCTCGGTTAGTTTGATAGTTGCAAAGAAGCTGCGCCACACAATTAGGAGCATAATAGGAGACTTGCAAAAATAACTTGAACATTTTTGATGGGGAAGTTCAGCTCATTGCTTATTCCAGATTCAATTTGTACAACTTATTTCTACATGATGCCTAAGCGCCAGAGAAGAGTTTATCTAGCCCGCACCTACAGCGTTATTGGAGGTGTTGCTTGCGCTTCCACCAGCTCCACCTGATGAGTTAACTGTAGTGCCAATGAGCACAACTGGTGAGTCTTTGCCGCTACCGCCTATAGTGATAGCACCACCGGCACCGCCCTTACCGCCAGTAGCTGTTTGACTAACTGTGTTTGAAGCTTTGGAAATCTTAGCTAAGAATAATTTGATGTCGAAAGTCGTAGTGGTACCACCAGAGAGATTGGCTTCTTCGTTGGGGGTTAATGTAGTGAACAATGTGCTTTCCATAATCGTTAGTTGTCGCTTGATTGTTGGGGTTAAAGTCACGTCACTTCAAAGTAATAGATATAAACATTTAAAGAGTATATTTAGTTACTTTTTCGTGGCTTTAAATGTATTATACGACTCTTGCTCTAAAGGTCAAGCAACTAATTTTTTAAGATATATGTATTACACATCTTCAGGAAAGATACTACATAGTTATTCTTTATACAAAATTAATTAGAAAATAAGTTCTGATTTATCAAAAAATTGCAGGCGTCAATATACATATTGATATAAATATGGCAATCTAAAAGCTGAATTTTGTCAACAAATTATAAATTAAACTTATTACGTATTAATACTGATAAAGTTACCGTATTGCCCATAATTGAAGATATAGTGCATTTGAGTAGCTATATATTTATACAGACGGCACTTAAATCACTTTATAAAACTCAAAACTTTTGTTCCGTATTTCTGAGTACGTATTTTTATGCAAGAGTCCCTGTTATCTAATTAATATATACAAAACAATTTTGAATGTATATAATTTCTTTTAATATAAAAAGGCTAAGTTTGCTTAATTATTGATTAATTGCAAAAAAGCTTTCATTCAGTATACAAATTGTTTGTAAATAAATAAAGAGGGGATAAAATTTTAGATAAAAATTATAAAGATTTAGTATTCGGACTAAAAGGCGCTAATTGTTATTTATAATTAGCTGTATATAAACCTTGTATTTACATATTAAAATGCGTATAGGCAAGGCACTATCAGTAATCAAAGCAAAAGCCTTAGCTTTGGCTCTGGAGGGCTAAAACGCCAAAATTAGGGAAGTTTTGCCAAAAAGATCATTGAAACGGAAGAAAGCTTTTATTTTTTGAATATCCCTAAATCTTGGTCGCCACGCTAACGCTAGGTAGATTTTTTTGCTAGATTATTTACACAACCAAAATGTTTTTTAGCATTCATGCTCATTGACCCCCAACCAGACTTTCTCCGTCTAGTCGAAAACGACGAATATCTTCCACCAGTCAGCATATGGACAAGGTTGGGAGGAATATTTTTAATTGGAAGTGTTGGCGCTGCCTTCGGACTTGCTAGTGTCATTCAATACAACATAATAGTCAAAGCTGATGCTACCGTCCGCCCAACCGGAGAAATACGGTTAGTGCAAGCAGCAGCCGAGGGAACAGTTATAAACATCAAGGTGAAAGAAAATCAGGTCGTGAAAAAGGGAGATACGATCGCACTCATCGACAACTCCCAATTGCAAAGTAAAAAAAGCCAAATACTCGGAAATATCCAGCAGAATCAGTTACAACGAGCGCAAATCGATGCACAACTCAAAGCACTAAAAGTTCAAATGACTGCTGAGTCGAATGGAATGCGACAGGCGATCGCATCCGCCAAAGCAGACTTCAGTCGCAACAAAAGAGACTATAAAGATAAGCAAATTACTACTCAGACAGAAGTACAAGAATTAGAAGCCTCTGTTGAATTAGCTAAACAGGAACTAAAGGGATATCAGCAGCTGGGAAATTCAGGGGCAATCGCTGATCTCGAAATTAAACAAAAAGAACAAGCTTTTAAAGCTGCTACTGCGAGACTTGAAAACGCTAAAGCTGGACTCAATCCGAGTGATGCTAATGTGGCGATCGCACAAGAACGCATTGCCCAAGAATTTACAAAGGGTGAGTCTACCCTCGCTCAATTGAACAAAGAAAAAGAGGAAACCATCAGGCGTCAAGTTGAAATCCAAAATCAAATTAGTAGCGCTCAACAAGAACTTAGACAAGTCTTTACAGAACTGCAAAAAACTGTAATTCGGACTTCAGAGGCAGGTACTATCCTCAAACTAGAATTAAGAAATGCTGGGCAAGTTGTCCGTCCTGGGGATGTGATCGCTCAAATTGCTCCCAGCAATGCCCCTTTAGTAATTAAAGCCCGTGTTGCTGCTGCTGATAGAAGTAAAGTGAAGGTGTGTAAAGTCGTAAAAGTAACAAAATGTCCAGAGGGGGAAGTACAAATGCGGCTTTCTGCCTATCCTTACCCAGATTATGGCATCCTCAAAGGTGCTGTCAGAGGTATTAGTGCCGACGCCATTACATCTCAAACTAACAGCAACGTTCCAACTCCACCTTACTATGAGGTGACTATTGAGGCAGAGAGACTTTATTTAAAAAGGGGCGATAAATCCTATCCTATTCAAGCAGGGATGGAAGTTACAGCTGAAATTATTTCCAAAAAAGAAACCCTACTGACATTTATTCTGAGAAAAGCAAGGCTGCTAACAGATTTATAGCCTCCTTCCTGTGTTCCACAGCATTGAGAACCACCATAACAATTCCAAATTCAAAATTTATGCATTGTACTCCTACGGAGAAGCAAGCTACGCGCAGCGTCTCGTAGAGAAGAGAGTTACATAAGGGGATTTAAACCCCGACTGTAACAAGATCGCGCAGGGCAACTGAGTGGAGTCGGAGCCACCAAAACTCTGAGTTAATAATTGTTTAATCTTATATTTTTCAGCAAAATTAACAAGCATATCTACCAAGGCTGTAAACAGTTCAAAAATTTTATTAACTAATTCACAGGCTTGCTTGCAAATCTCTTCTGCTAAATGCATACTTCCAATAAATTCTTTTGTTTCATAAGAGTGAACACTATGGTCATTTTCAGCAAGTAAATGAGGATTTACAAAATAAGGATACTCTCGATTAGTAAGAGCTTTTAATTCTTGAGTGACTGGTGCAGTTATTGAGAAAAAAATATTCGAGATGGATTCTATCGACTCAATAGCGACTAGCTTGTAAATGGGATTAACTTGAAAAGTTAGCCGATATAGTTCATAAATTATTTGTCTACAAATCACTATCTGATCACTCAAATTCAATTTTAAAGAGTCGGTAAAATTTAAAAATCGGTTCAAATCCAAGTCTTCTAAATCTTTTAAAAACCATATCCAATGATTCTCTTGTTCACGGATTTGTTTGTTAAAAATATATTGAATTGGGTTAACTTTTGGTTCTTCTAAGGAAACAAACTTGTTTAAATTTCCATATCCCATTATAAAAAGTGCAAAATAAGCAGCAAAAGATAATCTTTGTATAAGAGCGATGCTTTTATTTCCTAAAAACTCAAAGAAGGGTAATTGAGCAAATTTGGCTGATTCTTTTTCAATTAATGCAAACACTTTTTTCATGTTGAACTTTCACCTACAATCATTAGTTGTTTACTATTGAAGTTCGTCAAGATAGTACCTGTTTACTCTACGTTGGGCACACAAGTTTTATACAGACCCAGCCAATTATTAGCAAAAGTTCATAAAAAATCCTGTCTGATAATTGGACAGCGCAGTGTCTGTTGAGTTATCAGTTCCGGCTCATAAGTTTTATGCAGACCCAGCCAATTCTTTACAAAAGTTCATAAAAAATCCTCCCTGATAATTGGACAGTGCAGTGTCTGTTGAGTTATCAGTT
>NZ_JBALCY010000014.1:0-223999 GCF_036917655.1 Nostoc sp.
GTAGGGTTTAGCCATAATATCGATCAAAGATTTCAGCTACATATTTAACACTGCTAATCAGATTATATGTCCTAACCTATATGGCTACTGCTATAATTGAAAACTACGAAACTGAGTATATTCCTGAGTTAGAGGTGATCGCTTAACTTCACCCAGTATGAATATACAGTGGCGTGTTGTCGAGTAAAGGCGATCGCAACAACAGTCTACTTCTTTTACTGTGATGTCTAAGACGGGCTATTCGGTGATCGCACTATCTCGTAAATTAGTTTTATTAACACGCAATCATCGGGATTTGGGCAAAGTACCCGGATTGTTAATTGAGGATTGGACAGTTTAATGCGATCGTATACCCTCATCACGCGATCGCAAGCTGGTTGTCGAGTGAATGCATAAGTGTAGACCGTCGTAGACATCGCACCACCAGTCTACTTCTTATGCATCTCACACACAATCCCTCGAAAGGAAAGCCTTAGTATAATTCTAGACAATGCAGATTTGGATTATTGAGCAGCCTCTGAATCACCTCCACGCCAGAATGAAGTAGAGATTCAACTTGTTTTGTTGGTGCATTTCCACAACGTAGCCATATAACTTTAGGCGGAGAACTGTACAAACGGCTTCTTTCGGCAAAATCTACATCTTGAGTTACGATGCAAAAGTCATTGGTTTTAGCAAATTCCCATATTTCAGTATCAGTCTTCACTTCCAGCCCATGAAACTGAACATGACTGGAATCAGGGAAAACGTCTGCTAATTGAGTTACTAGCTTGCGACTCAAATTTTGATCAAAAAGCAGCTTCAAAGACCACCTACCGTTTGCGTAGCATCTTGTAGAGAGGCAACTAAACGATGTTCACGGTCAGCAGCAAACTCTAGACTTGCTCTAATATCTTCTTCTGTTAATTCAGGGAAGTCGTCTAATATCTCCCCATGAGACATACCAGCTGCTAACCAGCCTAGAACATCGTACACGGTAATTCGCATCCGTCGAATACAAGGCTTACCGCCTCGCTTGTCCGGCTCAATTGTAATAATATCGTGATAGCTCATGGTGATTATTGCATAGCATTTTTCTAAGTCTAAAACAGGTTGACATGGCGGTGCAACGAAGCGATCACAGAACAGCCTGTCATAGCGATCGCACTAAGGGTCTAATTTTTATGCATCTCACAGATAATCTCTGTCATGCGATCGCACCAAGGGTCTACTTCTTATAAATCTCACAAGATTCCTGTAATTAGTGTGAGGCTTTAACGTTGTCGGACTGTAAATTTAAATATTTACTGTGTGTTTATACTGTTATGAGTTCTGCTGTAGTTTCGTTATGATCAAGAGTGATTAATTAAACACGATCAGCTATCGGAATGACTTTTAATCAGCATATATTCTACCCGGAACTTGAAACTGGCATTTAGTTTATGAGCAATAAAAGTTGGTTTCCTGCTTGGCTACCTTATCCAAAATCGTGGATGATGGCTATTAGATTAGCAATACCAGCCTACATCGGTGCAACCGTACTTTTTGCATTTGAATTTTGGCGCTACTTACTTGTAGGCGGTCTTGGTTTTCTATCTATTACAAGTAACGGTGGTCTAATTTTTTTCTTTGGAGTTTCTGCTATTGCATTGCTGTTAGCTCTCATCTGGTTTTTGATTTTGACAAGAGTATATGCATTTTTGCTCAAGCTTCTGTGGTCAAATCCACCGCAATGGCTTATTCTGCCAAAATTTAGATCCTTGGTTATTCGGGATTTTGGAATACTTGTGTTATCAATTTTGCCAATTGTTGCGGTTTTCGCAATCTATATTTTGTTTGTTAGCAGTTTTAAGCAAACCTTTGCTGATTTAAGAACACCAAGATTAACTTATGATATTTTTCTGCTAAGATCCTGGTGGCTTTGGTTCATTTCTGCTGCTTACCTTTACCAATGGTGTATAAAGAAAAGTTCTGTGCATGATAAGTTTTAGGATGTTTATGAACTACAAAGTATTAGTGAGATAGTTGTATAAAAATCCTAGTGCAGTTGAGTGTCGAACATCGCTGGTGGAGTTGCAAAGTTTATTGGTCGTTGCTGACCACAAACGCTAATGCGATGTCTACGACGGGCGTAGCTGCGGCACCATTTAATCTAAAAAATCGTCATTTAAAATAGTCTTTCATTTTACAGTTTTTCTTTGAGCAAAATGCAAGCAAATCCTAAAAACGAGACTCCATAAGAGTTATATTGTTTAAAGCACAAAAACAAATTGTTCCTAGATAACCCTACAAGTCGCATTTAGGCTAGAAATAAGCTCTTTATTCTCCTGCCACTAAAAAATCTTGCATTATATGATGTTGAAGTGCGTTGGCGCGTAGCCCGCCGGAGGCATCGCTAGGTTCGGAGTAATCCCAAGAGTGCATTTGACGGAAAGGTAGACCCATCTTTTGGAAGACGTACTTCTCTTTCACACCAGAGGCTACAAGGTCGGGCTTGAGGGCTTTGATAAATTCCTCGAATTCGTAAGCGGTAACGTCGTCATAAACGATGGTGCCGTCTTCGATGAAGGGAGCAGTACGTTTGTAGTCATCGTTATGAGCAAACTCATAACCAGTACCTATCATCTTCATGCCCAAGTCTTGGAACGCTGGGACAACGTGGCGAGGACGTAGACCACCAACCATGATGGCAACAGTCTTACCTTCCAAGCGGGGGCGATACTTGCCAAGAATCGCATCCATTGTGGGCTGATACTTGGCGATAATCTTCTCAGCGTTTGCTTGGATTGTTTCGTCAAACTTGGAAGCGATTTCCCGTAAAGATTCAGCAATCTTGGTGGGGCCGAAGAAATTGTATTCCAACCAGGGTATACGGTAGATTAAAACCTATAATCCTTATATATAAACAGTCCTGGAAGTCTGCGTTTTGCGTGGCTTGTTTTTGTCTTAAAGCTTATGATTTAAACATCCAAAACCCCAGTGAAATGGTAATTTGATTTGCGAATTGTGGCTTACTGGGGTAAAGGGGCATGAAGTTTTAGCTGTATGCCCAGCAGAATTATGGGTCGTGCCTTAACACTCGACAGGAGATGCAACAAATGAAGTTGTGTTCTTTGGGCTTAAGGTCGAAGAACACAACTTCATTTGTTAAACTTGCTGACGGATAACCTGATGTTGTCCGGTAAATTTTCGTCAATTTTCGCTGGCGGATAACTTAAAGTAGTCCAGCAAATTTTTGCAAATGCTTGCAGGGTAAACGTCAAGCTTTATACACTGGGTTAAGACGCGAGTGTAATAGACATGGATGTACTAGGAAGGCGGATAAGCGAAAACGGAGTGCTGCACCTAATGGATAGCGAGAAGCCTGGTGAAGCAACTTGGTTCACTCTGTGCGGTCGCAAAATTCGCGCCACTCACGCTCTGCCGTTGCAAAAATTTGATGCTGGCGAGAACTGCTGTACAGTCTGCGTCAGGATGCAACGTGGTAATGAGTTACTGCACTCTCGATTTTTAGCAGCATGACTTCTTCGGCTAATTGATATCTGCATTCAAACTACGTTGAAAAACATCTGAAGCCTTAAGGTTTCCGCGAAAATAAACCACGCTAAACCACGCTAATAGTTCTGGGAGATATAATATATCTCCGAAAACTAAACCACGCTAAAACTGCTGCTTGCACGGGTGCTGTTATAGAGCGTTATAGCGTTTAGCGAGAGTTAATATTTCGCATAGCGCAACATGGGGTGTAGAAAGGCTTGTAATGAGTTGCTAAAATTTTCCACCCATAGGGTGGTTATATGCCTAGTAGCGGTTGAAGTGTTATAGCAGAGAATAGCGTTTTTAGAGACTTAAGGAGTGACTTTGGAGAGCATAGAAAAAACCAATAATTTCTACGGCTGTTTAACGACTGTTCAACGACGATATGACATATCGTGCCTTAATCCTCGACAAGGCCGACGACGTATCTACGAAGCTGCAACACACTGCATTCGTACATCACACGTACATGGAACCCTATAGGGTTCCATGTTGTTCGTGCGTTGTTCGCAGGGTAGTAAAAAGTGCCTAAAGTTTAGTGGTTGCCAAGTCAAATCAAAACCCGATTACAGAAAGTGCTTTGCGTCGCTGTTCGGGGCTGACCTCAAGGTAGCGCTGCACGTTGCGTTAACTTCCTTTCTTCTTCTTACAACTTCCCCAGCTAGTTGATGGAAGGCGGAAGTCAGGAGTTGGAAGTTACATCTGCTCAATTGCGATCGCCTACAGCAACCGGGTACGCCATCGCGTTGTCGTTGAGTGAAACTCTATCAAGGGTTAAGGCTCGACCGGGAGAGTTAGCGATCGCTCAATTGTCATCGAGTTGTCGTTGAGTGAAACTCAATTAAGGGTTAAGGCCCAATCGGGAGAGTTAGCGATCGCGTTGCAGACAATTTACGGTAGTCTTCAGCGATCGCCCGACGTTTTTGTACACAATCGGCGGCGGCTGGTCTTGGTGCTGCACGTTGCGGGAAAGTTATCGGTGAAGTTACAACTGGGCGGGGTATTTTTTGGCGATCTACTCCCCTTGAGACGTGGGTGATTAATATTACATAGTTGACACACTAATTTTTTAAAATTTAAAAAGTTGGTTTTTTCACTGGATCTCCGGGATCAGGTCAAAAAATTGTAGCCCCATACACTCATTATTCTTTTTTAATACTTAAAAAGACTAAATTATCCAAATGATCAGAATTCGACTCACTGTTTTTGGCACGGGTCAAATTCTGATCATTTTAATCCCGTAGAACTGCATTATAATTTTTTATACTTAATTATTATCAAATTATCTGTATTAACAACAGGTAAGTGTGTTTTTTGACTGAAAATCAAGATATACGTGATATTAAGGGGTAAATTCATTACTTTAGATAATAAATAATACTAAATAGCTAAAATAGTCAAAATTTGACCCGTGCCAAAAACAGTGAGTCGAATTCTGATCATTTGGATAATTTAGTCTTTTTAAGTATTAAAAAAGAATAATGAGTGTATGGGGCTACAATTTTTTGACCTGATCCCGGAGATCCAGTGAAAAAACCAACTTTTTAAATTTTAAAAAATTAGTGTGTCAACTATGTAATATTAATCACCCACGTCTCAAGGGGAGTAGATCGCCAAAAAATACCCCCCCAGTCACGAACAATGGAGGGTATCCTAAAAACCAAGCCTCAAATTAATTTTGGCGGTGTCGGACATTCTGGTGTTGGCACAAAGTTTCTTGTCCTGAGATCAAACGAATATTTCTCCTTGAATATCTGCTGATCCGCAGCATCCATTAAAGGATAGGTATTGATGATAGCTAGGATTTTAACGATTTGTTCTGCGTCTTGACAGTTGACCTCAACATTAAGTTCTCGCCTAAGCGTGGTTTTCAGAGACTGTAAACTTAAAGGACTCCCATCTAATTGAATTCTTCCAGTACGAGTGTTGTAGTATAATTTATCCCCCCAAGCGTCTTTGATTATGTAATAGTTACTGGCTAACTCACACTTAAGAAACTCGTAACGCTCCTGAACTGCCTTTTTAATGATGTCCCGCCCCTCCGTCGTTTCCTGCCTTGAGGCAATGTCAGCAGCAAGCGTTGGATCGGCAGTGACGTACTTGATAAGAATCTTGGCTATGTAGTTGGCAAAGCCTGGATCAAGGTAGCTTGCTAAGTGAACTGCCATGATTGGGTGAACCCAAGTTGCCCAAGTGTTGCCTACGCGCTCAACAATCCAGGGTTTAAGGCTTGACTGTTCAATTTTTAATCTTTCAGAAAGCTCTGTTAATCTAGCTTTAGTTCCTGGCAATTGCTTCCAATTATCAAGTCGATACCCAAAATGCTTGCACAATTTGGTAGCATTGATATAATCGTCATCTCTGTGTGCGTTTTGTACTAATTTGTCAAAATACTCTATTTGTGACATACAATTCTTATGTTTTTAAAATGTCAAGCAACCCCTGCTTAGACAGGGATTGCCTTTTATTCTTCGTAGCGCTTCTAGACTGCCTTGCTAATGATGTCTAGCCCCTCGGTCGTTTCCTGCCTTGAGGCAATATCAGCAGCAAGCCTTGGATCAGCCACAGCATACCTGACAAAAATCTCGGCTACATAGTTGGCAAAGCCTGGATCAAGGTAGCTTGCTAAGTGAACTGCCATGATTGGGTGAAGCCAAGTTACCCAAGTTTTACCTACGCGCTGAACAATCCAAGGCTCTGTAGTTGGCTCTGTAATTTTCAAATGCTTTAATCTAGCTTTTACTGCTGGCAACTGCTTCCATCTATCAAGTCGATACCCAAAATGCTTGCACAATTCGGTAGCATTGATATAGCCGTCATCTCGCCGTGCGTCTTGTACTAATTTGCCAAACTGCTCTATTTGTGACATATAAATTCCTCGTTGCTCTAAAAATGTTTGTTTGGCAAGGTTTCAGATTTTGTGATCGTGGGGGCGATCGCCTCGATGACGATCACCCCTACCAGGCATTTTAATTACATAGGCTCTAGCTCCCGGTCATCAACCCATTCCCACTCATTGTCGTTTGGCTTAAACCAAGGATGATCTTCTGGGAGGGAGACGTTATACTGCCAGTCCATGCCAGTCCAGGAAAGGCCAAACACTGTTACCGGGTACAAGATTTCACCCTGCCTCACTTTTGTCTTGTGCAGCACGGTTTGACCAATGTAATATTCGGGCTTGTCGAATTCTTTACTCACTCGCAAACGCCAAAACTTTGACGCTTGACGAAAAATGCCCAAAGTGGGCGCGTCTGACGCTATCATTCTTATTGCCTCCTTATAGGCTTCAACTACTGGTAAGGGGGAAGTCGTGCCAGGGGGAGAGGTGTAAACTCTCTCACTGGGGCGCATTCAAGCTTCTTTTAGCCGGGATGATCATTTATCCATCCCATGTGGGTACTAGGGGAGCGAAACGACGCTACGATTTACTCGCTGCAACCTCTATTTAACTATTATCTGCAACTTTTAGGCAACTGTCAATAGGTTACATAGATATTGCTAAGTTACTCAAGTTGCATATATACTATTGCATGGAATAGTTACATAAGTCTTTGAGTAACCATGAGTAAAATTGCAACAGTCATCCAAGGGATGCTGGCAACTGATAGCGGCTCCATTATCGATGTCGAGTCAAACTCGCCTCAATGGCTTGAATGGTTAACAAGTCATAACTCCTTTCGTTACGAGCCAAAATCTTCACTTACAGGTTTCACCGCCAGGGTTGAGAAAACTGGTTATTGGTATGGCTACCGCAAAATTCAAGGCAAGTTACATAAGCGTTACATAGGCAAGATAGCTGAACTCACCATTGAACGCTTAGAAGAGATAGCTGTACAGCTTGAAGAGTCTCCCAAAACTCAAGTTACAGAAAAATTATCTGTAACCACACCGAAAGCTACAGCAAGTATCAGTGACGATATTGCCCAACTGTGGCAAGCGGTCTCTCAACTGCGTCAGGAGATGTCAGCCTTGGGAAAATTGAAAGCCCGGTAGTAGAGAAGGAAACTAGCACTACCGGGCAAGAAAGCAATGAAGACTCAACTGTAGCGAACAGCGAAACTATCGACCAGTTGCAAGCCGAGGTTGAAAGCCTAGAAACTCGTCTCAAGCATTCCCGCGAGGAAAAGAAGGTGTTAGAGCAGCTATTTGAAGAACTAGCGGAGGAATTGGCTGACGTTGAGCGAGAGAACGATATCTTGAGTGATGGTACAGTTCTCAAAAGGAGATTAGAACGCATTTTGGAACTGGAGAACGAAAACCAGCAACTCAGGCAACAGGAAAAGACAACATCTGCATCCGTGCAGCCAGACTATGAGGCGACCCGCGATCGCACTTTGAATAAGCTAAAAGTTGGCAAGCAATCAACGGCAGGAAAGGCGATTGACGCTTTCATCAAGGAACTAAAGCACGGTTGATAGTCAACTTATGCACGGTTTCAACTCGTCTACAGTTCGCCTACACCCCAACAACAGACGGTGACAAGTGCGCTTTGTGTGCCACGATCGACGGTGATAAAGGCGGTTACACTGCCACGATCAACGGTGACAAGTGCGGTTGCAGTGCGGGTTAAGTGCGTCTACAGTCTCTACAGGTGTAGACGCAACTGTAGGCGGTTAAAACTCGCTCTGGATGCCGTTTTTAGCAACTGTAGACATTTTTTTGACTGGCTATTTTTTAACAAAAATTCCCAAAAAATAGCCTTTTTTATCTAATATATTGCCCAAAAATGTATCAGTGCTAGTTTAACAGTTTCAAAAGCTAAACAGATAGAGATGCACCTCTGCTAATAAGCCACACTTTGCAGTGAGTTAAGTAGACAGCACCTCAATGATTTGATGCCGTGCCAGAGCTTGCCTGAGATATTCCACCTCAGCCCTTAGCCGTGCATTCTCCTCCTTCAACGCATCAATGCCATCTTTTTTATCTACTGCCTGCTTAATTACCTTCTTCCGGTTCTCCAAACTGAACCACTTCTGATAAATCTCAGTGTGAATTTCTACGGAATGCCCCAAATTGTCAGCAGCAGCTTTAATTGGAATGCCCATCATGTGCGCTCGAATTGCCCAAGCGTGGCGTAAGTCATAGGGCGTAAAGGGAATATTTACGCGCCTAAACCATGATGAACAATTAACCCGAATAGTATTGATATCTGCAAAACTAATTCTGTCATCAGTTTGAGCTTTTAACAATTCCAAATACTCTACGTTTTTTAAATCAAACAAGTAAACCCATTCAGGATGTAGCGGTAAAGCTTCTCTATAACCAGTCTTAGTATCTGGGTGAACCTTCCATGTATTATCTTTATTTTCAGGACTCAACCACCAATCAATTTCAGGATTTACAAACAGTTCTCTTGGGCGCAATCCATAAGTAGCAAGCATTCCATACACCCATTCCCACATCTTCCAACTGTCTAAACAACTCTTTTTGATTGTTAGGCTTCTAGTCAAAGAATAATGATGAAAAGATTCCTGATATTTGATGATATCCTCATCACTGGGAATGTCCCTAGCCTGACTTTTGGGTTGTGTAGCTTTAAAATGTTCGAGAGTGAAACTAGTTAAATTAAGAGTTGATTTTAAAACCTTCAACGATTTAACGGCGCTGTATTTGGCAGAGTCTCCCGTCAACTCTGCAAATCTTTTATCAATCTCCGATTGATTCAGCAAAGTATCTAGTCCAATCAATCGCCGCAAATACTCCTTGTAATAGAAAAAGGTGTGTTTACTTTTTTCTGTTAACTTGCGTGTTTTGAAATACTCAGTTTCAAACTCTTCTAAAACATCACCAAGGGTTTGGGATCTGTTGGCGACCTTAGCGATTTTACCCAGATATTTGTCAGTCCATTCAAACTGTTTACGGGCGAGTAGCTTGCCTAGCTCGTTTGCCTCTTCCTCAGCTGTTCTCAACCCGTCCAAACTTGCAGGGATATTTAGCGAAATCTTGTACTGCTTAAAACCAGTTCCTTTAATGTCGCGATCGCCCGGCTTGATGGGTAGGGATGCTTGCAATTGAATAGTCTCCCGTGCCACGACCAAACCCACTTTCACCTTAGCGGCTTTTAGACGGGCCCTAGTGTTTGTCAAACCTTCATCAAACTTGCGTTCCAGATGCTGCCGAGTAGCCTTCATTTGTTTCTGCGTTCCTAGATAGCTGCCATCGGTAGATGCTGGCGGAGTGAAATCCTCAAAAACGTCCTGTGCCCTGCTTTTCATTGTGTCTTAAATGTGTCTTAAAATTTAGTCCATTTAGAACAATGTTTAAATCAAGCAAAGTTAGACGTGGACTAAATCCTGGTATTAAAAACTATTAAATCATACTTCGTACAGGGTATACCATAAGCTTCTTCCATGTGACGGCTGATGTAGTTCATCGACCGATAACAGTGGATGAGGTTCATCTTCACATTGGGGCTCATCAACATTTCGTTGATTGTGCCATCACCAGACCACTGAGCGACTACGCGCAAGCCGAGTTCTTCTAACAGGATGCGGCTAGCCCAAGCATCACCACCGATGTTGTAGTCACCAATGATGGCTACATCATAAGGAGTACCTTCAAACTTGAGTGTACCGTCTTTCTTAGCTTGGTCTGATCTGGTGAACACCCAGTCACGAACCATGTCGTTAGCAATGTGGTGTCCCAAAGATTGGGAAACACCCCGGAAGCCTTCGCAACGCACAGGTACAACTGGCTTGCCAATTTCTTTCGATGTCTTGCGAGCAACAGCTTCGATGTCATCCCCAATTAGACCGATGGGACATTCAGATTGAATGGAAACACCACGGTTAAGGGGGAAAAGTACATCAAGTTCTTGGATGAGCTTGGTAAGTTTCTTGTCTCCACCAAAGACGATATCTCGTTCTTGGAAGTCGGAGGTGAAGTTCATGGTACCAAAGGAGTCAATACCTGTGGTACCGATGTAGTAGTTACGACGACCTGACCAAGAATAATAACCGCAACCTACAGGTCCGTGGCTGATGTGGATCATGTCCTTAATAGGACCCCAGACCACACCTTTAGAACCGGCGTAAGCACAACCACGAGCGGTCATTACCCCAGGAAGGGATTTAACGTTAGACTTAACGCCGCAATCGGACTTACCTTCTTCGTATACGTTTAAGTGTTTTTCCCGCTTTTTAGCGGCTTTTTCAGGATAAGCACTGAGAACTTCTTTAATTAGTTCTTTTCTTTCTTCGATGATGTTTTGATTTTCTGGAGGTGTCATACTTAGCCTCTGTGACTCGTAAGGATGGGGGGCATAGGGGGACTAGGAGTCCCCTCTAAGATTAGGGGGGAGATGTAAGCGAGAAGATGAAAGGTCAAAGGGAAGATTGATATCTTTCCTTTTTCCTTGTGCTAAAGCGTTATTTCTTAGCAGCGATTTATACTACAGGAACTTCAGTAGCACTCTTACCAACTAGCATTGCAGTGTTTTCGTCGCTTTCGAGAATACCGAATTCAATCAACAATTCTTCTAGTTCTTCCATTTCGATGGGTGTAGGAATAGATAGATTTTTGTTGTCGATAATCTTTGTAGCCAATGCGCGATATTCGTTAGCTTGGTTGCTTTCTGGTGCGTACTCGTTAACAGTCATCCGGCGCAATTCTGCGTGTTGAACGATGTTGTCACGGGGTACGTAGTGAATCATTTGGGTGTTCAACCGTTTTGCCAAGGTTTCGATCAAGTCGATTTCTCGGTCTGTGTTACGGCTGTTACAAATCAAACCACCCAAACGCACGCCACCTGTGTGAGCATACTTGAGAACACCACGAGCGATGTTGTTAGCAGCGTACATCGCCATCATTTCACCAGATGTTACGATGTAGATTTCTTGTGCCTTGCCTTCACGGATAGGCATTGCGAAACCACCGCACACAACGTCACCTAATACGTCGTAAGATACGAAGTCTAGGTCTTGGTAAGCACCATTTTCTTCTAAGAAGTTGATGGCGGTGATAATACCACGACCTGCACAACCTACTCCGGGTTCTGGACCACCAGATTCTACGCAACGAACGTCACGGAAACCGGTTAGCATCACTTCATGGAGTTCGATATCTTCTACTGCACCACGTTCTGCGGCGAGGTGAAGAACGGTTGTTTGAGCTTTGCTGTGCAGCATCAAACGGGTGGAGTCAGCTTTAGGGTCGCAACCGACGATGAGGATGCGTTTACCCATTTCTGCCATAGCTGCTAAGGTGTTTTGGGAAGTGGTAGATTTACCAATACCGCCCTTACCGTAGAAAGCTATCTGTCTAATCTTTTCTTCAGTCATGATTCGTGTTTCCCTGCAATTGGTTGGTGGGTTTTTTGGGTTTGTTGGCTCTCACACCTGTTGAGCTACAGCAGTGAGGGTATGTAGAACGGCGCCGGGGGCGATCGCTCCACAGCTAAAATGATCGAAAGTAAGTACATATATTTCCTGGCTAAATTTTTTTTCTTTTGTCCCTAGTCATTAATCATTTATCCTGACTAATGACTAGGAGATTACGCAATTTACAAATACGTCATAATGTGTTTCAGCTTGCAAGATTCAATAGGACTTGATGTTGTTATTTGTCAACAATCAATGCATAAGTCCGATTACTTGTTCAAAATAGCGCCCTTCATATTTGTGACGCGATCTAGTGCAGCTTTGGTGTCTTCTGCTGACTCTCCACGCACAGCCATTGCTTCACCGAGATGCTTGGCGATCGCATCGAAGTGTGGTTGCTGTAGATTCATTCCCGCGTGGGTTTTGTCCATTGGACGACCGGCGTATTGCTTTGGTCCCTCAAAAATTTGAGATAGGAAAGCAACTAGATGATTACGTTGCTTGGGCATATCTGTACCAGCAAAAATGGGATTGAGGAGGCTGTCTGTGGCAATGCGTTTGTGGAGTTCATCTACTATTTGTTCAATAGCTGGTTGTCCGCCCAGTTTGTCGTACAATGTGGCCATATTCTGTTCCTTTGAAGCGAGTTAGATGATGAAATTTGCTTTTTAGGCGCTTAATCTATGAAGCCTATATGCTGTTAGCAGTAATAGTGGTAGGACTGATACCAATTCGTAATTCGTAATACCTTGGGGGGAGCAATCCTTCGGGTGTCTACGTAATTCGTAATTAAGAGAGTTGGATTTGAATCTGTGACTTTCTTTTGGCGAATTGGTATGAAGCATTGAGTGGAGACAATGATTCGGTTCAAATCCTACTTTCTGTTCCTGGCTGAATGCATATTAGGGCGTATTTGTAGAGTACGTTAAGTCAAGAAAGCAATTCCTAAACTGCTTCGACTACAAGGCTCTTGCTGACACGATCTTGTAATCTGGCTTCGATCGCAATTTTCAGAGTTGCTGTACTACTAGAACAGGAACCGCAAGCACCTTGCAGCACAACTTTAACGCGATCGCCTTCGACATCATAGAGTTCTACATCTCCCCCATCTGCAATGAGTACGGGTCTGACTTCTTCATCGAGAACTTTTTGAATTAGAGCAATCTTTTGGACGTTAGTTAGCGATCGCTCTTTAGACGTAACAATTTCTGTGGCAACTTTTACGCCGTAATCGTTGAGAGCAGGTGAGGCGTATTCCTGTTGAACTGATTTAATTATATCATCAATGTTCGCCAAACAGGAACCGCATCCACCACCAGCTTTCACATAATTTGTTACCTCTTCGGCACCAGTGAGATTATTTTCTAGAACGACGCGGCGAATTTTGGCCTCGCTGATCCCAAAGCAACTGCAAATTAACGCGCCTTCATCATCATCATCATGGGTAGCTAGAGGTATGCCACGATAATTATAGATAGCGGCTTCTAGCGCTTCTTGTCCCATGACAGAGCAGTGCATCTTTGCTTCTGGTAAACCACCCAGGTAATCTGCAATGTCTCTGTTGGACACTTTCAGGGCTTCATCTAAGGTTAAACCTTTGATCATTTCGGTTAATGCACTAGAAGATGCGATCGCACTAGTACAGCCAAAGGTTTGAAAACGAGCATCTAGAATCTTATCAGATTCTACTTCCACTTTCAGGTGCAATCTCAGAGCATCACCGCAAGCAATGCTACCGATTTCTCCCATTGCAAGCTTAACCCCAGGTTCGCCAGATTCTTCAATGGCTCCCTGATTCAGGGGATTGTAAAACAGTTCTAATACTTTATCGGTGTAGTCCCACATAATGAATTTTAGATTTTAGATTTTGGATTTTAGATTGGGGGAGTGGGGAGTGGGGAGTGGGGAGTGGGGAGTGGGGAGTACTAAATTCTTTATTCCCTATTCCCTATTCCCTATTCCCTACTCCCTATTCCCTAATTAGCGATGCGCCAGTGCTTCCTCTTGTTCTTGTAACCAACCCGCATTATCATTTTTGAAGGGTGAGAGGGCGCGTAAACGTTCCACAATACTGGGCATTACCTCGATCACTTGATCGATTTCGGCTTCTGTGGTGTAGCGACAAAGGCTGAAGCGAATGGAACCGTGCAAAGTTGTGTAGGGTAAGCCCATAGCCCGAAGGACGTGGGAAGGTTCCAGTGAGCCGGAGGTGCAAGCAGAACCCGATGATGCACAGATACCGTATTTATTCAAGGATAGTAAGATAGCTTCACCTTCAATATACTTGAAGCCGATATTTGTGGTGTTGGGCAATCTCTGCGTAACGTCACCGTTAACTACACAATCGGGAATTTTAGCGAGTAAAGTTTGTTCCAGGCGATCGCGCAGCCTTCTTTGTTTTGTGGTCCCTTCTTCTAAGTGTAACAGTTCTAGTTGGGCAGCTTTGCCCAAGGCAACAATTGCCGGAACATTCTCTGTTCCCGCCCTACGTCCGCGTTCTTGGTGTCCCCCAAGAATGAAGGGACGGAACCGAACCCCGCGTCGGATATATAAAGCACCAATTCCTTTCGGACCGTGCAGCTTGTGACCAGACAGGGTTAACATATCCACGGTGCTAGTCTTCATATTCAAGGGGATTTTTCCCACTACTTGCACCGCATCTACATGGAAGATAGCGCCATATTCTTTAACGCGCAACCCAATCTGCTCAATCGGGAAAATCGTGCCAGTTTCGTTATTAGCATACATAATTGTCACCAAGGCGGTGTTACCCGTCAAGGAAGCTTCTAGTTCATCTAGATCCAGCTGCCCTTGATGATTTACTGAAAGATAGGTAACACTGTAACCTTGGGTTTCTAATTGTTTGCAGACATTGAGTACTGCCGGATGTTCAACTTGGGTGGTGACGATGTGTCGCTTTTCTGGTTGCGCTAATAGTGCGGCTCGAATTGCCGCGTTATCTCCTTCAGTTCCACAACTTGTGTAGATAATTTCTGACTCATCGGCTCCCAGGATGGCTGCAAGTTGTTCTCTTGCGGTTCTCACTGCTTTACCGACTTGCCCACCAAAGGTATGCATACTGGAGGGATTGCCGTAATAATCTGTGAGGTAAGGCAGCATTACCTCTATAACTTCTGAGTCTACCTTAGTGGTGGCATTATTATCGAGATAGATGCAGTTATTTTGCATTGTTGTCTTCAATTACGAATTACGATTTATTAAAGCTTCTGCTCCCATTGTTTGGGGCTGACGCTTTTGCAACTGTTCGGAGTATTTCTGGGAATAGCTGTTAAACCAACGTTCCCAGTAATCTTGTTTATTTGTTAATTTAGCAACTACGCGCTTGTAATCGGCAAACCAGCCTTCCCAATAGTCGCTAGGCTGCTTAACACAACCGTCACAGGTGGGACAACCAGCTTTACACTGAGGCACGGTATGAATGCTACCAATACAGTTTGTACAAAGTTCAGGGTCAATCCAGTGCTGTCCGTCAACCATTTTAACTGCATTTGTGGGACATCCCGATAGACAGAGATTGCAGGAAATACACTGGCTAGTAATTTTGTAAGCCATGATTATTGTCCTTTTTGGGAGTGGGGAGTGGGGAATGGGGAGTGGTGAGTGGTGTTAGCGGTAGCGGGGCATTTAGTCCGTGGTAAGTGGGGAGTGGTGAATATTGAAATTCCCTACTCCCTACTCCCTATTCCCTATTCCCTAATTCTTTAACGTATTGCTCGTAGAACTCTAAAGCAACCTTCTCAATCACGTCGTAAGCTTCAACACTCTGTATTCCAGCTTTTTGCAATTTTTCTTGAGGACTGTTACCAATCTTGGAGGCTAAAACTGCTTTGCAATCTGCGATCGCTTTCATAATATGCTCAAATGTAGCTTCCTCGCCGTATCCACCTTGGCAGTATTGGTCAATTTTGCGATGACCTACAAAGCGAACTTCGTTTCCACCCACTTCGTAAATTTGGAATTCTTTGGCATGACCGAAGTGTTGGTTAACTAATCCGCCGCCTTTGGTTGCTACTGCAACTAGGATTTTAGGACTATTGGCAATTTTCTTACCGGCTAGCGCCTTGTCTTTGGCTACTTTCAGTTCTTCTTTAAACTTCTCAATACCGTCGTGAACTTCTTGGCGTTTATCCATATCATAGTCTGGAGCCATTTCCAAGAATTTCTCTTTGGAAAATTCCTGACTGCGGTCTTCTCCCAACAATCCTACGGCATCGGCACGACACTGGCGACAGTGACGCATCATTTTCATGTTACCAGAGCAGTTGTCTTGAACTTCTTTGAGTTCTTTGGGTGTGGGGCCGCGTTGACCAGTTAAACCGAAGTGTGTGCCATGTTCTGGTGCAGAAATCAATGGCATGATGTTGTGCAAGAATGCACCTTTCTCACGAATGACTCGATTCACTTCGACTAAGTGATGGTCATTAATTCCGGGAATCATCACCGAGTTGACTTTACACAAGATGTCAGCATCTTTCAGGGCTTGTAATCCTTCCATCTGTCTTTCGTGGAGAATCTTCGCGCCTTCAAGACCTCTGTAACGCTTGCGGTTGTAGTGAACCCAAGGATAAATCTTAGCACCGATCTCTGGATCTACCATGTTAATGGTGATCGTAACGTGATCTATATTTAATTGTTTAATGCGATCAACGTAGTCGGGCAGCATTAAACCATTGGTTGATAAGCACAGCTTGATGTCTGGTGCTTGGGCTGCAATCAACTCAAATGTGCGGAAAGTCTTTTCTGGGTTCGCCAGAGGGTCGCCAGGGCCAGCAATTCCCACAACTGTCATTTGGGGAATCTTGCCACCAATGACCAAAGCTTTGTGTGCTGCTTCTTCTGGGGTTAGCAATTCGCTAACTACTCCAGGACGGCTTTCGTTAGCGCAGTCATATTTGCGGTTGCAATAGTTGCATTGAATGTTGCAAGCTGGAGCAACTGCAACGTGCATCCGGGCGTAATGGTGATGGGCGTCTTCGCTGTAGCAGGGATGTTTCGCAATGCGTTCTTCGAGCGTTTCGTCCCTTTCCACGGTGGCGCTGCTGGGGCTGTCGCAGCCGCAACCACCTGATTTTGCTTGGGTTGGCGATTCCGTAGCGTCGGAGTTGAGGAGTCGTGTAGACGGTGATGTCATTGAGTTTCGCAAAAGGTCGGTGGACTTGGCTGCCACTGTGGGAGATGGTGTTGCTACTCTTATATGCCGAGGAATTGAAGTCGCGTCTTCCACAGTGCCTGCAAACCCTTGGGTTCGGGTGACTTGTTATCAAGTAAGGCAGGCAATAGATATCTGATGTTCGGCTGGTGTGTGTCAACGTTCGGTTCTTGGGTAGAATTTGTGCTTACAGCCGCGACTTCTCTTCACTTCAGGCATGGTGCTATGTCATCCCTCCACTCACTTTTCGCTTCGTTTTGTATTGGAGCGTTAAGTGATTGGCGATATAAGATTTATAGCAGCCGTCTCCCAGCCAGATGTTGCGTCTCTCTAGGATAGAATTTATTGGATTTATTACACTTGTACTCAAATAATAAAAACCCTAATTCTTCAAGCATTACAAGGATTAAAAATTTATTTTTCGGGTAGGGGTTCTAGTATTGTTTGGTTGGGGTTCTAGTGTTTATAGATAGGGGTTCAGGATTTATTTGTACTCAGTCATAACCCAATCCCAGCAAGGACTTTAACTAACTTAAAACTGGGTTTGGGTTATTTAAATGTGTACTCAGATTGCCCTCAAATTCCGTCAAAAGCAATAAATGCCAAGGGTTTGAGGGTGAAAAACTGGAATAATCTATATCGTTCTACTCCAGAAAAAAAGCGAAATTCAATTCTGTATCTAACATATCATTTTTTTGAGGGTAAAAATGCGCTTCATCTTTTTTTAATTTTTGCTTTGACAATGATATTCAATTGTGCTTCTAAGTCTTATCTAGTAAGCCATTTGAGCTAGGGAAAATAGATATGTTGCTGCACATAATTTTCAAAAAGCTTAACTTTCAACTCCTTTTTTTTATTCCCACAATTATGGAGATGAGTTGGAAACTCTCGGATTTTGTGTTTGAGAGAAACAACAAACTATAATCTAACATGATTGAGCGATCGCAATGAATTTTCTTAATTGCTCATTACAAACCTTTACGAAAAACCTAACCCCCTAACCCCCTTCCCAACGCGGGAAGCTACAGTGTACACACAAATCATAAAATCCTTGCCTGGTAAAGTACAAGCCGTATATTGGCAAGGTTTTGAGTTTATTAAATTGTTTATCAGTGATGTCAGCTTATTGATAAACAAGTAACGGAAAATCAAGGATTTTAAAAATAATTTTGCCTTTTGCTTGCGGAAAACACTGAAATTAGAAAGCAAACTGGGGTTTGAATAACTCAAAGGTCATTTGACTTGCATAAAACACTGAAATGAGTAAGCAAACTGGGGTTTGCATAAGTCAAAGTTTATTTGACTTGCGGAAAACACCGAAATTAGAAAGCAAACTGGGGTTTGAATAAGTCAAAGTTTATTTGACTTGCGGAAAACACCAAAATGAAAAAGTCAAAAGTCATAAGGTCATTTTGAGTAAGCATTTAAGTATTTTGAGAAAGTAATCAGGAATTTTTATAAAGCAATTAGCCTGATGAGGCTTTGCTCGTTCTCATACGGAGTATGGGAATACATTCATGTAGACTGCTGACTAGCAAGAATCAAAGTCTCTCGACTTTTCGGGGAGAGGAATGGAAGCGGGGTTTAAAAGCTACAATCAAACCAAGCGTGAAAAAATCTGAGTTATGATAGCTATCCCCCAAGAAGCGCCAAAAATGACCGTTGAGGAATATCTGGAATGGGAACCTCAGCAAGACGTTCGCTACGAATATGCCAATGGCGAAGTATTTGCCATGACAGGCGGTACAATTCCCCATAACGACATTGCACTTAACTTGTACACTGCCTTACGCCCTCATTTGCGTTCTAGAGGTTGTCGAGTGAATGTGTCAGACGTGAAAGTGCAACTCACTCCCCAGAGTCGCTACTATTATCCTGATATTATTGTCAGTTGCGACTCTCAAGACCTCAATGCCCGCAAATTTATTCAACATCCCAAGCTGATTGCTGAAGTTCTTTCGCCAGGTACAAGCGCTAAAGATCGGGATGAAAAATTTACTTATTATTTGACAATCCCCAGTTTGCAAGAGTATATCTTGATTGACTCGGAAAAAATCTCCGTTGAGCGTTACTGTCGGGGTGAGGGTAGGATGTGGCTTTACTATCCCTACACGACTGGAGATATCATCACTCTATCGAGCATTGAATTTGAGTGTCCGATTGAACTGCTGTATGAGGGTGTTGTATTTACGACTGAAGAATGAAAAGCGATACGTAGGCGTGACATCGCTACACTGTAGTCATGCTGTCTGAGTTCATTCAGTCAAACAGGGTAGCAGGAGGAATGCGATGAAAGCAGTGGTTATCCGTCGGTATGGCGCGGCTGAAGTGTTGCAGTATGAAGATGTGGAACAGCCGAAAATTAAGCCAACGCAGTTACTTGTGAAAGTTCGTGCCAGTAGCGTTAATCCCATTGATTGGAAAATCCGCCAAGGCATGATGAGCTTGATTACTGGCTATAAGTTCCCGAAGATTCTGGGGTTTGATGTGGCGGGAGATGTGGTAGCCGTTGGTTCTGGTGTCACCCGTTTTAAACCCGGAGATGCTATTTATGGCAGTACTAGCTTCCCTGGAGGAGGTTACGCCGAATTTGCAGCTATCCCAGAAAACTTGGCGGCTTTTAAACCAACAAACCTATCTTATGAAGAAGCTGCGGCTGTGCCTTTAGCAGCGCTCACGGCTCTGCAAGCACTGCGAGATCAGGGAAAGATTCAAACAGGGCAAACTGTTTTGATTAATGGTGCTGCGGGTGGTGTAGGCAGTTTTGCAGTGCAAATTGCTAAGGCTTTAGGGGCAATAGTGACGGGAGTTAGCAGTACTAAAAACTTGGATTTGGTGAAATCTCTCTTAGCAGACCGCGTGATTGATTATACGCAGCAAGATTTCACCGAGGATACAGCGCAGTATGACATTATCTTTGATGCAGTGGGTAAGCGATCGCTCTCACAAAGCAAAAGAGTCCTCAAACCCAACGGAATTTATATCACCACCTCACCCAGCCCGGAAGTCATGTTAGAGATCGTCTTAACAGCGTTCCTTCCCGGTCAAAAAGCCAAATTGGTGTTTGAGAAACCCAACGCTCAGGACTTGGTTTATCTGAAAGAGTTGATTGAAGCGGGTAAAATTCGTGTGGTGATTGATCGCACATATCCCTTACAAGAACTAGCGGCGGCTCATGATTATAGCGAAACTGGGCGGGCAGTGGGGAAAATTGCGATCGCGCAGCCCGTCGTAGACATCGCAGTTTCCAATTAATTGCGAGTCCCAACAACCACCTGGGAATGAATTCTCAGTCTCATCGCTAAAGTCTTCTAAAAAAGACTGAACAAAAGTTTTAGTCCACTTCAGTGGAGTTGAGCTATTAGCCAGAGAATTTATTCTCTTGCGGGATGTGCGGCTAGATGCGATCGTGCAATATTCGCCAAAAGAGTCAAGCAACAGAATAATCATCAGGATTAGTTGTGTGGTTGGTACATTTTACTGATTACCGCGATGTTAGTATCCCAGAGAAAGCTCATACTATTCTTCAGCAAATGGGATATAGCGATCGCTAGATTGTCTAGTGCTAGTCTAATGTACTGAACCAGACTTCTAAATCTGCAATCGCCTGAAAATCTAACAAAGCTTCACCGAGATTTTCTAATTGTTCGAGAGAAAGAGTTTCAATGCGCTTTAGCACCTCTTGGGGTAATTCTCCTATACGGCGAGTGAGTTGACGGAGAATGAGCGATCGTTCTCGTTGTTCTCCTCTTTGTTCCCCTATTTGCTCCCCTATTTGCTCTCCCTCTGCAAGAATTTCTTGATAAATTACTGACTCGCGCATCATACCCTCCCGAAATAGCTGTCTAATGAAGTCTTTTTTGTATTTTAACCCTGCCAAGATTTGGGTGTAAGCTGAAATTTCTGCTCGTTGTCCTGGCTGAAGTTGATTAACTCGTTCCACAACTTGTTTTAACAAGGTTTGCGGTTGCGTAGTTGCTGCCAGTGGTGCTAAGGGTAACAAAGCTGGGTCATTAAGGAACAATTCGGGATTTTCGTTCCATATAGGAATCACACGATATTCGTGACGGGTGTTTTCGACACTGAAGACAGTTTCAATTACCGTTTCTGGTGCCGGAGGAAGCAATAATACGACAACTTGCGTTATTGGTAGACGATACAACCGATACAAGCGTACCCAATAATCTAGCATCCGCAGGGGCAGGGGTGGCGTAGATTCTAGTTTGGTTTGAAATTCTAGATGGAGAATGCGCCCTTGTAGTTGTAAAAAGGTAACATAATCAGCCCGAATCGGTTCAATGCTTAATTCGGTTTTCAGGACTTCGACGTTTGTTTGCGCTTTTCCCAAAACCCAACTAGCAAAGGTAACGGGATGTTTTTCTGAAAGTAGTTTGCACAGGTTATCAAAGGACATTTATGATAGACACGAATCTCACAAGGTATTTTTATTATCTCGTGGAGAGTGGTCTAGTGGGCGATCGCAATTAGTTTGATTGTGCCCAAATACACAGCCCCTTGTCATACTACTTTAGTCATGCGATCGCGCAGAGAGTTCAGCAAGAGAAGAATAATCAGAGTTAATAGTGCTACAAATCATCCTACCCTCTTATGAACAGTATTGTTTCTGCAATAACCCTGAAATTCGGAAACATTACTCAAGCTAGTGGATATACTCGTAATCAAAGTCTCAACAGAAGCGAGTATTATGCCGGACTTGTTAGCTATTTGGGGTGTAACTCAGGCCGCCGGGTTTATTTTTAAACCCATTTTGGAAGACTTAGCCAAGGATGCTGCTAAAGATTGGGCTAAAGATTTATTAAAAGGCATCCCTGGTAAGATTGTCCATAAACTTAAGAAGGAAGACATAGAAATTGCTGCTGGGAAAGCGTTAAAGGAATTTTTGCAACTCATGCAGCAGCAGTTAAAGGTTCGTTGCAAACTTGCTGAAACTGAGATTAAAGAGTACACCAAAGACATCAAGAAATTTATCAGTGATAAGTCGGTTGCAGAAACTCTTGGTAAGGCTTTTGATATTAATTGTGAATTTCTAGACGCTAAAACCCTAGAAGATAGTTGGAACAGGCTGCAATTAAAATCTCTGCCATCTAAGTTTAACTGGCAATCAATTACAGAACAATATTTAACACAAGTCCAAGAACTTCTTTTAGATTCAAAAGAATTACACCATGTCTTAGAATTACAAAAATTATCTGATATTGAAATAAATACCAAAAAAATTGCTGGTGTTATTGTAGATTTTAATTTAGTTAAATATCAAGAAGGAATCCGCGAACGCTATGGCAATCTCAAGTTAGATAGCTTAGATACTAGCGGCTATGCCTATAACGAACTTAAATTATGGCGGATTTTTACTGCTCAAAATGTCCGGGAAACTCATCAAGTTTTAGCACAAGTTCACGAACTGCCTAAAGAACATCTAAGACGGCTGCGAGAAAGTGACCAAGTAGAAGCTGTTGAATTAGAAGAATTAGAACGCCACAAACGGGTTTATTTTGAACAGCCGATCCGTTCAGTTTTAGATGTTATCAATAAAAAGCAAGATTATAAATATACTGTGATTTTGGGAGATCCTGGTTCAGGTAAGTCTACATTGTTGCAATTTCTGGCTTTGAATTGGGCTGAGTTACCACTGGATAATGTTATATCTTTACCAATTCCGTTGCTAATTGAATTACGCACTTATATGCGGCGACGGGAAGATAAAGAGTGCAATAATTTTCTCGAATTCTTTCATCAATGTAGTGGTGCGATTCATCATCTCAATCAGCTTGAACTAGATAAAAAATTAAAAGCTGGTAATGCCTTAGTGATGTTTGATGGTTTGGATGAGGTATTTGACCCTGGTAAGCGAGAGGATGTAATTACTGATATTCATCGCTTTACTAATGACTATCCTGATGTGCAGGTAATTGTCACTTCTCGGATTATTGGCTATAAACCGCAACGATTGCTTAATGCTGAGTTTCGCCACTTTATATTACAAGATTTAAACTCTGAACAAATTCAGGATTTTATTAACCGTTGGCATGAGTTAACTTTTACCGATGCAGTAGATAAAGTCAGAAAACGAGAACGGCTACAAAGAGGAATTGCAGCTTCCAAATCTATTGCAGAATTGGCGGGAAATCCTCTGCTGTTGACGATGATGGCAATTCTGAATCGGAATCAAGAGCTACCAAGAGATAGAGCCGAGCTTTATAATCAAGCATCGCGGGTGCTGCTACATCAATGGGATGTGGAACGCGCTTTGATGGAAGATCAGAGGGTCGATCCCAAGACTATTGATTATAAAGATAAGCAAGCGATGCTGCGTCAGGTTGCTTATCTGATGCAAACTGGTGAGAAAGGTTTGGCTGGGAATTTGATTAATGAAAATGATTTAGTCAAAGTTCTGACTGATTATCTCAAAACCATAGAATTTGATAAACCAAGAGATGTTGCGCGGGTGATGATTAATCAACTGCGGACTCGCAACTTTATGTTATGTTTCCTGGGTGCGGATTATTATGCCTTTGTGCATCGGACATTTTTAGAATATTTCTGTGCTTGGGAGTTTGTCTGGCAGTTTAAAGAAACGCAAACGCTGAGTATTGAGGAATTGAAGAATGAAGTTTTTGGCAAACACTGGCAAGATGAAAGTTGGCATGAGGTCTTGCTGTTAATTGCGGGAATGATTGAGCCAAGATTTGTGGGGGAGATTCTTGAGTATTTAATGGTGCAAGATGGCGAAGAGGAAAAGTTTGTCAATCTCTTTTTAGCGGCTAAGTGTCTTGTAGAGGTGAGAAATCGTCACGCAATTGAGTTAGTTGACAATAAATTACGTGAAAATATAAAAGGATTAACTAAATATGGCAATGTAATTAACATTTCGCAGCCAATAAATGAAATAGAAGATTTTCAAAAAGATATAGAACATAATAACTCAGTTCAGGATATTCGCACCAAAGCAATTACAGCAGTTGTAAGCACTTGGCAAGATTACCCTGACATCTTACCCTGGCTCAAAAAATGTGCGACATCTCATGAAGATAGGGATGTGCGATATGAAGCAGTGCAAGAGTTAGCTTTGAGATGGAGAGATGATCCTGACATTAAAGCTTTACTCAAAAAACTTGCTACCTCCGACAAAGATGATTATGTGCGATATGGAGCAGTGCAAGAGTTAGCTTTGGGTTGGAAAGATGATCTCGACATCAAATCCTTGCTCCAAGCAAGTACTAACGATCGTTGTGATGAAGTACGAGAATTTAGCTTGCTAGCCTTAGTGCGTTCTTGGAAAGATGATCCCAATACTCTAGCTATCCTAAAACATCATGCGATATCAGATTTGATATTTGTGCGAGAAACAGTCACTCACGAATTAGCACAGGGATGGAAAGATGATCCTGGTATTTTACCCTTTCTTAAAGAACTCGCTAGCAATGATAAACAAGGTAATGTACGACAAACAGTCGTGAAAGAAATAGCTAAAGGGTGGAAAGATAATCCTGAAGCTTTACGCTGGCTTGTAGAATACACTAGGTTCGATCATCATTCTAGTGTGGCGTGTGAAGCATTAAGAGAGTTAGCACGCTCCTTTAAGGATGACACGAACACAAAACCTTTCTTAAAAAAACACGCTACCTCCGATCAAGATTCTTGTAATTCACCAGATGAAGCTGTAAAAGAATTAGCCAGAGGTTGGAAAGATGACCCTGACACGCTATCTTTCCTTAAAGAACTTGCAACTTCTGATAAATATAGTATCAGCGTACAACTTTCCGCAGTGCAAGAGTTAGCGCGTACTTTCAATCAGGAACCAGGGATGTTTGAATTTTTGCGTGTTATCGCCGTCCCTCAACCTTCTAAGGGTGATAACCTCTTTGATAATCGATCAGTAGTACTTCAATTAATTATCAAGCAATTTCCTCAGCATGAACAGACTTTACCACTGTTGCGCGATCGCGCCAACAATGACCCAGATGAAAAAGTGCGGGAGTATGCTCAGAAAAAGTTGGCACAATTAGAGAAGTAAAAAAGCGGTGAAAATATGAACAATACAGAAGTTCGTCAGCAAATTAACCAATATCTAGATGGATTATCTTCTGAACGCCTAGAACTGGTTGCTGAATTTTTAGCGTATCTCGCAGATAAAGAAAGTGAAGATGCTACCCAAGAGTTGCTTGATATCCCTGGATTTATTGAATCCTTTGAAAGGGGTAAAAAAGATATTGCTGAAGGTCGGGTAAAAAACTGGAGAACAATTCGGTCTGATGTATAACGTTGTGTTATCTGCCAAAGCCGAGGAGATTTATGCTATGGCAGACCAAGCCTTAGCCAAAAAGGTTGCTAGGTGCTTTGAGCAACTAGAACAAAACCCTCGGTTTCATCCTAATGTTAAACCTCTTAAAGGTGACTTTGCAGGTTATTATCGCTATCGCATTGGTGACTATCGAGTAATTTATCAAGTTGATGATGGAATAAATCAAGTCATGGTAACTACTATTGCTCATCGACGAGAAGCTTATGAATAAATATGAAATATACAATCATGATTCAATGGTCACAAGAAGACCAATGTTATGTAGTTTTCTTACCTGAGTTTACGGATATAATGCAGCCTTGCACTCACGGAGAGACTTATGAAGATGCTCTGAAAAATGCTCAGGAAGTTTTAGAAATGCTGATTGAATCATCTTTAGCTGATGGTGAACCTCTACCAGAGCCTAAAACGCTAGGAAAGTATTTGGAAGTTGCATAAAATTTAGAAATCAAAAGGGTAGCAGATGAACACATCTGTAATATCATGTCCGCTTGATTGCTTATTAAACCCGAAGAACCCCACCCCGCCAAAGCTGTGCTTTGTCTCCCCTCCCGAAGAGCGGGGAGGGGTTGGGGGTGGGGTGCAATGACTGTGGGAATCATAACTAATTATCCGGACTTGATATAAATACCACCAAAGTCTACGACGAAATTATAGATTTTATTGCTGCTGGAACCACTCCCCAAAGTGTTATCGATTTCAAACTATCAGATGCAGCCAAAGACCGTTTAGAGGATTTAGTTTATCGGGCAAAAACTGAAGGTCTTACAGGAAGCGACAGCAAGAGTTAGATCATTTCCTCACGCTAGAGCATATTATGACTTTAGCAAAAGCAAGAGCTAATCAGTACGTTAACCCTAAGTAAGTATTCAAAATGCCTCGTCCATATATTAATGCAGAACTGCGGCGTTTAGTTTGCGATCGCGCCGCCCATCTATGCGAGTATTGTTTATATCGAGAAGGAGGCGGCTTAAGCTTTAATTACATCTGGTCAGTATCAGCGCTAAAACAGATAAATAAATAGTTTATGATGTGCGTAGGCGTTGGCGTCGCGTCTCGTAGAGAAGCCCGTTGTAGACATCGCTTGAAGAAATTGTTCGGGATAATCAATTAGCCAGTTGTATTGTGTGTGTTACGCAACGCTTTCACACCCTACTAAACTAAGAATCATAACAAAATGTGCGATCGCACCCACCAATGGGAATTCTATACTTAGCAACTATTGCTACTTCACCATTAGAACTCCCAAGGTAAATATACAATGTCCTATCAAAATATTGCAGCCACCCTTTCGCCACAAGATATCCAAGAAATTAAAGCCGCGTTACAGACAGTCCAAAAAAAGATGCCATTTCTGATTACTCTCAGCACTGAAGAACGGCGGAAGTTGCTAAAAATGGGCGATAAAAGCCTAGCCTTTGTAAACAATAGCGTCACTGCTGCTCAGTCTAACCGCGAAATTCTTCCAGCCACTTTTGATGTTGAAGAACTTGTCCGGGATTATCAATTAGCCACTGCGCTTACCGAACTTTTAATCTCAGTGCAACAACTCGCCGAACAAGTCGATGATACCCTAATGGCAGTCGGTAGTGAAGCTATGACTAGCAGTTTGACAGTTTATGATTACGTAAAGACAGCATCGAAAAAGACTCCAGGCTTAAAAACTGTCGCTGAACAGTTGGGCGAACGCTTTAAAGCTATCAAAGGTAGACCAACAAAAGCTGCGTCTGGTTCTTAATAAATTAAAACTCATTAATGAGCCTTTGATACTCATTAATGAGCCTTTGAACTCCATTAAAGAGTCTTTGATACTCATTAAAGAGTCTTTGATACTCATTAAAGAGTCTTTGAACTCCATTAAAGAGTCTTTGATACTCATTAAAGAGTCTTTGATACTCATTAATGAGTCTTTGATACTCATTAATGAGCCTTTGAACTCCATTAAAGAGCCTTTGATACTCATTAATGAGTCTTTGAACTCCATTAATGAGTGTCGAAAATTAAAATATTCAGCCCAGGTAAAGCTGATTTGTGCGCTAGTTGCTTCTTCCAGAGGGAGATGCTGCGCGTAGCTTGTTTCCCTGGAGGGGTATAATATCATGTCCGCATAATTAGTTACGATTCCCACAGTCATTGCACCCCACTCCGCCAAAGCTATGCTTTGTCTCCCCTCCCGAAGAGCGGGGAGGGGATTAAGGGGTGGGGTTCTTCGGGTTTAATAAGCAATCAAGCGGACATGATATAAGTGGGCAATTGTATGGAATACAGAGACCTAACCCCCAGCCCCTTCCCTACTAGCGTTGGGGAGTAAGATTCAAAGCCTCTCTCCTTTTAGGAGCTACGGTGTACACACAAGTCTTATAGAGTTGCCCCAGAGCCTTTTGATCCCCCCAACCTCCCTTAAAAAGGGGGGCAAAAGCCTCTTAAAGTCCCCCAATTTATCGGGGGATTTAGGGGGGATATCCAACGATTTTGGGTCTGTACAGAGATGTGTGTACACCGTAGCTTTTTAGGAGAGAGGAATGGAAGTGAGGTCAGAGCGTATTGTGTCCAAACGAGAAGCGCTATATATTTGGTTTTGTTGATTTCTAGCCAGTTGCAGAGCGGGAACTGAACCCTGTTGAGTGCTGTATCAATTATGTAGAGCTTTTCTACAGCACTCATTTGACAACTGGCATAGCTGGGACACCAGAAGCGGAAAGCTTTACCTTATCCATCGTACAACTTCTTCACTGTCCCGTTGTGTTGATATCTCCATTGAAACAGTAGCTCGAAGTTATGAAATGCCAAATTGCCAAAATTGCTTAGGGCGGTATTTCATCCCCATATTCTTTTCCTGGAACAGCAATCTTCGCCCAACATTTACCACCACGCGATACTCATCACTTCAATAACCTTGTACCATCATTGACTAATGCTGTGATACCTGAAGTTACAGAGGTGTCACAGAAGGCTCTTGCACCCTATCCTTAACAGTTTTTGGTTCTACAATAGCTTCTCGACCTGTAATCAATCTAGAGCGACGATTACGAGTGATATAATTCCATGCCCACTGAAATACTACTAGTAATTTAGTGTCAAACTCGATTAAGAAGTAGATGTGGACTAGTAGCCAAAATGCCCAAGCAATGAAACCTGTGAGTTTCATTAAGCCTAAATCTACAACAGCTAAATTTTGCCCAATCATCGCCAAACTACCTACATCGCTGTAACGAAATTGTGGCAAAGTCTTACCTTGAAGCCGTCGTTGAATTAATTTACCTACATATTCTCCTTGTTGTTTAGCTACAGGTGCAACACCAGGTAAGACTTTACTATCTTGGTGGGAGAAGTTGGCTAAATCTCCAATTACGAAAATGTTGTCATAACCCTCGATAGACAAGTCAGGTTCTACAATTACCCGCCCAGAGTAATCGCACTCTACACCTGTAGTTTCTGCTAAGACTTTCCCCATTGGGGAACCTTGGACACCTGCTGCCCACAATATAGTTTTTGAGGTAATTTCTGTAAATTCATTGCCTTGCTTGAAAGTAACAATATCACCTTCAATATTTGTCACTCTGGTGTGAGTGTGGAGTTCTATACCCAACTTTTGCAAAGATACTGCTGCTGATGCCGATAACTCTGGCGCCATGTGTGGGAGGATGCGAGGGCCGCCTTGTAATAGTAAAATTCTCGTTTCTGAGGTGTCGATGCTGCGGAAATCTTCTTTGAGAGTTTTGTATGCCAATTCTGCGATCGCACCTGCTAATTCTACACCAGTCGGGCCACCCCCCACAATCACAAAATTCAAGAAAGCACGCCGTTTTTCAGGATCGGTTTCTTTTTCTGCTGCTTCAAATGCGCCAAATATCCGACGACGCATTTCTATGGCATCTTCCACAGTTTTCAAACCAGGAGCAACCTTTTCCCAGTGATCTTTACCAAAATAAGAATGGTTAGCACCTGTGGCGACAATTAATGTATCATAAGGTACTATTTCATCGCCCAGAATAACTTGTTGCGCTTTTGGATCGATCTCATTTACTTCTCCCAACAACACTTTTGTATTCTTGCTTTTGCTAAATACAGATCGCAATGGTGCGGAAATATCAGAAGGTGATAGCGTACCTGTGGCAACTTGATATAAAAGCGGCTGAAATAGATGAAAGTTACGTTTATCAATGAGAGTAACATTTACATTCGCTGCATTCAGACCTTTTGCTGCATACAGTCCACCAAAACCACCACCAACAATAACAACCTGATGGGGTGCATTATTTTCAAGTGAAACTGCCATAAAAAAAATTTCCTTGTGTTAAGAATTTGTAACTATTCTTAACAGATATGTAACAGCATTATGATAGAGGTTGCTGTTTATTTAGAACAATTGAAAAAATGATGAAAGTATTCAAAGTTAGTTTCCAGCCATGTCAAAATATATATTCTGCAACTCGGCAAGCAGTTATATTTGCACTCATTGAAATGCTTTCCTTCAACACATCTACATCTATATAATAAGATATTCACAATGAGCGATAACTATATTTTGAAAGGTATATGTACATACAGACAGCAAATCCTAAGAGAAAATAAAGAAACCTGTCTTTCGCCTAACCAAATAATAGGATACTAATAGTAGTAGCAGATACAAAAAATCAATTTTTAGCCTCATCTAACTCGTCTTTGAGTGCATCTGAGTACAGCTTAATATATTGAAAAATATCTTGACTAAATCTTAGCAAAGGCTTACAGGTAAAGTTTCTTGTAGCGAGTACAGAAATTCTTAACCCCTGCCCCAAAAATACTAGTACCCCCATGATTAAATACTAGCGCCCCTAACCCCAGACAAATTTTAACTTTATGTTAAGTCGGGGTTTCGGCGTTTGAGTACAACCTTAATCAATCCAATAAATCCAATCAGCATTGGGTTTCCTATCGAGTTGGATGTCACCTGATATAAGCATAAAAATAGCAGATGACTCTTTCTACCAGATAGACATTACCGATGCAACAGTCTTTAGACAGTATTAGTGATTCCCAAACTACCAAAACGCAGGATTCTGCCCATACATCCATGCTTAAAAATTTACTCACTGGCGTTTTTTTTGAGCCATTATTGAGTGATTTTCGCATTATTTTTGAGCGCGATCCAGCAGCACGTAATTGGCTAGAGGTGGTGTTTTGCTATCCAGGATTGCACGCACTCTGTTTGCATCGTCTTGCTCACTGGTTAGATGGTCGAGGAGTAGGTTTTATCCCCCGTTTTATTTCTCACTTGGGGCGATTTTTGACCGGAATTGAAATTCACCCAGGTGCAGAGATTGGTCAAGGCGTGTTTATCGACCACGGAATGGGTGTTGTGATTGGCGAAACTGCGATCGTGGGCGACTATACACTGATTTACCAGGGCGTTACTCTTGGCGGAACTGGTAAAGAAACTGGTAAGCGTCATCCCACAGTGGGTAAAAATGCAGTGATCGGGGCGGGTGCGAAAGTTTTAGGTAATCTGCAAATTGGCGATCGCGTCCGCATTGGCGCAGGTTCCATTGTCTTGCGGAATATCCCCAGTGATTGCACTGTGGTGGGAGTTCCCGGTCGAATTATTTCCCGAAATCAAAGCGCCAGCCATTCTCCTTTAGAACATGGAAAGCTAACCGATATGGAAGCAACCGTGATTCGTTCTTTGCTCTCGCGCATTGAACAACTCGAAAAACAACTGCAAACTTTAAGACAGGAGTTAGGAGTTAGGAGTTAGTAATTATTCTTTCTCATCTCCCTTATCCCCCTCATCTACCCCACTCCCCTTTGCCAAAATGAGAAAATTAAACGCCTCACAACTTAATTCCGACCCTTTAGGCGATCAAGTTTTGCAGATTCCTTTGAGCGATCGCTGGCGAATCTATCACCGTTTGCAAGAGTTAAAAATTAAGAGTTCCTGTCCCCCCGATGGTTCTTTACGAGTGCAAGTGAACAATTTGCTAGAAGTAATTCTAATTCGCAGTACAGTTATGCAATTTCTTGCCTCTCGTCACGAATTATTAGAGTGGCTAGAGCGTTGCTGGCATTACAGTGATGAGCAGAGACGCGATTAATCGCGTCTGTTCAAGACAGCATTAATCTTCAATTCATGACGCAAGCACTGCATTTCATACTTTTTGTTCATAGATGCACAAAACTCGAATAGGTTTAGAAGTTGAAGCTACTGTCGCCTAGCAGATTTTGTTGCAGACTGAGAGGGATTAGCCGAGTTTTAGATTTTGTTTAGTTTCCTAAATCTGAAATTTCCCTGACATATAGCGACAATTAAAAAGGCGAAATTACCAAATAAAATTGGAATTTCTGATTTTTAATGATTTCCCAAATTAATAAATTGAAAGTTCGACTATGCCGACTCGTAACAGAGATATAAAACTCCTCAATTTTCTGCACAATGAACTTGAACTTTCAAATGCCGATATTGCTGTAGCTCTGCGACACCGTGAATTAGAAAATGGCCCACTACCGATGCTCCTCTGGCAGTATGGTTTAGTTGACTTGGAGCAGCTAGGAAAGATTTTTGACTGGCTAGCAGAACAAAGTTAGCTAATTTGTACCCATTACCTGCCTAAATTACACCCCAATGCTCTAGAAAATCTGAGGTTACTAAGATGATTACATCCTTAATTGCTGGATTTTGTATTTTACTTTGTTCCGGATTTGCTAATAGTTATATTAGCTCATTGCTACTCGAACAAAATTCAACTGACATCGGTAAAAACAATTAGTAAATTATACATGGTTTTAGTTCTTTGTCATACAGATGTGATGCTAATAATGCGGCAATAATTAAGGATCATGTATCCTACATTATGAATTGTGATATTTTTAGCATTTGCCATCGCTGGGGATTGTAGAGAGAAAGGATATTAAGAATACTTCCAAAAGAGGGATATTTGCAATGAATCAAATCATAATTAATGACACTACATTACGTGATGGCGAACAAGCAGCAGGTGTTGCCTTTACCCTAGAAGAAAAAGTAGCGATCGCTAAGTTTCTCGATGCCATTGGTATTCCTGAATTAGAAGTCGGTATACCGGCAATGGGTGACGAAGAAACACGTGCTATAGCCGCAATTTCTGACTTGGGTTTGCAAGCAAAACTCCTGGGCTGGAACCGCGCTGTCATCTCAGATATTAAGGCTTCTATCGCTTGCGGTCTGAATCGGGTGCATATTGCCATTCCCGTCTCTGGTATCCAAATCGCCGCCAAATTCCACGGTCAATGGCGAGTCAGTTTACAAAAACTCAAAGACTCCATCAGCTTCGCCCTCGATCAAGGTCTTTGGGTAGCAGTCGGCGGAGAAGATTCTTCTAGGGCTGATGAAAACTTCCTCTTAGATGTAGCGCTTTATGCCCAAGAATGGGGTGCATCCCGGTTCCGCTTCTGCGACACCGTAGGAGTTCTCGACCCTTTCACCACCTACACCAAGGTCAAACGGCTAGTTTCAGCTTTGATGATTCCCCTAGAAATCCATACCCACAATGATTTTGGTCTGGCAACTGCCAACGCCCTTGCGGGTATCAAAGCCGGAGCATCATCAGTGAATACCACAGTCAACGGATTAGGTGAAAGGGCGGGAAATGCAGCTTTAGAAGAAGTTGTGATGGCTATCAAACGCATCTACGGCGTTGATTTGGGCATTGATACTCCCAGTTTGCTGGAACTGTCTCAACTAGTTGCAGCCGCATCCGGTGCAACTGTACCACCTTGGAAGGCGATCGTCGGCGAAAATACTTTTGCTCACGAATCTGGCATCCATGCTCACGGAGTACTGCAAAACCCCATTACCTACGAACCATTTGCTCCTGAAGAGGTGGGTTGGGAACGGCGTTTAGTATTAGGTAAACATTCTGGACGGCATTTGGTTTCAAACTTGCTAGAGCAGCATGGAATTTTCTTGAACTCCCAAGAAACCCAGTCTGTTTTAGATGCAGTGCGCCATAAATCGGTACAGAAAAAACGCAGTTTGACGACAGAAGAACTATTAAATTTGGTCAGAGAACAGAGGTATTCTCATGCAACGTGATGAATTAGAACTAAACTTGCCACCTGCTTTTGAAATTGGTGAAAAAGTCAGAGTTCGTAAACTGCTCAAAAACGATGGTACTTTTCCTGGTAAGGAAGTCGGCCAAGTTTTAGTAAACAAGGGAGATATGGGCTACATATCGAGTATAGGCACATATTTGCAGACTTCCTATATCTATGCTGTGCATTTCTTAGAAACAGGGTTCGTCGTCGGCTGTATGAAAAAAGAACTAGAATCTGTTGAGGAATCTCATGAAAGTAATGCTACGCATGAATGACGCCGGCACTTTAGTAGTTTACGTTGCTAAAAAAGACCTGGAAGAAGAAGTCGTCAAACAAACCGATGGAAATGATGGTAAGATTCTCACCCTAGCAAATGGTTGGGAATTGGAATTTAGTGAATTGCCAGATGCAGCCAATTTACCCAAAACTGTAGAAGCTAAACGCCTCGCTTAAAAAATGGGGAGTGGGGAGTGGGGAATGGGGAGTAGGGAGTTATGATTCTTAACTTTTAACTCCTAACTTCTAATTTTTAATTCCCCACTCCCTACTCCCTACTCCCTACTCCCTACTCCCCACTCCTAACTTTTTATCAATCATGGGTAACAAGTATTTAACGTTATCAGAATTGAACCTTGAGGGACAGTTACTAGGTTTTGTTGGTGGTGAACCAGGAAAATATAAATACATGCAATTGGCAGTTCCATCTGGAAATGTGGAAATTAAACTGCCTAAAGAGTTACGCCGTTCTTTAAGTTCATCCTTAGTTCCTGGTCAGCAAATTCGCGTTTGTGGTCATAGTAAGTTAGACTCGCGCACAAGTAAAATTAAAATTAAAGCCTATCGGGTGACACCAATTGATGCGTGTCCAAATCAAGATTTACCACTCCAACCCAAAGCGAGGATTATGGTGTGTCAAAAGGGCGGTTGCCTCAAGCGTGGTGGTAAAGGTTTATTATCAGAATTAGAAAAAACTTTGTGCGATCGCGGTTTGTCAGACAAAGTTACCATTGAACATACTAGTTGCCAAAAATGCTGTAGCAGCGCCCCCAACTGTGTTTTACAGATTGGTAAAAAGAAATACAAGAATATTCATCCAGATGCGATCGCATCTTTGCTAGAAAATCATTTGACTCAAGAGTAATAAGCTTCTCTAGCTATTCTTCAAATAATACACAACTTTGTAGGGGTAAAATTTTACCCCTACAAAGTTGTTGGTATCGTCTGTGTAGCACCGTAATTATTCACTCCCCCCCCTGCAAAATGGTCGAAACCCCTGATTTATCGTTGAGAGGTAGAAGGGAGTGTGAAAGGTTACATAGCACCCTTGTCAAAGGCTAAGTTATAACTGCTGCTACTCATCTCGATAAACATCTCTTCGATGTCCGACTCTGACAACTTTAACTATCAATACATCATCTTTAATCTCATATAAAACACGATAATTACCAACACGAATACGATATTGATTCTCAGTATTTTCTAGCTTGACAACGCCGCTAGGACGGGGATTATCAGCCAAGTCTAAAATTTTCTCGTTAATTCTATCTCGAATATCAGTAGATAATTTTTTTAATTGTTTTACAGCCCTGTTTGAAATTTCTATTTGATAGGTCACGATTCTAATTCTTGTTTGTATTGTTCCCAAGTAATAGTAGGTTCATTTTCCGCTTCTTCAAAGGCTTTAATATCCTCTTCATCCTCTGCTTTCCTAATATCTAACAGTTCTAACACATCTTCTAAAGTGTCTTCATAAGCTTGTTCTAGTCTTTTATTAATTGCTTTTAACAACTCTTGTCTTTTCGTTGTGGTTTCCATCATTAACCTCTGCAACTGCAAAATTTGTAATTTTCGGATATTAGATATCAATAATAATCATTCTTCAAAGGTTGATCCGGTGCGAATAGGTTCTCTATTGATTTCCGGTAATTCAAAGTCTCCCACATTCGCAAAACGCTGCTCAAGCATAGTAGCTAAGTTGAAGAGATGTTCCTGATTTTCTGCTAGAGCCAGACGAAGAATTTCTCTAGCTTCTTCTTCGAGAAAACGACCATGTTTTTCGGCTCGTTTTTGTAAACGAGATTTTATGTCATCATCAAGATTAGATATAGTAATATTGTTCAAAATTAATTGATAGCATCTTTATGTCAATTTACATTATAGCTTGTATACAGGCTATAATCGGTTATAATTGCTCTTTTCCGCTGATCCTAGTATCCTCTCAATGTGAAATCAGCGGACGTTTATTCATAGATTTTGACTATAAATTGTCATGCTAGACTACAACACACCTGAGTATCTTCCTTCCTCAGAAGAGAGAGCTACCTTGCTCCGACGATACCCGTGTGGATAATGAACTACAAAACCGAGAACGTTTTGATGAATTGCCTGAATAGATAACTCACTCAATTCAGTCTTCTTGTTTTGTTTGCCGTTCTTTATCTAAAATTATATTTGCCCAAGCTTCAAGACTACGATCGTCTTGGGGCAAAACTGGCATCAGTCCATCAAGTTTTGTCTTTAATTGCTTAATATTCAAAGATAATAAATCCTTGATAAGAGGAATGATTGCCTTGTTGCGAGAGGTTGCCTTTATTGTTGATAAGCCTGTATCGGATGCAAAATTCCGAATATCTTGCAGATTAGGTAAGAGAGTTTTGTTCATCAGGCTATGATAAAGTTTGACAAGCAATGCTGATTTCTCAGGATCTGTTTTCTCTAGCTCCTTTAAGAATGGCGGATAAGAGCCACTTGCAGGTAAACTGCCTTTTGCTGACTGACTTTCTTTTTGTTGAGATGTTTTAGCTTTTTTGGTTAATGATGAGCGAGGTGTTTTCAAGTTTTGATTACTTGCTGTTGGCTTTATTTGCTGAGTTATACCTATTGAACTTATTGTGTTCGTACTTGAGAGAACCGAAACTAAGTGTTCTATAACTTTTGGCGAGGACAGAAGTTCAGCAAGACTCTTAGAAAACTCTGGACTGTGCTTTTTGAGCAGTTTAGCAATTTCTATTAGTAGTTCAAATTCTGGTTTATCTGTCACAGACTAATCCTCTTAGCAAATTCTTCTGCAAAGTTCATAAAACGTGCTTTTTGAACTGTACGAGCATATGAAGTGTTAATAATAGGCTTACCCTCTCTTGCACCTTTAGGAAATGATTTAGAGTAAGGAACCTCTGCTTGAAATACATACCAACCCTGTTTAGAAGCTAAATCTCGCACCATGTTTTTTGATAGTTGTTCTTCTGGATAATAATTCTCTGCGGCATTAAAAACCACTCCCGCAAGGCTCAAATTATGCTCCTCATTTTCGTTCTTGAAATCATTCATGGAATTTACCAAAAGAGGGAGTCCAATAGCAGAAAGATACTCTGGCTTTACTGGAACTAGCAGATAGTCACTGGCAAGATACGCAGCTGTAGTCAAGACTGACTCAGTTGGAGCACAGTCAATTAGTATCAAATCATATTCATTGTCTATCTTGGCAAGTATTTTGGAAAGTTGTCTCTCCTTTTGTGCAGGATTCTTCAGGGAGAAAGCGAGTTCAAGTCTTGAGGGGATAAGGTCTATCCTGCTGTTAGTGACAAAAGTAACAACATTATGAATAGGTTTGTGTGGCTCAATAATTTTACTAAGTCCTATAGGTGTGCGTGTGTTCTGTTCCAAAATATCCCATGTAGTTGGCTTTCCACTATCAAGTATTGCCTTATACTTACTCACGCCAAGTAGGTATTGGCTTGCATTGAACTGTGGGTCAAGATCAACAACCAAAACTTTCTGTGACCAATGTCTGTATGCAGCAAAGTGCCAAGCAAGATTAACAGTGAGGGTTGACTTGCCAACGCCACCCTTCATATTGATAATGGAAACTTTTTTAGCCATGTATAATCCTTTTAAGGTTTAGAAGATGTATCGTTTTCTGATGTATCAAATCTAATTGTATATATAGAAACATAAGATTTGAGGTATCTGAAGCAATTGTCCTCACCATCCTTTTCAGATCAATCCTTCCAACACGTGCTGCAAATTATTCGTCACATCAGCAACAGCTTGCCTAGCACCCAAACGATTTTCCTTATACGCCGGGTAACGCTCGAAAATAGATATGGGTTCACCCACAGGAATTTTGACTTTTTGTTTATCCAATTGTAGATGCTGTAACGATAGCAACGACAATTGGATAAACAACTTTTGCAGCGTTACTGGGAACCTTTTGGTGAATTACCCGATTGATGCTTTGTCGGATAAAAAGTTAAAGGAAATTAAATATGTATTATCCAGAACCCTTGTAGAGACGTACACTGCTACGTCTCTACATTATTTTTCGGATATGTCATCAGTATGACACAGCTATATCTAGAGCTTGCAGAATAACTAGCGGCTTGTCTGCTTGCGTTTGACAAATCTTATGAGCGTTACCGAGATTGTTTGGAGAATTGCCTGAGTAGTTTTTGTATTTGATAACTCTCTGAGATAAAAAATGCCCTTACTTTCTAGTAAGAGCATTGAAATTTAATTATTTAATGTTGAGTGGGGAAATCTATAGAGATTGAGATACTTTTAGCTTAAGCTTTATCCAAAATTCCATTCCTCCAGCGATCATTTTTTTTGAGAAAAATGTAGTCTTTTCTCTTGTCCATAATCACTGAAGATAAATCAAGCCCTATTGCTGCGAATAGTCTCTACCCAATTGCTACGCTAATTGATTTCTTGCGGCGCTTGCTGCCAGCTAAAGCCAGACCGACGATTCCTAAACCAGCGAGACTAGCAGGCTCAGGAGTCGATTGGACAATACCAGATTTCTTGAATTCAAATGCAATGGTTTGTGTGCCGTTGAATTTGTTGGCATCATAGCCAGTGGTTAGCAACTGCTGCGTTACATCCCCCTGTGCTAGAAACGAGATTCCATTAAGATATTTTCCAGAGTCGATGACATTGAGATTAAATGTATTGTCCTTGCCGTTATTGGTAAAGTAACTACTGGTCAAATCACCATAACCGACAACACCACCACCTTGTTTTACCTGAGTTTCGTAAGAAATCCATCCATCTCCTGCCAAACCACCATATCCAACACTGTAGCCTTCTTTGCTATCAGTAACTGTCTTTGCCTGAACACCACTATAAACACCTAGTTGTTGGACTCCTGAAGCATTCACTGAGGAGAAGTGAATACCAAACAAATCCCCGCTGCTCATAGCATTTTCAAAGGTCTTACCTGCCATGTTGAAGAATAAATCACCATATCCAATCTGACCACCTAGAGCACCCCCTTCAGCCTCTCCTGTTAACTTCATATTGCCATTGATTGCCACAATGACGCTGGTAGCAGTTTCTTTGATAGCCATACCAGAGATATCGTAGGGATTTACTGTCCCTGGTGCGGCCCCAACCCAGTAGTTCCCGTTCATCCCATCTTTGTTTGAATCAAGTGCATACTGCCAGCCACTAGCATCAGTGGGGGTTTGACCCATAAAAAGACCGGTAGTGTCGTTCATACACTCCAAAGATATACTAAATGCTGTTCCCTTTAAGTCGGAAGCATATGCTCCTTGACCAGCCACAAAGAAGATTCCAAAAGTAGCAACGCCAATCTTCAGTAAATTGAATAAGCTTTGAGTTTTCATTATTTATAACTTGATTTAGAGAATCATAATTTCCTGGACTTCTCTATTTGTAATTGAAATTACAAAAACAGAAAAGCGTGATTATTCTGAAAATAGAATCTGGATAAGTTAACGGTAATTTTATAAAAATCAAAGAACCAATTACATATTTAGTGAAAATTGCTTTTAGTTTACCTAATTGTATTCAATGTGAAATAGGAGTAAAGCCAAGTAGGCCTAGTAGCCTAAGATTTTTTGCACCCTTTTACTTAGATAGGGTTGAAAAATTTTTGGGTTTGTCTAAGCTTAATAAACCATATTCCGCCAGCATGTCCGTACAGGGCATCTAAACCCGCGATCGCTAGAAGTTTGTTGTCTGCATTGATCTACTTGAGAAAGTAATATCCGATTCGGATGAACACTTGGGCATTTACCTTCCACTCTTGCTAGTTAAGGGAGTCAGGAGCCAGAGATCGAAATCAATAAGCCTCCTGCCGACTGACACCTTTATTCTGGTTCCTACCTAAAGATGCAACCCTCCTAATCAAATCAAACCTTCCATCGCGTGTTGTAAATCATTCGTTACATCAGCAACAGCTTGCCTAGCAGCCAAGCGATTCCCTTGATACGCCGGGTAGCGCTCAGAAACAGATATCGGTTCACCCACAGTAATTTTGACTTTTTGCTTACCCAATTGGGGACGCTGTACAGCTTTATTGCCTTTGATTTTAGCGATCATCTGCCATAAAATTAGAGTTGTCTCAGCAAACCTTTCTACCGTTGGATTTTCACGAATATAATTACCCGAAACTGCCACAAAACTTTCTACTAAACGCATATGCCACATCCGCGCATTCGCTTCTTCCGCAACGCGATCGCCTAAAGCTCTTTCGACAGCAGATATTCCTTTTACATCCTTAAAATCTTCTCTAAATATATAATTCCAACCGGCTTGTTCTACTCGCTGACATCGATCCCTTAAACTACCTTTTGGCTGCAAATCAAAATACTGTTCTGATATTTGTAGTGCTGCATTTAATAAAGCTTGTAAACGAACTGCTAACGCTTCATTTCTATCTTCAATTTCTCCTACTACTATTTTGGCATCCGGCAGCTTTTGATGATAAAAGCGGGTGTAAAATTGTTCCATCAGCGAAAGTAAATGCTCTGCCAAAGTCAACAACCGGGGATAAAGCGACTCCACTGAAGCAAGATTACCTTGTTCTGGTGCATTCACAGGTAAACCACTAGCCGCTTCTAATTCACTTAAAAGATTTGCGATCGCATCCCAAGGAGCATCAACGTAACTATATTTAATCCCAACTGGTACAATTAAAACCTGTTGGTCGCGTCCAGCTTTGTGCAAATCTTCAGCACACCAAAAGCCTAATTGGGCGATACCTGGTTCTAAGGGGCTAATATTCTCTGATAAACCATTGGTAGCACCTTCTGGCGCAGCAGCCATCGGGAATTTTCCATTGGCAAACAAATCACGCGCCGAACGTAACCCTGTCCAGTCAGCTTTACCCCGCTGAATCGGAGTCCCACCTAAATGAGACATGATCCAGCCAACGTAGGAACCTGCCCATAGAGGAATGCCGCGATCGTAGATAAAATGAGCGTGAATCGGAAATTCTAGCGCTGTGCCTTGCGATCGTGCTACCTTTGGCACCAGTTGAGACAACAAGTAGCCTAAACAAAGCGGATCGTCTGTTTTAGGATGGCGAAATGCCAGCATAAAACGGATCTTACCCTCCTGAAACTGGCGATAGACATCTACCAGAACCTCTACGTTGTCTGCTTCAATTTGGGTAATAGCTGTTTGCCAGTTTATCCAACTGGGTAGCAACAGATGGACAACTCGTAGTAATAAGGGGTTAAACGCCGGAGGAATAAATTCTAAGGGTGCTTGTGCTTGATAAATTACATCTGCCAAAGTAGTTTCTCCTAAGTGACTGGGGATTGGGGATTGGGAACTAGTATATTTTTACTCAGCACTTTTTCAAGTAGATCCCTATGTACTTGGTACATAAAGAAGGATGAAAATCTCTCTTGTCTAGCCCTTAGCTCCTAACCTGTAAGTAAAAATGAAAAAGAAATAACGCTGTGTACTTTGTACTTCATCCTTAATACTTCATACTTTAGTTGACATAGAAATTAGTGATCAAAGAAAGGCTATAAACGATGCGACTGTCACAAATGTTATTCGTTACACTCCGGGATGATCCAGCTGATGCTGAGATTCCTAGCCATAAATTATTACTCCGTGCAGGTTACATTCGTCGCATCGGTAGTGGTATCTATGCTTATCTCCCGCTAATGTGGCGGGTACTACAAAAAGTTTCCCAGATTGTGCGGGAAGAAATGAACGCTACAGGCGCACAAGAATGTCTTTTACCACAATTACAACCCGCTGATTTATGGAAGGAATCGGGACGCTGGGACACTTACACCAAAGCTGAAGGGATTATGTTTTCCCTAATCGATCGCCGTGAGCAACAATTAGGATTAGGCCCAACTCATGAAGAAGTAATCACAGCGATCGCTCGTGATATGATTCGCTCTTATCGCCAGCTACCACTACATCTCTACCAAATTCAAACCAAATTCCGCGATGAAATTCGTCCCCGCTTTGGTTTGATGCGCGGACGGGAATTTATCATGAAGGACGGCTACTCTTTCCATGCCGATGAAGCCAGCCTCAAAGAAACTTACCAGGATATGTATAAAGCGTACAGCAATATTCTGCGGCGTTCTGGTTTAGCTTTTCGGGCAGTGGAAGCTGATTCTGGGGCAATTGGTGGTTCTGGTTCCACAGAATTTATGATTTTGGCGGAAGCTGGTGAAGATGAAGTTCTCTACACTGAGGATGGCAAATACGCCGCTAACGTAGAAAAGGCTGTTTCTTTACCAATTGATGCTGAAACCTCACGGTTTACAACCTATGAGAAACGCGATACACCTGGAACAGAGACGATTGAAAAGGTCTGTCAACTCCTCAACTGTTCTCCCACTCAATTGGTGAAAAATGTCCTTTATCAGACAGTTTATGATAACGGTATAACAGTGTTGGTTTTGGTGAGCATCCGAGGCGATCAGGAAGTTAATGAAGTCAAGTTGCAAAATGAATTGACTAAATTAGCTTCTGAATATGGCGCTAAAACTATTATTAGCTTGAATGTACCAAATCTAGAAGCACAGCAAGCATGGACAGCGAAATCTCTACCTTTAGGCTACATTGCGCCAGACATCGCAGATGAGTATATTACTGCTAATAAACAGATTCATCCCAAGTTTTTGCGCTTGGTGGATCAAACAGCCGTTGATTTAAAAAACTTTGTTACAGGCGCGAATGAAGCTGGCTATCACGTAGTTGGTGCTAATTGGGGTGGGCAATTTAAAGTACCAGAGCGAGTAGTAGATGTGCGGAAGGCAAGACCAGGCGATCGCGCCATCCACAACCCAGAACAAACCTTACAAAGCGCCCGTGGAATAGAAGCAGGTCATATCTTCCAATTAGGCACTAAATATTCCCAAGCGATGGGTGCAACTTATACCAATGAACAGGGTGAAGAAAAGCCGCTATTGATGGGTTGTTTTGGTGTAGGTGTGTCACGATTGGCACAAGCCGCCGTAGAGCAATCTTACGATAAAGATGGGATTATTTGGCCAGTTGCGATCGCACCCTACCACGCGATCATCACAATTCCCAACATTAAGGATGCTCAACAAGTCGAAATCGCCCAAAAACTTTACACAGAACTTAATCAAGCGGGGATTGAAACCCTACTCGATGACCGCGATGAACGTGCGGGAGTGAAATTTAAAGATGCTGACTTAATTGGCATCCCTTACAGAATTGTAACCGGGCGGGCGATCGCTAATGGCAAAGTCGAAGTTGTAGAAAGAGCCACCCGTAAATCGCAAGAAATTGTCATTGATGAAGTTGTCTCTACACTCAAACAGTGGATTACCGCCGCAATTCAGGTAAAAAATTAAACAGCAAGATTTACGCAGAGGAATAAATACTTTACTTTGCGTTCCTCTGCGTTTTCCAGCCTGCGGCAAGCCGCAAAAGCGTCTACAGCGTTCCTTTGCGTTGTAAATTTAATCATCTCCAGAAAGAATGAGATTTACATAATTTGGCAGGTGACGGATTAGAAATAAAAATTCTAAAATTGAGTCAGGGACTTGCAGAATTAAAAATAATCGCATTTTGACACATAAAGTTTCCTCCAGGTTGTGGGAAACTCTCCACTTGTAAGTATCGTCCTTAACCAGGCTGCTCCTCACATAACTACCATATCAGCCCTCAGTCAGGAAGGTTTTGAACATGAAAGACCAACAAGGATCTAATCGTATTTCTTCAGGCGTAATTGCAGCCGTCTCAGCAGCGGTTATAGCGGTGGGTGGCGGTGTAGCTTGGTTTACTTCACACTCCAGCAATACTCCCACAGCCTCAAGCCCCTCTGAGCGAATCGTTCAGCCAGCACAGCCATCAACTAAGCAGCCAGGTAATGAGAAAACTGCTAACGTTTATTGGCTCACACCAAAAGACAAAAATGTTGCTTTGGTTCCCCAGCCTGTAAAAGTGGCTTCTGTACTACCCAACCAGGCTTTAGAAGCAGCTTTTCAAAGTTTGTTAGCAGGCCCACCAACACCAGGAACAGGTTCCACAACTATCCCCAAAGGAACTAAGCTGTTGGGGCTGAAGTCAGAAAATGACGAGGTTCACGTTAATTTATCCGAAGATTTTACCAGCGGTGGTGGTAGCACCTCAATGATGGGCCGCGTAGGACAAGTTGTTTATACTGCGACAACTTTAAATCCAAAAGCCAAGGTGTACATTGACGTGAACGGCAAACCGTTGGATGTTTTAGGCGGTGAGGGTCTAGAGTTAGAACAACCGCTAACTCGTGAAAGCTTTCAGAAAAATTATCCACTTTAAAAAAGTTAGGAGTTAGAAGAGACGCGATTAATCGCGTCTGTACAGGAGTGAGGAGTTTTAACTCATAACTCATAACTCATAACTCTTATGAAGCTTACCGATTGCTATTTAACACACGAAAGTTACGGGCTTGCTGTTCTAACCTTGTGGCGAGGCGATCGCAAACCCGATTACACAAATCAAAAATCATTTGATCTTCCACCCGGTAATAGGCGCAAGTTCCTTCACTGCGGCGGCTAAGGATACCTGCTTGCCACATTACCTTCAGGTGTTTTGACACATTTGCCTGAGAAGTCTGTGTTGCCTCTACCAACTCTTGCACGCATTTTTCTTCATCCCGTAGTAAGTGTAGTAACCGCAGGCGCATCGGCTCACTTAAAAGGCTGAAGTATTCAGCTACTTGTTGCACCACTTCTGGTGGTAAAGGCAACGTTTGTTTCATCAGGGTTGACCCGCAAGGACTGAAAGTTTTAACAATGACTCACTTCATATATACATTAATACTTAATCAGGGTTAATTCGCATCAAAGGTTGACCATATTCTACGGCGTCACCATTTTGGAGAAGAATTTCCATCACCTGTCCAGAGACTTCGGCTTCGATTTCATTCATCAGCTTCATGGCTTCAATGATACAGACTGTTTGACCCTTGCGGACGCGATCGCCCACTTCCACAAATGTCGCTTCCCCCGGCGCAGGAGCGCGATAAAACGTTCCTACCATTGGGGAAGGCACTTCTACTAATCTCTGGTCAATAGTTGAGGGGGCATTTACTGACAACTGCAATTGTGTGCCAGTCCCAGTATTCTCAAATACGCGAGCTGTGGACACATCCGTTACCTGACTTGCGTTCACCTGGTTTCCCAGAGATGAACCCGATGTCAAGCCCGAACCTACCACACCGCCGAAGGTCGCTTGACCTCCCGACAAAACCTGATTGCTGAGGCTCACAGCCTTACGGACTGTTAGCTCAAAGTCATTGCTTTTGAGCGTGACTTCTGCAATATCTGTTTGTGCGATAGTTGCCAATAGTTGGCGGATTTCATTAAAGTCCAATGGCACAGTTTTTATTACCTCGACCTATCCGTAAATTAGCATCTTAAGTGTGGCAGGGATTTATAATCCCTATGTAGGGATTTCAATCACGAGCAAGCATCTCCATAGAGATGAAAGTTATTCCCTGCTGATATATTTATCTTCCTGAGTATCAACTTTGATGCGTTCTCCTTGGGAAATAAACAAAGGAACCATCACAATTGCACCAGTTTCCAGAGTTGCTGGTTTTGAGCCACCTGTGGCAGTGTCACCTTTTAAACCTGGATCTGTTTGGACAATTTCCAGAACCACAGACTTAGGCAATTCTACTCCCAGCACCTGTTCGCCCCACCGGATAACTTCGGCTTCCATACCTTCTTTGAGGTATTTGACGCGATCGCCAATTTGTGCGCGGGTCAATCTGCCTTCTTCATAGGTTTCCATATCCATAAAGACGAACTCATCGCCCTCTTTATAGGTATGCTGCATCGTGCTTTTTTCTAGGGTGGCTTGCGGCACTGTTTCCCCGGCTCGGAACGTTTTTTCGATCACGCTCCCACTCTGGACATTTTTTAACTTAGTTCGTACAAAGGCGGAACCTTTGCCTGGCTTGACGTGCAGGAATTCTAGCACTCGCCATACAGACCCATCTAATACAATTGAAACACCGGGTCGAAAGTCGTTACTGGAGATCATGAAACTTTCAAATTTTGGAAGACAATCGGCATTTATTGTACCCTTCAAGCGGAGTAATTAGCTATTTAGTCATTGGGCATTGGCCAAACAGGGCAATTCAATTTTGGATTTTGGATTTTAAATTTTGGATTAAATTTCAATCTAAAATCCAAAATCTAAAATCTAAAATTCTTCCTCCCCCACTCCCCACTCCCCACTCAGCACTCATACTGTGGGAAGATTATTGATGGGTTACGTCCAGTCAACAATTCAATGCTGCATTTGAGTTATCCCATGCTTAACTTATTAAAATCCTGGCTGAAGAACAGCCTAATGGCAATACTGCTGGTAACAATATTTTTAGGCATAACTACAGCTGGGTGGACTCCCTCCAGTAGCGCCGCACTGCCATCCGGCAATGCAATTACCGACGGCAAAGCTTTGTTGCGGTATGCACTCCCGATAGATAACAAACCTGTGCGGCAACTACAAGCCAGTTTAGAGGACATCTCTGCCCAACTGCGGGCGAATCGGCGCTGGGGTGCTATTTCCAAAGACATCAGCAAAGCATCCCGTATTCTCGATAAACCCTCCCAAATCTTAACAAGCGTTCCCCAAGAACGCCAACCCCAAGCCGAAGCTTGGATTACTGAGTTGAAATCTGGGGTGGGTAAATTGCAAGAATTGGCGAACAGCAAAGATAAAGAACAAATTCTACAAGATAGAGCTAAACTGCTGAATCTCATTACTGGGCTAGAAGAGTCAATGGTGAAGAAATTTCCCTTTGAAGTGCCTACTGAGTACAGTAACCTGCCACAACTTAAAGGTCGTGCCACTGTAGAATTCAAAACTAACAAAGGCGATTTGACTATAGTAGTAGACGGTTACAGCGCCCCTGTCACTGCCGGTAATTTTGTAGATTTGGTGCAGAGGGGTTTTTATAATGGCTTAGAATTTACCCGTTCTGAAGAATCTTACTTTCTGCAAACTGGAGATCCAGTCGGCAAAGACGTGGGTTTTATTGATCCAAACACGGGCAAATATCGTGCTATACCTTTAGAAGTCTTAGTTCAGGGCGATAAAGCACCTACCTATGGCATTACTCTCGAAGAAGCGGGTCGTTACGTTGATATGCCAGTTCTACCTTTCTCTGCCTTTGGTGCAGTAGTGATGGCTCGTCCCGAAAGTGAAGTAAATGGTGGTTCATCACAATTTTTCTTCTTTTTGTTTGAACCAGAACTCACTCCCGCCGGACGCAACCTATTGGATGGTCGTTATGCCGTTTTTGGCTATCTCACAGAAGGCAGAGAAGTTTTGGATAAACTGAAGGCGGGTGACAAAATTGAATCTGCAACTGTGATTCAGGGAATAGAAAATCTGGTTGAGCCGCAAGCAGCATAAGAAGAGAGCAGTTAAATCGGCGGTTAGAAACCGCGGCTATAGAGACAAAACCCACCTCCGTGGGTTTCAAACACTCAATTTTTCCTTAGTCTGCGGAGGCGGACTTTGCCTGTGTAGCCGCGAATTCCATTCGCCCTGACTCTAAGTTCTAACTCAGATTGCCGGCAATGAACACCTGATCAACTGCGTTCACGAAGTGTGCCGCAGGTATCGCTAATTCTGGAAAAATCCGTGATACAATTTCCTGAGTTGCAGTAAAAACTGTTTCTTCGTAAAATCCATCTTCCAGTATTAACACGGAGATTTTTGCTTCTAGGGGGTCTACAATCCAATATTCAGGAACCTCTAAGGCCGCATATTCAGAACGCTTATAACGATAATCCCGTTTCACCGATTCAGGACTAACCACCTCGACAATTAGTAACGGTGGTGATTCAAATACTGCTGAAGCATTCAACAATTCTCTGGCTTGCTCTATTGTCACTACACACAGATCAGTCAACCTAGATTTATTTCTACCCGTTCTCACCCCACTTTCTCGAAAACACAGCCAAGGTGAGCTACAACGTTTGATTTCTGCTTTCAAAGCAGTATCCAAAAAATCGACAATCAGGAAATGTTGAATAGTAGGTGGGTTCATTAGCTCTAGCTTGCCATCCACCAGTTCATAATGGAAATCGCTACCATCATCATAGGTTAAGTACTCCTCAAAGGTGATGCTGGTTACTGGTGTACTGACCATCCCAACTGTCTCCTAAACAATACCCATATCTTAATTCGTAAAGCGAGGGAAATGATAGATAAAGGAGCAGGGGGAGAAATGCCCAATGCCTAATACAACTCTTGGAGAGGCTGCGTCAACGGCTTCTCTACGAGACGCACTCGCGTTCGCTCAGTACAAGTGCCCAATGCCCAATGCCCAATGCCCAATGCCCAATGAACAGTGAGTTATCTTCCCAACAAGTACAAGATATTGGTGAACAAGGTCTTTTAGAAAGATTGCAGCACTTCTGTTCACCAGAAATTATCGGCGATGATGCAGCAGTGCTTGAGACAGCATCAGAGCAATCTTTGGTGGTGACTACAGATGTACTAGTTGATGGCGTACATTTTAGCAATGTCACCACTTCTCCAGAAGATGCTGGTTGGCGAGCTGCTGCTGCCAATTTATCCGATTTAGCAGCAATGGGTGCTTCCCCATTGGGAATCACCGTCGGGTTGGGACTTCCCGGTGAAGTTAGGGTGAGTTGGGTTGAGCGACTGTACCAGGGAATGACAGAATGCCTGCAAAAATACAATACCTCAATTGTCGGGGGTGATATTGTGCGATCGCCTGTGACAACTCTAGCAATTACCGCTTTTGGTCAAGTTCACCCTAGTCAAATTATCCGCCGTTCTGCTGCTGTTGTGGGAGATGCGATCGTCGTTACAGGCGTTCATGGAGCCTCCCACGCTGGCTTACAACTACTCTTGCATCCCGAATTACGACAAAACCTCAAAGATGCTGAACGCACGGCTCTAATCCGCGCACACCAACGCCCACAACCACGATTAGATGTCTTACCAATCCTCTGGAAAATCTTAGATTCCCCATCCAAAATCCAAAATCCAAAATCCAAAATTCCTGTAGCTGGTATGGATAGCAGCGATGGTTTGGCAGATGCTATTATCCAAATTTGCCGCGCCAGTGGCGTTGGCGCACTCATAGAACACAGACAAATTCCCTTACCAAAAGTTTTTGACCATTGGTTGCCACAAGAGCAAGCGCTAGAATATGCTCTATACGGTGGTGAAGACTTTGAATTAGTGCTGTGCTTGCCACAAGAGTTAGCATCAGCCTTTGTACAACATCTTGGTGAAGGTGCTGCGATCGTGGGCAGCATTACATCGGGATCAACAGTACTATTGCACGACGAACAAAAAAAATTCCCCGACCGAGTTCTGAATTTTAGCCAGGGATTTCAACATTTTGGTCAATAGTCCTTTGTCTTTTGCCATTTGTTCTTTGTCCAAAAATTAATGACTAATGACTAATGACTAATGACTAACGACTAATGACTAATGACTAATGACTAATTATTGCCACTTTTCAGCTACCAATTCCGCCAAATCCAAAACTCGTTGGCTGTAACCCCACTCATTGTCATACCACGCCATAACTTTCACTAGGTCATTACCTAAGACAAAAGTCAAGTTGCCATCGACAATCGAAGAAGCATCATGACCTTGATAATCGGAAGATACTAATTCTAGTTCGCTATAGTCCAAAATGCCTTTGAGTGGCCCTTCAGCAGCATCTTTAAGAGCTTGGTTAACTTCTTCCGTAATAGTACGCTTCTCAACCTGAACTACGAAATCTACCATTGAGACGTTCGGGGTCGGTACGCGCAAGGCAACACCATTTAGCTTGCCTTTAAGCTCTGGGATAACCAGCGCCACTGCTTTTGCCGCACCAGTGGAGGTGGGTACAATATTGATCGCTGCTGCCCTCGCCCGTCGCAAATCCCGGTGAGAAGCGTCTAGCAAGCGCTGGTCACCTGTATAACTATGGGTGGTGGTCATCGTACCTTTGATGATGCCGAATTTATCATTCAACACCTTGGCGATCGGTGCCAAGCAGTTGGTAGTACAGCTAGCATTACTGATAATGTTGTGTATGTTGTGGTCATAGTCGTGATGATTCACACCAATCACAAAAGTACCATCCTCGTTTTTACCAGGAGCGGTAATCAGAACTTTCTTGGCTCCAGCATTCACATGCTTCAGCGCTCCTTCTTTGCTAGTAAACACCCCCGTTGCTTCGATAATTAGGTCAATTCCCCAATCTCTCCAGGGCAACTTTTCTGGGTTGCGATCGGATACGCACTTAATGGTCTTACCGTTAACAATGATAGAGTTATCATCGGCACTAATCTCAGCACCCTTGATTTTCCCTAGCATTGAGTCATACTTCAGCAGATGAGCATTGGTTCTAGGGTCTGACGTGTCATTAATAGCCACAAGGTCGATTTTACTATTCTCTCTACCCACCCAGCAACGCGCAAAGTTACGTCCAATCCGCCCGAAACCGTTGATTGCAACTCTAATCACAGTGTCTTGCCCTCTGTATTTATGCTTATATGTTGATATCGTTGACCCCAATCATATCGCAAAGGGGGGGAGCACTTATAACCATAAAGTGTTAGATCAATAAAAAAACACATAATTTATTCAGATTTGTCGGAGTAGAGATTGTTGTTAGTGATATATGATCTGACCGATTCCGGGACTAAATAACGAATTGACTGGCGTTCGCGGCAATATTTGCGAATTAGACTTGACGAAACTCCTACTAAAGGTATATCTAAGAGTTGCCAGTGAATGGTATGTGACTGCTCCCTAAGTTGTTGCTCCACTTGCTTGCAGATTAATTTGCTTTGAGTTATAGTCTCACCACCTAGCAGTCGGGGTGCGATTAACCAATCACACATTTGTGCTAGTTCGTGTCCACGGTACCAATGGGGTAAGGTTTGGAAAGTATCCAAGCCCATAATCCAGTACCAGTGAGTATTTGGGTAACAAGCAGATAAATCGATCAGCGTATTAATGGCATAGGAAGTCCCAAAGCGATTTGCCTCCACTAGTGAGACAGTAAATGCTGGGTTATCTTTTATGGCTAATTGCAGCATTGCCAAACGATACTCAAATAAAGCTGCTTCTTTGTGAGGAGGATTTAGGGATGGCACCCAAATTACCTTTTCAAGGGATACTTGATGCAAAGCTGTCTCGGCTACGAGCAGGTGTCCCCAATGAATTGGATCAAATGTGCCACCAAAAATTGCTAATTGTTGCATCCAGTTATGCCTGGGTTTTATGCAATTGAAAAATAGTTTCATTACCAATGTACTATTGTAGTCAATTCACGCTTAAACTTGATGCAATTTAAAATCAGTTTCACTAACAATGTATGATGTAGCCAATTCCAGTAAGGTAGCCAAAAATATGTATTTGACATTACAAGAATTTCTTTCCCGATGCGGCCAAAATTTTCAGAATAATCTTAAGAACAGTTCAAAAATAGCAAAAACCTCCAACCAAGGTAAAATCATTCTGAACAAGCAAAACCAGAGCGGAAACTACATCTGGGCATTAAACATAAACATAATATAGGAGCAGTTACGGTATAAAATCAAATTCCTGTTATGATACGCGTGTCATTTGTGATTATGGTGTGGTGTGGTGTAAGAGGAGCAATAAATGACTAATTCTGTAGATTTTAGTGGTAGACCATTTCATTTCATTGGCATCGGTGGTATAGGTATGTCTGCTCTGGCATACGTTCTTGCCAAGCGTCAATTTCCAGTATCAGGTTCGGATCTTCGTCCTAACCACATTACGCACAAGTTAGAATCTATCGGTGCTCATATTTTTGGTAGACAAGAGGCAAGCAATCTCGAATTCTTTCGCCCTCAGGTATTGGCGAATGCAGTAGTATTAAATTCACAAGAACAATTACCTACTGCTACTAACTCAAAACTGCCTCAAGTCATTTGTTCAACAGCAATAAACACAAACAATTTAGAATACAAAGCAGCGCTGGAATTAGGTTGCCCAATTTTACATCGTTCAGATGTACTAGCCGCCTTAATTTCCGATTACTACAGTATTGCAGTGGCAGGAACACACGGCAAAACTACAACTAGTAGCATGATTGGGTATATGCTTTTGGAAGCAGGTCTAGACCCAACGATTATAGTAGGTGGCGAAGTCAATGCTTGGGAAGGTAATGCTCGATTAGGACAAAGCCAATATTTGGTAGCCGAAGCAGATGAATCTGATGGTTCCTTGGTAAAACACGCTCCAGAGATTGGCATCATCACCAATATTGAACTCGATCACCCTGACCATTACGATACATTAGAAGAAGTAATTGACATCTTCCAGACATTTGCTAAGGGTTGTAAAACTTTAATAGGTAGTATTGACTGTGCTACAGTGCGCGATCGCTTGCAACCCACAATCAGCTACAGCTTACACTCAGATACCGACGCTGACTACACCGTTACTAATATTGATTATCGTGCTGATGGCACCACGGCTTTAGTTTGGGAACGAGGCAAAGTTTTGGGCGTGTTGAAGTTGCGGTTGCTAAGTCGGCACAATCTCAGCAATGCTCTAGCAGCAGTGGCTGTTGGTCGCGCCTTGGGCTTAGAATTTGGAGCAATTGCCAAAGGTATCGCCACCTTTGAAGGAGCAAGACGCCGCTTTGAGTTCCGGGGTGAAGTTGATGGTATTACCTTCATTGATGATTATGCTCATCACCCCAGCGAGATTCGCGCTACTCTCGCCGCAGCACGTTTACAAGCAAGACCAGGGCAAAGAGTGGTTGCCATCTTCCAACCCCATCGCTATAGCCGGACACTGACCTTTTTAGAAGAATTTGCCGAGTCCTTTACCCATGCTGATTTGGTTGTGCTGACTGATATTTACAGTGCAGGCGAACCCAATTTAGGGCAAATTACTGGTGAACATCTAGCAGCGGAAATTGCTAAACAGCATTCGCAGGTAGTTTATCAACCAACTTTAGCCTCAGTGTCTCAGTTTTTGCTACAAACACTACGCCCAGGAGACTTGGCGCTGTTTTTGGGGGCCGGGAACTTGAATCAGGTGATTCCTGAAGTAATTACGACCCTTTGTGAGCCGGCTAAGGCCACATCTTAAGTGGAGACTTTGCAAGGTTTTATTTCTGAGCAAAGCACCCCTCTAGCAACGGTTCCATAAGTTAACTCTATTACCGTATCTTTGCGGTAAATAAATGTAAAAATTTTACCAATACAAAGTAAAGATGACAATTTCCCAGGCAGCTGGAAACGTCTGCACAGTTTCTGCTTTGAATACAAAGAAACACCAAACAACTAATTCGGTGGAGAGTGAAGTAATTTACTTACCAAATACTGATTGTGCGATCAAGTCCCAGGCTTCCTTGTCAGCGTTTACTTCCTATAGAGTTGGAGGAGCGGCTGATTTGTACGTTGCCCCCCGAAACTTAGAAGCACTGCAAGCAAGTCTTAAATACGCAAAAGAACGTGATTTAAAGGTGACAACACTGGGAGCAGGTTCTAACTTGCTAGTGAGCGATGGCGGTATATCAGGCTTAGTCATTGCTACTCGTCATCTCCGCTTCAGCAACTTTGACCCCCAAACAGGTCAATTAACCGTTGCTGCTGGAGAATCAATTCCTAGCTTGGCATGGGCGGCAGCAGAATTAGGGTGGCAAGGATTGGAGTGGGCTGTTGGTATCCCTGGAACAGCAGGAGGTGCCGTGGTGATGAATGCAGGGGCACATAATAGCTGTATCGCAGATATGTTAGTTAGTGCCCAGGTACTTTCACCCGACGGTACATTGGAGACTCTTACGCTAGAACAGTTAGGTTATAGCTACCGGACTTCATTATTGCAAGGTGGCGAGTCTCCTTCTCCTGGCGGAGACGCTGCGCGAACGGAGAGGCGTCGCCAAGGCATAGTCACCCAAGCCACCTTACAACTCGCGCCAGGTGCCGACCCAGCAAAAGTTGTGGCAATCACCAAACAACACAAAAAACATCGGTTGAGTACCCAACCATATAACTTTCCCAGTTGTGGCAGTGTGTTCCGCAATCCCAAACCTTACAGTGCTGGCTGGTTAATTGAACAAACTGGTCTGAAAGGCTACCAAATTGGTGGAGCACAAGTAGCATTACTCCATGCTAATTTTATCGTTAACCGTGGTGGAGCAAAAGCTAGTGATATCTTCTGTCTCATTCGCCACATCCAACATCAGGTACAAGAACGTTGGTCTATTTGCTTAGAGCCAGAAGTCAAAATGCTCGGAGAGTTTCAAGGTGCTTGTTGAAACTTTCAATTCAAGGGATGGGGATTGGGAACTGGGGAGATGAGGGAGATCATTAAAGATGCGATGTAACCAATGCCCAATGCCCCATGCCCAATTCTATGACGCATTAATTATTGGTAAAAAAAGAGGCAAATTACTTACCGCATCTATAATTGAATTTGATTTGTTATTCAACGCGCACGCGTACAAATAATTATGACAGGAAAAGGACAGGGATTCGGCTTTGGCTTAGGGAAAATGAAGGAACTGGCCGAGGCTTTTAAGAAAGCGCAGCAAGTTCAAGAAGGCGCAAAGCGACTCCAAGAAGAATTGGAGCAAATGGAGATTCAAGGAGAATCTGGCGGTGGTCTGGTTAAGGTGATTGTCAGTGGGAACCAAGAACCCAAGCGGGTGGAAATTTCTCCAGATGCTTTAGGGGAAGGTGCAGAAGTACTTTCCGATCTTGTGACAGTGGCAATGAAAGAAGCCTACACCAAGTCCACTGCAACAATGCGGGAACGTATGGAAGAATTAACCAGTGGGTTGGAGTTACCTGGATTTTAGTCAAGAGTCACTAGTGCAGTGGGTGGGTGATGCTCGACTTGTACTCTTATTCTTAAAGCTTGCTAGCAAGAGCGTTTTTGAACAGGAGAAGCACGTGGTATTCAAAAGTCAAGAGTCAAAAAATCAATTACTCTAGACTATTGACTGTGCCAATTTTAGATTTTAGATTTTAGATTTTAGATTTTGGATTGAAGAATTAAAGCCTCGACTCCGCTCGGCTTTAACACTGAGCGCAGCCAAAGTGTTAAAAATTATTTCGGTTCATGCCCCGTCTAAGCATGGGCGCAACAAATCCAAAATTTAAAATCTTCAAGCCCCTACCCAAAGTGGTCGGGGTCAATCCAAAATCGGCTTTTCCATTATCCAAAATTGTTTGACTTTGGGCGATGGACTCCGTGAAGCGGAATATTTATGCCTTACAAGTTGCTGTTTGTCTGCTTAGGTAACATCTGCCGATCGCCATCGGCAGAAAACATTATGAATCATCTAATTGAGCAGGCTGGCTTGAGGGATGGCTATGCCGACGCCAAAAGCGTACACATCGTCTGTGACTCTGCTGGTACATCTAGTTATCACATTGGTAGCCCACCTGACAGACGCATGAGTGCTGCGGCTGCTACAAAGTTGGGAATTAAACTGCGTGGTCGAGCCCGCCAGTTTCAAAAGTCAGACTTTCAAGACTTTGATTTGATTTTGGCGATGGATCAAGAAAATTATGAGAATATCCTCGCTCTTGATCAAACTAAGCAGTATCAGCAAAAAGTGCGTTTGATGTGCGAGTTTTGCTCTCGACACACTCTAAAGGAAGTTCCAGATCCCTATTACGGTGGTCAACAGGGATTTAATCAGGTTATTGATTTACTGATCGATGCTTGTGAAGGTCTGCTCACATACGTTACCAGCCAAAAACCAATAAGCTAAAGTTAGGAGTTTGGAGTTAGGAGTTAGGAGTTTGGAGTTAGGAGTTACCTCTTCTCTTGTTAACTCCTCACTCTTCACCTGAGGCGCAGCGTCTTTGACTTTGCTCCTAACTCCTCACTTTTTTATTCCACCAGACCATGCTTAATCGCAAAACGCACTAATTCCGCTCGGTTACTGGTTGAGGTTTTTCTCAATAAACTGCTAACGTACTTTTCCACTGTTCGAGGACTCAGGTGTAGCTGATGACCCATTTCGGCATTAGAAAGACCATGAGTCAATAACTCTAGGACTTCCTGTTCTCTTTGAGTTAGAGATGAGTGCAAGTGGGATTTCTGAATTTGAGTGGACAAAGAATTATGGGTGTCCATCGCTTTTGTTGAGGCGGAAATGCCCAAACTCTCTTTATGAGAAAATCGGTATTCCGATTGAATGATTTGCGATCGCTCCAAAAGATTGCGAATTGCTGCTGCTAACTCTTCCAGTTCAAAAGGCTTGGGTAAGTATAAATCGCACCCTGACTGGTAGCCCATAATTCTTTCCTGGGTCTTAGTTCGGGCAGTTAATAAAATTACAGGCAATAAACGAAACACTGGTTGTTGACGCACCCGGCGCACTAGTTCATAGCCATTCATCTGTGGCATGACTATATCTGTGACAATTAAATCAGGATGATAGTCATCCACCATAACCAAAGCCTCTTGACCATCATTAGCCGTGATCACCGAGTAGCCAGACAGTTCAAGATAGTCGCTAACAGACAGACGAGTGCCCAAATCATCATCCACTACAAGGATCGTCAAGGGCATGGACAATACACCCCTAGCATTTTTTTACTCAGAAATTTGCTTCTACGCACTTCGACAGTGAACACAGGCAAGAATAGTGTTCTTATGTTTCATACTATGACAGGATTACCAGCTAATGGATGCCCTCAGGGTTGATTTATAAAGAAAATCTTAAATCTTTAGGAAGGTTAACAAAGTTTAACTCACCTTTGACTCCCTGTGCTTGGGACGCACAGAGAGCTTTGTAATTTGTAACAACTCATAAATAAGGCAGAGCAAACGCTCAACATAGTGTAAATTAATATTGACATACATTAATAATTTCCCAAAAGTTAATTGAGAAGACACGGAGATTCTTAGACGCAGTAACGCAAAGTAATCCCATATCTGTACTGCAAAGCACAACCGAAAGGGTAGTTTCTTTATTCAAATAAAGAATTTATTTTTTTGCCTCCACGAATGAATTCGCAAGCGAGAGACCATTCGCTCACCCTTGTTGTGAAAACTGACGACTCTGTGCGTCGTCCTTTTCTCTGGTCGCCGAGCAAGGGACGGGTGACGGTACGCACAGTCGCTCTAAGCGTTCGCGTAGCGTCTCGTAGATAAGCCATGCCGCAGGCTTTACGCTGCGCTAACAGACTCGACGGAAACAGCCAGACGCTTTCTACAAGAGGCGCAAGGGAGGCGGACTCGTTGGCGCAGCCTCTGGTAGAGTTGAGGCTGCGCTATCGCTCTTAATGTTTCACGCCACTTGCTCTACTTGGAGAAGACTCCGACTTCCTCACCGCGTACCAACTCTTTGCGTCTTCTCTAGTAAGTATCAATATCTTTTATTCTTTGCCCCCGAAGTTATGATGGTCAGAAGCCTCCGCTCAGACTTCTCTGTTTGTCATTAGTACTTAGCCAATCACTAATGATTATTGGCTCCACGTAACTTAAAGTTGCCAGAAAAGTTTTAATTACGAACTTAGAAAAGTTAAATTAGTGATATACAGTTCAGCATTTATAGCGGTTATAAGATACACCCTATAATTCATAAGGCAATCCAAATAATTTTTTAGGTACATTTAAAGCACACAAAATTATCAATGAGCGACAAGAACGAAGGTTACAAAGTTATTAGCGACAACCGTCAAGCCCGTTATTTGTATGAAATTCTGGAAACTTACGAAGCCGGAATTGAATTGACAGGAACCGAGGTTAAGTCGATTCGTGCGGGTAAAGTCAATCTCCAAGATGGCTATGCTTTGCTTCGCAATGGCGAAGCATGGTTGATCAATGTGCATATCTCGCCTTATAACGCTAGTGGACAATATTTCAATCATGAACCACGGCGCACACGCAAGCTGCTGTTGCATCGCCAAGAACTCCGCAAGCTAATTGGCAAAGTAGAACAGCAGGGTTTAACTTTAATCCCTTTGAAAATGTATCTCAAACGAGGTTGGGTAAAAGTGAGTATAGCCCTTGGCAAAGGTAAAAAGCTCCACGATAAGCGAGAAGACCTGAAACGACGCCAAGACCAGCGTGATATTCAACGGGCAATGAAAAGCTATTAAGGGTCAGTGTCGTCGAACTACCACACCAGAGTGAGAAATGGATTGCTGTAAAAGCACGTTGTATATCCATAGCGTGAGTTATGAAAATGCCTAGTTTATAGCCGCAGATTGATTTTGCTAAGGTTGAGACTTGATACAGTGGTGAGTAACTTTGGATGGCATAAGGAATTGTCACAACTTATGAAAAGTAATTTCATTAGAGCTGCTGGCGCTGGCGTTCTCACCTTGAGTATGGGAATTTTACCCTTAACTCTATCCGCACAAGCTCAGACGACTACTGACACCGGAGCGAATACTGCTCCAACAACGACCACTTCCGATCGCAACGATTTTAATTGGGGTTGGCTAGGATTAATTGGTCTAGCTGGTTTGGCTGGTTTGGCTGGCAAAAAGCGTGAGGACGAACCTACCCGTTATAGTGACCCTAATGCACCAGGGGCGACTACCTACAGGGACTAATACTATTTTGGATTTTGGATTTTGGATTTTGGATTTTGGATTGAGAATCATCTTCTACGTCTGAGCTTTGTGAATCCATCTGTCGGAATAATTTTTCAAATCGGTACAAGCAACTCAAAATATGCTTTGACAAGTTGCGATCCGTCTACAAAAGTCAAAAATGTCAGTTGTCAGTTGTTCAGTACAAAAACAACTGACAACTTATCGGTGTTAGTTTACTGTTGGTTCTGAGTTAGATGAATTTGTCTGGTTTTGAGCTAAAGGTGTCCAGTAACTGGCAATTAAGGCAACAATGAGCCACCAGAGGGTATTGACTTCAGGACGATACCAGACAGTATCTACGGTGCCGTGAGCTAGCATACCCAACAAAATAGCGATCGCCCCAATTAACCAAAATCCCTCTCCACTTCTGAATTGTCGCAATCGTCGCACTTGCAAAAATGCCGTATTAAATGTGACAATTATTAGCCAGAGAAAGCAGGCTAAACCAACAAAGCCAGTTTCTACAGTCACTTCAAACAAAATCGAATAGGCACTCAAAGCAGTGTAACGAGGGTGTTGATAGAGGGGATAAACTTTATTAAAAGAGTTGTGACCGGGCCCAATGCCGAAAATCGGGCGATCGCGAATCATCTCAAAGACAGCATCCCACACATTTCGGCGAAAATTATTACTGCTATCTTTGCGGTCAGCAAAAATACTGAACACTCGCAGGCGGACTGGCTCTACAAATATCACTGCTAGCACCAATATGCCAATCAAACCTCCCAAGACAATCGGTAGTGACCAAGTACGCCAAAAACGAGGCATTTCTAAGCTTTTCCAATAAACTAGTAATGCCATCACAGCCAAAACTGCTACCACTAGTCCAATCCAACCGCCACGACTAAAAGTCAGAATCAGACAGGCAGTATTGACAATTAACATCGTTAATGCTAAAGCTTTTTTGAGCCAGCTTTGCCATGCAAAAATTGCCACCAAACTGAAAATTACTGCTGGTAAGAGGTATCCAGCCAATAAGTTGGGATTGCCTAAATAACTGTAGACTCTTGTAGTCTTAGACAGAGGAGATTCTGGATCAACCCAAGTTGCCAGTGCTGTGGCTCCAAAAAACCATTGCCGCAACCCATATACACTGACAATTAACGATACGTGCAGATAAAGAATGATAATCCACGACCGGAGGCGAGGCGACCTTAATACCCTGGCACAAAGGGCAAATAGTAGCAAATACAAGGTCAACGTTCCCAAGTCGTTAAGCGCCGCCTTTTTCACCGGTGATAATGCTGTTGCGACTGCGGCAATTCCCCAGTAGAGCAATACCAGCAGGTGAACGGGAGTGACTGAGGAGACATTTGCGGGTGTTACTTCATCAGATAAAGTCAACAACAGCCAAAATCCCACACAAGCCACCAGCAACAAGCCCACCAATGTACTCGAAGCAAAAGGTGCAAGGGCATATATTAAGCTGAGTAAAGCCGCTGCGATCGCATCTCCCCACTGGAGTAAGACGCTGCTTTGCCGCCAAGGACTTAACAGTCCGACCAAAGAACGATGTACGTAACTGGTAGCAAGATATTCTTTGAGCGGTAAAGATGATAAAGTAAATCGTTGCCAGACTAAATTCATAAAATACATTGCGATCAATTAGTCTGCCGACGCAGAACTTGGAATTGATCATAATGCCTATGGCTATAAAAAGGTAATAACAGAGATTGCACATCGCGTGATGGCGCTCTTATTCTTAGCCATCAGCCACTACTTTAATCCGAAACTACTTCAGCCAATACTAAGTTAAGATATAGGATTCATATTTGATTTTTGAAATATACGTAGGGGAGCCAGCCGCGTGGGTGGGTTTCCCGACTTGAGCGGACTGGCGTTGCGTTATGCCTCTGGCTAACGCACCATCTGAAGACTTTGGTGCCGTACTCTCGGCGATAACACACCCTACACATACTTAGATTTTTTCATAAATCAAATCGTATTCCTATAGCCCTTCATGTACTTAGTACACAACAAATACATGAAAACACCTTTTTGCCAATCCCTATTCTTGAGTTTCCATCTACTATCACTTGTCACCTGTTTCCTAGAGATTGTGATCAGACATCGCTAATTATTTGTGAAGGAGTCGCCAGTTGCAGTGGCAAAGAAAGCACATAACGATATCCTGATTCTGGTGAACCTTGAATCAAAATTTGTCCACTATGCAATTCTGCCAGCTGACAACTTAGCAATAGACCCAAGCTTTCACGAGAAAGACTTCCATGTGATTTAGCTAAATTTATACCGGAACTAGCAGCAAAGAATTTTGAGTGGGAATCACTCAAGTTTTTTGAATTGTCCACTACTACTGATGAAGTATCGGGCTGCTCCTGGTTTTCTGTATGAGTAGTGTAGGTTGCTACTTCACCTGTAAGTTCTAGCAGCGACAAAGAATTGAGACGGAAGTAGGGATCAACTTCAGTTATCCCGTCCCCCAACCAAGGATGAGAAACCCAAATAGTAATGTTGAGCGTATCTTCCTTGTAAGAGACATGAATGCGAACAATGCTACCTGTAGCCGAAAGTTGAATCACACTGAAAACCAGGTGATAGAGGATTTGCCGCACCTTGTCTTTATCTAAAGGCAAAATCCGATTGCGTCCCGGTTCTATAGAGAGGCGAATATCTTGATCGCGGCGATTAGCGACTTCTTCTAGGGTATTGATAGCTTGTTGACATAGCATTTCGATATCCACAGGAGCTAGATTTAGCACAGTAGAGTTTTCATCCATAGCTCCTAGCTCGGTAATTTCGTTTACTAGGGAAAGTAAGTACCGACCACTGTGTTGGATAATTTCCAAATATTCTCTCTGCTTAGTCGTCAAAGGCCCATAAATCTCACGTCCTAAAACACTAGCCATACCGAGTACAGATGTTAAGGGCGTGCGTAACTCCTGAGTTAGCTGACCCAAAAGTTCCAGTTTCAGTTGCTTGGTAGAAACAGAATCACTATCTTTAGTGGGTGCGGTGATTTTGATCTCAGTGTTACGTTCGTCATTGAGTGAAAATATAGGAGCGCTCTTGGGAGTGCTTGATTCGAGTTTCCGTTGCAGAAGTCGATTACGTTCAAATTCACTCATGCTCCAACGAGCTATGATTTGTAAAAATTCAATGTCTCGGGTTGTAAAATTGCGCGGTACTAAATCCATTACCGCCAATGCACCCAAACAATGTCCCTCGGCATCAATCAGTGGCGCTCCTAAGTAAGCACGAATACCATAATCCTGCACCAACTTACTGCTAGTAAGGACTGGATCTGTCAGCTTATGTGTATCATTAATTACAAATACTTGAAAACTCTCTACTACCTGAGTGCAAAAAGATTCCCGGCGTGAGAGTTGACGGCTTTGTGCCAAATGATTCATAAGTCCCAGCCTAGATAAGCCCACCGCCGACTTGAACCAGTGGCGTTCTTGATCCACAAATCCCAATATGGAAATTGGTGCTTCCAAAAAGTGGGCAGCAGTCTGTGTGGCTTCTTCAAAAACCGGAATCGTTTCAGGTTGCCGCAAACCTAAATCTGACAAAGCTTTGAGGCGTTGTTGTTCTCTTGATTCATGAGAATCCCAACCATCCTTTAGGGCAAATAATTTGTTTTCAGGCTCTATCATTGCCACTGCTACCTTAATAATTTCTCGATCCTGTAATTGATACAAGTCCTATTTCTAGGTTATCAATTGCTATTTTTAAGCATTCCCTAATTTTGCCTCTGACAAACAAGTTTGGGGCAAAAATTTTTTACCCCTTCCATTAAGTCGGCAATACGGTCTTTACCAGTTACTATTTACTGGTGCTGATTGTTCTCGGTTTAGAACTGGTATAGTCTCTATTGCTTGAGATTTTGCAATTAGACTGCGTTAGATTTGGATTCAGTCAGGGTAAGCTAATGCTAAGGATACAATACCGAAAGTCTGTCATTCTTTATATATCGAAGGGAAAATTCCTCTGGCAATATTTAGCGTAAATTTACTTATAAAAAATATATTCATGTAATCTTTATAGCCATTTTTACCGATAACAGCTAGCATCGATGGCTGACAATCTTAGATAGTTTATATAACTCTCCATCCGATAGATTGAACCTATTACAATTTCACACTGAAAATGTGCAAGCTTTTCTATTTTTCCATCCGAGTAAATCTCTTTTTGAGGACAACTGGTAATGAATAAAATGACTATTAGAGTTCCTTTTGTAGACCTGAAGTTACAACACGAACCAATTCAAACGCAATTGCAAGATGCAATCCAATCTGTATTGGAACAGGGAGATTTTATTTTAGGGCAAGCACTTTCAGATTTTGAAGTAGCATTTGCGGCAGTGTCTGGGGCAGAATATGGAGTTGGTGTTGCATCAGGAACAGATGCGATCGCTCTCGGATTGCAAGCGTGTAATATTGGTGCTGGCGATGAAGTGATTTTACCCGCAAACACTTTTGTCGCAACCTTGATTGGCGTGCTACGCGCTGGCGCCAAGCCAATTCTGGTAGATTGCGTGAGCCAAACAGCTTTAATTGACTTAAGAGAAGCAGCAAAGGCAATTACGCCTCATACCAAAGCAATTATCCCTGTGCATCTCTATGGTCAGATGGTATCACCACATGAACTATTGAACTTTGCCGATACCTACAAACTACTAATTTTTGAAGATGCGGCCCAAGCACACCTCGCCCAAAGAGACGGATATCACGCTGGTTCAGTAGGAATAGCAGCAGCTTTTAGTTTCTATCCCAGCAAAAATTTGGGAGCATTTGGGGATGGAGGAATGTTACTGACACGAGATTCAGATGTAGCCCAAAAGATGGTGCGCTTGCGAAATTATGGTGCATCGCAAAAGTATTTTCATACTGAAGCAGGTACAAATAGCCGCTTGGATACTTTACAAGCAGCAGTTTTGCACCAGAAACTACCATATTTGCCACAGTGGAATCGCGATCGCTTGACTATTGCCCAGCAGTATGATAGCGAACTAGCACCTTTGGCAACTGCTGGGATTATCCCTATGGAAAATCAAAGTGGTACAGGACACGTTTATCATCTTTATGTCATTAAAATTGATGATTTTTGCCCCATAGAACGCCAGCAACTCCAGGAAAAACTCACAGCAGTAGGAATTCAAACTGGCATTCACTACCCAATTCCTTGTCATCTCCAGCCAGCATTCACCAACTTAGGCTATCAGCCTGGAGATTTTCCTCAAGCAGAAAAACTGTCACAGCAAATATTATCATTACCGATGTATCCTGGTTTGAGCAGTAGCAAAGTCAAAGAAGTTGTAGCTGCGATCGCTCATGCAGTTTCAACAAATTCTCAGGCAGATAAACCCTCCACTGCTGACCTTGGCAGCGTGGTAGCCTGAACTTAATTCTGACTACTCCCCCTTCAACACTGACAGTTTTTGAATTACTGAAAATCATGGTACTCCAGCAACAGGTTAAAAACAGAAACGCCTCAGGCTTGTTAAATCTAGCTATTTTAGGCGTTTTGCTGCTGCTTTATGCTCCTATATTGCTGCATTGGTTGGATGGTTGGCTGCACAAAAATATCAGTACAGAACACGAATATTTCAGTCACGGGATTATTGGTTTACCATTTGCGGCTTATCTGGGCTGGATGAACCGGAAAAAGTGGACACGTTTGCCAGATACCATCCATCCTTTGGGCGCTGTTTTCTTGTTATTCGGGGCAGTATTTTATCTTAGTGGTGTTACAGAGTGGGTCAACCTTTCCTTGCCCGTTATATTGGTAGGATTATGCTTGTGGTTTAAGGGAATATCAGGTTTGCGAGCGCAAGGATTCCCCCTGCTACTAGTATTTCTCGCAACCCCAACAGCAGCACCCTATCTCATTGCTCCCTATACCTTGCCTCTCCAAAGCTTCATTGCTGGCACCGCAGGCTTCATACTGAATCAATTTGGTATGGACGTAACCGTAAATGAGATAAATCTCTACGTGGGAGGACGGATTGTGGAAGTTGCCCCCTATTGTGCAGGGCTGAAAATGTTGTTCACGACTCTCTACGTAGGCTTGATGCTGCTTTATTGGACAGACGCTTTCTCTTCACGCCGCACAACTATATCGTTTTTATCTATTGCTGTGATCATTAGTATTAGTGCGAATATCATTCGTAATACTTTACTGACTTTCTTTCACGGCACAGGTCAAGAAGCGGCTTTTAAATGGCTGCATGAGGGTTGGGGTGGTGACCTCTACTCTGCTTGTATGCTGGTGTCATTAGTGCCCTTACTGAATTGGATTTATAACTATTTTTCTGCATCTCCAGAAACTGAGCAAGAAGAAGAAAGTTAGAACCATTTCCCCTGCTCCCCTGCTTCTTCTCTACTCTTAGTCTCTGAACTTTTCGTTGTTGATGCCTAAGTCATAAATATTACTGAACTCATCGTGTGATTTTATAAAGTAAAATTTTGCCTAAGTATTATGAATTTTACTGATGATTTCCTTCTCCAAGTTTTTCAAAGAAAACCAATTGAGTCAGGTAGCAGCACTTTTATTATTGCTACTCTTGTTGGCAATGGGAGGGGTTCCCGGATACCTAACAGGACACTGGCAATGGAAACAGCCGCCACCGGTTACTACCCTCAACGAGTTAAAACAGATCCGCAAGACTGGGTTAGCCCTTCCTGGTTGGCAAACCATTGAACAAGCAGAACAGCAAATTGGCGAACATAAATGGTCTTTGCAGGTAATTAAAAAAGAAGGTTCGCAATCCCAGGCAATCCTGCTTTTGCTGCCGCAAAATGGGCCTATGGATCAACCAGAGGTAGAGTGGACAGACGTTAACGGCTGGGGAAGGTCACGCTGGGGAAAGTGGGATGTAGCTCAATCTCGTTCTGCTGAATTTACTGTCAAACCACCTGCAAAGTTGACTTCTAATGTCAAAACCCAAGTAGAAGCTAGGTTTTTTCGCGCCGCCACACCACAGCAAACCTTCGCTGTCTTGCAATGGTACGCTATGCCAGACGGCGGAAATTCATCACCTTTACACTGGTTCTTGGCGGATCAATTGGCACAGTGGCACAAGCAACGCACTCCTTGGGTGGGCGTGAGCATTCTAATTCCAATGGAACCTTTGGGGCAGGTAGAAACATCTTGGTCTTTAGCCCAGTCTATCGGGGAAACAGTGCAAGCTGTTTTGATGGCAGGCCCTTTGTAGAGTCTGTTATAGATCCCGTTGTGCAGAGATTCATCAACAGTATCTCTATAAATTGCGTTCAGGCTGAAACTTAGCTAAAAGATGTTAACAATATGAAGTTAGAAATTAAATTTAGCAAAATTCTTCTCTTTGTTCTTGGTAAATACTTACAGATAAAAGAGACATCTAGGACTTTTTTAGAGTAAAATAACCACTCGGCGCGACTAATTCCTATATCAGTATTTTCTGCACCGATGTTTATAGATCCCAGTTCTTATATGCGTGGATTCAGCGCCCTGTGTTTTGTCAGTCTTCAAGTAGGAGTTTTCTTAACAACACCTATCCAACTTGTTGTTGCCCAACCTTTTCCATCTCAAGGACAATTACGAGGGCAACCTCCCTCGCCTCTGCCAGGTACTGAGGTTGTACCTCCAGGTGCAAATGACCAAATTTCCCCCCAACTCAGCCGCTACCTCTTGGGCCCAGGAGATATAATTGGCGTTGTGCTTCAGCGTCCTCCTGGCCCATACCGCTTAGGAATAGGAGATGGAATTAGCGTTTCGGTTCAGCGCTTTCCAGATTTGAGCTTTCAAGCTTTAATCAACCCAGAAGGTAATATTGTAGTGCCGTTACTGGGAACAGTTTCCTTACAAGGTTTAACTTTGCAAGAAGCTCAAGAAAAAATTCGCTTAGGTTTAAATCGTTATGTAGTTAATCCAGTAATAGTTTTAGCCCTAGCAACGCAGCGTCAAGACTTAAGTTTTCAAGCTGTAATTAGTCCAGAAGGAAACATCATAGTGCCACAAGTGGGAACGGTGTCATTACAAGGTTTGACTTTGGAAGAAGCTCAAGAAAAAATTCGCTTGGGTTTAAGTCGCATTTTGCCAGATCCAATCGTAGTAGTATCCTTGGCAGGGACGCGACCAGTTCAAGTTACCATTAGCGGGGAAATATTTCGACCAGGAATTTATCCGATTAATTCAACAACACCCCGCGTTGCTGATGCCTTGCTAATATCTGGTGGTTCAACGTTGAATGCAGATCTGCGACAAATACAAGTCCGCCGCAAGTTAATCGATGGTTCTGTGATTTCACAAACTATTGACTTATATGCAGCACTGCAAAATGGCGGTTCAATCCCTAACTTACGCTTACAAGACGGAGATGCCATACTCGTCCCCCGTCGTGAAGTTGGTAATGATGACGGTTATGACCGCAATTTGGTCGCACGTTCATCCTTGGCCACACCACAGATTAGAGTCCGAGTTTTAAACTATGCTGCCGGAGGTCTTTCCATTCAAGCGCTGCCTAACGGTAGTACATTTGTCGATGCTTTGGGAGGAGTAAATCTCGACACTGCTAACCTCCGAGATATCGCTCTGGTTCGTTTTGATCCTGAACGAGGTAAAGCTGTTACCCAGAAACTTGATGCTAAAAAAGCTCTAGGAGGCGATGCGTCTCAAAATGTGGCGCTTCAAGATAATGATGTTCTTATTGTTGGTCGGAATCTCATCGGTAGAATTACTAATTTCCTGACTACCGTTACCCAACCTTTCTTCAATGTTCAATCCTTTCTCCGGTTTTTTGACAATTTCGGTGGCGGTGGATCTAATTAGTGACTATAAAAGAAGGATACAATCTGTAAATAGTTGGGAGTGGAGGAAGCCACATCTCCAACTTGTCTTTGAATTCGTTAATGGAAAAATATTAAAGATATCAACCGATATATATAGTAGAAAGTTGATAGCGTCCTGATATCAAAGCCACTATCTTTAGTTTGGTGCTTCCTAATTTTGAATTTTGAATGCCTGAATTTTGAATTGGAGCGAAGCGACCATGACCCCACCAATTGTTAAGCGCTATCTTATTGCTTTTGATAAATACAAGTGGATTGGACTAGCTAGTTTTGCTCTAGTTGTAGCAGGGTCAACTGTAGTGGCTATGCAACCAGAGCCACCTACTAGCTATATAGCATCTGCCGCACTTACCTATAGCGGTCCACCAGTTTCTTTCTCTGCAACTGGTAGTCAAATCCAACAGGAAGGAAAAGAACTGAATGAAGAAGTTTTATTATCAAACCAGATAATTGCCACAGTGGCAGAGAAAGTCGGTGTCAAACCTAAAATGCTCGGTGCCAATGTAGTCCTTTCTGTTCCTAAAAAAAACGTTAGGACTGGAGAATTGGAATCTAGTATCTTGGAACTGAAATATGTAGATAGTGACGCCAAACGAGGTATACAGGTCTTGGCGGAATTGATGCAAGCAATGATTAAGTTGAGCAGTGACATTAATACTGGGCGATTACAAGCAATTATTCAAAAGATTAACGATCGCACGCCACAAGCTAAACGAGAACTGCAAGTTGCTGAAAAGAAGTTGGAACAGTACGATCGCATAGAGCGAACAGCAATATTAGCAGCGGAGAATGGCAGCTTGTTAAGCGCCATTACTGCCAGCCAAAATCTACAACGGCAAATGCAATTAACTATTTCTGGGGTTGATGGTCAAGTTCGCAGTTTACAAAATAAATTAGGTTTAACAGTCGGACAGGCTTATATTTCTTCTGCTTTGAGTGCCGATCCAATTATTGGTAACTTGCGAGCGCAAATTTATCAAAGTGAGTCACAAATTGCCGTACTCAGAAAAGATTTGCGACCTGAACACCCAACGATGATTCAGTTGCAGCGTCAAAAACAAGCTGCTGAGGAATTGCTGCAACAACGTGCCGCTGAGGTCTTAGGTGGTGATGGCACAGCGGCTCCGCTTCAGGGTAGCATTGCAGGTATTCGCACCCAAAGTAGCTTAGATCCAGCCCGCCAGCAATTGGCAAACCAGATGGTGGCGTTGCAAACTCAACGGGAGACACTACAACAACAACTAGCCCAAGAAATCCAACAAGAAGCGCAACTACGGCGCGAGTATTCTCTGATACCCAATAAGCAATTAGAGCGATCGCGTTTAGAACAGGAGGTTGGACTCAAAAAAGCCATCTATGACCAAATGCAGGTGAAGTTAACCGATGCTAAAACCGCAGAGGCTGAAACTACCAGCAGCCTCAGCATTGCCAGACGCCCCACAGTTTTGATCGATCCCAAACCTCCCAAGAGTGTGCCTATTACCCTTGCGGTGGGTGGTTTCTTAGGTCTATTGATTGGTGGCGGCGTCATATTTTTGTTGGGAGCGCTGGAAGGTACTTTCAAAACCAGGGAAGATATCCGCGAGAGCCTCAAGCAACGGGAAGTGGCACTGTTGGGAGAATTGCCTTTAATGCTGGTTGATAATTTGGATAAAGAAGCATTGCCGGTGTTACTTTCTGCGGATTCTCCTTATTTAGAATTTTATGAGAAATTCCGCAGTAATTTGCGCCGGATTGGTGGTAAAAACTTAAAGGTGGTGTTGATTACTAGCACCAGTAGCCAAGAAGGTAAAACGGCAAGTGCATATAATTTGGGTATAGCTTCAGCCCGTGCTGGTAAAAGAACCTTGATTATCGAAACAGATTTGCGATCGCCTTCCCGTTGTATATCCCTGAAAGTAATTCCTGACCCCGACGCCACTATTGAACCCCTGCGTTATTACGCCAACTTAAGTGAATGTATTCGTTTAGTTCCTGATGTGGAAAATTTATACATTCTTCCCAGCCCTGGCCCTGTACGGCAATCAGCTGCTATTCTTGAATCCAGCGAAATGCGGCGGCTGATCGAGGATGTCCGCGAACGTTTTGATTTAGTTATTTTGGACACTAGTCCTCTCAGCATATCCAATGACCCTTTGTTAATCCAACCTTACAGCGATGGGATCGTACTAGTGGCGCGACCACACTATACAGAAGAGAACATGCTAGGTGAGGCTATTGATCAATTGGTTGAATCGGAACTGGGGTTATTGGGAGCAATTATCAATGGCGCTGATATCATCGTTTCTGTACCTGAACAAGTTGTACAATCATCAACATTTACATCTGAGGTAGAAAAATCTGAAGAAGTTTCAGCCAGTGCCAGCAAAAACTAATAATTTCTCAAATATTGCAAAGGTAGATGGCGAACTGGTAATTGTTTTCCGAGGTTGCACAGTGAAAATTTTAATTTTGAATTGCTTAGTCGCGCCTAAACAACCCAAATAGGGGAGCAAGAATTATCCCAAAAACAAAACCACCAATGTGGGCCCAATAGGCAACTCCACCAGTTTGCACAGTCATGTTAGCGGCTGTTTGTAGGGTAGCAAGACCGGATATTACATTTTGCACAATAAACAGTCCGATTATTACTAGTGCTGGAACTCTGATTGTGGTGATGAAAATCCCCAAAAATATTAAGGTCATGACTTTAGCGTGGGGAAAGCGGATAATGTAGGCACCTAAAACCCCAGAAATTGCACCACTTGCCCCCAAGGAAGGAATCTCAGAATTCATACCAATGAACCATTGGCACAAGGCAGCTAAAGCACCACACGCCAAATAAAAAATCAGATATTTGGCATGACCCAATCGATCTTCAATATTGTTGCCAAAAATCCAGAGAAACAACATATTAGAGATTAAATGCCACCAACCGCCGTGTAAGAATTGCGACGTAAATAACGTTATCCACTCTCCACTCAAATTGGTGGTTAACTCTTGAGGTATTACTGCATACTGACTTAAAAACTGATTCAATTGTGCATGTGACAGGCTCGCCTCGTGAATAAAAACTAAAATATTCATGCCAATTAACCCGTAGGTGAAATACGGGGTGATTCGCGTGGGATTTTCGTCGTAGAGGGGAAACACAGGTGTTTTTCCTAAATTATTGATTAACTGCAATATAGCTTGTAAGGCTAGCAGTTGCTAAGGTTAAGCAATTTCACCTATTAAATAAATCAGTATAATTGAGGGTCACTATAATCCTAGGAAGAATTACTTATACCAAGATTCCTCCTGGGATTTATCGCTAAATAAACCCAACAGTGGGCCGAGAATTGCCCCAAAGATAAACCCACCTGCATGGGCCCAGTAGGCAATACCGCCGTTTTCCATACCGATGTTGGTACGTGTTTCGAGACTAGCAAATCCGTAGAAGGCTTGTTCGAGAAACCAGAATCCCAAAAAGAAATATGCGGGGACGCGGAAAGTCGGGAAGAAAAATCCTAAAGGTACTACGCCGAGAACTTCAGCGTTAGGAAAGCGGAGAATGTATGCACCCATGACACCTGCAATCGCACCACTTGCACCCAAAGAAGGAATGCTAGAATCTTGAGCGAAGAACCACTGGGTTAAGGATGCCAAAACACCGCAAGATAAGTAGAACAGCAAGTATTTGGCATGACCTAACTTATCTTCAACGTTGTTACCAAAAATCCAGAGAAACAACATATTGCCAGCTAAATGCAAGAAACCACCATGCAAGAATTGCGAGGTAATCAAAGTTGCCCACTCTGGCACTGGTTGATGTAGAGAAGTACCAGCAAAGCTTAAAGTCAGTTCTCGTGGAACGACAGCCGCAAGGTGTAAAAATCCGTTTAATGCTTGTGGGGGAAGATTTGCTTCATAGAGAAAAGCGAGGACGTTGGCAGCAATCAATCCGTAAGTTACATAAGGCGTGATTTTTGTCGGATTATTATCTCTAATGGGAACCACGAGCGTTTTTTCCTGATTTTAAGACACAAATTCTACAATACTGAATTCTGTAAGTAGTTTCTTCTACCTCATGGATGGATCTCAGTTTGAGACTTAAAAACCGAAAGCCAAAAATCCACCATCGACGGTGATACATTGTCCAGTGATGAAAGATGCCGCAGGCATACAAAGAAATGCCACTAAACCCGCTACTTCTTCTGGTTGACCAACCCTTCCCATAGGTGTTTGTGATAGAACTAATTCGAGAAAATCTTGGTTATCCAGTACAGACTCAGTTAGAGGCGTGCGAATAGCCCAAGGTGCTACGGTATTTACCCTAATATGATCTGAGGCCCATTCAACTGATAGCGATCGCGTCAGTTGATTTATAGCCGCTTTAGTCATACCATAAGGAGCGCCTGTACGGTTCGAGACTAAACCCGCCACAGAACTTATATTCACAATGCTGCTGTTTTCCCCATTTTGAAGCAGAGGGTAAAACAGACGGCACATCTCAAAAATTGATATCTGGTTTGTCTGGATAATGAACTCATACTCAGCGGCTGTGTATTCTACTACTTTTTTACTAATATTTGTTCCCGCATTATTCACCAGGATGTCTAATTTATCCCAGCTTTTGCCAACCTGCTCAAAAATGGTTTTTCGTCCATCAGGGGTTGCAACATCTGCCGTAATTCCATAAGCAGGTAATCCTGCTTGTTGCCAGATAATTAATTGTTGATCAACATCCTGAGAATTCCGTGCCACAATTGTGACTTCTGCACCCAGAGATAAGAACTCATTGGCAACAGCTAGTCCAATGCCTTTGGTAGCACCTGTAACTAGTGCTTTCTTTTCTGTCAGTGTCCAGCGGTCGCTCATTTGTAATTCTGCGGATTTTTTTTTAAAGCTAGCAATAACCTAAGAGTTTATCTTGCAGCGGCTGAATGCGATCGCCTTTTGTCGTAATGTAGATAATCGCAATCCCTAAACCATTCACTGCATCTAACTCCAATTCAATAGCTGATCAAACCCATGTTTTTTTCAAATTCTCTGGAAAATCAACTCCAGCGCTGGAACGAAACCATTCGCAATCAGCCGAAAAATCCCAATGCTTACATTCGTCGAGGCATGGTAAACTTTCAGCTGGCCAAGATTGATGAATCTATCCAAGATTTTGACATAGCAGAGCAACTCGATGCTCGTATCAAACCCTACCTCTGGCAACGGGGATTATCGTATTATTATGCAGAAAGATTTGCTGAGGGCGCTCAACAATTTGAAATAGATTTAACTGTGAATCCTCAAGATGCAGAAGAAACAGTATGGCGATATCTCTGCATAGCTCGTTCGTTAGGTGTTGAAGAGGCACGTAATTCTTTGCTAACTGTGAAAAATGACCCTAGACGCATCATGCAGAGTGTGTACGATTTGTATTCGGGAGATTGTACACCAGATGACGTTTTAACTGTTGGTCAATCAGAAGGGATAAAGGGAAATTTTTACAGTCATCTTTACTTGGCATTATATTACGAAGTTGAGAATAATGTTGATTTAGCTCACGAATATATAGTTAAAGCTGTTGAGCAGTACAAAATTGATGATTATATGTGGTATTTGGCGCAGGTACACAAGAAGTTACGAGGATGAGCAAAGGTTTTTCTTAGATAAACTACCAGTTGTTTGCAAATAAGGTGTTCTCAATTCGGACGTTGTTTACAGGTTGCTACAGCTATTAATTGGCTCTGGCACTCCCCAAATTTTAATTGTTCTATCAATGCTATAACTAGCAATGAACTCGCGATCGCTACTCATGGCAACATAACCAATTGGCGCTGTATGCCCCTGCAAGGTGCATAATTTTCTGTTCATTGCCAAATCCCAAACAACTATTTCGTAATTGTCTGTACAGTAAATTAAAACTCTACCATCTGAACTCATAAGGCAGGGAGCAACACCCGAAGATGTATAGAGAATGCGATCGCTTTTCAATTCCCATACACATACCTCGTCGTGCCGGATTCCGCAAGCCAAAATTTGCCCATCAAGGCGAGTTGCAAGTGAATTTACTGTCAGGGCAGGCAGATTATCTAATGTTTGAATAAGTTCTCCTGTTTCGGTATTCCAGAGTTGTAGCCTATTCTGTAATCTTTGCTTGAAACGTGCAACCAAGAACTTTCCATCAGGGGTGAAGAGAAAGGGTGTAGTTAACCAAAGGTTTAACTTTGATTGATTCCATGAATTATCATAAGGAATTAAAGCCACATCTTGAAATTGATGATGGAGGCGACGAGTAGATGTTTCATAATCCCAAATCTCTAACTCTCCTGTTCTGCCTTGAGTATAGCCAGTAGCAACTAATGGCTGTTTAGTTGGGCAGACAGCCAAGCAATGGTGATGGGCTTGAACAGTAGGAATAAGGTTATCGGGAAAAGTTCCAATATTTTCTTGTGTTTCTATATCTAGTGGCCAAAGTAAGTCCTGAAAGCTAATGATACTCACCCTGCCACTTTTTCCTAAAGCAAATTCATGAGCCATACCCAACCTAAAATCTTTCTTGCTTTGTCCTGTTCCTAAATGCCAGACATTAACGAAAGATCCCTTATAATAGATATCCCAATAGCAAATCAGGGTGTTATTGTAGTCTGCGATCGCAAAAGAATATGGATGATGTTGTTCAGGATTGTAGCAATCAAGATTAAATTCAGTTAATGTATGCAGGCATTGCATTTTTGCAAAGGGTAGATAATTCCATAGGGCTTGTCCGGCAGTAACTTCAGTGCTATCAGACAATAAAAGCAAAGCTGATTGTCGGACTTGTCTGATGTCATTATCCAATGCTTGGATAACTAACTCCATTCCTTTCTGTCCATATTGAAATGCTTCTAAAAGAGCATCTACATTTTGTTTTATAGAAACACCTTGCAAACGATATCTAATGCTATCTAAGCCATTTATTAGTTGACTGGAAGAAGAGAGTAGTTCATCTTCTCTGGTAATGTTACTATTTTCTTTGGGATTTTCAGGAATCATCTTGAAAACACTAAAAAAAGAGAAGCTTTGAGGTTTACTCCCCTTCCCTACAAGGGAAGGGGCTGGGGGTTAGGTCTTTTTTTATAGTCTACTCAGCTGAAAATCGCGCTTATTGCGAAATTAACTGCGGTTATCTATCTGAGCGCGTTGCAAACTTCCAGAAAAGTCAACATAAACACTTTTCCATTCTGTGAAAACATCCAAAGCAGTAGTTCCAGCTTCGCGGTGTCCGTTACCGGTTTGTTTCACGCCACCAAAGGGTAAGTGTACCTCTGCACCAATAGTAGGGCCGTTAATATAGGTGATACCTGCTTCGATGTCGCGCATAGCAGTAAAAGCCCGGTTGATATCGCGGGTGTAAACTGAAGAAGAAAGTCCGTAATTGCTATCGTTGAGAATTGCGATCGCTTCCTCAAAGGAGCTAACCTCAATCAATGCCACTACTGGCCCAAATATCTCTTCACGGGCAACTCGCATATCAGGAGTCACATCATCCAAAATAGTTGGTTGAAAGAAATAACCGTTTTTCAATTCGCCTTCACTCGCAATTTCTCCACCAATTAAAACCTTTGCTCCTTCCTCACGGGCGATATCCAAATACTTGCTCACCTGTTGGAGTTGCTTTTCATTGACAATCGGGCCAATATCTGTTTTAGGGTCAGTGCCAGCACCCAAGCGTAACTTACTGGTACGCTCATAAAGCATGGTGGTAAATTTTTCTTTGATATCATGATGCAAAATTAGGCGACTGGTAGCCGTACATCGTTGACCGGTTGTCCCAAATGCTCCCCACACTGCACCATCTAAGGCAAGTTCCAAATCAGCATCTTCCATTACCACTTGGGCATTTTTACCACCCATTTCCAGACAGACGCGCTTGTGAGTACGTCCGCAAGTAGCGCCAACAAAAGCACCCGTTTCTGAAGAACCAGTAAAGGATACCAAATCTACATTGGGATGCTCAACTAAAGCTTTCCCCGCCTCCTCTCCCACACCATGCACCAAGTTAATTACTCCTGGTGGTAAACCTGCTTGTTGGAAAATTTCAATCAATTTAGTTGCACAGGCGGAGGTATCCTCGGCAGGTTTGAGGATGACTGTATTGCCACACACCAAGGCTGGCATAGCTTTCCAGCAAGGAATTGCCACAGGGAAATTCCAGGGAGTAATTAAGGCACAAACTCCTATGGGCATTCGCACAGTCATGGCGAATTTATTGGACATTTCCGAGGGTGTGGTTTGCCCGAATAGTCGCCGCCCTTCGCCAGCAGTGTAAAAGGCGCAGTCAATACCTTCTTGCACATCTCCCCTGGCTTCTGTCAGGGGTTTACCCATTTCCCGACTGATTAATTGGGCAAGTTCTTCTTTATGCTGGAGTAATATTTCCCCGACGCGAAAGATGTATTCTGCCCTAGCTGGGGCCGGGACTATGCGCCAACTGCGGTAGGCTTGACGGGCGGCGGCTACTGCTGTATCTACATCCTTAGCTTGGGAACGGGGAAATGTGGCAACGACTTCGGTTTTGTCCGCAGGGTTGCGACTTTCTAAAGTTGCTTCCCCTACAGCACTCAACCATTGACCGTCGATGTAATTGCGGCAAGATAGCGGAGTTGTCATCTTAAAAATCCCCGGCTGATGATCAAGTAAAACTTGTGTACTAAGTACAGCATTTAATTAATTCTTAGCGGTTTTAAACGCATAGGCGCTTCTCTACGAGACGCTACGCGAACGCCTTCCCGCAGGGTAGGGACGCTGAGGAAAGCGCAGAGGTACGCAGAGTTTTTTCAAGAGGATTCGCTATGAACTTACGAAATTATGTACTAAGTTTGCTTGCTTTCTAGGTTATCTTCAAGTTTAGGAAATTGGTGTGAGAACTAAATATCGATATAAAAATTAAGGCACTAACGCCAATACACCCACAGGAGAACCAGAACCACCACGCAACCGAAGAATCCCGATCGCTAGAGTAGTACCTTTAGGTGGCAACTGATCCAAATTGGTGAGATTTTCCAAAACAATCCGCGGTTTTTCCAATACCAAACGATTAGTAGCAAAACTGTTATCCTGTCCGGGGTCTACACCATGAGTATCAATTCCTACCCCAGCAATTTGCCGTTCCTTCAGTAAGAATTGAGTCGCATCGCTACCAAAACCTGGAAAATGGGCAATCCCTTGAGCATCATGATTTAGGAATGCACTTTTATCAAACCACTTTTTTTGCCAACCAGTATTCAGTATAACTACGCACCCTTTAGGAATCTCACCGTATTTTTCTTCCCAAGCGGCAATATCAGCAATAGTCAGGGCATAATCAGAATTCCCGGCTGTGGCTTGGCGAATATCTATGACCACCGCAGGTACAACTAGAGATTGGGCGGGGTATTGGTCAATTCCCATACTATAGCTATGAAAGCTATTAGGGGCGTTGATATGGGTAGCGCTATGTTCCCCCAAGGCGAAACGTCGCAGGTAATAGCCATCATTATTCAGTTCAGCCACAGTTTCAAATTCTACTGTGGGATCTCCAGACCATTGGGGAATATCTATGTCAATTACGTGACTTAGGTGGATGACGCGTGTGTAGGTGATACTATTTTGACTTTGGGGTTGTATCATCCCAGCCTTCTATTTTATTATTTGTACTCAGGGATTTTTTTCAAAGGTGCTAGGCACAGCCCGTCGTAGACATCGCCTGTGTTGGGCTACGCTTACGCAAAGATAGTATTACCATTACAACGTTTTTTAGTCAATTGAACTGTAATATTTCTACTCCTATTCCCTATACTAGTACAAATAATCCCCCCAATTCCTGTAAATTTTAGGTTTTTGGGGGGATTCAAATGTTGCAGCAAAAAGTGAATTAACTTCAGTTAACAACCAAGAGGTTAATCTAAGGTTAATTTTAGATTAATATTGTGTGATATCTACGTTGATGGTTGCTCCTCTAGTGGAATCATGATGACAAACTCCGCCCCTTCTCCTGGTGCTGAAATACACTGGATTTGCCCACCGTGTTTTTTGACAGCAATTTGGTAGCTAATTGATAACCCCATACCTGTGCCTTTACCCACAGGTTTTGTAGTGAAGAAGGGGTCAAATAAGCGTTTGCGTACTTCCTCAGTCATGCCTAGTCCATTGTCGGCAATGCCAATGATTACACGGTCTTCTTGAATCAGGGTGCGAATGCGAATTGTGGGTATTGGGCATTGGGCATTCTCCCCCTGCCTCCCCTGCTCCCCTGCCTCCCCTGCTCCTCTGCCCCCATTCCCCACTCCCTCTTCTAAAACATCGATCGCATTTGTCAACAGATTCATAAACACCTGATTCATCTGTCCAGCGTGACACACTACCGGTGGTAGGTTGCCGTAGTCTCGGATTACTTGGATTTCGGGATGTCCTGGTTTGCCTTTCAGGCGATTTTGCAACAGCAGCAAGGTGTTATCAATACCTTGATGAATATCTACTGCTTTCGTGCCGTCTTCATCAAGGCGAGAAAAATTGCGTAAAGATAGGACAATCTGCCGAATGCGCTCGGCTCCCATGTTCATAGAATCCAGGATTTTGGGCAAATCTTGCTTGAGAAAATCTAAATCAATGGTGTAGATTTGTTGGTGAATTTCTGGTGTTGGTGGACAGTAACTCTGTTGATAAAGGTGTACCAAGTGCAATAAATCCTTGGTATATTCACGGGCGTGGCTAATATTGCCGTAGATAAAATTGACGGGATTATTGATTTCGTGGGCAATACCTGCAACCAATTGTCCTAAACTGGACATTTTTTCAGTTTGAATCAGTTGCGCTTGGGTTTGTTGAAGTTCTAGCAGGGCTGCTTCTAGCTGCTGGGCTTTGTCTTGGGCAATTTGGGCAGCAATGCGACTTTGGGTGTAAAGTTTAGCTTGGTCAATGGCGATCGCGAGTTGAACTGTAACTGCTTGTAATAATTCTACTTCGTTGTCCAGCCAAGGGCGGAAGCCACTACAAGAACCACAGCTAAATGTGCCAATTTCGCCAGATTGAGTGTGTATGGGCAGCGACATAAAGGCAGTAAAACCGAAATCCTGCAAAAACAGCTGTGCAGTGCGTAGGTGTAGCCCGCCTTCGGCATCGCTTACTGTCTTAACATCATTAATGCGGATGATTTCTCTATTTAAGGTTTTGGCTGCGATTAGTTCGATTTCTGCATTAGTTGCTTCTTGGTGGTTAAGCAGACAGGGTAAAAAGGAACTTTTCGCCTCATATACTTTCTCCCAGTAGGGTACATCAGCGTCTTGCCGATACCAAAAGAAGGCGCAGCGATCGATCTGGAATAAGTTAAGAATCTCCTGCACTGCGGTTTCCACAATGTAATTGAGATCCAAAGAAGCTCGAATTTGGTTAGAAAGACGATTGAGTAGTGCTTCCCGCTGGGCGCTTTCTCTGAGTGCGATTTCTGCTTGTTTGCGGTCAGTGGTATCATAGCAAATACCAACGAAGTTTAAAACATTACCATTGGTATCTCTAATAGCAGATGAGTTGCTTGTATGCCATCGCCAAGTGCCATTTTTGTGTTTTACTCGATATTCAATTGCGTCTTGTTTTTCGGTTGTTGTCACAATTCTTTGGAGATAATCTGCACAGATATGCACATCGTCGGGATGTAGGAAGAGAACAAAGGATTTACCTTCAACATCTGCAACCTCATGCCCAAAAATTTCAGTCCAGTTAGGAGAAACGTAGGAAAATATCCCCTCAAGGGTCAGCGCAAAAATAATGTTATTAGCGTTTTCAATAATGGTACGAAACTTGGCATCGCTCTCTATGAATGCTGCTTGTACTTTTTCGCTGGTGTCGCGGATAAGAACTATGATTTGCTGGTCTGGTAATGGTAATAACCTAGCTTCAAAATTATTGTTCCCTTGTGGGAGCGGTAAGGTATATTCAAAACTGACTGAAGATTGAGTTTCAAGTACTTGAGTTATTGCTTGGTGGAAGCGATCGCCTACAGCAGTCGGTAAGCATTCTCGCAACCTCTTGCCCTGACAATCTCCTGGTGGAATATACAGATTCTGCATCTTTCCTGGCTTGTAATCCAGAATAGTTCCATCACCATCAAGACGAAAGTACAAATCAGGAAGCACTTGCAAAATCGCTGCAAATTCTGATGTTTTTTGGCGTAACTGTACTTCAACTGCTTGGCGTTTTGCAGTTTCAGCTTGTAGTTGCGCCAGTAATTTTGTTAATTCTGTTTCCTGTTTTTCTTCTGTGAATTTACGTAGACAACGAGAAAAATTTGTAGACGCCGAGCAGCTTTCTGCCAGGATAGGTCGGCTTCCCACTATCGTCACTTCTGTTATGTCTACACAATAACCGATGTAACCAACAAAGCTCCCATCTGCTGCAAATTGTGGCGCGGCTGTATCTAAAATCCAGCGATATTCGCCATCAGCCCGACGCAGGCGATATTGCCTCTGAAAGGAATCATGCGCTGCAAATGCTCCCAAATATATATCTTCACATCGCTGTCTATCTTCTGGATGGACGCTACAAGTCCAGATATTGCCTATCTCTTCTGGTCGCGCAGATACAGACGCGCCTGTTGTTAGATATGTTCCAGTAAATTCCAGCCAATTTGAATTGAAGTAATAGTAAAGTGCATTGCATCCAGATGTCCAAATCATCACAGGAGCAGTATCCGCCTGTTGGCAAAATACTTTTTCATCCTGTTGTATTTCTGACGGGGCGACCATGATTTGGTTAATGTAGCTCTGCACCTTTTTAGAAAACACTTTTGCCTACCTGCTCTGCCTAAATTATTAAGATAATTGTCTGAAAATAGGATTTGTTAATACATGGATATAATCTTCATACCAACCTCTATTGATCTTAATACTTTATTTATTTTTATATCGGCAAAATTTTCTCTTTTACTGTAAAAAAAATTAAAAATCGTTGAAGTTATCATTAAGATTAACTTCAGCATTTTTAATGAAATTTAAACTATGCATCTATCAGAAAACTTGTTTTACTTTTTTTTTATTGAAATCATCTATAAATTTATCCTAGCTATGTAATTGATTGCTCAAAAATGTGATTTAGCTTCACAGAAACTAGATGAATGATTCTCTGTGAGGTGTTTACGTATCAATACAGTTCGGATAAGATCCCCCTCTTTTTAAGGGGATCGAGGTTTTAGCTTTTCAATGCGTAAGTCCTGTTGGTATTACGTAAACTTTGAATGGTAGCGATCGCATGTTTCGCCACTCGCTCAATTTCCTCTTGGGTATTAAACCGTCCAATACCAAACCGCACTGAGGCATAAGCTAGCTGTTCTGAATGTCCTAATGCTGTGAGAACATGGGAGGGTGCAGTAGTTGCCGAGGAGCAAGCAGAACCAGAAGAAACCGCCATTACTGGCTGCAATCCTAGCAAAAGTGCGGCTCCATCCACTCCCTCAACACTGATATTCAAGTTTCCCGCCAATCGCTCTTGAGGATGTCCATTGAGATGAATTCCTTCAACTTGGGAAAGCTGTTCCCACAAGCTTTGCCTTAACTGAGTGAGGCGTTGGGTTTCTGTTGCTTGTTCTGCCAAAGCGATTTCTACAGCTTTCCCAAAGCCGACAATTTGCGGTGTATACAATGTACCAGAACGCATCCCCCGCTCATGTCCGCCGCCGTGCTGCTGAGGAGCCAGTTGCACTCTGGGGTTGCGTCTGCGGACGTACAGCGCCCCAATGCCCTTTGGCCCATATACTTTGTGTGCGGTTAGCGACATCAAGTCAATTTTCATCGCTTGCACATCTAGGGGCATTTTACCAATAGCTTGGGCGGCGTCGGTGTGGAAAATGATATTGCGATCGCTTCCGTCGGGGTGTAGGCGATCGCGGCACATTTCCCCAATTTCTGCCAATGGCTGTAACACACCAATTTCGTTATTTGCAGCCATCACCGATACCAAAATCGTCTCAGGACGGAAAGCTTTTTTTAACTCAGTTAAATCAATTAATCCATCTTTTTTAACTGGGAGAATAGTAATTTCAAAACCGAGACTTTTTAAATAATTACAAGGATCAATAACTGCACTATGTTCAGTGGCAACAGTAATAATATGCTGACCTTTTTTAAAATAAGCTTCAGCAACACCTTTAATAGCTAAATTATTCGCTTCTGTTGCACCACTCGTAAAAACAATTTCTTCTGGTGTGGCGTTGATTGCTGCTGCTAAAATCTCTCGCGTTTGTTTGACAGCAGCTTCTGCTTCCCAACCGTAAACATGACTAATACTTGATGGGTTGCCAAAGTGTTCTGTGAAGTAAGGGAGCATTGCTGCTAGTACCCGTTCATCTACGGGTGTAGTCGCGTGACAATCAAGGTATATAGGACGAATAGACATAATTATTAACTCAAACTTTGACTTAGTTTTTTTAATACACTTAGAACCTGATACAATTCATTTTTTCTCCTCAACAGCGTAAATTCATCAGACAATGCATACTTTGGTATATTTTGTTTAGTCAGTTTTATAAAAATGAAATGACTACCATTTGTTACTAATCCAAAAGTAGGTTTGTCTTGATTAGGATTAGCCAGCATATAAACAAGTGCTTGAGGTATGGCTTCTAAAAGAGAAAAGCTAGACCTTTTAGATTCAATTACTAACAACCAGAATTTTTCTTGAATAACTAAAACATCAATTCTACCTCTAATAATTTCTCCTTCATCTTCCGCAGAAATTTGTATTGATTGTTCGCCTCTCATATAAAAAGGCTCATCATAAAATCCAGCTAAATTGAGTAAAGGAGATAAAACTACTAATTTCACCGTTTCTTCTGACAAAGGGGGATGTTTAACTAAACGGAGAAAATGAAGTTTTATTTTATCTAAATCTGGCTTTTCTAAATCTGTAATTTCCGGTAAATTGTCAAACCATTCTGTGAAGAATGCCTCATCTTCAGCTTGCTGTATACTAAATCTTTCTTCCAAATAGGCAAGCCCGATATTTTGTGCTTGGATAAATTGAACCATAATTCATTTTAAAGATACACATACTATAAGTATTATATAGCGTTTCCTGATCACATGAGGTACATCATAGCCTCCTCTCGAAGAGCGGGGAGGGGGTTGGGGGTGGGGTTCTTGTATCTCACTCAACCGATAACCGCTATATCACTGTTCCAATGTTAATCTAGATAGGAATAGCAAAGTTGAAGAAGAATTCCGAAGTCAGAAATAATTAAATTAAAACTTTACCTAATTTCTTTAATATATTTACAACTTTGTATAACTCATTTTCGCGTCTATATAAAGTGAATCTATCAGATAAAGCATACATTGGCTTATCTTGTTTTATCAACTTCATAAATTGAAAATCTTCTCCATTCATTACCAAGGAATAGATAGGATGATCCGGCTGAGGATTTGCCAGCATATAAGTCAGTGCTTGAGGAATTGCCTTTGCTAAGGAAAAACTAGACCTCTTCGATTCAATTATTAGTAACCATAACTTATCTTGGAGAACCAGAACATCAATTTTACCTTTGATAATTTCTTGAGTTTCTTCAGAGTTGTCTTCATCATCAATGATAATTTCTTCACTAATTTCTACACTTTCTTCTGTAGCGATGTAAAAAGGATGACCATAAAAACCAGCCAAATCTAGCAGGGGAGATAATACCACCATTTTTACTGCTTCTTCTAAAAGAGGAGCATTTTCAAGCACGTTGAGATAGTTATTTTTAACTCTGTCCAAGTATTGTTTTTCTAACTCAGAAATTTCCGGGATGTAGTCAAACCACTCTCTAAAAAATTGCTCATCTTCAGATTTGTGTAGAGCAAATTTTTGCTTTAAATAAGCGAGAGTGATATTTTGGGCTTGGATAACTTGAATCATGTTTATTTCAACTTGGGAGAAGTCTAATTTATTGCTGTAACTATACCTGCATCCAGTTGCGTTACGTAGCTGCTAATTCCCGTAATTTAGTTAAAACTGCCTGAGCATGACCTTTGGTTTTTACATTAGACCAAGCATAGACAATCATTTTATTAGGTGAAATGAGAAAGGTTGAGCGAGCAACACCCATATATTCTTTACCCATAAATTTTTTTAACCGCCAAGCACCGTAAGCTTCTATCAGAAGATGTTCTGGGTCACTCAATAAAGTGATTGACAAGTTATGTTTGCTGATAAATTTACAATGGGACTTACCCGAATCTGGACTTACACCTAATATTTTCGCTCCCAGTGCGCTGAAGTCTTGATACAACTCGGTGAAATCTTTCGCTTCGGTGGTACAGCCGGGAGTGTCATCTTTGGGGTAGAAGTAGAGGACAATCCACTGACTGCTGAGGTCGTCGAGAGTGACTGAATTGCCATTTTGGTCAGGTGTGGAGAAATCTGGCGCTGGTTGTCCGACTTGGGGAATATTACTCATGATGGTGGTGTGAGAGATTGGGTAAGCGTAGCCTGTTGTAAACATCGTTTTAGAATTGTACATATATTGAGCTATTGAGCGATCGCACTTAACTACTAGTTGAGATTGAATACAAATGTATTAATACTTGTCTGAAAGATAGGTAAATTTTGCTCAAATTCATCTTCTCTAGTAGAAAATAATACTGTCCAAATAGTGTTATTATCTTTAATTACATAATAAACTTGTTTACTATTTACACCTAGTACTATCATTTTTACCACTTGATATCCTTTTGCCCAGTATGTTTTCATATTCAATAAAGAAAACTTTGTGTTAACTAGTTCTTTCGAGTATATTTCTAGATTAGTATTATACGATACTTCCTCTTTAGTTACAATTACATTAGTTAAGTACCTTGAGTATGAAGTATTAGAGTCGAAAGCAAAAATTGGAAAAGCTGAGGGATTTTGTTCTACTTGTTGAGCAGTTTGCTCAATTTGTAGATTGTGAGTGCCTGACTTCTTGATTGATTTATATAAATGCTCACTTAAATCTCCACCTTCCCAACTTGGAGGCAACCACAATTCTGCACCACCACCCTCAAACTTCTTCCAACCAGATGGAATGCCTGGGGGTATATTTTCCTCGGAGATAGAAGGTTGTTGACTAGTGGAATCAGTCTTTGCTTGCTCAGAATTATTTGCTTGTAGCTCAGTTGGTGTTGAAGTCATAACTGGCTGACTTGGATGAGAATCAAATAACTTATAAATTCCCCAACTACCGAATTTAATTAAAAAAAGTATAGCGAAAGCAATTGCTGTACCTGTGGATTTGGCAGTCTTACTAGAGAATATATTTGTTTCATTTTTTGGCGATTGAATTTGAGTAGTCGCTGACGTTTTAAGTTGTCTACTGTGTTTAGGCTTTTCTATTTCTGTAGGTGGTAATTGTGATGCTGAATAAGAAGGTGAATATGACTGTACAGTTGAATTAATTTCTGATAGACACCTCAAAATCATTTGGGCATTTTGAGGACGCTTGCCAGGAAATGCTTCCATCAGGTAATCAATTAAACCAGCTACCTGCTTAGATATTTGTAAGGCACTGTCTCGCCACATTAACTTACCAGTTCGTGGATCTTCAGAAAATTGATCTGGAGATTTGCCAGTAAGTAAATAAACAAATGTGCGACCAAGGGCGAAGAAGTCTGATTGTGGTACGGCTTTACCATTGGCTTGTTCTAGTGGTGTATAGCCTGGTGAAAAAATCCCTGTTATATTCTGCCCTGCTGCTTTTTGATGATAGGTTTGTGTAACTTCTCTTGCTGTACCAAAGTCTATCAAAGCCAGATTTCCATCTGCTTTGAGCATAATATTTGGTGGCTTGATATCTCTATGAAAAAAGTTCTGCTGATGCACTTCACGTAAAATATTTGCCAACTGGGTTAGCCATAAAAGTGCTAATTTTTCATCAATGGGGCGATTACCTCGTTGTTCCATGTATTGGTACAAATCCAACCCCTCGATTTTCTCCATTACCAAGCAATGCAGTGGCGCTTGGCTATTTTTGGGAGAGAAAGTAAAGTACCCATCTCCCTTTGGAATCCCTGGATGATTCAGATGGCTTAAGACTTGTGCCTCTTGCTGAAACAGCGATACTGCCTTGGCATCATCTAGCATCAGAACTTTTAAGACTTTCATGGTGTTGCTGTGGTTGACTTCAAATGTCTTGGCAAAACCACCAGCACCCAATTGGTGAGTTACTCGATACCGTCCTTCCAAGAGCAATTCTGAGCCACAGGCTTGACAAAACAGTATATTTTCGGAATTTTGGGGTCTTGAGCAGTGAGGATTAATGCAGAGGGTCATGGTGTTTTTTGCAACACAGTTTGCCCTGATAGTCTAGCCTTACGGAGATATTCACGTCACCAGTAAAAATTAGGACAATCAGCGATCGCCTGCGGCAACTCCTGCGATGTAAGCTTGTATTTATCCGCCATAATAATGACTTAACCTACAGATATTTTTGCTTATTTATTCTCACCCTTCAAAGTTCACATGACTAAAGATATGCAACGCGAATTTACCAACCGCGATGAGTTGGTAGCTTACCTCCGCGAACAATTCCCAGATGCGGCAGAACGCGATAACCACATCAGCGAAACTGTGGGGGGACGCCAAGCAGCACAGAAAGCGCTGCAAAAAATCGACCCAGTAGGCTACGCGCAAACACGTAACTTTTTCACAGGTGCAGTCACGCGACTTTCGCCTTACATCCGCTATGGCGTTTTGAGTTTGCGAGAAATTCGAGATTATGTCCTTGACCAGGTACAGCAGCAAGACAATGCTACGAAACTAATTAACGAGTTAGGCTGGCGCGACTACTGGCAGCGGTTGTATGTGAAGTTAGGGGATGAAATCTGGAAAGACCAGGAAGAGTACAAAACTGGTTATACTGTGGGCGAATATGCACCCGAATTGCCGCAAGATATTAGAGAAGGAACTACAGATAGAGTTTGCATTGACAGTTTCAGTCGTGACTTGAAAGAAACTGGCTATCTACATAACCATGCACGGATGTGGCTAGCAGCTTACATTGTCCATTGGCGGCATATCCGTTGGCAAGCAGGAGCCAAGTGGTTTCTCGAACACCTTTTAGATGGAGATCCTGCTAGCAATAATATGTCATGGCAGTGGGTTGCCAGCACCTTTAGTCATAAACCGTATTTTTTCAACCGTGAGAACTTAGAACGCTACACCAAAGGCGTTTATTGCCAGAAATGTCCCCTTTCCGGTCATTGTGATTTTGAAGGCAGCTATGAAGAATTAGAACAGCGACTTTTTCCCAAAGGAGAATTTAGCAAACAAGCCAATAGCCAAAGTTGGCAGCGTGGGAAGAAGCGGCGCTAAGTACAGTTTTGCATAATAATCGTAGCGTTTTTAAATGCAGAGAGACGCATTAGCATTGCAGAGGGACGCATTGGCGTTGCAGAAGGATACATTGGTATTGCATCGGGACGCATTGGCATTGCAGAGGGATACATTAGTATTGCCAGATTTACACCTATTTTCAGGTAAATAGACCACGCGGTAGGGGCACTGCAATGCTCATAGGTGTCAACTTAAGCCCAAACCCCTTTAAAACCTCGTTTCTAGCCTCTGGCTGGAAATGCAAATCAATTGCGGCTCTGCCGCTAGTCTTGAGGCGGAGCCTCGCACTAGGCATTCCCAGTCTCCGACTGGGAACGAGACAATCTCTAAAAGCTGGTTTTAGAATGGCTTTTACGTTAGTTAAGTTGACACCAATGAGCAATGCTATGCCCTTACGACAGATGTAGTTCAAATACTTGAATTCTGCTATAGTTTCCTACGAATTAATGAAATGCTGTACTAAGATTTTTTGCTTTTTAACAGGAAACAAAACCAAAATCTAATGAGTAAACCAATTGTTTGGGTGCATGGAGATTGCCTCAGTCCATACAACCCCGGACTGCAAAAATACCCCGATGCCCCAGCTATCTGGGTTTGGGACGAGGCTTTGATTGAGGAATGGCAACTGAGTCTCAAACGTCTCGCTTTCATCTACGAATGCTTGCTAGAGTTACCCGTTGTTATCCGTCGTGGCGATGTGGCACAAGAAATTTTAGCTTTTGCTCAAGAACATGATGCTAATTTAGTCGTCACAGCCAACAGTCCTAGTCCCCGGTTTGATGATATCTGCAATCAAATGGAGCGATCGCTAGTAGTGGAAGTGCTGGAGGTAGAGCCATTTTTTGACTATGACGGCTATATTGACCTGAAGCGGTTCTCGCGCTATTGGAAAGTGGCTCAAAATTATGTTTTTGAATAGCCCAATTGTAAAATTGTAATATCTGGCGATCGCTTTGTACGTGGAACAGTCAAGCTGGCAAATCCAGATGATTGAAGAGGCGGTGAAAATTGCTGATAGCCCACAAACTGAATGGATTGAAGGTTCGGACGTGTCAGCTTGGCTCGACACTTGGGGAATGGAGAATGAAAAGCCATCTCCATGCGTTTAGTTTTTCTTAATCTTGCTGTTTCCGACCTAGCAAGCATCCGTGACTACATTGCTGATGCTAACCCGTCAGCTGCTGGTGAGGTGGCCACACGTCTACAGCAAATTATCAAAAAGTTGCTGGTGATGCCAAACCTTGGTAAACCAGGAGGGGTGTTTGGTACTAGAGAATTAGTGACAACGCTAATTGGTAAGACGATCTATGTGGTAGTGTACAGAGTTCAGGATACGCGCCTGGAGATTCTGGGGATTCTGCCTGGAATGCGGGACATTGATCGTATTCTTGACGAATCGGGCATAGACGAGGAGTGAGATGGCATAGATAAACTACGGCTAACTATGTCAGCGTGGATAGGTTGATTCAAAATTTGAAGCATTAAATTTTCTGACTGTCTTCTCGTGCTAAATTACTAAAGCTTGGAGTTGGGAAACTCCGGTGAAATTCCGGGACTGTGCCGCAGCTGTGATGGGATCACCCAAGTCAGAATGCCAACTCTCAAGATGTCCTCAAGACACACTCACCGTCTACTCCCTGCGTCGCACGGGGAAGGAGTTCCAAGTTTGCTTTCTGGATTTGCCACTTGTCCTGGCTTATTTTACGCTACACCCGCCGCCGATGGTATATTATCTCGGATTAGAATACCAGGTGGGATTATTAGTAGTCAGCAGTGCCGTGCGATCGCAGATATAGCAGAACAGCACGGTGGCGGCTATGTGGATGTGACTAATCGAGCTAACCTCCAAGTCCGTGAAATCAGCACGGGGATAAATGCTGAGGTTTTGAAGTATCTACAGGATATGGGATTGGGTTCTCACAATCCTGTTGTAGACCACATCCGTAATATTATGACCAGTCCAACTGCTGGTATCGACCCCCAAGAATTAATCGACACTCGCCCATTTGTCCAAGGTTGGGATCATTATATTGCTGCACATCCGGCGCTTTCGGGACTGTCGGCAAAATTTAGCGTTTGCTTTGATGGTGGTGGGATAATTCGGGTGGGCGATCGCTTGAATGATATCCTATTTGCTGCTGTCTTAGTTGACGGTAATGTTTATTTCCGCCTCTATCTCAGTGTCGGTGAGAAGGGTCAACCACCTAGCGAAACAGGAATTTTGTTACCACCAAAGGAATGTTTGCCCGTCTTGGCAGCTTTGGCCGATGTCTATCTAGCTCATACTAATACTACAAGTAAACGTAAGCTACGTCTCTTAGAGTTATTAAATACTTTGGGTTGTGAAAATTATCTTCAGGAAGTTGAGCAGCGTCTACCTTTTTCTCTTTTGGGCAGTGAAACCAGAAAAGACCTAACCCCCCAACCCCCAACCCTACTAGGGAAGGAGCAGGAATTCTCTACTCTTTTGCTAGGAGAGGGAAAATATCAGCATATTGGTGTTCATCCCCAACGTCAGCAAGGCTTATTTTACATTGGTGTTGTGTTACCTCTTGGGCGATTGCAGAGTCGGCAGATAGGAGGTTTGGCAGATTTAGCAGCAAAATACGGAAGCGGCACTCTTAGGTTAACCCCCTGGCAAAATTTGCTCCTAACAGATATTCCTCAGCAATCGGTTGCTGATGTCCAGAAAGAAATTGCTTTTTTAGGATTAGATTCCTCAGCAACCAACATCAAGGGTGCATTAATTGCCTGTTCTGGTAAAAAGGGTTGTGTCGCTTCTGCTACGGATACAAAGGATCATGCGTTGGCATTAGCAGAGTATCTTGAAACTCGCGTTACTCTGGATAGCCCTGTTAATATCCACTTTAGCGGCTGCGAAAAATCCTGCGCCCAGCATAGCAAAAGTGATATTACTCTGCTTGGTGTCAGCATTGAGGCTGACAATGGAACTGTGGAAGGCTATCACGTTTATGTTGGTGACAGCAAGCAGAAATTCGGACGTGAAATATATCAATATGTGACTTTTGCCGAACTACCTGTATTAATAGAGCGGATGCTATATGTATATAAAATTCAACGCCTAAATTCTGATGAGTCCTTTGGGAAATTTGCTAATCGATATGCGATCGCCCAATTACAGCAGTTATTTAATATTATTCCTAAATCATTCGTAAACAATAAGATTCCCAACTTTTTAGATAAGTCGGCAATCTGAGCCTTTCTATTTTCATTGGTCAATCCAAAATCCAAAATTTAAAATCCAAAATTGAATGCCCGACTACATCCGAGATGCCAACGAAATTTATCGTAATTCTTTTGCAATCATCCGGTCAGAAGCGAACCTAGATATTCTGCCATCAGATGTAGCAAAAGTTGCTGTACGTCTCATCCATGCCTGTGGGATGACGGATATTGTTACTGACTTGGGATATTCACCAACAGCAGTGCAATCCGCAAGGGCAGCACTAGCAACAGGAGCGCCAATTCTGTGTGATTGCCGGATGGTTGCCGATGGCGTTACTAGGCGGCGGCTGTCTGCAAATAATCAAGTTATCTGTACGCTAAATGAGCCGGAAGTCCCAGAAATTGCCCAGCGTCTGGGTACTACAAGGTCGGCGGCAGCTTTAGAATTATGGCGATCGCACCTCCAAGGAGCAGTGATCGCAATTGGTAATGCGCCCACGGCACTATTCCGGCTGTTAGAAATGCTCGATGAGGTAGCTCACAAACCTGCTATTATCTTAGGCTTTCCAGTGGGGTTTGTCGGTGCAGCAGAATCGAAAGCAGCACTAGCGGCAGACAGCAGGAATGTACCATTTTTGACCTTACACGGTCGGCGCGGTGGAAGTGCGATCGCGGCAGCAGCAGTTAACGCCCTGGCAACGGAGGAAGAATGAATATGAAAACCAAAGGTCGTCTTTATGGAATTGGTGTCGGGCCAGGCGATCCAGAACTATTGACTCTGAAGGCGCTGCGGCTATTACGTGCGGCTCCCGTGGTGGCTTATCAATCAGCTACAGACAAACAAAGTATCGCTAGAGCGATCGTGGCGCAGTATCTTCCTGGCAATCAAATTGAGGTGCTATTTCACCTCCCCCGCGCTTTGGAGCCAGAAAAGGCCAAGTCTATTTATGACAAGGAAATTGAACCAATCGCTGACCATTTAGCAGCAGGTCGAGATGTCGTGGTGTTGTGCGAGGGTGATCCATTTTTCTATGGTTCGTTTATGTATCTATTTACGCGGTTATGTGACCAGTACGAAACAGAAGTTGTCCCCGGAGTTTCCTCGCTGATGGCTTGTCCGGTAGCCTTGGGTGTACCTTTCACCTACTACACCGATATTCTTACCGTCCTACCCGCCCCATTGCCAGCAGAAGAACTAACTACACATCTGCTGATGACCGATGCAGCGGCAATTATGAAGCTAGGTCGTCACTTTACTAAAGTACGAGATATCCTGCATAAATTAGGGCTAGCATCACGGGCAAAATATATTGAGCGGGCATCAACGTCACAGCAACGCATCATCCCCTTGGATGAAGTTGATCCTGCCCAAGTACCCTATTTCTCAATGATTGTGATTCCCACCAAGAATCGACTATAGTCCTTTGTTGAATTAATCGAAAATCCCAAATAGAATAACCTCCTGGCAGATTGAACCAGGAGAGTTGAAAAAAAATGGGTTCATCTTTACAAGCGTTGTAGCAGGCTCAAGCCGTGGGTATCAGTACCACAGGTATTGAAAAGAAAGTATTCATTAGCTAACTTTTGCACTTGTTCTGATTCCACGATGCTGGGTTTCCAGGGGTTAGGGTTATTGTAGGCATAAAAAGTTTCCACGCCATCGATACCCTTTTGGGCCGCAGCTGGAATTAAGTCGAAATGCGATCGCTTGTAACGAGCTGGATGAGCCAAAACTGCCAATCCCCCAGCTTGATGAATAGCGGCAATCACGTTACTTGCCTGATATTCTTGGCCTGTAGTCGCCCTTCTTTGCAGATAGGGTTTCATACTAGGGTGTTCTGTTCCAAAAGCGTAAGCCAAAATGTGAACTTCTATATCCAAAAGGTTGGCATTGATTTCCACGCCACTCCACAGGTGAGGAGTGGTTGCATCAGGATTACTCCACTTCCAGTCTTCTAACCAAGCAAGTGATGCTTGATAGCCGATAATGCCATGATGATCGGTGATGGCTAACCCTTTTAGCCCAATAGCGATCGCCTGCTCCATCAATCCACTCGGCTGCAACCTCCCATCCGAGTAGATGGTGTGCATATGAAAGTTGAATAACCTTGGACAACTTTGTGCATCAATGTTATGAAATACTTGCTTCAAAAGTTCTGCCGAAGCAGTAGCCCGGGCCAAATTTACAACCATAACCCCCTCTGAACAAAAATATAAATTCTTAACACACTAAAACGCCACATCTAGAGATGAGAAAGATCCAGCACTAAAAATTAGTGTTGCCTGCTACTTTCTCAGCTTTCTCAGCAAATTTTTCAATATGTTAAGACTACGTTAGCAAATCTTAATCTAAGTAGTCACGAGTATTTTGGACTACTTTATTATTAAGTAGTTATAAATATGACACCAACTTTTCATAAATACGCATCTAGCATCTGTGTGAAATGACTTAGATACTAAAGGCTTAGTAGAGCAATTATCTCTAATAAGCCAGAAATGCAACTCGATGTTGTGTGTAAAAACTATTATTAATCTCAATAATTGCACTGATTTTATCTAACCAGTAATGAGTTCAGCGTCGACGTAGCCCGCCGCAGGCATCGCATAAGTGAGTCTACAATAGCTCTAAGAAAACTAGCGATGTCTACGACGGGCTATGCCTACGCTTGCGGCTGATTATACCCCTCGCGCAATTCCAAAAGAATCTCCCTTCAAGGTGACTCTAAGCGGTTCTACCACTACCTCGCGGCTAAGGGACGCTTCAACCCTTCCGGCAATCACAGCCGTTAGCTCCTGTTCTCTTGCAAGCATGACAATTTTCTCTGCATCCTGCTCCGACTCTGTATAGAATGCAAATCCTGCACCGTAGTTGAACACCGAAAGCATCGTCTCGGCTCCGCCTTCAAGATGACCCTCAACAAACGTAAATATCTCCGGTACTGGCAGCATTGTTTCGATGACATACCGGAGTGGCTTCACTGATCGCATCAGCTTTTGCCAGCCATGACCAGTAATATTTTCCATCGCCGTGGGACGAATTCCTTCGCCAAGCACCGCCTGTACAAGGGGCGTGTAAAGATACGACGCAGCATTTATCGCTTCCCAGAACTCCTGCCCACTTGGAAGTTTTGTTCTGTAGCCATCAGGGAGCGACTCAGCAAGCTTTCGCAGTGGGGTAAAGCCGTTCTCATGGGGCCCCGAACTTTCGATAAGAACAATCCTATTTCCGGCATCCAGACGCGAGCTATCAATGGGAGCAACACCAGCCGGCATAACCCCAAAAACCGAGCCGGCGATGTCGAGCCTACCTGGAATCATCTTAGTTTTTAGTTGAGGAGTTTCCCCTGAGAGGTACACACACCCCACTCGTTTGCACCCTTCAACTACTCCATCTAGAAACCCATCAAGGAAAGCGGGGGTAAAGATTGTTTCAGGAGTACTCGACGGCAGATAAAGACCGAGAAGTATAGTCTGCATACCAGATGTTGCAGCGTCGTTCGTCAGACATGAGATAATCTTGATCCCAATGTTCCACCAGAATCGTCGAAGTTCTTCTTCGGAAAGGTCGTCAGGGCGGGTATCATCTGCGGTGCCCAATCCTTCGGGGACAAGTGTCATAGAAAGTTCTCTAGCCCCCGCCTCAATAAATGGAGCAAGGTTGAAGCTGAAAGCGTTAGCGCTTGCTCCTAGACCAGGCGCGGGCACGGTGCCATAAGCGCTTGCAAAGCCAAGTGTGCGTTTTGCAGCATCGATGAAGCGTCGTTTTGCGGCATCGAGAGTATCGTAATCGACTTGATCGAGAGCTTGAGCCATCAGGTTGCGTTTTAAGTTAGGAGACGCGATTAATCGCGTCTGTACAGGAGTGAGGAGTAGAGACGCGATTAATCGCGTCTGTACAGGAGTGAGGAGTAGAGACGCGATTAATCGCGTCTGTACAGGAGTGAGAAGTAGAGACGCGATTAATCGCGTCTGTTAAAAGTTAGGAAAACTCATAACTACTCACTTTAAAATACCTCATCTTCAATACCGCGCCACCATTCACCCAAATTCATTAAGTCTTGGTAAATATCTTCTAATTCTTTAGTGTAGACATCGTTTGTAAGGGTGGCTCGACGCTCTTGCAATTTTTTGAGGCGCAGTTGTACCAATAGCCAAGGTTTAGTGATACTACTCGTTGCTTCGATGTATTGCGCTAGTTCTTTACTACTGCCCGTTAGCTCATTTTTTGACATTTGCTCAAATTTAATAAAATGTATACTCGTTTTTTCTCTCTGTGCCTCTGCGTTTCCTCTCAGAAAAATTATTAGTTGAGTGCAGATGCGATCGCAGCCCCAAGTTTACGTAATGTTCTCTCTCGTGCAAAGTCAGCTGCTGCCCGTGCCGACTCTGCCAGAATTGTGTCAGTGTTTGGCGTTAACTTCAAAGCCCCACCTAAATAACCCAGTGCCTTAACATAACAATCAGATAAATTGGTCGAGGCTAACCGCTTTACAGTTTGATAATCGCCATTTACAAAGGCAGATAAAGCCTTGGCGTGTAAATCATTTCCGGGTTCGGGAACATCCAAAACATTGAGGATTGCCTCAATAGCTTTATTTACCTTTTCTAGTGTCAGTTCTTGTTGTACAGCTTGCACCATTGTTTTTACTCCTAAGTCCAGGTTTCAAAATTTTTAGCTCTAACCTGGGGCAAATAGAGTATGTCCCAGGTTAAAGCTAAATGCTATTTTACGATTCGTGACCCAAAACCAACAGCATTATCCCGGTCATCATGAATCGCAATTCTCAGAAAAGCTAGATTTTGCTCCCTCATCTCCCCCATCCCCTCAACAGTCAACCAAAAACAGCCACGAGACTAGTTCGTGACTGCTAACAAGATTGGTCAATTAACTGATTGTTAGGACTTACGTAAAAGAGATCCCCCAACCCCCTTAAAAAGGGGGCTTTTCAGATCCCCCCCTTTTTAAGGGGGTTAGGGGGGAATGCGCGAAGCGCACGCTACGCGAACGAAGTTTCAGGTTTTCAGTGCGTAAGTCCTATTAAGCTTTAGCCAAGTTTTCAGCAGCAAAGTCCCAGTTGGCCAACTTGTCTAGGAAATTCTTGATGAACGCTGGACGGGCGTTTTTATGGTCGATGTAGTAGGCGTGTTCCCAAACATCCAAGGTTAGGAGTGCCTTCTTACCATGAGCTAGTGGGTTTTCTGCATTTGGTGTTTTGATCACCTTCAGCGTACCACCATCATCAATCAACCAAGACCATCCGCTGCCGAATTGAGTTGCGGCGGCGTTAGAGAACTCTTCCTTGAATTTGTCGAAGCTACCAAAATCTTTATCAATTTTGGCTGCGAGATCACCGGTGGGTGCGCCGCCACCTTTTGGTTTCAAGGAATTCCAGAAGAAGGTGTGGTTCCAAACTTGGGCAGCATTGTTGAAAATTCCCACCTTAGAGGAGTCTTGGAAGGAAATTTTGATCACCTCTTCCAGAGACTTATCAGCAAGTTCTGTACCTTCGGTGAGCTTATTGAGGTTGTCTACATAAGCTTTGTGATGTTTGCCATAGTGATACTCGAAAGTCTCAGCTTTCATGCCATATGGCTCTAGAGCATTCTTGTCAAAGGGTAGTGGTTCTTGTACAAATACCATTGTGTGAAATCCTCTCTTTATCGGTTTCCAGTCTTAAACTATTGCAGAAGCTTGGGAAATTAACAGCTTTTCTTTGATTGGGGGTTTTATGTCTTTAATGATGAAACATAAAACTTAACTTCGTCATTTTACTACCAAAATGAAGATCAAGTGAAGATGAAAACAAAGTACTGCTCTGATAAGTCAAATCGCTAGTAATTAATGAATCTAAATAAAAATGACTAATATCTCATAGCGAAAGGCCAATAAGTAACTAGCATTTAGGAATTAGAGTTTTCATACTTCTATCTTTAGTAGGATTAATTGCGATGTGAAAAATCAGCCGAAAGCGAGATGATTTAATACTTAAATAATCTAACATTTCTAGTACAAGGCTTGATTTTCAATGAATATAGTCAATATTAAAATTATCTATTTTGTTTTTAAATGCAGTTTTGAGGATGGTAAGTGAATAATGACTCACCCACCACCCTTGGAAACGAAAAAACTAACAGCAAATAGCGGTGATTACCACTGAGATAAGCGTTGCTGATAATAGTTAACGATTTGTGCCGTGACTTCAGACACGTCCAAACCATCGGTTTGAACTTCGATCGCATCTGCTGCTTTTTGTAAAGGCGAAACTTTGCGTGTACTATCTTTCCAGTCACGTTCGGCAATGTCGCGTTCCAGCTGCTCTAAACTCACTTCGGGTTGACCTTGTTTGTTAAAGTCTTCCTGGCGGCGACGGGCGCGTTCACTCACAGAAGCGGTTAAGAAGATTTTAACTTCGGCATCGGGGAACACATGAGTGCCGATATCCCGTCCTTCAGCTACTAAACCACCTCTTTTGCCCCAGTTTTGCTGTTGTTTAACCAGTGCTTGACGGACAGCGCTTTGTGCCGCGATCGCCGATACAAGAGATGTTACCTCAATCCTGCGAATTACCTGGGTAATATCAGTACCGTTAATCCAAACCCGCACGGATGATTGTAAATCGGGGTTAGGAGTAAGTTCAATTTTACACTGGTTAGTTAATTCCGCGATCGCACACTCATCGTCAATAGCAATCCCTTTTTGCACTACTAACCAAGTGACAGCACGGTACATTGCTCCTGTATCTAAATACACTAAACCCAGGTTTGCTGCCACTTGCCGCGCCACTGTAGATTTTCCAGCACCAGCTGGGCCATCAATGGCAATAATGGGTTGACGATCGCGCAATATCGTATTGTCAATCAAACGTGTAGCACCAAGACGAGCTGCGATCGCCAACATTCCTTCCTCCTCAACTTTTTCTAAAGACATCAACGTAGTCGGTTCAACCAATTCAATATATTCCACTAAAACCGTGCTGACCATTGCCACTTCTTGCTGTACTATTGCTATCAACTTGTTGCTATTGCGATCGCCTGCAATGAATGCAGCTTCAGCTCGTCGCAAGCCACGATATAACACCGCTGCCTGCTCTTTTGCCGTTGCAGTCAAATATTGATTACGAGAACTGAAGGCAAGACCCGAAGCTTCCCGGACTATTGGACAACCAACAATCTCCACTGGCAAATTTAAGTCAGCTACTAAGCGTTTAATAATTGCCAGTTGCTGACCATCCTTTTGACCAAAGTAGGCACGGTCAGGCTGTACCAAGTTGAAAAGTTTGGTCACAATCGTAGCGACACCCTGAAAGTGACCTAGCCGAGAACGACCACACAAGCCAGTTATCATAGCAGATGGGGGGATAACTTGTGTAACCTTTGATTCTTGTATACTCTTCTGAGGAACTGCCATTTCTTCCGGAGTCGGCGCAAAAATTGCATCTACCCCAGCTTGTTCGCAAAGTTGTTGGTCTTGCTCTAAAGTGCGGGGGTAGCGTTGATAATCCTCATTGGGAGCGAATTGCAGGGGATTGACGAAAATACTCACAATCACCATAGAATTTTCTTGCCGCGCCCGTCGAATCATGCTTAAATGACCTTGATGCAAATTCCCCATCGTTGGCACCAGACCGACTGCCGTCTGATACCAGCCAGTCATCTCATCTACTCTCAGATCCTCAGTAACTGCAATCAGCTTGTTTTCTGAGCAGCGTTTAGTTAAATAGCAGCGTAAAGCTGCGACTGTTGTCAGCAGGCGCACAAAAATACCCCTAGTTCTTATCGATCCCTCCCCCGTTAGTTTATATCTGAAATAGAGGGAAGAGATGATTAAACTAGGGGAATTGTTATGGGGATTGGGGAGTGGGGAGCGGGGATTGAGCATTGAGCATTGGGCATTGGGCATTGGGCATTGGGTATGGTTATACTCCCTACTCCCCACTCCCTACTCCCTACTCCCTACTCCCTACTCCCTACTCCCTACTCCCTAATAATTATTTCCCCAAGACTTCAATATGCACTGGTGCTACACCGCTGCCCATCATTCCCAAAATCCGAGCCGCGCCAGCAGACAGGTCTATGACTCGACCCCGAACGTATGGACCTCGGTCATTAATCCGCACTACTACAGAACGACCATTGCGGGTGTTAGTTACACGGACTTGCGTACCAAAGGGTAAGCTACGATGGGCGGCAGTCATTCCTTCTGGATTGAACCTCTGACCACTAGCAGTACAATTACCAGAACCATCATAGCCGTAATAGGAAGCCATGCCTCTGAAAGAGATTCGCACTCCGCCGATGGAAAGCTCTTGTGGCAACTTTGGCAACTTTGGCATTGATAGTGGTATATGCACTGGTAAATTCGCAATTTCTTTTAAGGGAGATGCATTGCCTAATAGCCTCCGCAGGCGATTAGTTGCTTGCAATGCATCTTGCGCCAGATTGTTGGTGGTACCTGCTAATCGCGTACCTTCGTTGATTTCGACCAATTCTTCGCCATTAATTTTGATTGCATAGCGATCGCCATTTTGCTGGAGGGGGGCGCTTTTGTTTTGCGCTTGATTAGCAACTGTAGATTCGCGCCCTGCTTTCCAACTGACGGTAATCTTACTCCCGTCCACATTTTCCCGATTCAACTGGTTGATCTTAGCTGCTATTACACCAGCTATCTGAACCGGGTCATTGTCAACAGAGCTAATCTGATTACTCACAGCCGTTACGTTCCCGGTACTCACCGTCTTTAGTGAATTGCTAGCAATAAGGGCGTACGATTGTACGCCCCCAGTATCTCCAATTGCACCAATTTTTTTAGTTTCAAGATTCGTATTCGATACAGAACTCAAAAAGGTGAGAACAGGTATATTTCGGATAAAAAGGGTTGCCGCCTTACGTCCTCCAATGTTGTGAGGATGAATTTCTGTAATCACAGCATCCAAGGTTTGTTTCCCTGCTCTGGATTGATACTCGCCCACCTTCACCACATCAGGGGCAGGTGATTTTTGGGAAGCTAGCGCATTTCCCTTGGTGGTTTGAGTGCAACCGATAGAGGGTATGCCCAAAACAGCCATAGACAGGGCAACAATAATCCACAAATGTCTTTGATTCATGCGTCCGTTTTTAAAGCGACTGTAGAACTTAAGTTTTATAACTCGCGGGATTTTTCACTAATGAGAGTGATTTCCCTCCTGAAAAACTCGAATTCGTTCCGTTTTCACTTTGTTATTTATAACTGCAACAGACTAGCATGAACCTTTTAACTTGGGGATCAGGGTTTTAGCGTAATTATCGGCAACTTTTTCAAATTCCAATTCCAATTTCAAGGGTCAAACCTTTCCCAAATGAGGACTTTGGCTATGTAACGCTTTTTTCGGCAAGTCAAAAATTTCTTAAAAAAACTTTACGCTTATTGCACGCCAAAGTGACGATACCCTATTCACTTAGGTTCTAAAGGTTCGCAACTACTCGTGTATTCTAGATAACATCTCTTTTGGCTATTTCCTCTAAGAAGATAATATAAATTTAATTAAATGGCATCGGCATAAATACTTAAAATAACTTATTTAATTAAATATTTAGATTTACCTATGAATAAGTCGTCATAGGAGTTACATCTGAGATAATTATGCAAATCAGTTTGAGTTTAATATCTTTTTTCAAGGTTTTTTGTACCTAGATTAATCATGACTTTTATTCTCTATGACTAGACTACAGGTAGTAATAAATGTAACCTATGATTACCGTGTTACTGAGTATAAAAAAAAGGGTAATACTCAACTGAATATTTTTTCTAATTAATGATGAAAAAATTAGCAAATCTTTGCGATCGCTTGGAGATAAAATTTAAATGTATTAAAAAATACAATAGCTATCTTTTACCCTAAGTAATTACTCAAGAATGATTTTTTAGAGCAAGCTGTCTGTTCAAAAATCTTTGCAACTGTAGGGATGTAAAGATGTAGATTCCTACTATATGTAGTAGGAATTTTGGGAAATGCGATCAGCCTGATGACAAACCAAGCAAATCAAGGAGATTTAGAAATAGAATCATCGCCATTATTAGCTGTTCTCAACGAGTTGCATTCCCAGTACAAGTCACTGCGGGAGGGTGCAGTAGCGAAATACATTCCTGAACTGGCAAAGGTAAACCCGGACTTGTTCAGCATTTGTATTGTGACAGTAGATGGTGAGGTTTACAAAGTTGGGGACTACGACCAACTTTTTACCATTCAGTCAATTTCCAAAGTGTTTGCTTATGGACTTGCCTTAGAAGATCATGGGCTGGATTATGTTTTGACTAGAGTTGGCGTGGAACCGACAGGGGATGCATTCAACGCGATTATTTTGGATGAGCAATCGAAGCGACCTTATAATCCAATGGTAAATGCTGGAGCGATCGCTACCACCAGCTTAATCAGAGGTTCCGGCCCAACCGAACGCCTCAACCGAATGCTAGATATGTTCCAGCGATATATTGGCCGCGACGTGTTCGTTGACATTTCAGTTTTTACCTCAGAACGGAGTACAGGGCATCGCAACCGCGCAATGGCGCATCTGATGCTCAACTTTGGTATGATTGACCGGAATATTGAAGAGTCGCTGGATCTTTATTTTCAACAGTGTGCTGTGATGGTGAATTGCCAAGACTTAGCGGTGATGGCGGCTACCCTTGCTAACAGAGGTATTAACCCGATTAGCAAAGAACGGGCGATAGATAAGCATTACATCAAAGATATTCTGAGTGTGATGTATACCTGTGGGATGTACAACTTTGCAGGTGAGTGGGCTTATAAAATTGGGATTCCGGCGAAAAGCGGAATTTGTGGTGGGATTATCGCCGTTGTACCCAATAAGATGGGCATTGGCGTGTTTTCACCGTTGTTGGATGTGCGTGGTAATAGTGTACGGGGGGTGAAGGTGTGTGAAGAACTTTCCCAACGGTTAGGTTTACATCTATTTGATTGTTCAGGTTAAGAGGCGAGATTTGATTGAAGGAGACATTTAGATTTTCGATTGAACAATCTAAAATTTATTACTTAAGCAAAAATTCCTTTAAAACCTCGTTTCTAGCCTCTGGCTGGAAATGCACTTCAATTGCGGCTCTGCCGCTAGTGTTGAGGCGGAGCCTCTAGAATGGCATTCCCAGTCGGAGACTGGGAACGAGACAACGAGACAATCTAAAAGCTGGTTCTAGGTAGGTTTTTACCTTAAGTTGACACCAATGAACATTGTTGTGCCCCTACCTGTATACCTCATTTACCTGAAAAACGCTGTATATCTTAGTGCAGATTAATAATGAATTATGGCAGGATGTGGGTTATAAATGATGCAATATAAATTAGTTAGCCACATTAAAAATCTGCTGTGCAGTTAAATTTAATTGGGGAAAGGTAGGTGATGAAATTGTGGTGTTATCTTGAAATGGTGTCATTTGATATTCCCCATCAACTAATTCGCATACAAAAATAGTGGGTTGTTTAGGATTGCCGATGAACTTTCTTGCACCCAATGCAGCATAATCAGCAATCCAATATTCGGGAATGCCCATTTCTTCTCTACGAGACGCTACGCGAGCATAATCCCTAAGTTTATTGTAGCAACCATCTCGCCAGTTGATTGAAACAACTTCAATAACTATTCGATAAATTGATTGAATGTGAGTAATTTGGGCAACGTTTGGGTCATAATCTTAACTCCATATAGGGCAGAGAATAACTAATGACAAATGACTCCTTCTCATAATTCTTCTGCTTGGGGAAGTGGGAAGATTTCACCAGCCAAGTAAGCTTGAAAATGCTTTTGGAAGTACAACCAGGAAGTCATATCTTCCCCATCTATTAATGCTTTTGGGGCTTGTTTATATAAAGGAATACGGTTATTAATTTCGTCTTGCAGCAGTGGCGGCAGTTCTGTTAAACCATTGACTTTGCTGCCAACAGCACTGTAGATCAGTTGACCGGGGCGATCGCCCATTTTCATCCAGGGAAGCCATTGACCAATCCGCTCCCAACTCAGTTTGAGTTCAGAAACTGAGGAAAGGGCTGTGTTGAATAAATCTGCGGTTGGCACTGTTAATTTAAATAATTCTGCTGCCTGATAAATTGGATTTGGGCTGTATTCGGCAAATTTTGGATCGTCTGCTAGGGGATTGGGGTAATAGGGAAATATATCAAAAACGAAGGTTGTGCTGTCACCATCTACTTGTGCGGGAAAATTTCCCTCAAACTTACCCTGCACTGGATTATTGGCAACGTGAATCACCGGAACTGTCTCCCCTGTCCAAGGATTCTCCCATTTGGGCAAAACCTCATCTGTTTTTGGGTTGAGGTAGTAAGTTAGTTCCCTAGAAGTAAAATCCCAGCTACCTTCTCCTGTAGGAATACATCGGCTAACACTCAATCCCAGCATCTTAAACAGGAGTTGTCTTTTTTCACCGGGGATAAAGGCGTAAATTTTACCTTTCCAAATCAGGAAAGTGGATTCGCTAGGGTCGAGGGAAGAACGAGTTTTAATCCAGTGCTGCGCTTCAAGTTCTTGGATTTGAGCAACCATCTAAAGCATCCTTAGTATTTGAAAGGGAGTTAGGAGTTTTATCTCAGCTTATCTAAAAGTCCTTAAAACCTCACTCTATCCTGATCGACATCCCTCTCCTTAGTAAGGCTACGGTGTACACACAAGTCGAAAAAAGCTCGATTTCTCATTTCTCCTTGTTCTCTCGTTCCCATGCAGAGCTAGAAATGGTTGATTAGAGGCTGCTGCCTCCAGTCAGATATTGAGTCAGAGACTCAATGAATGCATTCCTCATGCAGAGCATGGGAACGAGTCAAGCCTAATCAAGCTAGGTTTTTAGGACTTGTGTGTACACCGTAGCCTTAGTAAGGAGAGGGACAGGTTTGGCGGAAGCAAAACCAGGGTGAGGTATCTCAGGGGCGATTCGATAAACCATAATTAAACTGGTTCTGAAAGTTTCTCATCCAGACGGCGAAACAAAAACACCCAAAGTGGTAGGGAACTGTTAATCGCAATTAGTCGCACTAAATGACCAGTTGTGACAATTTCAACATTATGATTCAATGCCAGGGAAACCAGGATCATTTCTGCTGATCCTCCTGGCGCTGTGACTAACAGACAGGTTAACCAGTCCCAAGAGGTTAATTGCATCGCAAGTATAGCAGCGATCGCTCCGGCTATGAGAGTCATCCCTACAGACATCAAGGCATAGCCGACAGTCCGCGTCCTAAAGTTGGGTTTGTCTCCCCAATACTCACCAATAGTAATTCCCAGGAGCATTTGACCCAATAAGTTAATTAAAGGCGGCGGACTAAAGCTAATATCACCCACAAAAGGCAACCAATGTAACAAAGGATTAAAGCCGATACCAATCAATAATGCACCAAAGAAATCGCCAGCAGGAATTTTAAATAATATAGCTGGATAAACTACTAATCCAGTGATTAGGAGTACTACCAAAAGTAATTCTAGTTGAGATGGATCGGGATTGAGCCAAGCAGCGTTGATTGGGAGTGTTTGGGGATAGTAATTATCTGTTGATGTCTTAGCGATGAAGGGAATTAGAACAACAACTGAGGTGACGCGAATCGCTTGAACTAGGGCAACCAAGCTAACATTTTTATTGTAATCGGCGGCGATCGCTGCCATAATTCCGACACCACCCGGAACTGTAGCCAGCATTGCTGTTAATAGGTTGGTTTTGCTGAGGCGGGAGTAAATGTAACCAATACAACTTCCACTCAGTAGCAGAAACAAGGTCAGAAAAATAAATATGGGAATACTAGAAGCAACACTAGCTAGATTACCGTGGGCATTGGAAGCGCCGACAGTTAAGCCTACAAGTGCCATTCCCACTTTTCTAGCAGTGCGGTTAGGTTGGGGGGAATATTGATAAAAAATTCGACACCCTTGAAGAACTACTGTACCAGCGGCAATGCCGCCAAATATCCAGGCAATCCTGCCAATTTGGAACTTGGTGAGGAGTAAACCCAGAGGTAATGCCAGAAGCATTTCCAAGACAAGGACAATTAGTTGCTTCGTAAATAGCTGTTGTTTGGTAACAACAGGATTTTCATGATTGTGTTCTTCCAGGCTGGGAGCAACACTTAGGCTGTGATTCATCGATACAAGTTTTTTTATTAATTTAACTATGGACTCAAGCTAATGCGATCGCATAAGTCAACTTACACAAGAATCGCTATAGAGACAGGATAGGGACACAATGATTATTATGCCCCTACAAATAATTTATATTCCTTTCAATGATTCAGCCGTTTAATCTTCGTCAAGGGCTGGGAAAGCTTCCTCAAGCTCCCACAACCTATCTTTGTTTTGAACGAACCAAATACGAGTTTCGGGAGTTAATTTACTCCAAATGACTTCAACAGGGATGTGAGGAGATGCATATTGGTACTGCTGACCAAGTGATCTGAGATTGTCTGCCACATCATGGGGAATTCCGAATTGTTCCCAGTCAACTGTGATATTTCTTCCCGAAACTCCGGCTGTGGGGTCAAAAATCAATTGTGCTGATCTGACTAAATCAGCAAAGTGTTTCGGTTTGAGTTTGGTGATCTCCTGAAGTTGGAGTGATTCGTTATACTCTTGAGACATTATCGCCGCAGTGGTAAAGATTAGTGGTGTATTGAACTTACTGCCAGAGATTTTTATCCCAATATTTTTACTTTAGCGCAGAGCCGCTAACTCGATCATGACTAAAATTATAGATTAAAGATTAAGTGTTGGAAAGAATTTTGATTCCAGCCCCCAATCCCCAATCCCTAATCCCTAATTTTAGTGACGAGTGTAGGAACGCTCAAAGTGAGTTTTGAGTGTCTCAGCCATAACGGACATTACAACTGCTACTATAGAAACCGATATTGCTGCTATTCGGATTCTCGAATCATCTGCAAGGATTGCTACAGCAGCTAGAGCGATCGCTACCCCTATACAACTTTGTTTGACCGTATTTGTCACTTGATAAGCTCGATTGCATGAACTACAAATAAGTGTGTGTCGTGAGAATCTATCTAACAAAATTGGTTTTGAATTCAACTCGCCATTCTCAACATTTTTCAATGTGGAATAACCGTGATAAAAAGGCAAAGATGACCCGAATTTATCTAGCCACTTGCGGTACTCAATCACTAATGTGTCAGATGTTTTCAGCGGCAAATATAGTTCTTTGAGACTTGTTCCCAAACGCTCAATTTCTGACTGCTGTCCGGCAATCAGGGGCAAATCTTGCTCCAATATTTTGTTAGTATTTAAGTGATCGAGCCAGCGTGGCCTCAGCTTGACTCCCCAAGTCATGAAATTACGATAACCTCTAGCTAAAAGACGGCATCGCCCTTTACCTAAAGGAATTGAATACAAAGCTAGTCCAAATGTCCAGCCTTTATCTTCAATATAAGCAGTGTTCAGTACAAGACTTGGAGCCACAAAATCAATATACTTCCAGGCTTCATTTGATTTGTTAGTTCCCCGCCACCTGCCTCGAATCCCTTGAGCCGAACTCTCTAGTACTTCCATTTCTAGCGGCTGGGCATTTTTCCGATTACTACCACCCCTAGTACCATGATGGCTAATAGCAACATGAGCAGGATCTATGACGTTCTCTACTAGGTATGCTTGGTCATAAGGCAGATCCAATATAAAGTCTGAACGCACGAATCCTGGCTTATCTAAATCTGGCAGAATTGGGATAATTTCATCAACAGCAGTTTCTTTTTCGCCAGCCCACACCCAAATCATGCCTTGGCGTTCTACAACTTTAAAGGATGGCACGCAAGCATTGACTGGAATTTTAGCATCTGCTGGTAATTGGGGAACGTGCAGACATTGACCATCACTGCCAAACTGCCAACCGTGATATAAGCACTCAATTTTACCGTCAATAATTTGTCCATCAGAAAGTCTAGCTGCACGGTGAGGACAACGATCTGTTAAACAGATAAACTGTCCATTTTGGTCTTTGAATAAAACCAAAGGTTCATCGTACAAGGAAAAGCTATGAGGGCGATTGGCAGGTAAGTCTTGGACAAAGGTGACAGGATACCAGCATTGCCTCCAGTTAAATTCTTGCTTCTCCTCAAGTGTTTCAAAGGTAGAAGTTGGTGGTGTCGCCTGTAGTGTCTCTGTTTCTAATGACATACTTTTTTCCAGGTTTCTATAATTTTATCCCTTTAGATCAGCAAATCCTTAGTCCCAAAGATAGAGTATTTCTAGAGTGGAGCTTGTAAAACGAGATACATCATATTTGCGAATGCCGCGTTGTAACAAAATAGGATGTACACGCTAATCTCCTGCATATAAAAATTTTTCCCTAGCAACTTTCTCAGTAAAACTGATGTAAATATCTCATAAAAATGTCAACCCTGGTAATTATCAGCCAACTGTTTTAGCTACTAATCTTGCAACCGAAATAACTCAGAAATCAACAATATAAATGTACCGGAATGATCGTATTTAGCTGTGAGGCGTTTATACTCATTTTCTGCGACTAGCTTACCGGCTACTATCTCAAACTCCTCTCCCACACGCAAATTTTTAGGAATATTTACAACGACACCATCGGGTAAGTAGAAAGTATCATTTTTCCCATTGGTAGGGTCTAAAATCATCTCGCTAATTTCTTCTGCATCGGAAATTTTTAAATCAGAAGTGATAGATTTTTTTGTGCCCATCCAACTTCCTGACAAACTGGTTATTTCCGCGCTTGTTTTGCTGTTGGGAAAACTATTTAAATGTTCGCGCAGATGGAGAATTTTCTCTAAATCACCATTTTCTGTATAGATACTACCTATGCTAGTATTCCAATCTTTATGCTTTAAAAATAACTCAACTGAGAAACTACGTCCCGATTCCAGTTTTCTCTTAACCCAAGTACTGGAACCATAATCAACAAGAGCTAATGCCCTTTTAGATGGGTCTGCTGGATGCAATAATCCATCAGGCTGATTACAAGTTTCCTTCTCAATTTGCCATTGTTTTTCTAGCATCCTCCCGTCTGGTGAAGGGAACTGATTTGTGTGAGTAATGACCGTTTTATCGGCATTGGAACGCAAATTTCTAATACCTTGAGAAGACTTGATGACTTCTTTTTCTGGGGAGTAAACAGTCCATATACCATACATAGACTGGCCTTCTCTGGTCAGGTATCCAAATAATTTTTCCCAGTGTTGCTCTTGGAGATGTGTCATTTTATTAAGTAAATGTTGCAGCTTTGACCTCAGCTACTCATTTTCGATCAGAACTGTAACAGCTGCGATCGCAATCAACATTTCGTCATTTTTATCATTGAGTTCGGGAATCGCCCGCCCTTGAACTATCATCCCCCCAGATTCTACGGTGAGAGTTTTCCGACCAAATGGTAGTACAGCTAGTACCTCTTCTTCTCTAACTTGTTCTGGGTATGGCACTGCTACCTGAACCTCTATAATCATTTCATTGGGGTGACTTAAACCGGCAACTTCCCAAACACCAGGTAAAGCATTGTGAGCGATCGCATTCCGTACCGCCCTAGATGCTGCTACTGTTGGATCTTGTCCATGCTGATCGATTCCCATCCCCATCTCGATAATCAACCGTTTACGCGCCATTGCTACCTCCGGTAAATTTTGCACCTTTCACTTTATCTTTCTATTGGATAGCAATACAGGAATTCTCCGATGAATGAAATACATCATTAAAGAAGTCAGAAGTCCAATCTACAGTTATCCTGACTTCTGACCTCACCTTGCCAGAGCATACATAAATTATGGTCTTCAGGAGAGAAGCTAAGAGTAGCAGCAGATTTTTAGTTTTGGTTCTGCCTCCTGAGGTGATTTAGAGCATACGCTGCAAACGACTCAGACGCTCTGAGTAACTTTTCATCACCTGTACGGCAAACATAGGTGTTTCCTGAACGGCAAAGAGAAACCCTTCTTGATAAAGGAAACCTAGTTTGGTATCCACCTTGGCAATAGCTGTGTAATTTCTATTTTTTACTCCTACAAGTATTCCAGCCCCAAAAACTTCGCCCGTTTCAATGGTTTCTACAACCTTGCCATTGACTACTATATCTACCTGTCCTTCCAGAATGCCGTACATTTTATCACCAGACTGTCCTTCTTCAAAGATGACTTCGCCTGCTGAAAATGCTTTAGGATCGGGTTGTTTTTGAAAGATACTGACTGTTATTACAGGACTTAGCATTAGAGCAACCCCAAAATTATTTGTTTTTAAACGAAACCTTTAGATAGCTTTAGGCGAACCCAAAAAAGTATACTACTTTATGTTGGTTAACTCTCAATCTCCACAAAATTCCTGATTAGTCCCCTAATCGTCTAAAAACCTTTCCCTGGTTTTACTAGGCAAAACCGTCCCTCTCCGAGTCGGAGCTACGGTGTACGCACAAATCTTCTAGAGTTGCGCTACAGGCTTTTGATCCCCCCAACCCCCTTCACATGAATTACCCCTCTCTAACCCTCCCTTGTAAAGGGGAGGGAACAAGATTTCTTATTTCCCCCCTTGTAAAGGGGGGATTAAGGGAGGCTTTTGATCCCCCCAACCCCCTTCACATGAATTACCCCTCTCTAACCCTCCCCTTGTAAAGGGGAGGGAACAAGATTTCTTATTTCCCCCCTTTACAAGGGGGGATTAAGGGGGGTAATCCAGGGAATAATAAGCACATTCCAGGAATATGAAAACGCTGATGACAAAACTGTATAACCAAACCTCAGAAAAGCAAAAACGGCAAACTCTCAGAAACAATATGCCCCCATCTGAAAAAATAGTGTGGGCAAAACTTAGAAATCAACAAATTGAAAGCTGTAAATTTCGCAGACAATACAGTATTGACAGATTTGTAGTGGATTTTTATTCTTCGGAATTGAGACTTGCCATAGAAATTGATGGTGATAGTCACTATCAAGATGGAATTCCAGAATATGACCGCGATCGCCAAGCATTTTTGTCATCAAAAGGTACGAGGATTTTGAGATTTACGAATCAAGAAGTTTATCAAGATATTGATAGTGTGGTGGATAAGATTAGCGAAGTTATTTGTAGGTTGAAGGAAGTTACCCCACCCTAACCCTCCCCTTATAAAGGGGAGGGAACTAGATTTCTTTTTTCCCCCCTTTCTAAGGGGGGATTAAGGGGGGTAATTCGACTTGTGTACACCGGAGCTTATAAAAAGGAGGAATTAGATGTTCTAATTTTTTCTTTCTAATGTTGATTCGGCGTTCACATTTGTTGATTCGGGGTTCGCATTTGTTGATTTAGCGTTCGCATTTGTTGATTCGGCGTTCGCATTTGTTGATTCGGCGTTCGCATTTGTTGATTTAGCGTTCGCATTTGTTGATTCGGCGTTCGCATTTGTTGATTTAGCGTTCGCATTTGTTGATTCGGCGTTCGCATTTGTTGATTCGGCGTTCGCATTTGTTGATTTGGCGTTCGCATTTGCTGATTGCACTTATTCTCAAACAACAAATCGATATGAAAAATGAGTAAAAATACAGATAAACTCGTAATTATTTAGTTTAACTTTTAATGAAATAAATCCACAAAACTACCCATCTCAGGCAAAAGGATACTCCACTATGTTGAAAAAGGAATTCTTAAAAAAAAGGATATCTCATGTCTTTAAGAACTCGTGGTTCTGCTGCTGTTGACAAAGCCCAACTTCGTCTCGCCTTGCTTAAATCCGTTGATGAAAATCTGGATTTAGGACATGGATTAACCATTGAAGCCTACAACCACTTCGTCAACACTACCCGTGCGACGTTAGAAGCTCATAACACGCTTGTGTCTAATCTTGAAGAATCGCGTAAAACAATAATCCAGATGGATAAAGCCCTCTCGGAAATGTCTGAACGAATGCTGAGTGGAGTTGCAAGTGTCTACGGCAGAAACAGTATACAGTATTCCAAGGCTGGCGGCTCTAATGGAAAAAGAAATAAACAATCTAGTTCAAAAGCTGCTCCAATTGTAGCGGTTCTTGCCAGTCAACCTGCTCAAGCTGCAATTGCGAATGCGTCAATTAACGGTAACGGTACAACTCCTTTGCTGCAATAATCCACAGACTGCATAAATCTAGTGCCGTGTCAAGGCTAAATTTGTGCATTAAACGTATGTTGGGTTTCCTTACGTCAACCCAACCTACGTTTAATCCATCTGAATTTTATAGTGGCGATGTCTACGACGGGCTATGACGCTCCTGCGTCGCTAACACTACGCTATCGGTGTCGCCCTTGTGGAATCCTATCTTTTATTTACAACTTTATTAACGAAAATTCAATACAGGGAGAGGTTTCTCGAACTCACGTTAAAATAGCGAATTTTGGTTTTCATGCCATCTTCTATAATTGATAAAACCTGCACACCTAATTCTAGGCATGAGACTGTGACCGAATCAGGAAAGTACAAAGATACTGTAAACCTACCCAAGACTAACTTTGAGATGCGGGCAAACGCCATCAAGCGTGAGCCTGAAATCCAAAAATTTTGGGAAGAAAATAAAATTTACGATCGCCTCTTTGAAAATAACCCCGGCGAATTATTTATACTGCACGATGGGCCTCCCTACGCTAATGGCTCACTCCATATTGGTCACGCTTTAAATAAAATTCTCAAAGATATTATTAATCGCTACCAACTACTACAAGGGCGTAAAGTTCGCTACGTCCCTGGTTGGGATTGTCACGGGTTGCCAATTGAGTTAAAAGTTTTGCAGAACATGAAGTCAGGAGAACGGCAAAACTTAACGCCTTTACAACTGCGCCAAAAAGCGAAAGAATTTGCCCTAACTACGGTAGATAACCAGTGTCAAAGTTTTAAACGCTACGGTATTTGGGGTGATTGGGACAACCCTTATCTAACTTTGAAGCCGGAATATGAAGCGGCGCAAATTGGCGTGTTTGGTCAGATGTTCTTAAAAGGCTACATCTATCGCGGTTTGAAGCCTGTTCACTGGAGTCCGAGTTCTAAAACCGCTTTGGCTGAAGCTGAGTTGGAATATCCAGAAGGTCACGTTTCCCGCAGTATCTATGCAGCTTTTCCAATCACAGGTTTGGCGTCAGCTGTAAAACCACTGTTGGCGGAATATTTGTCAGATTTGGGTGTGGCTATCTGGACGACTACACCTTGGACAATTCCGGCGAATTTGGCGGTGGCGGTAAATGCAGATTTAAATTATGCAGTGGTGGAAGTGGAACCCCACCCCCCAACCCCCTCCCCGCAAGCAGGGAGGGGGAGTGAGGAAGTGGCTTCCCCCTCTCCGTTAACGGAGAGGGGGACTGAGGGGGTGAGGTTTCGCTATCTCATCGTTGCTGCTGATTTAGTGGAACGTTTATCTTCAACGTTGGGAGTTGAGTTAACTGTAAAAGCCACGTTTAAGGGGAATGATTTAGAACATACTACTTACCGTCATCCTTTATTTGACCGGGAAAGTCCGATTGTTGTGGGTGGTGATTACATTACTACTGAATCGGGTACTGGGTTGGTACATACTGCACCCGGTCATGGTCAAGAAGATTACATCGTTGGTCAGCGCTACGGTTTGCCCATCCTTGCGCCAGTGGATGACAATGGCAATTTTACCGAAGAAGCGGGACAATTTGCGGGGTTAAATGTGCTGGGTGATGGGAATCAGGCGGTGATTGATGCCTTAAGTGCGGCTGGTTCTTTGTTGAAGGAAGAAGCATACCCCCACAAATATCCCTATGATTGGCGGACGAAGAAGCCGACAATTTTCCGCGCTACCGAACAATGGTTTGCTTCCGTGGAAGGATTTAGAGAAGAAGCATTAAAGGCGATCGCCACGGTAAAATGGATTCCAGCCCAAGGTGAAAATCGGATTACGCCAATGGTGGCGGAACGTTCCGATTGGTGTATCTCTCGTCAACGTGCTTGGGGTGTACCCATTCCCGTTTTCTACGATGAAGCTACGGGAGAACCACTGCTGAATGAAGAAATTATCAATCACGTCCAAGGAATTATCGCAGAAAAAGGTTCTGATGCTTGGTGGGAACTCTCAGTTGAGGAGTTATTACCAGAATCCTATCGCCAAAATGGCAAGTCTTACCGCAGAGGTACAGACACAATGGATGTATGGTTTGATTCTGGCTCATCTTGGGCGGCTGTCGTCCAACAGCGTCCAGAGTTACGCTACCCTGCTGATATATATTTGGAAGGTTCCGACCAACATCGGGGCTGGTTTCAGTCAAGCTTGCTCACCAGTGTAGCAGTGAATGATATTGCGCCTTACAAAACTGTGCTAACTCACGGCTTTGCTTTGGACGAACAAGGGCGGAAGATGAGCAAGTCAGAAGGAAATGTGGTTGACCCAAATACAATTATTGAAGGCGGGAAAAATCAAAAATTAGAACCAGCCTACGGTGCAGATGTATTGAGATTGTGGGTATCATCGGTTGATTACTCCGGCGATGTCCGCATTGGTAAAAACATCATCAAGCAGATGAATGATGTTAGAGGCAAAATTCGCAATACGGCGCGGTTTTTGTTGGGTAGCTTGGATGATTTTGACCCGGAAAAAGATGCAGTAGCTTTCGAGGAATTGCCAGAACTTGACCGTTATATGCTGCACCGCATCAGCGAAGTGTTTGAGGAAGTCACTGAAGCCTTTGAGAGTTTCCAATTCTTCCGCTTTTTCCAAACAGTGCAGAATTTCTGCGTGGTGGATTTATCCAACTTTTATTTAGATGTTGCCAAAGATAGGCTGTACATCAGTGCAACCAATGCTTTCCGCCGTCGCAGTTGTCAAACGGTGCTGAAAATAGCTTTAGATAATCTAGCACGAGCGATCGCTCCAGTATTATGCCATACTGCCGAAGATATCTGGCAATATCTCCCTTATAAAACACCTTACAAATCGGTGTTTGAAGCTGGTTGGGTGCAGGTAGACCAAAAATGGCGTAATCCAGAATTAGCGGAATCTTGGACAGAGTTACGAAAAATTCGCGATCAGGTCAACAAAACTCTAGAAAAATATCGATTGCAAAAGACAATTGGATCTTCTTTAGAAGCGAAAGTTGTGGTGCATGTTTTTGATGAGAGATTGCGTCAACGTTTACAAGCTCTCAATCTTAATAATACTCACGGCTCAGTTGAAAAAAGTAATGGTGTAGATGAGTTACGTTATCTATTTTTAGCTTCTCAAGTAGAAGTTCCATCTGAACCCATTTCTGTGGAAGGAGACGATGCTGAAATATATGTTCAGGTTTACAAAGCAGATGGGCAAAAATGCGATCGCTGTTGGAACTACTCCACCCATGTGGGAGAATCAGCAGAACATCCCCTAATTTGCGATCGATGCGTTGCAGCCTTAGCCGGAGAGTTTTAAAAGCAAAAATCCCACAGCGCTTTCAGATTAGAAGTCACTAACTCACAAATGGCTAAATGCACTTTAGACATCTGGTGAGTTCGACAAACCTCTCCCTGCCTTGAATTAAAGTTTAAGTCTGTCCGGTTTTACGTAGTAAAAACTCTTAGAAGTTTTTTGATTTAGCTAATTAGACGGACACTATAGCAATCCGATTTGATTTCTGAAATTATTTGCGTAGGCTGGGAGTAGGGAGTAGGGAGTGGGGAGTAGGGAAGAAGCCTCTTTGAGTTGTACTGAGTTTTTTCAAAAATCAAATATGAGTCCTATATAGCGTTTCCTAATGACATGAAGTACATCATAGCCCCCTATCGAAGAGCGGGGGGGGGGTTGGGGGTGGGGTTCTTGTACCTCACTCAAGTGAGAACCGCTATATATGACAATACGGTTCACTTAAGGATAATTGTAGGTTGGGTTTCGTCCCTCAACCCAACCTACGCAAGTTAAAGTTTTTGGCTTTAACCCAAGCGTATTGCACTATATGAGCCGTCGAATTCGCGTTAAATATGCCATTAAATCAGGTTGCAGTCAGCGCCTGAAATAGATATTTTGCCCAACACACATTATGTTGATAATGATCGTGCCAAAAAACCAAACTAACATCGCTTTAGGCCCTAACGCTGCATGAATAATGGGGGCAGTACCAATCCATCCCACATGACCCGTTAAGCCAAAGCCCCAGGTTTCGAGATAACTCAGAGTCCGTGGTAAGCGTATTACCAAGTGCTGATTTTTCTCTTCCTGTACAGAATTGTTAGTAACCATTGTTTCTTAGTTAAATTTACTGAGCTTTTCACTCAATAGCTGAATCTCGCTGCACATATAGGACTCCTATTTGATTTCTGAACAGGTTTTAGGGCAAAATCTTTCTTGGATATAGATTTCAGTCTCAGTATGTTTTCAAAATTCAAACCGGATTCCTATAGCTTCAATATAACTGCTGAATTTATGGAAAGGTAACTTACTTATTACTACCTTTGATTTTTGCACACAATAAATAGCAACCCTAATTGATTTGGTAAAATCGAAAAGTTCAGATTTCCGACTTATTTAAGAAGCCGGAAATCGTATTATCTACGAATGGTTTAGCTTTGCTATAGCTTTTGTAACAACTCCTGAGTTAACTGCAAGAAAGCTTTTGAGCCAGCTGATTGGGGAGCAATTAAAACAGCTGGCATAAAACTATCAACAGCCTTAGCAACATTGACATCAACTGGGATTTGTACCTTACAAATTTTTTCTATACCAAAATCTTCAACAACACGATGCATCACTTGTTTATAGTATCTGCCAGTGAGAAGGTTAGCGCTGGACATGCTGAATACAATTCCCAGCATTTTTATATCTATTTTGCTTTCATGTCCGTGACTGTCTTTTAATTGGGCAATGCGTCTTTCCAGCAGTTGAATACCTACTACAGATAAGGGTTCTGGTTTAGCAGGAAGGATGTAGAAATCGCTGGCGGCTAAAGCGCTACGAGTCAATAGATTATAGCCAGGGGCACAATCGAGAAGGATAAAATCATATTCTTGACGGACTGGTTTTAAGATGTTATTAATCAAGACTCTTTCAAAGCGATTCCAAATCATTTCAAAGTCTTGCTCACCCAAAGCAGTTGCTTGTTGATGCAGCATTTCTGACACAACAAATTCATCATACAAGTCGATATCTCCTGGTAATAAATCCAGTCCGGGAAGATTACAAACCGGGGATTGAATGATATCTTGAATTGTCAGTTTTGCTTGTGGGTTTGGATTGATAACTTCGTCTATCAGATACCTAAATGTCTTACTTTGTTTACGACGCTTGGCAAAATCTAAAGGCGACATCAAACTGAGTGTGGCGCTAATTTGGCTGTCTAAATCAAGGACAAGCACCCGCTTCCCATGATTTTTAGCTAAACAGGTAGCTAAGTTGACCGTGAGGGTGGTTTTACCAACGCCACCTTTCATATTTGCAGTAGCAATTACATATCCCATTGGTTGAGTCCTCTGTTGACACATTCCCATCTAGGTAGCGTATACCTATCTCGATCTATTAAATCTTCAATTAAATTTAATATTTTCGGGAACTCATTTCAGTGAGATTGCCTCAATTGTAGACGTTGAGCTAGGTGACACGATTTAATCTCAGCCGTTATACTGTTTTTTGATGAAATGGGCTAGTTAAATTGCTGTCACTTTGGTTGAAAGCTAGATAACATTAGATTCGGCGTGTTTACTGTTCGGGAGTGCCAAAATGTCTAAACAGCTGGGTCAAAAAATTGCCCCGACACCTATATCAAATGATATCAGTGTGGTGGATTTGATTGATCAATACTTCACCGCTTACAACTCGGCACGTTTGCGGGAAATCTGCCAACTTCTGAGTCGCGATGTGCTAACGGAAGGTGTCACGGTGGGAGTTAGCCTTTCCGGTGCGATGACGCCAGCAGGATTCGGGGTTTCAGCGCTTGCACCTTTAATTCGCAACGGCTTTATTGACTGGATGATTAGCACTGGTGCAAATCTTTACCACGATATGCACTACGGTTTGGGTTTTGAACTCTTTGCTGGTAATCCGTTTTTGGATGATGTGAAACTGCGCCAGGAAGGCACTATTCGCATTTATGACATTATCTTTGGTTACGATGTGCTACTGGAAACTGATGCGTTCATCCGCAAGATTCTACAAGGGGAAGCGTTTCAGAAGCGGATGGGAACGGCTGAGTTTCACTATTTATTGGGTAAGTATGTTCGGGAAGTAGAAAAGCAATTGGGTGTGGAGCATTCCTGCTTGCTGGCGACAGCTTATGAGTGTGGCGTGCCTATATATACGTCTTCTCCAGGAGATAGTTCAATTGGGATGAATGTGGCGGCTTTGGCTTTGGAAGGTTCGCAGTTGGTGATAGATCCATCAATTGACGTAAATGAGACGGCTGCGATCGCATATAATGCCCGTGAATCAGGAGGTAAAAGTGCGGCTGTAATTCTCGGTGGCGGTAGTCCGAAAAACTTTTTGCTACAAACTCAACCGCAACTTCACGAAGTATTGGGGCTAGAAGAACGAGGACACGATTACTTTGTGCAGTTTACCGATGCGCGTCCAGATACAGGCGGTTTGTCTGGAGCAACCCCATCGGAAGCCGTCAGTTGGGGTAAGATTGACCCGGAGGAGTTACCTAACACAATTGTTTGTTATACCGATAACACCATCGCTCTACCACTGGTGACAGCATACGTCTTGAATAAGTGCCAGCCTCGTCCCCTGAAGCGTATATACGACAGGCGAGAAGCGATTTTCGACAAACTGCAAAAAGACTATCTAGCAGCCAAAACCCGACCATCCGATCAGATTCCAGCAGCAGTGGCTGACAGTGCTGAAAAGCAAACAGCGACTTATCCCTGTGGTCGGCTGATTCCGAATGCTAATTAGGGAGTAGGGGAGCAAGAATTTTAGATTTTGGATTTTAGATTTTAGATTGAAATTTAATCCAAAATTTAAAATCCAAAATCCAAAATTGAATTGCCCTGTTTGGCCCTCATCCCTTTTGCCCAATCAACAAATAGGTTGTTATTTTCCCTTTGCTTTTAACTTCGATTTCGCCCCGTTTTTCCAATAAAAATTCATCACACAAACATTTATAAGTATCTTCTGTAACCTGGATTTTACCAATAATACCTTGGGATTCCATGCAGCTGGCGATGTTTGCCGTGTCTCCCCAGAGATCATAAGTAAACTTGTTGAGGTCGATTACTCCCGCGACTACGGAACCGCTATGGATGCCGATACGAATGCTGAAGTTTTGGTTATTCTCAGTATTAAATAGAGCGATCGCAGTTTGCATCTGGAGTGCCATTTGAGCGATCGTTTGAGGATGATCTGGGCGGCGTGTGGACAAGCCACCAACTACCATATAAGCATCGTTAATGGTCTTGATTCTCTGTAAACCATGTTGTTCGGTGAGGCGATCGAAAGCTGAGAAAATCGAGTTGAGTAAGTTTACCAGTTGAATTGCACTCACAGAAGCAGCAATTTCGGTAAAGCCGACAATATCTGCAAATAAAACTGTGACATCAGCAAAGTCTTCGGCAATGTTAGCTGGTTCTTCTTTCAAGGGTTTGGAGATTGCCGGTAGCAAAATCTTCAACAATAAACGTTCGGCTTCTTCTTGCTGATGGTGTAGCGCTTCTTCTGCTGCTAGTCGCTGGGTGACGTTGCGAAAAATGCCGCGAGTCGCAACTGGATGACCTTCGACAAATTTACAGTTAATATTACCTTCTAGAAAGATTGTTTCACCGTCTTTAGTAACAAATGCGGCTTTTACTTGATCGAACTTTTCTCCTGACAGCACGCGATAAAACCTTTCCCAACAGTCTTGCTTAAAGTCTGGATGTATAATATCAAAAACAGTCATATTCGCAATTTCAGCTTCGCTATATCCCAAAGTTTCTCGCCATGCACGATTGACATACAAAAAACGACCATAGGCATTGACGGATTGAATCAAGTCATTAGCATTTTCAAATAAATCTCGATATTGTTCTTCACTTTCTACAAGTGCATCTTCTGCTTGTTTACGTTTGATAAACTGGGCGATTTGACTACCAATAGAACCCACCATTTGCAATAGGTCTTTATCTTTTGGTTGTACGTCCCGGCTAAAGAAAACCATCACTCCTAAGATTTCACTATCCTCTAAGATGGGGAAGCCAAAAGCTGCGTGCAATCCAGCCTCGGCAGCAGGTTGCGATCGCTTTTTATCTCCATCTTCTGTGATATCTTTAATCCACAAGGGCAAACGTCTGATCCAAATTCGACCAGGTAAGCCAACACCGGGTGTATAGGTAGTTTGCCAGGTGATAGCTTTAAACTCTCGCACAGAAATTACTCGACTTGACCAAATTTCCACACACCTTAGTACTGCATTGATGCTGTGTCCCTCTACCGAAGTGCCAATATATTGACTTGGTGTCCAAAGTTCGCCTAAATCCCATCCCAAGTTTTGACAAATCGACTGCAAAATTTGTGGAATTACCTGCTTTACACTTTGGGATTCTGATAATATCCTAGTGATAGCATACTGGGTACTTGTACGCTGTTCCCGGTGCTGCCGAGCAGTAATATCCCGACCAATGTAGATAATATCTTCTAATCCTTTGATTTTTTTCGGAATTACTGAACAAGAAAAAGCAATCAACCGCTTTTCTCTAGTCTTGGTTCGACAAACTACCTCTAAATTCTGAAAATTTTTCCGAAAATAAGAATGCTGGTGAATGGCTTGGATTAATCCTTGATTATCATCAATTATCAGTGATATTGGTTGATTAATTAATTCTTCTTCACTAAAACCAAATAATTGTTGAGCAGCACGATTTACTTTCTTTATTTTTCCTAAATTACTGGTGATAAACAAAGCATCTGCTATTGAAGTAATTACTTGATCCATGTAATTTTTGTATGATATTAAAGCACTTGATAGCAGATTTATTTCATTAGTTTGCTGTGCTAAGTTTTGCTTTAAAACTAGCCTAGCGGTAACATCTTCAATCAAGACAATTAATTTATTTTCATGCTGTTCGCTGATGATATATCTATATATAGATGGATGTTATACTCTGAACCTCGTTCGATCGCTTGTAATTCAAACAGTTCACGCTCCCCATGCAGGACAGCTTTTAAGATATTTTCTAGCCCGATAAATTTGGGAAAACTAAGCCGGACATCTTTTCCCCGAATCACTTCCTCAGGACGTTTTGCAAACCGTTGCACTTGCTCGGATGTATCGATGATGAGGAATTTATCATCCAGTTTTAAGTGTTCAAATTTACGTGGAAAAGAAGGTTTGTTTAAAATCCGATTTAGTACTTGGTCTTTCATTGTGGTGTAGGAACAGGCTTAAGATTTATTTTGACAATGAAGATTTAGAGGGAAGAGGAGATTTCAAGGAATAGCAAGAGAAAACCTCAAGTTTTTGCTAGATGACGCTATCATCACACTGAGAATTAATAACTCAGTAATCAGAACTAGCAATTAACAGTTCAGCACCACTGATAATTCTTTTAGTTATTCTTTCAAATGTTTGATCAATATACAAGCCTGTTTGGGCGAAATTGGTAGAAGTTACTAATACTCAGTTTTCTTACTGAAATTGATATTAATTGATTAAGTGTGCTATTTTTTAACATCAACCCAGTATAGTTTGGGCGAAAATGACTAGTACACTGTGGCGTCAGTTTGGCTACCTTTAACAAGGAGCTTGAGCAACTTATCTGGTTAATTGAGATGGTAGGTGGATTGACACCGTGTTGTACTAGGAGCAACCTTTGGAGTTGCTTGAGCAGAATTAAGCAAGTGGGCATAAATAAGCTTGCTTAATATTTTTAATATATTTCTTTTGGAGGATTGACAAGTGAGTATAACATTGCTTTTTGAGCATCTTCTACTCAATAGTGGTCTTCATCTTTAAGTTTAATTCTATGTAGTATTATACAAAATGGTGAATTAGGTTAGTGTTACTGAATCCAAATTCACCAATAATGTAGATTTTGAGTATTCCAGCTAAATATTGCCGTAGACAGGAATTGCTGCACCTCGGATATCTTTAGCAGCTTCTGAAGCTAAGAAGCAGATTATTTGTGCCAAGGATTCGGATTTAACCCACTTGTTCGCATTTTCTGCACCCATTGCTTGACGGTTGTTGGGGGTATCAATGACGCTGGGAAGGACGACATTAGCAGTGATATTAGTATCTTTAGTTTCATCAGCGATCGCCTTTGTCAAAGCTACCACACCGGCTTTGGCAGCAGAATATGCTGCAAATTGTCCAGCAGGTTCGACAGCAGCTTTAGAACCTACTGTGACAATGCGTCCATAGCCATGTTCCAACATTTTTTTCAGGCTATATTTGCAAACCAAAAAAGTTGTATTCAAGTTGATATCTAATTCGCGTTTCCAATTAGAAAAACTGTATTCGTGGGTTTTTCCCATCGAAAATCCACCCACCAGATGAATTAACACGTCCACCCGTCCGATGCTGTTGATGAGATTTTCTACCGAGGCTTCCTCTTCAAGATTAGAGGGGACAAAGGAAAGTCTGACAAAATCAGCGGGTGAAAGAATTCCCTTGAGGCGTTCAATATCTTTGGGATTCCGATAAGGAATTGTCACCTCTGCACCTTGGGCGATAAGCAGTGGTGTCACGCCTAAACCTAGTCCACCAGTACCACCTGTGAGTAAAACTTGTTTGCCTTTCATCAGTTTTACATACTTGAAAGTTCATTTTTCAAGATAGCGCGATCGCAGCCGTCCGGTAAAAATTTTTCAGGATATATCGTTATCCAGGTTATTAATGTATAAGATATTACAATGAGGCATCAAAAAGTAAACTTTGATTCAGATGTAAAATCGCACTGCGATCGCCTAAAATTTAAGATTGAGAAAGTCATATTTATAAAGTTAGTCAAAACCCAATGAATCACCAGCGTGCTAATACTCTCAAAGCTGCATTTCAAGTTTGTAATGTTGAACCGCTAGAGGGTGCAGACATGGAGCGTTACTATGTTGATTTATCAGCAGTCCGCAAAACTTCAGCAATTGAGAGTGTTAGTACGATTTTAGACTTTCAAGAACCCGCAGATTTCAGCACAATTTTGTTTACCGGACATCGCGGCTGTGGCAAAAGTACAGAGTTAAAACGTATTCAGAACCAATGGCAAAAACAATATCACGTAATTTATTTAGAAGTTAACGAAGAAACAGATATTAATGATGCTAATTATACAGATTTATATTTAATTGTTATCAAAAAAGTAGAATTTGAGTTGCGGAAATTAGGTTTAAAATTTGATCCTCAACTTTTGGAAAACTTTGAATCTTGGTTTAAGGATATTACCAAAGAAACCGAAGAAACTGTGGAAAAGTCTGTCAGTGTTGAGGGAGAAGCGACTCTGAAACCAGAAGCTCCATTTATCGCTAAATTGATGGTCAAATTACTGGCACAGATTAAAGGTTCTGATAAGCAAAAAACTACTATTCGCCAAACTTTAGAAAAAGACATATCACGTCTGAAAGCAGATATTAACCTTTTATTAGGAGATGCCTACATTAAACTCCGAGAAAAATTCCCTCAATCTAAAGGTTTATTAATTATTTTTGACAACATGGATCGTGTACCACCAACGATTGCAGAACATTTATTTTTTGATTATGCGGCTCAGTTACAAGAACTAGATTGCACGATAATTTATACAGTTCCAATTTCTGTGCTTTGTTCCCCGAAAAACCCACTCAATCAGTTTGATGGGAATCCTCATATTGTCCCAATGGTGAATATTTATGAATTTGAACGCGATCGCTGTCATTTAAACTACAATCAAACCGGACTAGAAGCAGTCGCCAGCGTCATTGAAAAGCGGGTAGATATTGATGCTGTATTTGAATCTCGCCAGGAATTGCTAGATTTAGCAAAAGCCAGTGGAGGACATGTCCGCCAATTAATGCAGATGATGCGGACTGCTTGCCAAACTGCTAGTACTCGCAAACATCCCAAAATTATTGCCGAAGATATTATCTATGCTGTGAAACAACTGCAATTTAATTTTGAAAGGTTTATTCCTGAAGAACATTATGCGTTTTTAGCCCAAGTGTGTATAACCAAGAATGGTAGCAAAGATGATATTGGTCAGTTAATGCTGTTTAACAATTCAGTTTTGGAATACAACGGCGATAAACGGTGGAATTACCCCAATCCAGTGGTGAAGCAAAATGAATTCTTCCAGAAAGCCCTCGCATCCGCACTCGCAGCGCAACCTTAGCTCAGAAATCGGGCTGTTTATCGCGCTTAATCAAGAGATATTTGCTGAATTACTCACCTTTGTAGACTTTGCAGAAAAGTTTACGATTGGTTTTGTAGAAATTAATTTTCCCCCAGATGCAGAAATATTAGTTGAGGCGCTAAAGACAAATCCTGAGTGTCGAGATATTCAGTTTGTGACTATGAATTTTTCTGATGCCAATTTGCGATTTCTCAGGGATGAAATTGTCCAAATATTACCAACTCTTGAGATAGAATCTAATAAAAAACTAGTCTTGATTGTAGAAGGTTTAGAAAAGTCTATTGGCGTTTATGGAGACTACCCGCCAGTCTTACAAGACCTCAACTTTGTCCGAGATGCTTATAAAAGAACTGTTCCTCATCCGATTCTGTTTATTCTGCCAGATTATGCCCTGACTCGGTTAGCCAAATTTGCTCCTGATTTTTGGGCTTGGCAATCGGGGATGTTTCGGTTTCAAACACCTCAAATTACTAAAGATTATGCGATTAATGAGGCTCAAAATACTGAGAGAATTATAGACAGATTAGAACCTCCAGAAAAGCAAGAGCGGATCGATTTATTACACCGCCTGCTAATGGAGTATAAACCTACTGGACATCATCCAATAGGAGAAAACCTCCGCAACTGTACTAATATTTTGCATCAGTTAGGAGTTGCTTATCTGAGTAAGAGAGAACCTATCAAAGCTAGAGAATATTTAGAAGAAGCCGAAAAAATAGCTCATGAGTTTCAAGATTCCACCTTCCATGCTGAAGTTCTCAACACATTAGGAGAATCTTATTCTCAGCAAAGGCAATTTGATACAGCGATCGCTTATTATCAAAAATCTTTAAGTATTTCACAGCAACTTCAGAATCCTCGCGGCGAAATTGCTGCTTTGTTTAAACTGGGGAGTGCTTATCTAAACTTGAGACAATTTACACAGGCGACAATTTTCTATCAACAGTGTCTAGAAATTCAACAACAAATAGGCGATCGCTATTCTTCTGCCAGCATTTACCACCAGATGGGAATGATTGCTCAAGAACTGCGGGAATTTGAGAAGGCGCGGCGCAATTACCAACAAGCTTTGGCTATCAAAATCGAATTTGGTGATCGCTATTCCCAAGCTGTCACATACCACCAGTTGGGAATAGTTGCTCAAGAATTGCGGGAATTTGAGGAGGCGCGACGCAATTACCAACAAGCTTTGGCTATCGATATCGAATATGGCGATCGCTATTCTTCAGCTAGCACATACCATCAGTTGGGAAGAGTTGCCCAAGATTTGCGGGAATTTGAGGAGGCGCGGCGCAATTACCAACAAGCTTTGGCTATCACTATCGAATTTGGCGATCACTATAACCAAGCTAAAATATACCACCAGTTGGGATATGTTGCCCAAAATTTAGGGGAATTTGAGGAGGCGCAGCGCAATTACCAACAAGCTTTGGCTATCAATATCGAATTTGGCGATCGCTATTCCCAAGCCAGCACCTACCACGAGTTGGGAAGAGTTGCCCAAAATTTGGGGGAATTTGATAAGGCGCAGCGCAATTACCAACAAGCTTTGGCTATCAAAATTGAATTTGGCGATCGCTATTCTCAAGCCAGCACTTACCATAATTTGGGAATACTTGCCCAAGAATTGCGGGAATTTGAGGAGGCGCGGTGCAATTACCAACAAGCTTTGGTTATTAAAATCGAATTTGGCGATCGCTATTCCCAAGCCAGCACCTACGGTCAATTAGGAACGCTTGCAGAAGCAGAAGAAAACTACGCAGAGGCCAGGGTTCATTTGCAGACAGCGTTGGAGATATATGTTGAGTATAAGGATGAATATCGGGGAGCGATCGCACGGGAGGCGTTAGAGAGATTATCAGAGTGATAGGGTGATGTCAAATAGTTATATTTATATGCTCATAAGATAAGATTTCCGTATAAGTCAAGTAGTTGCCAAGGTAACAATTTATGACTCAAGCCATACCAAAACTAGTAACCTTTGAAGATTTTGCAGCGTGGCGACCCGAAGGCGGAAGATACGAATTACATGATGGCGTGATTCTTGAGATGGCACAACCAGTCGGAGATCATGAGGATATTGTTGGGTTTTTGGTTGAAAAAATTGCTGTTGAGTACGTTCGCAATCGTCTACCTTATTCCATCCCAAAAACAGCATTAGTCCAATCTGCTAGTAGCCAGTCTTGCTATTCTCCAGACTTGCTATTACTCAACCGTCCTGCTTTAAAATTAGAACCACTTTGGCAGAAATATTCTACGGTTAAATTTGCCGATTCCATTCCTTTAGTGATTGAAGTTGTTAGTACTAACTGGCGGGATGATTATCATAAAAAGCTAGGTGAATATGAGGAAATAGGGATAAAAGAATATTGGATTGTTGATTATTTAGCTATCGGTGGTAAAAAGTTTATCGGTAATCCTAAACAACCCACTATCTCTCTTTACCAATTAGTTGACGGTGAATACCAAGTTACTCAATTTAGAGGCGATGAGCGCATCGTCTCGCCTACTTTCCCAGAGCTAGATTTAACCGCCGAACAGATTTTTCAAGCTGGTGGATACCCTGCATAGTTGCAAGGTAGCACATCAGTTTGCTGGCGCTAGAGTTCCAGAATTGCCAACGGGTGATTCGGTATATTCGCAAAAAATATTCAAACCGATTTTGAGGATATATAAAACAATAACAGTTGCGATCGCTGGATCAATTGGCAAACCGTGTGCCGTGGCTACACCCACAAGGGAGATAATCAACCCTGTCAGCAAAGGCGAACTCCCTGGATTCTTCGTGTATTCTTTAAGTTGACCGCGAAAACCATCATCGCCACAGAGTTCCTCACGCAATACCTTTAGTGTTACTTGCCAAAGTGATTTACTTTGCTGCATCAACGGTTGCCCATTTTTCTCAATCCACAAATCCTCAAAAGCGGTTTCAACTTTGCCATTGTGTTTTTCCAAGTGATTCAAAGCGTGTTGTGCAGGGTCGTAATCTTGTAAAATCTCTCGTGCAACACTGATTTCTGTATGACTTAATTGAGCATCCATCATTTCTCCTCATTTTTTTGTTATTGGGCATTGGGCATTGGGCATTGGGCATGGGGCATTGGTTATTATTATTCTCCCCTGCTTCTCTGTTTCGCTGCTTCCCCCAAGGGTTCAAACTACGTCAAAATTTAGATAAACGCGATCGCACTTACTGACAATGCAGATTATCCAAAGTCTCCATACAGCAATTCTCGTGACTGACTTAGAACGCTCCGAACATTTTTATGGCAAAGTATTGGGATTATCTAAAATAGATCGTTCCCTAAACTACGCTGGTGCATGGTATCAAGTCGGCAACTATCAAATTCACCTGATAGTTGCACCTGCTGTCCCCACCGAAAACCCAAACGAAAAATGGGGACGCAACCCCCACGTCGCCTTCTCAGTAACTGACTTAGACGCTGCTAAACAAGAGTTGCTCAATCATAATTATCCCATTCAACCCAGTGCTTCCGGTCGCCCTGCTCTATTTACTCAAGACCCTGATGGAAATATTATTGAGTTGGGTCAGCAGTGAGGGGGAGTGGGGAGTGGGGAGTGGGGAGTGGGGAGTTAGGAGTTAGAAGTTATTATTTTCCTCTGCCAAATGACCAATGACAAATGACAAATGACAAATGACCAATGAAAATAATTGCCTACTCTTACACCAATCCGCTATTAGAATCTTCTCCCGATCAAGCCGATTGGGGATGGGAGGTGGATCGGGTTTATGAAGATTTGGGCAAGCAAGAGTCTTCTGGACAGGCTACGCGAGAGTCCTTTGGACACGCTACGCGATCGCAATTACAACAATTATTTGCCGATTGCCAAACTGAACCAGCAGATTATCTCCTGATTCGTCGGTTGGAAGAATTAGGGGATACTGTAGAGGAAATTAGCGATCGCTTGCATCAACTCGAAGCAATGGGAGTAGCGATAATCGCCACAGAACAGCCCTACACTTCCGAAAATTACCCTCTGGGCGCTGACTTGCTGAATTTGCTACACGCAATCCAACGTCAACAACGTAGTCGTCGCATCCGTGAAGGACACGCCCGTAATCGTCTCAATGTTACACCGCCACCTGGCAAAGTTCCCTACGGCTATCGCAGAGGTAAGGGAAAATATACCATTGACCGCAGTACTTCACCAGTAGTCAAAGATTTTTTTGAAGACTTTTTACTCTATGGTTCTCTGCGGGGTTCAGTTCGTTACTTGGCGAAAAAATACGCCAAAAAAATCTCTGTCACCACAGGAAGACGCTGGCTAACTAATCCAGTTTATCGCGGTAATACAGCTTACCAAAATGGTGAAATTATCTCCAATACCCATATTCCGATAATTTCTAAGGAAGAAGCAGCCCAAGTTGACCGACTTTTACGGCGTAACAGCCGTTTACCATCCCGAACTGCTAGTGCTAGGCGTTCTTTAGCCGGGTTGGTTGTCTGTGCTGAGTGTCAATCACACATGACAGTTACTCGTGTCACCCAACGCAATCAAGATAAGGAGTATCTTTATTTACGTTCTACTAGCTGTCCTCAACGCCCCAAGTGTAAGGCTATTCCCTACCAAGAAGTTTTAGAACATACAATTGAAACCGTTTGCCGTGAGTTACCCTTAGCTGTAGCGGGGATGAATTTTCCTCAGTTGGATGCAGTCAAGAATAGTTTAGGGCAAGCGATCGCTCGTCAGCAAGAAATACTTGCTCAGTTACCCGCTTTAATTGAAACTGGAATTTTAGATGTCCAAACAGCAAAGTTAAGGGCTTACAAACTCCGCACAGAACTTTCTGCACTCGAAGCAAAGTTGGCGACTCTTCCCCCAGTTAACTTGCGTTCTGTTGCTCAAGCTGTTTCCATACCACAATTTTGGTTAGATTTATCCGAAACAGAGCGACGATTTTACTTTCGAGAATTCATCAGGCAAATTGAGATTACTCTTCAGAATAAAGAACTAAAACTACAAGTTATTTTTATTTTTTAAGTTAAAGAGGCGGTTAGAAACAGGAGCATCTCAGCTTTGCAAATATACTCCAGGAATTTGAAACCCACGGAGGTGGGTTTTGTCTGTATAGCCGCGAATTCCATTCACCCTGGCTTAAATTGACTATTTCTGAGACTGTTGATCCCTAGTATACGCAACAGGTTTTGGCCCTGCATTCCGCACATTGATAACTTTATTGAGGATATCAAACCAAAAAGGCGCACCCATAGCAATAGCTAAACCACTCACTATCCAACCGCAAATTAATTTAAAACCCTGCCAACTTCTGATTAATAAGACGTTTCGACTATTCGAGTCTTTAGTATCTAATAGCTCAAATTGCTGATTGATGTTTTGCCATCCAATGGGTACAGAAGCATTTTCTAATAATTTCTCGATTTCTCTTCTGGCTTCTGGATCTTTGATATAATCGCTTCCTTTAATTGCACTTTGAGTAATAGTAGATCGGATAACAGAATCTTGCGACAGTCTTTTAACGAGGTGAAATGTATCAGTATTGGTTGATATGGCAATTGATATTCCAATTAAAATTGCAACTCCTTTGGCATTGCGTTTATAAACACCACTGGCTCGATCCATAGAGCGATCAAACCATGTTTCGACCTCATTTTTAAACTGATTCATTTCTTCTGTGAGGTCGCCAATCTTTATCCTACCACGTTGAGCAATCACAGCAAGACTCTTGATTAAATTATCGGGTACTTCATTAGTTAACTCATCATTAACAAAGTCTATCAATTTCTGGTCAATATCTCCATAAATTTTTTGAATCGTTTTATAACTTTCACTATTTTGATCATTAATACCTGTTTTAAGTTCTTTGTAAGATGCTAATATCATATGCAAATTAGTTTTAAATTCCTTACTAGGATGTTTCACATAATTAATCAGATGGGGAATTCTTAAGATATCTAATAAAGTAATGGCAAATGTTTCAGAAGGAAGATAGGAAGGGCCGCTTTGTTTTTTCCCTAGTCCTTTTTTGTCAATGCTTTTAATAATTTCCCGAAACTGCCTTTCTACTTTTTCCTTACCTTGTTGATTCAAGGTATTAATCAAAGGATCGTTATAAAGTGTCTCTACCAATTTTTTTGCCTTAGTAATATCTGATTCTTCAGTTTCGCTACCGCCTGCTAAAAGTAATTCAATTGAGTTTTTTAAATGTTTAGCTCTCCATTGTAAACATGTAGCAATCAACTCCTGAATTTCAGAAGCTAGCAGGCTCAAAATTAAGTAAATAAAAACTAAGCCGATAGTAATATCCACAACTACAGGTAAGTTCATTGACAGGCTCCCATTTTATAGCTGTTTATTATTCTAAAAGATGCTTTTACAAAATTGTATAATACAGATATTTTAATTAAACAATCGCTTCATTAAATTTAAAATGCCAAAACTTGCTAATTTTGAATAATTTTAATCAACAATCATCTCTATAAGAATCGTAAATTTTTTTGTAAGCTTAAAATATTATAGTCCTCTTGAGAGGAATGCAAGTTATTCGCCTCTGAATTTATTCTAAGGCGGGATGGGAACAAAACGAAAGATTGAAAAAATCTTGGTAATTACTATCCAAAAAAATTACAACTAATTCCTTTAAGTGTTCAGCATGATATTAAAAGCCTGTAGCAATTATTTCATATTTTTCAGAATTTAGCCCGATAAAACTAAGGAGATAAAATTTAAACTAAGCGTAACATTCAAAATAAAATACAAGTTCATTTACGGACTACTCAACAGGTAATAAATAATTGATTACCTGTATTATTTTTATCATTTTCCGGCTTAAATGTTCTTTAACTAACGAAGATAAATTTTTCAAAAAATAGCGCTAATTAAAGAAAATTGAGCTAATCTTGGAAACTAGCAATTGTTAAGAATATACGTTGCTACTGGGTGGCAACATTGGAGATTCGCTTTGGTCTCTATGTAATCAAACCAGCAAGTAAAATGATTACCAGAGAATATGCAAGAAGGAAGCTTTATTTGGAGTCATCTAGAAAAACAGCATCGCACGGTTGGCAAATGGATTGATTGGGTATGGCTAATAGTATTGCTGTTGGCAGCAGTGTTACTGTTTAGCATCAATCTGGGAGGATTGCCGCTGCGAGATTGGGATGAAGGGACTGTAGCACAGGTTGCTCGTGAAATTTGGCACGCCCCAGCAGGTTCAATGCGTTGGCTTTACCCAACGCTAGGAGGCGAACCATACTATAACAAGCCGCCTTTGATGCATTTGCTAATTGCTTGGGCTTATTCTCTAGGAGGCGAAAATGAGTTGACAACGCGCTTGCCTGGAGCAATTTTAACAGCGACATCTGTACCTTTACTGTATTGCATTGCTAGAGAGATATTTCGCCAACGTTGGGCTGCGATTTATAGCGCCTTGATTTATCTAACAATGCTACCTGTGGTGCGTCATGGGCGGTTGGCAATGTTGGATGGGGCGATGGTAAGTTTTTTGATGGTGATGATGTTGTGCGTGTTGCGATCGCGCCGGGATTTACGTTATTGCCTTGGTGTTGGTATTAGTTTTGGGTTGATTTGCCTAACTCAAGGACTGTTAGGTGTATTACTAGGTGCGATCGCGATCGCATTTCTGTTTTGGGATACGCCACGACTGCTCACCTGTTACTATCTGTGGATAGCAATCTTCATTGGCATTCTGCCTGTAGCTGGTTGGTATGGTGCCCAACTAATTCACTATGGTTACACTTTCGCCCAAATTGGCATTGTAAACCCATCACTAGGCCGAATTGGCTCATTTGTAGAGGGGAATTCTGAACCACCTTGGTACTATGTTATTGAACTTCTCAAGTACACATGGCCGTGGTTATTATTCTTACCGCAAACTGTCCGCTTAACCTGGGAAAATCGCAACCTTAGTTGGGCAAAACTAGTAATGGCGTGGAGTGGTGTTTATCTAGTGGTAATTTCTTTCATGATTACCAAAGTTCCCTGGTATTTATTCCCGATTTACCCTAGTTTAGCCTTAGCTTTTGGTATCCAGTTATCAGAGACGGAAAATTCGCCTTTACTCTCATCCTATCCCCGTGCTTGGGTTGCTGGTTTGGCGATACTTGCTATAGTCGCTTCTGCTGGTAGCATTTATTTCAGTTGGGGTACACCAAAAACAGACTTACAACTGATTTTTGCAGCAGTAGCTTTAACTATGACCTTAGCAGCTATTTTGGCAGAACGAGGCGACGGGCAATTTCTAAAGATTTTGTTTTGGGGAAGTTATATTTCGCTGCTGCTGTTAATGAAATCTAACTACTGGGTTTGGGAATTATCTGAAGCCTATCCAGTTAAACCAGTCGCCGCCATGATCGTGCGGGCAAATCCAGCTACGAAGAAGATTTACACATCTTTTCCCTACCATCGTCCCTCGTTGGATTTTTATAGCGATCGCACCATCATTCCCGCTTCTGTTGGCGAACTGGAATATTATTGGCACTACAACGGCCAACCCTATTTCCTGCTTCAGGCATCTGCTTTCAACAATCTCGAACTAGAGTCAATGAAGCTAATTGACCAAGCTGAAGGTTGGAAGTTAGTTACAAAAGATACTAATCGTCTTTAAGTTTAGGGTATTGGGTATTGGGCATTGGGCATGGGGCATTGGATATTGGGCATGGGGCACTTGTACTGAGCAACTTGTGCCGAGCGGAGCCGAGGTAAGCCGTTGGCGCAGCCTCTCGTAGAGAAGTATTGGGCATTGCATTGGTTTCTCGCACTCCCCTATCCTCACCCCAATACGCTTGGGTTAGCGTCAAAAATCTTAACCTGCGTAGGTTGGGTTGAGGAACGAAACCCAACATTTTCGAGGGTTTATTGGGTTTCACTTCCCTACGGGACGCTGTTCGCGTTCGTTCAACCCAAGCGTATTGACCCTCCCCCCTCATCTGAATTCAAGTCAATGCGCTATTGTTTGGCTAGACTCAGAGCATCTACTGTATTCTGCAAAAAACTAAGGAATCATCGCTACCTTAATTACCTGACGCGCTTTCATCTCACAAAACACCTGTTCTAAATCTTTTAATGGCCGCTGTTCACTAATAAGTAACTCAAAGGGAATTTTGCGACTAGCGATCAGTGCCAGCGCCTCCCGCACATACTCTGGTGTATTATGAAAAACGCCTTTGATAGTAAGTTCGCTGTAGTGTAGCTGCTCTGTATTGACGGTAATGCTGGTATCCCGTGGACATCCACCGAATAAGTTGACTGTTGCACCAGGACGGGCGCAGGCGATCGCAGTTTCCCAAACACTTGGTACACCAATTGCTTCAATCACCACATCTGCACCCCATCCTTGGGTGAGTTCTTTCACCACACTGGGAATATCCGAGATTTGATGATAATTAAAAGTCTGGGCTGCACCCAATTTCTGACCAATTTCTAGCCTGTGGTTATTACCTCCCCACAGCAACACCTCAGCTTTCCCACTCAACGCCGCCACAAACATCAGCCCGATCGCCCCATCTCCTAAGACGACTACTTGATCTTTGGCTTTGATATTAGAACGAGCTACACCATGCAATACACAAGCTAAGGGTTCCGTCATCGCTGCCAATTCCCACGGCAACTCATCGGGAATCTGCAACAAATTATGCTGTACTATCGGTGCGGGAATTTTCAAGTATTCGGCAAAAGTTCCATTATTCCAGGTCAGATTCGGACATAATGAATACTTTTGACGTTGACAAAAAAAGCACTTCATGCAGGGGGCGGAATTATTAGCGACAATGCGATCGCCTACTTGCCAATTTGTAACCCCTGTACCCAAGGCAACAATTCGCCCAGCACCTTCATGACCAAACAGCGTCGGCGGTATCAGCATTTTGGCATGACCACCACGCCGCCAGACTTTCAAATCTGTACCACAAGTTGTTGCTACCCCCACTTGGATCACAACTTCGCCAGCCGCCGGAGTGGGGTCAGGAACTTGCTCTAAGCGTAAATCTTCTTGACCATAAAGTAACGCTGCTAACAAAGCTTTAAACCTATCAATTAGCTCCATCCGATTTTATCAGTTGGAGCTAATTGATAGGTCTAAACAAATCAAGTATTGATTTTTAGTAGGCTTTTATTAATCTAAAATGCCGTAACACTAGGAATTCACCGCTGGCTGAGGAACCACTCCGGTATTCCGCGTTTCCACATTAGGCAAGCGAGTAGCAGTTAATAGCGGTACTTCTTGCCGGCACGACAGGCAAAACCAATATAGTTCACCATGACGGGCATGACGCAGGAGGGAACCACCGCAGCATGGACAGGTGTTGGCTCTCGTACTCATACCAATGTCCTCCTTGAAAAAATTATTGTTTAAGCTGGATAAAAAAGCAGTTGATTAAAACTGGATGTTAGCTGCATGAATGCGGCCATTCGATTCTATGCGGTCTTTAATAATTTGTCCGTAAACAGCTTCATATCCGTTAACCATTTGGTTAACACTAAAGTTGTTTTCTACATGTTTTCGACAGGTTTGACGATTCAGTTCCAAAGCTAGTGGAATCATTGCCGTCATTTCTGCATAGCTTTTGCAGATAAAACCTGTTTTACCGTGAGCAATCACTTCAGGTACGGAGCCGAAATTCATGGCAATCACTGGTGTACCAGTTGCCATTGATTCAGTCATTACTAAGCCAAAAGGTTCTTGCCAGTTAATGGGGAAAAGAGTTATGGCAGCATTGCCCAGAAGTTCAGCCTTTTCGGCGTGGTTAATTTCGCCTAGATATTCGATTTGCTGACCATCAATGTGGGGGGCAATCTCTTGTTCAAAAAACTTAGAGTCTGCTAAATCAACCTTTCCTGCCATCTTCAAGCGCCAACCACTCTGTTTAGCAATAGCGATCGCATGTTGTGGTCCTTTCTCTGGTGAAAAACGACCTAAAAATGCCAAATATTGAGGTTCTGACGGTTGGGCTACGAATGGGTAATCTCCTAGCTCAATTCCGTTATAAACCGTGCCAATATAATTGAGATCGATTTGACGCTGCGAGTTACTAATGCTGACGTATGGTTGCTTTTGGTGGTAGTTAAATGCGTGACGGTTGTCGTTTGTAAAATTACCGTGCAGGGTGTGCACTGTAGAAGTTGCTGTTATCAAACTCGCTAAAGGTAATGCCGAAATCCCTACATGAGAATGGATAATATCGAATTGGGCAGCACTTTGGTAAACTTGGCTAAGTTCTAGCATTTCGTACACTGCATACTCTTTGACATTTGGGTCTAAGCGCAATGCCTGCGGATAAACTGCTTCTAAATGAGCCAAAGTCTGAGAATCGCCAGAGGCAAATAAAGTTACCTTATGACCGCGACGAACAAGTTCATCAGTCAAGCGACTCACTACCAGTTCTATTCCTCCATAATTAGGAGGTGGAACCCTTTCCCATAAGGGGGCGACTTGAGCGATTTTCATAAGTTGTTTTGGTTCAGTCTGGAAAATTGTCCTCAATATTATAATGAGTTACATCACTATATTATGAGGAAAGAGGATTTGTACTTACTCTTTTGACATTTAAATTAACCTAACAGGCTACCAAAAGCGCAATAACGGTTAAACCGTACCGCGAATTTTCTCCCGACAAATCTAACGGACTATCGGCAAAAGTCAACCCTGAGCTATATTTCTAACCTATAGCTAGTCTATTACTTATTGCATCTGTCTTGGGGATCATAATGAAGTAGAATATTTTGTATCAGAACTTACAAAATTGAATATTTTGTAGCTGACAATACTAAAATCTTCAATGGGATCAAATCATTAATGCTTCGTTTAAACGAAATTGGGAAATGGCACAGAAATTATAAGTATTAAGTAATTGTACAAAAATTACCTAATTTGTAATTAGTAATTTGCAAAAATTCTGATAATTAACTAATGAAAATCGCTACTTGGAACGTTAACTCAATTCGCACTCGCCTCGAACAGGTTACTGATTGGTTAACTAACAATCCTGTTGATGTTCTTTGTTTGCAAGAAACCAAAGTTGTGGATGCCGAGTTTCCGCGATCGCCTTTTGAGCAGTTAGGCTATAACCTTTATGTATCAGGACAAAAATCTTATAACGGCGTAGCCCTGATTAGCCGCCAGCCACTTCTAGACGTAAGTAGCGGGTTTAGGGCGATTTTGCCAGATTTACACCACGAATGGGATGAGCAAAAGCGGGTGATTACAGGTGTAATTGATGGTGTTCGGATTGTTAACTTATATGTTCCTAATGGTGCAGCGGTAGGAACTGAAAAATATGAATATAAATTGCGCTGGTTGACAGCGCTACGCGAGTATTTGCGATTGTTGGTGCTGTCACAAACTGCAATTTGTGTGTGCGGTGACTTCAACATCGCCCTAGAAGATAAAGATATTCACGAGCAAGTGAGTACAGAAAATCACATTATGGCAACAGCAACAGAGCGCCAAGCCTTACGGGATATTCTGGAACTGGGATTTGCCGATGCTTTTCGCAAATTCACCACAGAAGGCGGAAATTATAGCTGGTGGGATTATCGTACCGCTGCCTTCCGTCGCAACTTAGGTTGGCGGATTGACCATCACTATCTCACACCTACCCTGTATGAGCGTGCTACAAGTTGCATCATTGATGTCGCACCCAGAAAAGTAACCCAACCTAGCGACCATACGCCAGTAATTGTGGAATTTTGAATTGGGGATTGGGGATTGGGGATTGTTATTCTCCTTAGTCCCTAGAACACCGATTCAGTAATAAAACGTGAGATTGGAAAACCAGATTTTTAGGTCATTTAAAGCACAATTTCTTTTTTGCGCCTAAAAGAAACCCGAATTTTTTGTCATGACCCTAAATACTAGACCTCTTGCAAAAATAATTCATGGTACGATAATAGGTTTTAAAAATATGCTTTCTATCTCAATCAGACATACCGATGAGGTAACATAGGCTCTCCGTATAGATTTTGATATGCATTTTTTATGAAACCCTTAATACTAAGTTGTTCCACATTTAAATTGCATATTCTGGGCGCTCATGTTACCCACCCCACAAGACTTATGTTTAATTAGGTTATGCAAATTAGATGTTTTTTAACTTACCATAAAATAATTATTCAAGAGGTCTGCTGAATCAGTCTTCTAGTACCCAATCCCCAATCCCCATTAATTTAACGGCTTATATATATCCTCCGAACTGGGATTAAGATAAGGACGCTGTAAATCTATTAGGTGTCGCGTAAAGTGTTGGTCAATAACCCTCATCCGTTCCTCCATCGCATTCTTACCTTTTTGCCAAGCTTCCAATAAAGCATTAGCGACAATTTGGCAACGGTTCATTCCAAAACTTTCTTGTGCTGCAAATTTTTGGGTTGGTTCTTCGGCTAAACCTAACCCTGGGGCTAAAAATTTTGTAAACAAGGGAATTTCGGGCTGGAAATGGGATTGATTTTCTGGATAAATAGCCTGAAGGATTGTGCGGATTGCTGGATAGTCGTGAAGTTCAAAGTAGAGTAGCCCCGAATCATACCGTCCGTATGCACGGGGATTGTGAAGAACCTGAAAACTAAAGGGAATCGAGGCTGCATTCAATTGCAGTGTCAGGCTTTCCATGAGAGCGATCGCACCAGATGCCGTAAAGTTAAAGTAAATTCGCCCTGCTCCCAAATCAGCATCGGGGTTGCTTTGCTGTTCTTGTCCGACATTACTAACTGCCAAGTAACAGCCATTTTGCAATCGATTTTTGGGCATCCAGATTGCTACCATGTCACCCACTTTGGTAGATTTCTTACTGAATTCTAGATGGCAGTCTGGCTCAACATAAAGTGTTAAACCGCCTTTAGTCACCGCCATAGTCCCATCAGGTTCTTTCCGTAACACCTGCCATCGAGGGTCAAAGTAACCTATGCCGTGATTACTGGCGTGTAATTGCTCGTAAAAGTTCCAATCAATTTCTAAGATGGAATTATCTGCTAAATTCTGCTTTGGCGGGCGATTAGTACTATCAGTATTGACTACTAAAGTACTTTGTAGAGAGCCATTGTAATAGATCCCATAAAGAAAGTTTCGCAGCAATAGAGTGAGATACTTCTGTTGTAAATCTACAGAATTGTGCTGAAATCTGTCGGCTACTTTAGTCGGCAGAGTAAAGGGTTGATAATTGGGATGATAAATACAAAAATTGGACTCAATCTGGATATTCTTAGCAATATCGAATAGAGAAGTTAGCGGTTGATTGATAGAGTAATTTAGCATTAATCCATTTAGAACTCAAACTTTAAAATTAAAAATTATGAAACCCTTCTAGGGCAAAAATCCTCGGAAAATTATGATCGGGGAATATGCAGAACAATTCAAAATGTCTAATTGAAGTTAAAATCTGGCTTTTAAATTGTTCTGCTCCCTGCCATTAACAACCACGAAGCCGAGTTTTTTCGTAATAAATCCGAAGTAGCTGCGGCTCCTTTACAGGCTGAGGAAGTTTATGGATTTTTGCTACAGGATTCAGGATTTCTGACTCTGATATACCGAAAATAGTCAGCACAGCTTGCTGCGGCATCGTGAGTAAATTTTTAGCCACTTGCAGCATACAGATGTCAGCATTATTAAAGGATTTTCGGCAGGTAATCATATCCTGAATTTGATGAATAAGTGCCAGCCCCGCAAACTGGATAACGCGCAAAATAAAATCACTGCGGTATTCCAAAATCAAGGGGAAAGCATTTAGATAAGCCCTAATTAGGGCAATAATTGAAGGTTGTAAACTCTCTAATGGTGTCAACGCTAGATGTAGAGATTCTTCTAATTCAATGGTGGGATCTACTACCAGGCTATTGAGCCAAATTCCTAAATAGCTTGCCAGCAAAGTTCCTAAATCAAAAGCTGGATCTCCCCAAGAACAAGCTTCCCAATCAATTAGTCGTACTAAGCAATTATCTAGTTTCTCCCACCTGGAATGAACCAAAATGTTGTTCAATTTGAGGTCATTGTGAGTTAAGCAGCAAGGATTCCAGTTATATGCCAAATCTGCGATCGCAGATTCCAAACTCTCCGATTGCTGGTAGAGTAGATAGAATTTTAGCGCATCCGTGGGAACATTCCCAAAAATCTCCGGCCCAATTGACTCTACCCCTTGCGCCGGATTGTAAAAGCCATAGCGAAACTCTCCTTGAGGAGCAGTTGCCATAAAATCTCTATATTCTCGGCGGTTATAGGTTGCGCGATGGAGTCCCGCCAAAGTAGTGCCGATCGCAGTGGCAATTTCTTGTGGAAAAATATCATTGTTGTGGTACAATGTCGCAAGCTCCCGATATTCACTTAAGTAGTTGCGGACAAGGATAGAATTTTCTTCGTCAAAATGGACTACCAATGGTGCGATCGCGGAGATATTGCCTAAAACTGGAAACTGCTGGAGCAACTGATGAAATAGCCACTCCTGAAACAATTCATGGGGCGCTGCGTCATTGTTGTTAACGTTACGTTCTTGTTTAATGAGCAGTTTCCGATTATCTGCTAGAGTCACTAGTAAATCGAAATTGTTCTTACTATTTCCTGGCAACTCAGATTTATCTGATGCGTCATCTTCTGAGCTACACAGCCCCGCTTCTTGCAGATACTGGATAACGTTATGAGAAGACAGTGATAATACCATGTATTATTTCCTACTTCATTAAATTACTTAAACTTATCTGTGTCGGTATTTGCTTGTACTTAGCAGTTGCCGGTAGATAGGGAATAACAATAAAGATTTGTACAATCTACTAATATCCCATCTTTCCGATAAAAACCTGCCAAAATGGCACCAAGTCCTTTACAATTGCTTTAAAATCTGCTCTCAGATACCGTGACATCTTTACACTTGATCAGCATAGTTACTTAGATACATCTAGAGCAAGTTTTGTGGTAGAGCCTTTTGATGTAGCTGTATCTTTAGCAAAAAACTGATTGGCGGCAGATGTTGTTTAATGTTCAGTAGTCATCCTGAAAGCAGCGAAGAATTTCAGTAATCCTTCGCAGAATGAAGCATGACATTCAACGCTATTATTTTTATTTATCATCACAAAGCCAAAAAAACCGGAATTTTTAGGCAATTAGTAATTATTTTTTTCTTTAATTTTCAGAATTCATGTCTGGAAACCTTGTTAAGCTGTCGCGTCTTTAATTTTCGAGAGTGTTCTCGTTGCAACAAGGGTTCCAGACCATAAAAAGTGCAAGTTACACGCGCGACAGCTTATCACGTCATTTGTCTTACTTACGTATTGTATATGGCTATAGGCGATCGCAGACAACGGCGACATGAGTGCATCTTATGGAACTGTACTTTTGTCAAGTATGTTAAGGAACTTCTAAATAAAAAACCTCTCCCTGGTTTTACTACGTAAAATCGTCTCTCTCCGAGTCGGAGAGGGAAAGAGTTGAACTTTCGTTCAAGGTTGGGAGCGAGGGGTTCATCGAACTCACGTTAAAGAAAGATAGACTAGGCTAAAACTCTCTTCCCTTCTGCCTCCTGAAAACTATTGGCAGCAGTCTACTATCGGTTCTGAAACAAGTCAGTTTGAGTGCTATCACTCCTGGAATTACATTTACTATCTAAGGCTTTTAGTAATTAGCGATCGGTAATTTTCCCGGTTGGGAATGTATTTGCCACACTGAAATCAAATTCATCCAAACCTCCAAAAGACCCCCACCACATCTGTATTAAACTCAACGGAGTTGTCACCAACCCCGTTGGTCTTCAAAACCGTGCATGAAAGTTTCCTTTCACACGGCTCCTCAATGAGTTGGTGCTTGTCATGCATACCTCATTACCCATTTATCCTCGACTCTTTCGAGTCTTTTGGTGGGTTTAGGCTTGGCACTATTACAGCCAGATTTGTTGCCAGGACTTCCATTATTGGCAGTCTTTGTATCATGGCAATGTCTATGAAGAAGTTGCCAATTATCATAGGAATCCTTTCCACCTTGCGATTTTGGAATTCTATGGTCAACTTCCATCACATCATTTTCACGGAAAAACAAACCGTAGTGGGTACATTTCCCTTTTTGCTTTTTCAGGAGTTTTGAAACCCTACTTGGCATTTCTGGGTTATTACCCATTCTTGAACTCCAGTAAACTAGGTTTCCGTCGTATGGTGACGATTCGCTTTTAACTTTTACATGACGTACTATTGGAGTTTCGCCATGTTTTTCTAACCGAAGAGATATTTTACCTTCCTTCTTGGTTGCGAAAACCCAGTTATCATCGCCAATGGATGACCAATATTTGTTTGATATCCATTTCCCATTTTTTCCAGGGTGACGGCGTTTTGACCAAGCTCTAAGTTTCTGGTACGTCAGGTTATCAATTTCTGAGTAAATTTCTTTACTTACTACCGTCGCATAGTAATTTGCCCATCCCCGGATAATGGGGTTCAAGTGGATAATTAGTGTCTCTTGAGTTGTTGATTGGTGGGCTTTTATAATACTTGCAATTTGGTCGTAATGTACCTTTTGTTTAGTATTGCTTGGTGTGATGATTGTCTTAAAACCCTGTTTCGAGTGATACTTTCCTGTTGGAAATTGTCGTATGGTAAAACCAAGGAAATCGAATCCTGGTTTTTCTTGTTCATACTGTTCTAAGGTATGAGCAAGTCTCGTTTTACTAGGTTTTAATTCTAAACTCATGCCTTTTAACCATTCCGAGATTATCTCTCGGCATCTATGGACAACGGTTATATCTTCATGTAGAATCACGAAGTCGTCGGCATAACGGATTAGGCTAAGGCTACTACATTTTTTTTGCCAGCTTATCTGTCCATTTCCTTTAGATACTTTGATATCCAAGGTTTTGGCAAATTCTTTAATCCGTTCTTCCATCCCGTGGAGGGCGATATTTGCTAATAGCGGAGAAATGACTCCGCCTTGTGGCGTACCCTCAGATGTTGGAAACAACTGTTTTCCGTCAATCACTCCCGCTTTTAACCACGCACGAACTTGTCGGCAGATGGTGGGGAATGTATTTAGTTTTCTGAGCAATGTTTCCTGGTTGATACGGTCGAAGCACTTAGCAATATCGGCATCTAGCACGTATTTTGGCTTTTGTCCGATGGCTGTAAATATTGCCCCTATTGCATCTTGGCATGAGCGTCCGGGTCTGAACCCGTATGAGTTAGGTTCAAATCGCGCTTCCCATTCTGGCTCTAATGCCAGTTTGACAAGTGCTTGCAAGGCTCGGTCTTTCATTGTAGGTATACCCAAAGGTCGCTTCTCTTCCGTTCCAGGCTTGGGAATCCATACTCGTCTGGTTGGGCTGACCTTTGTACCCAGTTTTAAATTTCCAGTAAGTTCTAGACGAAGATTCGGAGTCAGCGATTTAACGCCATCTACACCAGCCGTCTTTTTCCCCTGGTTATCCTGGGTAACTCTACGAACCGCTAAAGCTCTTGCTGACCATGACTTCATCAGCGTCTTTTGGAGTCTGCGATATGCTTTCACATCACCACGGGCAGAGGCTTGATAAATTCTCTTTTGGAGCTTATACACGCTACGCTCTAGCTTGCGCCAGTTAATAAAGTGCCATTCCACCATCAGTTTTTGAGGCTGTGTATTAGACATTTATACTCACTACTTGAGACTTTATCATCCAAATCACCGTAAGTCTGTCTGCATATTCTGGGCATTACCCCAGACATTCGCTTTTGACTTAATCTCCCCTACTCGCTGCATACGGTTAGCACCTACTCAGGTATTCGACCACCTGAGAGCATACGAAAGGTTACTTCGTTCCGAACGTCCATACTATGTATCTTTAGAGCGATGCTATCCACCGGGTTTATTGGAAGTGCTTTATAGGTCAACTGAGTAATTGCCTATTCCTTATCCTTTGCCTTTTGGCTCCAGCCTATCAGCCTTATTTAGCTGGTTCACCGTCACGATGGTTCAGACACATCTTCAAGCCGAAGCTTTGCTCATAGATACTTTGCTTGATGGGTACCAGATTTTAGGCTTCCAGTAGAGCCACCTTTCATCCCCGCTTCAGGTGTTGATGACTAGTCGCAAACCTGGGGGATGTGCTTTCACTGCTGCACTTGCAGGGTAGGTTTTGCACCTACATGGTCATTCAGTTGTCAAGGTAATTACCTTGCGGTTAATCCCCCGTTGCCTTTATAGGCTCTGGTTTCTAACCAACGAATCGCACACTCAGATTGGTGGTGGGAGGAATGGAGATTTAGATGAAGTTAATCATTGCTATTTTTGAATTTACGTTGCAATTGTTTTAGCGATTGATACATATCTGGCAGGCGACCATAAACAGCACATACCTTGAGATATAGTTTGTAAGGAAGGGCTGGAGTTCCGCAGACAATTTCTCCTGGTGCAACATCATTGTGAATTCCAGTTTGAGCAGATGTCATTGATCCATCTCCCATCTTCACTTGATTGACTATTCCTGTTTGTCCAGCTAAAATAACGCGATTTCCCAGTTGAACACCTCCCGCCATGCCAACCTGACCTGCGATCGCACAGCCAGAACCAATTTTGCAACCGTGACCTATTTGCACTAAACTATCAATTACTGTATTACGACCTACCCGTGTTTCTCCAACAGATGGGCGGTCAATGCCACTGTTGCAGCCAACTTCCACGCCATCTTCTAAGACTGTATAGCCGGATTGTTCCATTTTAAACCAACCAGTCCGGGTAGGAACAAAACCAAAGCCTTCTGCACCGATGACAGCACCGCTGTGAATGACGCAATCTGCACCAATGCGGGTGCGTTCATGGATGGTGCAATTGGCGTGTAAGGTGGTGCGATCGCCTATTTTGGCATCTGGATAAATCACTACATTCGGATGAATGATTGCGCCATTGCCAATTTCTACCCCTTGTTGAATCACAGCATGGGGGCCAATATAAACATCGCTACCAACTTTTGCGGTGGAGTGAATCACAGCGGTGGGATGAATTTCTGGGACGGGGCGATATGGTTGGTAAAAAAGTGCGATAGCTTTGGCAAACAACAGTCGCGGATCTGAGGTCGCTATCCAGACAATATCTCTCTCTTGGGCAAGTACCTGTAATTTTTCGTCCTGGGGCAAAATTAAAGCACTAGCATTGGTCTTGCCAACAAAAGACCCAAATTTTGCCCCTTCTACGTAGCTAATAGTACCGTTGGTAGCTTCATCAATGGCTGCTACCCCTGTAATTTCTGGGTCATGGTCTGGGTTACTAGTCAGGCTATGATTGGTGGCCGCTTCACCCAATTGGCGGAGGATTTCGCTGAATTTCATTGTTAGGTGTGTTCAAAATTGATCTACAATGGCAAAATAATTTTCCCTCTTTATGAGCCAATCCAGTAATTTTGTAGACGCGTAGCGGTGAACTGGCGCCTTGGTGAGATGATCGAACCGTTCCTAACTTCGCTTAAGGTTGGAGTACTTTACCATACTCAGTGCTGAGTGCTGAGTAAGAAGAGTACTCAGTAATTTTGCCCTATGGTAAAAGCCCCGCCCCTTGTGGAGCCACTTGCTCCTCTTGGCTTGTAGCCAAGAGGAGCAAGTGGCGTGGGGGAATCTTTGTATTCCTGAGTTGGTTGATACCCCGCCCCTTGTGGGCGGTCTTTTAACTCAGCACTGGGAACTCGGAACTCAGCACTCTTCATTGAGCGAATTTGCACCTTTTTATACTGTAACTTCCACTTTTGAAATACTAAGTTCAGAACGTGCTTTGATCTTCAAAATTTCTCGCGCCTGTGCTGGCGTTGCTACTTCCCGACCTAGTATCCGCGCCATCTTCACAACCATTTCGACTAACTCACCGTTGTGCGGCTTACCAAAGCGAGTATAAGGGTAATCACCAAGTCCAATGCCAACATGTCCTCCTAGTGTAATTGCCCAGGATGCCAAAGGCATGACATCTCCATTCCAACACATCACTAGCCAAGGTTCACCAGAGGGTATAGAATCTAATGCCGCCTGCAAGTTAGGGAGTGTTGGTAAAATGCCAGTCGGCATAATTTCCCCGGTGAAGACAAACTCCCAAAATGTATTCCGTGACAGGAGTCCCATTTCTTGAAAACACCGTGCCGTGCGAATTTGCCCTATATCCCAGCAAGCGCAACTCACAAAAATACTGTGTTGGTTTAGTATCTTTAGTTGCTCCTGAAGATGAGCGCGGGAATTACTATAAACTTGGTCGTATGTCTCAAATTGCTTTGCTTTCGGGTTCCAAAAGTCTACGTTAAAAGAGCCAAATTCTAGAGGAACCATGTCCACTCCCAGTGCTGGCTCGGCTTTTGCTGCCAAAACGTGTCCGACACGTTCCTCTATACTTCCTTGTGTTGCTACGTAGCCAAGGGTAGGATCGACAATCAAATCCGTTTTTTCTCGAATTCCCTGAATCACCTCAAGATAGAGTTCGACATCGTTAACCCACTTACCACTGTTTGGTTCACGCGCGTGCCAGTGAAAAATAGAGGCTCCCGCTTCCCAAGCACGCACCGCTTCCCTAATAATCTCTTGTGGGGTGTATGGAAAATTGGGATTATCCTTGCGATAGTCCATATCATTACAGCGACATTCGATGATGAGCGGTAATTCAGCGTTCATGTTCTGCCTCCTGAAATAAGCTTTATTTATACGCTTTCGGTACTACCTTTCAGGGAATTTCCATAACTCTCGCTGATAGAACCGATAACCAGTCAGTCATGTTTTATTATCAGTGCGATCGCTTCTATACCTATCATGCTTTTGCAAATATTTATTATTGTGTGTGTACACGTAGCTTAAAAAGGCTTGCTCTAATTCCTCCTTTTTAAGGAGGGTTAGGGAGGATCAAGCCTTAACACAAGCGTATTGCCCTATAGCGGGACTAGTCGCTAGTCGCCATTCCTATCCCTGCTAAATACCCAGTTGTCCAAGCACTTTGAAAGTTAAACCCACCGGTGACGCCATCAATATCTAAGATTTCTCCGGCAAAATAAAGACCAGGAACTAACCTACTTTCCATCGTTTTGAAGTTGACTTCTTTAAGCTTGACGCCGCCACAGGTAACAAATTCTTCTTTGAAGGCTCCTTTACCGTTGATTAAGTATTGTCCCTGAGTGAGTTCTTGCACCAGTTGATTTAATGTTTTGCTAGATATTTCTGCCCAACGGTCTTCTGTGGTAATGCCTGCACGGGCAATGATATATTGCCAGAGACGATGGGGTAGGTCAACGCCGCGATGTAATGCGATCGCTTTCTTTCCCCATTCATCCTTAACTGCTAAAACTTTTTCTCGCACTTGTTCTTGTTGCAAAAGGGGCAGCCAATTAATCAATAACGTGGCTTGATAGTGGCTTTCGTGCAGAACTCTCGCACCCCAAGCAGAAAGCTTCAGAACTGCGGGGCCACTCAAACCCCAGTGGGTAATTAGCAATGGCCCAGTTTGTTGTAATTGCGATTTTCCGCCCGCAGATAACCGCAATTGAGCAGGGTTAACGCTAACTCCAGCTAATTCCCTCAGCTTTTGATCGAGAATGTTGAGGGTAAATAACGAGGGTACTGGCGGTTCAATTTGATGACCTAACTCTCGAACAATTTTATAACCCACAAGGCTACTACCGGTCGCAAGAAGTAGGCGATCGCATTTAATCGGATCTCCCGACTTCAGAAAAATATCAAACCCCCCATCTGCTGAGGTTCTCACTGAAGTTACGTGTGTACTGATACGGAGTTTGACCCCAGATGTCGCCACCGCTTTAATTAGACATTCCACAATGGTTTCTGAAGTATTGGTGACAGGAAACATCCGGCCATCAGCTTCAGTTTTTAGATAGACTCCACCAGCAGCAAACCAAGCTACTGTATCTTGAGGGCCAAAACGAGTCAAAGCACCCCGCAAGGCTTTTGCACCTCTGGGGTAATTTTGGACTAACTCTTCAGGATCAAAGCAAGCGTGAGTAACGTTGCAGCGTCCGCCACCAGAAATTAGCACTTTCGCTAGGGGTTGGCGACTGGCTTCGAGTAAAGTAACTTGGGCATCAGGATTGGCTTTAGCACAAGTGATCGCGCCAAAAAATCCTGCTGCCCCACCCCCAATAACTACAATTTGTAACGGTAACAATTTCAAAAATGTCTCTATAGCACCTACTTTCTAGGCTAGCCCTTATCTTCACTCTTCAACTAGTTCAAATTGGTCTTTTGTAGCACCGCAAACTGGACATACCCAATCATCTGGTATATTTTCAAAGACTGTTCCCGGTGCTATGTCGCTATCTGGATCGCCTACTTCTGGATCATATTCATAAGCGCAAACAGTACATATATACTTTGCCATCTTCGTTTCCCCTACTAAATTCTTGGCATTGCTTCACTATTAAATACTTTTGGCAGTGAGTCAAAATAGGCACGCTACAATTCTTAAACGAGACTACGGCATGAAAATCATCAAATAAAGGCGTGTACCTTTAGGGGAAATTTCCGAGATAATCTCAGCTATCCTCAAAATAAATCAGATTAAAAACGCCACCATCTCCTTTGGGCGTAACTGATAATCCCGATTGCGATCGCCCCTAGTAGCAATAGCCAAATAATTCCACCTGGAATAAAAGTGAGAATACCAAAGCCTCTCAGTACCCAGACGGCTACGCTAATGCCGAGAAGGATACCAAAAATCTGGATTAATCTACGATTTAAAGAAGATTGATTCACCTACTTTTCCTCTCAACTCAACAGACATTACACTTGATATTGACAATAAGATATAGTAATCCGATTTGATTTTTTCAAAAATCTAAGTATATGTAGGGTGGGTTACGAACTCCGTCCTAACGCACCAAAGCCTTCGGACGGTGCCGGACTCTCGTCTAACACACCCTACGTGTATTTCAAAAATCAAATATGAGTCCTATATGAAGTTACAACGAAGTTGCAGTTTCATCAGAAATAATACCTAAAAATCGATAGATGCTATTCAGACGTTGGAGTAAGGTGCTTGATATTAGGTCATGTTTGTGCCATTCTAGCTGTTAACAACTCAGTTTTTCATCTACAAATATTGCTCTGATAAAACTTATTTAAGTATTAATTGTGTTAATTGTGAGAAAAAATACAGTTTTTACAATAAAGTGTCTGAAATAATTACCAAAAAATCACCGTTTCCAGAAAAGATAGGCATTACACTGGAAATAAAAATTAGTGGGTTGGATCTAAATCAAGTTTTATGGCTTGTAATTCAACTCCGTTAGGTGGATGAGTTGAGGAGTAACTAAAATCATTATGTCTGCGTCTTATATATCAGACTCAATTATTGCAGGTTCAGATATGGCTTGGAGTCAAGACAAGCAAAGGTTGCTGGTAGAGGGTGAAATTTTAGTAGAAACGCGATCGCACAAGGCGTGGGGTGGCGCTGTGACAGCCTGGATGTATTTGCCGATGGTGCGATCGCAAGTCTGGCAGCAATTAACTGATTATCCCCGGTGGGTGCAATTTTTTCCTGATATTACTAAAAGCGAAGTGATATACAGAGGTGAAGTTAAGCATCTGTATCAAGCAGCACAAAAAGCCTTTTTCTTTTTCACCGCTCAAGTTGAAATTTACCTCAACGTCATGGAAGTGCTGGGGCAGCAAATCCAATTTCGCATGGTAAAAGGGACTTTTGAGGACTTTAACGCCAATTTAGAACTCAAAGATTGCGGTAATGGCACAATACTTGCTTATACTGTGCAAGCTACACCCCTTATTCCAATTCCATCAATTTTCATTCAACAAGCAATGAACTTAGAGTTGCCTGCAAATATGCGTAAAATGCGACAAGTGCTTTGTAAGAGTCAGTAAAAAATTCAGCCACTACCTGAATTTTGGCTAAGTCCGAGCAGGCGGACTTAGTTGATATAGCCGCGACTTCTAGTCGCTAAAACTTAAGTTGACACCAATGTATGCTGTGCCTCTACGATTTATTATTTAGTTGAATTAACTTCTCTCGATGATCCCACATATTACAATTGCCAACAATCAAGCTAGGTTCTGGTAGAGTTTTAAAGAGTTCCCAGATGCGGCTAATAACGTTTGGTTCATAGAAATCATCAACGTTTAAAATGCCTATAATCAGTCCTTGTGCCATAGTAATTCCTTTATTCATCGCATCTGATTGTCCCTGATCTTTTTCAGAAATCCGGCGGATGTGGGAATATTGATTGGCATAATGTTCAAGGATATCTATTGTTTTATCGGTTGAGCCGCCATCGATAATGATATGCTCAACTTCCGCAAAATTTTGGTTAATGACAACTTGAAGGCAGGATTCTATAAATTTCTCACCGTTATAAACTGGTGTAATTATGCTAATCATTAGTTATCACCTCGTAAAATTGACTGAGGACTGGGAAAGAGTTTTTCTAATTCCCAATTCGTTTTATGAATATAATTAAGGATTCTCATTTTCCTCCTAGATAATTCAAAAACCCGATCTCTTTCAGAAAGCGGGTTTTTGTGTGTGATTTGTGAGGTGTAATTATCCAGTAAATACTTCGACTGGTAAACGGCTAAACGACAACCTTTCATTTTGCACATCTACAAAGATGGTGTTGCCGTCGTTGAATTCGCCGCGCAAGATGGATTTAGCAATTTGGGTTTCTAACTCCCGCTGAATCGCCCGCTTCAGTGGACGCGCCCCATATACTGGGTCATACCCTACTTCTGCTAAAAAGTCAAGTGCAATATCCGAGAGTTTCAGGGATATTTTGCGATCGCCCAATCTTTGCCGCAATCTTTCCACTTGCAATAGCACAATTTGCCGCAATTCCTTCTTATCTAAACCGTGGAAGATGATAATTTCGTCAATTCGGTTTAGGAATTCTGGACGGAAGCTATTTCGCATCGCCTCCATTACTCGACGGCGCATTTCGTCGTAGTGGGCGTTATCCCCAGCGACATCAAGAATGTACTGCGAACCGATGTTGCTGGTCATGATGATAATAGCGTTCTTAAAGTCCACCTTATGACCTTGGGCATCAGTAACGCGACCATCATCGAGGATTTGCAAGAATATGTTAAATACATCCGGGTGTGCTTTCTCGATTTCATCGAAGAGAATCACTGAGTAAGGACGGCGGCGAATCGCTTCTGTAAGTTGTCCGCCTTCTTCGTAACCCACGTATCCTGGAGGCGCACCGATTAACCGAGAGACGGCGTGTTTCTCCATATACTCAGACATATCGATTCGCACCAGCGCATCTTCGCTATCGAACATATACGCCGCCAGCGCTTTCGCCAACTCAGTTTTACCCACACCCGTAGGCCCAAGGAAAACAAAGCTAGCGATAGGACGATTAGGATCAGCTAGTCCAGCGCGCGATCGCTGAATTGCATCTGCTACCGCTGTGACTGCTTCTTCTTGTCCAATTACCCGACGGTGTAGTTCATCTTCTAAATGCAGCAGTTTTTCTTTCTCTGATTCCACCAACTTGCTGATGGGAATTCCTGTCCATTTAGAAATAATTTCAGCAATATCAGCTTCTGTGACTTCTTCCCGCAAGAGTGATTTACCACTTCTTTGGGCGTTTGCCAATTCAGCTTCTACTGCTTCCAATTGGCGATGCAAACTGGTTAAATTGCCGTATTTCAACTCCGCAGCGCGGTTAAGATCGTAGTCGCGTTCTGCTTGCTGAATCTCTAAGTTGACCCGTTCAATCTCTTTTTTAACGGACTGAATTTTGTCAATGATATCTTTTTCTGATTGCCATTGAGTATTCAGGGTTCTTTGTTCTTCTTTGAGATCAGCAATTTCTTTTTCTAGTCTTTCTAGACGTTCACGAGAAGCTGCATCGCTTTCTTTTTGCAGCGATAGCTTCTCCATTTCCAATTGCAGAATCTTGCGATCAATTTCGTCGAGTTCTTCTGGTTTGGAGGTAATCTCCATTTTTAATCTAGCGGCGGCTTCATCTACCAAGTCAATGGCTTTATCTGGTAAGAAGCGATCGCTAATATATCGACTCGACAATACGGCTGCTGCAACTAAAGCACTATCAGAAATCTTTACCCCGTGGTGGTTTTCATAACGTTCTCTCAACCCCCGCAAAATCGAAATACTATCTTCTACACTGGGCTGATCCACATAAACTTGCTGGAAGCGTCTTTCTAGTGCGGCATCTTTTTCGATATGTTTGCGGTATTCATCTAGGGTTGTCGCCCCAATACAGCGCAATTCGCCCCGCGCCAACATTGGTTTTAATAAGTTACTAGCATCCATCGCGCCTTGAGTTGCACCAGCGCCGACAACGGTATGAATTTCATCAATAAATAAAATAATCTTGCCGGTAGATTCAGTAACTTCTTTTAATACTGCTTTCAAACGTTCTTCAAATTCACCCCGGAATTTTGCCCCTGCAATCAAAGCACCCATATCTAAAGAAATCAGCTTGCAGTCTTTGAGGGACTGGGGTACATCACCTGCAATAATGCGCTGTGCTAATCCTTCGGCGATCGCAGTTTTACCAACACCCGGTTCACCAATTAGCACAGGGTTATTCTTAGTGCGGCGAGAGAGAATTTGCACAGTCCGACGAATCTCATCATCCCGCCCAATCACTGGATCGAGTTGACCTTTACGCGCGGCTTCTGTAAGGTCACGCCCGTATTTTTCCAGTGCTTCGTATTTGCCTTCTGGATTTTGGTCGGTCACTTTTTGGTTCCCCCGAACTTGTTTAATAATATCTTTTAGTTTGCTTTCGTCTAAACCGAATTCTTGGAATAAACCTTTGCCAAAGCGGTCATCTTTAGCGTAAGCCAGCAATAAGTGTTCAATTGAAATATATTCATCTTGAAACTCTTTGCGATACGCATCTGCCCGATCTAGAAGTGTATCCAAGCTGCGTCCCAAGTACACAGAACTGCTAGTACCGGATACTTTCGGCTGACGTTGAAAAAATTGTTCAGTGCGATCGCGCAGTTTTTGAAGGTTAACACCTGCCTTTGTGAGAATCCCAGTTGCTAGACCATCTTGTTCTAGCAGCGCTTTCATCAGATGTTCACTTTCAATTTGCTGTTGTTGATATTGTTTAACAATATCTGGGGTATGGGCGATCGCTTCCCAGGCTTTTTCTGTAAATTGGTTAGGATTAGTAGGTTGCATAGGCTTTTTCAGGAACGTAGAGGCGCAGTAGTGAGACAGCGCTGGGGGAGGGTTTCCCTCCGCAGGCGACTGCGAACCCGGAGGGCTTGTCGCAGGCTACCACCAGAACACCAAGTAAAGAAAATTTCTGCTCTCAATAGATATTGTAAGAACAGGATAGCGATCGCCTAGATCGGTGTTCACGTCTTGTAAAAGTGGTATTTTCCCCTAGTTCCGATTTTCCATTTATTGTTGTGCTGTACGACTACGGAAACAAACTCAAGCGAATCCATAATTGTCGGGCTGCCATTTGAGAAGCACTGTTCATCTCCAAATATTCGATAGTGACTTTTCCAAGGGAAGTAATGCCTATAATCTTGCCAGATTGAGTATCAACCTGAAAATGCTCACTCCACTTATCCTGTCTGGGATGAAAAAAACTAACTTCAGTGTTGGAACCAGGCACAATGCCACTAATACGAGTTCCTTTACGGAGATTACAGGAGCGACACGCAAGAGCTAAATTTGCTTGGTCATTTTCACCTTGCTGAGAGAGCGGGATGATATGCTCAACCTCAAATGGAAAATTAAAGATTAGTTCAGGGGCTTGGCAGTAGTCACAATGATGGTTGGCTCGTTGTGTGCTCGCAGCGTAATACCGATTCACAAACTCTCTTGCTGTATCAATGCAGCTGTTCGGGCTGCTGCTGCTCTTAATTCAGCCTCAACCAAAGTATCTAACTCTGCTTGTTGCGCTGGTGGTAATGCTTGCCCCTGATCTCGTGCCAACCGCCATAAACTCATCAATTCCGATAACCGTTTTTGTTGTTTAGCGCTAAAAAACGGGTCAGGGCTAAAATTTTGAATGACAAGCAGTGCGCTGAACTCCGTTTCACCCAACTGAGTAGTTAACGCATCTAGGGCTTGCCCCGCAGTTTTGCCAACAGAGTGCTTATCCCCTGCAATGGCGCGATAAGTTTTTTCACCATCAGCATCAAAGATTGGCAATATTGCTACTGTTGTCATGCTTGGAGTTTGGAATCCTTTGCCTCAAATTATAGCTCTACGCGACCCAACGTTTGAATTCACCGCATGGCGATAATTGATACTGCCCAGAAGAAAATCACCTGATTGAATTGCGATCGCTTCATAACGAATTAAATGACAAAAATGATTTTGTCTTAACCTCTCACGGATGCTCTACGGTCGGTGCAGCTACTTGTTAGGCTGCTGGCGACAACTATAGTATATCAGATATGATATAAAAATGGGATGTATAACGATGATAAACCTTTGGTTTGGCTACGCGGCGAGGTTAAAACTCCACCTTTTAGTCAGGAAGCTCGTGTTGAGGCAGGTTTTCTGTTGAGGTGTTTGCAGCAAGGTGAGAACCTAGAATTGCCTCACTCACGACCAATGCCAAGTATTGGAGCGCATTGCTACGAGTTACGCATTCGAGACGTGGACAAAAATTGGAGAATCATTTATCGAATTGACGACGATGCCATTTTGATTGTCGAGGTGTTCAATAAAACTACGCGAACAACACCTGAGCAAGTGATTGAGAATTGTCAAAAGCGATTGAGTAAATACGATATAGATAGACAGGATTAGTCATGGATCAACTTAAAAAGGAACGTCTAGAAGCAAGGGGTTGGAAGGTTGGCACAGTTTCAGAATTTTTGGAACTAACGCCAGAAGAAAATGCTCTGATTGGAATCAAATTAGCACTCAGCCGGAGTTTAAAAGCACGACGACAAAAAGTCATGACACAAGTTGAATTAGCCGAGAGAATTCACTCAAGTCAACCGCGTGTTGCTAAGGCAGAGAATGGTGATGCTTCAGTTTCAATTGAACTGTTGATACGTGCGATGCTGGCAACAGGTGCAAGCCTTCAAGAAATTGGAAAGGTTATTGCTGAAGCTGGCTGAACCTCAGTATAAATCTAAATGCATACACCAAGCATCACCTATTAAAATTCTTCAACCTTTCCTCCACCATTTTCCTCCTGCCCCCACACAGAGTTACCATAATCCCAGGTCGCTTAGTGGATGCTGAAAATGATTGACCCCTACGACTTTGAAGATGATGACTTTGACTTTGAGGATGAGGATTTCTTGAAAATAAAACCCATTAGTCAAATGACTGAAGGGGAAAAGCTACATCGGTTTAAGCGGTTCTTCGACAGCAGCAGCCGTGCTATGTTGCAAGACTGTCTATTTCGCATCGTCAATTACGAAGATGGTACGGGCACGTTAGAAATTCTTTGCCCTAATGAAGTTGTAAGACAACGACTTTCCAAGAAGAAGCGCAAAATTACCAACAACATCAACACCTGCTGGAGCCATATCAGATGGTTTTCGCTATGTGTCCAGCAAGATAGTGAGTTGCATTGTCAGAAGTTTACCCGTAATGGTGATTTGCTTCGATCTTAGCTGGGGACTGGGGAAGCAGAGGAGAGACAATTGAGTAATGACAAAAAAACAAAAATTTCCTTACCTAGTTGGTTCTAAGTGGACGGCACAGCAAAAAGTTGATGGCTGGCGGCACTTCCAAGTTGTCAACCGTAAAAATCAGGCTAAGTGGGTTTACGCCGAAATGGTTGCGGCTTGTGATCCGAAAGTCCGTTTCTGGATAAACGCCAAATTATTACAAGATAACTCCCAGTGGCAAGCTGGCTGGCAAACATTACAAGAAATCCAGGAAATTGAAACTGAGGTGTCCTAATTGCCTCGTGCCTCGTTCCTCGTTCCCAGTCTCCGACTGGGAATGCCTATGTGAGGGCTGCCGCCTCAAGAGTGGCGGCAGAGCCGCAATGAAAAAGCATTTCCAGCCAGAGGCTGAAAACGAGGTTTTTAATTGGCACAGCCGAAAGATTTTAATCAGCTTAGATAATATCTAGAAATTTAATAATATTTTACAAAATCAGAGTAACTTACTCTCAAGCAGCAATTAAAGGGTCTTAGCTACCGACTGAAAACTGGCAATTTATCTGCGATACCTTCGGTGAGCTACGCTAACGCAAATTCCAGTAGTATTTCTAGCATCCGGCTGCATATACCTCTCTTTACCCTTGACCCTGCGCCCCAATACGCTGAAAACACTTTGTACGAACGTCAGTTAATTCTATAAAAACCATTCCAAGAAGGCTATCTTAGCTTTTTTTATTTTGTAACTCTTTTTATAAAAATAACTAATAAAAAGTTTTTATTGAGTTTTTTTAGAGCTATTAAAGTCTTTAAGATTGATAAAACCCCAAATACACCTGATTAATCTTTAATTCATCATCTTAGACCGTTTTACAGATTAAGAGCCACTTTCTTTTCTATGTAATTTGCCCAATAATGACATCAACAGACCTCACGCATCGCCATCTCAGTACAGGTGAAGGCAAATGTTTGAGCCACAAGTTTGACAAGAAGCTATAAGAGGGAAACAACAGTGAAACTAGCAGTCTACGGAAAAGGTGGTATCGGTAAATCCACGACTAGCTGTAATATATCCGTCGCCCTAGCTAAACGTGGAAAGAAAGTGCTGCAAATTGGCTGCGACCCCAAACATGACAGCACCTTCACCCTGACTGGGTTTTTGATTCCCACAATTATCGACACTCTGCAAGAAAAGGACTATCACTACGAAGATGTCTGGCCGGAAGATGTGATTTATAAAGGCTACGGCGGTGTTGATTGCGTAGAAGCTGGTGGCCCACCTGCGGGTGCTGGATGCGGTGGCTACGTAGTCGGTGAAACCGTAAAATTACTTAAAGAACTCAACGCCTTTGATGAATACGACATAATTCTTTTTGATGTTCTGGGTGACGTAGTTTGCGGTGGTTTTGCAGCACCACTCAACTATGCAGATTACTGCCTGATTGTTACAGACAACGGCTTTGATGCTTTGTTTGCTGCCAATCGCATCGCTGCTTCAGTCCGCGAAAAAGCCCGAACTCACCCACTGCGTTTAGCTGGGTTGATTGGCAATCGCACCTCCAAGCGCGACTTGATTGAAAAATATATAGAAGCAGTGCCCATGCCAGTTCTAGAAGTTTTACCTTTAATTGAAGATATCCGTGTTTCCCGTGTGAAAGGTAAGACTTTGTTTGAAATGGCAGAGCAAGATCCTTCCCTGGACTACGTTTGCGACTACTATCTCAACATCGCCGACCAAATTCTGGCGCGTCCCGAAGGTGTTGTACCGAATGACACACCAGATCGTGAGTTGTTCTCTTTGTTGTCCGATTTTTATCTAAATCCGGGTAAACCCCAGGTTCCTAATTCAGAAGAGGAACTAGACTTGATGATTGTATAAATCACCAAGTTCTCAGGATGGGGGACAATAATATGGCTTTCTTTCACAGCTTTACGGATTCATTAAAGCAAAAGTGGTTGCAATTTTTCCAGAACAATCGGGACTGGATTACCCTGCACATGCAAGTGGAATCAGTGTACACCCCTGATGGCGGGAAGCGACCACCTTCTTACCTCATCCTGGGAGTAGTTAATGCCCTAGAGCCAAAGCTAGCGCAGTTAATGTTGCCCTTTGCCAAGCTTAATCCTGACGCCGATACGCTGATTGAGGTGCTGGATTTGCATTTTGACCCAGATTTCGCTCTCGGTAATCGCTTTCTCGTCAACCCAGAACCAGAGAATTACGGAGAAGAAGCAGCAGTTATCATCGATGAAAAGCCTGAAGATGAAACTTTGACGCATTCTCATACAAATGGCTTTGGGTCGGTGGCGGTAGTTCCAGAGTTCGCAATCCTGGATTCCGATGATCAAAGCCTGGGGATCAGCGAGTTGGAGGAAACCGAAAATGGCTTTGGCGATATTTCCTTATCCAACGGACAGGATTCAAAAGATGAGTCTTTCCAAATCTCTAGTCTAGAAGCAGATGAGTTTGGGGAAATTGCCTTCGATACAACAGCTGCAATGGAAGTAAAGCTGGATGAAGAGGCGCTTGAGGATAGTCCGCTAGATGAAAATGCGTTTAAGGACGTGTTATCAGATGTCTGGGGTGATGAAACAGCTTTGCAAAAGGCTGAAGAAAATAACGATTTTTTAGGGGAAGAACTGCCAGCAGGCGTTTTTGATGAATCAGAAATTGCCCGTCTCTTCCCCAACGCTTAATTATTGCCGTTCCTCACAATTTTAAGTTTTAGATTTGGGGTTTTGGATTAGGAATTAGGGAAATTGTCGTCAGACATAGGATACTTTTGTTGTCCCAGTCTCAATCCAAAATCGTCAGTCTAAAATCTAAAATTGGTTGACCTGCCATTAAATATCAAGGGGAGAAAAAACCAAAATGACTGTCGCTCAACAACCAGAAGCTTTAAGCTTTGAATGTGAAACTGGGAATTACCATACCTTTTGCCCAATTAGCTGCGTGGCGTGGTTATACCAAAAAATTGAAGATAGCTTCTTTTTGGTGATTGGGACAAAAACTTGTGGCTACTTCCTGCAAAATGCGATGGGGGTGATGATTTTTGCTGAACCCCGCTATGCAATGGCAGAGTTGGAAGAGGGCGATATTTCGGCACAACTGAATGATTATGAAGAGTTAAAGCGGTTGTGCTTGCAAATTAAACGCGATCGCAATCCTAGTGTAATTGTCTGGATTGGCACTTGCACCACCGAAATTATCAAAACAGATTTAGAAGGCTTGGCACCGAAGCTGGAATCTGAAATTGGGATTCCCATCGTTGTAGCGCGGGCAAATGGTCTAGATTACGCCTTCACCCAAGGGGAAGACACTGTGTTAGCTGCTATGGCTAATCGTTGCCCTGATAAGGCTCCTGTGGCGGAAACAGAGAAAATTGAACGGAATGCGATCGCTAAATTGCTCAACTTCGGTAAGAAGAAAGAAGATGTCGCCCAAGATGAATCTGAGTACGTGGATCACCCACCACTGGTTCTCTTTGGCTCCCTTCCCGACCCCGTGGTTACTCAGTTAACCTTGGAACTAAAGAAACAAGGTATCAAAGTCTCCGGCTGGCTTCCCGCGAAGCGCTTCACTGAACTGCCAGTACTGGAAGAAGGGTATTATGTCGCTGGTGTCAACCCCTTCCTCAGCCGCACTGCTACCACCTTAATGCGCCGCCGCAAGTGTAAACTAATTGGCGCACCCTTCCCCATCGGCCCCGATGGTACCCGCGCTTGGATTGAGAAAATCTGCTCGGTGTTCGGTATTACTCCCAAGGGTTTGGATGAACGGGAAGCACAAATTTGGGCAGGTTTGGAAGATTATGTGAAACTGATTCGCGGTAAGTCTGTATTCTTCATGGGTGATAACTTGCTGGAAGTTTCCCAAGCACGATTTTTAATCCGTTGTGGGATGACTGTTCACGAAATCGGCATTCCCTACATGGATAAGCGCTATCAAGCTGCTGAGTTGGCACTGTTGGAGAAAACTTGCCAGGAAATGAATTCACCCCTGCCAAGGATTGTGGAGAAGCCGGATAATTACAATCAACTTCAGCGAATTTATGAGTTGAAACCAGATTTGGTAATTACTGGTATGGCTCACGCTAACCCGTTGGAAGCACGCGGTATTAATACAAAGTGGTCTGTGGAGTTCACTTTTGCTCAAATTCACGGCTTTACGAATGCGCGTGACCTGTTAGAGTTGGTGACTCGTCCGTTGCGTCGGAATAATAATTTGAAAGATTTGGGTTGGGATAAGTTGGTGAGGGAAGAAGCGAAGATTTAGATTTGGGTTTTTATTGAGCAACAGAATATGATAAAGGCGAAACCAAAAAGTTCGCCTTTTTTGTCTCACAGAGGCGCAAAATAAGAGCTACTAAAAATAGTTACAATCAGGTAGGTATGGCTGAATAGACAATTTTAGAAGGTAAACTCACTTCTAAAGTTCTTGGTTTAATAATTGAATGGGCAGCTATGCATAAATCAGAACTTAGAGAAAACTCGCAACTGGCAAGACAAAATAATCCCTTAGAAACAATTCAACCATTAGAGTGAATTATGCTTAAAGATATTATAGAAGTTATTCCTCACGATAACTATCAACTGTATTTGAAGTTTGAAGACGCAAAAGAAGGTATTGTTGATGTTAACCAGTTAATCGAATTTACAGGAGTTTTTGCACCTTTAAAAGATTTCAACTATTTTAAAACTGTTAAAATTAATAGTGAATGGGGAACAATTCACTGGGATAATGGCGCAGATTTAGACCCAGATGTTCTTTATTCTGTGGTTACTAACCAATCTATTCCCACATATAGAAATCTAGAGGAATATGAAAAAAATTGGAATTAAAACAGAAGCAATTCCAGAAGTCGGTGATTTATTAAAGCATAGTAATTTTTTTCCATAAACTAAATTAGATGATGTAGCGGGCTGCTTAAAATATCAAGGAAAACCTAAAACTCTTGAGAATATCGATAATGCGATTCGCCAAGGTGTAGAGGAATCGTGATTGAAAAGTAGAAAAATGGCTCAAACCTGATTAAAAAAGCTAACAAGTTTCTATTCCCTAACTCCAGAACTCACCATGACTCAAAAAACCTATCAACTCCCCCTAACCTTCGAGCAAATTCTTAATCTTGTCCTACAACTTCCCGCACAAGAACAAGAACAACTTATTCAAGAAATAAAGAAAACCTCTTCAAATAATAAAGATGAAGATTTACTTAGTGTTTTTGACAGAATCGGCAGAAATGCTCAAGCCAAAGGATTAACCGAAAAAACTCTAGAAGAATTACTCGCCGATGAATCATAAACTAATTGTCATTGACACAAATGTTTTACTTAGTGCTGCTCTAAGTCCTAATGGAACAGCCCGTAAAGCCCTAGATAAAGTCTATAAAGAATTCAAAATTGTTCAAAGCGATAAAACTTATCAAGAATTAAACACACGAATTTACAAACGTAAGTTCGATAAATATATCTCAGATGAAGACCGACAAGATTTTTTGGACATAGTTAAAAAATACAGTCAATTTATAGAAATAAAATCTCAAATAAATACCTGTAGAGATCCAGATGACAACAAATTTTTAGAACTTGCTAAAGATGCAAATGCAGAATTTTTAATCACAGGAGATCAAGACCTTTTATCACTCAAGACCCTAGCCGAATCTCAAAACCAGATTATTACTCCCAGAGACTTTCTTGACCTTGATTAATTCATCTTTAATCCTGTAATTAGTTCAGATGGAAGGCTGTAACTCTAAAGGTTTGGATGGAATGATGTACATCAATTCTGCGCCGTCTGGTTTAATTTCTGTAGATGGAGTTAATTTAAGCCAGTCATGAAAGCTGATTCCTAATTGGGATATTGCTTGTACTTCTGTTTGGTAAGATTCAAAACGACGATTGGTTTCAATCATAGATTGCATTACTTCAAATACTTGGGGAAGACGTTTGTAAGCTTCTTTTTCAAATCTTCCTGTGAATGGAGTAGGATTTCGTCCAAATATGCTCCATTCAATTTCACTACGATCTATAATTGCCGATGGAAGAGAAGACAGCCATTCATCATGACTTTGAGACAGTTTAAACATATTCTCGCGTTGCATCTCAAAAACTCTATTTTCATCAAAATTCGGGTCAATCCATTGGTAAATTTGGGTTAGTTTATGCAAATTAATCTGGTCTTTAAACTGAGGATGTAAGTATGCTGCTGGATTAGAAGTAAGCATGAGTTCAATATATTTATTAAGCAGCAACCTGAGAAATTTTGCCCCTTCTTGAAAACGGCGAAGTGCTGTTTCATGTTCTTCTAGTTCTAAATGACAACGTGCTTCTGCAATATAGGCTAGAGATAATGTAAGTATATATTTGTCAATAATTGGGCTTTTTTGGGAAAGTTCATTAACGGTGTAATCTTTGTAAATATGTTCTGCTTCTAAGAAGCGATTGATAGCTTGTAAGGCGCTGCTTCTACGGTTTTCAACTCTAGTCATCGTAAAGGCATTAAGTGCTAATTCGATTCCAGCATGGAAGTTAGCATAGAAACTGAGGTCAATTTTGTGATTAATTTTATTTAACAATTCTGCTGCTTGTTTTAATTGGTTTTCTATCTCATTGAGACGCTGCGATATAACAGCAAAACCCATCACAGATACCCCAAGATTAAGTATACTAGCAGCAGTAGTTATCTGCAAAAGCTGTGAACTGATTTGCATAGGTTTTCCAATTGCTTGGATTTGATTTTCAATATTATCTAGTTGTTGGTTAACATCACCAAATCCCTTATCTAATCGCTGGTTAACATTGCTAAATCCCTTAGCTGACACAGCTATATTTGCTCCTGAAGTTAGCAAAGTTGCACCAGAAATAATCAGGTTTAGAACGTTATTAGGCGAACTCGCAGGGGTTGAGGTTGTTCCTCTTAAAAATCCAAGGACATTATTTGTTGGAATATCTCGGATTACACTGCCACATAGTACATATATTCCCTTCGCTAAACCTTTAGCGATATGTGGTGCAAGTGCAAAGGTAATTTGAAGTGGTAAACTCATAATTTTCTCCTAGTTAATAAAACTTCCGTCGCAGGATATTTGGTGATAAGCAACTTGACATCTAGGCAACAAATATTCCCGCTTTACTTAGTATTCCCAATTTGAGTTCTATTCTGTCTAATAGCGATCGCTCTTTTTAACGAACCGCCAAGAAAGAGAATTGAATTCAGATGGAAGGCTGTAAATCTAAAGGTTTGGATGGAATAATATATATCAATCCTGCGCCATCTGGTTTAATTTCTATGGATGGAGTTAATTTAAGCCAGTCATGAAAGCTGATTCCTAATTGGGATATTGCTTGTACTTCTGTTTGGTAAGATTCAAAGCGGCGATCGGTTTCAATCATAGATTCCATTACTGCCAAAGTTTTAGGAAGACGTGCGTAAATCTGCGGTTTAGGATCATCCCAAATTGCTTTTCCTACCCAATCTATCTCGGAATCCCAAATTGCTGCTGGTATTGATTCTACCCACTTATTAGGATCTTGCGCTAACTTGAACAATTTCTTACGTTGCATATCGAAGACTGCATTTTCATCCAAATTCGGGTCAAGCCATTGGTAAATGCGGGTTAGTCTACGCAAATCAATCTGACCTTTGAACTGAGGATGCAAGTATGCTGCTGGGTTAGAAGTTAGCAGAAGCTCAACATATTTTTGGATACGAGAATAGATAACTCTCGAACCTTCCTGAAAGCGCCGAAGTGCTGTATCGTGTTCTTCTAATTCTAAATAACAACGAGCTTCAGCTAGGTAGGCTAAAGATAAAGTCAGCAGATATTCATCAGCAATTTGGCTTTTTTGCTCAATTTGGATATCGGTGTATTCAGTATAAATATGCTCTGCTTCTAAAAAGCGGTTAATAGCTTGTAGTGCGCTGCTTCTACGATTTTCAGTTTTGGTCATCGTAAAGGCATTAGTTGCTAATTCGATTGCAGCACGAAAATTAGCATAGAAACTAAGGTCGATTTTACGGTTAATATTCTTTAACAGTTTTTGTGCTTGTTGTAAGCGTTGTTCTAATTCCTTAAGCCGTTGTGCTATTACAGCAAAGCCTATAACTGAGACACCAAGGTTAAGTATACTGACTGCACTAGTTACCTGCAAAATTCCTTGAGTGACTTGCATACTTCGCCCAAGTTCCTCTAACTGTTTTCCAGTATAATTATTTGCTCCCTGCTCCCGTAACCAACTAACGATTTGTTTTGTATTTACATTTCTAATTACACCCCCAACTCGTTCAAAAGTCCCATCTGTTAGTCCTTTGACAATCCAATCAGCAAGCATAAAGGTTGCTGTCACTGGTAAACTCATAATTTTCTCCTAGTTGCTAAAATTTCAGCAGCATGATGTCTGGTAGCCAGTCGCTTCGATTCTGCACAGCAAATACCTGCGCTTTACTCAGTATTCCCAATTTGAGTTGTAGTTTATGTAATAGCGATGTCTCCGACGGGCTACGCCTACGCTCTTTTTAACGAGAAGATGCAGAGCGATCGCAGATACAATCATAAATAAAAGGCAAGCTGGTAGAAAATGGCTGAAATTGTTAGCGCTATTACCGAACTACCTATGGAGTCATTACCGGATAATCAGGTTTTGGTTCTGTGCGATATGCAGATGCAAAGTCAGCAACAAGAAGTTTTCAGTGCATTATTAGCTCGTCACCGAGAGGGACAGCTTAATGATGCAGAAGTTCGTCAACTAGATGAACTCATGCAGGTCTACCGACGTGGCTTAGTAAGTAAAGCAAGAGCTTTGAAAGTAGCTGTTGAACGCGGCTTGAAACCCACCCTCAATTAATAAATCGCAGATGAGAGAGCGAACGCTCAAATCTCATTTCAGCCAGATGCAGTTAGAATAAGGATATTTTTTAATTTAAATTAACAGCAACAACCCGGTTTTACATTTATGTAGAACATAAAAATCTATGAATAAAACACCATCTCCCGATGAAAGTCAGCAAATGCTGAAGTGGCTAAACCAGAATCGCCAAATGTTATTAGACTTATATAAAAATCAATATATTGCTTACAATGCTAATGGCTTAATTGCTCATAGTGAAAACTTGCGTGAAGTTCTAGAATTGGCAGAAGCGTCAAAGCAGATATTTGCAATTTATTTAGTTCCGCTTCGCACTGCTTCTATCCAAATTCTACCAATTCGGTTTCGTACAGTTGCTCGGCATGACTGGCAGCCAAATTATAATGTAAAACTGAAGCATAGAGATATACAAATGTCTACAACGATGTTAGTAGACTCTGGTGCTGAATTAAGTTTAATTTCCTTCAAAGTCGGTCAAGATTTAGGCTATGCTTTGGCTGATGCCGAATCAACATTATTAGCAGAAACTATAGGTGGAAGAGTTGAGTATGTTTTACGTAATGTTGAAATGACAATTGATGAACACAGTTTTATTGCTACTGTGGCATGGTTACAAACCAATACAGGTGGAGAGCAATTACTTCTAGGAAGAGAAGTTGTATTTGATAAGTTTAATATTGAGTTTAGGCAAGCTGATGAACAAATTATTTTTACATGGCGTGGAGATAACTAATCAGTTAACCACAGACACTTCTCATAACTTGCAAAAACTCGCGTAAAACAGGCGTCATATCTTCTTCTCGCCACACTATAGCCGTTTCTACTAATGGTGTTTTCTCCTCTACAGCACGATACACCACACCAGCCCTTTGAAGATTTTGCAATGAAGATGGGGCGATCGCAATCCCCATTCCCGCTGACACCAATCCGATAATCGTCTGCATCTGAATAGCTTCTTGAGTCACTTTTGGACTAAAATTTCCTTGCTGGCAAAGACTCACGATTTGATCGTAAAGTCCAAAGCTCAGGTGGCGAGGGAACATGATAAAGTTTTCGTTTTTTAGCGATCGCACTGAGATACACTCTTGTTCAGCTAAGGGATGAGTTTCTAGCAAAGCCACAATTAGAGCTTCTTGGTGAATGCACTCTTGATTGAGTGCGTTGTCTTCTAAGGGTGGATGGGCAAAGCCTACATGAATGCGGCCATCCTGTAGCGCTTGTTCCTGCTGAGTTGTGGTTAATTCCTGCAATACCAACTCTACTTCTGGAAACTGTTCTCGAAACCGCCGCAAAATCACAGGAAGCAAATCATAAGTTACTAAGCTAGTAAACCCGATTCGTAGTTGTCCCTTCTCACCTCTTCCTATTCTTTGAGTTAGCTCAATTGCCTTTTCCAGTTGAGCCAAAAGTTGATAAGCCTCTTGCAAAAACATTTGTCCAGCTTCCGTCAGTTGCACCTGTCGCTTGGTTTTGCGGTGAAACAGTTCTACTCCCAATTGTGCCTCTAGTTGCTGAATTTGTTGGCTTAAGGGCGGTTGAGCGATGTGCAATCGCTCTGCGGCTCTACTGAAGTGCAGTTCTTCAGCGACAGCAATAAAGTAGCGCAGGTGTCGCAATTCCATTTTTTTTGATATTTTATAAGTTTCAATTCTCTATAAATATATATTAGACATCTCAAAACTACCTATCTATGATACTTATACAGACATCGTAGGGAGTCAGAGCTATGTCAGAGAAGTATACTCCAGGCTATTCGAGTAATGCGACGAATTTTATGGCAAATCGCAGCGCAAATACTCATGCTGCGTTTTTCACACCTTATTTACGTCCAGGGATGAAATTACTAGATTGTGGTTGCGGCCCTGGTGCGATCGCTTTTGCTAAACCTAAAGCGATCGCACCAGGTACGCTTACAGGTATCGATCGCGAAGCTTCTCAAATCCAGATCGCTGCTGAGAGTGCTTTCACCCAAGGTGTCAGTAATGCTAATTTTCTGGAGGCGAATATTTATGCTTTACCCTTCCCGGATAACTCATTTGATGCAATCTTTTCCCATGCACTATTTGAGCATCTTCAAGAACCAGCGCAGGCGTTACGGGAACTGTGGCGAGTTTTAAAACCGGGGGAATTGTTGGGCTTCGTAGTCCTGACTGGGGCGGGTTTTTGATTGCGCCGTCTACACCAGAACTGGAAAAAGCATTTTCTTATTACAAGTGGCTCCAGCAGCAAAATTCTGGTAATCCTTACGTAGGTAGAGAGTTACGCGCTCTGCTGCGCCAAAGTGGGTTTACTAATATCAAAGCTTCGGCTTCTTATCAATGTTATGAGCCGCTGAGTGAAGCTACAGAATATTTAGCGCTGCTAATTGAGGCTTCTGCAAAGGACGATCAAGCTGTGGAAAAAGGTTGGACTGATGAGCGATGCCTGCGGCGGGCTACGCCTACGCCTACGCTTACAGCAATGAGCCGTGCTTTACGGGAATGGAGTCAGCATCCAGATGGATTTTTTGCTCAAGCTTGGTGCGAAGTTGTGGGATGCAAAGATTAGTAACCAGAGACGGGATGTAAAGTCCAGTGGTAAAACAACTAACAAAACGCCGATGATGAAAGCAAACAAAACAATTCCCCACTTTGTTAACTGTTGTTTGCTAAAAAATACACCCTCAGTTATAGCGCCTAAAGTCGAAGCGATCGCCAGCACAATCCAAGTTCGCCAATCGACAAAATAAATATCAGGGTAGCCGATGGCGATCGCTAAACTGGTCTTTTTCGTCAAATTAAGATACTGACTCGTCAACGGTGGAATTATTACCCGCAAAGCTTGGGGAAAAATCACCAGTCGCATCACCAACCCTGGTTTTAATCCTAGCGATCGCGCTGTTTCCCACTGTCCCTTAGCTACTGATTGAATCTCACCTCGGACAATTTCAGCGATAAACGCACCCGTGTAAAAAGTTAATCCCAATAGCAAAGTTGAAAACTCTGGGGATAAGGTAAACCAAGGGAGTTATAAACCATTTTGACTAATCCCAATAAAACCCCAAAGGGATAGTTTATTTTCTTGGAAAAAAGTGATCATCGCTTCTTTAATAATGAGCAATAGTTCTTCAGAAAATATAATTTATAGCGCAGAACATCATCGGTTTTTCCTATTTTCAATACCCACTGCTCCTCAAAAGTTTTGAGTGCTGAGTTCTGAGTAAAGAAGTGAGATTCCCTACTTCTTTACTCAGAACTCGGAAAAGAGGAACTGTTTTGCCCCATGCCCTAATTGCATACTTCTATGTGATCAGAAGTAGCCACACCAACCTAAACAACTATCCTTAGCAGGTTAAACTAGGCCTGTTAACAGCTGCTCCACGTTCCTTATGAGGCTTTTATGGGAGCTAACCTCAAACAAATTGCCAACTATTTAGATAACCTTGGTTGGGACTACCGTTTTGATGAAGAAGAAGACCGGATTATAACAGGTGTAGAGGCTGATAACCTAGAAGATTTCCTAATAGTTGTCCAGCTGGATGAAGAGGGAAAATTTTTCCGGGTATTTGCCCCTCAAGTTCTGGCAGGAATTCAAGATCATCCTCACAAGGCAGCTATCCTACAGACAATGCTTGCCATTTCCTGGGAAACCAAAATGTTGCAATGGAAGTATGACCCATCCGATGGCGAAATCCGTGCCATTATTGAGTTTCCTCTAGAAGACTCGATTCTCACAGAAAGACAATTTCACCGTTGTCTGAGTGGGTTGATTCAAATTGTAGATGGTATAGCGATACCTCGCCTGAAAGAAGTGATGGTAACAGGTCTTGATCCGGGAAATATAGAACTTGGGGAAAGACTGCTACTCAGTATCCAAGAAGAAGCCCCAGGATTGCTAGATTTGCTGGAAAAAGCAATGGAAGCGCGAAAAAAGCGAGGAAGTTTTCCCCGCGACTGAGACGGATCATCACTTAAATAGCTATACTCCAAAGTGATACCCTCACTATATACTGAAATTTTCTAGGGCTGGATATTATGACATCCTATGCAACCTCCTCTGCCAAAGCGGAAATGAGTGAACTCCGGCGGTTGAAAGGCTTACTACCGCCAGAATTGCAAAGCTGGGTCACGGTTGAAGGCACAACTGAGGTCAATCCACCCCTGGTTCGTTGCGAAGAAATTGGTAAAGACCAGGTAGAAATTCAAATTGACTTGGTGAAATGGGATGCCCTCGCAATGGATCAGCGTAATCTGCTGTTCTGGCATGAAGTTGCTCGCGTTCAAAATGACACAATTCCTAAAGATGGTTGGGAAATGGCAGCACTAGCCATCGGTTTAGGTGGTGCTGTAGGCGAATTGTGGGTACAAGATGGATTGCTGCTAGTGTTAGCTTTGTCGCTGTGTGGTGTGTCAGGCTGGCGATTGTACCAAAAGAATAGTGGTGAAAAGCAACTAAAAGAATTGCTAAATGCTGATGAAAAAGCGATCGCTTTGGCAACTCGTTTTGGTTATAGCCTCCCCAATGCCTACAAAAGTCTTGGTAGCGCTTTAAAAACCCTGATTGACAATACACCTAGTAAGCGCCAACGGTCTAGATACGAAGCAAGACTCTCTGCCCTCAAACGCAGTGCCAATAAGGCAAAAGCTAAATCCAAAACTCCAGATGAGGGCGCACTGTAAAAACCAGAAATTAGGTTTGGTGGGTATTGCCCACGCAACAAAGTACCTAAATCAAGATGAGTTTGACGAACCTCTCCCTGCCTTGAACTAAACTTTAAGTCTGTCCCTCTCCGATTCGCAGAGGGACGATTTTACGTATTAAAAACTCTTAGAGGTCTTTTGATTGAGCTAATTAGACTGCCTACTGGGAGGGCTACTGTCTCCCTGATTAACAGCAGCCCAATGACTATTTCATAAAATCTTACTTTTTTCTTGACTACATCTTTGTAAAACTCAAATTTTACAGCTGGTTCAGCATTTTATGCGTCTGTGGGATCACACGCACGTGCTTGACAAACCGCTTCATTAAAGCTTGCCACGTCAAAACTTGATCGCTCGAAGGTGCAAGCACAGGTATTGGGGAAAATTGTTCAGATACTGCCAAAGGCGTAACAGGTTGTAAAAATACTGAGATATCTGGACTAACCTCTGCCACCAGCAAAGCTGAACGTTCCAACTCGGCTGGATCTGTGTTTTGAGACACAATTATCTTGACAAAAACATTTAAATATGAATCATGACATAATTGGAGAGATTTAGCATGTTCTTGCCAATGATTTTCGCCGCTGACACTGGGCAATTTGAAATCCATACCCACAGAGTCTAAGTAGGGGAGAATCATCGCCAGTTGTTCTGGGCGATGTCCGCCAGTTTCTAAGTATATAGGTAGACCAGTTATGGCTCGCACTTGGGGTAGAAACTGCGTTAAAAATGGGGCATGAAGAAGTGGTTCGCCCCCAGTTAAGCTAATGCTATCGTGTAGACAAGGTAGATTTTGCTGTTCCACCCATTCAATTAAGATGGGTAATGGGACAGGGTTAGAGTGGATTTCAAAGTCGCGCAATCCAGGCGATCGCTCTATCCGACAAGTAGCAGGTGCATTCCAAGTGTGGGCGCTATCACAAAAATGACAGCGCAAATCACACAGAGCAAAACGAATAAAAATCTGACGTGTCCCTACATTCAGTCCTTCCCCTTGAATGGCAGAAAACACCTCAATCAGGCGTGCAGTAGGTGTAAGCGTAGTTTTAGCAATCATTTGATGAGAGCAACGCGATCGCGCTGCGTCGGCACAACAGCAAGGATGTTTTTTGGCTTCTTGTTCTACTGTGAATCGTCGCTGGCGATCTCCAATTTCAGCCCCGGTAAATAGCGATTAGTCCTTATTACTACTGATTCTAATATTAGGTTAGGTAATTTTCTAGGACAAAATAATGTTTGGCAGATTACATTATACATGGCAACGAAAGTGCAGAGCTTCATGACTAGCCAACCGACAGAGGTCGATTTTCCAGTTAATTCCCTAAACGACACGGCTATAGTGCAGGTGCCCAAGCGGTTGAGCGTGCTGGAGGCTTTAGGCTTTAAGCAAACCTGCCAAGGCTTAATCCAGCCCAATTCACATCCCAAGCAAATCATCATTGACTTTCACCAAACTACTTTTATGGATAGTAGTGGTTTAGGTGCCCTGGTCAGTAATTTTAAATACGCTCAGGTGAAAGGGATTACATTAACACTGCGGAATGTAACACCTCAGGTAATGGCAGTCCTAAAACTCACGGGATTGGATCAGGTTTTTCCCCTGGAGCCTGTGGACGATGGATCGCTAATAAAACAAGAAGACTTAATAGATAATCGGAAGACAACTTCCCGTAAAGTAGAGCAGTTACCAACTACTCACCCTTCTGTAGCATCTTGGATGAAACGGTTATTAGACATTGTAGGGTCAGTGATCGGTTTATTAATTACAGGAGTTTTGTTTATTCCTATTGCGATCGCTATTCAAATTAATGATCCCGGACCCATTTTCTTTAGTCAAATCCGTTGTGGTTGGATGGGGAAGCAGTTTGAGATTTGGAAATTCCGCTCCATGTGTGTGGATGCGGAAGCGAAGAAATCTCAAGTCAAAAACCAAGTGCAAGGTGCCTTTTTCAAGAATGCGAATGACCCCAGAATTACTAAGATAGGCCGCTTTTTACGGCGAAGTAGTCTCGATGAACTACCCCAATTTTGGAACGTTCTCAAAGGAGAGATGAGTTTAGTAGGCACCCGACCACCCACACCTGATGAAGTGGAACGCTATGAAGTACCGGAGTGGCAACGTTTAGATGTTAAACCCGGTATGACTGGCGAATGGCAAGTAAATGGGCGTTCTACAGTCCGTAGTTTTGAAGATGTAATTCGCCTGGATTTGCAGTATCAAAAAAATTGGAGTTTGGTGTACGATTTAAAGTTAATTTTCAAAACTATAGCTATTGTGTTTAATAGAAACAGTGGTGCTGTTTAGTTAACTATCTTTATTCACAATTTTTTGCTAACTCGCAACTCTCACGATAATTCTTAAATACACCCAAGTCTAAAATAGACTTGGGTAAATTTTAGGTTTACCTACAGCACTACGCAAGCAAGTGTCAGCCAATTTTGGATTTTAGATTTTAGATTGACCCAACAGATTAATCCTCTTTATTGAAACAAAGATGTTTATTTATTTTTTCTCCACGATTAAAATCGGGGGCTTGAAACCACGTTTAAATTTTGGATTTTGAATCATTCAATCCAAAATCCAAAATCTAAAATCCAAAATTTAAGAGTCGGCTTTTTTGTCTTAAATTATACTGCTACATCTGGATACTTACAACTTCAACTTGCTGCACCTCTGGCAACAAACGCTTCACACCCTGCTTAACAAACCCCTGCAAAAAACCAATCTGCTGATTTTGCCCAAATACCTTTTGCAACGTTTGCCGCAAATTCTCCAAATTCAAACTAGTCCCAGAATCTATCGCTATTTCCTGCTGTTGGAAATACTCAACTAGACTTAACCCAGCTACCCTTGTTAGATAAGCTGCACTTACTCCCTGCACTACGCCACCAGCAACAAAGGTAACAGCATTACTTTTAAGAACAGTACTAATCGCCTTTGTAGAAAGTTCAACTAAACCCAGTTTCAGCATCAAACTTCCCATTGTTCCAGCTACAGTTTGTGCCTGTTCCAGGGAAAATTTCTGCTGATAGATATTACCCAAATCCATTACCATCTGAGCATTAATTGCCGCAGTCGCTAGGATGTCAAGGGCTGGGACTGGGTTAGCAAAGGCAGCAGCAGCAGCTATCCATTGATATTGTTCAATAATTGGGGTGGCGCGATCGCATCTGGTTCCATTCAGCCAGTTTTTCGCCTCAGCTTTCAACAACCCAGCTTTCCTCATGGTAGTTACCCAAACTAGCCGTTGTCTCTGCTGTGCCAAAACTTCGCCCAACTGCTGCGCCAACTGCTGGATATCTGCTGCTGGTTGCTCCATCCACTCTTGCACAGAACCATCAGCCTGATGCTTTCGGACTTTGATGGGAATGGGAGAGGCGGCTGTTGCAACTACATTTTCATGCATCCGCTGTTTTAATGACAGTAAGATGCTGGCCCTTTCATCGGTTAAATACTGGTCCTGTTTGTTGAAAACTAGAATAGTAGGCTGATTTGCTGCTTTTATCTGCTGTAAGGTTTGAAATTCTGAGTCTGTCAAATCACCATTTGTTAGGAACAGAACAAAATCAGATTTTGCCACTTCTGCTAAAATAGCTGCATCTGAATTGTCACTCGCTTCTCTAAACAAAGGTGCTGTCTCTTCTAAAGACACCAAATTTCGTGTCTCGACATTTTGCTTTAGCACTTGAATTAAAGTGCTTTTACCCACGGATTTGCCGCCAGTCACAGCCACTTTAATTTGTTGCCTGTCTAATTCCAACAACAATTGGGCGACTTGTTCTCGCAGTGTTTGTAACGCCGGATGGTTTTCTGCTTCTTGTGCTAGTTGGTTAATTACAGTTTCAGCAATAGAAATCGCACTTTCCACAGTCGCCCGATCCACGAGCATACTATTTAGCTGCTCTAAACTGTCTTTCGAGCGATTTTGTTGAAATAACCACAAACCACCACCTACAGCTAAGGCACTCAACAAACCAAACTCACCCACCTGGACTATAGAATCCTGCCAACTGTCCAACATCCACAGAGAAAAGGACAGTCCCAATCCTCCCACTAAAATTGGTCGCTGCAACTTCACAACCATGATTCTCCGCGCCTTTTAGATGGCTATTTCTTCCAGAATAGATCAAAAACCTGCTTCTCCGAATTGAACAGGCGATCGAACACAACTTTCTTTACCTACAGATGCCTGTAAAATTAACTCCCAAGCCTCACGATATTTTGCAGAACGAGGTTTACGCTGGCGTTTTTCAGCCTCAACAAGGTGTACTTCGCTCCCATAATCTATGAACACATCCACGGGAAAGACATAGAACAGATCAAGCTTTTCTATATATACCAGGGCAAAATCAAAGTCTGAGAGCTGATATGCTTCTCGAAGCATCAGCCGCCGATTGGTTTTAGTGCGGCGATTATCTACAACATAGTTGCCGGAAGGCTCATCCAACCAAGCATATTTGACTTGGATTTTAATTAGAGTTCCCTCTACATCAAATGCTAGATCGTAAGGTAGTCGATCACCAAAAGGTTTTAAAACTCCCCAACCACGCTTTAAGGCATGAAGAACAGCAGCTTGTTCTGCTATGTCTCCCTTAAGCTTTGTGTCCATTTGTAAAACAAAGTAGCTGACAATCAGCATAAAACAAAACCCTGTAATCTTTTAGGAAAACAGGGTTTTGCTTTATATTTCATTTGGTGGCGGGAAGTGGATTTGAACCACTGACCTTCGGGTTATGCTTACCAACTACAACTTTCGTTGCCCAGATTAACTGGTTTGTGGTCTGGACTGTCCCTTCACCCTCGTCATTATCGTTAGGGTGTCTGCCTTCCAGTCTCTACACCTTCTCCATTTCTGGAGCTTGGTTCGGGATTACCGCGCTATTGGCTTCCCCGAGTTTGACAGATAAACGCACATAAGTTTCTTTATGTGCCGCCCATAGCAAACTTAACTAATAAGCGTCTAGTTAACTTTGCCCGTTGAGCCCGACGAGCTACCAGGCTGCTCTATCCCGCGTCGCTCTTGACTTTTATATCATAACCTATGGTCAAGAGTTTGGCAACTACAAAAATGATAATTCTCCAATTACTTCTAAACGCTTGTATTTTCCTAAGGTCACAAACTTTTCTGAGAGGCTTTCTGCGGCGCTGGGACTAATCCAACCCATTTGCTGGAGTAAGTGAATAGCAACGGCATGTTTTGCTCGTTTTGCCCCATCCATGACTTTGATTGCCAAGCCCATACCTTCACCGAGTCTACCAATGCACTGCACTCCTTCGGCACCAGCTTTACTCACCAGTTCCCCTGGAGTTAAACGCATCAGTTCCGTATCAAATTCTCCATCTCCTGCTACCATAGCGGGGTGATGAGTCATAGCACGGACAATGCGTTCCATGTCCAAATTGGTACTAGAGGCTAACAGCGCATACAAAGACGCCATATGACCGAGTTGCATCAGATAAGTAGGTGCGCCACAGTCATCATGAGCGCAGATAAATTCCTCAGCTGGCATTCGCAGCAACTCTGCTACTTTGCCCAAAATCAACTGCTGTATTGGGTGCTTGCGATCCAAGTAGTTATTCAAGGGCCAATGGCGTTGCTGACAAACGGCTAACATCCCTGCATGTTTTCCAGAGCAATTGTATTCCAGAGGACTCCGCTTCCCTTCAGGAATTGGACACTGGAGTACAGTTGGGTCAAGATCAGATCGCCAAAGGATGTTAAATACTTGTCGGACTTGCTCTATTGTCCCTTTGTGGGAACTTGTGATAATTGCTAAGTCGCGATCGCTGAGGTCATAGCGTTCCAGTGTACCTGTGGTGGTGACTGCGAGTGCCTGAAATGGTTTGAGGGCTGAACGGATAAATGCAGCAGTTTCAGAATTTCCGGCAACGGTTAGAACCCGTCCTCGTTCGTCGCAGACAACAGCTTGGACTATATGCCTGGATTCAATAATACCTTCCCGCAGCAACCGGACTTCCAGTGCTGTGGCTTGAGTTCGTTTTCCCATTGTCATGGGTTTATATTTATTACCTTTTTTTAGTTAGGAGTTAGGAGTTAAGAGTTATGAATTATTAACTAATCACTCCTAACTCCTGACTCCCAACTTTTAAAACAAATGCCAACCTATCGTACCAATAACGTACATTCCCGCCAAGCCAGCAAAGGTAAATTGTAACCGCCGCAGAATAGGTTTGATTTCGTATGAGACAATTAAGCGATCGCGGTTGAGGACTTCTTGTGGCTTCGTCCAAGTTTGACCGTCGTACCAGCCGGACTCTTCATAAAATACTGTGGGACTGCAAAGGCGATCGCACACGTAGAACCAGCCTAAGTACAACCTTACCAGTGCCAGCACTACCCCAACACTCGCAGCTGCTGCACCACAGAGGATAAAATGTGCAATATATTTGTGAGGGGGAAAACTTGCTGCTGCCACAGGCCCTGCGACCAGCCAAGATAAACCCCAAATCCAAGCCATTTTCGTGATATAATAGCGCCAATCTAAAGTGCTATCACGAAACAGCCAGGAAGTTTTTAACTCTTCGTACTCATTAAGCGGTTGTTGGTCTGTGGGAACTGGGCAATTTGAAACCGAAGACCTAATCATGTTGGCTTACCTTCACCCTCATCAGATTCTGGAAGGGAAATACGTTCTGCATGAATCCAGAACGCTTCTAAATTATAAAACTCCCGTTCTTTGGGCATCATGATGTGAACGATCACATCACCGTAGTCTTGTAGTACCCAACTCCCCTCGACTTTCCCTTCTGTCCTTATGGGACGCCGTTGCAACTCAGTTTCGACTTTTCCTTCAATTGCTTGAGCGATCGCCCTTACTTGTACCCTAGAATAGCCAGTCATCATCACAAAGTAATCCGCTAGGTAAGATACCTCTGCTACTTTGAGCAATACAATCTCACCCGCTTTGCGGTCTGATGCAGCTTCTACTATTGTTGCAGCTAATTTTCCGCTCTCCTCTTCGGTATGGGCGTGGCTCTTTACCACACTCTTCGTCAGTGGGACAGATTGTAATGGGAAATTTCCTTGGAAATAATCAGTCATTAAACCTCATGTGCTTTCTTTCTTTTGAAACAATTGTTTACATTTACTTACAAACAACAAACAATTGATCTGAAAATGTGTCAATAGGTTTTTTTGAATACTAACAAAAAAACAGGTGTCTATGGGGACTAGTTTGATAATTGACTGTTTAGATTTCGACCTCAGCAATTAGCAGTTGCGGATGGCTATTGTGCAGCAATAAATCAACCAATAGCTCTCCAGTAAGAATTTCCGGCGAAAATAATCGCAGACTAATCAAATAGCCTAACATGTAAAGCTAGTGCAAGGAGGAATGAAGCAGAAGCAAAAAAAGCATGTAAATTAAGGTTTTGTTACCTTTTTCAACTGGATAGTTATTTCCGTCATGCTGTACTAAGAATTTGTAGATAACGCCACATTTATGCTTTAGGCTATCTACTAAAAACTACAATACAACACAGTATATTCATGCCTGGTCTACCAAAAGTTTTGTTAGTATAAGTGTACTATTTAGTGTTACGGGATACTAAAGCACCCCTGTTGTCTAGGGAAAAAATTGGTGTTCCCACAGATTGAATGAAGTGAAGTTGTGGGATTTTTGGTTCAACAACGCACCGGAAAACTCGCTTGTCTATTGCTCAATACGCTGGGGTTAAGCCTTTTTTCTCTCCTCCTTTCCCTGTGAGTATAATTAACCACCCTCAAAATCAGTTGCTATTTAGACACTGAGGGTAGAATTGCGACTTTCATAAGTATAATTGCACTGAAGGCGCAGGTATGTAATCTAACTCTACTGCCGGAGATTAAACTTCTTGTTTGGTAACTCTTGTGGATTGAATTGCTCCACGATCTGCCGTCAATGAGTAACACAAAGACTCATACTGATTTAAAGCTTGCTCAAAAGCATAATGTTCAACCGCATATTGGCGACTTTTATAACCCAGAGTTTTGACTTTTTCGGGGTTTTGGTACAAATCTAAAATTGCCATTCCCAAAGCTTGGGGATCTTCTGGAGGAACGATAACTCCGCCGCCACTTTGTCTGATGGCTCTTGCTGCCGTACCATTGTCAGGCACAGAGGCAACTAAGGCCCCTCCACTGGCAAGTAGCACTTGAATTTTTGACGGCATATTAAAGGATACAACATTTTTCTTTTGCACTACCAAGCCAACATCGGCAGCTGCCAACATTTGTGGCAAAGATTTGCGGGGCTGAAATGGCAGTAGCAAAACATTATCTGCGCCGCAGTCTAGACATTCCTGTTGCAATCGCTGTAAACCTTTTGCCTCTCCAACGATGACAAAAACAATATCTGGGATATGGCGCAACACAGAAGCAGCTTTGACGACGCTTTCTAAGCCTTGAGTTAGGGCAATGTTACCAGAATAAAGTACTACAAATTTGCCATCAAGATTATGTGCGGCGCGGAAAGGGTTATTTTCTTTAGGCAAAGGGCGGATAAAATTTACATCAACCCAGTTAGGAATTTGCACAATTTTGTCAGCTTCTACGCCCTTAGATCGCAAATTGTCCACAAACCCATCGGCGATGACGCTAATTTTACTGGCAGTGTGGTAAGCAAACTTTTCCAACACTGTAAATAACTTTATAAGCAATTTATTTTTCAGTAGACCGACATGGACGGCTGCTTCTGGTAATATATCTTGTAGATTTAAGATCACAGGACAAGCACGTAACCATCCTAAAAGAGCAACTGGTACACAGCTTGGCAAGGATGGCGATGTTGAGATAATAACATCTGGACGCCAACCGATGAGGGCGGGCACAAAACTAGTGACAACGAAACTAGCATCTAGCAACACCCGATCTAACAGGTTGGGTTGTGGACGAATCCAAACGTAACTGCGTTGAATTTGAACGCCATTTTTGTATTCGTTGAGGTACCACTTGCCCCGATATTCCTGGTAAATTTGACGCTCAGGGTAGTTAGGCATAGCGGTGACTACGCGCACTTGATGCCCACGCTTCACTAGTCCCTCTGCTAATTCAGTCATCAGTGGGGCAATACCAATTGGCTCTGGATAGTAGTTGTAGGAGTAAATTAAAATCCGCATAAAAGTTAGTCCGAAGTACCCCGGTTTTTTATTTAATGACAAATATTTGTCTTAAACATGATTTGGAGCTTGGAAACCCCTATATTTAATTGTGACTTCAGACTCTTTTTCTGTCAGGTGTTTTCCTTAAAGATTGAGTAAACTTTGATATTAAATACTTAGAGGAAGTGTGAATTTTTTTTACTATTTAAGCAGTTGTCAAATTGTTTATTTTTGATTGGTACGTAAGTATAAACCTCAAATCTTCCGATATTAATTAAGACTGTTTCACAATACTAGTTATTGAATGAGCGATCGCCCTTGTATTTTCTCCTTTTTTGCTGGTTCAGGATTCCTAGATTTAGGTTTTGAAACCAGCGGTTTTAATATTGTTTACGTCAATGAAATTTTTTCCTCATTCATGGCAGCATACCGCTATTCACGGCAGGTTCTGAATCTACCGTTGCCAGAATATGGGTATTATGACGGAGAAGCAGGAGATGTAACCCAACTTCTCGAAGGTTTACAAACACAACACCTCCGGGAATTAGTACAAGACTGCCGTAAATCTAATAATATTGTGGGCTTCATTGGCGGGCCTCCCTGTCCTGATTTTTCGATTGGCGGCAAAAATAGAGGACGTTTAGGAGATAATGGCAAGCTTTCCGCTTCTTACGTTGAATTAATTTGCCGCAATCTTCCAGATTTTTTTTTATTTGAGAACGTTAAGGGGTTGTGGAGAACGACAAAGCACCGTTTATTTTTTGAATCGCTCAAGCAACAATTACTGGAAGCAGGCTATATATTAACAGAGCGGTTAATTAATGCTATCGAATATGGTGTACCCCAGGATAGAGAAAGAATTATTCTCATTGGTTTCCGAAATAATTTTCTCAAGGATATAGGAATAAAAGTCGGTAGTCAAAAGTTACGATCTGAGGCATATTTCCCTTGGAAAAATCATATTTTATATCCTCAAAAAAATGTTTTTACTTATCCTTGGCAAAAGTGCGAACCATTCCAAGAAAATTCCCTAATGCCTTGTCCTGAAGGCATCCCTCAAGAATTAACAGTTGAATACTGGTTTAGAAAAAATAATGTGCTGAAGCATCCTAATGCTGAAAACTGTTTTCAACCAAGGGCAGGGATCACAAGATTTGCTGCTATTGATGAAGGAGATGATTCTAAAAAGTCTTTCAAGCGTCTTCACAGATGGCGTTACTCTCCGACAGCTTGCTATGGAAATAATGAAGTACATTTGCATCCCTATAAAATCCGGCGAATATCTGTGGCGGAAGCTTTAGCTATACAATCTTTGCCTGTAAGTTTTGTACTTCCAGAGAATATGTCGCTCACAAATATGTTTAAAACTATTGGTAATGGCGTACCATACTTGGCATCGAAGGCTTTAGCTAAAACTATTATTGACTTCTTAGGAACTGGCGTGACAAATGCTGTTGATGTTCCTAACCTTATACCAATTATGTATTAAGATACGCCCAAGTATTAAATATAAGTAAGAAAAACGAACCGCAAAAGACGCATAGACGCGTACTCCTGCAAAGAAGCAAGCTACGCGTAGCATCTCGTAGACTTGTGGCTGAAGGCAGGGTAGGACACAAGAAAGAAGAGGTCAAAAAATTCGGCGCAGCTCCACAAAGAAATGGTATTACTATGGCTAATGTCAACTTAAACACTTACAGTAATTCCGCGACATTTGCAAAGCCGACATCCAACAGAAGTCAGCAGCTTGTTTTCAAGATAAACTCGTAATAAATATGGTTTAATATATATATAAGAAATGTTTTAATTTTTTATAAAGTTTAATAATCAATCACTGGCAGAAGACACGATGGCAGCAGACTATCCAGACATTGATATTGCGCCATTTATCGATCACGCCCTGTTAACGCCAACGGCTACTCCAGAGCAGGTTAAGCAGTGGTGTGAAGAAGCATACAGATTCAATTTTGCGGCAGTTTGCTTGTACCCCGCCTATGTCAAACAAGCAGTCGAACTCCTCCACGGCAAGAACCCAAAAGTCTGTACGGTGATTGGCTTTCCCTCTGGTGCGACGACTTCAGCAGTCAAGCTGTATGAGGCTCAAGAAGCGGCGGATAATGGGGCCACTGAGTTGGATGTGGTAATGAACTTGGGCTGGTTGAAAGCTGGTAAAACTGAAGAAGTCCACCGGGAAATTGCCGAAATCTGTGAAGAAACTGGGCAAACTGTCAAGGTAGTTTTGGAAACAAATCTGTTGACAGATGCGGAGAAAAAAATAGCTGCTGAAATAGCTATGGAGGCGGGGGCGGCTTTCTTAAAAACTAGTACAGGTTGGAATGGCGGTGCAACAGTGGCAGATGTGCGATTTTTGCAGGAATTGGCAAAAGAAAGGGTGGGAATTAAAGCTGCGGGTGGTATCCGCACTATCAATCAAGCCCTAGACTTAATCGTAGCGGGTGCTACTAGATTAGGCACATCTCATGGTATCGATTTGCTCCGCCAGCGCGATAACCTGGGAAAGGGTGAATAGTCATTTGTTTCTCGTCCTACCCAGCGGGAAGTCGCGGGCGCGTCAATTAGTCATTTGTCCTAACCTAATGACCAATGACTAATGACCAATGACCAATGACTAATGACTAATGACTAATGAGTAGAACCTACAAAGCAACCGGAATTAATCTTAAAACCCAGGTGCTGGGAGAATCAGATAAAATAGTGACGATTTTGACACGGGAATTCGGTCTAATTCGAGCCGTGGCTCCAGGGGCACGCAAGCACAACTCAAGTCTGGGCGGCAGGAGTGGTATGTTCGTTGTGAATGAACTATTGATTGCGAAAGGGCGATCGCTTGATAAAATTACTCAAGCACAGACGTTAAAAACTTATCCTGGTTTAGCTAAAGATTTGGGAAAATTGGCAGCCAGCCAGTATTTAGCAGAAATAGTCCTGTGTCAAGCTTTGAGCGAACAACCCCAAGAAGAACTTTATGAGTTGTTTAATGAACATCTCCATCGGTTGGAGGCGGCCTCTAGTGCAAATGCATCTGGTGTTTTGGCTCATCTGGCTCATGGGGTGTTTCACCTTTTAGCCTTAGCAGGAGTAACGCCGCAAGTGCAAGTCTGCTGCCTATCTGGGCGCTCCCTCAAGCCAGACTTTACAGACCCCAACTGGCAGGTAGGATTTAGCATCCCTGCGGGTGGAACGGTTTGCTTAGAAGCTTGGAAACGTCTACGAACAGAGGGAGAGAGAAATCAATACCCCATTCCCAATGCCCCATCCCCCATGCCCCATACCCAAACAGTTGTTGTGCATCGGCAAGAAATACCTGTGATTTCTAGTCGTCTGGGTGCTATGGAACTGGCTTTGCTTCAACATCTGTCACAACCAGAGATAATGCAAATTGATGGTGCTAGAGATCATAACTGGTTATCTATTGAGCAGATTTTACGCCAGTATGCTCAGTATCAATTAGGTCGCCCTATTCGCTCTGCTACCTTGATCGACTCTTATTTTGCTGCCAACCATGATGCAACCGTCTGATTTGGATAAAAAAATCCTGCCTTTGTCACCAAGCCTCGTCAAAAAACCGAATAGGGCATTAGATCCTCCAGTTAAGAATCACTTGAGTGCAGTTTCCAAGTCTACACCTGATCAAATTAATGGCCAAGAAATATCCCCAAAAGACGTTTCTAAAAACGATCAAAGTTGGACAGAGGAGATCCCAAAAACTGATGTTCCAAGTCAATCGGAAACACAATCTGAGGACAAATTAACCGTTGCTGAGGTAGATAGCAACGGCACTCGCAACGGGCAGAGTTTGCCAGTAGCCACTATCCCAGAAAAAGAACCACCGAAATTAGATGGGTCTGGTTCAGGTGGAGAAACTGTTTCGGGGAATGTAACACAGCAGGGGTTTTTGCCTGTATTAAAAAACCCTAATTTCCTGGCTCTTTGGGGCGGTCAAGTTTTCTCCCAACTAGCAGATAAAGTTTATTTGGTGCTGATGATTGCTTTGATTAATACTCAGTTTCAAGCTAGTAATCAGAGTATTAGTGGTTGGGTGTCAGTCTTGATGATGGCCTTTACTATTCCAGCAGTATTGTTTGGTTCCGTTGCTGGCGTGTTTGTCGATCGCTGGTCGAAAAAGGCTGTGCTGGTGGCAACGAATATTTGGCGCGGCATCTTAGTTTTGTCAATTCCCTTCCTGCTGTGGTTGACTCATGATTGGAAACCCATAGGAATGTTGCCAGTGGGTTTTTTGATCATCCTGGGTGTGACTTTTTTAGTTTCCACACTGACGCAGTTTTTTGCACCGGCAGAACAGGCGGCAATTCCCTTAATGGTAGAAGAACAGCATTTACTCTCAGCTAATTCGCTTTACACGACAACGATGATGGCATCGGTGATTGTTGGGTTTGCCGTTGGGGAACCGTTGTTAGCGATCGCAGATGGACTTTGGTTGCAAATGGGTGGTAGTGGTAGTTTGGGCAAAGAATTTTTAGTAGGTGGTAGTTATGCGATCGCTGGACTAATTTTATTCCTCTTAGCAACTAACGAAAAACACCACCACCCCGATACAGAATTTCCTCACGTATTCTCTGACTTGCGGGACGGTTTCAGCTACCTCAAAGCAAATCATCCCATCCGCAATGCTTTGCTTCAGCTGATTATCTTGTTTTCTGTCTTTGCAGCATTAACTGTTCTAGCCGTTCGCATGGCAGAAATAATTCCCAACATGAAAGCCTCCCAGTTCGGCTTTTTACTAGCAGCTGGCGGTGTTGGCATCGCGGCTGGGGCAACAATTCTCGGTCAATTTGGTCAACGCTTCTCCTATACCCAACTAAGTCTGTATGGTTCTATGGGCATGGCAGCATCCCTGATTGGTCTATCAGTATTTACAACCCAACTGTGGCTAGTGTTGTTACTGGTGGCGCTATTAGGTATATTTGGAGCGTTAGTGGGAATTCCCATGCAAACCGCGATCCAAACAGAAACACCTCCAGAAATGCGTGGTAAAGTCTTTGGCTTGCAGAACAATGTAATTAATATTGCCCTCTCCTTACCTTTGGCTTTAGCTGGTGTAGCAGAAACCTTTGTGGGATTACAGGCAGTCTTTTTAGGATTAGCTGCGATCGTCTTTTCAGGAGGTATATTAACCTGGTATAACTCACATAAGTAGTTATCAGCTAACAGGAGTTATTATTCATTACGTTGAAGTAATTACTAATTTCCTTAAAGCTTTTGTGTTCATGGTAAACTGTGGTCAGTGAAAATTTATCACATACTTGCGGGATATCAATCTGACATTAGTCAAAATAAGTTGTTTAAATATCAGAAATTAACAACTTATAAGTAGGATAAATAAAGCCATAAATCCACTGGTTTAATCAGCTTAAAATCGGCTGTTTAAACTATATTGTGGTGGGAATCTGTAATAACTAAAAAAACCAGCAAGTATAGCTAGATAAAGTAAAAATCACAAAGGACACACAAGTAATAGCTCAAACCCGCTTTTCTTACAGCTAAATAAAGAATGCGTATAGCCTGGATTGGAAAAAAATCGCCCTTTTGCGGCAATGTTACCTACAGTCGAGAAATTACAAATGCCTTGCTAGATAGGGGACATCAAGTTAGCTTTCTTCACTTTGCCCAGGAAGAGTCTGAACCTGACAATTGGCCAAATCTTCGAGAGGTTTCCCTCCCTTTCATTTACAAGTCCCAGGTTTATACAATTCCCACTTTTAAAGCGACCAAACTTTTAACCGATTCGCTGCGGAAAATCAAGCCAGATATAGTCCATGCTTCCTTGACGCTATCTCCTCTAGACTTTTTTCTACCGGAAATCTGTGAGGAACTGAGGTTGCCCCTAATTGCTACTTTTCATACACCCTTTGCTGGTAAGGGGGCAAAGCTGATATCGGGAACACAACTTTTGGCATATCAGCTCTACGCACCTTTTTTAGTTAACTACGATCGCGTGATTGTATTTTCCCAAATTCAGCGAGAATTATTGGCAGGGATGGGTGTGAGGAAAGAAAATATTGCCGTAATTCCCAACGGTGTTGATACCGCGAAGTATTCACCAGGACTTTCTCAAGTCAAAACAGAATTTAAAGCTGAACGCTTGTTTGTTTATCAGGGCCGAATAGCACCAGAGAAAAATGTTGAAGCTCTCCTCCGGGCTTGGAAGCAGTCGGCAATGGAACCTGGTACTAAGTTATTGATTGTTGGTGACGGACCTTTGAAGTCTTCTTTAGAGCCGTTTTTTGGTTCAGAATACGGCATTATCTGGTTGGGATTTGTCGCTGATGAAGACCGACGCATCGAAATTTTGCGGGGCGCAGATGTATTTGTTTTACCTTCATTGGTAGAGGGTTTGTCCCTATCTCTGTTAGAAGGAATGGCATGTGGGTTGGCTTGTTTAGCAACAGACGTGGGTGCAGATGGAGAAGTATTGGAAAAGGGCGCAGGTGTAGTTATTAATACCAAAACAGCGCGATCGCAATTAAGAACCCTCTTGCCAGTGTTACAAGACCATCCAGAGTTAACAACTTTACTGGGGCTAAAAGCCAGACAGCGTGTATTAGACCGCTATACCCTTAGTAAAAATATTACTCTGCTGGAAGAACTTTATCGGGAAGTTTTAGCACAGCGACCTCTACCGCTAAGTCGTAGAGCTTAGAGAAAGGGAAAAAGTGCGATCGCCTAATTAACTTGAATATCTGAGCAAAATCAATTAAATTCCTCATATCATCAAATGACTGCAATTATCGATCTAAAAATATTATATGAATCCAATTACCTGCAATGGTTAGAAGAGACTATTAAATGTCTCAGAGCTAGGCAAGTAGGAGAGATTGACTATGAAAACTTAATAGAAGAATTGGAATATTTGGCTAAAAACGAAAAAAGGCGAGTCAGAAGTTTATTGGAACAGATTCTTAGGTATTTATTACTTTATCAATATTGGGATTTAGAAAAGCCAAGAAATGCTAATCATTGGGCAGCAGAAATTATTAGTTTTCGTAATCAACTAAACGAAGATTTAAGTGCCAATTTACGCAAACAATTAGAGGATAAGTTTACCATAATTTATAGCAATGCCTTAGATTACGTTAAAGCTAAAACATAGTCTACCTATCGATCAATTAATCTTTGAATTATCCACTAAAGACCATCCTAAACTGGTTGGCTGTTCATAAACCCGCTTTAGAGTATTGACATCTCTGGGAGAAATAGGCGGCGGTTGACGAACTTGGGAAAAGTATAAAGCATCAGTTTGTAGCGGACTATGACCCCAAATTCCCAGCGCATGACCGAATTCGTGGCGGGTAGCTGCAATGAGATACTCACCTGTTTGACTGGGACTTAACAAGATGGTGAAGCGGTGAGATAAAACTTTGTTGCTGGTGTATAACTGGTAAGTAGTTTGTGCCGATCGCGCACGGGGTATATTACTACCAGGGGAAATTTGTAGAGGTGGCGCTTTTCTTAAAATCTTAATATCAGCAATTTCTGGCTGTTCGACTATTGTTAAAGGTAAATAAGTACTCCATTCTTGCACACCCTGCAAGACACCATTAACCCATGCTTGAGCTTGTTTTTCGTTAACGGCTTTTGGTGTTTCTACGTAAACTCGAATGGGAAATTGTGACCAGACTAAATAACCTACTTGAGTTGTAGTGACTTGGGAAAAGTAGTCACCACTGTTAGTATTATCTTGCCACTGTGCAAGTGTGGGTGGTAGGGGATGGGATTTTGGGGAAGATGAGGGAGGGAGAGAGATTATTAAGTCTGAATATGCATATTTTGGTATTATTGTAAACCCATCACTCGACTGGAGATTAGTAAAAACGATTAATAGCCCTGTGCCAAGAAAAAAGGCAAGAGCTGTAATTAACCGCCGTGAAATTAAATTTATTAGGGTGTTAAGTATTGGATGTTGGGATCTTTTCCCCATTAACCTATCCTTATTTGGGAAGCCAACCAGCACTTAAAACTACTGTTAAACCGAGAAAAATTACTGTCAATGCCCAAGTAATTCGGTTTAAGGTGTTTTCTGCACTTTTGGCGCTGCTAAATAGCTGGGCTTGTCCGCCAATAGCTCCAATGCCATCACCTTTGGGGCTATGCAGTAAAACCAAGATAATCAAACCAGTAGCGGAAAACGCCCAAATGCCTTGCACAATATTAGTAGCTATCATGGTAGGAATCTCATTTATAAAAAGTTTCAAAAAATAGGAGTCAGGGTTGGGAGTTGGGAGTTGGGAGTTGGGAGTTAGGAGTTAGGAGTTAGGAGTTAGGAAAGTTTTAATTCATCACTCTTCACTATTAATTCTTAATTATTAACTCCTCACTCTTAACTCCTAACTCTTTTACAGCCCTACTTGCACGGGGGTGCGAGTGCGTTGCAGATCATATTCTGCTGTTTTCAGCAGCGATCGCCCGGTCATTTCTGGTGGCTGAGGCAGCTGTAAAATCTCTAGAATTGTGGGGGCAATGTCGGATAGCTTGCCATCGCTTCGCAGTTCCACATTTGTACCATATCCAGGGATTTTGACTTTCTCTCCTTCTACCAAGATGAAGGGGACTGGATTAGTGGTGTGGGCTGTCCAGGGATTACCCCCTTCATCTAGCATATACTCAGCGTTGCCGTGATCAGCAGTAATAATTGTTGTACCACCGGCTTTGATAACGCTGTCTAATAAGCGTCCCAAACAGCGATCAACTGTTTCAACTGCTGTAATGGTAGCGTCGATTTGACCAGTATGCCCTACCATGTCTGGGTTGGCATAGTTAATCACAACTAGAGAATACGTACCTTTTTGAATCGCAGCGATCGCTACATCTGTAACTGCTACTGCTGACATCGCTGGGGCGTGGTCGTAAGTCGCTACCATCGGGCTGCTTACCAGTTCTCGGTCTTCTCCAGCAAAAGGTTCCTCCAGACCCCCATTAAAGAAATAGGTGACGTGGGCGTATTTTTCTGTTTCGGCAGTGCGGAACTGATTCAAACTATGATTGGCTATGACTTCTCCTAGAATGTTACTGAGATTCTGAGGCTCAAAGGCTACAGCCACGGGTAAGTCTGAATCATACTGCGTAAATGTCACAAAGGACAGGGGTGTGATTTGCTGTCTTTCAAAACCGTTAAATTTGGGACTGACTAAAGCTTGAGTCAGTTGTCTGGAGCGATCGGGGCGGAAGTTGAAAAATATCACTCCATCCCCTGGTTCTATTGCGCCGGGAGCAATTCTAATTGGGTTGACAAATTCATCTTTTACCCCTTGGGCGTAAGATGCTTGCAAGACTTCCACAGCTTTGCGATCGCCACCTACACCATCTTGGGTCATCACGTCGTAGGCGCGTTTGACCCGATCCCAGCGGTGATCGCGATCCATCGCGTAGTAGCGACCGCTGAGGGTGACTATGCGCCCAATTCCTGCGCGGTCTATATAATCTTGCAGCAGTGTGATTGCTCTTACACCGTCAGTTGGGGCGGTGTCACGACCATCGGTGATGGCGTGAATACAAACTTCTGGAATTCGCTGGTCTTTGGCTAAGTCAAGTAGTCCGAATAGATGGGTGATATGCGAATGCACCCCTCCCTCAGAACAAAGGCCTACTAGATGCAGCTTGCTATTCCGAGAGCGAACTTCCTGGCAAATTTTGACGAGTGCTAGGTTGGAGGCAATAGAACCGTCTTCGACCGCATCGGAGATGCGTACCAGTTCTTGCGGTACAACTCGCCCAGCACCAATGTTCAAATGACCAACTTCCGAGTTGCCCATTTGACCCTCTGGCAACCCTACGGCTTTTCCTGATGTGTGGATGAGGGTATGCGGATAAGCTGCCCATAAACTGTCCACAATGGGAGTTTTAGCAGCAGTAATGGCGTTTCCTCGCGTTTCCTCGCAGTAGCCCCATCCGTCTAAAATGACTAGCACCACAGGAGCAACAGGTGCTTTGGTCATAGTAAAATTGCCCTTTACTTTTTGTAATACCCGAATGATACCACTGCTAATCCACGCCGCAAGTGAATTTTTGCTTATGAACTTCTTTTATTAAGGACTTGCAGTTTTTTGAAAGATTTTTTAAATTTTAGTAATTTTTCTGTGATGTTTTGGAACGCTAAATAACGAGTGATTACTTAGTAGTAGCGTTTTAGCACTACTACTAAGGCGTTATTCAATCCTTTATTTCCTTTTCGTGGAAGCTTTTGCAGCTTTCTTAGCCGCTTTTTGGGCTTCTATTGCAGCTAACTTTGCTTGTTCTTTTTCTTCGGCAATTTTCTGGAGATAGTAATGATAATCTCCTAAGTAAACGCGGAATTCACCATCACGAATTTCGACGATTTTGTTAGCTACTTCAGAAATAAAATAGCGATCGTGGGAAACTACAATTGCCGTACCATCATAATTTTTTAGAGCTTCTTCCAGCATTTCTTTCGCTGGAATATCTAGGTGGTTTGTCGGCTCGTCTAAAATTAGTAAGTTCGCAGGACGTAAGAGCATTTTTGCCAACGCCAGACGAGCTTTTTCTCCTCCACTTAATGCCCCAACTGCCTTAAATACTGTGTCACCAGTAAATAAGAAACGTCCTAGAAGTGTGCGAACTTCTTGATTATCCCAATCTGGAACTTCATCATGGATTGTTTCCATGACAGTTTTCTTCAAATCCAAAGCTTCAGCTTGATTTTGCTCAAAGTAACCGGGAATAACGTTGTGATCGCCTAATTGAACGCTACCTTCTGTGGGTGGTTCCATACCCATAATTACGCGCAGAAGGGTAGATTTTCCAGCACCATTGGGGCCAAGAAATGCGATGCGATCGCCCCTTTCAATTAGGAGATTTGCTGCTAAAAACAGGATTTTTTCACCATAAAGATGAGTTAAATCTTTAATTTCTACTACCTCGCGTCCACTGCGGGGTGCAGGGGGAAAACGGAAGTGTAGAGTTCTCATACCACCAACGGGTGCTTCAATGCGCTCGATTTTGTCGAGTTGCTTTTCCCGGCTTTTCGCCTGGGTACTGCGGGTAGCACTGGCGCGAAATCTATCAACAAATGTTTGCTGTTTCTCTAATTCTTTCTGCTGGCGTTCGTAAGCACTCAGCTGTGCTGATTGACTTTCAGCTTTCTGTTCCAAATATGCCGAGTAGTTACCAAGGTAGCTAGCGGAAACGCCGCGTTCAGTTTCCACAATTTGAGTGCAGAGGCGGTCAAGGAACTCCCGGTCATGAGAGACTATTACCATCGGCGTAACCAGCCCTCTGAGATAATTTTCCAACCATTCAATGGTTTCTAAATCTAGGTGGTTAGTCGGTTCATCCAGCAGTAACAAGTCGGGTTTTTGCAGAAGAATTTTACCTAAACTCATCCGCATTTGCCAACCACCACTGAAGGCGCTGACAAGGCGATCGCCATCTTCTAGCCCAAACCCCATTTCTGGTAAGATTTTCCCGATGCGTGCATCTAAGTTGTAGCCATCCAAGGCTTCAAATTTGCGCTGGAAGCGATCCAATTTGTCGATTAGTCGATCCAGTTCGTCTGGGGTAGCCGCTTCCATCTCTTGTGGTATGTGCGCTAGAGATAACTGTACTTCGTTGGCTTCTTTGAAGACAGTCCAAAATTCTTCTCTAACGGTGCGGGTGGGGTCTACTTCAAACTCTTGGTTAAGGTAAGCTATATGTAAGCTATTAGGACGAATGATTTCGCCGGCGGTGGGTTCAATTTCCCCAGAGATGATTTTGAGTTGGGTGGATTTTCCAGCACCATTGACACCGACTAAGCCAATGCGATCGCCTGGTTTAACTTCCCAGTTGATATCTTTGAGAACTTCGCCTGTGGGATAAATTTTACTTATATGTTCTAGTCGCAGCATTAAGTTTCTCTCACGTAGGGACTGGGTGGTTGAGGACGAAGTACTAACACCGCTTCTAATATTAACAAAAATTAACTATAAATTCGTCGTGAGAAAGTTTGGAAGCCGCAAACCAAATTTGGCTGGAGCCACGGATAAAATTTACCACATCTATCTCAAGGATGACTTTGTGCTACTTGTCTGACTTCTTCGACACTCAAATCTAACGCTTTCGCTACTTGTTCTACAGTCAACCCTGCTGCCAACATTGCTGGTACTGCTTTTAGTTTACCTTTAAGTTCACCTTGTTCAACACCTTCCTGAAAGGCTTCTTGATAAAATCTGGTTTGCTTTAACTCGCTTAAGCCAAACATTTCCTCCATCTCCTCGCTACTCATTGCAGGAAACTTGTAAGCCAAAATAGTCTCTATAAATTGTAATAATTGCTGCTGTTTTGATGGTGAGTTTATCTCAGACTTGGTTCTATCTATCAACACCCTAGCTTGTGCGTAGTTTACCGCCGTAGGCATCGCTATGTCGTCGGTTGCAATTACTAATTTAGCAGTTGCAATGCCAATTGGAAGCGATGCAGCCTCACCTAATTCATCAAGATAAATCCGTCTAACGCGCCCACTTGTAAAAAACTCACGGTAATGTTTGATATTGCCTGTATCTACATTCCTGTTTGGGTATAAAATCACAGCACCCCAGTCATTTGATGGTTGATTCTGACGGAGGTATAAACATATTTCTTCAATTAGCCGTGAATAAATTTCCCCATCGGCTTGAAATTGCACTTCAACAAAATAAATTTGGCTATCACTTCCTTGTATAGGCAGGAATACACCATCGATTCTGAAGGCTGTTTGTTTGATTTAAACTGATGAAAATTGATAAAGGCTAGCTTCTTCTGGAGGATTACCAATAAGTTCAAAGAAAATATCAGGGAATTCTTGAAACAGGCGATAAAAGATGATGTCTGTTTTCACATTTTTATATCACTTGAAGATTTTGATTTGTTGTTCATGTGTTACTTTGTTCTTCAGAACCATCTCGCACTTTCAGCAATTGCTCTTTTGCCATCCCTAATATCCGTGAAAGTGGCGCTAATAAACTATCATCAAATGCTTCTCCAGCATAAATATTATTCAGTTCAGTGGGAGATAATTTAAAGGTATCGCAGAATTTAGCAAACTCCTGGTTACTTAAGTCAAGCTCTTTTTGCCTATCATGAAGTAAAACTGCGATCGCTCTAGTTCCATACTTCGGACGCTCACTATTTATTATATATTTTCCCATTAAATAATTGACTTTATTCGGATCGCCACCCATTTTGTTAATTAAATCAGTACAAGCCATTTTTAGTGCTTTCTTTAAAACTTCTTGCTCATTTAAAAACTTAATAACTTCACTGGCATATTCTGGTTTAAAAAAACCTACCAAATCACCTTGATGATAAACTGGTATATAAGGATTATTCGTTTCAACTTGCCAATCTAAAGGCTCATTACGTAGCGACATAGCTGCACTCCTAAATATTTTCAGATTGCACCATTTTAAAACCATTTATTCGTTAACTGCCAGTAAAATTACCCTAGCTTTGGCCATTAGAAATCGCAGCTATACAGACAAAACCCACCTCCGTGGGTTTCAACTTCTTGGAATCCGCGCACTCGGACTTAGTTTGTATAGCCAAAAACCTTAAACTGTGTAGGTTGGGTTGAGGAACGAAACCCAACATTTGTCGTGGTTTGTTGGGTTTCACTTCGTTTAACCCAACCTACAATTATCCTTAACCCAAGCGTATTGTGCTATATTTCAGACTGGTGCCCAAGGTCCGATAACAGATTCTCCCTGTTTTTCTTTCTCAGCTAATTCTAAATTCAATTCTAAAAGTTTCTCTAAAATGTCGTCACTAGAATTAAAACTATAAGCTTGCATCACCAATTTATCTAACTGTTCATGCAGTTTATAAAGCTGGCTGGTTGGCTCATCAAAAAATTTGTTGTACAGCATGGTAATTCCCCACTGTTTTAACTGCATTTGTTGTGTGCGGTATTGATGGATTTCCTCAGACTTTGAGCGAATTTGATTAACTAATTTAGGACTTACGCACTGTACAAAATAATCATGTTGTGTATGAACGTAAATACGCCGTTTCAGGTTTTTATTAATCAATTCATGGATGGTAAGTAGACCCGCGTCGTCGGGGCAATTCATGAATTGCCCCGACGATGAATGTGGTTTTTCAAATCACTCATACTTGGTCTTTTCTGTCAATGCGTAAGTCCTATAATTTAGTATCAGGGGTTTGAGGAAAGGGAAACTTCTCAAAGCAAGTTGTAGGGGTATAAGCAATATCTGCTTTTAAAGTGGATTTTTGAGTATTCATCCAGGTGCAATGAACTAATGACGAGACTATACCAAATATATAGAAATCATCAGTTGTGAGAACAACTGACTTATCACCCGGCGCTGTGGTGTGACAAAACCCATTTGAATGGGAGTATCTTCAGATTTACGACGCTGTGCAATTTTATCTAATAACAACATTTCAATCCGCTTAAGTTCCTGATAGGCCATATACAGGAAATTACCCGAACCACAAGCTGGATCAAGTACGCGATAACTTTGCAGTTCCAATTGCAATGTAGAAAGGAGAGGAATTGTGCTTGCTGCTTCAATTCTTTCTTCCCAATAGCGGCTAATGGTTGGACGGACAATTTTCATAATGTCCGCTTCTGAGGTAAAGTGAATTCCCCGCGCATGACGCTCTTTTTTATCCACTGTACCTTCAAACAAATTCCCAAAAATTGCTGGACGTACCTTACTCCAATTTTCTTTCGCCGATACATCCAAAAAAGGTTTGTCCATAGAGTTGAATCTTGACAGCAAGAAACCACGAGCTAGTTTGATCCGATTTGGCGCTAAATCCCCGTGACAAAACTTAATTACGAATTACGAATTACGAATTATTTTAATATTCAACTGGCCTTCGCCTCATCCCCAGATGCTTCAGCCACAGCCGCCAATCTATCTGCCGCAGCTTGCACAATTTGAGCCACTTGTGCCAGAGGCATGTGCTGGATTTGTCTCAGAATCAGACTCAAATCGGAAGTTTCTGGAATTGGCTTACCATCTATGCAGCTGATTAACTCTTCCATTGTGTAGCCTGCTTTCGATGCGATTTGAGCCAAATTTTCCGTATCTGGCACCTTCACACCTTTTTCCCACATCTGAACAGCAGTAGCAGATACTCCCAAAAGCTTACCAAACGCTCGCTGACTCATTGAACCGCGAGCTAGTTTAATGATTTCAATCAGTTTTTGTTTGCTTTCGATCTTCACTGCTTGTATAGCTAGCCAACTGTATTTACAAGTTTACTTTCAATATTACAAGTTTACTTTTATATTGACAGCCTTGTGTTTTAGTACTAAACTATATCTCTGGTTGTAAATCGGCAACTACAGGCATCAAGCTAGTAGAATAACCCATCTATCTTTAACCAACCCAAAAAACTTAGTTTGTTACGGTGCTTGTGCTAGTAGCTCAACTTTGCTGCGAAGAAATAATATCGAAGGTGCATCATGTTTCGCAAGCCACGCAAAATTAACCAATATCGCCGCAAAGGTAAAAATCTTATAGCCACTAATAAAATTAAACCAGAACAGTGGAACATTTCTGACACAGAAACCAAAGAAGCTTTAAAAGTTAAAGGCTACGATGTTAAGCAAATCAAAAAAATCCACCTTCTGAAGCATCAAGTGTGCATTTCCTACTGGGATGCAAAAGGCAATATATGCAGCAGCTTTTTTAGCTACCGAATTTTTGCGCGTTGGCAAGAAGAAGCGGAAAAGTTAATTTATGCCTGCCAAACCCTGAAGGAATGGGCGAAGTTAAATTACGTTATGAAGTATGAATTTGCCTATTACCATTATCCCAGTGAAATAGAAGATGCACTCCACGCAATATTAGAAAACCACCTGTGTGTGTTAAAAGCAACAGTACAACAAGTGGTTTTACAGGAATTTTAACAGCAAAAATTAGTTAGCGGCAGAAGTCGCTAACTCCGCAAGCCGTTCTTGTTGATCTAGAGATATACAAGATTGGATAAGCGTCTCTAAATCACCCTCAAGAACAGGGTTAAGGGAATAATTCTGACCTAATCGGTGATCAGTAGCCCGATTATCTTTATAATTATAGGTGCGAATTTTTTCCGATCGCGATCCTGTCCCAACCTGCGATCGCCGCATGGAAGTAACAGCTGCTTGTTGTTCGCCTAACTTGATGTCATACAACTTCGCCCGCAGAATTTGCATTGCCCGTTCTTTGTTTTGCAACTGGCTGCGTTCTTCTGTACAGAAAATCCGAATCCCTGTCGGTTTGTGCATCAAGTCAACCGCTGTTTCCACCTTGTTGACGTTTTGTCCACCAGCACCGCCAGAACGGGCTGTAGTCATTTCAATATCTTTTGGGTCAATGTGAATTTCCACATCATCCACCTCTGGCATAATCGCCACGGTGGCTGTGGAAGTATGAACCCGTCCCCCAGATTCAGTTGCCGGCACCCGTTGCACACGATGCACTCCAGCTTCAAACTTTAACTGGCTGTAAACGTCATTACCTTTAATTTCGAGAATGACCTCTTTCCAGCCACCCACTTCTCCTCGAGATTCGCTCACTAGAGAAACTTTCCAACCTTGAGTCTGGGCATAGCGGGTGTACATCTGCATCAAATCGCCAGCCCAAATACTCGCTTCATCGCCACCAGTACCAGCGCGAATTTCCAACATGATATTCTTTTCATCATTGGGGTCGCGTGGTAGCAGTAAAACTTTCAAGCGAGACTCTAAATATTCTATTTTTTGTTCAAGTTCTTTTACTTCCAGTGCTGCCATTTCTTGCAACTCTGGGTCACTCGCGGATTCTTTGTAAACCTGACGCGCTCCTATCAAGTCTTCTTGGGCTGTTTTCCAGATTTCATAGGTATCAACTACCTCTTCCAAAGAAGAACGAGACTTAGCAATTTCTTGATACTCATCAGGGTTGCTAGCAGTATCAGGGTCGCCAAGACGACGTGTTAATTCATTAAAGGTTTGTTCAACGGATTTTAGTTTGTCCAGTAAGTATGATTCAGCCATGACGAGTGCGATCGCTCCTTAAAAAAATAACAAATTGGCTCGAGCATATAAATGACAATCGACCCAGCTGATGCAGGGCCGTCGTTAACAGCAGAGCCAACCCGCTACTTTTTGGTTTGTTCGTCGCCAGATGTTTGAGTGCTGCTCATACCGTACTTGCGGAGGAAACGCTCTACTCGACCCTCAGTGTCAATAATCTTCTGAGTGCCAGTATAGAATGGGTGATTTCCAGACCAAACATCTACGTGCAATTCTGGCTTAGTAGAGCCAATGGTCATAACAACTTGACCGTTGCAGTAAACTTTAGCATCTGGATACCACTTGGGGTGAATATCAGATTTAGCCATTGTTCTTTGTGGGATGAATCTATATAAATTATAACTTTCAGAGTTCAATTGAAGCTAGGCAGTGGGGACTGGGGATTAAGAATTTTAGATTTTAGATTTTGGATTTTAGATTGAAATTTAATCCAAAAGACGCTCACGGACTCGCTCTAAGCGAAGCCATGCCGTTGGCGCAGCCTGTCGTAGAGAAGGCTTTACGCTACGCTATCGTCAATCCAAAATCCAAAATTGAATTGCCCAATGCCCTAACGCTTAGAGTACTGAGGTGCTTTCCGGGCTTTATGTAAACCATATTTCTTCCGCTCTTTTGCCCTTGGATCACGAGTCAAGTAACCTTCGGTTTTCAAAGGTGGGCGGTTGTCTGGGTCTAGTTGGCACAAAGCACGAGCAACTCCCAAACGAACAGAATCAGCCTGTCCGGTCAAGCCGCCGCCTTCTGCTTTCACCAAAATGTCATATTCGTTTTCTAATCCCAGAGTTTCCAGAGGTGCTTTAATCACTCCCAGGTAGTTGGGGTTAAATTGAAAATATAAGTTTCCATCTTTACCGTTCACGGTCAGTTGACCAGTGCCTGGAACCAAGCGTACCCGTGCTACTGCGTTCTTACGACGACCAGTACCCCAGTATACGGCGCGACCGCTATTGGCATCTGCTACTACCATTAATTTTCTTCTCCAGGAATTGTACTAATTTTTAGTTCTTTAGGTTGTTGAGCATCGTGGGGATGCGTAGGCCCAGCGTAGACTTTCAGCTTGGTGAACAACTGCTTACCCAGGCTATTTTTAGGTAGCATACCTTTAACAGCCTGTTCTAAAATCCGTTCTGGTATGCGCTGTTGCAGTTTAGCGAAAGTTTCCGTTTTCATCCCACCGGGACGACCAGAATGGCGACGGTAAAGCTTTTGAGTGCGCTTTTTGCCTGTAACTGCTACTTTCTCGGCATTGATGACGATTACGAAGTCACCTGTATCTAGGTGAGGTGTGTATTCGGGTTTCTTTTTGCCTCTTAAAACCTGGGCGATTTCGCTGGCGAGGCGACCGAGGCGTTTATCGGTGGCATCTACTATGTACCACTCACGCTCAAGAGACGCTTGAGAAGGAAGGTATGTTTTACTCGTTGTCATTTGTCATTTGTCCTTTGTCATTTTTAATTTGTCATTAGTCATTTGTCCTTTGTCATTTGTCGTTACTAATAACCGATGACTAATGACTCTTGACTAGTGACGAACTTTGGCAAGGTGTCGTACCAAATCTCTTTTGGAAAGGGAAAATCTGGATAGCCGACTCGCAACAAGCACAAGCCTTGAGGCGGGGCGGCGTGTTTCACTTCTTCTCGACGTTGTTCTTTCCAGAGTTCGGTGAAGCTAGAAAGTGTCCGTTGTCCAGAACCTACTTGTACCAACATCCCTACCAACAGCCGTACCATGCCATACAAAAATCCATCTGCCTGTATTTCAATATGGATAAATGGCCCACTGCGACGACATTCTGCTGCTTGCACCTCTACCCAGGAATGCGATCGCTTTGAGCCTGCACGGTGAAAAGCAGCTAAGTGATGCTTTCCCAACAGAGGTTTCAGGGCAGCTTGAATTAAGGATTCATCCAGGGGTGCATAATAATAATGCCAACTGAAGGGTCTTACAAACAAGTTAAGTCTATCTTCAGTGTATATTGTGTAGCGATATCGTCGATAGGCTGCACTAAAGCGAGCGTGCCAACGGTTATCTACACTAGCTGAAGCCCTGATTAATATATCTGGCGGCAGATAGCTGTTGAGGATTGTTGCCCACTTGTGAGGCGGAATTAAACCTGTAGCTTCAAAATGGGCTACTTGAGCAGCAGCGTGAACTCCAGAATCGGTTCGCCCAGCACCGTGTAATGTTACATGATGCCCAAGAATAGTAGCGATCGCTATTTCTATCTCTTCCTGGACTGTCCGCTGTTTTTTTTGCCGTTGCCAGCCATGAAAATGAGTGCCCAGGTATTGGATTACCAAGGCTACTCGATGAGTTTGTGTAGGCTGGTGGCTTTCTAACATACAGATTTTGTCCTTTGTCATTTGTCTTTTGTCATTTGTCCAAAGTCCAAGTGTGAATAACCAATGACTAATGACCAATGATTAATGACCAATGACTAATGACTTAAACCAATTCAATTATTGCCATTTTTGCATTATCACCCCGACGCGGTACGGTATGCAGGATGCGGGTATAACCACCCTGACGAGCACCATATCGAGTCGGAGCTTGCTCAAATAGAGCGTGAACCAGTTGTTTGTCGAAGATATAGCCAAGGGCTTCGCGGCGTGCTGCTAGGGAGCCATTTTTAGCTAGAGTAATCATTTTTTCCACTTCACTTCGCAGAACTTTCGCTCTAATTAAAGTGGTGGTGATCTTACCATGACGGATCAGCTCGGTGGCGAGCGATCGCAGTAAAGCACGGCGTTGATCGGCTGGTTTACTGAGTTTTTTGACGCGACAACGGTGACGCATAATTATGCACTATGAATTATGAACGGTTTTTCTTAAGGGTGTTTAGAGCCTCTTTCCATTGGCAGGGTGATGCCCAAGCGTCGCTGCAAAGCTTCCACGACTTCTTCTGCTGACTTCTGCCCAAAGTTCTTAATTTCTAAGAGGTCTTCTTGGGTATAATCCAACAAATCTGCCACAGAGTTAACTTGTGCCCGTTTGAGACAGTTATATGCCCGCACAGAAAGTTGTAACTCTTCGATGGGTATCTGGGCAGTTGGGTCGTCTGGAATATCCGAACCTGTGTCTGTTGGTTCTAGGGAGATGTCTTTCAACGGGTTGAATAAATCCACCAAGATCGCAGCGGCCGAAGATAGTGCTTCCTGCGGGGAAATACTGCCATTTGTCCAAACTTCCAACAATAGTCGGTCTTTTGGAATCAAGCCTTCCCCACGAGATTCTTCAACACTGTAGTTGACTTTTCGCACCGGCATAAATATCGAGTCGATTTGGAGAAAATCCAACGATGTGGCTTCCTCACGTCCTCGCTCGACGGTGCGATAGCCTTTGCCTTTCTCGATCCGAAATTCCATTTCCAGCTTTCCACCCTCAGCGATGGTGGCCACATACTGGGTCGGATCGATGACTTCTACTTCACTGGGCAAATCAAAATGCGCCGCAGTGATTGTTGCTGGGCCGCTAACGAGTAATCTCCCAATCTGGGGCTGCGAAGAATAGTTTTTCAGGATAACTTCCTTCATTTTCATGAGGATTTCCAGCACATCTTCCCGCACGCCCGGAACTGTGGCGAACTCATGTGAAACGCCTGCAATCCGCACTGCTGTAACTGCTGTACCTTCTAAATTAGACAGTAAAACCCGCCGCAGTGCGTTGCCAACAGTTGTTCCTTGACCGCGATCTAGAGGTTCCAAAACAAATTTACTGTAATGGTTCCGACTTTCCTCGGTATTCGACTCTACACATTCAATTTGAAACTGCGCCACGGATGAGCCTCCCTTTTTCTAAGGTGCTGCTAGCAGACAAATCAATTGCCTCCCGAATTGACTAAGAATTTTAGATTTTAGATTTTAGATTTTTTTGGCTCAAGCCCCGTGCCCTCATGGTCGGGTTCAATCCAAAAGACGCTCGCGGACTCGCTAACGCTACGCTATCGGAAATCCAAAATCCAAAATTGGTTGACTTTATGTCCTGTAGGTTATAGGTCTATCAAACTACTAGTATGAAATTACGGTATAGTTTGACGCTCCTATTTAAGCTTGCAGGCGCTGATAATATTTTGGGTAGCCCGAAGTTTAACAGCTTTCCCGGCGGGAAAATCTGACGCGCTTCGGTCGCCCAAGCTTTCACCCAATGACAGTTTGCACGTTAGGCGCCCAAGCGGTCATGCAAGTAACTTTACTTCCTTTGGCTGTAACTTCTCGTCCTCACTGCCCAAGTTTTGGTGTTTAAACTCGACGGCGCTTGGGTGGACGACAACCATTGTGAGGAATCGGGGTAATATCCCGAATGAGTGTAATTTCCAGTCCTGCTCCTTGAAGTGCCCGGATAGCCGTTTCTCTACCTGCTCCTGGCCCACTGACCATTACCTCAATTTGACGCATTCCTTGATCAATGGCTCGACGGGCTGCACTTTCAGCAGCGGTTTGCGCTGCAAAGGGAGTTCCCTTTTTTGCTCCCTTAAAACCGCTAGAACCAGCACTAGCCCAGGAGATGACATCTCCATTTTGATCGGTAATGGTGACAATGCTATTGTTGAAAGTAGACTGGATGTAGGCCATCCCATTGGGTACATTCCGTTTCTGCTTCTTGCTCCCGGATTTTTTAGTTGGTTGTCTCGCCATACTTGTTTAGTTGATTTAAGGTAAAACTTGCTCTGATTAGCAAGCGTTGCAAAATTATTTCCCTGGAGCTTTCTTCTTCCCAGCCACTGTCTGCCTTCTCCCTCGACGGGTTCTGGCATTTGTGCGGGTTCTTTGGCCTCTGACTGGTAAGCCCATACGATGACGACGCCCTCTGTAGGTACCAATGTCAACTAAGCGCTTGATGTTCAAAGACTCCAAGCGCCGCAAGTCGCCTTCAACTTGATAGTTGCTTTCTATTTCCCCTCGCAGGGCTGTCACATCGGTATCACTTAAGTCCTTAACGCGAGTGTCTGGGTTCACACCAGTAGCCGCTATAATTTCTTGAGCGCGTGATAACCCAATTCCGTAGATGTAAGTCAGACCGATCTCGACGCGCTTATCGCGTGGAAGGTCTACTCCGGCAATACGTGCCACAATGAACTCTCCCTATTGTTCTCGCAATTACTGTTGGTTGGAAAAACGTGATTGAATCGCGTCTTTTCGTTTTAATGATGATATGCGTGTTACAACTCACTCTGTTGGTTAGAGCGCTATCCTTGACGTTGCTTGTGCTTGGGGTTCACGCAAATCACCATGACGCGACCACGACGTTTGATCACGTTACACTTTTCACAGATTTTCTTGACTGAGGCTCTAACTTTCATGCCTTTTATTCTTTGACTCCAAATATAAAATCATAGCATTTCTAGGGAAATTAATCCAGTTAAGTGACTAGCAAACAGTCAAAAAAATGGTTTTATGGTAAAATTCTCTACATATAGTTACTTCTTTCGTAGTCGATAGGTAATTCTGCCTTTGGTCAAATCGTAGGCAGTTAACTCCACCTTGACACGATCGCCGGGTAAAATCTTGATATATTGACGGTTCACGGGAAGATATGCCAAGACTGAATCCCCATTCTCTAATTGAACCCGGAACTTGTGAGCATTTAGGATTGAGCCATCGTATCGTTTAACTAAAAAGCTGTCACGAGATAATAACTCTCTAACACTGGCTTCCAGTTGAATCCCTTCTGGCTTAGTCAATAATTTACTTACCTCCGATGAAGATTTTAGTTGCATTTACTTCTTACGCAAGCGATAGGTGATTCTGCCTTTAGTCAAGTCGTAGGGAGTCAACTCCACCTTGACGCGATCGCCAGGCAAAATCTTGATATAATTGCGGCGAATCTTACCGGAAATGTGTGCCAGCACGTTAAAGCCATTGTCCAAGTCAACGCGAAACATCGCATTGGGCAAGGACTCTGTAACCGTGCCTTCCATCTCAATCAAATCTTGTTTAGACAATTTGTTTTTTCCTCAACTCAACAATTTCGTGTTCAGTTGCAGCGCTTCATCTGCAAAGAAACACATTTTAAGAAATATATCAACAGTTTATTAATATATCTTAGCTAAAATTGCTCTGCTTCTTAGTAGGGGGGAATGGGGGAGATGAGGGAGCAGGGGGAAAAATATTACCTGATCTCCCTCATCCTTCTCATCTCTATAATCTCCATAATCATCAAGCGATTACCTTTTGGAGTTCACCAGTGACATCTTCTTGGGACTGATTGCCATTTACCGTTAAAAGTTTTTGGCGATCGCGATAATAATCAATTAAAGGTGCAGTTTCATCGCGGTAAACTTGTAACCGACGACGAATCACCTCTTCGGTATCATCTTTTCGTCCTCTAGCTAGCAAACGTGCGATCACAACTTCATCTGGTGCATCTAGATTGACAACCCTTTCGCCACTCTGATGTATTGTTTCCAGCAATTCTTCTAGAAAAGCCGCTTGCGTCACTTTGCGGGGAAAACCATCAAGAATCCAACCATTTTCTGCATCTGGTTGGTTGAGGCGCTCCTGTACCAAGTCCTGCACTAGCTGATCGGGTACTAACTCACCGCTATTTACATAGTTTTGAGCCTTGATTCCCAAAAGAGTTTGCTCTTTCATAGCTTGTCTTAATATTTCACCTGTAGAAACATGGGGAATATTCAAGTGTTCAGCCAAGGTTTGAGCTTGTGTTCCTTTACCAGCTCCAGGTGGTCCCAAGAAGATTAGTCGCGTCACTATTGTTTCACCATTCCTTCATAGCGCTGAGATATCACGTAGGTTTGGATTTGTCTTGCCGTATCAATCGCCACACCAACTAGAATTAACAGAGAGGTAGCACCCAATCCTTTAAAGGTGGGTACTCCTAAAGCACTTTCCACACCGGTGGGAATAATAGCGACCAGTCCCAAAAAGATCGCACCCAAAAAAGTGAGTCGGTTTGATACGCGCTCAATATACTCACTAGTCGCCTTACCGGGACGAATGCCAGGAATGCTAGAACCCATTTTTTTCAAGTTTTGTGCAACATCTACTGGGTTGAGAATCAACGAAGAATAGAAGTAGCTGAAGAAAACGATGGAAATCATGTACACCAAGGCATAGACCCATGAGCTAGAACCGCTCGGACTCAGATAAGTGTTAATTATATTTGCCAATTCGGCATTCTTGGCGAAATTGGCTATCAGCAGTGGCAAACTGAGGATGGCCGCGGCAAAAATAATTGGCATTACGCCGCCTTGATTTAGCCGCAAGGGTAAAAAGCTACGTTGCTCTGCCAAAACTCGACGACCTACTTGGCGACGAGCCGAAATAATCGGGATGCGGCGCATTCCTTCCTGCACAACCACAATACCAACAATGGTTGCCAAGAAAACTAAGATCAGTACTATCACGCGACCCACTGTTTCCCGACCGCCGACTTGCACCAAATCGATCGTATCCCCTAAAGCTTTTGGTAATGACGCGACAATGTTGACAAAAATCAACAAGGATGCTCCATTTCCAATCCCACGTTCTGTAATTAGTTCTGATGTCCACATTACGAACATGGAACCAGCAGTCAGAGCGATCGCTGTTTCAGCTACAAAGATTGGGCCTGGCTTTAAGGCAAATTGCTGGAGGAATAATGCCGAAAAAGCTGTACTTTGGATAATTGCCCAACATACAGTGACATATCGGGTAATTTGCGAAATTTTCCGCCGCCCCGCTTCACCTTCATTTTTCTGTAAATTTTCTAAAGATGGAATTGCAGCGGTAAGTAATTGGATAATAATAGACGCATTAATGAAGGGCAAAATCCCCAGCGCAAAGACTCCCAAAGTCGAAAGTCCGCGTCCTGAAAATATATCCAATAAACCAAATACAGAATTATTTCCCGATATGGCTTCGTGAAACCGCTCTCTATCAATGCCTGGTATGGGCAAGAAGATGCCCAGGCGAACCAAAATTAAAATACCGACGGTGACAAGCAGCCTACCTCTCAGCCCGGCTGCTTGTGCCATCTGCATAAAAGTTTCTTGAGCCGTTGGGGCTTTATCTCGACTGATCATAGAGTGCTACCTTTATAGTGAACCAGGCGCTGACAGCGAGTTGACTTCCATTTAAGTGCGCTGTTCCGGCTCACTCATAAGACTTCACAACTACCACCAGCTGCCTCAATTTTGCTACGAGCTGTACCTGTGAAAGCTGCCGCTTGTACCTTGAGCGGAGTGCTCAATTCCCCGTTACCTAAAATTTTCAATGGCCCCTTCACAGCAGTCAGGATACCTGCTGCCTTCAAGGAGGTCAAAGTTACTTCCGTATTAGCGGGAAGGGAGGCTAGCTTCTCTACATTAATCGTAGTGTAAATCTTCTGATTCACAATCGGAAAGCCCTTCAGCTTAGGTAAGCGGCGATACAATGGCTGTTGACCACCTTCAAAACCGGGTCGAGTACCACTACCAGAGCGAGACTTTTGACCTCGCATACCTAGACCAGCACTGGCACCTTGACCGGCAGAAATACCTCTGGCTACACGCTTCTTGCGTTTCTTTGAGCCTTTTTGCGGCTTAACATCGTTGAGTCTCATGATGTAATTAGTTCTTGTTTACACAAAATCTCTGTAAGTGCGACTCTACTAAATGTAGAGATTTTGAATAGGAATACCGCGATCTTCGGCGACTTCAGAAAGAGTCCGCAATGTAGATAAGGCATTGACTGCGGCTCTAGCATTATTGAGCGGATTGTTGGAGCCAAGTTGCTTGGCTAAGACGTTACGAACTCCTGCCAATTCCAACACAGTCCGCACAGCACCACCAGCAATTACCCCAGTACCAGGTGAGGCTGGGCGCATCATCACCTTCGCACCGCCACCGACACCATCAATGGGATGGGGGATGGAGTTGGATTTGGTGATTGGGATATCAATGAGGTGTTTTTTGCCATCGGCTACGCCTTTTTTGACGGCACCAATTACATCTGAGGCTTTGCCTACTCCTACACCAACTTGACCGCGTTCGTTACCGACGACAACGATCGCTCGGAAGCTGAGTTTTTTACCACCTTTGACGACCTTACTCACGCGGCGGATTTGGATTACCCGCTCTTGCCAAGTGGTTTCTTCTTTTTTGGCACGCTTTGTTCTACTTTTACGCTCTGTTGCCATAATTTATGCTCTGGTGAACGTCATTTGTCTTTTGTCATTTGTCAGTTGTCATTTGTCTTTTGTCATTTGTCCAATGACTAATGACCAATGACTAATGACCAATGACTTTAGAAATCTAAACCAGCTTCGCGTGCTGCATCAGCTAGGGCTTTGACACGACCATGATATAAGTTACCACCGCGATCGAAAACTACTTTGGTGATGCCTTTTTCTAGCGATCGCACTGCGATCAACTTACCAACTTGCACCGATGCGTCGCGGTTTGCGCCTGTCGCTAAACTAGATTTCAACTCTGGTTCTAAAGTCGATGCTGCCACTATGGTTTGATGCTGACTATCATCAATCAGCTGGGCATAAATATGCTCATTAGAACGAAATACCGCTAAACGCGGACGTTCTGGGGAGCCAATAACTTTGCCACGAACGCGTCGATGACGACGGTTTTTTGATTCTCTACGAGTAAGTTTCATTTCTACTTCTTACCACCCTTACCAGTCTTACCAGCTTTCCGTCTGACCACTTCACCGGCATAGCGAATGCCTTTACCTTTATAAGGTTCTGGTGGACGAACGGCGCGAATTTTTGCGGCTGTGTTACCTACGATTTCTTTGTCATAGCCGCTAACTATGACATTAGTCGTACCTTCGACTGCAAACTGAATTCCATCTGGGGGAACAATTTGTACCTGATGGCTGTAACCCATATTTAAAACCAGGTTACGCCCTTGAAGTTGTGCCCTGTAACCAACACCTTGAATTTCCAAACGGCGCTGAAAACCTTGGGAAACCCCCTCGACCATGTTGGCAACTAAAGTGCGGCTTAAGCCGTGCAGTTGCTTTGAGGTACGAGTTTCATCCCGACGGGTTACGTGTAATATTTCTCCCTCTTGAGAGAGTGAGACATTAGCTGTGAGAGTGCGAGAAAGTTCTCCTTTCGGGCCTTTCACCACAATATTCGTACCATCGATCGCCACTTGAACTTTGGCGGGAATAGTAATTGGACGTTTACCAATACGAGACATTACTTTTGTCCTTTATCCTGTTATGAGTTACGAGTTATGAGTTATGAGTTTTTCTAACTAACTTTTCACTCCTCACTCCTAACTCCTCGCTTCTGGTGACTACCAAACGTAGCAAAGCACTTCACCACCCAAGTTCTGACGCCGCGCTTCGCGGTCAGTCATAATGCCACTGGATGTAGAAATAATGGCAATGCCAATACCGCCTAGTACCCTTGGTAATTCTTTTCTATTGGAGTAAACACGTAAGCCTGGCTTACTCACTCGCTTTAAGGCGGTGATTAGAGGCTGACGATTCTTACCTTTGTATTTCAGGGAAATCACTAGGTTGTGCTTTACCCCTTCTTCTGCTTCTTCGATTTCAGCAATAAAGCCTTCCTCCCGTAGTACTTTGGCAATACTCCGGGTCATTTTTGTCGCTGGCACTTGTGTAGTTTGATGCCGCGCCAGGTTGGCATTGCGGATGCGCGTCAGCATATCTGCAATTGTGTCGTTAGCCGCCATCGTTCCCTCTATAGATGAACTTATTGATCGCGAAAGGGCATTCCTAATTCTTTAAGTAAGGCGCGACCCTCTTCGTCGTTTTTTGCTGTGGTGATGATGGAAATATCCATCCCACGCACTTGATCAACACTGTCGTACTCGACTTCTGGAAAAATTAGCTGTTCTCTCACACCCAGAGTATAGTTACCCCGTCCGTCAAAGCTTTTAGGGCTAACGCCGCGAAAATCTCGAATTCTGGGCAATGATAAGCTAACTAGTCGGTCGAAAAAGGCATACATCCGTTCGGCTCTGAGAGTAACCATGATCCCCACAGGCATACCTTGACGAATTTTAAAGCCAGCGATCGCCTTTTTCGCTCGCGTTACCACTGGTTTTTGACCTGTTACCAAGGCAATTTCGTTGATGGATGCTTCTAGCGACTTCGCATTTTGAGCTGCTTCACCCAAACCTCGGTTAATAGTAACCTTTACCAACTTCGGTACTTGATGAACGTTGGTATATTGAAACTGATTGATCAGTTTGGGGACGATTGTCTCTTGATATAAGCTTTTGAGTCTTGTTGTCGCCATAGTTTTTTGTCCTGATATCCCTGGGCTTGGTCAGGGAACCTTTAATTTTGGATTTTAGATTTTGGATTTTGGATTAAATTTAAAATCTAAAATCTCAAGTCGGCTAATTCTTATTTATCCAGAATCTCGCCAGTTTTTTTGAGTTTTCTGACCTTTTTGCCTTCTGAGGTAAAGGTATAACAAACACGACTGGCAACGTTTTGCTTGGTGGAATAAAGCATCACGTTGGAGCTATGAATCGGGAATTCCTGGGTGAGAATCCGCCCTGATTCCCCTTCTTGCTGGGGTTTGACGTGCTTGGTTTTAATGTTGACACCTTTGACGATAACTTTACTCAGCTGGGGAAGTGCCTGAGTAATTTCGCCAACTTTTCCTTTGTCTTTGCCAGCAATCACTTGTACAGTGTCGCCAGTTTTGACGTGCATTTTGTGGAATACTTTGGGCGTACCCTGTTTGGTTGCCATTAAAGCACCTCCGGAGCCAGAGAAACAATTTTAGTAAAGTTTTTATCGCGCAGTTCCCGTGCAACTGGACCAAAAACCCGTGTGCCTCTGGGATTACCGTCTTTGTTGATAATCACAGCGGCGTTATCATCAAAGCGAATACTCATGCCGCTGTCACGACTTACAGCTTTACGAGTGCGGACAATTACTGCTTCCACAACATCAGACTTTTTTACAGCCATGTTAGGTGTAGCATCTTTGACAACGGCGATAATTTTATCGCCGATAAAACCATAACGGCGGTTGCCTCCACCTAAGATGCGGATGCACATTAGTTTGCGGGCGCCGCTATTATCAGCGACATTCAAGTAAGTCTGGGGTTGAATCACAATTATTCTCCCTTGTAATGTTGTTAGAAACTAACAACGATGAGGTTTAAGTAGGCTTGACGTTCAGGACTTCTGTGATTTTCCAGCGCTTGGTTTTACTCAGGGGTCTAGTTTCCTGAATGCGAACGCGATCGCCTACTTTACACTTATTTTCTTCGTCGTGAACTTTATATCGTTGGGTGTTAACCACAATCTTGCCGTACTTGGGGTGAGGAGCGCGGTTTTCTATGGCAACTACCACAGTTTTTTGCATTTTATCGCTCACTACCAAGCCAACTCGTTCTTTAACTGCCATAATCTCCTACTTTTCTTCTTTAGCCGATTGACTTGCTGCCCGTTTGCGTTCTGTCTCTAATGTCAGCAATTGGGCTAGGCGGTGTCGGATCTGTCTAAACTGGTGGGGTTTTTCTAGTTGTCTGGTAGCTTTTTGCAAGCGCAACTGAAATAGTTGTCTTTTGATAGCGACAATTTCATCAGAGAGCTTCTCGTCACTTAATTGTCTAGCTTCTGAAATCTTGGGAAGAGGCATAAGCTACTCCTGCTCCTGTGGTTGAAAGCGCACGATAAACTTGGTTTTTATAGGCAGTTTAAATGAAGCCAAACGCATAGCTTCACGGGCGATTTCTTCAGAAACCCCACCGATTTCAAACAAAATTCGCCCTGGCTTGACTACAGCTACCCAAAACTCTGGATTACCTTTACCAGAACCCATCCGGGTTTCAGCAGGACGCATGGTTACAGGTTTATCAGGGAAAATCCGAATCCAGATTTGTCCACCCCGACGAATATAACGGGTCATTGCCCGACGAGAAGCCTCGATTTGCCGGGAGGTAATCCAAGCAGGTTCTTGCGCTTGGAGTGCAAAATCACCGAAGTTGAGGGTGCTACCACGGGTGGCTAGTCCCTCCATCCGTCCGCGCTGTTGTTTGCGGAATTTAGTTCTTCTAGGGCTTAACATGATTAGCTACTGGGTACTAGGTACTGGGGATTAGGGATTGGGAATTAGGGATTGGGGATTGAGAATTCTTACCCAGTCCCCAGTCCCCAGTCCCCAGTCCCCATTTACCCTTCATTTGATCGGTCTTCAAATTGCTGGCGACGACGTTGTTGTTGACGACGACGGGGTTCACGATCGCGATCGCGGGGATCGCGTTCCCGATCACGGCTTGCAGGTGGTAGTGGAGTTTCTTCCTGCCCAGGAATAATTTCTCCCTTAAACACCCAGACTTTGATCCCCAAAATGCCGTAAACAGTTTTTGCGGTGCAATAAGAGTAGTCAATGTCAGCCCGTAAGGTATGTAAAGGCACTCTACCTTCACGAGTCCACTCTGTCCGGGCAATTTCTGCACCGTTGAGCCGGCCGCTGACTTGGATTTTAATCCCTTGCACACCAGCGCGTTGGGCCCGCTGAATCGATTGCCGCACTACCCGCCGAAAGGAAACCCGGCGTTCCAATTGTTGAGCAATGTATTCGGCAATTAGGTAAGCATCAGCATCAACTCGTTGGACTTCAACTACGTTAATGCGAATTTGGCGATTACTACCCAACAGTCCTTGGAGTCCGGTACGCAAGGATTCGATGCCTTGCCCACCACGGCCCACTACTACGCCTGGTCTAGCTGTGCGGACTTCTAAGTCGATTTGGTCGGCTTTGCGCTCAATCCGCACCTCGGAAATTCCGGCGTTGTTTTGAGCCAGTCTACCCAGCTTTTGTTCTATGTATTGACGGAGTTTGTAGTCTTCTTGTAAAAGTTCTGGATAGCGATCAGGAACAGCAAACCAACGGGATTGATGTTCATGTGTAATACCCAGGCGAAAACCAACTGGATGAATCTTCTGTCCCACGAATGCTTCCTCTAAGATTTCTTACTTTACGCAATTTATTCGTGTAAACGTGCTTATTTTTCTGGGGCGGCTGCAACAGCCACAGTAATATGACACGTCGGCTTGCGAATTTGGTAAGCTCGACCTTGCGCTCTTGGCTGGAACCGCTTCAATGGCGGCCCTTGATCGGCGTATGCCTGAGTAATCACTAGTTGAGTCCGATCTAACCCAGCGTTGTGTTCGGCATTGGCAGCAGCACTTCTGAGAACCTTCAATATGGGTTCAGTGGCGCGATAGGGCATGAATTCCAGGATAATTAGTGCTTCTCGGTACGAGCGCCCCCGGATTTGATCGAGTACCCGACGCACTTTGTAGGCCGAGATGCGGATAAAACGAGCGATCGCCTTTACTTCAGTAGTATCATTAGCCATAATTTTCTCCAATTTTGTCATTTGTCATTTGTCATTTGTCACTTGTCTTTAGCTAATGACTAATGACTTCACGACTAATAACTACCTACCTGCTTTTTTGTCGCTTTTTCCATGACCCCTGTAGGTGCGTGTCGGGGCAAATTCACCCAACTTGTGTCCTACCATCTGTTCATTTACAAAAACTGGAACGTGTTGGCGTCCGTTGTGAACAGCTATGGTATGACCTACCATTAGGGGCAAAATTGTCGAAGCTCGCGACCAAGTTTTAATAACTTCTTTTCTGTTGTTGTCGTTGAGCTTTTCAATTTTCTTTAGGAGATGATCCGCAACGAAAGGACCTTTTTTTAGAGAACGACCCATAGTTCAATTTTGGATTTAGGATTTAGGATTTAGGATTTAGAATTTCCGATTTTGGATAATTAGGTGTCTTAATCAAGTTTCACAAATTTTCAATGTTCACAAGTAGACGCCAATCTAAAATCCAAAATCTAAAATCTAAAATTCTATGATTCACGACCACCGCGACCGCGTTTAGAAGACTTACGGCGACGACGTATAATCAATTTGCTGCTAAGTTTCTTGCGATTGCGTGTCTTCGCACCCAATGTGGGTTTACCCCAAGGTGTTACAGGCCCTGATCTACCGATAGGTGCCCTACCTTCACCACCACCATGTGGGTGATCAACGGGGTTCATGACGCTACCTCTAACCTTAGGACGGCGACCTTTCCAGCGATTTCGTCCTGCTTTACCTGCACTCAGGTTTCTAGCATCGGTGTTGCCTACTTGCCCAATCGTGGCGTAGGACTCGCGCCGAATCAAGCGGACTTCTCCTGAAGGCAACTTGAGAGTTACATAATTACCTTCTTTTGCCACAACTTGAGCGCTAGCACCAGCAGCCCGCACGATTTGACCACCTTTACCAGGAGTCAATTCTACGTTGTGAACACTAGTACCTAAGGGAATCTTCCAGAGTGGTAAGGCATTACCATCTTCAAAGGGAGCTTCAGTCCCAGAAATAACTATTGTTCCAACTTTCAACCCGTTGGGATGGAGGATGTACCGTTTTTCGCCGTCTTGGTAATACAAAAGGGCAATTCGGGCATTGCGGTTAGGATCGTATTCAATCGCTGCGACTTTGGCAGGAATATTATGTTTATCCCTTTTAAAATCGATGATCCGGTAAAGTTGTTTGTGTCCGCCACCCCGGCGACGACTAGTAATCCGCCCGTGATTATTCCGACCTTTAGCGCGATGCTTTGAGGTGGTTAGGGATTTCTCTGGCTCGGTTTTTGTAATTTCCGCAAAGTCAGAGATTGTAACTTGGCGAGTGCTGGGGGTATAAGGGCGATAAGAACGAGTACCCATAATCTATTTTGGATTTTGGATTTTGGATTTTTGGATTTACTTAATTTTGGATTTTGGATTTTGGATTTAATGAGTGTTTAACTAATTGCGACCATCTTTGGTACTTATTCAGTAAACTCTTAAATCTAAAATCTAAAACCTAAAATCTAAAATTCCTAGACTTCTGGGAATAGGACTTGTCTAATCTTGTCTTCATCCCCAGGTGCGACGGTAATAATGGCTCGCTTATATTGGGGTTTATAACCAATAAATTTACCAACGCGCCGTTTTTTACGCGGTGGTAGGATGGTGTTGACTTTTACAACTTTGACCTGAAATAAGTCTTCGATCGCAGCCTTGATTTCTGGCTTAGATGCCTTTGGGATTACTTCAAAGGTGTACTTATTCTGCTCCATCAAGATGGTCGCCTTCTCGGTAACAATTGGGCGACGCACTAAGTCGGCAAGGTCACGGGGGTCAAAGCTAGGCACTGTAGACCTCCTGAATTTTTTCTAGGGCTGATGCCGTAACTACAATCTTGTCAGCGTGCAGTAAATCAAAAACATTTAGCTGGTCGGCTGCAATTAGTTTTAAATTTTCAATGTTGCGGGCTGATAAATAAACGTTATCTGTATCCGCAATCTCAAACAAAATTAACAGTGACTTGCTTTCTGGTACCACTCCCCAACGGGCAAGCGCTGCCACTAAGTCTTTAGTCTTTGGGCGAGATAGCTCTGTGCTAAATTCTTCTACTACTATCAAGTCGTCAATGCGGCTGACAAATGCTGTCCGCAGTGCTAGACGTCGCTCTTTGCGGTTCAACTTGAGGTTGAAGTCTCTGGGCTTTGGCCCAAAGATCACACCACCACCACGCCACAGTGGTGAACGAATAGACCCGGCACGAGCGCGACCAGTACCTTTTTGCCGCCAAGGTTTACGGCCACCACCTCTGACTTCAGCACGAGTTTTTGTACTGGCATTTCCTTGACGAGCATTGGTCAATTGCCGTACTAAGGCGCGGTGCACAATATGAGACGCTGTTTCTTCCTTGGCAACGCGCAACTCGAAGGTCGTCTCGCCGACCTGTTCTCCTTGCCAATTTTTAACTACGCTTTCAACCATATTTGTTATCTGTCCTTTGTCATTTGTGAGCCACTGCGGTCTTCTCCCAAGGGGAGACGCCAAGGCCGATAGCGCAGCGTTAGCGAGTCCGCAAGCGTCTGGGGTCTTCCCAAGTGAAGCACGTGGCGTCATTTGCCATTTGTCTTTTGCCATTTGTCCTTAGCCAATGACTAATGACTAATGACTTTTGACTAATGACTTTTGACTATCCCACTATTTTTGCAGGCACAACACTTACCAGAGCGCCCGGTTTACCAGGAATGGCTCCCTTAATTAGCAATATGTTGCGTTCTGGATCAACTCGCACTATGGTCAGCTTACGGATTGTGATGCGTTTCCCACCTAAACGGCCTGCCATCCGCTTACCTGGATAGACACGACCTGGTGTTGTACCAGCACCAATAGAACCGGGCGCTTTGTGGTTTTTGGAACCGTGTGACATGGGACCGCGAGCAAAGTTGTTGCGCTTCTGGTTTCCTGCAAAACCGCGACCGATGCTTGTGCCGACGACATCGACAATTTGACCTGCACTAAAAATATCTGCTTTAATCTGCTGACCTAAAGCATAATCACCAGAGCTATCGGTGTGATATTCATTTAAGTGACGCAATGCTGGAGCAGATGATTTAGCCAAATGACCCAGTAGTGGTCTGTTCAGTGCCTTTGGTTTGACTTCGCCATAACCAACTTGAATGGCAAAGTAACCGTCGGTTTGTTTTGTTTTAACTTGTGTAACGGTGCATGGCCCTGCTTGAATGACAGTCACAGGAATGGCTACTCCTGCTTCGTCAAATATTTGGGTCATGCCCAGCTTGGTGCCGAGAATACCTACAGACACAGTAACTGGTTCTCCTTTCTACTTGCTGACCTTGGAATTAGACTCTAGAGGACACGCTTTGTACGCATCAGTTTAGGCTGGATTAGCCTGCGAAATTTGGAATGGCTTAAATAAACCGCTCCAAAGACTTTCGGACACAACAAACCGTGTCCGTACTGCTTGGTGAATCTGTTTAGCTTCACTCAATAGATCACCAGAACAGCTACAATTCCCTTCCCGTTGGGAAGGAGTAACTTCTGGAATCAATGCAAGGCGCTACAGCTTTAAGCTGTGTGCAGCAATGCTTTCGTCCAAGCAATTGCTCTGGCACTTTCTGGAGGCAGCGCTGTCGGCGGGTTTTCCGATTTGTATACGCCCAATATGGCGGCTTCCCGGAGGTTGGCTACTGCCGTGTTGCAGTTGGACTTAAGCGGTTTTTACCACCCAGTATCCGTTAACTGAGACTGACGTAATGCCATGAAACCAACATTGCTGCTCAGTTTTACTTCCTTAAACACCTTAAACTATTGTTTAAGATTTTGCCTGCTTTTTCAGAGGCACAGGAGTAAATGTACTCTGGAGCTTAGGATTAGCTTTAGTTGTTCGTCCGTAAGCTCCAATGTTGACCTGAAAGCTTTCTTAGTTTACCAGTCTATGATCAATCTGAGTTAGATTATCCTATTTGGATTGAATCATCAGCTTTGGATGCTAACACTACCTCAGAATGACAGTAAGAAGACAGCCTAATTTGCGTGTTTGGTCACAATCTAATAATATAAATTATTTATTTATATTTGTCCAGTAATTTAAAGAGCTATTTTTGGGGAGTAGGGACTGGGGAAGAAGCAGAGGAGCAGGGAGCAGGGAGCAGGGGGGAAATAACCTATGCCCAATGCCCAAAAAAACGCTTTTAATCTATCAGTTCAGGGTAAATAATAGAGATATCTAAGTGGGATAAGACGAAAATCTATGGCACTAATTACCACTGGCAACGGTTTAATCCGCGATCTGGAAAAATTTGGCGCTCTTGGAGTGTATGTACCTCTGGAAGGGGGTTATGAAGGTCGATATCAGCGGCGACTACGCGCAGCTGGCTATACCACCCTCCACATTACTGCCAAGGGACTGGGCGACGTAGCTGCCTATCTCACAAGAATTCATGGAGTCAGACCTCCTCATCTTGGTAAAAAAAGTACTGGTAGCGGTGCGGCAGTAGGTCAGGTGTACTATCTGCCACCAATTCTCAATTCTCATCTAGAACAGCTACCACCAAAGTCAAAGGGGCTGGTCTTGTGGATTATTGAAGGGCATATTCTTTCCAATGAGGAACTTGAGTATTTAGCGAATTTGCCTCAGCTAGAACCACGAGTTAGAGTAGTAATCGAGAGAGGTGGCAATCGCGCCTTCCGTTGGACTTCTCTAGAAAAAACTCTGTTAGCTAGCTAACACTTACAAAAGTTAGGAGTTAGGAGTTAAAAATTTCAAACTCCTAACTCCTCACTCATAACTCTCTCAGCATTTCAATAATGCTAAGTCGAAAACCACAAGATGTAAATAACTGTCGTGAAGCCTCGTTAGCAACTGCTGTATCTAGACGAATTTGCTTGATGCCCATCTGATGAAAGCGTTCAACACTTAGCATCACCATCTGCCGCACAATTCCGTTTTGGCGATGTTCCGGCTCAACCCAGATATCATGAATAAAAGCAAATTCCTGTAACCGATAAATTGGTATTTCTCGCTCAATTGTCGCCACCAGAAAAGCTACAAGTTGCCCTTCATTTTCGGATACTAGAAATACGCTATGTACGCTGGAAGCGTCGGCAAAGCCATCGCTATTTGCCAAACGCGTCAACCATTGTTCATAACGCTGTTCTGGATGCGCCAGAAAACTATACTTGGCGGAATCCCAAGACTCATGCAAAGCACAAATTTTGGCAACCATTGGTAAAACTGCGGGTACGTCAGCTGTTGTGGCGGGGCGGATCAGCATAAGTTCTGGAATTCTGTTGCAGAAACGGTAGAAGTGGGTATCTGGAATGGTTATAAGATTTAGAGACTATGGTAAAAGGCTGGCTGATTTTGAGCAAGAAATTTTAGTTCGTTGTCCACAATGCGATGCCTACGGCGGGCTGCGCCTACGCACTGCCAAAATATTGACTGTGAACTCTGAGCAATCAAGTCTGGGTTCAATCAAAAGAATTACCTGTCAGCACTGTAGCTATACAAAACAACAGTCAAAGGATAGGAAGCGAAAAGCTACATTACTATTGTGGCAAAAGAATTACATAGCTAAAAGCAATTCCAGCTATGGAATATTAGACCATTTTTTTGGCTTGCCCCTGTGGTTACAAACTTCCTGTTGCGGTCAAGTGCTTTGGGCGTATAATGAACCACATTTGAACTTCCTGGAAAGCTATGTTCAATCAAGGTTGCGAGAACGTTTGCCAGATGACACATTAGGCTGGCACAATGGCAGTCTTGCCAGCCGCCTGCCCCGATGGATCAAGCTGACGCAGCATCGGGAAAAAGTTTTACAGAAAATTCAACAGTTAAAGCAGACGTTGTAATGAAAGCTTTAACGAATTACGAATTACGTTAGCGAGTCCACGAGCGTCATTACGAATTACTTTAATCTTGTTGGTGAGCGAATTTATAACCACCCCACAGAGAAAGAGCGATCGCTATCACTAGCAAAATCGGTATGCTATACCAAGGAAACTCGGACAAGGGTAAATGGGCAGCTGCACGCAGTCCGATGCTGGCGTAGGTCAACGGTAACAGGTAAACTACGACTTTGAGGGCAGCTGGTAATGTGCCAGGGTCAAAGAAGGTCGCTCCTAAGAATGACATGGGGATAATTATAAAATTGTTGTAGAGTCCAACTGATTCGAGCGATCGCACACTCAACCCCACAATCACCCCTAATCCAGCAAATACCGCACAATTCAGCACCACCAACAGTAGAAATAGTGGGTTGAGAAAATTCCAGTTTCCAGTCAACAGCAGCGCTACCAAAATCACGGAACCGGATGTCATCAACCCTCGCACTACTCCCGCCAGCATTTTTCCAATGTGCAAGGCTAAGGGGTGTATAGGAGTTAACAACAATTCCTCGAAGGTTTTGGTAAATAGTCTGTCTCCACAAATCGAAAATGTCGTTCCACCAAAGCTAATCGTCATCGACGATAGCGCCACCATCCCCGGTAATATGAACTCCAAATAGTTGTTATAGTTACCACTAATTCCTGAGCCGGGTTTGATGGAACTACCCAAACCCAAGCCAAAAGCTAAAATATATATCAGTGGAGATATTAAGCCTGATGCAGCAACTTGTACGATTCTCACACGTAAATCTAACCAATCTCCCCAAAAAATAGTCAGACTATCAGCTAGAAGCATTTGCAGTTGCGAAGTTTTGAAACTCTTGCCCGAAAGTAGCGCTCTTTGAGATGTCACGTGCTTTCTATTACTTATCAAAATTTCATTAAGTATTAATTTACATTGTTTGATATATCAATTACTAGGGGTAAAAAAATATCTCATCCTAAAAATTTCAAATTAACAACAAAAGCCTGGTAATCAAAGCATTCTGATTACATTAATTGTGAAAATTAAATTAAGACTATCTGGCAATAATCAAAAATATGGTATAATTTACCAACAAAATATAAAACCGATTAAGCAAGTCAAACAGGATAAAGAGTCATAACTAATAACAATTAGTTAACGATCTAATAAAGAAAATACTCACCAATTATTCAAGATATAAACAACAGACGATAAGGTTTAAATTTTGGTCAAACAAGAAGAAAATCAAGTATTTTCAGTAATGTAAAACTAATATTGGTTCGGACTAAGGGCTAGAACTGCTTATTAACAAACTTTGTTTACGGATACTAAATTATCTAGACAATTTACTATTTTTCTCATTTAACAAGAATATCGCACAGAAAATTGCAGGCAATTACAGTCAAGACTAGGCATACTGAAAATAGAGAGAAAACTTTAGACCACTCCCTCCAAAATCGACGTGAAGGTGATTAAGCAACAATGAGACGTAAACCCCCTGGTAGATCAGCTACTACTTCTAAACCCTCTATTTTCCAATCCCCTATGTTTAACCTCTTCACAATCGCAATTATGGGAGGGGTGTTAATTTTGGGAATTGGAATTGGCATTGCTTTTAGTTCTACAACCACGTTGGCCCCATCAAATGTGGCTTCCCGTGAATTTATTGACACCAAAGCACCAAACCCAGAAATTTGTGTGCAGTACGGAGCCAGCGCGATGGTCATGGACGCTAGACTGTTCGTCACTCTCAACCCCTTTAATGTCTATGTTGCCCAGCCGAGTATGCGTCCTGGATGTGTGATCCGACAAAATAACTGGGCGCTTTTAGAGCAACGTAAGTTGGTGACATCTGATCAGGTAAATGAGTGCAAAAATCGCCTGAACACCTTTGGCTTTACAGGTAACTTGGACAGTGACAAACCTGATATTAGGTGCATATATCAGAATGAAGCGGCTCAAAACTTCTTCACGGCTCAACCAGGAGCAGTTGGAACGCCTCAAGAAACGGACAGATTTTAGATTTGGGCATTGGGCATGGGGAGTGTTGAGAGACGCGATTAATCGCGTCTGTACAGGAGTTAGGAGTTATTCTCCTTCTCTCCCCAGTCCCCAGCGATCGCATTTGCCAAATCAGATCATGCGTACTCATCACGTATAATGGTCAAACCTAAAGCTTTGTAAGCACTCAGCATATTATTAGATACTGTAGGTGCTGTTACTAGGTAAGTCAGGGCACGAATGGACTCCACTAGATAAGGAGCAGCCGTGTCCAATTTTTCTGCTGTCACTAATCCTACTACCTCAGCCGATCCAGCAATCATGGCTCGTTTGACGTGCGCTTCATCTAGGTTAGGTACACTAATCCCAATCTCTGGATGCAAACTGCAAACTCCCAACATACACAAATCTGCACGAATCATCCGTAATGTCTCAATCGTGACAGTACCTACATTCACCAAGGCTTTTTTGTAGAGTTGTCCACCTAACATCACAACCTCTATATGGGGATGTTCTGCTAAAGCAAGGGCAATTGGCGGACTATTTGTGATGACTGTTGCTTGCAAATCTAGGGGCAAATGACGTGTCACCTGGAGAGTTGTCGTACCTCCATCTAAAATCACCACCTGTCCTGTACAAACTAATTTTGCTGCTGTCCGAGCGATCGCTTCCTTTTCTTTGGGCGCTTGCTTTTGGCGATCGGCATAACTAGCGGTGGCTGGAGATTTGAGGAGCGCTCCCCCATGAACGCGTTGCAATAGTCCAGTTTCTGCCAGTTCTCGCAAGTCCCGCCGAATCGTATCCTCAGAAACCTTCAGAACAGCACTAAGTTCTGTTGAAAGCACCTTTTTATCACGACGAAGAATTTCTAAGATAAATTGTCGTCGTTCAGCAGTTAGCATAATTAATTTTCCTGAAATTGCGTTTTTCAACTTGAAATTGCACGTTTGTGAGTTTATACTTATTGATATGCAGGTTTGTGTACGGTAATCCGTAACTTAAATTGAATTCAAGCACATTCACGCATAGTTAAATGTATTGATTTTGGCATTTGATGAAACCAAATGGTTCCACAATGGTTCCGAGTAGGTTGGCTTTAGCTCCCAATCTGACAATTCAGGTCATGTGGAAAAATCCACGAAAAACCTAACCCCCTAACCCCCTTCCCGACGGCGGGAAGGGGGAAAATTCAAAGTCTCTCTCCTTTTAGGAGAGAGATTTAGAGAGAGGTTTTCCAGATGACCTGAATTGTCAGAGTTCCCAATCCCTAATCCCTAATCACCAGTCCCCAGTCCCCTTTACTAAATAAGCCATGACTATTATTGATACCCAATTTCCAATTGATCTCGGTGCTTATAAACCTTTAGCACTCAATCCAGCTAATTCGAGTCTCACAGCTGAACAGCGAGAGACTCTAAAAGCAAATATTCAACTCTGCCGGGATGCGATCGTCTTTTTTACAGCGACTGGCGCTGCTAGCGGAGTGGGTGGTCATACTGGTGGCCCATACGATACAGTACCAGAGGTGATGATCCTCGATGCCTTCTTTCGGGGGGCATCGGAGCAATTTGTGCCGATTTTCTTTGATGAGGCAGGACATCGAGTCGCCACGCAATATCTGATGGCAACGTTGCATGGTGACTTACCTGCCGAGCAACTTTTACGTTATCGCCAAGCACATGCCCATTTGCCAGGACACCCCGAACTAGGACTAACTCCTGGTGTGAAATTTAGTTCTGGACGGCTGGGGCATATTTGGCCTTACATCAATGGTGTGGCGATCGCAAATCCAGGCAAAGTTGTTTTCTGTCTCGGTTCTGATGGCTCTCAGCAGGAAGGTAACGACGCTGAAGCTGCTCGTTTAGCTGTTGCTCAACATCTCAACGTCAAACTGATCATTGATGACAATGATGTAACGATCGCTGGACATCCTTCTAAATATTTACCTGGTTTCAGTGTCGCCAAAACCTTAGAAGGCCACGGCTTGAAGGTACTTCAGGGAGACGGGGAAGACTTAGACGATTTATACCGTCGGCTTTGTGAAGCTGCGAATACTCCCGGAGCGATCGCTCTCATCAATAAACGCCCGATGTGTCCTGGTATTGAAGGTTTAGAAGGCTCCACTCATGGTCATGATGTAATTTCTGTAGATTTAGCAATTAAATATCTAGAATCTCGTGGACAAACTGCGGCGATCGAATACTTGAAGAGTATTAAGAAACCCAAGCAAACATATACATTTCTGGGTTCTAGTGACAAATGGGGTGCTAACCGGAATGTGTTTGGTGAAGCCGTGGTATCTGTCCTTAGTCGCATGAGTGAGGCGGAGCGTAAAGAGAAAGTCAAGGTCATTGATAGCGATTTAGAAGGCTCCTGCGGTTTGAAGAAAATTCACGATACCTACCCTGAGATATTTATTTCCTCTGGCATCATGGAACGGAGCAACTTTTCTGCTGCTGCTGGATTCGGGATGGAAGAGGGTAAGCAAGGTATTTTTGGGACTTTCAGCGCCTTCTTAGAAATGTGTATCTCAGAAATTACGATGGCAAGGCTGAACTATTCCAATGTCCTGTGCCACTTTTCCCATGCGGGTATAGATGACATGGCAGATAACACCTGCCACTTCGGTTTGAACAATATGTTTGCGGACAATGGCTTGGATGATGGCTACGAAACACAGTTGTACTTCCCCGCAGATGTTAATCAAATGACAGCTTGTGTAGAAGCTGTGTTCCATGAGCCTGGACTGCGGTTTATTTTCTCCACCCGTTCCAAAGTGCCCAATATTCAAGACAGCAACGGCAATGATTTATTTGGAAGTGGCTACAAGTTTGTTCCTGGTAAAGATGAGGTTGTCCGAGAGGGGACGCAAGGTTATATCATCAGTTTTGGTGATGCTCTCTACCGTGCCGTTGACGCTGTAGAGCGTCTTAAGCAAGAAGGGCTAGACATTGGTTTAATTAACAAACCAACTTTAAACATCATTGATGAAGAAATGATTACCAAAATTGGTAACGCTCCTTTTGTCCTTGTAGTAGAAGCCTTCAACCGGCGGACAGGCTTAGGCAGCCGTTTCGGTTCTTGGCTGCTAGAGCGCGGGTTGACTCCTAAATATGCCCATCTTGGAACTCATAAAGAAGGTTGCGGTGGTTTATGGGAACAGTACCCATATCAAGGTATCGATCCAGTCAGCATTATTAACAAGGTGAAGGAGTTAGTTGGAGGAAGGTAATATCATTTTGCTTTCATCAAGCTACATATAGCGGTTCTCAGTTGAGTGAAGTACAAGAACCCCACCCCCAACCCCCTCCCCGCAAGCGAGGAGGGGGCTATGATGTACTTCATGTCATTAGGAAACGCTATATATAGCGGTTCTCAGTTGAGTCTAATACAGACTTCAATACAGTTCAGTTAAGCATTTCTTCCTTCTCTTCCTTTAGTCTGTTGACCTGCAATGCCAATGTATCGACTGACAATGTTAATGCATCGACTGACAATGTTAATGCATCGACTGGCAATGCTAATGCATCGACTGGCAATGCTAATGCATCGACTGACAATGTTAATGCATCGACTGGCAATGCTAATGCATGGACTGACAATGCCATTGCATGAGAATGAGGAAAGCCTAATCAAGCTAAGTTTTTAGGACTTGTGTATACACCGCAGCCTTTTAGGAGAGAGGTCAGAGTGTATTGCATCCAAACTATAAGCGCTATATAGCTAGAGGCACAACATTATTAGGGCATGGCGCATTGGGGATTGGGCATTGATTCGATTTTTCATGCCCAATCCCCAATGCCCCATGCCCTATTTGAATTTGGTTTTGGGTAAAGGTTGACCAAACTCGATCACCTGGGGATCGGGAACATTAGGGACTGTTGGAACTGGAAAGTCAGACCTAACCAAAGGAGGAACGCTATTCAAATTGCCTGATTGATTTGGGAAAGTAGCAGGGGGAAGAGTTGAATCAATTTGTTGAGAGGGTGTATTCGGAGTTAGGGGAGGTACAGTGACAAAAGGCTGTCCTGAGTTATTAGTAATTGTTGAAGGCAGTTCATTGGATGGAGGCGGAACTGTGAGTAAGGGCGGTTGTGGATTACTAGTGGTTACGGGTAAGTTGCTAGGCAGCTGTGATTTATAGGGTGTTTGAGGCTGTTTTTTGGGTGAAGGTGGGGAATTTCCTGGTTTAACGGCAGTAGTTTTACCAGAAATAACCGGACGTAAAACCCAGCGAGTTGGGTTTTTTCGGGAAACGGGTTGCAGTTGTACCTGTTTGGGATTAAAAACAGTCCCTGGTGCTAAATCTAGGACAATGCGTGTGGCGTTAGCGTTCAGTTGAGAAACGCGAATGCTTTTGATTGCTCCAGAATAATTTTGTTGGGTGATAACTTTGCCTAACTTAGTATTCGGTAAATCTACAACCAGACGAGGGGGTTGTGCCAGGTAGAAATAACGGGGGGTTGTGCCTGCTGAGAGGGTGATTTCGAGTTGCTGTGTTTTGGGGGAAAAACGCCAATTATCTAGCTTTGCCACTGGTGTAGCAGCAGTAGTGCAAGTTTCGAGGGCGATCGCTGCACAAAAGCCTAATAGACTGATGCTAAATACCTGCTTGCGCCATTGGCAAAATTGCCTAGTCTTTAGTCCCTGATCCATTCTTTTTATCTGCTCCATAAAACCCATACAATGTGGTCACATTGCTGTTTACTTCGCGCTTTAAATCCCCACTCCCCAATTTATAACTTCTGAGATTTTTCCTCAGCTTTTTCGGGCACAGCGGTAAATTTCAGGGTTTGGGGAATGCCATTTACGGTTAATTGACCTGTCATATTACCTTTATCCACAAGTTGCATTTGAATTGTGACTGAATTCAGGGGATCATTTTGGGGGCGAGGAATATTACAAAGGATTGATCTGCCAACTTTTCCAGATAAATTTAACTGTTGATTTCTGAAGATGCCTGCCAGAGAGTGCTTTTCGTCAGTATCGGCGTTAGCGTTTGCTGGTAATACAGAGGCATTTAAGTAAATACCCGACTGCTCAATGTTTAACGTCAGAGTATCCGATTTTTCACAGTTAGGCAAATTCTCAGCCAGGGTTAGACGATAGCGGCCGTTAACTGGAGGAGGAGCCTTGAGATTGTTTTCCCCATAAACACTTACGGTTTTAAACAACAGTAGCACTGAAATTATTGCTACTCCGTAAAAAGCCAAAGATTTGAAGTTGAAATGATTCATGATTTCAACTCCTTAATGTTGGCTCTTGACTACTAACCTCAGGAAGCATAGAGGCAAGGTGAGCGGTGACTTGACTGTAGCGGCGGGTAATCAGCAGGGAGGAACGACATTGGATAGCTAATTGATCTGTATATCTTCCCAAGGTTTGGCGCTCGATACCCCAAGCGCGGCTGGTACCAGCAATAGTTAGGTCAACACTTTGTGAGGCTTTAATTACGGCTTGGATTGGTTCTGGGGCTTCGACAATTTTGATTTCAATGCGATCGCGTACACTGGTGGGTAATTGCTCCATCATCGTGTGTAGTTCATAATTCAATTCTTCCTTGGTATTATTTGCTACTATCTGTAATATCTGCAACATACAAGTCTCACGATTGATTAGCAGTCTCAGAGCTAGTATTAGTGCTAAATCATCATGAATATTTGCAGAATAAGGTACTAATAAACTCTCTAATCGCTCTTTGCCTTTATCTACAAACACTGCCACATCCACTGGTGCAGTGGTAAGCATTTGTCCGACTCGTCCACCTAAACGATTACTACTAAAAGCCGGCCGATGCCAGCCCACGAGAATTAAATCAACTTGTTCTAATGTGGCAATTTGTGCTGTTTCGCGGGCAACGTTGCTGGATATGCGAACGATAGGATGCACACAAGAACGAGTTTCTGGCGGTTCGAGAGTATTAATCAATTCTTCTAGTTGGTGGCGGCGCTGGGCGATTAATCTGTCTGCTTCAACTGGCGTACTTTCAAAGGCATAATCTTCTTCAAATTCAATCAGACTGAGGGGGTTAACAACGGCAGGATATCGGTAATTGAGAGCAATACCGACGGCGGGCTGCGCCAACGCTACTGCCAACTGTACTAAACCTTTTTGGGTAGTTGGATTAGCCACTGGCACCAAAATTCGGAAAGGATGAGGGGAAGCTTCACTTCCAGCAGAGATGCCTATACCTGTTTCTGCTTCCGATTCCGGTTCTACCATATCTAACCTGATCAGCTTCTTCGGATATGTCCATTCCAGCAGTGGCGAGGTCATGAATGTAGTTACCAATGCCATAATTACCAGCATGGTAAATATTAAGGGGGAAATTACCCCTAACTCTAGACCAATGTTTAGCACTATCAATTCGGTTAAGCCGCGAGTATTCATTAACCAACCGAGTGCCGAGGCTTCCCGTTTATTAATGCCACTCACACGGGCTGCTACATAGGTGCCAACATATTTACCTGCGATCGCCACTCCTAAAATCAACGCACACAAAAGCCACAATTCTGGACGGTTGAGTAAGCCAATCTGCGTCTTTAAACCACTGTAGGCAAAAAATATTGGCAGCAAGAATATCAAAACAAAATCTTCGGTTTTTACTGCCAATTCCCGCACTAAATCTTCATTTTTGGGCATGGCTGCTCCCAATAAAAATGCCCCAAAAATTAAGTGAATACCAATTAGTTCGGTGATTAGTGCTGACGCAACCACGCCCATATAAATCCCAGCTAGCAGCAATTGGCTCAGGCGTCCCGCACGCAGGTAGTGTTTGGCAAGGCGTTGGAGGAACCAACGTCCCGCCGTCAACATCAAGGCAATGTAAACTATACTGGCGATAATTGTGGGTATCGCACCAGCAAAGTCACCAGTTCGGGCCACAGCGATCGCTACTGCCAAGAGACACCAAGCTGTCACATCATCCACTGCTGCACAAGTTAACGCCAACGTTCCTAAACGCGTTCCTTGTAAATTGTTTTCAGTAATGATTCGCGCCAACACTGGAAAGGCAGTAATCGACATCGCCGCCCCCAAAAACAACGCGAAGGCGGTGAAGGATACACTTGCATTAGAAACTAGGGGATAAAGTAGCACCGCTAGCAATGTTCCTAGAGAAAACGGCACCAAAATACTTACATGAGAAGTTAAAACCGCTACTTCTAATTGCCCGCTGAGGTATTTAGGATTTAGTTCTAGCCCAATCAGAAACATGAAAAATATTAGTCCCACCTGAGACAAAACATTTAGAAAAGGAAAAGTTTCTGGTGGAAACAAGGAAACTGCTAAATGAGGAGCAACTAAACCAAATAAGGATGGGCCGAGCATAATCCCGGCGACAATCTCACCAATTACCAGCGGTTGCTTAATGGAACGGAATCCTAGCCCTACTAGCCGTGAAAGCCCAATAATAATCAGCACTTCAACCAGAACGAGAATAACTATGTGCATGGTTTCCTCAAAATTAACTATCTGGTTTTTCTAAGATGATTCTTTAAAAGACTCGAAAATGTCAAGCTTGTTAGATACACCCAAGATTAATTTGTGCTTCGTTGTTATGTCAATTGCTGTGAGGGCGCAGTTACAGAAGTTAAAAATGAATTCTGATGATTTTAGTAGCTCAATCTAGAAGAACTTACGAATTACCGATATCAATAAAATAGGTAATAGATAGACAGTCAGTTTGTAATGGTGTTTAAAGGCCACTACAAACAAATTAGCGGTTATAAGCAGAGTCAAAGCAGATAATTTTACCCAATTACTAGGTAATTAATTTTATATTTAAATATCCTTAAGCAGAAGATTTATCATAGCTTGTACCGTGCAGCAAAAAGGCAATCAGTGGTGATGCCATAAGGGTAGTAATAACTGCCATAATAACCATGATAGTGAATAAAGTTGGGGTAATTATACCTTGTTCAAGACCAATATTGAGGATGATTAACTCCATTAAACCACGAGCATTCATCAGAGCGCCGATAGTTGCAGATTCCCGCCAATTTTCCCCGGCTAATTTTGCCGCCAACATACAAGCAACACCTTTGCCAAGAATTGCGATCGCAATAATTAAGAGCGTAATTCCCCACAAAGTAGGTGTGTTTACCAGTCCAATTTGAGTGTTCAGTCCAGAGAAAACAAAAAACATCGGTAACAAAAAAGAAGTAGTTAAAAACTCCGTATGTTGGCGAATTTGTTGGGCGAATTCTCCGCGTGGTGTCACTGCTCCCAGCACAAAAGCACCGAATATTGCATAGATGCCTGTGACATCGGTAAACCACGCACAAAACATCAAAATTATCAACATTAAAGTTAGGGTTTGTCTGTTCACACCTGCATCGCGTTTTGTCATGCGTGTGAACGCTTGCAGTAGAGGTTGACCGAGAAAAATCGCAAATAGCACGTAGCAAATGCCACCACCAATTGCTAATATGGCGATGCTCAAAGAATTTTTGACGCTAGCAAGTACAATCGCCAGCAAACACCAAGCAACTGCATCATCTACCGATGCTGCACCTAAGGCCAAAGTACCGAAGCGGGTTTGGGCAAGACCGCGTTCGTAAAGAATGCGAGCTAACATGGGAAATGCCGTAATTGTCATTGACGCACCTAGATACAAAGCGGCTGACCAAGGCGTTACTTTTGATTGAAAAAAATCGCCATTGTGATACAACCAAAAAGATGCGATCGCTCCTAAAATAAAGGGAGTGATAATTCCGGCAGCAGATAGCAAACTTGCACTTTTGATATGATGTTTTAAGAGTTTGGTGTTGAACTCTAAACCAATTAAAAACATATAAATTACCAACCCAATCTGGCTAATAGCATATAAAATCGACATTGATGGGTTGGGAATCTTGTCTCCCAAAGCAGTTAAAATAGGAAGCTTAGGAAACAACCATTGCTGAAAATGCGGTGCAATCAATCCCAAAAGTGATGGCCCTAGCATTACGCCTGCAATCATTTCGCAAACAACATCGGTTTGACCAAGATAGCGGCGTCCTAAAATCGTGACGATGCGACAAGTGGCTAAAATAACTGTGAGTTGTAGAAATAGCTGAATAACCAGATCAAAATTCGACATTGCACTTCCTTAATTTACGTCTCTGCATTGAACTAGGGATTATGGATTAGGGACAATTTTGATGGGGATTAAACTCCCAACCAATGTTCATAGCGACGCACACAACTGTACGTCAATACAACATATTGCATCCAAACTAAAACCGCCATATGTGATTTTTTAAATTTGCTATTTAATTGTTGATTTTTGCTTACAGTAATTTTTAGGTAATTAAAGCATAAGGTAGGGGCGCACATTTGTACGCCCCTACAGGGGATTGTGGTTCAAATAGATGAAAAAGGCTAAGGCTGTAAGTAAGTAGGGAAAAACAAATTGAAGATTTTGGGGATTTGAGGTTTTACAACCACTCTCCACCCCGGAAACGCCAACGGGGAAAGATAATTCGCATCAGACTTTGTGAACTAATAAAAACTGCTAGCCACACGACGCTATAGTGTAATAGAAAAGCTGCTGGCAAAAGTTCCTCTTTTGGTAAAGGTATTGGTAAGAAACCAAACAGTTTGACTCCACAAAATACAAACACCAATTCCCATATACCAGCTAAGAGTTGATAAATTGCCGGCCAATCTCTATCCCAGCGCGATTTTTGCAGATAGTCATAAAGTACATCCCAGCCTAAACCAAAGATGGTGACATAACCAAGTATCCAAAAATATACTGAGTTAGCACTAAAACCAATCCAACCAATTGCAAATGGTAAAGATACAAGTACGCCGACAGTTGCAAGTAATAATAATCGAGTTTGCCAGCGACCAAATAAAGTTGGTGTCATAAGAGTGCTGAGTTAGGAGTTAGGAGTTAGGAGTTAGGAGTTAGGAGTTAGGAGTTAGGAGTTAGGAGTTAGGAGTTAGGAGTTAGGAGTTAGGAGTTAGGAGT
>NZ_JBALCY010000015.1:0-51962 GCF_036917655.1 Nostoc sp.
GTTATGACCAGTCAGGGTAGAGATTTCCTTTCCTGTCTCTAGATCCCACTGTTTCAGGGTGTTGTCCCAAGAAGCAGAAACGGCTGTTTTTCCATCTGGGGCGATCGCTACTGCATTTACAATGTCGTTATGACCAGTCAGGGTAGAGATTTCCTTTCCTGTCTCTAGATCCCACTGTTTCAGGGTGTTGTCCCAAGAAGCAGAAACGGCTGTTTTTCCATCTGGGGCGATCGCTACTGCATTTACCCTGGAGTTATGACCTGTCAGGGTAGAGATTTCCTTTCCTGTCTCTAGATCCCACTGTTTCAGGGTGTTGTCATCAGAACCAGAAACGGCTGTTTTTCCATCTGGGGCGATCGCTACTGCAATTACAAAGGAGTTATGACCAGTCAGGGTAGAGATTTCCTTTCCTGTCTCTAGATCCCACTGTTTCAGGGTCTTGTCATAAGAAGCAGAAACGGCTGTTTTTCCATCTGGGGCGATCGCTACTGCATTTACGCTGGAGTTATGACCAGTCAGGGTAGAGATTTCCTTTCCTGTCTCTAGATCCCACTGTTTCAGGGTGTTGTCCCAAGAAGCAGAAACGGCTGTTTTTCCATCTGGGGCGATCGCTACTGCAATTACAAAGGAGTTATGACCAGTCAAGGTAGAGATTTCCTTTCCTGTCTCTAGATCCCACTGTTTCAGGGTGTTGTCAGATGAAGCAGAAACGGCTGTTTTTCCATCTGGGGCGATCGCTACTGCATTTACAAAGGAGTTATGACCTGTCAGGGTGCGTATTAGGTTTCCCCCTGGAGTAGTTAAGCTGGCTGTAATGGGGCGAAATCGAGGAATTTCACTTTTAGTTTCTACTGCATCTTTCAAAATTTGCTGAATTTCTGGTTGGAAAAAACTCTGCAACCTTCCCCATAATTGTCCTACTAATTGGCTTTGGTCTTGATTCAAAACATGGGCTGATAACCGTAGCGCATCTTGAATTAATTTCAGGATTTTGATTTGTTCGGGGTCTAGTTTCTCATCTTGTTCTAAATTCTCCAATACCTCTGGGTCATCAATCAAAGCATAATCCCTAATTAGGGCTTCTACTCCAAATCGAGGATGTTGGATTTTCAGAGAAATAAAATCAAAATTCGTGAGAGTTTGATAATACTCCTCTACTTCAGCTACCTTCAAGGTACTTTTGGGAAATTTGTCAAGATAAAAAAGTTTATCGTCAAGCTCAAGAAATGCGAATCTAGTAGCAATTTGTCCCATTTTAATTTATCCAATCTTCTTTTTTAAATAAGCATAAATCTTTTTATTAACTTCTTTAAATAACACTCGACCTTCACCTAGTTTGTCTTGCCCTTTGAGAAAATCAAGAAAACTACGATGATAAATACTATAGTAAGTTTTTTGTTCATCTTGATTTACTTTCGGTGTTACATACTCAACCCAATCATTTAACACCGATTTTACCTCATATTCATCCTCATCAAGAATTTCTGCAATCATGTTTAGAGATATTGGCTCACCTCTTTCTACTAAAACATACAGTGTTTTTACCTTCTTTTCATTGGATTCTTTATCCATTCCCATCCGATTCCAATGAGTCGTATAATAGTCCTGAAGACCTTCTGGTAATCCCTTTAAATCTAAATCATTGTATTTACCTTCAGAGATTCCGGGTAATACATATCGCAAATATATAAAATTATTTTCACTCTTGACAGCTATTTCCTGAATAAAATTCTCCTCAGAAATATTGCTGCGCTCATTAATCCAGTTTCTTAGTTTTTGATCATTATTCAAAAATAAATGAAGATACTCTTTAACATCTTCCTGACTCAAGGCTCTATAATCACTCTTTGTTAAATTTAATTCATCTACAGGAGTATCTGGAGACAAAGTTAAACGTTTTGTTTCTTGATTATAAGGTCGTCTAGTCAATAAAAAATAGACTCCATAGGGAAGATTTTGTGGTAAATCTAAAAGATTACTATTTCCTTCTTGTTCTACTTCATCTAGTGCATCAACAACAATGATAAGTTTTTGTCCTTTTAGTTCTTCACTGGCTTTTTGCAGTAAAGTTCTTAAATCAGCGTTGTCTGCATTTTGGAGGGAATAACGCTTAATTAATTGTTGACGAATACTAGCTAAAAACTTTTCTGGTTTGTTGCGTCCTTCTGCAAAAACATTAAAATAACAAGGGTATTTGGTACCCAAAACGTATTTAGCTGCGATCGCACTTTTCCCCATCCCTGCATCTCCAATCACAGTAAAATAGCCCTTGGGTTGAGTTGTGAAGAATTTTTGAATAGCCTTGAAAACAAAATCACGACCGCAAAATAAGCGAGTTTTTTCAAAAATTAAGGCTTTAAACTCTTTGGGATAAACATCTAAATTCCAATCTGGATAAGGCTGATATCGTGAGGCTTTCGTTTGTTTAGCGATTGTAATAAACACTTCACCAAATTCTTCTAATTCACCCAACAAATTGATTTTGGCATTGATGATCTGCGTTTTTAGTTCGCTATTTTGATTAAGAAATCTTTTTGTATTTTCTACGAACTTAGACGGAGTATTATTACTATAAGCATCCCAAAAATAATCTTTAATTACTTTCTCTTTAAACAGGTTTAAAATTGCTTCAGGTTTAAATACACCATACCTTACCAGAGCGTAAACATAAACAGTATCAACATCATCAGGAATTTGGATAGGATTGAGTTTTAATTCCTGTAAAACTTTGATGACAGCTTCGTTTTTTTGAGCTTGTTTAATGATTAGTTGCCCAGCTTGAGGAGCATATTTACTAATAACAGAAGTAATGGCGGCAAATTCTATCATCGTTAATTACCGAAGATTTATTTTTTTATGAGTAGCGTCAGAGCAAATTATACAGTATAGCACTTCTCGTTTACGTGAGGTACACTCGTAGGGGCACGGCACTGCCGTGCCCCTACACCCCGCTATATAATGTTGTACCGCATCTGAATGGGAACCGCTATACATACTGTTGATTAGTAGTATAGATGTAATACTACTTTATTCAAGCAACTGGGATTAGTATTATTGCGATCGCCTCCTCTCCGTCTACCCATAGACGATTATCATTATTATTAAGACTATTTTAAGTATTTTAACTGATTGACAAAAGGCACTTTATCTTAGCCTATCACCGATGGGCTACGCCTACGCATTTGCTATTTCGGCGAACGCATTTGTTATTTCGGCGAACTCATTTGCTATTTCGGCGATCGCATTTGCTATTTCGGCGAACTCATTTGTTATTTCGGCGATCGCATTTGCTATTTCGGCGAACTCATTTGTTATTTCGGCGAACTCATTTGTTATTTCGGCGATCGCATTTGTTATTTCGGCGATCGCATTTGTTGATTTGGCGAACTCATTTGTTATTTCGGCGATCGCATTTGTTGATTTGGCTTATCCATAACGCACCCTACTGGCGTGTCAACAAGTCTGAAATAGCTGATTAACCAGGGTTTTACCCCACCCTAACCCTCCCCTTGTAAAGGGGAGGGAACTAGATTGATTTCCGGTTTCCCCCCTTTACAAGGGGGGATTAAGGGGGGTAATTACTCCTAACTTCTCAAGTTCACGCCGAATTTTTCCACCAAAGCTTCGCGGACTTTATTGTGTACTGGTTCAACTTCAGCCTCAGTCAAAGTGCGATCGCTAGCCCGATAAACTAAACGAAATGCTAAACTTCGCTGTCCTTCGGGGACATTTTCCCCACGATATTCATCAAATAATTCCACTGATTCGAGCAAATCTTTGCCCGCTTTGGTAATTAATTTTTGAATTTCGGAAACTGAGATTTTCACGGGTGCGAAAAAGGCGATGTCGCGATCGCTAGCTGGATAAGTAGAATAGGAACCGAATGTTGGAACGAGAATTTCATCTTGTCCTAGAGAATCTAAAAGCACATCTAGATCCAACTGGAAAACATAAACGGAATCTGGTAAGCCTTTTTCTCGTCGCAATTGGGGATGGAGTTGCCCAAAAATACCCAGCCTGTTACCCCGAATCCACAGAGAAGCGGTGCGCCCTGGATGTAAGCGATCGTCGCGGCGATCGGGTTGAAATTCTACCTCCAAGGCAAGTTGCCGAAATACACTTTCTAAAATGCCTTTGGCTTCAAACCAGGTGATCGGTTGTTCGCGTCCACTTTTTGCCCATTTGCCAAGGGTGCGATCGCCTCCCACAATCCCAGCTAGGGCTTCTGTTTCTTGCAAACCGTCTTCTTCTCGCCAGAAAATTTGCCCGATTTCAAAGCCGTTAAGGGCACCATTACCCTGCTCTAAATTGTATTGAAAGGCATCAATCAACCCAGATAGCAAATCGGTTCGCAGCGCTGAATATTCGACAAATAAGGGGTTTGACAGGACTATATTTCTGTCTTCTCCTGGTTTGACTAAAGAATAGTGGATTAATTCTGTCAACCCTTCAGCCCGCAAGAAAGCTCGTAACTTGCGAATCAGTTCCTCATCTAAAGGCAGATAACCAGCTTCCGCTTTTTCTGGTAACGTATCACAGAATTTATTGTAGCCATAGAGACGGGCAATTTCTTCAATTAAATCAATTTCCCGCTCTAAGTCGCGGTAACGATAGGGTGGAACAGAAACTGACCATGTAGGTTGATGGTTCGTATCTTCTCCTGAAGAAGTCAATTGACATCCCAAAGCAGTCAGGATGCGCTCAACATCTTGTTCTTGGAGTTCTCCTGTGTCCTCTCCCAATTCGATTGGCCCCAATATCTGATTAACTCGGTCTAAACGCAATGCGATCGAACGACTCCAAGTAGACGGTTCGGGGCGGGTGTCGGCAATTTCCTGCTGGACAAGAATTCCACTAGCAAATTCGCTAATTAAGGATAAGGCGCGGCGATTAGCTACTTCCAACTCAGCCCGGTTAACTCCCCGTTCGTATCTGCCAGAAGCCTCACTTCTTAACCCAGCACTCCGGGAAGAACGGCGAATTGCCACGGAATCAAATAAAGCTGCTTCTAAAACTAAACTTTGAGTCCCTTCATGGACTTCCGTTTCTTCTCCACCCATGACTCCCGCCAGTGCAACGGGTTTTTCGTTAGCAGTAATTAACAAATTTTGGGATGCTAGGGTGCGAGTTTGTCCATCCAGGGTTTTGAGGGATTCTCCAGCATTGGCGAAGCGGACGCCAATTGTTAAATTTTCACCACCTGCAACAGATTTTAGGCGATCGCGGTCAAAAGCGTGCAGTGGTTGTCCCCATTCCAACAAAACGTAGTTAGTAATATCCACTACATTACTTATGGGACGTACCCCAGCCGCCCGCAAACGCTGTTGCAACCATTCGGGAGATGGAGCAATTTTGACCTGTTCAATTACCGTACCAATGTATGCAGGACAAGCTTGGGTATCGGCAATTTTTAAAGCTAAGTTTCCTGTACTTTTGTTAATAGAGACTTCACCAGGTTCAGGAATGTTCAACTTTCCACCAGTTAAAGCTGCTACTTCCCTGGCTACGCCTACCATACTCAGAGCATCAGCGCGATTAGCAGTTGCGGTGAGGTCTAAAATCACATCATCTAGACCCAACAACGGACGGACATCACTACCCAATGGTAAATTTTCCTGGGTAAAAATATGAATTCCGTCTATATCAGTGGGCAAACCGAGTTCCTTTAAAGAACAAATCATGCCCTGAGATGCAATACCACGCAGTTTTGCAGGTTTAATTTTTAAATCGATGTTAGGTAAGTAAGTACCCGTAGTTGCTACGGGCACATAGATATCTGCCTTCACATTGGCAGCGCCACAGACAATATTTAAAATCTCATCTGCACCGATATCCACTTGGCAAACACTCAATTTATCGGCGTTGGGATGGGGTTGACGCTCTAGCACTTTCCCGATAACAACGCCATTTGCCCAAGTGCGGCGGTCTTCAATATCTTCTACCTCAAACCCCGCCATTGTCAGGGTTTCGGCTAATTCTTCTGGACTAAGTTTTATCTCTACTAGTTCGCGCAGCCAATTTAGAGAAATACGCATGGAATCTGCTTGTTTTAGGAATCGTCTTTTGCTCTCATTTTAGGGTGCCTACTAGCGATCGATGGCTACTCGTCCCGCAAGGCGTACCCTTTCACTTGAACAATCCTACTACGTTAGACTGGCAGAACAATATACTCCAAAAAAATGAGCTAATTAGGTAGGAGATGCGATCGTAAAGAATAGTAGTGCTAATCCTAAAGCTATAAATGCCAACCCAAAAGCTATAAATGCCAATCCAAAAGCTATAAATGCCAACCCAAAAGCTATAAATGCCAATCCAAAAGTTATAAATGCCAATCCAAAAGCTATAAATGCCAATCCAAAAGTTATAAATGCCAATCCAAAAGCTATAAATGCCAATCCAAAAGCTATAAATGCCAATCCAAAAGTTATAAATGCCCATCCAAAAGCTATAAATGCCAATCCAAAAGCTATAAATGATTCGCTATGAACTTATGCAAAGTTGTACTAAGAATTATTAGAGCCAAGCCAAATAGGATTGTGGTTAGCACGGGTGAACAGTTGGAGGCTGAGTTAATAAAAAGACTCGCATTATGAGCAAAACCCTTTATTCACTACAGACACAATTTTACAGAGAATCGATAGCTAAAAACCTTGTATACCAATACTTTCAGACTTACTTTGCCTAAGTGACAGCTTCGCCCTTATCCACCCAAAATTAGTAGTCCTCAATACTTGACTAATTAAATACTTTGTTTAATTATATAGTAACTAGCAAACAGCATCACCTAATTTTTAGTTTGAAGCATTTATGTTTGCAGTTAATAACAATTTTTAGAGGGGTTTAATCTATCATGATCAATCTGAAGAAATTATGTGTGTCTACCATTTTGGCGGGTACTGCTGTAACTCTGACGACTTTTAAAATTAATTCTGCTCAAGCTGTTGAGCTTTCAAACAACTCATCTCAACAATTCAATCAAATAGCAACTGTTACTGGAAGAGATGATTTTAATCATGATTTAAAATACTTTCAACCAGAAAAAACGCTAGAGTTATATGCAAAAGATAACTACCTGATTGCTCAGGCATTCCCTATAACTCCCAGAAGTTTCTATTTAACCACTACAACAGACCAGAATGGTTTCTTTTCTGTAGCACATGGTTTGCCTAGTACATCCACAATTTTTGGAATGGTAGTAGCCGTACAACATATTAATGGAAATTGGCACACTCTAGAATTCAGTAATTCCGTTGACAATCGGTTTTGGTGGAATACTACAAATGTAGAGGGATTTATGAATTCACCTGACTTTCGGTTTCGTCCTGTAAGAATTATCCTTTTTGTATATCCTTAGAAATGCCGTAGAGCTATATACAGGATAACGATATAACCTGGGCTTGTTTTTTCTCTGTTATCAACAAGCCCAGCTTTTTGCTCTGAGCAATTGATTTAGGACTCCTATATAATGCTGGTAATGAGTAGGGCATAAAAAAAATGTCATCAAAAACTTTCGATATTGCTGACTTATCGGATAATTTAGCTGATTTATTGTTAGATATCCAAAATCATGTTGAAGTGACGCTAACTCGGCAGGGTGTCCCTTGGGCAAGGGTTTTGCCTTTGTCTCAACCCCAAGAACAGCCTGTAGTTCCCAAAGCGGGTTTAAATCGTGGCTCTATGGTAATGAGTGATGATTTTGATGATTTTTTACCAGATTCTTTTTGGGGTTTATGAAGGTTTTATTAGATACTCATATTTTTATTTGGTGGGACAGTGAACCTGAGAAGTTATCACCAAATATTTTAAGTTTGCTACAACCAACGGACACAAAACTATATGTCAGTGTTGTTAGTTTGTGGGAAATATAAATTAAGAGTCAGCTAGGGAAGCTCAGGCTTAGTCAATCCTTAGAAGACATCTACGACAGCCAAAATAAAAATGGGATCTCTTTTTTGTCAGTTATCCCTGCCCATGTTCTAAATTTAAATACTTTACCTCTACATGATAAAGATCCGTTTGACCGAATGCTAATTTCTCAAGCTTTAGTAGAAGGTTTAACGCTGATTTCTATAGGCCAGATATTTAAACTTTATGATGTGCCATTATTTTCTGGTGATTTCGGAATCAGATAATAAATATAATGACTTTCATCGACTGCGGCGCTGTTGCTTGTAGTCATAATCATCTTCGTATTCAATCGTACCAAATAGCTCCAAAATTTTCAGTTGTTTTCGACGTTGCACATACTCTCGTAATGCCTCTTCAACAACGGCATCCTTAGTTGGATGACCACCAAGTTCGAGTAGCTCTCCTTAATTAAGTTTTCGTCAATTTCTACATTAGTAGCCATGTGCAGATTATCGCACAAAGTCATGTGCAGAAAAAAGACTTATTGGAGCGGTTATTTAAAAAAATTCATAACTTATTTAGTAGAGTGTGTTACGGCTTCCGTAACGCACCGAAAATTCTGAAATGGTGCGTTATGCTGACGCGATAACACACCCTACAGCTAGATTAATAGCCATGTGCAAATTCTTCTAATTACGAATTATCTCCCTCACTCTACAAGAGATTTGAGCGCATGTAGTAATTGTTGTTTAGTAAAAGGCTTAGTTAAATAGACATTTGCACCTTGTCGCATTCCCCAAATCCTATCAATTGGCTGATTTTTAGAACTACAAATAATAATTGGTACTTTTTGAGTAACTGGATTTTTTTTAAGTTGACGACAGAATTCAAAACCGCTAATTTCTGGCATTACCACATCAGTAATAATCGCATCCAGACGATGAGTTATTGCCTTACTCATCCCATCTTTGGCATCATAAGCTTTAATTACCGTGTATCCACTGTCTCTTAAAAAGCTATTTATCAACTCCAACTGAGAAGGAGCATCTTCAACAACTAAAACTGTAGCCATATTGATTTATCCTCACTAGCTCAAGATCGTTATATTTGATGGTTAATTTAAGTCAAATGCATGAAGACTGTTTTCAGTAATTCGGCGCGAGTAAACGGTTTAGTTAGATATCCAGATGCCCCTACCAATTTCGCTTTTACTTTGTCTACAATTCCTTTACTACCAGTGACAAAGATGATGGGAGTCTTTTGAAATATTGAATTATTTCGTATAATTCGGCACAACTCATAACCATCTATTCCTAGCATGTTTAAATCCAACAAAATTAAGTCCGGTTTGTGCCTTATAATTGACAAAACGGCTTTTACTGGATCGTTTATAGTCACTACAGAAAAATTTTCATTTTCTAAGAAATGGCTAATTTCTTTGAGAATTGTGGGGCTATCATCTACAGAAACGATTTTGTGGACTTTTTGTACCGTTACAGTAGCAGCCGTTACTCTTTGGGAAGCAGGATTTATGTTATTTGATATTGTTGGTTCCTGAAAGTTTTCTTTGGGAGGAGCAAAAATCTGTGGTAATCGTTCAACAGGAGCTATATTCTCTTCATAAATATCTGGGTAAGAGTTGACGTTACTACTTAGTTTTTCTTTGGTATCAACTAACTCTGTAATTAATTTTGAGAAAAGCGTAGGCGTAGCCCATCGTAGACATCGATCTTCAAATATCTTTGGTAATTTATCAAATGGTGGATCAGGTTCATGCAAGATAATCGCCCCCTTAAGTATGTAAGGGGATAAAATCCGAGCCAGTTGGATTTCATCTAGATTCAAAATTACCGCCAGATGACACAGGCTGAAACCCTTCATCCAATTAGTTAAATCTGGCTGGAGATTTGGTAAATCCTTTTCCTCAAGTTTGCTGTTGATCAATAGATATGGACGTTGATATGGAGAAGAAATTTGGGGAACAAAAGTCTGCCAATTCTGTAATCTTACTTGGCAACGTTCGAGAATTTTTTCTACATCTAGCCTACAAATTTTTGGCATTCTATTAAGTGGTTCTGCTAATTCATAAGTACCTTCTTTGATGAGCAAAAATGATTCAATCACCTCTTTAACTAATTCTTGAACCAGCACTGCTGCTTGTGTAGAATGTAGATGTTGTTGACTAACAAGCCAGGATATCGCCTGATACTCAGGAGGATGGCTTCTCGAATTGCTGTCATCTTCGATTAACTGACTGTGTGAGTCAGGTTCAAACATCAGACGTACTTGAACACGAACCTCATTGGTAAGAAGTGGAATTTGGTAGCTGAGGCGACGCAAATGACGTTCTAGTCGATCAAACGGTTCCACTGAATGGGTAGCGTAAGTTATTTTGCCCTGTTCTAAGTAAATCGACCAAGAAACTGAGTTACTCAATGCTTGTAAACAAGTACTGTCGGAGCAATTGGATAACTGTCTTAACAAACTTAGAGGACGTAGTTTGGTGAAGGCACCTGAATTATTCATATTTTTCAAGTTTTTTGCGGAATAAACAACCGAACATTTGTAGATTGAAAATATGAGCTATGAAGTATTCTCTTCTTTGTAATATTTCTCTACGCACAAATTATTTGTTTTAAAATATGTATATTATAAATTATAAGTTTTATGACTCATTTGTTACATTTAGCACGCTCTACTTAATTTATCTCAAAAAACAAGTAAGTGGGTTTGAATAAAGGTAAACACTTATGATCGCTAGACTATCAGTAGATGTTGGTTACTTCTGGATTTTACTCACTACTGACAACTCTTGCTGGAATATCCTAATAATGACGTTTATTTATGCCCAGTCACTTAAAGAGGCAAATTTGATTCAAAGTTCGCGCAGTTACACTGGTATACTTCTAAAGCTAACGCTCTTAATTATGGTTAATCACTTTTCTATAAAGGAACGATTTTCCTACATAAAATCTTTAAAAAGTTATCTAGGAAAGTTTACGTATTTATTGTACTGTAGGTTTAAGGGATATAAATTTTTGGTAGATACATTACAACAGGTAATGCTGGGTTTTGATAAACTCTTTTTTGCTAAACGAAGCTGTACTCAAGTTCTTCTTAAAATATATAGTGAACTTCATGAAAATAATTTGTTTAATAAAGATTAGAGCATCTACCACTAGATACTATATTCTATAGTCGTCTCGGCAACTGGAATTATATACTCTGAGAAAAGGGAAATAAAGCTTTGAATTTTAACATAACACAAAAAGTTATGCATGATACATTAAGACTTGATGAAGTAGTAGAATTTGCTGAGAACCCAGAACCCCGTTGTCCTTGTGTGCTCTTGCTAGACACATCTGGCTCGATGCAAGGAGATCCGATTGAGGCTTTAAATCAGGGTTTACTAAGTTTAAAGGATGAATTAGTAAAAAATTCCTTAGCCGCAAGACGGGTGGAAGTGGCGATCGTAACTTTTGATAGTAATATCAATGTAGTACAAGACTTTGTGACTGCCGATCAATTCAATCCGCCTATTTTGACAGCACAGGGCTTGACTACAATGGGTGCAGGAATTCATAAAGCTTTAGACATAATTCAAGAGCGGAAATCTCAGTATCGTACCAATGGTATTGCTTACTATCGTCCTTGGGTATTCATGATTACCGATGGAGAACCACAAGGCGAGTTAGAGCATGTGGTAGAGCAAGCAGCCCAGCGCTTACAGGGAGATGAAGCAAACAAGCGTGTAGCCTTTTTTACAGTGGGTGTAGAAAATGCGAATATGACCCGTTTGAATCAAATAACTGTGCGTACCCCTCTGAAGCTCAAAGGATTAAATTTTATTGAGATGTTTGTCTGGCTGTCAACTAGTATGTCAGCTGTTTCCCATTCGCAGGTGGATGAACAGGTAGCACTACCGCCGATTGGTTGGGGGACTGTTTAATTAAAGATCGCAGCTTGATGTTTACACAGCTAGCTGTTGGAAAAAAATCTATGAACATATCAAAACAGATTGCTCAATGGCGGATTGTGGCTGCGTCTGTATGTGGTACAAGTCACTTAAAAAACAAGCAGTTATGTCAGGATGCCCATCACTGGCAGATATTGTCAGATAATGTTTTAGTGGCGGCCGCAGCAGATGGCGCGGGTTCTGCTAGTCTTGGAAAGGTGGGAGCGATGGTTGCTGTGGAGACAGCAATAGAATACATTTCCACCAAAGGACTCACCCGAAAAATTTTGACTGATGATGCCTATGTGCGATCGCTCTTAAATGATGCCATGCTAGCTGCTAAAAAAGCTGTGGAGGATGAGGCGGCTACTTGTGACAAACAACCTCAAGATTTAGCAACTACCTTAATTATGATGGTTGCCACACCAGAAGTTGTAGCTGTGACACAGATAGGTGATGGTTTGGCAGTGGCAAAAGATGGCATGGGCAACCTCCTGGCACTGACTATGCCTGATAGCGGCGAATACATTAACGAAACCACTTTTTTAACTTCGCCTAATGCCTTAGATACAGCGCAGATGAGATTATGGCGCACAGAAATAGTAAATGTTGGTATCATCACCGACGGACTACAAATGCTGGCTTTGAATATGGTTGTTGGCGAACCTCACAAACCCTTCTTTTTTCCACTGTTTGAATTCGTAGCCAATACAGAGGATAAGACAGAAGCAAAGGAACAGTTGGTAAAATTTTTACGCTCAGAGCGAATTACGCAACGCACTGATGATGATTTGACACTCATTATCGCTGCCTTCAACGACTCATGAGCAATAAATCTACAGGTTTCACATCTTAAATAACTCCCGTTAGCGGTAATTTCATTATGCAGGTACTACGTTGTTCCCCTAGAAAAGAAATCCTCAGCCTCAATGTCAGTTTGGGGCGTGGCGGTGAAGCTTGTGTTTATGCAGTGCCATCCGATAACAACTTGGTGGCGAAGATTTACCACAAGCCAACGACTGCCCATGCTGATAAACTCCAGGCGATGCTTGCCAACCCGCCAGAAAACCCTACGGCGAGTTTGGGGCATATCTCTATCGCTTGGCCAGAGGATTTATTACGGGCGGCAGATGGCAAAAATAGCATCCTTGGCTTTTTGATGCCACGGATTCAGGGAATGCGGCCAATTATCGACTTTTACAACCCCAGAACCCGTCGCCAACACTGCCCGCTATTCAACTATCAGTACCTGCTCCGCACGGCTCGTAACCTGGCGGCAGCTTTTGCAGCTTTGCACGCTAGTGGATATTGTATTGGTGATGTGAACGAGTCAAATATCCTCGTCAGTGACACAGCACTGGTGACTTTAATAGACACAGACTCTTTCCAAGTACTCGACCCCAACAACAATGTTGTTTATCGCTGCCCAGTAGGTAAACCAGAGTTTACCCCACCAGAACTACAGAATAAAACTTTTGCCCAGCACGATCGCGAAATCTCTCACGATTTATTTGGGTTAGCGGTGCTGGTATTTCAACTCTTAATGGAAGGCACCCACCCATTTTCGGGGATTTTTCAAGGCGCTATTGAGCCACCACCCTACGAAGCCCGCATTGCAGCGGGTCATTTCACTTACAGCCAAAAGCGGCACGTACCCTACCTGCCTACACCTATTGCACCCCCTTGGGAAATTCTCCATCCCAGCTTACAGGAACTATTTGTCCGTTGTTTTGAAGAGGGTCACAACAACCCACTGCTGCGCCCCACTGCCCAAACTTGGCTCTCAGCAATAGCTGAAGCCGAAGATTCCCTGATTACCTGCACGACAAATCCCCAGCATCGCTACAACAACCACATGCGTAGCTGTCCGTGGTGTGAACGTACCGTGCGATTAGGCGGACGCGACCCCTTCCCATCACATCGGGCTATAGAAGCTAGAGAACATTTACAACCACGAATCAAACCGAAAAAGCACTACACCCAGACACCGCATTTTCCACAGCGAGCCATGTCATCGCACCTAGCGAATTATTGGCAGCCAGTAATTACCCCAAGCGGTTCATCTTATAAACCTTCTAAGAAGTCAAAATTATACCCAGTTATTTTTTGCTTGTTGGGTTTTGGTTTATTGGGATATGCGGACGTAATGATTAAATTTACTCAGCCGTTGGTTTCTCAAAATGCTTACACCCAACAAGCATTGCAGTCTCGCCAGACAAATAACAAACTTAGCTTCGCTGATTACTATCAGCAAGGTTATAGTGCTTACAAAGACCGAGACTATGACAAAGCAATTGTCAACTTTAGCCAAGCAATTCAACAACAACCTACATATACCACAGCTATTGTAAATCGTGGCAATGCCCGTTATAACCTGAAAGACTACGAAGGAGCAGTTGCAGATTATAGCCAAGCTCTCCAAATCAAGCCCAATCAAATCAAAGCTCTTGTAAATCGGGGCAATGCCCGCTATATGCTCGCCGAATATAGCAACGATCCTGATACAGAATATAATCTAGCGATCACCGACTATAATCGGGCCATTGGTCTGGATAATAATGAAATTGAAGCTTATATCAGACGGGGGATTGTCCGCGCCCAAATGGCTAAATACAGCGGTGAATCTCAACAAGCTTACAAAAGAGCGATCACAGATTTTACTCAAGCGATAAAACTTAATGTATCCAAAGCAGAAGCTTACTTTCAGCGGGGTGTTGTCTATTATCAAATTGCTCAATATAGCAGCAATTATCAGCAAGAATATAACCAAGCGATCGCTGACTTTAACCAAGCATTAACTATTAGCCCCAAACTAGCAAAAGCATATCTCAAACGAGGTATGGTTCGCTATGAGCTGGCACAATATGGTGGTAGTGAATCTAACAAAAACCAGACGAAAGCTGTCGAAGATATACAGGCATCTGCCAAAATATTTCTTGAGCAAGATGATATGGATAATTATCAGCAAGCACTCAGTAACATGTGTGTAGTCGTAGAAAACAAATGTGATCCTTTATTCCAAGGAGGCTCAAGTAATCCGGAAAAAACTAACTAAGAGGATGTTTATAAAGTCTAATTTATTACTCGCGTGGGCGACTCGAAATCGCAGCTACACAGAGAAAACTTGCCCTTGAATTTGTATTAGTCCAACTCCGTGGACTAAGCTTTGTGTAGTAGCGAATTATATTCGCCCAATACTTTTAAAACATCCTCTAAAGATAAGTAAGTTTTGTTACTGACATATTATTGGTTTTGATTGATAAAATCAGGCCTGACTAGGGTTAGCTACCGCTAATCCTAGTTATTTTATGCTTGATACTTTTATTTAATTAAGTAATTTATTCTCATGTTTATAGATATTCATAGAGCTTTTATATAGAAAAGATTTTAATTTATATTTCCTTCATAATTTTGCCGAAAATTACAGTTAGATTGTTGACGGAGAAAAACAAAATAGAAATAAATTTTTCTCTATCTAAGTGCATCCTCTTCATCTCGATAAAGTCAAATAATAATATCCCTACAAATCTCCGAGGTAATTGCATGAAAGCGGTGATTTTGGCTGGAGGGCTTGGTACACGCCTCAGTGAAGAAACTAGTATCAGACCCAAGCCGATGGTTGAGATTGGTGGTAAGCCAATTCTCTGGCACATAATGAAAACTTACTCTGCCCACGGCATAAATGATTTCATCATTTGTTGTGGTTACAAAGGTTACATAATTAAAGAGTATTTTGCTAACTACTTCTTACACATGTCAGATGTTACCTTTGACATGCGATTTAACCAGATGAACGTGCATTCTGGTTATGCTGAACCCTGGCGTGTCACTTTAGTAAATACGGGTGATAATACAATGACAGGCGGACGCTTAAAGCGAATCAGCGAACATCTTGGTAATGAAACTTTTTGCTTCACCTATGGTGATGGTGTAAGTGATATTAATATCACAGAGCTAGTTAACTTTCATAAACAACAAAATACCTTAGGAACACTCACAGCCGTTCAACCAGCCGGACGTTTTGGAGCCATTTCCTTAGGATATGAGCAAACTAAAATCACCAACTTTCGAGAGAAACCTGAAGGTGATGGAGCATGGATTAATGGCGGTTATTTTGTGCTAGAACCAGAAGTAATCAATTTGATTGCTGATGACTCTACGGTGTGGGAGCAAGAGCCATTAGAAAAGCTAGCTGATATGGAACAGCTGTCTGCTTTCAAACATCAGGGTTTTTGGCAACCGATGGACACTTTACGTGATAAAAACTATCTAGAGGGGCTATGGAATAATAGTCAGGCTCCTTGGAAAGCTTGGTAGAAAGAGAGTTATGAGTTATGAATTAGGAGTTATGAGTTATTAATTGCATTTAACTCCTCACTCCTAACTTATAACTCCACACTCTTAACTTTTCACTTTTCGATTTTATAGATTTACTGTAATTTCAAGTACAATAATACTAATGTATGATTTTGCAATTATAGGTGGGGGAATAGTTGGACTCTCGACAGCGTTGGCTTTAGGAAAACGCTATCCCAATGCCCGGATTTTAGTACTCGAAAAAGAGAGCCAATGGGCATTTCACCAAACCGGCAATAATAGTGGGGTGATTCATTCTGGTATTTACTACAAGCCAGGGAGTTTCAAAGCTAAATTTTGTCGTGACGGTTCTCGCTCAATGGTAGAATTCTGTCAAGAGCATGGAATTGACCATGAAGTTTGTGGTAAGGTAATTGTTGCAACTGAAGAACAAGAGCTACCACGCTTAGAAAATCTCTACAAACGCGGCTTAGACAATGGCATAGGAGTCCAGAGAATCAGCCCCGAAGAAGTCAAGGAAATTGAGCCTCATGTAAGATGTGTAGGTGGAATTCGGGTATTATCAACTGGTATTGTTAATTACAAGCAAGTTTGTTTGAAATATGCCCAGCTAATTCAACAGCAGGGTGGGGATTTACACCTCAATACAAAAGTTCTGAAAATCTCCCCAAGTGGTAAAAATCAGGTACTGGAAACAAACAACGGTAGCTTTGAAACACGCTTTGTAATTAATTGTACTGGATTGCATAGCGATCGCACTGCCAAATTAGGTCAAGTTGAACCCCAAGCAAAAATTGTCCCATTTCGGGGAGAATACTACGAACTCACACCAGAAAAACGCTATCTGGTCAAGACACTAATCTACCCAGTTCCCAATCCAGATTTTCCCTTCTTGGGTGTCCACTTTACCCGGATGATTGATGGTAGCGTCCATGCAGGGCCAAACGCGGTTCTCAGTCTCAAACGCGAAGGTTACAAAAAAACCGACTTTGACCTGCGAGATTTTGTTGAGGTCATCACCTATCCCGGTTTTTGGAAGTTAGCAGCAAAACACGCTGATGAGGGCATCCAAGAAATCATTCGTTCCTTTAGTAAAGCAGCCTTCACCAGAAGTTTGCAAAAACTAATTCCCGAAGTCCAAGCAAAAGACTTAGTTCCCACCCATGCAGGAGTCCGCGCTCAAGCCTTAATGAACGATGGCAAGCTTGTAGACGACTTTTTGATTGTTTCCGGTCAAAACTCCATTCATGTTTGCAATGCTCCTTCTCCTGCTGCCACATCTTCTTTAGAAATTGGCAAAGCGCTAGTCACTCAAATTCCCCAACCCTCGCATTTAGATAATGTAGTAACTGCATAGATAGCATAGTTATTACTTCCGGGGCTGCTGAATTAAGGGATGAATCTTATGGGGTGGGCAACATGAGCGCCCGGAAATACAAAGATTGCCCATCCCACAAGAAAAAAGTGTAGTGCATCAATTAAGAACCGCTATAGAGTGCTGCTACCCAATGAGTAAGCCTGCAAAAGGTTTTAGTAACTACGTAATGACTGTTAGCCGAGTCATATATAGCGCTTTTCGCTTTTGGGTTGAGTCCAATGACCTAACCCCCAACCCTTGTAGCGTTGGGGAGTAAGGTTCAAAGCCTCTCTCCTAAGAGAAGAGAGTCGAGTTATTGCATACAAACGAAAAATATAGCGGTTCCCTTTTGGATGCGACACGCCCTTGGGGCGCACATTTGTGCGCTCCAACCAAACGAAGAATTTAACTCATCAATACAAAGGTATTAACCACAATGAAAATATTAGTAACTGGCACAGAAGGCTATCTAGGTTCATTATTACCGCCTCTGTTAATTGAACGGGGACATGAAGTTATCGGTTTAGATACCGGTTTCTATAAAGTTGGTTGGCTGTACAACGCCAATGGGGTAACACCCAAAACCCTTAACAAAGATATCCGCAACATCACCCCTGAAGATTTGGAAGGTGTTGAAGCAATAGTTCACATGGCGGAACTCTCCAACGACCCAGCCGGACAATTGGCACCCAATATTACCTACGAAATTAATCATATAGGTTCAGTTCGTCTGGCTAGCCTGGCCAAGGCTATGGGTGTGCGTCGTTTTGTATATATGTCTTCGTGCAGTGTCTACGGTGTTGCTACCGCAGGTGATGTCACAGAAGAATCCCCAATTAATCCCCAAACAGCCTACGCAGAATGCAAAACTCTCGTAGAAAAAGATGTCAGACCACTCGCTGACGATGACTTCTCTCCCACTTTTATGCGGAATGCCACAGCCTTTGGTGCTTCTCCCAGGATGCGCTTTGATATTGTTTTAAACAACTTAGCAGGCTTGGCATGGACTAGTAAAGAAATCAAAATGACCAGTGATGGTACACCTTGGCGTCCATTAGTCCATGCACTGGATATTTGCAAAGCAATAGTCTGCGCCTTGGAAGCACCACGGGACATTGTACATAACCAAATCTTCAACGTGGGAGATACAGCAAACAACTATCGCGTCAAAGAAATCGCGGAAATTATTGCTGATATTTTTCCAGATTGTAAATTGTCCTTTGGTGACAACGGCTCAGATAACCGCAGCTATCGGGTATCCTTCGAGAAAATCAATACAATCCTCCCCGGATTTAAGTGTGATTGGAATGCCCAACTTGGTGCCCAGCAACTATTTGATTTATTCAGTCAAATACATATGGCTGAAGATACTTTCTTATTTAGAGGATTTACCCGCTTAAAGCAGCTAGAGTATCTAATTCGTACCGAGCAAATTGACAAAGATTTCTTTTGGAATAAAAAGTAGCTATTGGCTATTACTGTGTAAATAAATAATTTAATCAGAGAAATGGTTCCTAGTTTGTGCTTTAGCACTAAAGTGCAAACTACGAACCTATTAAATTAAAATTTACACACTAATAGCAGCACAGAAACATCAATATCTCCGAAATTAATAATATTTGATTCGGACTTATTTCATCCATAAAATTATTTGCAATCAGTGAGTTAAAATTTATGGCGAGCGCAAAATGTCGTTTTAGTGGTCAACCTCTACAGCAAACCTTTATTGATCTAGGAATGTCACCTTTAGCCAATGCGTATCTGACAGCAGAACAGCTAAATAATGCCGAAAAATTTTACCCTCTCCACGCTTATGTCTCTGAAGATACTCTCTTAGTTCAATTAGAACAGTTTGAAACTCCAGATCATATTTTCAGTGACTATGCTTACTTTTCTTCCTACTCGGTAAGTTGGCTAAAACATGCCAAGGCTTACGCCGATATGATGGTAGAAAAGTTTTGTTTTAATCATCATAATCAAATTATTGAAATTGCCAGCAACGACGGCTACTTACTGCAATATTTTTTAGAAAAGGGAATCCCAGTTTTAGGAATAGAACCAGCAGCAAATATCGCCAAGGTTGCTGAAGCTAGAGGCATTCCTAGTATCAACAAGTTTTTTGGAGTTGAAACTGCCAAAGAACTCGTGAGCCAAGGAAAACTAGCTGACCTTTTGATAGGTAATAATGTTTTAGCTCATGTACCGGATCTAAACGATTTCATCGCTGGCATGAAACTCATCCTCAAACCCAATGGCATTTTGACGATGGAGTTTCCTCACATTTTACAACTCATTCGAGAAAATCAGTTTGATACGATTTATCATGAGCATTTTTCTTACTTTTCATTCCTAACTATAGAAAATATCTTTGCAACGCACAACTTGCAACTTTTTGACGTAGAGGAATTATCAACTCATGGCGGTTCACTAAGAATTTATGCCAAACATGACCACGCTGATAATCCTAGCATTAATGAACGAGTTAACCATCTAAAAGCAAAAGAAATTGCCGCTGGACTGCATCGGATAGAGACTTACATTACATTCGCTGAAAAAGTCAAAGAAACAAAGCACAAGCTATTAAATTTTCTCTTGACAGCTAAAGCAGAAGGTAAATCAATCGCTGGTTATGGCGCACCAGCTAAAGGCAATACATTGCTCAATTACTGTGGGATTGGTAAAGATTTTATCGATTATACAGTAGATTGCAATCCCTACAAGCAGGGCTTATTTCTACCTGGAACTCATATTCCCATCTTTGAACCAGATAAAATCCGCGAAACTAAACCAGATTATCTCCTAATTTTACCTTGGAATCTCAAGGAGGAAATTATGGAACAAATGGCATTTATTGGCGAGTGGGGTGGACAGTTTGTAGTACCAATTCCTGAAGTCAAAATTTATCCATCTCCTGTTCCGGATAGGCTTTTAATAGCGTCGTAATTACTAAACATAAGCAAAAAAACGCCTCTAATTACTAATAATTTAATTATTTTAATAATAAGCAATATTTAAAGAGTAATTAAAAGGCGTATCCCCTGGAAAGTTTTTGTCACCAAAGCACAGAATTTTAGACTGGAAAGCAGCTTGTTAATTACTAATCTGCTGTTAATCCTGATTCTTATTAACTACAAATTTGAGTTAAATATGAATAAATTGCTTACCATCGCTATTCCTACATTCAATCGTGCCCAGCTTCTAGATAAACAACTTACTTGGTTAGCTAAAGCTATTAAAGGGTTTGAGTCTGACTGTGAAATCTTTATTTCTGATAACTGTTCTACAGATAATACCCAAGAAGTAATTAAAAAGTGGCAGTTAATTCTCAGTAACATCACATTTACGTCGAATAAAAATAGCGAGAATATCGGCGTAATGGGTAATATTGCTTGTTGCTTAAAAGCCCCAACCAGTAAATATGTTTGGACAATTGGTGATGATGATCCAATTCAGGAGAGAACCCTAGATTATGTGTTAACAACACTAAAAAAACATTCAGATTTAGCCCTAATGTTTTTAAATTTCTCTGGTCGCCAAAAAGGAACAGGTCAACTTGTTGTAGAACGCTGGTTAAATAGTGATAACGACGAACCGAGAGTTGATGGTAAAGCTGTATTCCAAGGTTATTTAAACGAAAATTTTGGTGGTGTACTGTTTATATCAGCAGCAATTTATCGTACAAATATAGTACAGCAAGCTTTACAAAAGTGGCCATCTGCTACTAGTAATTGGGCATCTCAAGCATATTGGACTGGGTTTTGTGCTGCTCATGGAAGTGTCATGGTTACTAAAGAGACTTATTTAGAATGTACTATGGGTGCTAGTCTTTTGGATCTTGATCCGACATGGAACTTTAGAATGCGATATGCTTACATTCCTGAAGTTTATATAAAACTACTAAAAGTAGGATATCCTCAGAAATTTTGTCAGCAAATGATTTGGCAGAATTTCCAACAAAAAACTGACTTGAAAATCTTATTAGGCGCTTTAAAACGTTGGCCTTTTTTGACAATAAAGATATTTATTCCTTACCTCCGTTTGTTAAGTATATCAGCTTGGGCAATTCTTTTTCCACCCAAGCAGCTAAGAACTAGCCTGTAATTTATTGTGTTCATTGCCAAGTTACTGTTAACACTACTTCTTGGCAATGAACATTCATATACCAATTTAATTACTATTTATTCCCATGCATAAATTACTGACCATTGCCATACCAACTTATAATCGTGCTGAGTTACTTGATAAACAGTTAGCATGGCTGGCTGAAGCTATCAAAGGTTATGAAGAGGACTGTGAAATTTTAGTTTCTGATAATTGTTCAATAGATAATACTCAGGAGGTGATAAAGAAATGGCAAGCAACACTTAGCTATATCACATTTAAATCAAATAAAAACTTCAAAAATTTAGGCGTAGTCAAAAATATTATGTATTGCCTAAATTCTACAACAACAAAATATGTCTGGACAATTGGTGATGATGACCCAATTCAAGATAGAGCTATTGCTTATGTGATTAGCAAACTCAAGCAACATGAAGAATTGTCATTATTGTTCCTTAACTTTTCCGGTCGGAACCAAATTACTGGTGAACCAGTTCATCCACCAAGAATTGTTGGTAATCGCTGGTTTGATATAGATAGTGAAGATGGTGATGGTGATGGTAAAGCTATATTTGAGCATTGTTTTTCAAAAAGTGTCGGCGCAGTTATTTTTCTGACTGCTACAGTCTACCGCACCGACCTAGTAAAACGCGCTCTACAAAATTGGCAAGATGCTGAGAATAACTGGATATCTTTAGCATATTTAGCTGGGTATTGTGCTGCTAATGGTAGTGTAATTGTCACTAAAGAGACTTATTTAGAATGTGTTGTTGGTGTGAGTTATTGGCAGAAAGAACCAAAATCTGCACTGTTAATGCAATACAAACACATACCCGAAGTGATTTTGAAATTGGAGCAGAGTGGATATTCTAAGCAGTTTTGTAGACGGATGCTTTTGCAGAACGGCAAAGAAGTCAACTTGAAAGTTTTCTTGGGTGCTTTAAGAAGATGGCCGATGTCCGCCATTAAAACAGTAGTTCCATTTTTGGCTTTAGTCAGCTTGTGTGCTTTTGATGTGATGGTTTCTAAAGAGTTCAGATTAGCAGAATCAACTGAAATATCTACTCAAGAAATACGGAGCTATAAGCCATAAACTACTAAATTGACTGATAAATATACATCAAAACTAGAAAGGATGTACAACATGTTTAGTGCAATTAAACGCAAAATATCTACACTGTTTTCTGACTTTGAATACTACGTAGCCCGTTTGAAGCATAGCAGAAATCTGCCAGCATTGGAAGGAAGCGATCGCCACATCCTTAATGCTCTCAAAAAAGATGGCGTTTGCGTCACAACACTGGCAGATTTAGCGTTAAATTCTAGCTCCGAACTGCTCAAAGCTGCTTACCATCAATTGTCTCAGATGGAAAATCCTAACAACGAACATCTAGATGAAAGGTTGCCCCAAATTTCCACAGTTACAGCGTTACCAGAATTTTATGCCTGGGCGATAGAGAAAAGACTGCTCAACATCATCGAAAATTATATCGGTCTTCCCATTGCTTTTCATGGTGTACATTTACGCAAAGATTTCAAGAGTAAACATCAGTTTGGGACGCTGCTATGGCATAGCGATGCAGAAGACCGTCGCATTATCAAAGTCTTTATTTACTTGAATGATGTAGAAAAAAAAACTGGGCCTTTTGAATACATTCCCCGCTCTTTAACTTCCTTATTTAGTTGGAATTATTTTCAGCTTTACTACAAACTTTGGAAAGCAGGCTACATCGGTATCGATGATGATGAAGTAAAACCAGTCATCCCCAAATCAGCTTGGAAATCCTGTCCAGGCCCAGCAGGTACAGTCATTCTTGTAGATACGAAAAATACTTTGCATCACGGCACAGTCCGCACAGAAGACCGATCGGCGCTATTCTTTTGTTACACCGCCAACCCTCCCGAACGACCAGACCTCTGCACCCAATACTGGGATGATACTTATCCCAGAGCAGAGTTACGTTCTGCATCAGATGCAGTTAAAATTCCGACTTAATACCCTTTCGTAGGGTGTGTTAGCCACAGCATAAAGCACCGAAAATAGCTCAATATTCATCTCAAAGGAATCATATGATTTTCACTGAAACCGCACTCAAAGACGCATTTATTATTGATTTAGAAGAAAAGCCAGACCACCGTGGTTTTTTTGCTCGGTCTTTCTGCGCTCAAGAATTTGAAGCACATGGATTAAAGCCAACAGTTGCCCAATGTAACCTGTCTTTTAACTACAAAAAAGGCACTATCCGGGGAATGCACTATCAAATTCTGCCAGCAGCAGAAACAAAATTAATTCGCTGTACTAAAGGCGCTATTTATGACGTAATTATTGATATGCGTCCTGAATCTCCCAGCTTTTTATCACACATTGGTGTAGAACTAACCCCAGAAAACCGCCGCGCTTTGTATGTTCCAGAAATGTTTGCTCATGGCTATCAAGCACTCACAGATGAGACTGAAGTCGTATATCAAGTGGGTGAATTTTACACGCCAGGGTATGAGAGAGGCTTACGCTATGACGACTCATTCTTTAATATTGATTGGCCTCTAGATGTGACTGAAATATCCGATAAAGATTTAAGTTGGCCTTTGTTGAGAATGATGACTGTTGGCGGCACTTCCAGATAGCTATAGGCTCTTTATCGGCGCCTTTATGTGAGGGTAAAATAATTAATTTGGGTAGAAATAAATGCAAAATACAATTCTATCTCGTGTCGGTAATACTATCTCTTTTGTCTCCAAGAAAGTCCAAGCTCGCATCAATTACGCTAAGAGCTTACAAGTTGTTTCCCTAAAGCCTAAACAGCCTTCCAAAGGAAATGTACTTCTTTCTTATCGGATTGAACCATTTCTCATAAAACCAGGTCAGCCTATCCCCAATGACCAGAGTTGGAACTGGGAATGTCTACTAATCGCCCAAACTTTTTTAGACCTGGGCTATAATGTTGATGTCATCCAATTCCACAATGATAAATTCGTTCCTCAAAAAGACTACGCATTTTTTATTGATATTCGTCATCGTCTAGAAGCGCTTGCACCAAAACTGAATAAAGATTGCATCAAGATTTTCCATGTTGACATTGCTAATATGGTGTTTCGCAATGCAGCTGAATGCAACAGACTTCTAGAACTCCAACAGCGCAGAGGTATTACCTTACGTCCACAGCGATTTGAGACGCCCAACTTGGGAATTGAATATGCCGATTACGCTACCGTATTGGGCAACAATTTCACAGTTGATACATTCAAATATGCCAACAAACCAATGTATCGTATTCCCATTTCTTCGTCACTGGTTTATCCCTCTCCCGACGAGAAAGATTTTGAAGCGGTAAGAAAGCGTTTCCTATGGTTTGGTGGTAGTGCTTTAGTTCTCAAAGGATTAGACTTAGTTTTAGATGCCTTTGCCCAAATGCCGGAATACCATTTAACAGTTTGTGGCCCGGTAAGTAATGACAAAGAGTTTGAGCAAGCTTTCTATAAAGAACTATACGAAACACCGAATATTCATACCTATGGTTGGATTGATGTTAGCAGCCCTGACTTTTTAAAGGTTACAAATAATTGTTTAGGACTTGTTTATCCTTCCGTTTCAGAGGGACAGGCAGGTGCAGTAATAACTAGCTTGCAAGCCGGATTAATTCCGATTTTAAGCTATGAATCTGGTGTAGATGTTCATGATTTTGGTGTGATTTTCGATAATCTTTCCCTTGAAGAAATTAAGGCGAAAGTTAGAAGCATTTCCAATTTGCCTGTAGAAGACCTAAAGCTTATGTCTCGTCAGGCTTGGGAATATGCTAGAGCAAATCATACCAAAGAAAAGTTTGCCCAAGCCTATAGAAATGCTGTGGAGCAAATTATCGCAAATCACAGCCAGAAAAAACAGACTGGTTTTATAGCATCTAGCAAACAAGCAGTTAGTAGCCATCACTAATCCTAATTCACCGTGAAAATGTACTTAATATTTAGCAAGTGATCATTTCTTTGACTTTTCATGTAATGCGGAAAAGACCTAACCCCCTACCCTACAAGGGAAGGGGAAAATTCAAAGCCTCTCCCGTAGAAGCTACGGTGTACACACAAGTCCTAAAAACCTAGCTTGATTAGGCTTGACTCGTTCCCATGCTCTGCATGAGGAATGCATTCATTGAGTCTCTGACTCAATATCTGACTGGAGGCAGCAGCCTCTAATCAACCATTCCTAGCTTTGCATGGGAACGAGAGAACAAGGAGAAATGAGAAATCGAGCTTTTTTCGACTTGTGTGTACACCGTAGCCCGTAGAAGGGGAGAGGAATGGAAGTGAGGTTTTTTAAATCCCGTGAAAAGTAAGGATCATTGGTAACAAATTATTAAGTGCAAGTTTATAGAGAATTTGTATCACAACCAACAGTTCCAAAAAGGAGTTTAGTTCATGATTATTATCGATCGCGCCTTACAAGCCCGTGCAGCAGCAGGAAATCCTATCAAAGTGGGAATGATTGGTGCTGGTTTTATGGGTCGAGGAATTGCCAACCAAATTGTCAATTCAGTGCCAGGAATGGAGTTAGTTGCTATCTCCAATCGTCAGATTGATGCAGCTAAACAAGCTTATTCGGAAGCAGGAATTGAGGATATTCAAGTTGTTGCAACTGTCAGCGAATTAGAAGATGCGATCGCTAACGGTAAGTATGCAGTCACAGAAGACGCTAAGTTACTGTGTCGGGCTGAGGGTATTGACGCACTAATCGAAGTCACAGGTGCGGTGGAATTTGGCGCTCACATCGTAATGGAAGCGATCGCCCATTGCAAACATGTGATTATGATGAATGCCGAACTCGACGGCACTATTGGCCCCATCCTCAAAGTCTATGCTGACAAAGCAGGTGTCATTCTCAGCGCCTGTGATGGCGATCAGCCAGGGGTGCAAATGAACCTCTACCGTTTTGTAAAAAGCATTGGTTTAACTCCGTTATTGTGCGGTAACATTAAAGGACTCCAAGACCCCTATCGCAATCCCACCACCCAGGAAGGATTTGCTAAACGTTGGGGTCAAAAGCCCCATATGGTGGCTAGCTTCGCAGACGGAACCAAAATTTCCTTTGAGCAAGCGATCGTAGCCAATGCCACAGGCATGAAAGTCGCCAAACGGGGAATGTTGGGATATGACTTCAACGGTTATGTCGAGGAAATGACCCATTTATATGATGTTGAACAACTCAAAGAAATGGGCGGCATTGTCGATTATGTAGTTGGAGCAAAACCAGGCCCAGGCGTATATGTATTTGCCACTCACGACGACCCCAAGCAACGCCACTATCTCAACTTATACAAATTAGGCGAAGGCCCTCTTTACAGCTTCTATACTCCTTATCACCTCTGTCATTTTGAAGTTCCCTTGTCCGTAGCGCGTGCTGTCCTGTTCGGTGATGCCGTTATGTCTCCACTCGCAGGCCCGCTAGTAGATGTTGTCACCACCGCGAAAATTGACCTGAAAGCAGGAGAAACCCTGGATGGCATCGGCTACTACATGACCTACGGACAATGTGAAAATTCCCCCATCGTCCAACAGCAAAATCTCCTACCAATTGGTTTAGCCGAAGGATGTCGCCTGAAACGAGATATTACTAAGGATCAAGTCCTCACATACGAGGATGTAGAATTACCTGAAGGCAGACTCTGCGACCAACTAAGAACTGAGCAAAACACTTATTTCGCCTCAGAAAAAATCTTGGTAGCAGTTGGGTAATATCGATTCCAAAAATATTTGCAACAAATGAATTGGCTGTAGGGGCGTACAGCTGTACGCCCCTAATACGTTTCGGATCAGATCCCTCCGCCTGCGGCGACCCCCTTAAAAAAGGGGTAAAGATCAGAAAAAGTCCCCCTTAAAAAGGGGGGTTGGGGGGATCTCCGAAGCCCCTACCAACGTATTTGTAGCAAGAATTTCGTGAAAACGTATTTGTAGCAAGAATTTCGTGAAGAGGATAGGAAGTTATACTGCTGAACACTAAAGTTGTTGATAGTAACTTGCTGGGGAGCGTTGAAATAAACCTGATCGAAACTTTAGGTCAAATTCATGAAAATTGCTCTAGTCCATGATTATTTAACCCAGCGAGGTGGGGCAGAGCGTGTGTTTGAACTGCTTTGTAAGCGCTATCCTGAAGCAGATATTTTCACATCTTTGTACGATCCACAAAAAACTATTGATCTAGGCGATCGCATAGTTAATACAACCTTCTTGCAAAAGATTCCCTATGCAGCAAAATATTTCAGGTCGATGGCTCCTCTATATTTTCCTGCCTTTCGTGCCTTGGATTTGCAAGACTACGATTTAATTATTAGTAGTAGCACCAGCTTCGCCAAAGCAGTGCGAAAAAATCCCAATGCCCGCCACATTTGCTTTTGCCATAATGTCACCCGTTTCTTATGGGATACAGCAACATACTTAAGAGAATACGGAGACTATAGATATTTTGCTCCTTTAATTGAACAAGTATTCCAAGTAATGAGAAAGGTAGACCTGAAATATGCACAGGAACCTGACCTTTACATTGCTAATTCTAGTGTTGTTGCCCGCCGGATTGAAAATATTTATGGCAAAAAGGCAATGATGGTGAACTATCCAATTGATACTAGTAAATTTCTTTTTTCAGATATAAAAGATGAATATTATCTGGCCTCAGCCCGGATGATCAGCTATAAGCGTCTTGATATAATAGTGGAAGCTTTCAATTGGCTGGGATGGCGGTTATTAATATCAGGTGATGGGCCAGAACAAGCACGGTTAAAATCCAAAGCATTACAAAATATTGAGTTCTTGGGACACGTAAGTGATAGAACCCGCAAAGACTTGTTTTCCAAAGCCAAGTCTATTATTGTCGCAGCCCTAGAAGACTACGGATTAGTTCCAGTAGAGGCTAATGCTAGCGGCACACCAGTCATCGCCTATGGAGCCGGTGGAGTATTAGATACTCAAATACCAGGTGAAACAGGAGTCTTTTTCAAAAGACAAACACCTGAATCTTTACAAGTTGCATTACTAGAAGCCAAGAGTATTTCTTGGAATTACGATCGCATCCGTAATCATGCAGTAGCAAACTTTTCAGAGAATGCATTCTTTGGTAAAGTTGAGCAAATTATTAACCAAGCTTGTGGCGTGCATCAATTATTCATTTGATTCCCTAATCTTTTCCCCCTATAAGATTACCTATTTATTTTTCTCTCTCCTTCTTGGCGTCCTTCTCTAACGAGACGCTGCGCGTTGGCGTCAGCCTCTCGCAGAAAAGGTGGTTCGGAAAAAAAATAGGTATTCTTCGGAGAATCTCTTAGCGTAAATCTTGTTGGCATAGCCTTTCGTAGAAAAGACAAGGATAATAAAAGTGGTTCAAACTAGTCTAAATCCTCAGATAACTCCAGCTTCTGAAACTGAACCAAGTTACGGACAATTGTTTGCCGTATTTGTGCGAAGATTTCCTTGGTTCTTAGCAGTATTAATTAGTTCTATTGCTATTGCAGGTATGGTAACTTTTAAAACAAAACCTACTTATAAAAGTTCGATGCAACTGCTAGTAGAACCTAACTATCAAGGTAAGACAGAAGGTGCTGGGTTAGATAACCAGTTTACCGACTCTAATGTTGTGATAGATACTGCAACTCAGCTTAACTTGATGCAGAGTTCAGGACTTATTCAAAAAGCAGTTGAGAAACTTCAGTCTGATTATCCCGACATAACTTCATCTGAAATTAAAGCTTCTTTGGTCTTAACTCAATTAAGGAGCAAAGAAGATAATGTAGCTACTAAAATATTTCAAGTTGAATACACCGCTGGAGATCCAGAAAAGACACAAAAAGTTCTGGGTGCAATTCGACAAGTTTATGTGGAATATAACAAAGAACAACAGAATTCGCGTTTACAAAAAGGTCTACAAATTATCAGGGAACAGTTAAGTAAAGCCAGTGAAGAAGTAAACGCATCTGAGGCAAATTTACAAAGGTTTCGGAGAAATCAGAACTTAATTGATCCAGAGTCACAAGCCAAAGCTATTGAAACAGGTTTGAACAATATTGCCCAAGAACGACAGACAACTCGTTCTCAGTATGAGGAAGCTTTGGCACGCCAAAAATCTTTGGAAGAACAACTCAACCGTTCTCCTCAGAATGCTCTAGTTGCTTCTCGTCTGAGTCAGTCTACTCGCTATCAAGGCTTACTAAACGAAATCCAAAAAACCGAGCTGGCACTAGCACAAGAACGCTTACGCTTTACAGATCAGACTCCGAGTGTGCAAAAGCTCAAAGAACAGCTTCAGAGTCAGAAGGAATTATTGCAACAAGAAGTAGGAAGAACTTTAGGCGGAAAGTCTACTGGTGGATTCACTTCTGGAGACTCTCTTCTTGAAAAAGGACAACTTGGCCAAATTGATCTTAGCCTTGCTGGTCAGTTAGTAGAAACGCAGACAACTATAGTTTCTTTAACTGCTCGCGATCAAACTTTGGCCCAAAAAGAAAATGAGATGCGTTTGGAAATTAAACGCTTCCCACCTCTGTTAGCTTATTACAATCGGATGCTACCGCAGTTGCAATTTAGTCGTGAAAGGTTAGAGCAACTTTTAAGAGCAGAACAGCAATTGCGGCAAGAACTTTCCAAGGGTGGATTTAATTGGGAAGTTGTAGAAGATCCCCAAAAAGGCGCACAATTAGGCCCCAATCTCCAGCAGAACTTGCTGTTAGGTGGAGTGGTTGGGTTTATGTTAGGAGGTATTGCTGCCTTTATTCGGGAATCGGCTGATGATGCAGTTCACACCACTGCTGAGTTAGAAAAGCAAATGGCCATGCCGTTGTTGGGAACAACTCCCAAGTTACCGCCAGCCAAACCCAGAGAATCAATGATCAAGTTGCCTTTTGGTAAGCCAGAAGTTCTCGCCCCCTGGACAATTCAGGTATTGCAATCTCCACCGCGTTGGGAATCGCTGGATCTGATTTACAAGAACATTGAACTTTTAAATACTGTTACTAACTTGAAATCTTTGATGATTACCTCAGCTTTAGCCGATGAGGGTAAATCAGCTTTGGCATTAGGTTTGGCAATGAGTGCTGCTCGTTTACACAAAAAGGTGTTGCTAATTGATGCTAATTTACGTAATCCCAGTCTGCACGAACAACTGAATCTTCCTAATGAACAGGGGCTTTCAACTCTACTGGCGAGTGATGCAACTCTACCCAACCAAATTAGTCTTCAATACTCAGGTTCTGCCTACATCGATATTTTGACTGCTGGCCCCAAACCTACTGATCCAGCTAATCTGTTGAGTTCCCCTCGGATGATGCAATTGATGGCAGCTTTTGAGGAAAACTATGATTTGGTACTGATAGATGCTCCCCCAGTTCTCGGCTTGGTGGATGCCATGCTTACGGCATCATCTTGTCGTAGTGTGATCATGGTGGCAAGCATTGGTATTGTAACGCGAAGTCAGCTTACTCAAGCTACAGCCATGTTAAGTAAGTTAAATCTGATTGGGGTTGTAGCTAACGGGGTATCAAACTCTAGCATTAATTACGTACCCAATATCAAACAACAGCAATTAGCTCTACGCCAAGCTGTGGAAAAATAGCTAGTACGGCTACGATATAGCCGTTCTCGGCCCTTGTGAGGTACAAGAACCCCACCCCCAACCCCCTCCCCGCTCTTCGAGAGGGGACTATGATGTACCTCATGTGATTGGGAAATGCTATAGATCCCCGACTTCTTAGAGAAGTCGGGGATCTAATTAGTTGAAATACAACACTCGGTAGGATAGCACAGCTGTCCTACCCTGCTTTTTTATGAACAAAATTTAATTTTATTGCTATCAGGAAAATTTCAGCATATTTATGCTATCTTCATGGGTTGTCAGAGAAATAACTGGCTATTTAAAGAGTAAATAAAGAATTTATTTGAGCGATCGCTATTTCTACATAGTCTTATATTCTAGAGATTAAAGCACCTTAAAAAAGGCTAGAAGACAAGAGTGGACTGGTTTTGTTAATATCGACACAACAAACACCTCAGCGCAATTAAACGTAGATATAGATTCATGGGTAATTTCCCTCTACATTTTTCTACTGTCAGTAGTTACCGGAAAATCCCGATTGCCCATGAATATTGATAGTAGCGTTGATTGCTACCTATGTGATTAGTCTCTGTCTAATTTGTATATCTCTACACCAGCAGAATTCTGCACGATATGTGCTTGGCTGAGTGGCAAATAGTACTAACATATTTTTGCCCTCAATTATCTCCAACTTTTTGGACTTACAACAAGATGCGGATTTGGGTCTTTGGCATTGATAGCCTTTGATAACTCCTCAGCAATTCACTTCTGTATAATCCCAAAGACATATGACAACTTCAATAATTCCAACTCTAGAAAATTTATATGATGTAACCCAGCAACACCAAGATAATCGTGGGTACTGCACACTCCATTGGCGACGGGGTAAACTGTTGGTGAAGCCATTGGGACGAGTTAAACAACCATATCTGCCTTCATTAGATAGTAAGCGATCGCTAGTAGAATGCTTACAACATTCTCCTGTAAGTTTGGTAAGCATAGATCCAAAATTGGGTGAAACTTTGCTCAGGTTTTGGGCAGATGGATGTGAAGAAGCTCAAAAACCAATATTCCTAAGCATACCCGCTGGCAATAAACTGCCTAACCAACCCTTGAGACAATTGCAGCGACTAATTGATTGGATTGCTGCTTTAGTGTTGCTGCTATTAGTAAGTCCAGTCATATTGGGATTGATTGTATTAATGCAGGTTTACTCGCCAGGGTCACTTTTTTGCCGTGAGTGGCGGGTTGGAGAACGGGGTAAACTCTTTCGGGCGATTAGGTTTCGCACGCACAACATTACACCGCTAGGGCGTTGGATGGGTAAATACAATCTCGACAATCTGCCCCAGTTATTGAATGTGCTGCGGGGTGACATGAGTTTGACTAAATCTCGTTGTTGGACTTTAGAAGATGCAGTACAGCTAAATAAACTACCAGAAATTAAGGCTTCATGGGAAGTAGAGGCACAGTCTCACCTGTTACATCTGGATAGCCAAACACTGTAATTTATCTGTGCGGTAACTGATGGTTTCATCTGCCGCACTGAGGCTAAAGCAAAAATTGGTTGCGTCTTATCTATAGCGGTTTATCTACCTTGCCAAACTATTATGATAAAATTCATGCATTTCCAACTTCCTCAACAACTCCGTAGTCTGCTCAAAGCTAGCAGCTTCTGGCAGGACAACTATTTGATATTGCGAGAATTTAAACACTTTCGCAAAATTGCAACTTTAGCTCTGATATTCTCAGTGTTGGCGGCAACTTTTGAAGGTGTGAGTATTGGTTTTTTACTTTCCTTTTTGCAAAGCTTAACTAGTCCCAACGCTCAACCTGTTCAGACAGGAATACACTGGTTTGATATCTGGATTTTGGGAGCTAAGACATCGGCAATTAATCGTCTGTACCGCGTATCTTTGCTGATTTTATTGAGTACTTGGTTACGTGCAACCTTTAATTACTTTTCCCAAGTCTACACTGAATTATCTCAACTACATCTTGCCGATCGCTTACGTAAGCAAATTTTTGAGCAGTTACAAGCTTTATCGCTAAGTTACTTTGCCAAAACTCGTTCTGGTGAACTAATTAACACAATTACCACAGAAATCGAAAGGATCAGACAGGGTTTCAGTGGCGGAGCTTTTTTAGTAACTAGAGGACTAACAACTTTTGTCTACTTAATATCAATGTTTTTGATATCATGGCAACTGACGCTGATATCAGCATTACTATTTACACTTTTAGGTGTGGGATTGTCTAATCTGAATGCTAGAGTCAGAGAATCAAGTTTTGGTATGACAACTGCTAATGCTAATTTTACATCAACAGCCATAGAATTTATTAATGGTATTCGCACTGTTCACTCCTGTGGGACTCAAGAATTTGAGCGTCAGCGTTACTACAAAGCTAGCGACAAGGTAATAAGTACTACAACAAAAGTTGTATTTACCTGGACACTTGTTAAGCCAATTGCCGAAGGGGTAGCGACTACGGTATTGATCGGAATGATTATTTTGGCGTTCACTAGCCTTGTTACCAATGGAACGCTACAAGTTGCTTCTTTACTAACCTTTTTCTTTGTGCTATTTCGCTTCATACCATTTGTTCAAGATATTAATGGCACGAGAGCATATCTCAGCACTTTACATGGTTCAGCGGACAACATTAAAAATCTGTTGAAAAGTGATGATAAATATTACTTTCAAAATGGAAAAGTTGAGTTTAAGGGTTTAAAAAGGTCAATAGATTTAGTCTCTGTGGATTTTGGCTACGATGATGAAAATATAGTGCTACATAATATTACCCTGACTATTGAAAAGGGAAAAATGACAGCATTAGTTGGGGCATCTGGTGCTGGTAAAACAACCCTTGCTGATTTAATTCCCCGATTTTATAATGCTACAGATGGAAACCTTTATATGGATGAAGTTGATGTGCGGCAGTTTGAAATTAACTCCCTACGTCGTAAAATAGCTGTTGTCAGTCAGGATACTTTTATCTTCAATACTAATGTTTGGCAGAATATTTCTTACGGGACTCCAGAAGCTACTAATGATGAAATTAAAGAAGCTGCTAAACTAGCGAATGCACTAGAATTTATTTTGGAAATGCCTGAAGGTTTTGATACCCAATTAGGAGATCGGGGTGTTAGATTATCTGGAGGACAAAGACAGCGAATTGCTATAGCGCGGGCTTTACTTCGGAACCCAGAAATTTTGATTTTAGATGAGGCAACTAGCGCCTTAGATTCTGTATCTGAGCGCTTAATTCAAGATTCATTAGAAAAGCTATCTGTTGGGAAAACAGTAGTTGCGATCGCTCACCGTCTTTCTACCATTTCTAAAGCTGATAAAGTTGTAGTACTAGAAAAAGGACGAATAGTAGAGCAAGGTAAGTATCAAGAACTCTTGGAACTCAAAGGTAAACTTTGGAAATATCATCAAATGCAGTATGAAGTAAGGCAATCAGATTAGAAATAATATCCAATTACCAAAATACTTGGAATATATAAATCGGCTGTATATCCCTACAGCCGTACACCAGTACCTATATATAGGACTCATATTTGATTTTTGAAAAAACTCAGTACAACTCAAAGAGGCTTCTTCCCTACTCCCCACTCCCTACTCCCTACTCCCAGCCTACGCAAATAATTTCAGAAATCAAATCGGATTGCTATATCTGTATCAGTAGTTTGGTGAAATTGCATCGCAAAAAAATAGTATTATAATGCTCATTGTCTCTAAAAATAAGTTTTTAATAACTATTAAAAATAGTGCTATATGCTGAACAATAATATAAAATATGTACCAGAAAATATTTGACAAAGACCTGATTTATCAATGCTCAAATTTTGAGGTAGGTGAAGGCGGAGGTGTTGAGACTTATTTAGCTTCTCTGTTTGAACATCGACCACATGATGTTAGCGATCGCGTGATAAAATCGCTCAAGAATGTTGACCAAAGTCAATTCAAATTGCTGCACATCCACAGCCCAGATTTACTATTGCAGCTTACAGGCGAATGTCCTACCATCTTCAGCGTTCATAATCACTCATTCTACTGTCCTAGCGGCACAAAATATTTAGCAGGGCAGCGGACAATCTGCGATCGCAATTTTTCTTACTTAGGATGTACCTGGGGTAAATTAGTAGATAAATGTGGTAGCCGTAGACCGTTAAGAACTCTTAAAGAACTTCAAAAAACTAATCAGTTCTTAGATGTCTTAAAAAAGGCAAAAATTACTTTTGTTGCTAATAGCGAATACGTGCAGCAAGAGTTGATTCAAAACGGTGTACCCCCTGAGCAAACTGTAACGTTACACTGTGGAATCTCTGTACCACAAACAGTAACTACACCCCTGAGTTTAGAAGTCCACCAAAATCATAGAATTTTGTTTGCGGGACGAATTGTTTCTGATAAAGGTTTGGAATGGTTACTCAAAACCTTAATACATACAGATCCGCAAATTCAACTTGATATCGCAGGTGATGGCTGGGAACGACCCCGCTTAGAAAAGTTAGCAAACACACTCGGATTAACTAATCGGATCACTTGGCATGGTTGGTGCGATCGCGATAAAATAAATAAACTTTATCAACAGTGTTTTGCAGTCATCTTTCCCAGTGTCTGGCCTGAACCTGCCGGTCTTGTAACTCTGGAAGCCTATGCTCGTTATCGACCTGTAATTGGTAGTGCAGTCGGAGGTATTCCAGAACATTTACGAGATGGAGAAACGGGTATTCTTGTTCCAGGCAATAATATCAAAAAGCTGGCTGATGCCATTAATGAGTTGTATATAGATCATCAAAAAAGCCGATACATGGGCGAACAAGGTCATGCTTTATTGATGAAGGAATTTACAATGGATGCTCATCTAAAAAATCTGCGGACAATTTATGCAAAAACAATAGCAGATTTTCCTTCTAGAGCTAAAAAATTATATAGTATCCCTCAAGCTAAATAAGCTTAGTTTGGTCAAAACATCAAATAGTGCATCTTTTATCTATGAAATATCAAGGGAGAAAAATATGTCATCGCATCAAGAATACCAACAACCTTTAGTCAGCGTTATTATCCCCACATATAATCGACCAGAGTATCTCAAGCAAGCGATCGCTAGTGCTATTAAACAGACTTATCAACATATTGAAATTATTATTTGTGATAATTCTAGTTCAGAAAATCCCCAAGCAATTGTCGCATCTTTTGGTGATTCACGCATCAGGTTTTGGCGGCATCAGCAAAATGTAGGGATGTTAGCTAATCAGCAGCATGGCTTCAAAATGGCGCAAGGTAAATATGTTGCTAGTCTCCATGACGATGATATCTGGAATGAAGACTTTTTAGCAAAGCTTGTACCACCATTAGAAGCAAATTCTGATTTAATTATCGCTTTTTGTGACCAATATATCATAGATGCACATGGCATAATTAATGATGTTGGAACTGAAGAAAATACACGCGGTTACAAGCGAGATCAACTAACACAAGGAATTCATCAACCTTTCTATAAAATTGGGTTAATAGATAAAAGTATACCTACTGCGGCAGCTTGTGTGATTCGTAATAATTTTGTGGATTGGGATAGTATTCCCTCAGAAGTTGGGGGGATGTGGGATTTATATTTAACTTATCTCTGCTGTATATCTGGTCGTGGTGCTTACTATTATCCAGAAAGACTGACGCGATATCGCGCCCATGAGCAAACTGATACCATGCTCAGTGGTAGTCGAGATGTGCAGGCAAAAATCCGCAAAGCTAAAAGCGAAATATTTTGTTATAAAGTCTTTATGGAAGATACTCGTCTACAGCAATTTAGGACGTACTTTCAACAAAAATGGTTAGAAGCTAATACCACTTTGGGAATTGGTTTGCTACGAAGTGAACAGATAGCAGCAGCACGTCCTTATTTTTGGCAGGTGCTGAACAAACAAAAATTTAATGTGCGAACTATGATAGCACTGACTCTTAGTTTTACTCCCCGATTTTTAACAAGTAAATTAATGAAAATATCGAATTAAGAGAGCAATCCTATCTGAGTTGTGGAATTGATTTTTTATAACGAACCACAAAGGATGCAAAGAGCGCAAAGGGAAGAAAAGAAGATTATTTTTAACCTCTTTATCTGCGCCTATGTATGATATTTTATCATTAAGGAAGATAGTGGATGAAACTTTGTATTGTTACTCATAAAATTAAAAAAGGTGATGGTCAGGGGCGAGTAAACTATGAAGTTGCTCAAGAAGCAATTCGTCGTGGTCATCACTTGACATTATTAGCTAGTGAAGTTGCACCAGAACTAGAAGACAATAGCCAAGTTAATTGGATTAAAATTCCAGTCAAAGGCTATCCCACTGAATTTGTACGTAATTTTATATTTGCCCAAAAAAGTGCAGATTGGTTGCGTCAACATCGCTCTGAAATTGATTTAGTTAAAGTCAATGGAGCAATTAATATGGCTGCGGCTGATGTGAATGCTGTACATTTTGTCCACAGTTCATGGTTGCGATCGCCTGTTCATATTTCCCGCAACCGCCGAGATTTGTATGGTTTCTACCAGTGGTTGTTTACGGCTTTTAATGCGCGTTGGGAAAAACAGGCTTTCCAAAAAGCGCAGGTTGTCGTAGCTGTATCCGAAAAGGTAGCTCAGGAATTAGTCAATATTGGTGTACCGCGTTCTCACATTCGCGTAATTGTCAATGGCGTAGACTTAGAAGAGTTTACCCCTGGTGAAAGCGACCGCCAAAAATTAGGTTTACCGGAGAACGTTACCCTAGCACTGTTCGCTGGAGATATCCGCACACCCAGAAAGAACTTAGATACGGTATTGTACGCTTTGGCGAAAGTTCCCAATTTACATCTGGCGGTGGTGGGTCATATCGAAGGTAGTCCTTTCCCCCAATTAGCCGCCTCTTTGGGGTTAAGCGATCGCGTGCATTTTGTCGGATATCGCCGTGATATCCCCGAAATTATGCGGTCAGTAGATTTATTTATTTTTCCTTCCCGATATGAAGCTTGTAGCCTCGTATTGTTAGAAGCACTTTCTTCAGGACTACCAGTAATTACTGCCGCAGCTACCGGAGGTGCAGAGTTGGTGACACCAGAATGTGGCATCGTCTTACCCGACTCAGATGATATCAATGCTTTGGCTATGGCGTTGATGTCCTTGGTGAGCAGTCGCACCCTCATACAGCAAATGGGCAAAGCAGCTCGCTTTGTAGCAGAACAACATAGCTGGACTACTATGGCACAAACTTATGTGGATCTATTCGAGGAGTTAAGCAAGAATGCGGAACACCGTTCTGATACCGACTTATCGCCGTCCACAAGACCTCTCACGCTGCCTTTTGGCGCTACAGGAGCAAACTAAACCAGTCGATCAGGTGATAGTGGTTGTCCGCGATACGGATGCAGAAACTTGGCAATTTCTGGCGCAATTAAACGCCCTCAATCTGCCACTGCATACCGTGAAAGTGACACAACCGGGGGTAGTCGCAGCTCTCAACGCCGGACTAGCAGCAGTGGAGGGCGATATTGTTTCCATTACTGATGATGATGCCGCACCCCACCCGGATTGGTTAGAGCGGATTGCCGCTTACTTTACGTGTGATAGTCGCCTCGGCGGTCTGGGAGGGCGTGATTGGATATACCACGGCAGCCAACTTGAAGACGAATCCCGTTTAGTAGTCGGACAGTTGCAATGGTTTGGGCGAGTTATTGGCAACCATCATCTGGGAGTGGGAGAACCCCGCGAAGTTGATATTCTCAAGGGCGTGAACATGAGTTTTCGTACCCAAGCAATCGGACAATTGCGCTTTGACGAGCGGATGCGCGGTACAGGAGCGCAGGTACATTTTGAAATGGCATTCACTCTGACATTAAAGCGGGCTGGTTGGAAGATAATTTATGATCCTAACGTTGCTGTAGATCACTATCCAGCACAACGTTTTGATGAAGATCAGCGAAACAACTTTAATGAAATTGCCTTTATTAATTTAGTCCATAATGAAACTTTAGTTTTACTAGAGCATCTGTCATTTATCCGCCGGATTGTATTTTTGTTATGGGCAGTATTCGTGGGTACATGCGATAGTTTGGGTTTGGTACAATGGCTAAGATTTTTGCCTAGCCAAGGGCAATTGGCTGGGAAAAAATTGCTTGCATCCTGGCGTGGGCGTTGGCAGGGATATAAACAATTCAAAATTCAAAATTCAAAATTCAAAATGAATTCAATTTCTTCTTAGCTCTGGTTCTCAGCTTCTATCTGGGAATTAAGACGGGTGGTGCTGCTTCCAGAGAGCTAGTACAAGAGGTAGAACCTCAAATGACTGCATTCCCAGGCTGGAGCCAGGGAACGAGTTGATTTATTTATATGTACATCTAAAATTGAATGAATTCTAAGCAGATACTTTTCAATAGTTTTTTACAAGAAAACTATTCTCCTGAAGAGCGATCGCTACAGGGTTGGATGGCGATCGCAGGCTTTATATTACTAACTGTAGTTTGCTATTTTGCTGGTGCTACTGCCGCATTACGCCTAATTTACCCGGTGACAGCTTTAGCAGTAGCCGTGTTTTTATACTTGCGGCATCCCATTCTCTACATCAGCTTTACCTGGTGGATCTGGTTTCTCACACCCTTAGCTACTCGCCTAGTTGACTATCGGGTGGGCTGGGACGCTACCCGTCAAATGCTCATAGCACCCTACTTAGTGGTGTTTGTAACCATTGCAACATTCTTCCGCCACTTTCCCCGCGCCTCTCGCCAAGGGGGCTTGCCGTTTGTTTTGGCTTTTATCGGAGTGTTCTATGGCTTTCTAATCGGTCTGATTTACAATCCACCTATCCCTGTAGCACGCGGATTGATGGATTGGCTCAGTCCGATCATCTTCGCTTTTCACTTATTTATAAACTGGCGAGATTATCCCAGCTATCGCCAGAACATTCAGCGAACATTCCTCTGGTGTGTGTTGATTTTAGGAACTTATGGCGTATATCAATTCGTGGTGGCTCCTGAGTGGGACAGGTATTGGCTGATCCAATCAAAACTATTCATGAGTGCTGGAAATCCTGTACCTTTTGGGATGCGGGTCTGGAGTACATTGCACTCAGTCGGCCCCTTTGGTTCCGTCATGCAAGCTGGTTTACTGTTGTTATTTACCAGTTCGGGAAATTTAATTTTTCCGGCTTCAGCTGTTGGTTACTTATCCTTTCTGTTGACACAAGCGCGTACTAATTGGGGAGGCTGGTTATTTGGAATAATTATGATTATGGGTTCAGTCAAGGCGCAGATTCAAATGCGCTTAATTATCATAATAGTAGTGATGGCAATTTGTGTTGTGCCATTGACAACCATTCAGCCAATTTCTGGGGTTTTAGCAGCCCGGTTGGAAACTTTTTCTAATCTTCAAGACGATGGCAGCTTTAAAGATAGATCGGGAACTTATGACAAAAACCTTGGTCTAGCTCTTTCTAATGGTCTAGGTAACGGCTTAGGAAATATTTGGAAAGTCAATGAAAAAACTGGTCAAATTGAAGTAGTGGTGATTGATAGTGGCATTTTAGATATGTTTTTCACCCTTGGTTGGTTTGGAGCCATCTTTTATATGGGTGGATTAATCTTGTTGATTATTAGTGTTAGCAGCTATGGTGAAGGTCGTTTTGATAGTTTTGTCAGTGCTGCCCGCGCCATTGGTATCAGTTCCGCTGCACAGTTAGTTATTGGTAGTGGGATGTTAAGTGTGGCAGGGATGATTCTTTGGGGATTTTTAGCTATGGCTATGGCAGGACATAAGTACTATAGCAATCCCAAGATCCCGGACTTCTCTAAAAAGTCGAGGATCTGACAAATCTTACAACTTAAATAGGACTGATATAAATTATGAAAGTAATTATTGTAATGCCACTGGCCGAGCAACGAGGCGGCGGTGAAATGATGCTTTGGGATTTGGTGCAGCAGGGACGTAATGCTGGTGTTGAGTGGTTGGTGATATTTTTAGAAGACGGCCCGATGGTCGAACAAGTAAAGTCCCTTGGTATTGATGCGCGAGTTGTGGAAAGTGGACGTTTACGCCAAATCCACCGTTTTATTGGCGCTGTTTTTCGGATAGCTGCGATCGCCCGCCGCGAACGTGCAGATATAATTGTTAATTGGATGTGGATCACGCATATATCTGGAGGTTTGGCGGCGATGCTGGCGGGCTTGCCTGCTGTGTGGTATCAACTAGAAGTACCTAGCGATCAGACTTGGTTGGTGCGAATCGCAACTTTAATACCAGCCCAGGCAATTATCACCCTCTCGCAAGATGGTAAGCAAGCACAGGCAGAGATTTGGCCCCACAGACCAACACCTTTGGTTTATCCTGGTGTCGCACTAGACCGATTTGAGCCTGATGCTTTACCTTCTCCTCAAGAAGCACGGCGAAAGTTGAACTTACCTTTACACGGGCCGTTGATTGGAATTGTTGGACGATTGCAACGATGGAAAGGAATGCATGTATTGGTGCAAGCAATGCCCAAAATTTTACAGAAGTATCCCGATGCTCATTGTGTAGTGGTTGGCGGGAAACACGATTTGGAACCGGATTATGAGGACTTTTTAGAAGCCGAAATCGCAACCTTGGGCTTAAAAGAGCAAGTAATTATGGCTGGGCTACAGCGTAACATTCCAGAGTGGGTGCAGGCAATGGATGTATTTGTCCATGCATCAGATAAAGAGCCGTTTGGGATTGTGATTATTGAGGCAATGGCGCTGGGTAAACCTGTGATTGCTGGTAATGCAGGCGGCCCGACGGAGATTATTACCGATGGCATGAATGGACTATTAACACCTTACGGCGATGCAGATAAATTAGCGATCGCAATTCTCCGCTATCTTGACGAGCAAGAATTTGCCCGAAGTGCGGGAATAGCTGCCAGGCAACGTGCCCTCGATTTTTCAACGCAGAATTATGCCCAAAATTTTATTAATGCAATTCGTTCTGCGATACCGAGCGTTTCATAGGCTGAATGAAACGGTAAACTTCTTGCAAAAGTCAATTTTATGACAATACGCTTGCGTTAAGGCTTGATCCTCCCTAACCTTCCTTATTAAGCCCCCCTTAAAAAGGGGGGTTGGGGGGATCTTCCAGAGCAAAATATCACCAACCCAAGCGGATTACATTTTATGAAAATGAAACCACAGATTTACATTGATTAATTATCTATGCGTATCTGTGGTTAAGAATAATAAATCAGATTAAAAGGAATTAAATTAATGTTGATTGATAGCCGTAAATTACCAATAGATGAAGTTATCAGTACCCAAGTTTGTATAGTTGGTGCTGGCCCAGCAGGAATTACACTCGCACGAGAATTAATTGGGCAAGACTTTCGAGTTTGCTTACTAGAAAGTGGTGACATTGAATTTAATCAAGAGACTGCATCTATTGGTGAAGGTGAAACTGTTGGAGATCCATTTCCACCACTGCAAGATATGCGTCATCGTCAATTTGGTGGACTGGCTAATGTCTGGAATATTGAAATCAATAAAAATCAACTTGGTCTGAGGCATGTACCATTAGACGAAATAGATTTTGAAAAACGAGATTGGGTGCCATACAGTGGCTGGCCTTTTAGTAAATCTCACCTGAATCCATTTTATGAGCGTGCCCAAGCAGTCTGTAAACTCGGTTCTTTTGCTTATGAAGCTGAGGCTTGGGAAAATGCTCAATCTCCTCGGACACATTTTACAAGTGACCGAGTTTCTACCAGTATGTTTCAGTTTGGCCCACGCGATATTTTTACCAATGAATATCGCCACCAAATTAATCAATCTCCTAATATCACCACATTCCTTAACGCCAACGTGGTAGAAATTGAGGCAGACGAAACAGCCCAGACAGTGAAACGCGTACAAGTAGCTTGTTTATCTGGTAATAAATTTTGGGTGACTGCAAAAGTATTTATTTTAGCCGCTGGTGGTATTGAGAACGCACGTTTATTACTGCTATCAAACCGAATTAAAAAGAATGGATTAGGCAATGAACAGGATTTAGTGGGTAGGTTCTTTATGGATCATCCCTTTATCCGTTGTGGTATGCTTGTTCCGCAAAATCGCAAAATTTTTAATTCGATGGCTTTGTATGACTTACGCCGCGTTAATAATGTCACAGTTATGGGAAAATTTGCCCTGACGGAACAAGTTATGCGCCGCGAAAAATTACTAAATATGACCGCGTTGTTATATCCCAGAGATGAAAGGTTTAGATCGCCAGCAAAGGCTTCTGCGAAAATTTTGTACTCTTCAGTTCGACAAGGGCAGTTACCCAAGAATGTTTTTCAACATTTGCAAAATGTAGTTACTAATATTGATGATTTAGTAGCTGATTGGTATAAGTATAATGTCAAAAAAGAATATTTGTTTCCTGATTTGAGTCATGGAGGATGGTCTGACCATGAAGGGAATGAACAGAAATATACAAAGTTTGAAGTTCTCAGCCAAACTGAACAAACCCCGAATCCAGATAATCGGGTGACACTCAGTAATCAACTAGATAAACTTGGTTGTCCTCAAGCAAAATTAACTAATCATTGGAGCGAAATAGATATTTGCAGTGTGAAGCGATCGCAGCTAGTATTTGCAGAAGAGTTTGCTAGTGCAGGCCTGGGTGAGTTGCAGATTGAATTGGATGGAGATCGTCCAGTCGCTTCGCTGAGTACCCATCACAATATGGGAACAACGCGTATGCATCATGATCCAAAACAGGGAGTAGTAGATGCAAATTGTCAAGTTCACGGCATCTCTAATTTATTCATGGCAGGTAGCTCTGTTTTCCCTACAGGAGGCTATGCTAATCCTACGCTCACCATTGTTGCCTTGGCAATTCGACTGGCAGACCATGTGAAAGCTGAATTGTGTCACTAAGTACAACTTGGCATAAAATCATCACAGTTTTAAACGTAGCGATCGCCTGAGCGCACATCACCACATTACAGTACCTGCACCGATGCCAAAAGCTAGCGAAAAGTGACTTTTTACTGATCTATTGCTGGATTAGAAGATAAAAATTGATTTTTCTTTCACCAAAAGTCCTGCAACTGGGGTTGCAGGACTTTTGCTAGGATACTTGCTGTAAAAGTTGGTTTCGCTCATTTCGTACATTGCGAACACGACGACGCGTGCGTTATCAGGATCTACTCAGTTACAAAAATCAAATTGATACTTTACGAATGCAAGCTCTTGATGAGCTTACTGCTCAAGCTCAAGAACTAGATATGGGGTACGAATAAGAATCGTCATACATAACAGTTTCGCATGATTAGCCAGATGCTCTGCTAAAGGAAACTCTAGAGACCTCTTGCATAAATCAAAAATAAGAACCCCACTCCGCCAAAGCTACGCTTTGTCTCCCCTCCTCGCAAGCGGCAACGGTGTACACACAAGTCGGAAAAACTTCATCCAGTAAAGATTTGCGGTGCGTTACACTGGCGTGACAAAGCTAAATTGTTGCAATCATGGTGATGCCTGCGGTGGTCTACGCCAACGCATTTGTTATTTTGGCGTACGCATTTGTTATTTTGGCGAACTCATTTGTTATTTCGGCGTACGCATTTGTTATTTCGGCGAACTCATTTGTTATTTTGGCGAACTCATTTGTTATTTCGGCGAACTCATTTGTTATTTCGGCGAACTCATTTGTTATTAGGACTTACGCACGAGTTACGGAATAACGAACCGCAGAGGCGCAGAGGAGACAGAGAAATCAGAGTTTGAGAGATATTTTGCGTAAGTCCTAGTTATTTCGGCGAACGCATTTGTTATTTCGACGTGTCCATAACGCACCCTACGAATGAAACTACTAGAAGAGTTGAAATCTATGCTGGTCATACTTGTGTGTACACCGTAGCCGCTTGCGGGGAGGGGTTGGGGGTGGGGTGTTAGGGACTTTTGCAAGAGGTCTTAGGAATAAAAATACATCTAACAATCAAGTTAAACTAAGTCAGGAAGCCCTCTAGTAACCAATTGACTGCTTCTAAGGCAGGGACTACCTCAATCAGTTACTGCTCTACAATATTTCTGCTATAGCGTTTCCTAATCACATAAGGTACATCATAGCCCCCTCCCCGCAAGCGATGAGGGGGTTGGGGGTGGGGTTCTTGTACCTCACAAGGGCCGAGAACCGCTATATGACATTTAGATAGTTATATATTTTTCTGCCCTAAACTATTAGGAACCATCTCAAAACCTCATCACTACGTTGCCAAAAAGTCTACAAGGATTTCTCTCAAATCCTTGTAAAAACTAGATTGCAAATTTTCGGGCAGGTCTATTTATTCTTCCTTTTTGAATACTTGAACTGCTAGGAACGCTAATGCTAATGTACCAGCGATCGCACCCCACAGAAGAAGTGGATTTTTATCTAGCCAGTCGGAAACGCTAGGTACAACTAAGTTACCATAATCCCCGTTAACTCTTTCGTCTTCAGCAACAGGTTGGTAAAAATTATTTGGTGCATCTTCAGACTTCGGTTCAGAAGTCCGCTGTAAATCTAAGCCGACGAGCAGTAACAGTGAATCTACTAATGATGGTGAGAGGCGCTGTACCACATCTAATATTTTCGCTACATCCCCAACCAAGTAGTCACGAGTTGGATGTTCGGCTGCATAGAGAATAGCATCAGCTACAAGTTTAGGGTCGTAGTAAGGTGGTATCCCGGTAGGTTTTACGCCTAATTTCGTCAGACCATTGTTCCAGAAAGGGGTGTTGATCACCGCTGGCTTCACACTCGTGACGCTGATCGGCCATTTTTCATATTGCAACTCAACGCGCATAGCTTCGATAAAGCCCTCAACCCCGTGCTTGGCTGCCGAGTAAGCACTTTGGTAGGGGAGCGATCGCCTACCTTCCATTGAAGAGACGTGGATTAATGCCCCCCGTCCCTCACGCTTCAGATGGGGTAGCGCCGCCATTGCACCATACACCTGTCCCAGGAGATCGACATCAATGACATGCTTAAACTCTTCCGGTGTTGTGTTGTCGAAAGTGGCAAAGATGCCGATAGCAGAGACATGTACCCATGTATCGAGTCGCCCGTACACTTCCACAGTTTTATCTGCGATCGCCTTAACTTGCTCAAATACTTCCACATCAGCTACGTAAAAAGTTGCCTCGCCACCAAAGCTGCGAATCTCCTCCACTAAAGACTTTAGCTTCGATTCACTGCGAGCCGAGACTACCACTTTTGCCCCGCGTCTAGCAAACTCAAGAGCTGTGATCCGTCCGATCCCGCTGGAGGCTCCAACGACGGAAACGACTTGCTGACTGATTGGCTTTAATTGCATAAGTGTTACTTCTTAAAATAAATTAGGGATTGGGAATTGGCTACTAGTGCTGTTTAAGGGAGCCATTGTAATCCCTTTTTATGTAATTTTTGCTCGATATGCTGCATTTCTTCGATAGTTTCTCCAGTAACGATCGCATAAATTTCGGTGTATATTTTTCCGTATTTGACTTTCTCTAAAGCCGACAGAATGATCAAGTCCTTGCGATCTAGTTCTGGTTTTAAGGTCACTAAAATTGAATCCAACGTTCCTTCCATGCGGTAGCTACTAGAATATTTAGCTACTTCCTTTCCCAGTCCCAGTAAGGTATGGCGCTGCAAGCATAACGGAGTTGATCCATTGACTCGGAAATTGGCATCGATCGCATAAAATTGTCCGTCTTGATTTTCCAGCACATCGAAGCCGATCACGCCGAAATACCCCTGTTTGTGAGCATACTGACCAATGGCGGCAATCATTTCAAAGAACTTGCTCATGTCAGTGTTGCGGTAGTCAATAAGTCCCCCTAAATAGTTGCCTTCTGGAGTGACGAGTTGCCTGGTAGTGCCGATAAGGGTTATCTCTCCCGCCTTGTTGACATAGAACTGTACGCAGTAATTCTGCACCTCATTCTTGACGAACTCCGAGACAATAATTTTATCGAGCAACTTAATATTGAGATATTTCCTGATTTCTTCAAGGCAGTAGTTGAGATCGCTGAGACTTTTGATGATATAAGTGCCTTCTCCTGAGAGTCCGTGGGATGTTTTAATTAAGTAGGGAAATTGTGGTAACTGAATGTCTTCCAAATTACAGGTGTGCAGATTGTAGCTTTTGTATTTTGGACATTGCACCCCCAATTCGGCTAATGTTACTTTGCTGAGTAAACGGTAATGGGTGTCTGAATCAATAGCGTGTTTTTCTCTTTTGAGGTGATCAAAGGGAAATAGAGTGATGAGTTTGTCAAAGCTTTCGCTGTGGCTAAGATCATCCAGATAAGTCAAGCGATCCATCATCTCAATATTGGAGTAGCTGAAGCCGAAATGCTCTTGCCAGTATTCAAGCAGCGACTTTGGCGGCGGAATAATCACAATTCCGGGAATGCGATCGCCTAACACAGCCAGAATTTTCCAAGGTTCCTTTTGGCAAATCTTGTCAAAGGAGGTTTTGGTGGCTTCACTACTGCCATCTTGAATAAAATATTTTTTCAGGTTGGGATAAGCTGCCCAACTGGCAGTTGCAGGGTAATTTAGGATAAACCCATAAGATGCATCTGTGATATCTTGAGCAAACAGATCAGAAAGAGAACTCCCTTGAAAGTATTGAAAGTTATATTTTGAATTCATTTAGCCCTCCGAGAAACCGTATCCCAAAGTCGTTGCACAGATACATCTTCTGTCTGCACTCCTACCAGCAGCATTCTGTCTTCATCAGAGACAATTTCTTGAGATAAGAATATTGCCATAAAATTTTTGTATAAAGCTAATATTTGATAATCTGCTTTTTCGCTGTATATATTAGATTTTACTCTCTTAAATTTGAATTAACTCTATCAAACGAAATAAGAAAATTAGTTTATTTCTTGTCTTCAAATAACGTTATTGTTCATATATTGATGATGAAGCAATAAGCATGAATGTGTAGATGTGTAAATATCGCTGTGGTTAGGATATTTAACTAATTTTTTCTGCCTGCTAGTGCGATCGCACTTTTAAAATATTCAAGCGGCGATTTAAAACAGGTATAATTCTTAAAATTGCCTTTACTCTTTGCTGTGGATCTACCGCAGGCACAATTCTATTCAGAACAAGGAGTTCTGGAATCATTTCTCTGAGCTTTTGCGTAAGAGACTCAATGGTAGAAGGTTCTGTTACCAATCCTGGCACGTTTTCACTAGTTGCTACCCAAACTTCTGCATCTTTATCCCAAAATGCATGAACTTTTAATATGTTTTGTATGATGATCGAGCGCTACACACAAATTTATGACGGTAATTCAAATTTAAAACAATTTAATAGCTTCTTGAGTGAAGTATCGCATTGTCCCAATATTGAGTTAAACGTAGCTAAAAGCTGATCTTAGCTATCGGTAATGCACTAACCAGTTCATACCCTAAATAAATGCGATCGCGAGCTACTCCCAAAACGCCCAATTACAGACGAGGAAATGTTGCATTCTACTAAATATTGGGCGAGCGCATTCAAATTATGTCTTTTCGGATTATATCTGGGCTATAAATATGATCTACATAAAACTTTAACTGGTCTAAATTGTTGTGTTGGTATAAATTGTAATCACCATTTATTGTTTGTAATACAGCAGCATAGTTTTTTTCTTTCTCATAAATAAATACTTCGTAAGCTGCTTGTTCTATCTTATTAACTTGTGTCCAAGAATTATCAATAGGCGAAAAACTCGATTGGCTCAAAACAGGTAAAGTAACCTGCTTTTGGAAATTCTCAGTTAACCATCCCCAAACAGTGTGAATTGTCAGTACCTGCCTAGAATCAGCAGCATCAACTAGCTCATAATTTGTTTTACCTTTTGAATACCACAATGATACATACATTCCATTCTGTACCAGAGCATCAATCAGAGGCTTAAAATCTAAATCATTTGTGAGCAAAGTTGCTTCATCCATATTTTTCCGAAAAGAATGCGTGAGCATGTCTACAGCAATCATAATGTCAACCTCCTTTTGCTCTTGCCCTCTTCGCTTATCTCGGAATCGAGCAGTACCCTCATATACATGAAATCTATTCAGTGATTTTAAGTGATTGAATAACTTAATTTTAGGCTTAATACGATTTTGGTAGTCTACTTCATTTTCTCCTTGCTTTTGAGCCGGTAGACAATCGTAATAGAACACTTTTTGATAGTCACTTGCTAAACGAAGGTAATCTATCTCAAGCTGTGTTTTTCCAAACAAACCATTTGAAAGTGTTTCTAGTAGTGAATCTAAACAACCACCATCAATGAATAAATATTTAACATTCTGGGATACAGGACTATTGTATAGAGGCATATTAGCGTTGCATGTTTGCGAAATGGATTGAGATTTTTACTAAGATTAAAGGTAAATTATTTGTGCCTTTACGTAAGACAAACTTCATCCCATCAATCAGCAACACCGACATATTTGGGATAAATTTTATTTCCAGGTCAAGTCTAACAATTCAATTATAAAACTGCCTTGCAGATGAAAGTCAGCCTCTACGCCTCGATGAGTTAACGCCCAATAAGTCACCTCACCATCTCTATGTTTAATAACGGTAGTAATGCCAACTTCAATTTCTTGTTCTGCCGAGACGATTTTATTCAAATCGACATCTAACGCAAGTGCTAAACCGTCGGCTTGATTCTGAACATGAAACGGAAGTATTGTAAAAGCTGTTTCCTCTTGCATTCCTTGACGGTAGTCATCAAAGCGATAGACATTCCAGTGTCCAGCAGGGGAAAGATTGAATTCCCAATACCGTGCAGAATCTTTGATGCCAACAAAGAACTCAAAACATGTGTCTTCCCACAGTTCATGCTTGCGTGATGGTGCATTTGATAGTATGGCGATACCTCCGGTAGGCTTTGCCAACGCAATTTCTTTTAAATCGCCTTCAAGCATATAGCGGATGACAAGTTTATTACCATTTCGGGCGATATTGCCTGCAATTTTTAAATTAGGCAGGGATTTTGTAGAAGGAAAGGGTTGCAAGGAAAATGTCTGATCGTTCATTTCATGTCTTTGATAATGTTACGAATCTGCGTTTCTTGAGATTCAATACTTTCAGTAAGCTTAAACTGGACGATAGCTCTTGCTAAGTTATGTTCTGAGTGCTTGACTTTGAAATAAACATTCCCAGCTAAATAATCAGCAAAAAATCTCAGTCCTAGTTCAAAGGCGATAAGACGAACTGCATCGTAAATATAGGCATAGTCATTCTCAGTAAGAAATGCCTTTGCCACCGAGAGATAACCTTTGAGGATTCCCTGACACAAATCAGTATCGAAATAAATACTTTCCCAATTCTCGGTTTCTTCTCCAGCCGCATTGCAACCCGAACGCAGGCAATCACCAATATCGTAATGTACCAAACCGGGTTTAACTGTGTCCAGGTCGATGACGCTGACGGCTTGCTGGGTAGCAGTGTCAAACATGACATTGTTGATTTTTGGATCACCGTGCATCAGACGCAGAGGTAGCTTGCCTTCAGCTTTGGCATTTTCTAGGATATGTGCAAAAGTTTGGCGATCGCTAACAAACTGTAAGCAATAATTAACTTCAGCAGATTTACGCACACTAGTTTTCGCCAATACTTCCTCGTAATGCTGGAGATAAAGCGGTGTAATATGGAACCCTTGAAGGGTGTCAGCAAGTTTTTCTGGTGGCAAATCGCTGATCAGATTGTGGAACATCCCCAAGGCATAACCGACTTCTTTCGCGTGAGAGCGATCGCCCATCGTATCAAAAGACTGGGAGCCTTCAATAAAGCTGATTGCCCGCCAAAAGGAGCCATCTGCATCCCTCCAGTGGTCTTGAGCGTTTTTGGTCAACAGCACGCGTGGCACTTCCCAGCGACGATTTGGGGGTATATCCTGCAACCGTTTGCGAACATGTTCAGTGAAGGTACACATATTCTGCATAATCAGTTCTGGCTGACGAAACACCTGCGTATTGATGCGTTGCAGGACAAAATATTGTTCTTTTGAGGAATCTAGAGTTACTAAGAAGGTATCATTTATATTACCACTTCCAAATGCTTTAACGCCTGTAACCTTTCCCCACTGGGCGAATCGATCAGCGATCGCAACCAGATTCTCTGCGCCCTGTGGATTAAATTTTTCTGTCATGTTGGTGTTTAACCTGCACTACTCCTCACCTACATTGCATGAAGGCAATAGGGGATATCGTAGCGCAAGTGTCAAAATAATTCGTAATATTTCGGCTGCGCTCAATACAAGTTCGTAATTCGTAATTTTTAAAAGTACTATATCCTAGCACAGGGCGCGACACCGATAGCGTACCCCTTCCCTACGGGACGCTCCGCGAACGGAGAAGCAAGCTACGCGCAGCGTCTCTTAGAGAAGGGTTAGCGAGTATTTGTATCGCGCAGCGTCTCGTAGAGAGCGTCATAGCCCATCGGAGATATTGCTCTCGCCGGCCCCGTGCTAATTCAGTAGTTAAGAAATTTCGTTGCTATCAACCCACTCATCATAAGATGAGTCATAACCAATGTAGTGAAGAAAGTATTGCTGACCTTGGATTTGCTCAATCGTTGCGGAATACCAAGCCTCTTGGTCATCATCCCAACATTTTACCTTTTGACCCACTGCATATCCATTGTCATCAGAGGAGCGAAGCTCACGAGTCCGAATGTCATCTTCCCCTACCCACTCGTCATAAGATGAAGCGTAATCAAGGTAATGAATAAAGGCTCTTCAGTACTTGTTATGCCAAACTAATAAATAAAATGCCAATTTAATAAGCATCTGACTCTAAAATTTTCAAAGCTTCTAAATCCAT
>NZ_JBALCY010000016.1:0-34042 GCF_036917655.1 Nostoc sp.
AATAGCTGCGATGCTTTTAGTAAGTTTTTAATACAATTTTTAATCTTATTTTACGGGCATAGCTAATAATTTGGCATAGTAAGTACTGAAGAACCTGAATAAAGAATTGGTCATCTTGGATTTTCTCAATTGTTCCCTGATACCAATCCTGATCATCATTGTCCCATATTTCTACTGTTTTGCTGATTTCATACTGATTGTTATCTGACTTGACAGCAGATGAAACATCTTGAATAGGTTTTTGCTCCTCTTGTTTAATTTCCTCTTTTACTAAAGTATAGGCTTGCAAAATCAAGCTGCGAGCAACACTTTGAATTCCCGTATGTTCGTAGTAATTGGTAGTTTGATCTAGGAATGCTGCGACAAAATCTAAATTATCATCAGCAATCTGGATAAAATTACCCAAATGACTAGAAATTGATTGCGGGGTTATGCCTGTTTTGGATACTAAGTTATTCATCCAGCCTTGCACAGAGTTAAAACCCTGAGTTATGAAACCAACTTTATCTGAGGGATTACTGCCTGGGAGAAAGTTATTAATGGCTAAGAAAACAGGATTTTGAGTTATTACGCCAGCATCAGTGCCACTAATAATTTCCTGAATTTTGCTGAGAAAGTTGGGGCCTAAGGGTAAAATTCCGTCTAGACAAACTAGAGCCACCATCCGCATTAGGGATGCATTTTGATAGTTGTTAGCTAGGGAATTAGCAAACTCTTGGGGATTAGGTTGAGGAATGCCATTTAGTTTGCAAAAGGCAATGATTTCGACGGCGATTTTCAATACTAAGTCAATGGATTGAGTTACATCAGCTTTCGGAGTAATTTTACCTAAAAAAGATAGAAATCCGATTTTCTCACTAACTTTATTCGCTAAAGCTGCCGCTCCCATAGCTGTGTCTGCCTTATCAATTGTTTGATAAAGTTTGATTGCAAACTGGTAGCCTTGTTGAGGATCTTCGTATAGAACAACAGCGCGATCGCGGATTTTCTGAATTATCTTAGCATCGGTTTCTCCAGTAATGCTGCGAATATTATTCTCAAACCCCACCAAATTGCTCCACTCACCTGGTACTACATAATCGAGAGCCTTTAAAACTTTGACAGTGATATTGTCAGTCGGTAATTCGTCAACCAACTGAATAATTGATTTATCCATTAGCCGATCCTCAAAACTCAAAATATTTTTACAATCCAGTTCAAATAAACCCACAACAACCAATGCCAGTTATTACCCTACGGGAAGCCTTTCTCTGGTCAACGCTGCGCGAATTACTGAACCGTATTAATAGAGTTCCCTGACCTGACCAAAAAATAACAACTGGCGATCGCTAGCCAAAAGCTCACTTCTCAATACTGCTCGGTTAAGAAATTTATAGGTCATTTTCAGCCCGTTTTTCCTCTTTGAGCGGATTGTCAAACCCAGTCCTCACTGCGGCCGATGGCTTCCAAGCCTGACCAGTCGGTAGGAGTGCCTTCACACTCATGGATTTTCACCGCACTGCCGATGGTGTAAGCCAAGTACTGTGCCAAAGTACTTTTCCCCGTTCCCATTTTGCCGATGATCATCACCTGTTTACCCTCAATCGCGGCAAACTGAACAATATTGCCTTATATCCCAATACGCTTGGGTTAAAGCCAAAAATCTTAACCTGCGTAGGTTGGGTTGAGGAACGAAACCCAACATTTTTCGTGGTTTGTTGGGTAACACGAATGTTCAACCCAACCTACAACTATCCTTAACCCAAGCGTATTGCCTTATACTCCACAAACTAATTTGTAGGTTTATGCCTCAAGTGATTGAATGACACTCAGTAGCTGCTCAGGCGTATATGGCTTAGTTATATAGGCGTCAGCACCTTGCTTTTTTGCCCACAAGCGGTGAATTGCCTGATTTTTGCTACTGCAAATTACAATAGGCACTTTTTGATTAGCTGAATTTGTTTTGATGAAGCGACACAATTCAAATCCACTCATTCCCGGCATTACTACATCAGTAACAATCGCATCTGGCTTTGATTCTAAGATTATTTCTAGAGCTTCTTTGGCACAACTTGCCTTAATTATATTGTAACCCCGATCGCTGAGATAATGACTAATTAATTTCAATTCACTCAGGCAATCTTCTATAACCAGAATGGTAGCGATCCAGGTAATACTCAACCTTAAATCTCCAAAAAAATATGTTAGTCAAGTGGAGTTATTTTTTATATTAGGAAATTAAACAATATGTTGAAAGATGACTTTTAGTAAATCTCCTTGTGTAAAAGGCTTGGTTAAATAGCCTGATGCTCCGACCATCTTAGCTTTAGCTCTATCTAGAAATCCTACTTTTGCTGACACCATAATCACAGGTATTTTTTTAAAATGTGAGTGTTTACGCAGCAAAGAGCAGAGTTCGTATCCGTCTAAATTAGGCATCGAAATATCCAATAAAATTATGTCGGGTTTTATACGGATAATCTGCATTAAAGCTTTCAAAGGATCGGTGACTCCGACAACAGAAAAGGTTTGCTCATCTAAATAACTTTTAATAGTATTCAGTACTGTAGGGCTGTCATCAATACAGAAGATTGTGTAGAGTTTTTTGCCAGCTGGCGGTTGGCTGATTCGCTGATCCCTATGTTCATTAGTATTAATAGAGTAGGCTGCTGGTTTATAGCCGTTTGTTCTAGGTAACTTTGGTGTAGTTTTGGCTTGAGGTTGTAGCTGATTTATTTGGAACAATTGTGAGGGGTGCGATTGAGAAGTTGGCGATGTCTGACGATAAGCCACTTCTCTACGAGAGGCTTCCCCAACGCTTCGCGGTGTTTGACATCGTTCAACTAGTAAGCGGAGATTTAGATGACAAAACTTTGGCATGTCATCCAGAAAGCTTTCAGGAATAAATTCATAACTCCCTTCTTCTAAGTTCAGAAATGACTCCAGAACTTCTAGCGCCAATTGCTCTATCAGTATCGCCGCTTGAGAGGGACTGATATATTTCTGATTGACTAACCAGCAAATAGCCAGATAATCTGGGTTTGGTATTGCCTGATTTTCAATACCAGTTTCAAATATCGCCCGCAACTGTTCTTTGATTCCGCCAGGGAGAGTAGAAATTTGCTGACTCAAGCGTTGCAAATTCCTGTAAAGCGGCTCAAACATTTTCTCTGAGTAGCAGGCATAAATTAGTTTACCCTCGTCCATATATATTGACCAAGAGCCTGACGTGCTAAACACCTGTAAACAACCAGTAACCGACTTACCAGTTATTTTTTTCAAAAGAGATAGGGGCTGGAGCTTTTGGAAAAATCTGTATCTACTAATCGGAAGTGTCTTCATTGGGATGGCTCTGGAATAAAATTAACATTTGCAGGCAAAATTAGTGAATTACCTTTTCGGAATTCACCGCGACTTTGTTGGAAGTACTGTCAGATAAATATAGCGGTCACATTTGAGTTAGTACAGAGATTCCACACCCCCCAACTCTTAATTCACCAATCTCTGTTAAGCTATAATGCACAAGTTACAACTAAACCAATTCATGCTTTTGTCCAATAGCAAAATTGCCCGACTAGTTGCCAGGATATAGTATTTCAAAAATTAGATTGGTTTTCTGTATCTTTCGCTAATCTAGCCAATCTAACAGTAACTCAAGTGCCACGCACAGACCATTGGCTCTCGCCCATCAGTCACAAAAGCATCATTGTTCTCCGTATTTTGCAGCTTAAAATTGTAGATACTTTAGTTCTCTTGCAAAAGTTTTTTTGCCCCTAATGGTAAAGTCTGGAGCGACCAAAATCTACTGTAACGTAGACGGAAATGGCTCTCCATCAAGGCTTTTAGTCCGTGCTGACGAACTATGTTTTTGTAGCCGTGACGAAAGTCGTCGGGTACTTTTGTTAGAAGTTTATTCTTGAGGGAAACTTCATCAAGAGAAAAAGTATTATTAAAAACTAAGCATTCAAAAAGTTCAATATCTTACTTAGGTTTGTGATTGTAGAGCAACTCTTAGTGTTGGGATTGGGCAAAATTATCACTTGCACAACAAGAATGATAATTTTCGATCAAGGATGATTTAGCTGATAATTGTTGCCATGATGGTGTGTGGTGAGATGCACAGGCGACCAGTTCAGCACAAGGGAATCTCTTCATAAGTACTAGAAACGGGTTCTAATATTGTGTGGGGCTAAATAGTCACCCTGCACAACTTGGAGTGACAATTTCAAGAACTTACAGCGATATTCTTGATTGCTAGTACATACCTGCAAAATAGCTATTTTCAGCTAGGTGGTAGATAACAAGTAACGTACTCACTAAAATTCAGGTTACTATAATTTTCAAAAAAAGTTAGCAGAAATATATAAACTTCATGATAAATCAGTAAAGGAAATATGAAAACTAATTAATATAATCTTTCAGTATTTATTTGTTCAGATGTCCTGAAAGCCTGAAAATGTACAGTAAAAGATAATTTTGTCTGCTTATTGAATTATACTTATAAATGAATGAATCATTTTATGGTAGCAATTTGCCCGAAAAATCTCAAGTTTTAAAAGTCACAAATAAAAATACAAAATTGTCCGCGTTCGCATTCATTAACCCATAAGATATATGTAGCAAAAAGACGCAAAGAAATTATTTGCGTCTTCCGCGTGAGATTGAAAAATGGACATTCTCACCGTTATACTTCTCCATCTACTTAAAATTGCTCCCGCCAGCACCAGCTTAAAAGTGTGCCACCAGCCACCAGCTTAACTACTTCCAGTACCCAATAACTGCCGTGTAGTAAATTCATTGTCGATGGAATAGCAGCGGCAGCTTCAAATAGGTTGAGTTGAACTCCTATAGCGCACATTTGCGGAGTTAAGAAATAGGTGTCAAGCACAGCTATAGTTAGCAGCAGCCCAGATAAAACAATACTGCCAATACGCCAGTGATATCGGGTTTTGCCCAAAACTAGTGCCCCAGTCAATACTACAGCAGCAGATAATAATTCCATCCGATTGAAGTTCCAAAAAATCGTATAGCCTGCTGTCGTAAAACCAGCTTGGCTCATCATCCCAGAAATATAAAGGCTAGGCATAATTACCCAGTCTAAAACTAGACTAGCACTGAGCCAAAAGCCCAAAGTCAATATGATCGCGGTTTGCCAAATTGGCCGTTTGAATTCAAGGTTAGAAATAGCAGTCATAAAATAATTGCGTGTGTTGTATTCTTAGTTTCTAACTTCACCAGCAGTTTGACAAGAAATATCAACTAACCTTTACAAAGCGATTGCTGTTAATTCTGAACTCAATCCCAAGATTTTTAAACTTAGTTGATAAATATTAAGATATTTAAAAAGTAATTTAAATAAAGTTTATCTGTTAGAAATACTCAGTTTTTTCTATCGAAATTAACTGGTCAAGCAAGATCGATAGCAATAGCAAGGGAGATCCTTTAGTTTATTCTCTGCTAGCAAGCACAGAAACCTAGCATCATTCAGGCTTCCCAATAAGTTTCTTCAGTGATGACATTGCCATCCGGCATCGTGGTGTTGCAAAGCAAAACGTTCTCCAACAATCCAGAGTATAAATTAATGGCTCCGGACAATTTGACATCAGTAAAATCTGTGGTTCGCCATTCCACTTCCAAGAGGTTAGTGCCATTGAATTTGCAACCAATCAGCCTTACACCTCGCAGCTTGCTGTACATAAAGTTACTGCCACTCAAATCAGCCCCAGTCAGGTCGGTGCTGCTCAAGTCAGCGTTAGTCAGATTAATCCCACTCAAATTAGCTCCACTCAAGTCAATACCACTGAAATCCCGTTCCCCAGCAGCATAACGTTGCAACAATTCCTCAGCACTCATAGTTACCTCGTTCCTAGTCTCTGCTTGGGAATGGCTAATGTACGGGCTGCCGCCTCCTGAATTTGCGGCAGAGCCGCTTTTAATGCATTTCCAGCCTGTGGCTGGAAACGAGGACATGATATCAGAGGTCAATTTAGCAACGTTACTTATTTTTCCAGAAATGTCCAGACTCCTTCATCCCAATCTGATTCTGTTGGGGGTGATTGTAACCAATGCTGACAACGCAACAGATGCAACATAGCAGCTTTGTCCTGATTGTCTGCTGCCAAAACATTAGCAAACTCAGCTCTTGCAAGATAAAACTCCCGCTTGAGGTAATATTCGCGCCCTTTCTGATAATGCTCAATCACTTGCAATTTTTCGCTTTCAATCGGATTGGAACGCAAACCCAGTAATTCATATATGGCTACTGGCTCATTTCTGCCCTTGACACGAATGTAATCTAGTTCCCTAGCCCAAATATAATCTTGGCATGGTTTAAAAGTGTTATAGCTAATAATAATGTCGCAACCATACTGTTTACTGACACTTTCTAATCGGGAGCCAAGATTAACGCCATCGCCAATGGCGGTAAATTCCATTCGCTTGCTAGAGCCAATATTTCCACTAATGACAGTATCAGAATTGATGCCAATGCCGATCTTGATTTTGGCCTTATTAACTGCTTGGCGACGGAGATTAAATTCATGCAGGCGAACGCGCATTTCTAAGGCTGTTTGCACTGCCATCCAAGCGTGTTCTTGCAGCGGTAGGGGAGAACCAAACACAGCCATGATGGCGTCGCCGATATATTTGTCAAGGGTGCCTTTATGTTTAAAGACTGCCTCCACCATTGATTCAAAATATTCATTGAGCATACTCACCACTTCTTCTGCTTCCAAGCTTTCGGTTAAAGTGGTGTAGCCGCGAATATCGGAAAATAAAATCGAAACTTCTTTGCGAGCGCCTCCTAGTTTAGCATCATCCAATTTCAGCAATTCTTCGGCTAATTCCTGGGTCATGTAGCGGTACATCGTACTCTTGAGCCGCTTCTCATCACTGATGTCTTCCATCACCACCAGCGCCCCACGGATTTGCTCGTGGTCGCTAGCATCGGCAATTGTGTTAATCGATAAATTAATACTGTGCGGTTTTATGCTAGTACTTATGAGTGTGCGATCAGGGTAATATTGCTGGCGGCCTTTTAAGTCAACTGCATGTAAAGCATCCTGATACCACTTGCTAAAGTCACCTTCTTTAATGGCGATCGCATCAGTAACTAATTTACCTTCTAAACGGTCTTCTGGCTCCAGTCCTAGCAAACGCTTGGCACTTTCATTGGCGGCAATAATTAATCCAGTTTTATCAGTGGAAACCACTCCATTAGAAAGACTACGCAGAATATCCCGTTGCATTTGTTCTTGTTGCTTGACTGTGGCAAACAATTGGGCATTATGTAGTGCTACTCCTGCTTGAATATTAAAAGCTTCCATGAACTCTTCATCGTTGCGGTCAAAGCTAGCTTGGAAGCAGTCGGGGGCTTTGGGCCAATCAGCTGGATTATAAGGGGGAAAATCACCAGACTTCTTTTTATTTACAAGCTGGGTAACGCCAATTAGTTGTTCATCGCCGTTAAATACTGGCATACAAAGCAAGCTACAGGTGCGATAGCCATTTTCCTCGTCGAATTTTCGGGATGTCTCCGAGTCAGGATGGTTGTGCAAGTCAAAAGCAATATTGAGTTTCTTGCCAGAAACCGCCACTAGACCAGCAAAGCCTTTACCTACGGGGACTCGCAACTCTTTAGTTGAACCATCGTCCTGGGTGATTTTCGTCCACAATTCATCGCGATCGCGGTCTATTAACCATAGTGTACTGCGATCGGCATTCATCAGTTCCTTAGCTTCATCCATCACCCGCTTCAGGGTGTCTTCTAAGTCGAGACTGCTTTGAGAGAGTGACTTGATCGCCTTCATCAGCGCCGCCACTGCTCTTTGTTTTTGGGTAGCTACATAAAAAGAGCGCGAGGATTCTAAAATTAGGCGAATCGAAGGAGCAAATTCTTGAAATAATTGTTCGTCAGCATAGACAAAACCTTTGGTATCAATGCGCTCTGCAAGTGGAGCATCGTGATTATTCTTAGATTTTAATTTATTCAGTAATTGCACTACCGCAACTAATTGCCCATGTTCATTCAACAATGGCAAAGCCAGCATGGTGTAGGTGCGATAGCCAGTTCTTTTTTCTTGTTCTTGGGCAAAATGCGATCGCGGGTCACTATAAAAATCAAAGGGAATATTGATAACTTGCTTGAAGGTGGCGACTTCCCCAGCAATGCCTTTATCAGCAGGGATGCGGATTTCTAAAGAGCGATCGCCCTCCCCCTCTGCCAGAATTGACCAGAGTTCTTGTTTTTCTTCATCCAATAAAAATATCGTCGTCCGGTCTGCCCCCAGTAATTCCCCGGTTTTTAAGGTAATCGAATGCAACATTTCTTGCAGAAGAGTTTCAAACCCATGAGAATCCAGCATTGACAGGGTTTGATGAACAATCTGTAATTTTTGTTCGACATCCTGAACTACCTGTTTAAAAGTATCCTGAGTCAGGGGAGCAAGAAACGTAGAAAAAGTTCCTTGTCTTGTGGCAAGAGCACCCACAGGAGCAGAATTTGCTTGTAATTCGCGGTTTTCTTGGTTGTGAACACCAATAATCAAATCGGTGGTCTCCCCACAACTTCCTTGATACACTGACATAGCCGGTTTTTTATATAGCAGGATGAGATTTTAGATTTAACAATGAAATAAAATTTATGTAAGTGGTGCTAAAAGCAACAATTGCTTGATATTATCCATAGTTTAATCGCTTGTTTAGCTAGCGTCATCCTGTGGAGTCAGGGGGAAGTCAAGCAATTTGGGATTTTGGATTGCCAATTTTGGATTGAAACAGACCACTCCAGAAGAGTTGGGGCTTAAGGATTTTAAATTTGGGATAATGGAATTGTTCCGCCCACGCTTTGGCGGGGCATGAACCGAAATAATTTTTAATTCTTTAATTCTTTAATCTAATTCAGAAAATTTATTTTTGTAATAAGTCTAATAACGCGATCGCCTTCACTAATTCTTCTGGATCTACAGGCTTGGAAATATGCTGTTGAAATCCGACAGCGATCGCTTGCTGCTGATCCATCTCACCAGCATAGGCAGTTAAAGCGATCGCGGGAATTGTCCCGCCTTGCTCTGGTTTCAGACTCCTCACCTTTCGCATCAGCATATAACCATCCATTTCTGGCATTCCGATATCGCTGATGATCAGATTTGGCTGGGATTGACTCAGGGCAGTTAAAGCGGCAATGGCTGAGGCTGCAACGACAACAGTTGCACCATATTGTTCTAGCATGAAGGGCAAAAATTCTCGCATATCTGCATCATCATCCACCACGAGAATCTCTAAGCCAGACAGGGGCAAAGACTGAGCTGCCACAAGTGAGGAGTCATCTTTTGCATCCTTGATTCCTTTGCTTTCATCCTGTAAACATGGAAGTTTGACGGTGAAAGTTGCTCCTTTACCTTCGCCCAGGCTTTCTGCTTGAACAGTTCCCCCGTGAAGTTCTACAAGATGGCGAACGATCGCTAATCCTAAACCTAAACCGCCAAATTTTCGAGTTGTTGCACCATCTGCTTGACGGAAATAATCAAAGACATAAGGTAAGAACTCAGGTACAATCCCCTTCCCGGTGTCAGTGACGCAGATTTCTACCTGTGAGCCGACTTGCTCTAATTTAATTTTTACCTCTCCCCCGGTAGGAGTAAACTTAATGGCATTGGAAAGGATATTCCAAATGACTTGTTGCAATCGATTGGCATCGCCTAAAACTGGCCCGACACCAGATTCCAGAATTGTCTGAATCTGGATAGACTTAGCCTCCCCCGATAAACGCACTGTCTCGATCGCAGCTTCAATCACTGATACCAAATTAATCGGGTCGAAGTTAAGGTTAAGTTTACCCTGAAGGATGCGGGAGACATCAAGCAAATCTTCAATTAATTGAGTTTGTAACTTGGCATTACGCTCAATAGTTTCTAGGGCGCGATCGCTTGTTGCTTGATCAAGCTTGCGGCTCCGCATCAGTTTTGCCCAACCCAGAATCGGGTTAAGCGGTGTTCTCAATTCATGAGACAGCACAGCTAGAAATTCATCTTTGACGCGATTTGCTGATTCCGCAGCGCTGCGTGCCGTTCGTTCGGCTTCATAGAGATGAGCGCGAGCGATCGCTTGGGCGCATTGTTGAGCAACAGCCAAGATAAATGCTTGATCTTCTCCACTAAGTTGTTGAAGTTGAGTAAATCCTAAATTTATACCTCCAACTGCCGAACCCTCCACCATCAAGGGAATAGAAATCCAGGCATCAATGTCATATTGGGCGTAAGCTTCAGCTAGATGAGGGTAACGAGCTATTCTATTTTCTCTCGATTCAGCCCAAATAGGTTGTCCACTCCGCACAGCTTCTGCTAGAGGGGAGCGTGAATCAATGGAAAAATGCCGCCAAGTATCTACCAAATCTTGGTTATAACCAACCGCATGGACAATTTCTAGTTCAGTTTTACTTTCATTCAGCAAGGCGACGAGGGCACAACTAGCTCCCAAGGCAGCCATGCTCTGCTCTACAATGACTTCAGATACTTGGGCTGGTGTCAGCAATTCTGAAAGGGCAGCCGTGATCGATTGGAGACGGGCAATGCGCTCCAGGGCGATTTCTGCCGTTTTTTGTGCTTGCTGCGCTTCTTGGTAAAGGCGGGCATTATCGATGGCGATCGCAGCTCGATGGGCAACATCTTGCGCTAGTGACAAGTCAGCCGTGCTGTAACAACGTTCTGATTCCGCAGTAAAAAAGGAAATTGCACCAAAAATTCTTTCCCGTGCCATCAAGGGAAAGATTATACAGGACTTTAAACCAATTTCACGCACAATCCTTAGATGTTCTGCATCTGGGATACCTGCTGCTAGGGCTACATCTGAAATTTCAGCTACCATTTCAGCAATTCCTGTACGCAGGACTTTAGGCACACCTTGAGGCTCATCCAACTTTCTAGGATAATGCTGATGAAGTTCCCAACCGAGTTTAACTTTCTCTGGATCTCGGTGAGCAACTGCTACTCGATTAATTGATTGGTTGTCTTGTAGCAGATCAACGCTGCACCAATCAGCGAAGTAAGGCACAACCAGATTGGCCACACTTGCTAGCGTGCTTTCGTAATCAAGGGAAGAGGCGAGGGTTGCACTAACTTGAGCCAAAAATGCTGCTCGTTGCTGATCGGCTTCTGCTTCCTGTCGGGCGGCTTGCTCTTGAATCAGTTGGACACGTTCGGCTTCAGATTGTTTGCGAGCGGTGATATCAAGCACAACACCACTCATGTGTGTGGCAATACCCGCTTGGTTGAAAAAGGCTTTTCCCCGACACGCTGCGTAGCGGATACTGCCGTCATCTTGAATAATTCGATATTCTAAATTATGTTCCACGCGATCGTTAATCGCTCGACTCAAAGATTGAGCCAGTAATTCTCGATCATCTGGATGCAAACGAGCTAAAAGTGCTTCAAAGCTGCCAGCAAAGGTTTCAGGTGTTAACCCAAATAGTTGATAAATCTGCTCATCCCAGTCAAAGCGATCGTTGACAATATCCCAACGCCAAACACCGATTTGGGCAGATTTTAACGCCAAATTGAGTTGTGCTTGGCTGTCTTCTAGACCTTGATAAAGACGAGCATTTTCTAGAGAAATAGCAATTTGAACTGTTAAAATCTCCAGGGCTGAAAGTTTTTCCTGTGTAAAAGCACTGGGGATGAGATTGTTTTCTAAGTATAAAATACCAAGTAATTTCGACTGACGTGCGATCGGCAAACAAAGTACAGATTTAGGTTGCTTTTGAATCACATACTCATCTTCCGAAAACAGATTTTGCTCAGTGGCATTCTGCAAAATCACTGTTTCTTGAGTTCGTTGAACATAATTCAGCATTGATTGCGGAATAACCTGTGAAATTTCGCCCTTTAATACAGGTCGAGAAACATTGAGCTTTTCTGCTTGGGAATTAACCTTAGCTTCTACTTCGATCACCATATTTTCCTCGTGTTCAAGCAACAAATAACCGATTTCTGCTCCTGCTTGTTCGATGACAATTTGCATTAATGTCTTCAACAACCGCGAAAGCACAATTTCACTAGATATGCTTTGAGACGCTTTAACTACTGATAAAAAGTCTAGGTGTTCGCCTGTGGTGATAAACGTTCCGTTAGAGATAAGCTGTTGTGGTAATAGCTGAGGATAGGATTCTTCGAGATGCTTGACTTTAGCAAATGCCTCCCAGCGCATATAGGCATTTTTAGCTACTTGCAAGTAGGTTTGGGCAATTAATTCAAACTCCCGCTCCAAGTAAAACTTAGCAGCTAGCTCATTAGCTAAAGCTTCATATTGCACAAATCCCTGCTCACGGGCTGAAGCAATTGATTGCTCATACAGGCGCATTGCTTCCAAGTCCCTACCTTGAATCCGAGCTATTTCAGCAGCCACTAATTGAGACTTATGTAAGAAGTTTGCAGGGCAGTGGTTAGCCCAGTATTGCAATTGCTGCTGATGGGATTCTAGCGTTTGTAAAAACTGTTCTTGCTCTTGAGAAGATACTGTTCCATAAAGAGCCGTTAGAGTCAGTGAGTAATATAAAATATAATCTGTTTCAATTGGTAATGCCAGTGTTGAAACTAGAAGTTTTGATAATTTTAAGGCAAAATTCAGTGCTTCTGCATACTGTCCATAGGTAAAAAAGATAATTAATTTGATAATTTTATAAAAAATAATTCCACTGATAAAACCTGCATCTGTAATAATAGACAAAGCGCGTGATTCATCAAATTCATCATTACTTAAAGTAAGATTTTGGTGAGTGAGTCCGCGCAGATTCATCAGTAGCATTTGCTCTAATCTGATTGTCTGATAGACAGCCTCATGTTTAGACTGACGGGCAAAGGCGGTGTATTTTTCTAGAGATTTGTATGTATCTGAAAGTGGAGAGCCTAATTGGATAATTTGCCAGGAGCCTTGATAGCCGTTGTAGTTTGCCATCGTTACATCACCTGCTTCCACACAGCCGATAAATCCCCGTTCTAAAAAGGGAATATCGGTGGCAATATGGTTACACCAAACGTTGATATGACTTCCATGAATGTGTAGAACAACTCCTCTAAGTTTCAAGTCATGCAACTTTTCATTCAATTGAATTGTTATCTTAGAAAATGCGTAGCCTGTAGGAATATCATGGAAGATGGAAACCAACAACATGGCATACATACTATAAGCGAAACAGGAATCTTCCGTATTACCAAACTTGAGTGAGTAGTTAACAGCTTTAAGTACGACTAACGGAAAGAGATCAGGTCTACCGAGATAAGTAGGTGGCCCCAAAGTCGTCAATAGACTAATTAATGTCTTAATATTCGGATCTTGGATTACTGGAGCATTAATTAAATCAGAGACTTGTCTCTCACCTAAATTTATTAATATCTGGTTTCTTTCAATTATGATCGCACTTTGCACTTGCTCATTTAAATCAGGGAGGATCACCCCAAAAAGTTTTAAAGCTTCTAATCCCAGTGTCAGCGCCTCTTCATATCTACCTGCAACTTGGTAGAGTCTGATTTGCAATATATAAATATTGGATTTTCCCACATGAGATTCTGTTTTGAGCAATAGGAGATCAAATAATTCTTCCGCTTGCTCTAAATTTCCTGTTAAAAATTCACACTCAGCCAATTCTCTAAATAAAGTAAATGTTTGTTCGTATTGTTGAATCCAGGCATTTTCAGCCAAAAGATTCATGGCAACGCTAAAAAATATTTTAGCAGGAGTGTAGGCTGTGGAAGCTTTTGCTTTCTTGCCAGCGATTAAATTTAATCTTACCAATTCATCTTTTTCTGTTTGTTCAACAATCAGATCCACAGCGAGATTGAGTTGATTGACTAGATCAAAAATTTGCTCATTCACTTCTTCATCACTAGCATTCTTCAGCAAAAGTCGCCCAATCTTCAAGTGAACAGCCGACTTTGATTCATCCGCAATTAAGGCATAAGCAGCTTGTTGAACTCGGTCATGGTAGAAACGATAGTTTTTATCAACACTTTCATCTGACTCAATACAAATAATTAATCCTCTTAAAATTCCTTCAACCAGTGCATTTGACGTTTCTTCAATAGATTGTTCGCCAACAAGTGCCAAAACTTCTAAATCAAAGCGATTACCGATACAGGAGGCTAACTTAAGCACCTGTTGAGTTGCAAGTGGCAATTTTTGCATCCGCCCAATCATCAAACTGACAATATTATCTGTAATCCCTTGGGCTTGAATCTCAGCTAGATTCCATTGCCACTCACCTTTACTTCCGCCCTTAGCAAGGGGAGCCAGTGCGTTGGGCGGCTCTGCCGACTTGAAGCATCTGGCGTGGGATTGAGGGGGGTTAAAATTCAGTAGATTTTCTTGATGGAGTGTTTTGAGAAATTCATTGACAAAAAAAGGATTCCCGTCAGTTTTTTGGATAATCAATTGGGCAAGAGGTTCTACTTGTTCTGCTGAACTATGTAAGGTATCAGCAATCAACTGATTTACATAGGCAAGATTCAACGGTGGAAGAATAATTTCAGTTGTTATTGCACCATACTGGCGAACCTTATCCATCATCAAACTAAAGGGATGGACAACATCTACTTCGTTATCTCGATACACCAAAATGAAGCAGAGATATTGGATACTAGATCCAGTAATGATCGTTTGAATTAAATTCAAAGTAGCGCTGTCTGTCCACTGCATATCATCTAAGAAAACAACGAGTGGATGCTCTTTTTGAGCAAAGACGCTGATAAAATTCTGAAGCACCAAGTTGAATCGGTTTTGAGATTCAGCAGGCCCCAACTCTGGTATAGGAGACTGTTCTCCAACGATTAGTTCAACTTCTGGAATTACATCTGTGATTAGTCTACCATTGTTTCCTAATGCTACTTGTATTCGCTTTTTCCAGGTGGCAAGTTGAGCTTTAGGCTGTGTTAAAATTTGTCGAACGAGTGTTTGAAAAGCTTGAACAATGGTGGAATAAGGAATATCTCGTTTGTGCTGATCAAACTTACCACAGATAAAAATCCCACGTTCTTTGACAATGGGTTTGTGAATCTCCTTCACAAGAGTTGATTTACCAACCCCAGCATAGCCAGAGACGAGAATGATTTCTGGTTTTCCTTGGCAAACAACTCGCTCAAATGCTTCGAGAAGCTTGGCAATTTCTTGTTCTCGCCCATACAATTTCTGGGTAATTTGAAAGCGCTCTGAGATATCTTGCTCACCCAAAACAAAGGACTGGATTTGTTCGGTTGTCTCCAATTGCTTTAAGCAGCGTTCCAGATCAAATTGCAAACCTAAAGCGCTCTGATACCTCTGTTCTGCCTCCTTCGAGAGCAATTTCATCATGATGTCACAAAGCATTTGCGGAATATCAGAGTTCAGCTTTGTCGGCGATGGCGGAGATTTGGCGATATGACAATGCATCCACTCTAAGGGGTCTTTGCCTTGAAACGGTAGCTGACCTGTGAGCATTTCATAAAAGGTGACTCCCAGAGAATACAAATCGCTGCGATGGTCAATTCCTCGATTCATCCGCCCGGTTTGCTCAGGTGACAAATAAGGTAAACTGCCTTCAATGCAACTGGAACTACTAACCCTTTGCTGCTCATAGGGAATGAAGGCAGCAATACCAAAATCGGCGATTTTGACCTGATTAGTTTCGAGGTTAACTAAGATATTTTGCGGCTTAATATCCTTGTGGACAATGTTAAAAGTGTGGATTTGTGCGAGTTTTCTGGTGATTTCAATGGCAATCTTCAGAAATGGAACAGGCTGTTGAAATTGGTCTAGCAACTGGTCGAGCGATCGCGCCTCAAAATCCTCCATAATTAAATAAGGAATTCCCTGGTGCATCTCTAAGGCGTAGGCAATGAGTGCTGCTGTGGTGTTTAACCTTTGAGCGATCGCATACTCATGTTTGAGTTGTTCAATATTATTCGGTGTACACTGTTCTGGACGTAGTACTTTGATAATTACCGGACACTGATCTTTAACTTTAATTCCACGGTATATGACTGCTTTTACCCCTGCTTTTAACAAAGTGACAATTTGAAATCCGGGTAATGCAATCATCATGCCAAATACTCCAGCCGTGGTTCTTCAGGGATAATGTGAGACTACAGTAATTTTCAGGTAATTAAATCATAAGGTAAGGTAGCACAGCTGGGAGCTACAAAAGATTATGCTTCAAATAGTTGAAAAAGGTTGTAATTCTATTGTAAATATATTTCCTTGGGCAGATGAAATTTAGATGATATCAGCTTTGCATAATTACTTCTGCTGACTCTACATCCAAAAATAAGCTAAAATTCAAGCAGAGTAAGCATTTTCCGCTCAGAAACTCCCCATGCTTGATAACCTGCAAACCCAAATTTACCAATTAGAACAATTTGCCAACAGCCTTGTTTCTAACCAACTGACACACCTTAGCCTGATGAGTATTGGTATCATCTTTGCAGCTGGCTTGCTCACCAGTCTCACACCCTGTATGCTTTCTATGCTACCAATTACCATTGGCTACATCGGTGGTTATGAAGCCAAAAGCCGCTTGCAAGCAGCTGCCCAATCAACTTGGTTTGCTTTCGGATTAGCAACTACATTAGCAGGGCTGGGAATTATAGCAGCTTTTGTGGGAAAAGTCTACGGTCAAGTGGGAATTGGTTTGCCGATTATCGTCAGCATTATCGCCATTCTCATGGGGCTGAACTTACTGGAAGCACTACCTCTGCAATTTCCATCCTTGGGTGAAACCAATTGGATTTCGCCAGATTTACCAGCAGGATTGCGTTCCTATTTGCTGGGGCTGACTTTTGGCTTAGTGGCATCCCCTTGTAGCACGCCTGTTTTAGCCAGCTTACTAGGTTGGATTGCCAATACACAAGACTTAATTTTAGGCGCTGTTTTGCTACTTTCTTACACAGCCGGTTATGTCGCACCATTGATTTTGGCGGGTACTTTTACAGCTTCAATTAAAAAGTTACTAGAATTGCGTCGCTGGTCTGGTTGGATTAACCCAGTTAGCGGGGCGCTGTTGGTAGGATTCGGTGTATTTTCCTTAATTTCTCGGATTCCCCTTGGCAGTTTTTAATTTAATTCCTTAATCAGGATTTATATCAACACCTTTTTAGATTTTACACCTAATGACTTTAGAAGATTCAGCATCAAAAGAATTAAAATGGTGGGCAGTACCTGGGCAGTTTTTACGACAAGAGCTTTTGCCTGTATTGACTAACTTACGACTAGCGATCGCACTACTGCTATTGATTGCAATCTTTAGCTCCACCGGTACTGTAATTGAACAAGGTCAGTCACCCGCATTCTACCAGGCTAACTACCCAGAACATCCAGCTTTATTTGGTTTCTTAACTTGGAAAGTAATTCAGGTAGTTGGGTTAGACCACGTATATCGTACTTGGTGGTTTCTGGCATTACTCATCTTATTTGGTACTAGCTTAACTGCTTGTTCTTTTACCCGTCAGTTACCAGCCTTAAAAGCTGCCCAGCGCTGGAAATATTACGAAGAACCACGGCAATTTCAAAAGTTAGCTTTGAGTGCAGAACTAGATACTGGTTCCCTGAATTCTCTGTGCCAAATATTAGAGAAACGCCGCTATAAAATTTTTCAAGATCCAGAAAAAGAAAACCTCCTCTACGCCCGCAAGGGAATAGTCGGACGCATCGGCCCAATTCTCGTTCATATTGGCATCGTCGCTATTCTGCTAGGGGGAATTTGGGGGGCGATGACTGGGTTTCTGGCTCAGGAAATGGTTGCCAGTGGCAATACATTTAAAGTTACAAATATTGTAGATGCCGGCCCTTTAGCAGCAGCCCAAGTCCCGAAAGATTGGTCTGTGCGCGTCAATCGTTTTTGGATTGACTACACTCCATCTGGCGGTATTGATCAATTTTATTCGGATTTGTCTGTCTTAAATAATCAGGGAAAGGAAGTTGACCACAAGAAGATTTTTGTCAACGAACCTCTGCGCTATCATGGCGTAACTTTCTATCAAACTGATTGGGGAATCGCAGCTGTTCGCGTTCAATTTAACAACAGCCCGATTTTTCAGCTACCGATGGCGCAATTGAACACCAACGGTAACGGGCGCATTTGGGGAACGTGGGTTCCTACTAAACCCGATTTGAGTGAGGGTGTCTCCCTATTAGTCAAAGACTTGCAAGGGATGGTATTAATTTATGATGCTACCGGCAAACTTGTTGATACCGTCCGCGCTGGGATGTTCACCGAAATCAATGGCGTGAAACTCAAAATTCTGGATGTGATTGGTAGTACTGGCTTACAAATTAAAGCTGATCCAGGCATACCAATTGTTTATTCAGGGTTTGGCTTACTAATGTTGGGTGTGGTGATGAGTTACTTCTCTCACTCCCAAATATGGGCATTGCAAAAAGGCGATCGCTTATATGTGGGTGGCAAAACTAATCGCGCCCAAGTTGCTTTTGAACAAGAGGTTTTAGAGATTTTAGATCGGCTAAGTTCACAGCCAAAAGGTGAGGAGAAACAAACGGCGATTGAAGTTTAAACCCAGAGGGACGCAAAGTAATCCTCCGCGTTCCTCTGCGATTTACTTTGCGCCCCTACCCTGCGGGAAGGCGTTCGCGTAGCGTCTCGTAGAGAAGCGCCTATGCGTTTAAAAGTTATTTATTACATTACAATTAATCACGCCCACACGCTTAAAATTGGGAAATTATTAGAGGTATTTATTAAACATTGCAACAAAAGATTTCCATATCTGCTCAACTTCAATCCCAGGGACGCGTTTACCTTCTACCTTTAATCGCTATCTTGTTGAGTATTGCTTCTTGCACTGCCAATAATCGAAACATCAAACATATTTCCCTTGTTGGTGCCGGGGCAAGTTTTCCCGCGCCTTTGTACGAGCGCTGGCTTTCAGATTATAACCAGCAAAATCCTGATGTGGAAATTAACTATCAAGCTATAGGGAGCAGTGCTGGAGTGCAACAGCTCATCGAAGGTACTGTGGACTTTGCAGGTAGTGATGTGGGAATTACAAATGAACAAGCAGCCAAGATAAAACGGGGAGTCATCGCTTTACCTCTAACTGCCGGTTCTATTGTGCTGGCTTATAATCTCACACCAGTTGCACACCAGTCGCCTCAAGTCAATGTGTCAACTGCTCTCAGGCTACCACGCCAAGTTTACGTAGATATCTTTCTCGGAAAAATTACAAATTGGAATCATCCTAAAATAGCCGCAGCTAATCCAGGCGTAAGTTTGCCCGATTTACCGATTCAGGTAGTACACCGAACTGATGGGAGTGGGACTACGAGCGTGTTGACGCAACACCTAAGTGCTATAAATCCAGAATGGAAAAGCAAAATTGGGGGTGGTAAATCTGTAGCATGGCAAGTGGGAATTGGTGGAAAGGGTAACGAAGGTGTTACCGCCCTGATTCAACAGATACCAGGAGCTATTGGCTATGTCGAGTATATTTACGCAAAACAAAATAAACTTCCTGTGGCTACTTTAGAAAATAAATCTGGTAATTATATTACCCCGACACCAGAATCTGTAGCTCAAACCTTAGAGACAATCAAATTACCCTCCAATAACTTGATTGCTTTTGTCACCGATCCTACAGGTGCCCAGTCTTATCCCATCGTCACTTACACCTGGCTTTTAACTTATCACCAATATCCAAACCGAGTCAAAGGGCAAGTGCTGAAAAACTTTGTTAATTGGGCTTTGATTGAGGGGCAAAAATCCAGTTTAGAACTCGGATATATTCCTTTGTCTAAAAAAGTTGTGCTGCAAGTGCAGACAGCTGCAAAGAAAATTGCTGAATAAAGCCGATTAATGCCGTCTGCGCTAATCAGTGATGATGTTACTTTTTATGTCGTACTTCAACCACAGTATGTACATTACCGCGAGGCGTAAAATCTGCTTTCACAGTGACTTCTAACGGATCACAAGCAGCTACAAAATCATCCAAAATTTGATTTGCAGATTCTTCGTGGGAAATGTAGCGATCGCGGTAACTATTAATATAAAGCTTAAGTGCCTTCAATTCCACTACCCGTTCATCAGGCACATAGGTAACGTAAATTGTCGCAAAGTCAGGATAGCCGGAAAACGGACATTTACAAGTAAATTCCGGCAAAGTAATGTTGATGTCATATCGCCTCCCCACACGCGGATTCGGAAAGGTAATTAGTTTGCCTTCCGCAATGTCGCGTTCGCCATACTTAATTTCTTGGCTTGTCTGGGATACACTTTCAGGTAATTTATCAGTTGTCATTTGTCATTTATCATTTGTCATTGGTTATTTTACCCGTCTTTACGTCCTTTTAGTAATTATTGTACAGACGCGATTAATCGCGTCTCCCCTCAATACTCTTCCTTCTCCCAGTCTGGACAATTCTCATCTTCACAACCGTGGGGATGCATGGCACAAACTAACAAATTCCCACCATAAACTTGGCCGTGGTAGTGACTACAACCCATACAAGCAGGATTTTTTTCGGCTGTGGGTTCAACTGAATAAGGAAAACCCGGATCTACATCTGTTACAATGTCTTCCAGTTCCCAGTAAGCCTCAAACATTGGTTCAGCCAAATCCTGTAAATACTGATCGACATCAGTGACAATATTAGGGACTTGCTCGGTCATTTCTTCCGTTAGCTCAAAAAAAGCGTCTACCATTTCACTCATTCCCAGGAAGAAACGCTCTAGTTCATCAGCTACTGTTTCGACAATTTCTACTAAATCCTTTTGCCACTGTTCCATAAACTTGACGCCCTTACAGGCTATAAACAGGACGGTTTGTGCTATCTGGCTTGAAGCACTAAAGTACGCACTAGGCAATGTATCTTATCAAGTTTCTATCTGAAGTGCCACTTATTACTGATATTTCGATCAAAGAATGCTTTTTATTGATCGCGTTGCAATCGTTTTAACTCGTCTTGCAGGTCTAGCACTTCTTGGCGTAATTTATCTACGTTCTCATCAGTTGATGCCTCTTTCACCGTTGGTTCTTCATCATCCTCTAGAATTTCAATGCGACGAGGTTCAGAAGAGGGTGTTTTCTGAGAGGTTTCAGCAGATGCTTGGGTCTGTTGGGCTTGCTTCATCATATCTTCAACGAAGCGGCGGGCTTCTTCTGTATTCATTTCGCCCTTTGCAACCATTTCATCTGCCAGTTTTTGGACTTGCGATCGCACTTGGGCTAATTTTCCCCCTGCTTTCTCACCTGCGTAAGAAGCTAATCCAACACCGAGGTAAAAAGCTCTTTGAACAATATCTCCAAAACCAGGCATTGTTGCTGAACACTCCTAAAAATAGGGCGACCCGGAGACTACGCCTATCACAAGCCTCCCGTGTTGCTGCTACCTTCCGGTTCTGACAAGATTTGGGTGTTGCGATCGCATAGATCCAGGTCTTCTAAAAGCATAACATTAAAAGTCAGTAAGTGTGTGTTATTCCATAACAATTCGCCATTCATAAAGCTGATAGTTGACGCAGCCGTGTTTTACCAATGGGTCATCAGCTACAATTGCTTCTGCTTCATCCTTTGAGGCTGCCTCAAACAGCAACATCCCGCCTCTTTGCTCTGCCCAATAGCCTGTTCGTGCTTTGTGTCCTTTAGCAATCAAGTCCTGAATGTAGGCTTTGTGGGCAGGTACATATTGGTCAAAGGTAGGTTTATCGACTTTGCCTTCTTCAATTTTCACAAACCACGGCATTTGCTTCTTAACTCCAGTTGCAACAGACATCCTGCTTAAGTTATTACTATTTTTGAGTAGCATTTTAGTAGCAATATACACAAGCTACAGCAATTTACTGAAGATTGAAAGACCAAAACATAGAAGAAGACGAATAAAGCCATCCTACTTGCTCTGGCAAGGACGGCTTTCTCATGGATATGTCGCCTACTGTCTGCTAGCAGGTGACGCATCTGTGAATATTAGACCTCTAAGTGCGATCGCAGATCATCCAGTGGAGATGTCGAGTCAGTGGGAATCAGTGGTTTTGTTGGTGTCGGCTTGTCAGGAATAAATTCAAAGAGAATTCGGATTTTACCTTTCTGCCAGCCGCCACCCTGAGCTAGTAAAAGTTTACAGTTGACACCATTTACAAGCCAAGCTGAAGCCTTATCCTCTTGTAAGCTGCTGTTCCTATGCACCAAAGACTTCAGATGTTGCATCAATTCTTCACCTGTCGATGTTGAAGCCCCAGTAAAATTAGCATTCTGAGCCATAGAAACAACATCCTCATCGGACAGAATAATTTGATCGCTCATTTAGTTTTATCTTTCGTTAACACAACATGGCGGATCAAGCGCCAACTCGATCCGCCTTCTCTAAGCTTTCCCACCGATCACCAATTACTAAGGAATAAAATTAAATGAGCCGTTTTTTTGTCGCCCTTTTACCACCGCAAAACATTCAAGACTACGCCAATCAGATTAAGCAGTACTTTGCTGATCACTATGCTAGTAGTGGGGCGCTAAAGTCTCCGCCTCATATTACCCTGCAACCGCCCTTTGAATGGGCAGATGCTAACTTGCCACTGTTAGAAGCATCCTTAAAGGAGTTTGCTAGGGGACAACAGCCAGTAGCAATTACACTCAAGGGGTTTGATGCCTTTGCGCCTCGTGTCATATACATTAATGTAGTCAGAAGTCAAGAACTTTTGACTTTGCAAACTGATTTAATGGCTTATACAGAAGACAACTTGGAAATTGTTGACAAGGTTTCTAAAACCCGCCCTTTTGCGCCCCATATAACGGTTGCGTTTCGGGATTTAACAAAGCAAAACTTTCAAACTGCTTGGCCAGAGTTTAAAAAGCGTCAGTTGAATTTTGAGTTTACTGCCGACAAGTTAACGTTACTGCTTCACGACGGTAAGCGCTGGAATATTAAATCGGAGTTTGGTTTTTTGGCTACTGAGCAATGAGTAATATATTACTTAGATATTTTATACCAGGTATTATGCTAACAAATATCATCGTCATACATTTATGAAAAAAGCGCTTACATATCAAACTGCCTTACTATTTACATGCTCTATGCTCCTGGTAGCTTGTGGTAAAAGTGGCAGTAATGATGCAAATTCTGCAAATAATCCAACAGCGATAACAGGTGCAGCTAGTGCTATTTCTATCGGTATCGCCTTTGCACAAACGAGCAATGTAGCATTACTTGGTCAAGAGGGAACTGATGGAGTAAAAATTGCCCAAAAGTATTTTAATGACAAAGGAGGTATCAATGGTAGACCAATTAAATTAGTTTATCAAGATACTGGTGGCGATGAAGTTGGAGCCATTAACGCTTTTCAAACTTTAATTAGTAAAGATAAAGTTGTTGGTATTGTTGGCCCTACTCTATCACAACAAGCTTTTAGCGCTGACCCCGTAGCAGAACACAATCAAGTCCCAGTTATTGGAGCATCAAACACTGCTAAAGGCATTCCCGAAATTGGTGATTATGTAGCTCGTGTTTCTTCATCTGTTGCTGTCGTCGCTCCTTATTCGGTGAAAGCTGCAATCAAGCAAAATCCTAATCTGAAAAGAGTAGCTGTATTCTACGCTCAAAATGACGCTTTTAATAAGTCGGAAACAGAAATATTTCAGAAAACTGTTAGAAATTTAGGATTGGATTTAGTCACAGTCCAAAAGTTTCAAACTACAGATACCGACTTTCAAGCTCAAGCCAGCGATGCTATTAATTTAAAACCAGATTTAGCGATTATATCCGGGTTAGCTGTAGATGGAGGTAATTTAGTTAAACAATTACGAGAACTTGGTTATAAAGGAATAATTGTTGGTGGCAATGGTTTTAACACATCGCATATATTTTCTGTGTGCAGAGCGCTTTGTGATGGCGTGATTGTGGCTCAAGCTTATAGCCCTATGTATGCCAGTGAAATTAACACTGCATTTCGCAAAGCCTACCTTGAACAATATCATAGAGAACCACCCCAAGTAAGCGCTCAAGCTTTTGCTGCGTTACAGGTATATGTAGAAGCTCTCCAATCTTTAGATAAAAAAAGCAACATTAACAAATTGACACTGCCACAGTTGCGTACAGAATTGAATAAGCAGTTACTAAGAGGAAAATATCAAACTCCTCTCGGTGAAATTGCTTTTACACCAGTAGGTGATGTAATTCAAAAAGAGTTTTACGTTGCACAACTCAAGATGGAAGCAAACGGTGTCAATGGTAAGTTTTCTTTTTTAAAGGCTAATTAGAGTGCCAATATCGGTTGTACTTGACAATATTTTTGTCTCAAGCTTGCATTTCTTGTTATTTGACTACCATAGCATTTGTTAGCACACTTTTTATAGTGTCCCTTGAATAGCGCGGTTTCATTGCTTCTAGTGACTAATTTTCTTTTAGGTAATGCGATCGCAGTTCCCTTTTGCCAAGATGGTAAAATAGCTAACACCGATCGCAGCAGTTCTTGAAATAAGAGCGATACCGACGGCAGTCACTTGTTATAAAAAAAGTTTAAGTTTTTCTTACTAACTCTTAAACTGTTATTATAAATGCTAAATTTGTGGTTATTAATACTAAAGCATCCATAAGGAAAACTTAAGTTTTTCTTACTAACTCTTAAATTTTGATTATAGGTGCTGAAGTTGTCGTTACTAACACTAAAGTATTTATAACAAAAATTGAAGTTTTTGTGACTAACTTTGAAGGTGTTGTCATGAATGCTGAAGTTGTCGTTACTAACACTCGATCTGCCGTTAAGCGGAAGATAAATCACCAGAATTAACTATTGATTTGTCATAAAAAATACAATAGTTTGCGGATTATGCTGAAGCGATATTCAATTACAGTAAGGCAAACTAGCTTTATAAGCTTTTGACAGAAGTAAATTTATGTCTCGTAGAAAACTAATATCCCGCATTCTAGAAAAGGCTGAGTTAAGAGCCTCTGGATTGAAGGCGATTGATCCAACCATAGATTTTGGGGATGCTCACAACTTAAAAAGCTTGACACAACTCATTGAGCAGTTACGCACCAAAATTGATGCGTATAACAGCGCTCTATCCGTGATTGATTCTTCCCGAACTGAGATTGAAGAGTTGGAAACAAGCTTGGGTAATCTGACTGGGAAAATGTTGACAGGAGTTGCTTTCAAGTACGGTAACGATAGCCGCGAATATGAGATGGCGGGTGGTATTCGCAAAAGCGAGCGCATCCGCAAAAGCAGGATAACCCGCTTGAAAGGTGGCGTCAAGCAAACATCAAAAAAGAGCGATCAAACTGCTTAGTATCATTACAGCAGGAGTTAGGAGTAGAGACGCGATTAATCGCGTCTGTACAAGAGTTAGGAGTAGAGACGCGATTAGATGTAATAGATGCGATCGCTTGATTGCTTATTAAACCCAAAGAACCCCACCCCGCCAAAGCTATGCTTTGTCTCCCCTCCTCGCTTGCGGGGAGGGGATTAAGGGGTGGGGTGCAATGACTGTGGTCAATCGTAACTAATTATGCGGACATAATATAATAGATGTAATAGATGCGATCGCTTACCCCTTTTTCTTCGTTCCCATACAGAGCATGAGAACAAGAGAAATTTGACATGATTATATATTTAGGGTTTAACTCTCAGTGAGTTTTAACCGCAATAGGAAGCACTATTGTAAACTCTGTTCCTTGTCCTAGAACTGAATCCACCTTGAGCGTTCCCCCATGTCGCTCGACGACAACTTGTTGAGCGATCGCTAATCCTAAACCTGTTCCTTGACCCACGGACTTAGTGGTGAACAGATAATCAAATACCCGTTGCTTCACCTCTTCACTCATTCCGACACCGTTATCTGCAATCCGAATCAAAACTTGCTGTCCATCTTCAGCCAGACGAGTTTGAATTATAATCTGATGGGGGTTTACTTGAATATTTGCTAAATTGCGCTGACGATGAGACTCTTCTAATGCATCGATCGCATTTGCTAGCAGATTCATAAATACCTGGTTTAGCTGGCCTGCAAAGCATTCTACTTCAGGTAAATTGCCATAGTCCCTCACCACCTCAATTGTGGGGTGATTTTCATGAGGTTTTAGGCGGTGTTTAAGAATTAAGATGGTGCTGTCTATGCCATCGTGGAGGTTGAAAGGAACTTTGTAATCCTTATCAAACCTGGAGAAAGTGCGGAGGCTAGTACTAATCTCATGGATACGATTGACTCCTAGCTTCATTGAGTCGATTAATTTGGGCAAATCTTCGCGTATATACTCCAGATCAATTGCCTTGATTTCATCTTCCAACTCCTGTCCTGGATTGGGTAACTTTTCTTGATATAGATTAATTAGCCCAAACAAGTCTTGCACATAATCTTCAGCCGGTTTAAGGTTGCCAGCAATAAAGCCAATGGGATTGTTAATTTCATGGGCAACTCCTGCAACGAGGTTCCCCAGTGCTGACATCTTCTCATTTTGGACTAACTGAAGTTGGGTTTCTTGGAGATGCTGGAGTGTTTGTTCTAGTTGGGTTGCCTGTTGGCGAGTTTTGATTAGTAAATCTGTCTGCTGGAGTGCAACCCCCATTTGTGCAGCAATTTGTTGGGCAAATTGAATCTCGGAGGTTTGCCAGTCACGAGGTTGATCACATTGGTGAATACAAAGCAGTCCCCAAAGTTCGTTGTCTTGCATAATTGGCACAACCAGCGACGCTCTGATATTGAATTGCTCCAAAATCACCCGATGGCAGTCTAGCACGGGAGATGTTTGTAAGTCTGGCATTGCACAGAAGCGTCCCTGTTTATATAAGGTTGCGTAGTTCTCGCCAAAGCAATGATCTTGAATTTCGACAGCCAAGGCCGAAGGAAATGCAGGTAGTACATCTTCGGCAATAAACTCGCCGTATTCGTACCCTGATTCGAGATGAAACTGATAGATTCCTACCCGATCAGCGTTCAGAATGGGACGAATATTCTGAGTAACTGCACAGAAAATAGCATCCAAGTCTAAAGACTCTCGCATCTGGGTAACAACATTAAATAAGGTCTTTTGTTGTGCGAGCGATCGCTCCAACTGTTGAGCATAAGTCTGCGCTTGCTGATAAAGGCGGGCATTTTCCAGAGCGATCGCGGCTTGAGTGCAAAGCAGATTCAGAATTTCGACGCGATCGCTTGTAAACACCCCAGTGGTAAGTCTATTCTCCAAATACAAAATTCCCAACAGTTTGCCTTGATGAATAATCGGTGTACACAACAAACTCTTTGGTTGTTGACGAATGATGTAGTCATCAGCCATCAATAAAGGATGGGTAGTTGGATTGATAATAGTCGAGGGTTTGCAGGTACGTTTAACGTTATTGATCAGTGAAATAGGCACATCCTGTGAGTCTTCCAGCGGCAACGATTGCATTACTGTTGATGACTGTCCAACTGTAGTAATTGCCTCAACTAGCAACCGTTCTTTTTCAAGTAACAGCAATACACATTTATCTGCTCCAGCATTTTCAATCACTACATTCAGCAATGTCGAAAGCAGCTTTTCCAGCTGAATTTCACTAGAGAGAGTCTGGGAAGCTTTGAGAAGGGTTGCTAGATCGAGTGCAACTGACACACCACTGCTGGCAGATGTCGTAGAGTTGGCATAATTTAAGTTTAAAGTGCCGTGATCATCTGAGCTAATTATGACATCAGCCACCATCTGTATTTTGTCTTGTTGCAAAATGGGAGCTAAAAGATACGAATAATCTCGTTCTAAATCCTCAACCTTGGCTTTCGCTCCCCAACGAGCATAGGCATAGTAGGCGTTGAGTAAATAATCCTGAGCAAGTCGCTCTTTGCCCCATCCCAAATAAAATCGCGCCGCGAGTTCGTTGGCTAGAGCTTCTTCATTAAGGTATTGATTTTCCTGAGCTAAAGCAATGGCAAGATCATAATATTCAACCGCCTCAACTTTATTGCCCAGAATGCGATGCCGTTCCGCTTCCACTAAATAATACTTGTGCAGGTGATTTGCTGGGATATAGCCAGCCCATTTTTTAATGTTTTCCTGGTTAGCAATTACCCGTTGCTGAATGGATTGTTGTTCTGCTTGAGAAACTTCAGAATAGATAGCTAAATGTGCCAGAGAGTCATAGGTGTGGAAAACTGGAACTAGGAATAATCCTGTAGCACTACCCAAGTAGTTTTTGATAGCGATCGCAGCTTCAACCGCTAGCTCAAACTTGCCAAATGTATAGCAGAGGACTAGTTTGCTGAGGTAGAAATAGCACAGTGCCGTTTGATCGCCTGAGCGCTGGAGGATTGGCAACATTTGCTCTTGATCGAAGGCATTGCCAATCAGTTGCCATGCTTCAGCAGCATCACCGATTAAATTCAAAATCGCTTGCTGAAAAATAGTTAGATGACTGAGAAGTCCTTCCTGTTTGAGGTGAGTCAGTTGATCGCGGAAGGCAACACTTTCCCGGCTGAGATCGCCCAGTTCTTTGCCGACAAACCAAGAATGGATGACGTAAAGGAATGCACAAATGGTAGCTGATTCTAAATCTCCCGTTTCCAGCCCACTTTGATAGCCTTCTCTGAGAAACACTAAGGTGTTCTGGAGTGGCTGTTTCCAGTGCCATATACCACACTGAACTCCGAGATGGGTTCTAGCTTTCATTTCTTTGGCATTCAACCGTTCGAGCAACAAGTACGCCAGTTGTCCAAACTGATAGCCAGACTCAATGTCTCCGATCGCCCCACATAGCATCAGTCCGTAGTAAGCATAGCCATTTGCTGAGTATGAGATATTGCCATATTGAAGCGATAAATTCACCTGCTCAAGAATAATAAATGGTAAAAGAGATGGGGCGACAACATAGGCAGAAGAAGAGACATTTGTCAGAATCCTGATGGCGGCGATCTTTTTAGGCTCAGTCATCTGGGGTAGAGCGATTAAATCTAATGGCTGCCTACCTGCCAAGATGGAGTTAGTTGCCGCACACGCCTGGGCAATATCCGATTCGCTAGGTTGCTGGGGAAAACTGATTCCGAGACACTCCAAAATCTTCAAGGCAATTTGCACTGCCTCTAGAAATTGATGTTGGGCTTGAGCCGCTTGAATTTTGATTTCATAGACTTTGACTGTATCCAACAGGGTGCTGGCGTGTTCTAAAATGACTGCCGCAAATTGTGGCATCTGCTCTAGATTGCCGCTCAAATAAGCAACCTCGGTAGCCGCTTCATAAAGTGCCAGAGTTAGCTGATATTGTGTTTGCCATCCTTCCTGAGCCAGCAAGGCAATGCCTGTGCGAAGATACTCAAATGCTGCTGTGTATGCAGTTGCGGCTCTTGCTTTTTGTCCAGCTTGCAGATTTAGTTGGGCAAGTTCAGTCTGCTGCGATCGCTCACTAATCAAATTTTTGCCAATATTAAACTGGTTGACAATTTCAAAAAGCTTTTCGTCTTGCTGTGCCAGGGTTGTATTCTTCAGCAGTAGTTGCCCAATTTTTAGGTGAGTTGCTTGTTTTTGCTCCTCTGGGATGAGAGAATAGGCGGCTTGTTGGACGCGATCGTGCAGAAATTTGTAATTGGGTAATTGGTCATTAGTTATTGGTAATTGGGATGATTCACTGCCATTACCGGAGTTCTGGAAAAACTTATAAATTTCACTAGTTGGTAAAATCAATCCCTCTTGCAGCGCTCTCCACAAGTCTACGGCGGTTTCATCTGGGGATTTTTCATAGACAATAGCAAGGGTTGCCAGGTCAAAAGAGTTACCAATGCAGGCAGCTAGTTTTAAGACACATTGGGTGGAAGTAGGCAACTTCTGGATTTGATGCGCCATGAACTCGACAACATCATCGGTGAGCGTCAGTCCTTGAATTTGAGTGATATCCCCTTGCCAATATCCTTTCTGAATATCAAAGGTAATCCATCCCTCTTCATATAATGCCTTGAGCAACTGCGTGATGAAAAAAGGATTGCCCTTAGTTTTCCGATATACCAATTCCGTCAACGGTGCTGCTAGTGCTGGTGGACAACTAAGGGTATCGGCAATCAAATGGTTGAGTTCAGATAGCTTGAGGGGAGTTAGGGTGATAGTGTTAATTACCGCTCCAGTTTTGCCAATGTCCTTCAATACCAGCATTAGTGGATGAGCAGGGGAGACTTCATTATCTCGGTAAGCACCAATGAGCAACAGATAGCCCGTATCTGTCTCACTCATCAGCAGTTGCATCAGATCCAGTGATGCAGAGTCTGCCCATTGCAAATCATCCAAAAAAATCACCAGGGGATGCTCTGGGGTTGTGAGTACCTGAATAAACTTTTGGAAGAGCAGATTGAAGCGATTTTGAGCTGCACTCCCTGAGAGTTCAGGCGTAGGAGGTTGCTTGCCAATAATCTGTTCGAGTTCAGGAATTACCTCAATAATCACCTGCCCGTTCTCACCCAAAGCCAAGAGAATTTTCGTCTGCCATTGCTCCAGTTGGGCATCTGTTTCAGTCAGCAGTTGCGCCATCAAGTCTCGTAATGCCAGGACAAACGCCGAAAAAGGAACATTGCGCCCAAACTGGTCGAATTTACCTTTGATGAAATAACCTCTCTGCCGGACAATCGGCTTATGGACTTCATTGACGATCGCTGTTTTGCCGATACCAGAGAAGCCCACTACTAACATGATTTCTCTACTACCACCACTGATGCGGTCAAAGGCTTGCAGTAGAGTAGCTACTTCGGTTTCACGACCATAAAGTTTTTCTGGGATGAGGAAGCGATCGCACACATCCCGTTGGGCAATTGGGAAACTTTCAATCTTACCCGTTTCCTGGAGTTGAGCCAAACAAATTTCTAAATCATATTTCAGCCCTAATGCACTTTGATAGCGGTCTTCAGCATTTTTCGCCATCAATTTCATCACAATATCTGAAATCACCTGCGGAATTTCTTCTTCTTTCCTGCCTCTTAATTGATCTGGTTGTTTAGCAATATGACAATGAATCAGTTCCATCGGGTCATTAGATTGGAAGGGCAGTTGACCCGTAAGTAATTCAAAAAAAGTCACCCCTAACGAGTAAAAATCACTGCGATAGTCAATACCCCGGTTCATTCGTCCAGTTTGTTCTGGAGAAAGGTAAGCGAGGGTACCTTCCAAGACCTGGAGATTTTTAATTTCCTGGGTTTCTCTGGGCAATAGGGAGGCAATGCTGAAGTCAATCAGTTTAACTTGTTTTGTCTCTGGATGAATGACGATATTGGCAGGCTTGATATCTTTGTGAATTACCCGGTGCTGATAGAGTCCGTTGAGAATGTCAGCTAGATGAATGGCGATCGCCAGAAATTCACTTAGTTGTAGTGGCTGTATTTTAGTATATTGCCAAAGTGAAATGCCTCCAAAATCTTGCATCACTAGTGCATAGCTATTGCGATACGTTTCTAGACTGTAGGGTTGAACTACACCCGGTAAGTCAAGATTTTTGGTGATTGTGTACTGATTGCGGAACTGCAACAGTTCGCTAAAGGATGGGTAATCACGTTTGAGGTATTTGATGATTACAGGTCGCAGGTCTATATCTCGAATACCTCGATAGACAATAGTCCTAGAACTGAAGTAAAGTTGCTCAACAACTTGATATCCTTCAATTACAACTGTCCAATCTAGTTCTATTGTCATATACGCTGACCTCATCTCAACAATTTTTTCTCAATGGCTCTAATAATTAAGTATTCCCAATAAACAGTTTTTCGTAACACAAAAACTTATTTTTTTTGCCCAAAAAATATTATTGTAATTTTTTGATTTAAATTAGTTATTTCTTGTATTTTTGTAGTAAAAAAGCTATGATAATAAATAAATAGTTAGAGATAAATACGCACATAAATTATGAAAATCTAACAAGCTTATTAATTAAAAATAAATTTATAGTTAAGTTTATGGATAAAGTAAAAAAGCTAATACTAGGTCAATACGCTTGGGTTAAGGCTAAAAACTAAAACTGATGTAGGTTGGGGAGCCAGTGCGTTGCGGGGGTTCCAAGAGTTGTAGCAACTGGCGTTTGAGGAACGAAACCCAACAAAGTCCTAAGGATGTTGGGTTTTGCTGTTGCTCAACCCAACCTACTTTTCTTCTTAACCCAAGCGTATTGAATAAGCTGTTCGTCATCTAGTTTTACAAGGCAATCTAAAGCAGCAAACGGTTTCAGGCGCTAAATTATCAAATTTAGATGCGCGTCAGCTTACTAGGTAACGTTGTGGCGCGGTTGGGGCTTACGGCAGTAGTTGGGAGAAATTGAGCCTATTCTTCGCAATAGCGGTACTCAGTCAGTAATGGCTTGCAAAAATCATGCAAATATATCTGGCGATTATAAATTGCGCCAAAGCTAGGGATATTTTTACAAAAGTTAGATGCACCCTTGTTAAATGGTAGAAAAGTCAAAATTTGACTACTGCTTTAAGAACGAGCATTTTTTAAAAAATGAATCAACTGCGAAATTCTGCCGGATAAAGTTTTTGGTAAATTAGTTTTCTGCCCGTTTGATAAAAGTTGGATTAGATCGGCTAACATGGCAACTTTCTTTTACAAACGTGGCAAAATAGCGATCGCCCAAGTACGGAGAGCCGCTTGCAAGCTGGTGTAAAGGAAACATTGCGTAGTATCATCATCATTAGTTGAGAATAAGCGATCGCGATCGCCCACCAAGACTTAACCATCTTTCTTTTTCCCGGTGTGTAGCCGCCTACGCCGAACCTTTTAAAGAGTTGCAGCTTGTCGTCACACATCGCTTAACTTTTGGAACGCCTTGCAAACAAGACATGTTAGATTTGTTTATTTCTACTTACTTAGTTTTTGTAAAACAAGATACATTAAATGGTAGTTTAGTAGCAAAGGAACCAAAAAGTATGGCCGTTAGTAGCCCTGAAGCCATTCGTCATATATTGATCGGGCTGGGATATCTAGCTCCTGAGATAGATCCTAAGCCGGATCTGACTAAATTTGCTCCCTGGAAGCGGAATAACACCTCCTTGACAGATGATCCTACTGAAGAAGCAATTAAAAAGTTTCAGAAACAGTACTCACAAAAGCTTGCGGTTAATGGGAACGCTGATTCCGAGACTCGAAGTGTAATGGAAGATACAGTCATCGGGCTTCAGAATAGATTGAAGTTTCACGGTTTTGCAACCAATGCCGAAATTCCTCAAGACTTGCCTTTTTATGGGCCAGCCACTTATACAGCAGTCAAGAAATTTCAGAAATCTCAGGGTTTAACTGAAAATGGCATTGCCACTATTGAACAGCGTCAAATTCTACAGCAGCCTACTCTAACAAATAAGCCCCAGCCGCAGCCCCAGTCACAACTCAAGCTGATAGATTTGTGCTTCCAATTCAAAAAGAATCCTCAAAATCCTTCTTACATCGCAGCCCTAAATAACTTACAACAAAATCTACCCAAGGACGTTTTATACAAAGTTACTAACAAATGGAGGGGGACAAATGATCAAAATCCTGAGATTGTCAAGCTGACGAATGTGTTCATTTATTATGATGACAACAATCAAAACCATCGTGATGCCCTAAATCACTTACAAAGTCAGATTACCCCAGCCATATATAAAGAATTTATTAGTCTCTGGAATAAGAAGTGAAATATCTACCACTGACTTGCGTTGCATTAGTGGTGGCTTTTCGGTCTTAGAGGATGTTTTAAAAGTCCCCTTGTCGGTATCAAAACGTTCTAGATCCCTCTAAATCCCCCGATAAATTGGGGGACTTTGATTCCGGTTCTCCCCTTAAAAAGGGGGGTTAGGGGGGATCAATTAAGTGCCTAAAATCACAGCCAAACACTTTTCAAACATCCCCTTAAAGTGAGTTCGACAAACCTCTCCCTGTCTTGAACATAATTAGTCATAGGTGGAATCGGCAATTGAAACTGGTTTTACCTCAGCCAATGCCTCATGGCTGAGGTAAAAATTTCCTCATTAGACCTCTTGCATAAATCAAAAATTAAGAACCCCACCCCGCATTTGCTAACGCAAACGCTACCCTCCCTGCAAGCGGCTATCCATTACCCGGATCTTTCTTAACAAACAGATAAAATACTTAAAATTAAAGCGAAACGGTTGATAGGTATAGTTTTGAGGGGAAGTAG
>NZ_JBALCY010000017.1:0-117113 GCF_036917655.1 Nostoc sp.
GAGTTAGGAGTTAGGAGTTAGGAGTTAGGAGTTAGGAGTTAGGAGTTAGGAGTTAGGAGTTAGGAGTTAGGAGTTAGGAGTTAGGAGTTAGGAGTGCTGAGTAATGAAGAAGAGAGAAATTAGAGTTTTTATAGATGGATTGTGAAATGGATGTTACACCTACTTTCATTGAAAATTCAGCAATATTGTGGTGCTTTTGCGAGGACGGCAAATACGAGAATATAGGCTAACCCCAAAGCACCAACACATCTATATTATTAGGATGGTTTAAGGTGATAATCAAATTGAGAATGGTAAGCTGCATTGGTAAAGCCCGCTGAATGTATTGCATCCCAATTGATCACATCTTCTAACAAAGCCTGATAACCTAGTGTATTGGGATGAAGACCATCTTCACTCAAGCGTTTGAGCCGCCAACTTTCACCGCGTTCCATCCATTGCTCAAAAATATCTAAATAGGGAATCTGCCGTTTCGTGCAAGCAATTCGAGTTGCTTCTTTGTAGCGGAACTGGTCGGCATGATTATAGTAAAAGCAATCTAAAAATGGCATCTTGGCTTCATCCACTGGCACCATGCCCACAAATAATACAGGACATAGTTGCTGTGCTAAATCTAAAAGAGTTGCAATTTCCTTTTCAAACACGGTAAAATCTGTGTAACTTCGGCCATCGGGACGCGCTAACCGGGCTGAATCATTCACGCCTACTGATAAAATAATTAAGTCGGGAACACGATTCCGCAGTTCACCCCGGTGGCGAAATTCAACTTCTAGCCTTTGTGCTACTTGTTGCGTGCGATCGCCTCTTACCCCTAAATTATAAAGAATATGACCGGCACTATCCGGCAACATCCACCATCGCCGTAGTTGCTCAATCCAGCCTCCTTTTTCTGGGTCGCCGAATCCATAAATTAAGCTGTCCCCCAGTGCGACAATCTTCATTGGCTGAAAGTGATTTGGTGGTATAGACACCTGCATTGAGGAAGAAGCTAGAAATGTGTGCATTTAACAACTATATTTTATATTTTTACAAGATTCTATACATTTCTATACCATAGATGGCTATCTTTAGTGTGCAAGCATATATGGGGTTTCTACTTGTTGATATGGTTGCAAGATTAATTATTGCTGCATTTGAGCCTTTGAGGTCGAAGGTTGAGCCTCTGAGGGTGAATGTTGAGCCTCTGAGGGTGAAACTTGCGGTTTAAAAGCTCAAGTTTGGGGTTTGGTACTGAAAACGGCTATGCGATGTCTACGACGGGCTACGCCTACGCACCATGTTTCAGGTTATTTTAGGGATAAGGGAATTCCAAAAAATAAATTATCCAAATTTTTGAATTCAACACGACCTTTCTTCCCCCCTACTCCCTGCTCCCTGCTCCCCTGCCCTAAACACAATGGGATATTTTTTTAATTTGGAAGTCCCTTATCGCCCTATCTTCTCTAAATTTACCCATCTGATTTTTCTATAATCTCTAATAATTCCTCTTTGGTTTGCTTTTGGTCTTTTCTGTCAATGCGTAAGTCCTAACAATGCCGAACTTGAGGGTAAAAATCGTGCTGACAAATTTCTCAGAAATATCTGCACGCAACCCATTTATCAATACTCCCTTAATTACGCCTCCCTCCCTGGAAGCAATCGCACAAATCATTGATACTGATGAGTATGAAGTTGAGGAAGTGCTAGAAAATTGGCTAGAGTTCTTACAGCAACAAGGAATAGCTCCAGAAACCCATTACAGTCTCTATCATTCAAACTTTCGAGACTGGCTAGGTAGACAGCAAATAAAACCCTCTGAAAATTTTCCTAACCCTCTCTATTAATGCAGAGGGGGTAAGGTGTGAAGAATGGAGCTAAGCGGATTCGAACCGCTGACCCCCTCAATGCCATTGAGGTGCGCTACCAACTGCGCTATAACCCCTTAAAATCCATTATACATAATGGCTTCATTATTAGTGCTTTGTCAAGCTTTTTCTGGAAACTAAATTTTAAATATCTCCTCTAGCACTCAGCACTCACAACGACACTTGCAACAAATAGGTCATACAGTGCCCCATCAAAAAGTAAACTACTAACATGGCAGCAGCAGCCAGAGCAACCAATGTACCAGCCAACATTAGAGAAAATTCTTTACTCTCGTAAGCTCTTTCCATTAAGTGCAACGACCATGCCACCAAGGCTACATCAAAAAGTAAAATAGGAAGCAACATATTTTTAATATTTGTTAATACTTGTAAAATAATATTAACACCCTTTTAAGGAAGTGTGTCTAACCTAAGATAGATGTCATTAAATGCTAAATAGCTATTCAGCAGAATGTTCTTACTGGCACGTTGCGATCGCGCAAATAATTTTTGATTTCTGCTACACTTAATTGTCCGTAATGTAACAGAGATGCGAGTAATGCTGCTTCAGCTTTGCCTTCAGTTAGGGCTGTGTATATATGTTCACAACTACCTGCACCACCAGAAGCAATGACTGGAATTTCTACAGCATCGGCAATTGCCCGTGTAATCTCAATGTCATACCCGGCTTGGGTTCCATCAGCATCCATACTTGTGACTAGGAGTTCTCCGGCCCCCCGTTTTTCAACTTCTTGTGCCCACAATAGGGCATCTAAGCCTGTATTTTCCCTGCCACCCCGCACATACACATCCCAACCTGGATTCTCCGGGTTATTTCTGCGTCTGGCATCAATAGCAACAACTATGCACTGATTACCAAAGCGATCGCTTGCCCGATTGATCAAGTCTGGATCACGCACCGCCGCAGAATTAATACTAACCTTATCTGCGCCTGCTCGTAACAAAGCTTTAACATTTTCTAAGGATTGAATGCCACCACCCACAGTCAATGGAATAAAGACCTGTTCAGCGGTGCGGTAGACCACATCTAAAATAGTAGCTCGGTCTTCATGAGTAGCTGTAATATCCAGAAATACTAACTCATCAGCACCGGCTTCGTTGTAAACCTTGGCCAGTTCTACCGGATCGCCTGCATCTTGGAGATTGACAAAGTTAACTCCTTTTACAACCCGTCCCGCCTTCACATCTAAGCACGGTAAGATTCTTTTAGATAACATAATAACTTTTGTACTTCTGGGTAATTGACCGGAATTTAAATTTTAAATTGGCGCGGGTATTCTCAAACGAAAATTTTCACGGGAATAGGGAATGGGGCATTAGGCATTGGTTATTCTCCTTGTCCCCTCATCTCCCCACTCCCCACTCCCTAGTCCCTTAAAAGTAGATAGCTGAATTATGGCGATAATCTCCTCGAAAAAACAGCCTCCCGAACCCAACGGAGAACCAAAGCAGCATCGGGAGTCGGCAAAAGCACCATCCACAGACAATATTTTGCAGCCTGAAGCTGCTATTGATGAACAAGATCAGCAGGAAGAAGGTATTCGACCGCACCGATTTGCCGATTACATTGGGCAAAAAGATTTAAAGGATGTGCTAGATATTGCCATCAAAGCAGCCAAGTCTCGTGGTGAAGTGCTAGATCACCTGCTGCTGTATGGGCCGCCGGGATTAGGCAAAACTACAATGGCAATGATTTTAGCATCGGAAATGGGGGTAAATTACAAAATTACCAGTGCGCCAGCCCTAGAACGTCCACGGGATATTGTCGGGCTACTGGTGAACATGAAACCAGGGGATATTTTATTTGTGGATGAGATTCATCGCCTCTCGCGGATGACGGAGGAAATTCTTTATCCGGCGATGGAAGATTATCGCTTAGATATTACTATTGGTAAGGGTTCGAGCGCTCGGATCAGAAGTTTGCCGCTGTCAAAGTTTACCCTAGTGGGAGCTACAACGCGTGTGGGTGCTTTAACTTCACCACTGCGCGATCGCTTCGGTTTGATTCAAAAACTCCGATTTTACGAAGTTGACGAACTGACTAAAATTGTACTGCGAACCGCTCAATTACTCAAAACCCCCGTTACAGAAGATGGTGCCACAGAAATTGCCCGTCGTTCACGCGGAACGCCACGGATTGCTAATAGGTTACTTAAACGAGTCCGTGATTATGCGGAAGTAAAGTTGTCTGGTGAAATTAACGAAATAGTTGCATCGGAAGCATTGCAACTATTCCAAGTAGATCCCTGCGGTTTAGATTGGACAGACCGCCAAATGCTGAGTGTCATAATTGAACAATTTAACGGCGGGCCAGTGGGGTTGGAAACAATGGCAGCAGCGACGGGTGAAGATACTCAAACAATTGAAGAGGTGTATGAACCTTACCTGATGCAGATTGGGTATTTAACTAGAACTCATCGCGGAAGAATGGCGACAAAGGCAGCATACAAGCATTTGGGATTCACGCCGCCTAATGAACAGTTGTCATTATTGTAATTATGGGCATTGGGCAATTCAATTTTGGATTTTGGATTTTAAATTTTGGATTAAATTTCAATCTAAAATCCAAAATCTAAAATCTAAAATTCTTCCTCCCCCACTCCCCACTCGCCATTTTCAAGATAGACACAGGTAAACCTAGATGATTAAGTTGATTGGTATTTTTCTCAGTCTGTTATTTGTGTTTGGCTGGAGTACGCCAGTCATGGCACAATCTCAACCGCCCATTACTCAAGAACAGTTAAAACAAGGTGATGAGTGGGCAAATCAAGCGTTTACAGCAACGAATCAAGGTGATTTTGCCACGGCTGAAACTTACTGGACAAAGATTATTGAGCAATTTCCTACTAATGCTGGGGCGTGGAGTAACCGGGGAAATTCGCGGGTGAGTCAGAATAAATTGCCAGAGGCGCTGGCAGATTATAACAAAGCCATAGAACTAGCACCGAATGTCACCGATCCATATTTGAATCGGGGTGCGGCGTTGGAAGGGTTAGGAAAATGGGATGATGCGATCGCAGATTATAATCATGTCTTAGAACTCGATCCTAATGATGCGATGGCGTATAATAATCGCGGTAATGCGAAAACAGGTTTGGGGAAATGGGATGATGCGATCGCTGACTACAAAAAATCTAATGAGATAGCCCCAAATTTTGCCTTCGCCCGTGCCAATTATGCCCTTGCTCTGTATGAAACTGGTCAAAAAGAGCAAGCAATCCGTGAGATGCGAAATATCGTCCGTAAATATCCCAGGTTTGCTGATGTGCGTGCCGCCCTCACAGCTGCATATTGGGTAAATGGAGAACAAGGTGAAGCTGAAAGTAACTGGGTAGCAGCTTATGGACTAGATAGCCGTTATAAGGACATTAACTGGGTAACAAATATCCGCCGTTGGCCGCCCAGTATGGTAGTGGCTTTAGATAAATTTTTGAAACTCCAATAGGCACTTCTAACTCAGCAAAAATTCCTTTTCTTTGCCTATCTACCTGTTTTCTGGTATACATCATTGTAAATAAGCAGAAGCAAGAAATATGACTCATTTTGGACTGATTTGTCCAGCATCAACTGGTCATCTCAACACTATGCTTCCCTTGGGAAAAGAACTGCAAAATCGCGGTCATCAAGTTACCCTGTTCGGCTTTTCCGATGCTCAACCGCAGACACTAGCCGCAGGACTAGAATTTAGGGCGATTAGCGAATCTCAGTTTCCCCGTGGGGTTACAGCAGAATCTTTGGCTAAGTTAGGGAAATTGAGTGGACTTACTGCATTGCAATATACCATCAATCTCCTTAAAGATGGAGCAGATACTATGCTCAGGGATGCACCACCAGCAATTAAAGAAGCAGGTGTGGAGGCCCTTTTAGTAGACCAAGTTACGCCAGAGGGCGGAACTGTTGCAGAATTTTTAGGACTTCCCTTTATTACCGTTTGCAGTGCTGTAATACTTAATCGAGAAGAGAGTGTTCCCCCAATTATCACAAGCTGGAGCTATAACCGAGCTTGGTGGGCACAACTGCGTAACAGAGTAGGTTATGGGTTGTTGGATCGCATCGCCAAACCAATTAGAGAGGTAATAGCTGACTATCGCCGAGAGTGGAAGTTACCCCCACACTTCAGTGCGAATGAAGATTATTCCCCACTAGCTCAAATTAGTCAACAGCCTGCCCAATTGGAATTTCCCAGGCAGTATTTGCCCCAGTGGTTTCATTTTACAGGCCCTTATCATAGTCCAACTGGTCGGGAAATTCCTGATTTTCCTGATGAAAAATTGACCGGACAACCATTGATTTACGCTTCAATGGGAACTGTGCAAAATCGCCTATTGGGAGTTTTCAAATCTATTGCCGAAGCGTGTAATGATTTGGATGCCCAGCTAGTTATTTCGTTAGGTGGTTCTACAAGTCCAGAGTCTTTGGGAAGTTTGCCGGGAAATCCTCTTGTTGTTGGTTATGCGCCCCAACTTAAATTGCTGCAAAAAGCGACTCTCACCATTACCCATGCAGGCATGAATACCACTTTGGAGTCCTTAAATAATGGTGTGCCAATGGTTGCTATTCCCGTTGCTAATGATCAACCAGGAATAGCAGCGCGTGTAGCTTGGACAGGCGCTGGTGAGGCCATACCACTAAGTCGTGTGAATGTTCCTAAATTGCGATCTGCTATCCAAAAGGTGCTGACGGAAGATTCTTATAAAAAAAATGCAATTAGGTTACAAGAGGCGATTAAAAAAGCAGGGGGTGTGAGTCGAGCCATTGATATTGTGGAACAGGCTGTGTCTACAGGGAAGCCTGTTATCTCTTAGGAAATATCTAAAAGAACTTTTAAGAGATTTTCAGCATTTTGATGAAAAGTTAATCATTTCCCTTTTGACTAGTCGTTCCAATTTCCAGAACGGATTCTTTTGGCATCCTTGTAAAGGGCTGATTTAAATTCGTACCCAAGTAGCTGTTTAAGCTTTGGACTGGCACGATCTAAAACTTCTTGCTGCATATCATGCAACGGGTTTTCTAGCGGACGAACATACTTAGGAGCATAGTTACCAAGGATTGACACTCTTGGCTGGTCAGTAGAATTAACAGAGGTATCATGCCAACAAAGACCGTGGGAGATCACCACAGAACCAGCCTTGCCAGTTACTTTTTGACCCGTTTTTGAAAATTGCACTAAGTCAGGCGGACTGCAAAGCTTCTGACTACCTGGAGCAAAAACAGGGGCACCATTCTGCTGCGTGAAATCCTCAACCATCCAAATTACTTGAATCTCCATCACAGGATAAGCTGGAAATGGTGGCTTCATAGTCCAATAAGGATAGTCTACGTGTACCCCCATATTTGTTGCACCAGGGTTGATGATATGAGCCGAGAAACCACCGAGAGTCACATCTTCGCCCAAAATGGCTTCAATCACTGCGATCACCGTTGGGTGCTGCACCATCAACTCGAAAATTTCGCCCTTATAAACTAAGCCATACACTCGTTCTTTTTGTTCGTGAAGCAAAACTTTTCCTTGCAGTTTCTCTTTCTCGGCTAGTTGGAGAAGAAGCGATCGCGCTTCTTGTGCCTGTGTTGGATTTAACACTTCAGGAATCAGGACATAACCTTTTCCTGCAATAATTTCATCTACTAGACTTGTAACGTTTTTCATGGTAAATGCCTCCCTGGCGATCGCATTCAAAAACTCTTCACAATAAACTAGAACTAGTCTCCCGAACTGCCTGATTTTGCTGGTGTCTCCCTGTCACCACCATCTGCACACCATCTCCTGGGCTAAGGAGGAAACCCTTACGCACTGGCTGCACTGGTTTGCTATCAGCCAGTTCCATTTGCCAGCGAGACAGCACTGTTGCCAAAATCACCTTCATCTCAAACAGCGCAAACGCCATCCCAATACAGCGACGGTTCCCGCCACCAAAGGGCAAATACTCAGAAGGGGTAAACTGCCGTTCCAGAAAACGCTCTGGTTTAAATTGCTTCGACTGGGGATATAAATCTTCCCGATGATGGGTTAGATAAATGCAAGGAATCACCAGAGTTCCAGGATTCAACTGATAGCCCATGATTTCTAGGGGGGATTTTACCAAGCGATTTAATGCCAACATTACCACTGGATAAAGACGCTGAGTTTCCGAACAAACAGCACTCAAATAGGGCAATCGCAAAATAGCATTTGGATCGGGGTTTTCACCCAGGCTATCTAGTTCTTGCAGTAGTTTTTCACGCACCTGTGGCAAATGGTGAATCCAGTAGAAAGCCCATGCTAAGGAAGTCGCCGTAGTTTCGTGACCTGCCGCCAAGAGGGTAATTAACTCATCGCGTAACTCTACATCAGTCATCGACTGCCCCTCTTCATCACGAGCTGCCATCATCAAAGATAGGATATCAGTCCGAGATGGGTCAGGTTGCTCTTTGCGATCGCTAATCTCAGCATAAATAAGTTCGTCAATTTGCTGTCGTAAATTCAGGAATATTCCCCAAGGACTCCAAGAACCTAAATCTTTTTGCAGTGATGGGAAAACAAGCATCATTGCTGTAACGAAAGGTGGCTTTGGATTCAGGATTTTCAGCAGCACTTCCTTGAGTTTTTCATAACGTGGCCCATCTGCTAGACCAAATACAGCCTTTAAAATCACCTCTAAGGAGATTGCTTGCATAGATGGCAACACTGAAAAAGATTCCCCAACTTGCCATTTACTAATAACTTGCTCTGTGATGTCACGGGTTAACTGTCCATAAGCCAGCATTCTTTCTCCATGAAAAGGGGGTGTCAACAACTTTCGTTGGCGTTGGTGAGGCTTACCTTCTAGAGCTAGTAGTGATTGCCGTCCTAATAAAGGTGATTTAATCCCTGCTGACTCACCTGAGTCTAGCTGTTTTGGATCTGTGGTAAAAATCTGCTGAATTGCTTGGGGATTACTAAAGAATACTTGAGGAGTAAAAACTGGGCCAATCTGAAGAGTGAAGACATCACCATAGCGTTTAGCACAGGCTTCCATGTATTCTAAAGGATTAGTAAGCCACTGATACGTTTGTACCCAAGGGTGAGTTTGAGGTCCGTTAGGCTGTTTTAGTGCAGACATTTTTATTAATCTCCCAATTATTCGAGCAAGATTGTTATCAGTCAGTCATTCATGCACGCATAGCTTGATTAATCTTAGAACAAAGATCAGGCAGATGAACTGACCAAATCTTGAATCTGCCTTGGGGTCAATTCCTGGACATTACGCAAAACTACTGATGCTCCTGCTGCTATTAGTGTCTCAGCATAAGCATTACCACGGGCTGCTGTTTCCTGGACATGGGGCGGTAAAACGCCTACACCAAGCCAAGCGTGATCAGAATCTAAACCCCGCGCTTTATTGACGGTATACATATCTGCTACTGTATCTCCTACGTACACGATCGCTGATTTTTGCTCAATTCCATTTTCTAATTGGCGAACTGTGGCAAAAAGTCCAGTGGGGTCTGGTTTCCCTGGTGCATCTTCCATCGCAATCAACACCGGAGATTGTAAGCCCAGGCGTCTTTCTAATACATAGTTAGCGGAAGCACGAGTTGCACCGCTAAAAAATCCCCAAGCAATCCCAGCTTGGGTAAGTTGTTCTAAATAGCTAGGTTGTAACAACAAAGGTTCATTACAGATATACCCAGTAAAATTATTTGGGTCTGGGCCGCGGTAACGCGATTGAAAAAAAGCCACGATCGCACTGTAATCTAATTGCAGTTGCTCACGGCTCTGTCCTTGGGTTTCAAAGTAGCGGTAAATTAATTCCTGTGATGCTTCCCAATCATTATTCCACACGCCTTCAGACTTGAGTTGGTCAATATCTAGTGGGGTTGGTCGATATGCTTGGGTAGTAAAATATTCTACCGTATCTGCGATCGCCCGACGATAGGAACCGCTAACATCGCGGACAACGCCATCAATATCGAAAACAACGATCGCTTTTGCAGAAGTTTGTTGAGTCATAGAGTAGCAAGCAAAAGAGTTTTACATCATCATAAAACGTGAGATCATGACTCAGGTAAAAAATCGGGGTCGAGGGCTTGCTCAGGTGTGAAAGGAGATTGTTCGGGGAAGGTAGCAATCGCTAATCCAGTTTCAATTACAGCCAGTCGTCTAGCTGTTTGATAGCTTTCGTTGAAAACCTGATCAAAGTGAGGCTTTAAACTTGGACTTTCCTTAAGTGCCTTTTGGACTCGCCTACGGTGTTCCAAAATTGTGTACTGCCAACTTTTTGAGCGCCTTTCAGTTTGAATTTGGTATTTGAGCAGATGCATCAGCAACACTTCCAGATTGCTCTCCAATGCCCGCTTTTCACTTCTGCCCATCGTTTCAATTTCTTCAATCAGATTATCTAAGTCCAGTTCTGTGAGCCGACCTTGCTTAAGCAGTTCTGCCGTGGTTTGAATCCACAGGTAAAAATCTTGCTCATACAAATCTGAACTAGATGTTGTTTGAGATTGGGGCAGTTGGGCAGTCACGTCGCTTCGCTCCGAATTCAAATGTGATATATGGCTCAGGTAAAAAATCGGGGTCGAGGGCTTGCTCTGGCGTGAAGGGAGATTGTTCCGGGAAGATAGCCACATCCAATTCAGTTTCATCGGCAGCCAAGAGTCTCGCATCGTCATAACACAGCCCAAAAACCTCATAAAAATAGGGTTTGAGGCTAGGACTCTCTTCTAGAGCTTGTCTGATGCGTTTACGATGCTCCCGAATTGTTGCTCGCCAACTACCAGAGCGCTTCTCGGCTTGATAGTTATACTTCAATAGATGCATCAGCACCATTTCCAAATTGCTTCTTAGTGCTTTCTGTTCACTCCTACCCATTGTTTCAATTTCATCAATCAAATTCTCTAAATCCAGTTCCGTGAGCCGACCTTGCTTGAGAAGTTCTGCTGTGGTTTGAATCCACAGGTAAAAGTCTTGCTCATACAAATCTGAACTAGATGTTGTTTGAGATTGGGGCAGTTGGGCAGTCATAAGCATCTGTAGTTAGCGCCGACTAAACCTTATGCTAGCCCATTCTCAATCACCAAAACAGTGCTGGGTAAGATTCCCCACTCCAAACTCCTAACTCCCCACTCCTAACTCCAAACTCCTAACTCCCCACTCCTAACTCCCCACTCCTAACTCCTAACTCCTAACTCCCCACTCCCCACTCCCCACTCCCCACTCCCCACTCCTGAATGTTTGGTCATTTGATAGAGTATTGCGTTAAAATAAGCGATCGCTATCCTAGTTAAGTAATGCCCGGAAATTCCCGGAGGTGTGATTGACCAAGTTTATTTTGAAAATTCTGTGGTTAGACGAAAACGTTGCTCTAGCAGTCGATCAAATTGTCGGCAAAGGCACCAGTCCTTTGACGAAGTACTTTTTTTGGCCCAGAAATGATGCCTGGGAAGAGTTAAAAAAGGAATTAGAGTCCAAACATTGGATTACTGACCTGGATCGTGTCGAGTTGCTTAATAAAGCGACAGAAGTGATTAACTACTGGCAAGAGGAAGGCAGAAACCGTCCAATGGCAGAAGCTCAGTTGAAATTTCCAGAAGTTGCCTTCACAGGTAGCGCCTGATATTACAATATTAGCGCTCGTGCTGTTCTACAAGCTGCCACAGTTTGATAGTTTTGTCCCTGCTACCACTTGCAATTAATTGTGTAACTTTGCTCACAGCAACAGCAGATACTGAGTCTACATGACCAGAGAGAGTAACAATCTCTTCTGCTGTGCTTACCCTCCAAAGTTTAACTGTTTTGTCGCAACTTGCACTTAGGAGCGTTTCGCCATCGGCAGTAAAAGCCACAGCCACCACAGACCAAGAATGGCCTACAAGTGTGCAAATTAGCTGACCAGTGTTTACCTCCCACAATTTAATAGTGTTATCATCACTACCCGTCGCCAAAATTTTCCCATCGGGACTAAAAGCGACTGTCAAAACCGCCCATGCATGACCCGAAAGGGTGCTTAACAAGCTATAGCATGGGCGGTTTTTAAATTCTCTCTGGAAACTTTCTAATGCAGGTATCTGCCACAGGCGAATTGTTCTGTCATAACTAGCGCTGGCTAAAAGCTGTCCTTGGGGACTAAATGCTACTGAATTTACTTGTAATTGGTGTCCAGTTATGGTGCAAATTTCAGTGCCAGTATTTACATCCCAGAGTTTGATTGTCTTATCCCAGCTACCACTAGCGAGAATCTGCCCATCTGGACTGAAAGCAACTGATTTTACAATATGTGAGTGTCCCAATAGGGTGCAGATTTCCTCTAATGTCTCAACCTGCCACAATTTGATAGTTTTATCATCGCTAGCAGTTGCCAGAATTTGACCATCAGGACTGAAGGCGACTGATTTTACAGCTTGGGAATGTCCTGATAAGCTAGCTAGGACTTTTTTGGTATTTAAATCCCACAATTTGACGATTCTATCATCACTACCACTGGCTAAAGTGTAACCGTCAGGACTGATGGCAAGGGCATTCACACTACTTAATGTCCCAGAATGTCCAGTTAGAGTATGTAAGCACTGCCAAGGAGGATTTTGGATTTTGAGATTTTGGATTTTAGATTCCATACCCATTGCTTGCATAACTTCATCAGCTGATTGAAAGCGACAGTTAACAGCATTTTGCAGTAGCTTGTCGAGGATTTGTGCCAAGCGTAGACGCAAAGCGTCTTGTCGCCAGACATCGCTTACTTTAGTAGTAAGATAATCTCGCCAAACCCAACAATCGTTAGCAATATCAAATAAATCAAAGGGAGGAATCTGAGTAAGTAAGTAAATGCAAGTTACACCCAAGCTATATAAGTCACTAGCAAAAACCGCTTTTCCTCTCGCTTGTTCTGGTGCAGCGTATTCTGGACTGCCAATACTGGTTTCAGATGTTAGCCGATCAATTTCTGTGACGATTTTCGCAGTGCTAAAATCGACTATGACGAAATCCCCCTTCTTGGTAATTGGGGATCTACGGATGATATTGTGGGGTTTAATATCGCGGTGGATGACGTTGCGATCGCTAATAAACTGAAAAACAGGTAATAAATCTTTTAAAAGTTGCCAAATCTGAGTTTCATTAAAAGCACCTTCTTCTTCAACCACCTGAGCTAAATTAGTGCCTGCAATAAACTCCTGCACTAAATAAAAATGCCCGTTCTGCTGAAAATAAGCCAACAAAGCGGGAATTTGCGGATGCTTTCCTAATTCTTCTAGCTTTTGCGCCTTTTGCTGAAAAATATTAAATGTTTCGGATTCCAGCGCTAATTCTTGAACGACGCAAGGAACTGGAGGAAACTGACCCTCATCTACAGCGAGAAAGGTTTTGCAGAATCCCCCTTTACCAATCTGCTTCATTAAACGATAACGTTCTTGTAACAGCAAAATTTCTCCGTCAGAATTACAGCCAGCCAAGGCGAATAGAATTCGCGGCTACACAAACTTAGTCCGCCTCCGCGCAATATGGTTCGGTTAACATGTTTGTCTCTCGAAGATCCCCCAATCCCCCTTAAAAAGGGGGGCTTTTTCTGATCTTTACCCCCTTGTTAAGGGGATCTTATCCGAACCGTATTGCGCCTCTGCCGACTAAGGAAAAATTGAGGATTTGAAACCCACGGAGGTGGGTTTTACCTGTGTAGACGCGGTTTCTAACCGCCCTTTTAACGTTAAGTTGACTTATTATCTACAGGAAAATTCACAACTATAGGTGGAAGACCGTTTTCTGAGGTTGGTTGGACTTTGGTAACTATTGGTTGTGGATGCAAAGGTCTTGGTGTCAATTCACCTTTACCAGTTTGATTCCATAAAATCAGGGATAGTAGCCCATCCACTAAGCCGTTATTGCTGCCGTTACCGCTAACTAAGACATCTGGAATCAAGCGGACATTGCGATCGCCGATAATCTGCATTAGCTGCATTGCTGTATAACCTTGGGAACCCAAAGCTTCCACACCAGCTTGGTATGTCTCCGCTTTGGCGTTACCTGTGGCCCGAATGCCTTCAGCCTCAGCAATTGCCCGGAGTTTTGTTCCCTCAGCTTCACCGTTCGCCTCTTTGATTTGGGCTTGGGCTTTCAAGTCAGCAATATGTACACTCTGCTCCGATTTCACCATTTCTTGCTGGATATTAGCCAGTGCCGTTTCCCTGACAAGCTGCTGCCGTTGGGTTTGCGCCATCTGCTGCACTTCATAAGTCTTGCGTTCTTCTTCGGCAATTTTCCGGTCTGTCTGTGTCTGCATTAGTGATGCTGGTGGCTGAATATCACCAATGAGGGTGTCGATCGCTTGCACGTCATAAGCCCGCAATGCTGTTTTAATATACTCAGCAGCCTCAGTTTGTCGCTCACTCCGAGCAGTCAGAAAGTCTAGTACAGTACAGTTTTGGGCTGAGTTGCGGAAATAATTACCGATAGTCGGTTCTAATACATGGTCTACCAGATTTTGCATTGCACCGACGCGAGAAATTACCTTCGGGGCATCTAAAGCACCCACATGGATAATTTGTGCTACTTCCAAATCAAAGGCAAACCCATCACGCGATCGCACTGTCAAGGAAGCTAGTTGAGCATCATAGCTGTGGCGTTCAGTCCGACCTGACCAGTTTAAAACAATGTTGGTCGTTGGCACCAGTTCCATCTTCATAATTCGGGAATTAATCGGGTGCTTACCAGGATATAGCGGTTCGATCCACACACCCTTATGTCCCTGATTGACCAAGTTACCGTGGGTGAAAGCTGCACCACTGACATCTTGATGGGCCTTACCCACGAAAGAAATCACCACACCCACATACCCAATGGGAATTTCCGTCATCGGCACTTGCTCAACTTGAACAAACCAAGGATTCAAGTTCCAAGAACCAGAAAGCAAGGTTTGCTCTTGTAAGCCTCGCCGCCCACCACCATCAATAAATTTCTGACCATTTTGGAAGTTATTGTGTTCGTCAATTATTGGGCCTGCGAGCTCACCAGCAGAAATTGGTACACCATCTAAGGTGGTGACGATGCCAACTTTGTCAGCTGCCAGACTGTACACCCGCAACTGTTCTGGAGTCATGCCATGAGCGCTGGCATTTGCTGCCATGATGACTTTAAACAGGGCAGTATTCATCCGGTACGTACCAGCCGTGAGAAAACCCATTTGCCGCCCTTTTTCCCCACCTTGGGTAAGGAATTTTCGAGCATCTTGGAAGTTGTCACAAGTCACAATTTTACCCAAAATCCGCTCTGGTGGGTTGGATGCTCCATCTGCTGCCACAATCAAAGCGATTTCCCCTTGGGGAACGACAATTACCGACTCTTTCTTTACAGAATATTGCCAAGGCCAATAGCCCCAGTGCCAACCAGGAGCTAAAGTATCTGCCTGTAAGCCAGCCTCCCCCTTGAGGGCAATCAAACTTCCGGCGGGGAGTCCATGCCCGGAAAGGGTAAATTTCCTCACCACAATGCCGACTTCACGTTCGCCAATTACTACAAGTCCGCCAAAGAATAGGGGGACGAATATAACTAAACCGCCTACAAGTACGATGGGGATTAGTACAAAAGGATCAATTCCAGCAGCTTGATATTGAGTCCGGCTAATTTGTAACTGGGCAATATTTGGTTTGGTCTGATTTAGCTGGACAGTTGAGGCAATTTCTTTTGCAGTAGTTATTTTTACAGAAGTAGCATTGGCAGAGTTGACACTACCAGCGATCGCCAATGTTGCTACGACACATGCTGCAAAACGAGCTACTTTATTTTGTTTACGTGTACCAAGGGAAAATGAAAAGCTTTTCATAATTTGTGCCCATTTGGGCAACTAATTAGCTAAGTTAACACTTCAACAAGGCTTGCCTCGATTTCTTAAACTTGACGTAATTTTTTTTTAAAATTAATAAATATCTTGTAGGTTGGACATTGCCCAACCTACAAAGTTGAAATAGAAAGTTAAATTAGACCAAACCGCCAGCAGCTTGAAACCGAGCGCGGGCCCGTTTGAAGGCTTGATTTACCTGGATTTGGGCTTGGCGATCGTCTGCTGAGACTTGACTTAAACGCGCTTCTGCTTGGTTGTAAGCAGCACGAGCTTCTTCAAGGTTAATTTTGTCGCCACGTTCAGCGCCGTTAACCAGAATTGTCACTTCATTTTCTTCAACTTCGGCAAAGCCACCCAAAAGAGCGATCGCTTGCCAATTCTGATTTTTAGCGGCGCGGACTCGCATCACACCAGTATCCAGAGCGGTCAAAAGTGGTGCGTGTCCAGTTAGGATACCTAGTTGACCAGTAGTGCTAGGTAAAACTACTTCTTCAGCTGGGGCGTCCCAGACTGTTTTATCTGGGGAAATTACACGAACGGTTAATGTCATTTGTCTTTTGTCCTTTGTCCTTCGTCCTTTGTCCTTGGCCACTAGTCATTAGCACTTGAACTAATGACTAATGACTCTTGACTAATGACTAACCTTTGATTTTTTCAGCTTTAGCGATCGCTTCGTTAATATCGCCAACCAAGTAGAAAGCCTGTTCTGGCAGAGCATCCAACTCACCAGACAGAATCTTCTGGAACCCTTTGATGGTATCTTCCAACTTCACATACTTACCAGGAGAACCGGTGAATACTTCTGCCACAAAGAACGGCTGGGACAAGAAACGCTCAACTTTCCTGGCCCGCGCTACGATCAGACGGTCATCTTCAGATAATTCATCTAGACCAAGAATGGCGATAATGTCTTGGAGTTCTTTATAACGTTGCAGAGTTGATTGCACCGCCCGAGCCGTATTGTAGTGTTCATCACCAACAATGTTGGGCTGTAGCATGGTAGAAGTCGAATTAAGCGGGTCAACTGCGGGATAAATTCCCTTCGATGCCAAACCGCGAGACAGCACTGTTGTACCGTCCAAGTGGGCGAAGGTGGTAGCAGGTGCGGGGTCGGTGAGGTCATCCGCAGGTACGTATACTGCTTGAATGGAGGTAATGGAACCCTCTGTAGTCGAGGTAATCCGCTCTTGCAGTTCACCTACGTCGGTTCCCAATGTGGGCTGATATCCTACCGCAGATGGCATCCGACCTAGTAGCGCCGAAACTTCCGAACCCGCTTGTACGAACCGGAAGATGTTGTCAATAAACAACAGCACATCCTGCTTACTCACGTCGCGGAAGTATTCTGCCATTGTCAATCCCGAAAGACCAACCCGCATTCTGGCTCCAGGTGGCTCGTTCATCTGACCATACACAAGAGCAATCTTGGAATCATTGAGGCTCTCGTTATTGATTACCCCAGATTCAATCATTTCGTTGTAAAGGTCATTGCCTTCACGGGTACGCTCACCCACGCCAGCAAAAACGGATACTCCACCGTGCTGGGTAGCGATGTTGTTGATCAACTCCATCATGATCACGGTCTTACCAACACCAGCACCGCCGAATAGACCAATCTTACCGCCGCGTCGATAGGGAGTCAGAAGGTCAACAACTTTAATCCCAGTCTCAAACACCGAAGGTTTGGTTTCGAGGTCGGTGAATTTGGGAGCAGAGCGGTGGATGGGTAAAGTTGTCTCAGCATTTACAGGGCCCCTGTTGTCCACAGGTTCGCCAAGGACGTTGAAAATCCGACCCAAAGTGGCTTTCCCAACTGGTACCCTGATGGAAGCGCCTGTATCGGTGACTTCAAAACCGCGCACTAAGCCTTCGGTGGAACTCATTGCAACAGTCCGCACCTGGTTGTCGCCCAGCAGTTGCTGTACTTCAACGGTGATGTTGATTTCCTGTCCAGCTTCGTTGGTGCCAATGATTTTCAAAGCGTTGTAGATTTGTGGCAATTTCCCGCCGGGAAATTTAACGTCTACAACTGGGCCAATGATTTGGGTAATGTAACCAATGTTTGTTTTTTCTGCGGTTGTGACCATGCTGCGCCTAATGAGTGAAGCTATATTTCAGATAAGGTCGTAGAAGACATAAAATTAAGCAATGTCACCTTTCAGATTAGCACTGAACGCCCCCACCTTCGCCTTAAATTGATCCTTAAGACTGTTGTCTGAGAAGCCAAGGTAGTATTGCTTGTAAAACTGTTCAAGTCAGTCAAGCAATTTTGGATAATGGAATTGCCGATAGGTCGCGTAAAGCCAACTCTTAGAGAGGCTTGTCGTAGAGAGTGTCTTTTGGATTAAAAAAGACCATGAGGATACGGGTCATGAACCAAAAAAATCTAAAATTTAAAATTCTTAGTCAAAATAAAAAACTGCTCTGCCTGTTAATGTCAGGCACAGCAGGTATCAAAAATGAAGTGAGAAAAAATTTAGGCTTTCACGGCAGCTTTTTGTAGCTGTTTGCGCTTGCAAAGGGAAGTAGCGCTGAAAGCACCGAAGGCTAGGACACCGATTATGGAAGTAGGTTCAGGAACAGAGGTGGTCTTAGTCAATTTCACGTCATCCAGCAGTAGTCCAATATTATCTCCACCAAGCCCATCGAAAGCCAATTTGGCGGTTGTAGCTGAGGTGACTGTGATGTTGCGAGTAAAGGTTGTAAAGTTCTGGGTCGATGGCAGCGTAATTGTTTCGTTCAACAGGCTACCTAACGATACGACCACAGAGTTGGAACCGTTATTTCTTTGGTCGCCAGCCAGCTGGAAAGTTAGATTGAGGATATCACCTACATTAAACGCGAATGTTGTTTTAGATTCAAGTTTGCCAGCCAGAGATGATGTGCCATCTGTATCTACGTATAGTCCGTTGCTTGGGGAAAAGTCAGAAAACCCATTACCAATCAGGTCAACTGTTCCGTCTGTAACATTCCAATTGGCAAAATTATTATAGTTGAAATTCCCAGAGCCGCTATTTTCGCTGTCAAAATTGTCTTCTAGAAGAACTATGGATGCAGCCCTAGCAGAAGCCGATGTTGCAATTCCAATTACAGTAAAAGCTGCGATCGCTATGCTGATTTTGCTTAAATGTTTTAAAACGGTTGATGTCGTCATACAAATCACTCTATTTCCTTGCTCTGTACTTATTAAATAGCTTAGTAGTTAATTTATTTGCTTACGATAAACTATGCGTATAAATACGTAAACTTTAAACTATGAATTTAATTAAATAGGAGTAAAAACTGATTTAACGTCGGGCTTACATAAGTATTTTTAGCAAATACAATGTTAAAGTTAGGATGTTTTTTTATATCAGCTTTATACTAGCTCCTGTACCCATACGGTTTAATTCAAGCGAAAAATTAAAAGCTGCGTAAGTTTGGGAACTACTCCAACCAGACTTGGAGCGGCGTTCCTTCCACTACAAAATTGCGGTGTGGTGTCCGCAAATGATCATCAAAATAAAAAATTGCCGTGTCTTGCAGCGAACACGGCAGTTATAAACTTCAATCTTGGTGAATAATTTAGGCGTGAATTTCCTTAAAATAAAGGTTGACCCACTTCCGCTTCATCCTCACACTTCCACCGAGAATAGCTTATGAGTTTCTCCTCAGCGCGACAATATTTTTATCAGGAGATTCAGCAGTCTGACGAGGGCATTGATTTAGCAAAGGCAGCTTTGTATATTGCACAAGAAGAATATCCCAATCTAGACCCAGAGGAATATCTCAATGCTCTCGATACAATGGCATGGGAGCTTCAAGAACGCCTGCCTGATTCACGATATCCTCTGCGGATAGTTCAAAGTATTAATCAGTATCTCTACGATGATTTAAAGTTTTCTGGTAATAAAATTGACTATTACGACCCGCGTAACAGCTTTTTCAATGATGTAATTGAGCGACGCCTGGGGATTCCTATTAGCTTGGCGCTGGTTTACCTGGAGGTTGCTCGACGGATTGATTTTCCGATGGTGGGTGTAGGAATGCCAGGACATTTCCTAATCCGCCCGGATATTCCAGATATAGAGATTTTCGTCGATGCTTTCAATGGTGGTGAAATAATATTTGCTCAAGATTGCGAAGAACGCCTGTCTCAACTTTATCAGCAACCTGTGACGCTACAACCAGAATTTTTAGCCGTAGTCAGTCATCGGCAATTTTTGGCACGGATGCTGACAAATTTAAAATTTATTTACGTCAAACAACAAGAGTTAGAAAAAACGCTGGCAGCAGTTGAACGAATTTTGTTGCTGTTTCCTGGTTTAACTTTAGAATTGCGCGATCGCGGTCTGATTTACTATCAACTCGGTTACTACCCCCAAGCCATAGACGACTTACAAAATTATTTAGTAAAGGTTCCTGATGCCGAGGATGCATCAGTGATTCGGCGGCTACTTGCCGAATTGGGTAAAGAACGGTAGGGATTGGGGACTAACTCCAAACTCCAAACTCCTAACTCCTAACTCCAAACTCCTAACTCCTAACTAATTTCCACTTCTTCTGCAACTCGTTTGAGGCGGCGGAGTTGGGCTTGCATATCTTCTTTTGTCCAAGACGCAGCAAAGGTGTTGAAACCCCAACTCACTAAGGGGTTGGGGATATCGTACTCAAAACGGTTCAGTAGAAGCGTTCCTTTTTCTGTTGGCTGACATTCCCAGCGATCGCGCCCTTGAAAAAATCCCTGAAATTCCCAGACTACTAAACCCGGTTGTCGTTCTACAACTACGCTGTTCAACGTGGGTTTTAGTAGAGGAATTTGAATGATAAAACGACTTTGACTGCCGACATCGGTACTCCAAGCCTCGCCCACAGGTTCGCAACGCAGAAGGGGGTTGAGCCAACGGTGCATCAGAGCTAAATCGCTAATACAGCGCTCTACCACCGTAGCTGTAGCATTAATTTGAATCGATTGTGACAAAACTTGCGACATTCCACATCTTTGATGCTGTTGCTGCAATTAGAGTAACGCAAAATTCAGCACTGACAGTAGATTAAATCAAATATGAGTAACAAAGTCAAAAATTACTCTTGATATCAATGCGATAGATGTATGTTTTTACTGGTAAATTGATAGGCAAAACACTGACTCAGTGTTTGCGGCGAATACTTAAGCATAATTCCCGAAAACCATGAACACAACTTGGCAAGCAATAACCCAGGTGATGTCTACGACGGGCTACGCCTACGGAGTTGGTTTCTCCACGAGGGTGCAGCAATTTTTGGCACAATCGCCCAGCCTGCAACCGATACAACCAGCAGTGAATCAAGGAATCGCTGATGTACAAGGTGTTGTTCAACAGTTGATTCTGTTTATACCCCGTCTGCTGGGGGCAGTGGCAATTTTGGTAGTAGGTTGGCTAATTGCGTTGGGCGCAGCGGCGCTGACGCGAGGAATCCTCAATCGCACAAACATAGATAACCGCATAGCCGCAGGGATAACGGGTCGTCAAGATGTTCCCCAAGTGGAGAAATTAATCTCCCGCTTAGTCTTTTGGAGCATTATTCTGTTGACGGCAGTAGCTGTTTTACAGACATTGGATCTGGAGGTAGCGTCTCGACCCCTGAATAATTTTCTGAATCAACTTATTGGCTTTTTGCCAAAGTTGGTTGGTGCGGGAATCCTTTTGGTAACTGCCTGGTTTTTGGCGACCATTGTGAAGATTATCACTGTGCGTTCATTACAGGCATTTAACCTGGATGAGCGTTTGAATCCAGAACCAGAAGACAGGGCACCCAGCCTGAATCAGCTGTCTCTGAGTGAGACGATTGGCAACGCTCTGTATTGGTTTATATTTTTACTGTTTCTCGCCCCAGTTTTAGATACTCTCGAACTAAGGCAGGCTCTACAACCAGTACAAGCTCTCATTACAGAAGTTCTGCTAATTCTGCCGAATATTTTAGCAGCGATATTAATTGCTGTAGTTGGCTGGTTCATTGCTAATGTGGTGCGCCGAATTGTGACGAACTTGCTGGCGACAACTGGGATCGACCATTTAGGTAGTCGCTTAGGATTATCTTCGGCTGCGGGGGTGCAACCTCTATCGAGTATTATCGGCACAATTGTCTATGTTCTGATTTTGATTCCTGTAGCGATCGCAGCGCTGAATGCCTTGCGAATTGATGCGATATCAGTGCCGGCGATCGCCATGCTGCAACTGGTTCTCAACGCCCTACCTGCCATCTTTACAGCTGTAGCAATTTTGATTGTTGCCTATCTCGTCGGGCGGTTTATCGCGGATTTGGTTACAAGTATCCTCACTAATTTAGGCTTTAATAACATTTTCACTATTTTGGGTCTGACATCACCCAGCAGACGAATCGTAATTTCAACAGAATCAACAACCCCCCCGATTCCAACCCGCACGCCATCGGAAATTGTCGGCATTGTTGCCTTAGTAGGGATCATGCTGTTTGCAACGGTGGCGGCGGTAAATATCTTGAATATTCCAGCCCTGACAGCATTAGTGTCTGGGATTGTGATCATATTCGGGCGAATTTTGGCAGGATTGGTAATATTTGCAATTGGCTTATTCCTGGCAAATCTGGCTTTTAACATCATTACCAGTTCCGGCGAACGCCAAGCCCAGATTTTGGGTCAGGTGGCGCGGATTGCCATCATTGCCTTAGTCTCTGCAATGGCACTGCAACAGATTGGAGTTGCCAGTGATATTGTGAATTTAGCCTTTGGACTTTTACTAGGTGCGATCGCAGTTGCTATTGCCCTAGCTTTTGGTCTTGGGGGGCGCGATATTGCCCGCGAGCAAGTTCAAGAATGGCTAAACTCTTTCAAAGGTAGAAACTAAAAGTTGATGAAGGCGCAATTTCGTCTGTAAATCTGAGAAAGTGCAGCCGCAAGCATCAATAGTGGAGAAAATCTATCGGCAATTTTACCTAAAAGATTGAAAGTTAGAAGCTCAGAAGCTCGGAGTTTGAGTGTAGAACTTGACATTTCGAGTTCTGAAGCTCAAGTTCCGAGTTCTGAAGCTCAATTTAATCGTATTTTCCGAGTCACCTTTTTTAGTAGCGTAAGTGAGAAATCCCTTAGTTTGATCACAACAAGGCGGAGCGTAGCCCATCGCAACAACAATCGATTCTCCCAAAATTACCGAAAGCCTTGCTGATGTTGGTTATTTAAGTGATGAGTGCCGTGTTGGTGGGAAATCTTGTGTCAAGATTCGATTTGGCAGCTTTCGTGTTAGAAAAACCACTATTATGGGCAAACTTAAAACAACACTCTTTGTTGAAGACATTGGCTGTAATTCGTCAGCCAAACCCTACAAATTACAAGATTACACAACAGGAGTGGCAACGTGTGCATCAGTTGAGAGAATAGCTTGACATTCTAAATAACAATTATTATATAATAACACTTATGGATTTACTTATCAACATTATTAAACGTTTTTGGATAATTAATTGTTTCGGGATATTTGTTTTATCGGCTTGCACACCTGCATCATCCCAAGAAAAACTTTTAACATCCAAAGAAGGAAATTTTAGTATCTTAATGCCAGGGACTATTTTAGAAGAAGTTAATTCTCCAGCAAAAGGCATTAATAAGCGGAATTGGACAACTCTTAAGAGTGAATCTATATATTCAGTGACCCATTCAACTTTTCCGAAACAAATAGCCACGCAGAGAATTCCAAAAGTTTTACAGCTTCTAATTAAAACTGCTAATAAAACAAATTTTATTCAGGGGAAACAAGTATCTCAGTCTTCCGTTAATCAAAGTGGATATAACTGTCAAGACTTTACTTTAATGGGCAAACCTAGTACTTACTTGCAAGAAGAAATTAAGAAAAAAGGATTAAATATCAAGAATAAATTATTATATCAGAGAAGTCTGCTTTGTATGAAAAATAATTATGCTGTTGAGGCTGTAATAATAACCCCATCATCTGAAGAACTAAAAACGAATGGAGCATCTTTTATTAAATCGTTAAACCTCAAACCATGAGACTGTTTTTTAGTACTTGGTATTACCATTGCTGTTAGTATTTTTGCAACTTTCTGGCTTGGACTGCATAGACTTTATCGAGTGAATCTTTTTCTTGATGCGATCGCTCCCGTTGCCTCTGCGATGGGGTCAGACTAACTGATGCTGCCGTCTGCTAGCCAATGTCACAACTGATTTAGTAGGATTGCTATAGTCGGATAGTTCAGTTTTTTAAAGTAATATACACAACCAATATAAATTGATTACTATCTCTTTAACAATTTTGGAAGTAAATTCATCATTAATGCTGAGGTGGTTCTCCCTTTTAGAAAGAGAAACTGGAGCAAACACTCCACAGCAGAAATAAAAGGTTACTAAAACATGGATTTTATCAACCAAGCACAGAAATTGGCAGATACGGTTAGAGATAAAGCTCAAGAAGTAGCCAACAATGTCGTAAACGGGATGGATGAGGTAGTTGATGGAATCAAGAACGCTACTGCCGAGATGACTACTTCAAGTGTCCATGCAGTTAATGATTTACAAAGTTTGTCAACCATAGCAGCACAGTCAGGTTTTCAAACTGTTCAAAATGTTAGTAAAACATTTGAACAAACTGCTGTTGGAGTTGCCACATCTAGTATGGTTATGGCTGATGCTCTGCAAAATTTACCAAAGACAGCTGCCGAATTAGCCCTAGAGATGCCAAAGATTGCAAAGAGGCTGAGATATCGTGCTGGTGTTCGGGTGGGAGACTTACCTCGCTCTGATGCAGATGTCATGAAGCTTTTTGAGAAAATTCCTGGCACATCAAAGCTTGGAGGCAAAGAATATACAATTCGTCAATTTCTTAGGGATAAGCACGGTAGCCACATCAATCCCCGTTCCCAAGGAGGATCGAATGCTGCTGATAATATCCTTTGGGAAGTAGGTGTTGACAATCTCCGTCGAGGTGCCAAAGTAATGACCGTTGGCGAGCAGTTTTATATTCGGGTTTATAATGCGGTAGATTCTATTGTCAGCAATTCTGGAACAATCGCTAGACTTGGCATTACTGCAACAGGAACAGCTATTCTCACCCAAGTTGTAGTAACAGCGATTTCCTACTCTTTGGATCTTTATCGAGGCGAGATTACTGTTGAAGAGTATAAAAATCTAATTTTTGAAGCAGCAAAGGCAGCAGGTATTGCTACACCAATTGTTTTTTTAGTCTTAGTGGCTGTGTTAGCTTTATTTCCAGAATTTACAGTCATTTTGTCGGCACCAGTGGTTGTCGCAGGCTTCAATTCTTTATTTGGTATTAGTATTGCTATACCCATCATTCAATCGCTAGTTCGTCATGTCCAAGCTGGAGGTTTTGGGATAGAAGCTGCTGATGCTTATAAGACTGCATTTGATGGGTCTGCGCTCTGAAATAGTATTTTGATTAATGGGAGCGATCGCACTTAATACAGTTTTGTGTAAAATCGTAGCAAAGAAGCTTTTCGCTTCTTAAATCGTCAGTTAAATCGGCGATTTGGAGAAATTGATTCATTAATAGTTGAGAGAATTCGCGTCTTATCTACTGAACAATTGGAACAATTAGGAGAAGAATTTTTAGATTTTTCAAATGTATCTGATTTAGTCGCTTGGCTTGAGCAAAATACAAGCAGTTAAAATAATTCGTAATGACGCTCTCTACGAGACGCCGCGCGTAGCTTGCTTCTGCGTAGGAGTACGCGGACTCCTTCGCGCTACGCTAAGGTAATTACGAATTAGTTAAAGCAAGCTTACCCGCAGCGTCTCTGAACAGGAGAAGCAAGTGGCGTGGATTGGAGGGATCTTCTAGGGATGAACATGGCTAACCGAAGCGGATTAACTCCACATTTATGCATCACTTTCTGAGTTTTACCTTGTAGAGCAATTCATCTTTAATGCGGTTGAGAATTGAAGTTTCATCCAGGTTTGCCAAAATCCGATTAATTACAGCTTTCGGCCCATCAGGCCCCCAAGTCGCGCCATTGGCTAAATAAACTTTGGTAACTTGTCCAATACCGTAAGAAGAAACACCAGCTACCCCCGCTTGGGTGATTGCCACCGATATATAAGGGCCTAGCGCAATGCCAGCCGTAGCTGTTGCAGAGATACCAAGTAAAGTTTTTAATCCACTCAAGCCCAAATTTGCCAATAGTTCACTCGCACCGATACCGCCCATACTCAGGGCGATTTTTTGTAGCAATTGTACAGCCCCGGCTTCAGTCATGGAGAAGCCATAGAGTTTAGATAAACCCAAAATCAGAGCAATATCAATAACCACACTACTCAGAATATCTACCACAGTTATAGGATTAAGTGCGATCGCTAATGCCTTAGTCATCACAGCCTTCCAAATCAACTGATTGGCATTCTGTTCCCGAATCATCAGTTTTCGCTCTATCAATTGCTCATTTACAATATCTGCATAAAGCATGGTATTAAGAGCAACCAAAGCTTTGCCCTCACGATGCAGAATCTCCAAGATTTTCAGCTTCAGTTCCTCGACTTGGGCATTACCTATACGCAACTGTATACCCCTAGTACCATCAGGGCGACGAATCGCCGTCTTCACCAATGGCGATGCCGCAGCCATGACAATTTCTAAAGGTGTGAGTAATTCCCGCACCCTTTCATCCCGGATTTTGTGATAAATTGCCATCCGGTCTGCTTCTGGATACTGGTCTACTTTGTTAAACACCAAGATGATCGGTTTACCTGCTTCTCGCAACTGAGAAAGGGCCATGTATTCTAGCTTTGTCATGTCGCCAGATATCACAAACAGAATCAAATCCGCAAGTTTTGCAATCTGTTCAGCTAAAGCGGCCCGGGTTGCACCATCTACTTCGTCTAACCCAGGAGTATCAATTAATTCCACCCGCGATTGACCTACACCAGGGAGGGTGACTCGCAGAGCCAGTTCGGTTTCCCCAATTGCTTCCTCACTAATACTCCAATTAACTGTTTGTGCAGCACGGGTGACACCGTGCAGCGGCCCAGTTTCAAATACTGTTTGTCCAACCAAAGCATTGAGTAGCGAAGACTTACCACGTCCCACCATGCCAAAAGCCGCAATCTGCACCACCATGTGGTCTAACTTCCCCAGCATGGTTTCCAAATCAGCAATTTCCGCCTCCAATCCGGTTTTTTCTTGGGGAGTTAGGTCGAGATTGGCTACCAAGTTTCGCAGCGCCGTTTGTGCTTGTTTATAATTCAGTTCCGTCTGAATGTCTTCAAAACTGAAAATAGCACTATCCAGTTCTTCCTCCCAGCTGAGAGAATTTGCGTCAGTGTTAGCGGAATCGCTTTGATGAGGTTCAGGCAAGGGCAATGTCGAAGTCATATCAATTTGAGATTTGAAATTTGGGATTTTAAATTAGCCCTGTCTCTTATCCTAGTTATTTTTAACAGAGGTTTAGCGAGATGGGGGAGTAGAGGAAGCAAGAATTCAAAATTCCTAACTCCCAACTCCTAACTCCTAACTCCTAACTCCTAACTCCTAACTCCTAACTCCCAACTCCTAACTCCTAACTCCCAACTCCCAACTCCTAACTCCCAACTCCCAACTCCTAATTAGTGGACTAATGGCTAACAAAAAGTCATAAACTGAAAAATGCATCTAGTAGCGTTAGGATCTTGACTAAATTACCTGTGCGGAAAATCGTTATTGCCGGTAACTGGAAAATGTTCAAAACCCAGGCAGAAACCCAAGACTTTTTACGAGGATTTCTGCCCCACTTAGAGGAAACCCCCGAAGGGCGAGAAGTGATATTGTGCCCTCCTTTCACTGATTTAAGCCTTTTGTCCCAGAGTTTGCACGGTAGCCTCATCCACCTGGGGGCACAAAATGTCCATTGGGAAGAATATGCAGCCTATACAGGCGAGATTTCTGGCCCAATGCTGACAGAAATTGGTGTGCGCTTTGTAATTGTCGGTCATAGTGAACGAAGGCAATACTTTGGCGAAACTGACGCAACCGTTAATCTGCGCCTCCGAGCTGCTCAAAGGTTTGGTTTGACCCCAATTCTCTGTGTTGGCGAAACTAAACAACAACGAGATGCAGGAGAAACTGAATCAGTGATTACTCTCCAACTCGACAAAGGTTTGGTAGATATTGATCAGGAAAATTTGGTGATTGCCTACGAACCAATTTGGGCGATTGGTACTGGTGACACTTGTGAAGTAACGGAGGCGAATCGGATAATTGGCTTAATTCGGAGTAAGTTGAGTAATCCGAATGTATCAATTCAATACGGTGGCTCAGTCAAGCCAAATAATATTGATGAGATCATGGCTCAACCAGAAATTGATGGTGTTTTAGTGGGAGGAGCAAGTCTAGAACCTGAGAGTTTCGCTCAGATTGTGAATTTTCAGTCAGTGTGATGTGCCTTCTTCTCGTTCCCATGCTCTGCATGGGAATGCCTAATGTAGATTTATGCCAAGCAACTTGATAATTCGAGGACGCTGTTTCGAGTGGGGACAGCGGACTTATTTGATGGGCATTTTGAATGTGACGCCTGATAGCTTTAGTGATGGGGGTGAGTTTAACACTACCTCTGCCGCTTTAGTACAGGCGCAAGCACTGGTAGCTGCTGGTGTTGACATGATCGATGTGGGCGGTCAATCAACTCGACCAGGGGCAAAGCAAATAACTCTGGCGGAGGAACTTGACCGGGTACTATCAGTGTTACAGGTGCTAAGACCAGAAATTTCAGTCCCGATTTCTGTAGATACTACCCGTGCTGCTGTAGCCAGGGCATCTGTAGAAGCTGGAGCGGATATTATTAACGATATTTCTGGCGGCACTTTTGACTCAGAAATGTTGCCAACAGTGGCAGAGTTAAGTGTGCCGATTATTTTAATGCACATCCGGGGAACACCACAGACAATGCAACAACAGACTGATTATCAAGATTTGCTCAAAGAGATTTATAGTTTTTTGGCTCGGCAAATTGGGATAGCAACTACTGCGGGCATTGACCTGGATAAAATTATTATTGATCCTGGTATTGGCTTTGCTAAGAACTATGAGCAAAATTTAGAAATTTTTCGCCGCTTGCGATCGCTAACAACACTCAACTGTCCTATCTTGGTAGGAGCATCCCGTAAAAGTTTCATTGGTCGGATTTTAAATCAACCAGATCCCAAAGCACGAGTTTGGGGAACGGCAGCAGCTTGTTGTGCTGCTATTTTTAATGGCGCTGATATCCTCCGAGTTCACGATGTTCAAGAAATGCGCGATGTTTCATTAGTAGCCGATGCAATATTAAGACAAGCAACGCAGTTTGATTCTTAAGTATTGCCGTTTTCGGATTTTTTGCTGTGACCTTCTGTAATTGCTGATTCGGCAATCAACTCCTGAAACATTTCAGTTGAGTTGGCTGGGTCTACAAAGACAATTTTAGCATTATTGCTCTCACCAAGTTTTTGGCTGGCATCTACGTAATCTTGAGCTACAAGATACCGCAGAATGTCCCTACTATCTGGATTGGAACGTAGAGCTTGAGAAATGATTTGCACTGAAGCCATAGTTCCTTCTGCTTTTTTAATGGCAGCTTCCTTTTCCCCTTCTGCTTCGGTAATCAGCGCCCGTTTTTTGATTACAGCGGCTTGCTCCTCTTCCCTCGACTTTCGTACACTCTCAGGTAGTGTAATACTCTGAAGGTCTAACCGGAGAATATCAACTCCCCAATCTGTCGTTATATTATTCAACTGGTCTAAAAGAGCTACGTCCATCTCCGATCTGGAGACATTAGTCTGCTCTAGGGTGTTTTGGGCAATGATTTCCCGGAGCGTGGTTGTAGTTACCTGTGTCAATGCTCCTTGCAGATCCTCAATCGCATAAAAGCTTTTCTCAATATCTCTAATGCGCCAGTAAACAATAGCGTCCACTTCCACGTAAATATTATCTTGGGTGATCACATTCTGAGGTTTGATGTCTAAAAACTGCTCTCGTGTAGTATCTTCCATCACAACCTGATCTATCAAGGGAACAATAAAGTTCAGCCCTGGCTTAAGTTTCCGATGATATCGCCCCAGGCGTTCGACTAGGGCTTCATTACCTTGATTAATCAGTTTTGCAGAACCTAAGGCATAACCTATAAGGGCTAAAACTATAGCAATAATTGGCTCCATGTATACTCCTATTCAGCTTTTGGGAGAATTTAGTGTCAAGGATATGCTACTAGCTTGTCATATCTTTGAGTTTAATGTTTTGAGTCTGTAATTTTATGAACACCAGCAGCGATGTCTGATGTCCAGTCGCTGCGAGTCTTGTACATATTCTGTAAGTAAGACCGTTTTGCGGAATGCGATCGCTATTAAAGCACCTTGATAAAACGCTGGCAAGGACTACTTTATGTAATCAACATTACTTTTACTGATCTCTTCAGACAGCCAGGAGTCTTATTCAGTATATTTACTTAATATAATCTAAATTGATGTAAAAGTTATGATAATTTTCCAAACTCCACTATAATCGGATTTAAATTGGCTTCAGCCATTAAAAATGTAAAAATATTATGGGCAGGTTGTTAATCAAACTTATAGGTTTAATCCTACTTTTGATAGGCTTATACTTTTTTGGTCAAAACATCATATTTGTTAGCGGTTACTATTCATATTTTTACCGTAAATTACCTGCTACAGCTTCCGTTATCGCAACTATGATAGGTGTATTTGCATTAGTCTTCTTTCGTAGAGAAACTGGTAACTTGGGATGGATTTTTCTAGGCATTGGCATAGTGCTAGTTTTCTTAAGTGGTGGAGTTATTTTAAAGCCAACTAGCTTATGGGATTTCATAATTGCTTTTGCAGCATTAGCATCTGGATATAAATTATTAAATGAGGGCAGAATCAGCTTTTAAATAAATCTATTTGGTTTGGTATTGGCGTTGTTTGAGGTTATGATCTAAAACAGGCAACAGCGCGACACCGAATAGCCCGTCGTAGACATCGCTATTCTTTTTACAAAAATTACAGCAGAATTCAAGTATTTGAACCACGTCTGTCGTAGGGACACAGCAATACTGTGCCCTTACTGCGTGGTCTATTTACCTGAAAATAGCTGTAAGCAAATTATGCCGCACCCGTAATTAGCGCTCTTTTATGACTCTGATGAAAGAAAAAATGTAGGTTGGGTTGAACAAAGTGAAACCCAACAAAACCAAGGATAATTGTAGGTTGGGTTTCGTCCCTCAACCCAACCTACAATTATCCTTAAACCAAGCGTATTGGGCTTTATCTTGGTTGGATAGAGCAAGCTAAAATCGCTACCCATCAACCAAAATTAACGCCTTTAAACATCGGTTAGCTTCCTTCCTTCTAGCTGATAAGGTAGTATTCATCCAACCCTAAGACTCAGAATTATTAATGGTGCGGCTATTACAAAGATTCATCGCCTTTTCTACTCCCTGCTTAAGGCTTCGTTCAATACACTCAACCACGAACTGAAGTACAAGAGACATCTGCTGATTTTCGGCAGCGGAAAATCGCCCTAGTACATGGGAGATAGCATCGGAATCATCATTATTAGCTGCATCTTTGGGTTTACCAATACCGATTCGCAAACGGGGAAAGTTTTGGGTATTAAGATGTGCGATCGCACTTTTCATACCGTTATGTCCCCCAGCCGAACCAGATAAGCGCAAACGAGTTTTTCCCAAGGGCAAATCCATATCGTCATAAATCACCAGCACTGACTCAGGCGGCAATTTATACCAACTTGTCACCGCTTGTATTGCTTGTCCTGAGCGATTCATATAAGTTAATGGCTTTAGCAAGCGAATCTTACCTCCACCTGGGGCCATACCCTCGCCATACTCACCCTGAAACTTGCGGTTTTCTGCTAAGGGAATGCGCCAAGAACGGGAGAGAGTTTCCACAGCAGCAAAGCCGATATTATGGCGTGTTTGGTCGTACTTGCTTTCTGGATTCCCCAACCCGACAATTAGCTGGGGAATCACCAAAGCTGGTTGTGTAACAGCTTCTGTCATTTTGCCTACAGTCAATCAATTTTAGATTTTAGATTTGCAATTTTGGATTGAAAGAGACCGCAAGGGTATAGGGCTTGGTGATTTTAGATTGACGATTTTGATTTGTTCCGTCCACCAGAGACGTTGCTTTGAACTGCAAAACAATCTAAAATCCAAAATCGTTCGACTGAGCGACTTGCCTTGAGCGTTCGCGCAGCGTCTCGTAGAGAAGCCGAAAGGAGCCGAAGTCCAAAATCCAAAATTGGTATAGTGCACTCTCCTAACTAGGTTGGGAAGAACTAGCGGTATCTTGCTCAGATTTAGCAGGATGGATTTGCTTAGGTTCTAATTCAGCAGTAGTCTTTACAGCTTCTTCTAACTGTTCTGCTTCTTTTTGAAACTCGTTTTGAAAATCCTTGGAGGCTTCTTGAAAACTACGAATTGTTTTGCCCACGCTGCGACCAATCTCTGGCAGCTTCTTTGGGCCAAAGATTAACAGCGCCACCACCATAATTACAGCCATTTCCGGCAGACCGATACCAAATATATTCATTTTTTGTCTCCTGTAAATTATGGAACTACTACAGAAACTCACATATTATGTAGTCTACTCAATAGTTAGTATGCACTGACCATTCACAAAAAAACCCGGAAGAACCGGGTGTAACTTAACTTGTTATCCAAACGTTGATAGCTGTGTATCCGTTAGCGTCCTAAACTCCGCCAATCGACTAGTACATCCTGAACCAACAGTGATTTATTGTAAAGTTGCAGAATAATCAGTAGAAACACGAAAAATAGCAAAATAAAAACAGCCATCACAGGCGTAGTACCCCAACCTGGAGCCACTTTTCCATACTCAGAGTTCAGGGGTTTCAGGATATCTCCCAACCAAGTCCTTTGTGCCATAGTTCACCTAATATTACTTGCCAAAGCTTTTTTTAATCTTCTGTAATATTCTATAAGAATAGCACTCATCATCTATCCCTCAATTATGGAACCCGCAATAGTTCTTAGCATTTCTGTGGCTGCCGTGGTGGTTGTCATCACTGGACTGTCGATTTATACCTCCTTTGGCCCTCCTAGCAAGCAATTGAACGATCCGTTTGATGACCACGAAGATTAAAAGAGTTAGGAGTTAGGAGTTAGGAGTTAGGAGTTAGGAGTTAAGAGTTAGGAGTTAGGAGTTAGGAGTTAGGAGTTAAGAGTTAAGAGTTAAAAGTCAATGCTAGTAAAGCTTGGCAAAAATCCAGCTTCAGACAAGGGGCTTAAGCCCTTTGTTAAAGGTAGGCAAACTGACGCCAAACTTTACTAGTAAAATTTGGCGTCAGTTTACTACCGTTTTAAATGTCTAAAACCCTTACGTGACGCTAATTACGAATTATGCGATCGCGTAGTGTCTCGTAGACAAGCAGTAGTAGTGACTCATTCAAGCGTGGAATTAATTGCTGATCTTACCTTGAAACTGGCGATTTTCCAAGGCTGTATCGTCAAGATTTGTTGCCCAGATGAGAATTCAGTAGTAGAGGAACGCTCTAACAAATCTACTGTATCTCCTATATTCAACCCTAAATCACTTTGCAAAGATAACTCGGCTGTTTCTCCGTGACATTCATAACACCGCAGAATTAACTGCTGTGAGTCATCTTCAGATGGCTTCAACGCCATCAAGATTAAATTTTCAGCTGATAAATCTAGGAAACTCACCCCTTTAATAGTGCTGAGTTGTGTTAGCGGGGCGTTTAGCCCGTGCTGAGTCCTGAGTGGATTCAATATCACTTGTAATGGGATATTCAATTCATAGCCACGCCGTACTGTATGGGCTGATTCCCAGCTATCAGCATGAGGATACAAGGTATATGTAAACTCGTGAAAACCTCGGTCAGCCTGTGAGTCTGGCCAATTAGAACTGCGTAGTAGTGTCAGGCGGAGTTGATTTGGTTTGCTGTCGTAACCGTATTTACAATCATTCAGCAAGCTGACACCATAACAATTTTGGATTGCGGTATTTCTCTGTGTATCTTCTGCTGTTAAATCAGCCCAACGCAAAGCGGGGACTTCCCATTTTGCTTGTTCTGCGGGGGTTTTTGGTTTAGTAGGGCGGCGAATCGCGCCACAGGGAATTTCATAGGTAGCAAAATCTGCTTCGATATTCAGAGGAAAAGCAGCTTTCACCAATACATGATTTTCTTGCCAATTAACAGTAGTAGCTATCTTCAGCAGAGGTGAACCAGCTTGCAGAATATAGTCTTGGCAAAATTCCGATTCACCCAACTGACGCACCACGCGCACACGACTTTGCACTGGGCCTTGTTCTAACCACTGAAGAGATTGAAGATTTGTTGAGGGTAAGGGATGTTGGGCATAATTGGGGTCTATATTCCAAGCATCCCAATATTGACCACTGTCTTTAAAAGCTTGCAGTTGATTCCCCGCCGCACTCAAAACTTCTCGTTGATAAGTTTTGTCAAAAACACTTGATAAATCTCCAGTATCAGGATCTATAACAACTCGCAAAAATTCATTTTCTAAAATCAAGTCTGGAAGGAGTGAGGGGGATGAGGGAAATGAGGGAGATGAGGGGGAAAGCCAAAATATGCGGTAGCCAACGGGTGGAATTTCGGTGGCGAGAAATAGTAGCGTTGATGGTTCAGATAATTGGGAGACAAGCTGCTTTCCAGAAGCATCGTAAATCTGCCATTCCTCTGGTGTCGGTAAGGCTACAGAGACAACCTCAGAGCGTTGCCAATTGAGAGAATTGAAAACGAAAATAGGCAAACTATCGGGTTTTGGTGGTTCTGATAGGGTAATGTGAGATGCGATCGCTAAAAGTGATGACTGTAATATCTTCGTTCCCACTTGTTCCACTTGCTGCCACTGGGGCAACGCATCCGTGTAAACTTGGGTAATTGAAGAACCAGGTAAAAGATCATGAAACTGTTGAAATAACACCAGCTTCCAAGCTGCTTCAATTTCTGCTTTGGGATATGTCACACCACAGCTTACAGTTGCCAAGGTAGCAAATAGTTCAGCTTCATACAATAAATTTTCACAACGACGATTCCAGCGTTTTTGATCTGCGTGGGTAGTGTAGCAACCGCGATGGAATTCTAGGTATAGTTCATCATCCCAAGTAGGGAATGAAGGGGAAGCAGGGGAGGATGGGGGAGAATCATAACTACTGACAGACGCGATGAATCGCGTCTCTACGATTTGCTGTAAATACTTTTCAGCCGTGGTGAATTCTAAGTCTGGGAAGAAAGGTGACTTTTGCCAGCGTTGGGCGGTTTCTAACATATCACGGGTGGGGCCGCCGCCGTGGTCGCCGACACCGGGAAGCCAGAGAGATTCTGATAAACCAGTTTGCGATTGCCATTCAAGAGCCGAAGATGCCATTTTAACTGGGTCAATGCTTTCACCGATAGGTGCAGACATCAAACTAAAGACTTCACTACCGTCAGGCGATCGCCACCAAAAAGCCCCATAATCAAATTTAGTAGTATCATTCCACCGCAATTTCTGCGTGACAAAATACTCAATTCCGGCATTAGCGAAAAACTGCGGTAAAGTTGCACAGAAACCAAAAGAATCTGGAACCCAAACTATAGTTGAAAGCTGGCCAAATTTTTCCTGGATGTAGCGCTGACCATACAATAGCTGACGGACTATTGATTCACCAGCAATTAAGTTGAGTTCTGGTTCCACCCACATTCCGCCAACAACTTCCCAACGTCCAGCGGCCACCTGTGCTTGAATCGCCCTAAACAAATCCGGGCGATGTTCCTCAATCCAAGCATAAAGTGCGGGAGTCGAATGACAGAAAATTAACTCAGGAAAATCTTCTTGCAACTTCAGAACCGACTCAAAAGTTTTTTGCGCCGCATTCCAAGTTTCACTCACAGGCCATAACCATGCTAAATCTAAATGAGCATGACCCAACAGGAAAATTTTAGATTTTTGATCCCCCCAACCCCCGATCAATTGGGGGGCTAAGATGTCGGATTGAATTAGGTTTTGGCGTAGAGATAAAAACGACTTTACCAACTCTCCCTTCTCTTCCTCCGTGTCCTCTACGCCTCTGCGGTTCGTAACCTCCCCCACCATCGCCGCCAAAACATCCAGCTTCTCCGGTGCAAACCTTTCCAAATAAAGTTGCACCACAGCTAACTCATCAGCCACAAAACCCGGATCGGGATTATTATCAATAGTAGATTCATAAACTAGGAGCGATCGCACTAAAGCACCATCACAATGTCCCGGACTCACTAACCGCAAAGCCACAATAAACTCTTCCCCTGGCGTCACCCCCTGACCCAGAAGCACTCTAGGCGAAGAATCAAATAAATCACCCTCCAGCACTAACTCCCCATTCACATAAATCTCAGCAGAATCTGCCCACCAAACCAGCGCCAACCGCAAAGATAACCCAGCTAAAGGATAGCCCTGTAAATCTTGGGGAACCACCAATCTTTGCACTAGCCATAGCACTTTTTTCCCGCCTGTCCAAGCGATATGTTCTTTAGCATTCAACTGGACAGGTTGCCAATGAGACAAATCAGCAGTTACAACATCTGTAATAATCAGGTCAGATTCCTGGTATAGCCAGCTAGACTGAAGATTAACTTGACAAAAAGAGCGCAGTTGCTCAATTGCTTGTGAGATGAATTTGGTCTGGGATTGAGAGACAGTCGGGGTCATATATTCGCTAAAATGAGGTGTTGGTTGTTTTTATTGTTTGGCGGGAGTCTCACAACTTAACAAGACTTGAACTAAAAAATTACTACTATGTCTTCTGGTTCCTCTGGTCGTTATCAAAGCAGACTATTTAACTTTGTCCACCAGCAATCTCGGCGGGTGACACAACAGTGGGAACACACCTTTCGGCATTTGCAAGTTGCCACTAAGTGGGGTGTGGAGGTACTACTTTACCCAGTGTATCTACTGTTTCAGTCATCTGAATCATCTGGGAAAACGCTACAGACCAAAGAACCACAAACTAGACTAAAGTTACAACCAAATGATACCGATTTCCAGCCCGAAACTCTGCCAAATGTTGATAGCCCTATTCAACATGTACTAGAAACTGTCCATTATCTGTCAGATGATGAACCCGCCTCTCCTCTTGCAAAAACAGTTGAACTTTTCAATCCCTTGGCTTTCTTGGGAGTTTTTCGGCTGAAATTCGTTGATAATAACTCGACAAATAACGCTAATCTTACTCAATTATTAAATATTACAGAGAATGAAGCTGGAAGTCTCAACCCTTCACAGTTCGAGAATGCTCTCAAGCAGCATCTTCCAGTAGTACGGGGAATTGCCACAAATTTGATGAATCGGAATTTAGTACTTGTTACTGCCGATAATGAAATTCTAGATATTTTGACACCCCAACAGCAGGCAAAATTAGAAGATCGAATTATTAACGAAGTTGCTAATTACTGGCAGTATTGGCGGTTGATAGAAGCTAAGAAAGAAACGGAGTTACTACCACAAATTGACCGTTTATTAGCAAAACTCACTGACGGAAATACAGCCAATATTCCAGTTTTAGCTGAGGGGATACCAAAAGAGTTACTCAATACAGATAGATTATTAGCATTTTTAGATATAGCCGTTGCTAAATTAGAGTCAAATGCTTTAGTACCTGTGCAAGAACGTAGCCAGGAAATTGTCCAAGTTGCCCAAACTCAGTTAAACATATTTCTTTATGGTAAAGAGCAATTAGCTGGTAGGGGAGAAATTGCACCCAATGCTGATGATTTGGAGACTCATACACTAAATGTTCAGGCTTTGATTGAGGCGGCGCTTAATTACTTTTTTGGTGTTGGTACTAGAAAAACACTTGAATCAACAACTAGTGATGAGAGATTGCCAGGTAAAATATTAACATCACGCTTTAGAAAGGCCTTGTCTAAAAGCAGTCAGTTGGAGAACCAGGATTTAACAGATGATCCTTGGCTAAGATGGAATGATTTATTTGGGGACACCGAAACCGTTACTGAAAACACAGTTACACTTTCTCAAAGAAAAAATCCTGCTTTAGCCGCAAGTTTATCAGTAGGACATTTTCCACAAAAGAATTTAACTGTAAAACAACCTAAAATCGGATCTGGTTTGGTGCTAAGAAAACAACCAACTAGTAATCTTGCCTCAAGTCAAAAAACATCTGGAAAAATTGCCTCTGCAAAACAAACGCAAGCCCACATTTCCCAAACTAAAAGCAAGAGTCGTAAAGGGGAAATTTTGCAACAGCAATTTCATCAAAGCAGTAAAGTTGAGGCACAGCCAGACTGGATAGAAACCAAAGCAACTTCAACAGGCTATGAGAAGCACCCCTTAGAGCAACTTCTGGAATGGGTTGATTATGTTATGCTCTGGCTAGAAGAGAGATTTGTAAAGATTTTTCAGTCGTTACGGCAGATGTGGCAGGGGAAATAATACTAATTCGTAATGACGCTCGTGACGCTCGCGGACTCGCTACCGCCTTTGGCGTCTCCCCTTCTCCCAAAGGGAGGGGCTAGCGTCACCTTTAGGAGAAGGGCTGTAGGCAGAAGACTCGCTATCGCTACGCTAACGTAATTCGCCAAATCTTATTTTGGTTTACAACTTTACATCTGTAGCCTGATTTTGGAGAATTAGTATAAGTTGGTAGATATTTTTTAAGAACCTATTATATTTACAATTTTTCAATTCAAGGATAATTTTGATTATCTATAATGTTATTGGTGGTTATCTAAGTGAAAATTATTGTTTACTGTAAATACTTCAATTTCAAAAATCCACTAGATAAACCGAAAATTGAGACATTTGTGGTGAATGTGCCTCAAATACCTAAAATAGGTGAAACAATTGTAGTCGAAAGAATTTCACCCCAAAAGCAGTTTGTAATTATCTTTGAGTACATTGTGACAGCAGTGCAATTTAACGCTTCTAGGGAATCGGCTGATTCAGCAGATGCTCAGGTAAACGCATTTTTGAACCACTGTTGGGAGGGAACATCAAATTTCAAAGTTACAAACTTTTTAGGGCAATAATCTCTCACCACAACATGTGATTGAGAAAATAACGTAACAGCTTTAATCCTGTTGGTTCTTGATAGTCAGTTTGCAACAGAGCCAGCATCGCATCACAAAGCGACGCAGCCCAGAGTTGCCTCTAGGTTCGGGATGCTCTTACTAACTTATGGCGAATCTGAGGGAAACAGAAACAATTCTGGCTACAAATTAGCTCGTAATCTACTGGGTACATCTAATTTACTCACTAGACACCGAATCGCTTATCATCCCGAACCACGCCAACTATTTGACCGATATTGCGATCGCTGTACACCTACACTTGAATCAACTGAGGCAGATACAATTTGGCACAGTGCAAATAAAACAACAGCCTTTGCCAGTCGGGACTTTGGCTCAATTGTCATGAGCATTCGTAAATGGAAGTCACACTGCAAATCAAAAAAACAATGTGTAAGAAAACCAAAAAGATTAGTTAATGCGAGGTTGACAAAATCGATGTAATACCCTCCTAATTATTTACCCATAATCTACCGTGTACACATATCTTTGTACAGGATTAAAACGGTGTGGGACAACTCTAAAATACTTGTGTGTACACGGTATCCCTATTCTGGGGAGACTATATGACTATTAAAGATGAGTATTGAAAGTACTATCTCTAGTTTTACTTTGCCATTTTTGGTAAATAAGACTGACGATAATTGTTCTTAGCCATCAGCCTAGCCTCACGCTTTGTCCACTGTTTCTGCAAAGGAACATCAGCCAATGTTTGCAATAATATGAATACACTATCATCTCCAGTCAACCGAGCGATGATTTGAGCGATCGTCTTACAACAACTCCAAGGATGATGTACCACCTGAACTTCTGCAAATCTCACTACACCCCAATTGCGCTCTAACAAAAAACGGTTACGGATTTTATCGTCATCAACATCAATGCAGTGGTGAGGTTTACCTGTATCTCCAGCATAAGGTTCATCAATCTCAATATCGAGAGCTAACCCAGAAGATTGATGGTAAAGGATAAAATCAGCCGAGTAACGTCGAGACGAACCAGGAATTTCAAATTCCACCGCTTGACAGATAAGATTCTCTAGAAACGTACACAGTAAATGGCGAAAAAATTGCTTTTCACTGACACCTTGCTTGGCCGTACCATTTACACTTGGTAATTGAACGCATCCTTGAAACGAAGCTTTCAAATGCTCCCGTCCTTGATAAGCATTAAACCGTCTTGCTAGTGGTGGATAAAGGATAACCGGATAGTAGCTAGTAGACATTAGTAGTTATCGGGCTGATCGCGTTTAACACTTTTTATTCGCAAGTATCAACCTTAAGTGTAATCAAAAAAAATATTTAAGGCACTGACCAAGTACATAATAATATCATTCATCGTCACCTAAAACCCGCTAATCTCATCCGCCGTCAGCAATATGGTAAGCTGGGTTTGATTGATTTTGGTACGGTTAAGGAAATCAACACTCTTCTCATTCAGCAAACCAAACTCTTTAGTGGTACTTGGATTATTGGTAGACCAGAATATATGCCTGATGAACAAGCAAAAGGTCATGTCGCTGCGCTCCGAATTGAAAATTCAAACTTCTCGCATTAATAATACCCATAAATCAATAATGGGGCTTGTAATACTGACGTAGTATTTCTCACAATCTGCCTCTTAAAATACATTTTTTATGTTATCCATAAATTTAGTGGTTTGTTTACCTTTCGTTTTCGGTCATACAAAATTATCTTTTGATGTCTATCTTGTAGGAATGATTAGTATCCAATAACTGACAGTAATATACCTATATGATCTGCACTATTACACCAATATTATTGAAGTTATTTGTTATACTTTAGTACAAGTGAGTGATGGTTTAGTAACAGTTTTAGAGACAATGGTGCGTGTTCATTTTAACAAGCTTTATAATTTAGCTAAAGAAGCATGAGAGTCCGTGAAAAGTTTGATTAATCCTGTTCAAGTAACAATTAATCAATTTCATATTCAAACACTGTTTAAATTTATACCTTTACGACAAAAATCAATGAACCTTCCTTACTAAATTGCCGAATATTCCAGCATCTAACCCCAATCAACCTAACGATCAAAATCCTCTATTAATGGAGATACCCATGAAAGAATTAATGAAACAGCCTTCATCTTGGCTACCAAATGGAATAAAACTTAATCTTTCTGATCAGTTTCGTCCTTTTTCTTTTACTGAAGAATTACAAATACGTTTAGAGGAACTATTAAAAAAAAATAAAGAAAGCTTACTCAATCCAGATGAACAAGCAGAATTAGCTGGGTTATTAGAATTAGAAAAAATCTTCAGTTTTATCAACGCTAAACTTGCTTCTTAATTGTGGTTATCAACAATTTTGTTCGCTTAAACGTCCGTAAAAGGGCAAAATACTTGTGTGAATATTGTCACTCTCCAGAACGCTCAAATGCAACACCCTTTACCATTGATCACATTATTCCTCAATCTTTAAGAGGATCAGACGATCTCAATAATTTGGCTTTAGCTTGTCATCGTTGTAATCAAAGGCGGTATAATTTTACAACTGGGATTGATCCAGAAACACAAATAGAAGTTCCATTATTTAATCCGAGAAATCAAAATTGGTCAGAGCATTTTATCTGGACAAAAAATGGGTTAAATATCATTGGAACAACTCCTATAGGTCGTGCAACTTGCAGTCGCTTTGATTTTAATGATCAAGATCATGATGATGGGTTTATTCTAAATTCCCGTCAACTTTGGTTAACAGCAGGTTGGCATCCACCTATTGATGATCTACGTCAATAATAATAAAAGAATATCCATCTTAATAAACACTAATAAATTAAACTTTTTAGAGGATTTGTATGACAGTTTGGAATCCTAGCCATTGACAGATAAAGTCGCTGCGGTTGCTCTCCAGACGCGCTATCGCGCCACTGTTTCTGGCGTTAAGCAAGCAACATTTATGCAAACACTGACAACTTCACTTGACTCAACTAGTGCTGCTCATCAAAATCTTCAACCTAAACAAGAAATTGCTTCCAATTTATCTTTCAATACTAATTTAGATTCAGGCACTATAGCTATCTTAGAACAGATTGAAGCTGAATATGAATATTACCAAGCTTGTGAGGAGTGGTAATCATGAATTTAGCACTCGCTCAACAATCTTTAGCTGGACTTTCCCAAACTGCTGCTCATCTCTGGGAACAACTAACCAATTGCCAGACTCCTGAAGAAGAAGCTGAGATCATCACCGCTATTTGGGAAACTCAGGAAGTTCAGGAAGAAGTTGTTGATATCCAAGCAGAATTAGCATTGCAACTGGATGCTGAAATAGTGGCTATTAAGCAACGACTAGAACATCTAAAAGCTGTACATCAATCAGCACTGTTAAGACTAGAACGCTGGCGACAAAAATTAGATGAAACTATTTTAGAACAAACCGCCGCCGGAATTCTACCTGAGCAAATGATTGGTAATGCACTTTGCATCACAATTCAAGAAAATCCGCCAAGTTGTGAGGTGCTGATAGATGCAGAACAATTGTCTCCAAAATACCGCAGAGAAAAAACTGTTTATTCAGCAGACAAGAAAGCTATTATTGCTGCTTGGAAGAAAGGTATTCCTGTAGATGGCACTCACATCCAGCGTAAGCGCTGAGTTATTTATGCTTTGACAGCAACGGCAATTCACGACTTCAAAGACTCACTTTTAACTTAACAATAGTTTTAACTAATTTCTCAGCCAACAGCAGGAATCTTACTGTTTTGTTGGCTGCTACTTATACGTCAACCAAAAAATTTTTTATAAGTCAAGACAGCGGACATTTCAGGTAAATATAGAGAGGGAGCAAAACAACCTATTAGTTAGTATTTAAGGCGATACCCCAAGCTCAGAAGCAAGCGATGTTTGGCGACAAGCCTTATAAGCATCTACGCTCTTAAACCAATGGTGAATATTCCTGATTCACGATGGCTGAAACTCCTGTTTTTACGTTATCAAAAATTTTTGGAGAACTTGTTTTAGCTGTTTCTCTAACTGTTCATTTTTAGCCAATCAAACACAGTCGCAACAGTTAACTCCAAGTTTATCCCGGCTAACACTGGCAAACGCTCATTACCCTGCAAAAGTTCTGGTTGTTGATTTGGACGGAAGACCAAAATGGAACGATCTTCTGGGTCTATCAACCAACCTAATTGGCAACCATGATCTAAGCAATAGAGAATATTGCCTGTGACTCGATTTGAACTTTGTTCGGGAGAAAGAATTTCAATTGTCCAGTCTGGAGAAAGTAGAAAATCGTTGGGTGCTTCGCCATCAGCAGCAAAGGGAATACGCGACCAGTTGAAAACCGCTACATCAGGTACTATTGAGCGGATACCAAAACTACAGCGCAGTTCTGGAAAGGCATAAGCAATATGCAGGCTTTCGGCAACATCATTGATACTGTTGCACAGCCTTAACTGTAATCGGCTATGCTTCCCTTTTGGCATTGGCTTGGTGATAATTTCACCATTAATATAAACGCTTGCAGGCTTGGTTTCTGGTAGCTTGAGAAACTCCTCCAAGGTCAAAGATTGGGTAATGACCGTAGACATGGCTCAGTCGAGTAAAGCAAAGGGGATATGTTTTAGTCTAGCAGTACCCTACTCTCAAAAACAGTTTTTGCTTCTGGCTACCGCCACAACTGCTTGCACACCAGTTAACAAGGCCAAAAAAGCTATGACTACAAAATGGCTAACACCAGAACAGGCCATTGTCAAAGCCAATCTCACTGTTACATCTGAAACCTTAAAATCTTACATTTCAGAACCACAGAGAAAAACCACTGCTGAAGAACAATTCCAAGCTTTAGGATTGCTATTTGACAGGGAACGCTTGCGTGCAGGTAAAGCTAACTTCTTGCAACTTTTAGAACCCGTAAGTGATGAAAATAGCTACGCCGAAGATGAAATCGACTCTCATGAGTTAGACGACGATGAGATACAAACAAATGTTAGCATTTCTCCGTCAAGTTGTTGAACGCAAATATCGAGTTGTTGAAAGTATTTATATTCCATCGGGTTAGCACAAAAATATGCCTTGCTATAAGTAAACCTAATTAATCATCACCTCCGGTTTCACATAGTTCAGCAAAAAATGTATCTCTGTTTACAAAATCTTGGCGTTCATTCTCTTGGAAAAAACTTTGCGATTTACTGACTGTAATTACTCCATAGCTAGAAGCTATTTTTACTAGAATAGATGTTGACATTATTAGTAGCTTGCTGGGAAAATATCTAAAAAATTAACCTTATGATTGACCACAGCGATCGCGTAGTGTCTCGTAGAGAAGGCAGATTTCAGGGTGTTGGAGGACTAGACCTGTATTACCAAAGCTGGCATCCAGAGGGTAAAGTACGGGCAATATTAGCCATTGTGCATGGACTTGGAGGACACAGCGATCGCTACAATAATGTAATTCAGCATTTGATACCCAAACAATATGCTGTCTACAGCTTAGACTTGCGTGGTCATGGACGCTCACCAGGTCAGCAAGGCTACATCAACGCTTGGAGTGAGTTTCGCGAAGACTTGGGAGCTTTTTTAGAGTTAATTCAGACTCAGCAGCCAGGATGCCCAGTTTTTCTCTTGGGTCATAGTTTAGGCGCGGTGATTGTCTTAGATTACATTCTGCGCTATCCCCAACAAGCATCAGTATTGCAGGGTGCGATCGCTCTTGCGCCAACCTTGGGGAAAGTTGGGGTTTCACCGATTCGCGTACTTTTAGGAAAAATGCTCTCACGGGTGTGGCCGCGTTTTACCCTGAATACAGGCATTGACATCAGTGCTGCTTCACGAGATGAGCAGGTTTTAGCCGCCTATGCTCAGGATACGCTGCGACATACCCGTGGTACTGCCCGTCTGGCTACAGAATTCTTTGCAACAGTTGATTGGATTAATGCTCACGCAGCCGATTGGCAATTACCATTATTGATTCTTCACGGTAGCGCAGACCGAGTTGCTTTACCTGCGGGAAGCGACATCTTTTATCAACGGATAAACTGCACAGATAAATTGAGAATTGAGTATCCGGGAGCCTATCACGAAATTCAGAGTGACCTCAATTATCGCGAGGTAATGACTGATTTGGAGGATTGGTTGGAGCAACACCTACCACCTGAGGTGGTGCAGTTAGGACGGGGAAGTGGTGAGTTAGAGTTTCCTAATTCTTAGTATTCTGACTACAACCTTCTTTCTATCAACCGTCGAGTTAAATCTTCGATCGCATCTATACTCAGTTGATATCCATTAAAAATCGTAAACAAAGGGCTAACAGCCTGATTAACGTACTGTGCTAACGCCGAGCGAGGTGTTTCAAGCGGGAGATTAACGAACGCCAAAACTTCATCTTGATATGCTGAACCTTGTGAATAAATAGAACGCTCTTCATTTGCCCAAGAACTAAGTCTACGTCCCCGCAAGCCAGTCCATTTAAATGCAAAAGCTAATTGCGTTTTTTCTGGCTCACAACCCATTGCCTTTGCAAACTCAATACCAACTGCTATAGCTTCAGCTGTTCTAATTACAGGTAAAGCAAAATCAAGAACTGTCATGGGTGTGGGTGCGTAATTTTTGACTGACATATCATCTTCTAATGCTCGCCTCAAATAGAATTTACCCTTTAGATCGAACCGCATGAAGTCAATGTCCCTGCTCAAACCTGAATCCAGACTAACAACAAGCGCTTCCCAAGCTCCGTTATAAACATAAGGTCGGTTTTGGTCAACGAAACCTCGACTATCTAGCCACACAGGCCAACCAGTATAGTTAGGATTGCTAAAACTCAAGAGATTAAAGAATTGCTCATTTGCAGAGTGTAGAGGTACTTCTCCAATAATTATTAATGCTACCTGCCAAGTACCATGCTCCGGTAAAGTAATACTACGTTCTCTAATTACGGAATTAAATCTTTCTTCACTTTCTTGAAGATAACCTCGCAGTATATCTTCATTTGATTCCTCTTGTTGTACTCCTTGTGCAATTGTGGAGGCAAATTCACGAAGCAGAGAAGGCGTGACACTACCAAGATGGCGGCGTAAAAAACGACCAATATCTGCTTCACGATTCTCAAAGCATAAATTGATGATGCGTTCCCAGTCATTACAGCGAGGTTCTGAACTGCTAACAGTATTATTTGAATTCAGACTTCGCACGTAAACAGTATGAGCTTTAATTAGATCCTTACCTTGTTCATCCTTTAAGCCAGCCTTTGCTGCTACAGGTGTTATAAATCCAGAAGGAATCTCTAATGCTGGATACTCTTGACAATCTTTTTTAAGGTAGTGAATTTTTACTTCAAAAGATTGACTGCAAAATTTACTGGCAATAGACTGAATAACATCATGATGAAAACTTTCTCTTGGATTTTGATGCGCTCCCTGAATATCAGGAGAACCATCATTGTTGAAACCAATCAAAAATATACCTCCATCATTATTTCTGAGGGCAATGCAAGCCTTGGCTATCTTCGCCATACCCTCTTTAGATTCAGGATCTATCCATCTTTTAATTTCTACAGATAAACTTTCAGATGGATTCAAAACTAAATTATTAAAGAAATCTTGATTATAGATACTTCCCATTTTTAGCTTTAATTTCCTATCAACCAAGGTACATTAGCACCAGAGTAACGCACCTTTATCTATTTAAGTATTTTTGTACTATAAAATTTATTACGAAAGTCGATCTACAAAACGCAATAAAATGTTAGTGTCTATCAGGTATACCACTGCTAAGGATAATCCTCATAAATACTCTCACGAGTCACAGCATAATCTGACAGCACTGGTAAATTTGACCCAACACATAGCGCAAATTCGTCAGCTAACTTATCTGCAACTACTTCAAACTCTCTATCGTTTAGTTGACTCTGTGTCTGAAGCTTCGCCATCAACTGAGCGCGTTTTTCTTCTTGACCTTTGCGCTGTTGGTCTTGAAAGATTAGCTCTTGAAGATATTCACTGGCTGAACTATAACCGCCTTTAGCTACTTGTTCCTCGACAAAGACTTTCATCGACTCAGGTAAGGAAATCTGAATGTTAGTCATACCTTGAGATATCTGGTGGGCGATTTTATCTACTACGTTACCAGAGCGATCGCATCTATTTCTATCAAACAGGCGATCGCATATTAAGCAGAGTCAGTTATTTACATTAGAAAAATACGTTACTGAGGATTGAAAGTTTTTTCCAACCAAGATAGGTTCTCCCTTTACTCCTCCACGGCTGAGAGTACAAATCTTATAAAGGTTTTCGCATTCAAAGATTGCTAGGACTAGCTCTTTCCCCGTTTGATAAAAGGATGGTAAAGGTTTACCTACCTCGCATTCCATATCAATTTCGCGATCGCGCCACTGTAACTTCCAAATACGCTTTTCGGTTATTGGTGCTTTGAGAGACTGAGCAAGAGCATTATATACCTGCTCTGCTTTGATATCATCCTTGGCTGCTGGCACAAAAAACTTCATAGGCTGAGGTTACAAGTAATGTAGGTTTCATTAGCACCAGCGTAACTCAGTTACCAAGGCAATCTGCTTCCATCCCATGAGAAAAACTGTCCACTATCGCCTTCTTGAAGCTGTTCAATCACAGCCAATAATTGGGTAACGGTACGTTCCACTGAAAATAATTTTTCCGCAGGTACATTTTTCTGGAAAGGACGGGAAAGGCGCGTATCAGTTGTACCAGGATGCAATGTTACTATTAATGCTTTAGGACAACTTCTTTTATACTCAATTGCCGCAGTTCGCATCAACATATTGAGTGCTGCTTTAGAAGCCCGATAGCCATACCATCCACCAAGTTGGTTATCGCCAATACTGCCCAATTTAGCAGAAATAGTGGCGAACACACTGCGTTCTCCATGACGAAACAGAGGCAATAGATGTTTAGCCAGCAAGACAGCACCAATACTATTTATTTGAAAGTAGCGCAGCAAATTTTCTGAATTGATCTGTCTTAAGCTTTTTTCAGGTTGCAAAGTATCTTCATGCAACAGTCCTACACAGTTGACTACTAAATGCAGTTTGTCAACTTGGGTATGTATTTTTTTAACAGCTTCAACAATCTGTAACTCGTCAGTAATATCCATCTCCAGACAAATTAATCGCTCAGAATGTTCGCCTGCAAGAGCTATTAAATCGGAGGCTGATTCCGGTTGACGAGAAGTCACATAAACTTTGGCTATTCTGTTATCTTGTAGCAATTTTTTTACAAAACCTAAACCAATACCTTGGCTGGCTCCCACAATCAATGCGTTGACAGGATTAATTCCATCGATAAAAGACATATCAATTTATGTTACTTGTGGAGGTATTTTATATTCGTAGCGAGAGACAAAATAAGCACCAACTTGTCTGTCGCTGTGATGACGGAAACCAAAACCTTCATATACTGCTCTTAGGCGCGGACGCGAAGCATCACAATCTAGACGTAAATAACGTTTACCATGTGTTTGTGTATGCTTGACTGCCCAAGTAAGCAGTGCGGAAGAGACTTTACCGCCAGAGTAGCGTCGTCGAACTGCAAGGCGATGTACAAATGCTGACTCCTCCTGAGAAATGTCGGGCCAGAAAAGTAAATCTTCAAGCTGAAACTTGATTGTACCAACAGGTTCACCAGCCCACTCGGCAATGAAAAACAAGCCTTTAGCAACATCTTCTGAGATACTTTCTGGCGAAACCTCGCTCTCACGCCACAGAGGCATACCACGCTCCTGGAGCCACAAAGCTGCTTCTAACAACACATCCGAAACTATCGCCGTATCTTGTATGGTTGCTTGGCGAATTGAGATGTACATTTAGTTATCAATTGCAGGTTGATTTGAGTAATAGTGGAACTTCATAAACATTAGTATAAATGTTGGGTTGCATTTTAATTTTGCCAATGTAGTCTTTACTTCCCAATACAAAACTTACTAAAAATTCTATCTAAAACTGATTCTGTAACTTCTTCACCAGTAATTTCTCCTAATGCCTGGATTGCACCGCGTAAATCAATTGTCCAAAAATCAAGGGGAAGTTGCTGGGCAATTGTTGCTTGTACTTGTTCCAAAGAAATTTTAGCTTGAGTTAAAGCTGCTGCTTGCCTTTGGTTAATGGCTAAATCCATATCGGCAGCTTGAACTTTTCCGGTGTTAACTATCTCTAAAATTGCTGTTTCTAAAGCATCAATACCTTGATTTTGGGCTGCTGCTGTGACAATTTTGGATTTTGGATTTTGGATTTTGGATTGAAGAGTTTTTCTTTCGCTTTCTTCTACTAAGTCGATTTTGTTAATCACTAGAATTAACGGACGGTGTTGTACTTGTTCGTAAATTTCTCGATCGCCTTCCGTCCAACCGACTGAAGCGTCGATGGTAAGCAAAACTAAATCAGCTGCATTGGCGGCACGGCGCGATCGCTCGACGCCAATTTTTTCCACTTGGTCTGTTGTTTCCCGAATCCCCGCAGTATCTAACACTTGTACGGGAATTCCCCCGACAACTAACTGAGATTCCACAACATCGCGGGTTGTACCGGGTAAGTCAGTCACAATGGCGCGATCGCTCTGGCTCCAAGCATTCAATAAGCTCGATTTCCCCACATTCGGACGCCCAACAATTGCCACTTTTAAACCAGTGCGTAGCAACTCACCTTTGTCTTTGGTTTCTATTAACCTAGTAATTTCTGCGGCAATTTTCTCGATTTCTGATATGATTGCTTTATCATCCAGCGGGGGCAGGTCTTCCTCAAAATCGATTCGAGCTTCGATTTCTGCCAAAATATCCAAACAGTTAGCGCGTAACTGCCGGATGGGATGAGCTAATTTTCCCTGTAAACCAGCTAAAGCAGTTTGGGCAGCTTGGGGCGATTTAGCTCCCACTAAATCAGCAATACCTTCGGCTTGAGTCAAATCCAATCGTCCATTCAAAAAGGCGCGGAGGGTAAATTCTCCTGGTTGGGCTAGTCTCGCACCATTTTCTAGACACAGTTGCAATACCTGTTGCACTGCCATAATTCCCCCGTGGCAATGGAATTCCACTACATCTTCACGGGTGTAAGAACGGGGTGCTTTCATGAGCAGCAACAGGGCTTCATCTACCAGTTGTCGCGTCTGGGGATGACGAATGTAACCGTAGAGAATCCTGTGAGTTTCCCAAACTTGTCGTCCTGGTGCGTGAAAAAGAGTTTGAGCTAGAGCCATTGCTTGGGAACCCGACACCCGCACAATACCAACACTACCCTGTTGGGGGACAACAGCAGTGGCGATCGCAGCGATGGTTCCAGTCGTGGCAAAAACTTCTGACATGAGCGCCCTTCATAAGAGTGAGAAGTTAGGAGTAAAAATCATAACTCATAACCGATAACTTTCTAAATGGTAGGTATTGAAACTAATGAGATGGCAACTGGCAAGGTAAAATTTACGTTGGAGGGTAATGCCTGATAGTAAAGAGTTAACAGTCAGTAGTTGGGGGTAAAAATAATAACTCACAACTTATAACTTATAACTCATAACTTTTAGAGAGAGGAATTTACTGTGGAGCAAAAAATTAACTGCGCTGTAGCCTGTGTTAACGGTTGTGTTTTAGGGAATAAATGCCCCAATATCGAGTTTAGAGAGGCCACTACAAAATTTATTGAAGAGACTCCCTTAGACAAAATGTTGGAGTTGGCACAAGAACGTCTGCGGAAAAAAATGACGGAACCACCAAAATGGGTTTTTCCTGAAGATCCATAGCATTCGGGTTAACAAGCACAAGCAAGACAGCGACTAGCTTAAATAGTATCTGGATCTATATTTAATTCTCGCAGTTTTGCCGCCAAGCGATCGCTGCGTTGCTTCTCTTGTTCAGCGCGTTGCTTTTCTTGCTCGGCGCGTTGTTTTTCTTGTTGTGCAACTTCTTGTGGTGTCGAAATTAGTTCTCCATCAGGAGTAAAAAAGCGCAACTTTTCTTGATAAACACCTAAATATAAACCTAGCTGTTGACTCCACAACCAGCCTTGGGGATTTGCTTCCAGCGATTGATATTCACCATCAAGTAAATGGAACCCTGCAAATTCTAACGTTTCTGGGTCAAACCAGAAATAATCTGGTGTGCGAAAAATATCTTGGTAAATTTGTTTTTTTAGTCCCTTGTCAGTATCGCCTGTGCTATCTGAGAGAATTTCTATAATTAGATTGGGATATTTGCCATCTTCTTCCCAGACAACCCAACTTTTACGGGGTTTGCGTTCAGTCCCCAATACTACAAAAAAATCTGGCCCCCGGAAGTTTTCTGATTTGCGCTGGCGTGGACTGTAGTAGATAGTGAGATTACCCGATGCATAAAAGTCGTTGCGATTTCGCCACAACCACTCTAAGCATTGGATGAGCAATGTCATTTGCAACCGATGCAAGTCAGTTTCCAAAGGCGGTTCGTCACTATATAAATCCCCTGGGGGAAATATAACATCTTTTGGGGTTGCTAAATTTGGGGTGACAGACATGGCGGCGAGTGTCTAGGTACTTTAGGTGTGGAGGCTAAATAGCATCTGGATTTATATTTAATTCTCCCAGTTTTGCCACTAAGCGATCGCTGCTTTGATGAGAACCTCACAACCAAGTCTCAATTAACGATTTACGCCAAGGCGATCGCTTCTGACCGATATTCTGCGAACTAGGCTTCACAGATAGGTTTTGCAACTTATCTGACACATTGACTGATAATTGCGGTGCAGTTGTTGGCTATGCCACGCTAACACATTTAGTATTTTGCCTGAACTGCAAGGTCATCCATTTGCTTGATTGCATTCCAATCAATCGCAGCAACCCACAACTTTTCTTCAGTAGAATACTGTACCACTCCTTCTACTTCTAAATCCTCACTGTACAATGTGAGCAATTTTCCGTCTTGCAATTCAATATTCTGACGAGCTAGATCTTCAACTGTGCCAATACAGTTTAGACGTAGGCGACCATGATTATCAGCATTATGAAAATCAGCAAAGATTCTAGGCGTATTCATAAGCTTTCTCTAATGACTATTGTTCTCGTGCTGGATTTGGATATGTGGGCATAAGAAGATTGCTAATTTGTTCAGGAGTTAAGCCACTTAGGGTAGCATGATGTGGGCTTCTTCCTGATGTTCGGATTACATCTCCTTCTGTTTTGCGAACCTCACCTACTGTTGTAACACCAACCTGCCTATGAGGAATATTTATTGCCAGTTCTTTTACAGACAATCCTAAAGCACATTCTACAGAAATCCCAGTAACTCCGCAGGGGTGAGTGCCCGTTCCACGCCTAATATCTTCTGGAAGATTGCGACCCCCTCGAACCACAAACGCTTCGTCTGGAATTCTCTGTATTGACTCATTGTGAGGTGAATCGCCAGACTCTTCAACTAAGCGCTGAAGGTCATTATAGTATTTCTGTAGTTCTTCTTCCTTACAACGTTGCTTGATGGCTTCTAATATTTTATCTCTTTTCTCACTACTACTTAGTTCAGAAGCAGAGATTTTTATGAACAGAAGATATGCTTTAATCTCATTCTTTAGATTCTCCCAATTCTCGATCATGCTTGTTAATATTTAATTTTTTAGATAAAAATCCTTGAATTCACAATAACTAACAATAACGCACCCGTCAATTTCTGCGTCAGCTAAAAAATATGTGCCTATTAAACATTGCACATTGCAGAGGCTTAAAGCAAAGACAGAGAAAACAGCAAGTATAGATTTATATTTATCACGTTAAGGTTACTATACTCTGTTAAATTAAAATCCTTATTAGTGATGTTGTTTAAATATCTAATCCAACAACCATTAAGTCAGGCGAATGTTCAACATTAAACTGGTAATATATCTCTCGTCGCTCTTGGGCTGGAAGAGTTAACAGCCATTCTAAAATCCCCATTTCACCAAGTTGAATTTGCGGATTGCTGCGACTGAGGCGCACTTTAATTTGCTCGTTGTGGCTAACTGGCAATTGTTCAGTTAGTTTCAGATTTACTTCTTTGTCTAGTAAGTTAGTAATTATCAACCGATAACTATAAGTAATCCGGCGCTGGTTGCTAATTAATTTTTTATCTACCTGACGCTCAACTAAGTCGCGCTCAATTTTTAAACCTTCGTCAATTCCTAAGTTCAGTTTGAACTCTTCCCCTGGTGCAATATTTTCTAACTGAGTTGTCCCAACAAAAACGTTGTCGCGGAAAATATTCGCTTTACCTGGTAACAAAGTCGCACCGTTGGGACTATTTTTCACATTCGCTTGTAGATAAGCAAAGCTTACCAAGCGCGGCATTGCTACATAATCGAAGCTACAAGGATAATCATCATTGAAAATCGTAGTTTTATGGGGTGCGCCATCACTAGGAATATTACTACCACCATTCAGTTTAAAGGTAACTACACTCCCTTTTTTGGATACTTCTGCTGTCACAGTTTCTGCTGGGATAAGACTATCTTCTGTAACTTCGTCTTCTCCTTCCCAATCCGCTCTGGCAGCAGAAGCAGGCGGTTCTGCTATGCTAGGCAGCAGTGGTGGCTGGGCAGCAAATCGTCGTTGTCTTACGAGTTGGGGACGTGGGGCATCAATATACCAGGGTTCAAGTTTGGGTGGGAGTGTACCTAATCCTGGTTTAGCGGTAGAAAGGGTGAGATTTGCACCAATCCAATCTTCGCCAGTGCTTTGAGTGATTTCTGCAAGGTAGCTCAGATGCACAATATCGCTGGTAGTGCTAAAGCGCAAGTCATAAAGCGGAGTCCAACTAGCGCGATTCACTAAGTATGATAGCTCTAATTCAAATTCGCCTTCACCTGCAACTTCAACTGCTACAACTAAGTTAAAACTCTCTTTAGGATGGGGTGTTTGGATTTTTTGCAATGAAGTGGAGAGTGCTTGCAGTTGTTTGTCTAATTCCTGCTGTTGGGTTTTGCACTCTCCAGATGCGATCGCATATTCACTATACTGGCTTCCGAGAAAGTTCAAAAAATCCAAAGTTTCGCTAAGGCTGAGATTTTTCCGAGACAAACTCTGTGCAAAGGGTTCTTCTGTTTTTTCCCGTAAGCCTTCGATAAAAGTAGATTGCAATGCTAAAGCATCCACTTGGGCTTGCAAATGGCGTTTCTCTGCTTCTAATTGCTGAATTTGCCTTGTCAAATGTGCTACTCGCTCCGCTACAGGTTCAGTAGTGTAGATGCGATCGCTACTCACTCCCACCAAGCGCACGCCTACTGTTCCTGTACCGCTAACCCTGACAGACTCAGTTTCTAGAGTCACGGGCACTGGTGTAATTACTAATTCCTGTTCAATTCCTGTTAAATAAACTACACCTCGCCGTGTAACTAATGCTCTGTCAGAATACACGGTAACAGCTACAATCTCGCTTTGTACTGTTTTGCGCCAAGATGGTATTTCCGGGTTAACCATTGCCAGTTTTGCCCCATTTCTAATGATTTTGCTGGTTAATTGTCAATGCTTCCCGGTCTAACCGTCAACCCCTTTAGGTAATTCGTAATTCGTAATTATGAATTATTTTAACCGTGAATTGGTTCAAGCGTACCAGAAGAAGTATTCGCGTTTTGCTTGACAACATTTTTTGCCGCAGTCAGGAGATACTCATAATAGGCACGAGCAACGATAGATAGCTGTTTGCCAGATGGGTAAACCATATACCAATTCCGCTGAATCGGGAAGTGTTGTACATCTAAAATGCTAAACTCTGAAGCATCTAATAGTAAAGTATGACGGGATAAAACAGAAATTCCTAAACCACCTGCGATCGCTTGTTTAATTGCTTCGTTACTTCCCAATTCTAGCTTGACTTTTACCGTCACCCCTTGTTCTTCAAATAGTCTTTGGACGGCGCGACGAGTTCCTGAACCTGGTTCCCGCATAATAAAAGGTTCGTTAGACAGGCGTTGTATCGGAATATTTTTTTCCTTGGATAACGGATGATTATTTGGTGCAAAAACTATCAAAGGGTTTTCTAAAAATGGTTCACAAGTCACATCTATATTGTCTGGAATTTGACTCATAATATATAAGTCATCCAGATTCTGACTCATCCGTTCCAAAATTTGTTCATGATTTGTTACTTGCAGCGAGATATCAATCCCTGGATAAAGTTCGCAAAACGGCCCTAACAAACGTGGAATAAAGTATTTTGCTGTTGTAATCACTGCCAAGCGTAATTGTCCCTGTTTTAGCCCTTTTAAATCTGCCACCTTCATTTCATACTGGGCTATATTGTCAAAAATCTGCCGACAGGTGGCAAATAATTCCCGTCCTGCCTCCGTCAGATACAACCGCTTTCCTACTTGCTCAAATAATGGCAACCCTACCGATTTTGTGAGTTGCTTGATCTGCATAGAAACGGTAGGTTGCGTGAGAAACAATTCCTCCGCAGCACGAGTAAAGCTACTGTGCCGTGCCGCCGCCTCGAACACCTTTAACTGGTGCAGCGTCGCTTGGTTCAAGGGTGATTCTCCTGTATATAGCGATTAATAGATATAAGACTAGTATTACTGAACACTGGCAAATGATATAGTCATGCTCACAGAAAGTTACGAGTTTTATCATAGATAAAACTCTACTATTTATATTAAAATAAAGGTATTTTACTTATGGATTGAAGAAGCTATTATCAGAACAGCTAAAGCGTAAGATGCCTTCCATCTACCGATGAATGATGAATGAGGATTTTCCAAAATTTATCTATCATCATTCATCATTCCATAATTCTTCTGCAATTTTTGTAGGTAGCTTGGTTAAGTCTGGTAATCTTAGTATCTCAATTTCGGCAACTTGTTCTTTAATATTCACTGGTAAGTTTAACGGTTGGTGTTTTTCTATCCAGCAGCTTGCTAATGGCAAGGTTTGCTCCATTTCGTCCAAAGGTCGGGGAATTACCATCACTGCATTCAATTCCCCAATGCGTTCTGCCTCAAACATTCCCGCTTCCACTGCTACCGCCACATTTGCTACGGAACCACGAATAATGGCTGTACACAAACCCGCACCAATTTTTTCATAGGCTGCTAAATGAACATCAGCAGCTTTGAGCATGGCATCACACGCGCCCACCATCGCTGGAAATCCTCGCGTTTCTACCAAACCAATTGCTTGATTACTCAGACGGCTGTAATTGCCCTCCTCCATCAATTTAGTGAAACGGGTTGTGATGGGAAGCACTATATCTAGGTTGGGATAAGGTCGGGGAATCACCAAACTAGAAATTAACTGGCCAAACTGTTCAGCCGTTTGCACACCTGATTCTACCGCCAGACGCACATCAGCAATTCCACCCCGGACGATCGCAGTACAATGGCCACTACCAATTTTTTCATATCCAATTAGGTGAACTCCCGCTGACTTCAGCATCATATCCGCCGTACCAACTATCGCCGGAAAGCTGCGGGTAGAAACTAAACCCAAGGCAGTATCCTGATAGGTCTCTTGACTACTCGCTCCCTGGATGGTACGAATAGACCGTTGATTATATGTTTCCATGTGAATTATCCAAGATACGGAAAAAGCCGACAACTTACAATTAACACTTACTCGGACTAATCGTCAGAGTTTGGGTCGCTCAAGGATTGTCTATGAGGAAACAATGTAGTCAACAGTCTGTGTATGCTCCCTTGCCCATAAATTTGAGTCCCGAAACCGTTAGGGGGTTCTGTGGCTAGCTGACTGGGGTCTGAATGATGTTCTGTAGACGCTTGGGCGGCTGACTCAAAGGTGGAGTCAGCATCATTAGCCGGTTCCTCCACAGGAGGAGACTGACTTTCTGGAGTGGCGGGAGATTTAAAGTAAGAAATCGACTTGTTTTGTTTGAAATCCACAAAAGCCGAAGCTGAGAAGTTAGTTGAGGAAATTACCTTTTCCTTAACTCCACCTAAGCCATTTTCCTCTTCCTTCTGCGGTGGTGCATTTGTAGAAGTTGGGTCATTTGTAGATGGTTCCAGCTGCTTTGTTTGAGCAATTTGCCGACTGGTGTCTCCTAGAATTGAACCCGATGGTACTACTTGTCCAGGTTCAACCGAATAGTTAAAAACTGTTGTTGCTGAACCAATGCAAGCATTTGCTCCAATTTTGCCCTTGCCAACCATCAAAAAACCGGCTCCCAGGTTTGCGCCTGCTTCTACCTCTAGGGTGCCTTCATGGACTTGGAGAATTGCTCCCATACCAATACAGACCCCTGGCCCAATGATGATCTTGCTGTTTACAGCCGCTAGGAGAATCACCCCAGGTGCAAGTACCGCGCTTGGATGAATACTCACCTCACCACTAATGTAAGAATCAAAGTTATTGCTGAGGTGTAGTAGCGGCACAGACATGGAAATTTTAACCTCGGAAGCCGGAAAATTAGAGAGTTAGGAGTTAGAAGTGAGGAGTTAGGAGTTGATTAAAAGTTAGGAGTTAGTTAAAAGTAAGAGTTATAAATTTTAAGTTTAGAGTTATGAATTAACAATTTTTTTCAACTCCTAACTCCCAACTCTTAACTCCTAACTCCTAACTCTTAACTCCTTAAGGTCGTTGAATAATCGTTTCTAATACCCGACGCTTGGCTTTGGGGTCAACACCAATTAAGCGCACGTATTCACCTGGATATTCGCCGAGGTGCCCCTCTACGGCTGCGATCGCTTCTCTTTCTGAGGAGGCTTGAATTTGACCGCTACTAGTCCAGGAACCTGTACGGAAGCGGCGCTCATCTACGTGTTCAATGCTAATTTTAGAGCCGCCAGCCAATAATTGCCGGAGTTGGTCTACTACTTCAGTACTCAAGCGGGTACTGGTAGCTGTTGCTCTAGCAGTAGCAGAGGGTGCACTGCTAGTAAATGATTTCTGACTTCCAGAAGAGGCTACTTGACCATTTGGACGTTGGATAATGGTCTCTAATACCCGCCGTTTGGCTTTGGGGTCAATCCCAATTAAACGCACATATTCCCCTTGGTATTCGCCGATCTGTCTTTCTACGGCTGCGAGCGCTTCTCTTTCTGAGGAGGCTTGAATCTGACCGGTACTAGTCCAGGAACCTGTACGGAAGCGGCGCTCATCTACGTGTTCAATGCTAATTTTATATCCACCACTCAATAATTGCCGGAGTTGGTCTACTACTTCAGTACTTAAGCGAGTACTGGTAGCTGTTGCCGTTGCTGGACTGTTAGTAAATGATTTCTGACTCCCAGAGGAGGCTACTTGACCATTTGGACGTTGGATAATGCTTTCTAATACCCGCCGTTTTGCTTTGGTATCAATGCCGATTAAACGCACATACTCGCCTTGATGGCTTGCTATACATTCTTCCAAGGCGGAGATCACTTGATTTATGGAAGTTGCTTCAATTGGCTTGCAACTAGTCCAGGAACCAGTTCGGAAGCGACGCTCATCTACGTGTTCCATACCAATTTTGTAACCACCTGCCAAAAGTTGGCGGATTTGCTCTACAGTTTCGTCATTGACTTTGCCACTGCTAGAGGCATTACTATTACCATTACTGCTGCTGTAGCTGCTATTGCCACGACTAGCAGGAGCTTTAAAGCTGGTAGCTGGTTTAGCATCACCATCTGGGCGTTGGATAATGTTTTCCAATACGCGCCGTCTACCTTTGTCAATGCCAAACAGTCGGACATACTCGCCGCTATGGTCTTTTACACAGCTTTCTAATGCTGCGATCGCTTCACCGATCGATCTCGGTTCAATTGGTTGGCAACTAGTCCAAGAACCCGTGCGGAACCGTCTTTGGTCTACATGTTCCGTACCAATCTTATACCCTTGCTCCAATAGATAGCGCAACTGCTCTATTGTTTCTGCACCCAAGCTATTGCTCGACACTTCACTACTCCTTTCCAACTCTAGGACAGTAATACCATTACCTGTATAAGATTTAGCAATTTCATCCCGAATGGGTGCTATACATTGGCTATCCGCAGCACAGAGATAACCAGCTCGTAGCGCCTGATTAATCCCAACCACATGATGAGCAAATTCCTTATCCTGATCTTGTACATCTGGCAAGCGGTCAGCTTGCTGCTGGCTGGTAATTATCGCTCCCGAAGGTACGTATTTACCTGAGGGAATCTCTACGTCTTGAATTAAAGCGTGCATCATCACGATGCAACCTGCACCCACCCTGGCATTAAACACTGTAGAGCGAAAGCCAATGAAGGAATTATCCCCTACATAAGCTGGCCCGTGAATTAGAGCCATGTGGGTAATGCAAGTATTTTTACCAATCCATACCGAGTATTTATTTTGGTCATCGCCAATTACTCGACCTTGCTCCAAACCATGAATCACAACACCATCTTGAATATTAGTGTTTTCACCAAGATAAAAAGGTGTGCCTTCATCCGCTCTAATCGTAGTCCCCGGAGCAACGATTACATTTGCACCTATTCGTAAATCCCCAATCAGGTTGGAGAATGAATGTACAAAGGCAGTTTCATGGATTTTGGGTTCAGCTAAATTCCTTGACCACGGGGTTGGGGGTGCCGCCGTGCTGCGGACTGCCATCGCGAGATTCCTCCTGTATTAAGTTAGGAGTTAGGAGTTATGAGTTTTAACTCCTCACTTTTCTAACTGTTGACTATCGATTTAAGTTATGAATCATGAGTTATGAATTATGAGTTTTAACTCTTAACTCCTCACTCCTCACTCCTCACTTCTCTAACTGTTGACTATCGATATTGATCTTTTTTGCTGTAAATCAGACGGTCTTCAACGTGAATGGTGTCTATGATCGCCACCACCACTGCATCTAATGGACGTTGCTCATTGCCTATAACTTGACGAGCAGCACTGCCACGACTGACAAGTACCCACTCATCTACTCCTGCTCCCACACTATCTGCTGCTACCTCGTATTGTGGGAGGATGTTTCCATCTTCATCTACTAATTGTAACAACAGTAGTTTGACACCTCTGAGACTTGGGTCTTTTTGGGTGCTAACTACTGTGCCGCGAACTTTGGCGACTTGCATTACAAATTACGGTCTTCTACCGAAAGGACGAATTGCATTCACATTTTCACGGAACTGCTCTACGTCTTCGGTATAACGAATTGGCAAGACATATTCCAAGTTTTCGTGAGGACGAGCAATGATGTGAGTAGATAGCACTTGTCCGCCGTTGACTCGCTTTACAGATTCAACACCTGCGGCCACGGAAGCTTGCACTTCCGACACGTCACCCCGGACAATCACTGTAACCCGACCACTACCGATTTTTTCATAGCCTACTAAAGTGACGCGGGCAGCTTTCACCATTGCATCAGCAGCTTCCACCACTGCTGGAAAGCCTAGCGTTTCAACCATTCCTACTGCAATTGACATTAGTTTTAATTCCTATTTAAAGTTTTTAGCCTTGGACAAAAGTGATGCTCAATTAAGCAAAGAGCGTTAATTACTTTGTTTAAACAGCTTTTAAGTGCGGAACTGTTCCACAGCTTCTGTGTAACGTATCGGCAAGACGTATTCTAGGTTTTCGTGGGGACGAGCAATGATGTGAGTGGATAACACTTCACCACCATTGACTCTTCTAGCAGCTTCAACCCCAGCTGCTACGGAAGCTTGGACTTCCGATACATCTCCCCTAACTATCACGGTGACGCGAGCGCTACCAATTTTCTCATATCCTACTAAAGTGACACGGGCGGCTTTCACCATCGCATCAGCAGCTTCTACGACTGCTGGAAAGCCTTTAGTTTCAATCATTCCAACTGCAATTGGCACCGCAGAACTCCTACAAAATTAATCCAATCTGTACTGTCTTTTGAAATTTTTGACGGGGAGAGCTTTATCTTAAGCTAAGAAAACACTTCCAAATTAAGCATAGGAAAGCTTGGCGTCCCTGGCAATATAAATTACTATAATAGTTTATGATAAGAAAGTTTTAAAAAACTTAACAAATATTTATCTGTGCTTCTGAGCAATTAAAGTTTACTAATTCCTAGAGCAGCCACTTATGCTTTATAATTTCTTTATCACATTTAAAAAATGACATTCATAACCAAGGCTAATTCTATCTGCCGAGGGAGGATCAGCGGCTGTATCTTATGCTGTCTCTATCTTTCGTGAAATTTAGTTATATGCACAATGACTAGGTGAAAAATATATAATTTTTTTAAATATATCCTATAAAGTAGTTTGCTCAAAGTAGAAATAGAAATGTAAAAAGGGAGGTGAGGTTAAGGGAAGTAACTGCTTTTACATATGTAAAGTTATATTTTATCGAACTTTAATAGGGTAAACTAAAGTAAAAATACTTCTGAGAATTTAGTTGAAAAAATAGTAAAAAAACATTGATATTTGACTAAAATTAATTTTTTAAAATAAATAATTGTCTGAAAACTTTTTTAAAATCAAGGCTGAGTCGTCAAGGGAAATTTAAATGAATCAATTTCTATTTTCAACAAGTTGGTTTGTGCCTTTATATAGCTTATTGGGCGCAATTTTGACGTTGCCGTGGGGAATAGGAATAATTCGGCGAACAGGGCCAAGACCTGCGGCATACATCAACTTGTTAACGACCGTTTTGGCTTTTGCCCATAGCCTGTTTGTATTTAAAAATATCTGGGATAGAGAACCAGAAAACTTACTGGTCAATTGGTTCAAGGCTGCGGATTTAGACTTATCTTTTAGCTTGGAACTATCGCCAGTCAGCATTGGGACAACAGTCTTAATTACAGGGTTAAGCTTACTGGCACAAGTTTACGCTCTGGGTTATATGGAAAAAGACTGGTCGTTGGCGCGTTTTTTTGCATTGCTGGGATTTTTCGAAGCAGCGCTGAGTGGTCTAGCGATCAGTGATTCTTTGTTTCTCAGTTATGCACTTTTGGAACTCCTGACGCTTTCGACTTACTTGCTGGTGGGGTTCTGGTATGCTCAACCGCTAGTAGTAACAGCAGCGCGAGATGCGTTTTGGACTAAACGGGTGGGAGACTTGTTGCTACTGATGGCTGTGGTGACGCTTTCCACCTTAGCCGGCAGTTTGAACTTTTCGGATTTATATGAGTGGGCGCAAACAGCTAATTTAAGCCCAATGACATCAGCATTGCTGGGGTTGGCGTTAATTGCTGGGCCTGCTGGTAAATGCGCCCAATTTCCACTACACCTGTGGTTAGATGAGGCGATGGAAGGGCCCAATCCCGCCTCGGTAATGCGAAACTCACTAGTAGTCGCTGGTGGTGCTTATCTACTGTATAAACTGCAACCATTGTTAGCCCTGTCGCCAGTTGCCTTGAATACCTTGGTAGTCATGGGCACGGTGACAGCTATTGGGGCAACATTAGTATCCATAGCTCAAATTGACATTAAGCGATCGCTGTCTCATTCCACCAGTGCATACATGGGCTTAGTGTTTTTGGCGGTGGGGTTGCAGCAAGGGGGTGTGGCCTTGATGTTGCTGTTAACTCATGCGATCGCTAAAGCATTATTATTCATGAGTTCAGGTTCAGTAATCTTGACTACCCAAAGCCAAGACTTAACAGAAATGGGCGGTCTGTGGTCACGGATGCCAGCCACCACCACCGCCTTTGTTGTCGGTTCAGCGGGGATGGTAACACTGCTACCATTGGGAAGTTTCTGGGCAATGCTAGCATGGGCTGACGGTTTCGTGAATATTAGCCCTTGGGTAATTGGGGTTTTATTATTGGTCAATGGCTTGACAGCATTGAACTTGACCAGAGTCTTCAGATTAGTCTTCTGGGGGAAACCGCAACAGAAGACCCGTCGCACCCCAGAAGTTGGTTGGCAGATGGCCTTGCCAATGGTGATTCTCACAGTCTTGACTCTGCTTGTGCCTCTGATGCTACAGCAATGGTACTTGCTACCCGATTGGGAAAGTATTAATTGGTATTTGGCGTTAGCGTTGTTTACTTCTACCGTAGTGGGGGTGGGTTTAGGGTGTACAGTTCATCTGCACAAAGCTTGGTCAAGATCCAGAATCTTGGCGTGGAGATTTCTGCAAGACTTGTTAGGTTATGATTTCTATATTGACCGAGTTTATCTCGTAACGGTGGTGAGTGCAGTAGCACTGCTATCTAAAATCTCTGCTTGGAGCGATCGCTACTTGGTTGACGGTTTAGTAAACTTGATTGGGTTTGCGACAATTCTCAGCGGACAAACTTTAAAGTACAGTATTTCTGGGCAATCTCAGGGCTATATGTTGACCATCCTAGCAGTTGTCAGCGTCCTGGGTTTTTTCATCAGCTGGTCATCGGGTTTACTAGATAAATTGCCTTTTTAAAGATGTTAATTAGTGGGCATTGAGCATTGGGGAAAATGAAAAATTACTTCTTTCCCCTGTGTTCCCTGCTCCCTGCTCCCCACTCCCCACTCCCCATTCCATAACTGCTTATGCTTAGTGTTTTAATTCTAGTGCCGTTAATCGGCGCAGCTTTAATTGGTTTCTCGCCCTCTGGCATCAGTGGGAAATTTGCCCGTGGGGTGGCTTTGGTCTTTGCCAGTATCGCTTTCTTGTGGACAATCGTACTAGCAATTCAGTTCCATCCACGGGAAATTACTCAACAGTTTGCCGAGTCTTTCCCTTGGGTAGATGTTTTAGGCTTGAACTATAACCTTGGGATAGATGGTTTATCTTTGCCGTTGCTGGTTTTAAATGGATTGTTAACTTGCATTGCCATTTACAGCAGTGATGAATCCTTGCAGCGTCCTAAATTTTATTACTCTTTGATCCTATTATTAAGCGCTGGGGTGACTGGAGCCTTCTTGGCACAGGATTTACTGCTATTTTTCCTGTTTTACGAATTGGAACTGATTCCGCTGTATCTATTGATAGCTATTTGGGGTGGTGCCAAGCGGGGTTATGCTGCTACCAAATTTCTCATTTATACAGCCGTTTCAGGAATCCTGATTTTAGCAAGTTTCCTCGGCATGGTTTGGCTGAGTGGTTCTTCTAACTTTGCACTAGCAACCTTGAACGCTACGACTTTACCTCTAGCAACACAGCTTTTACTACTAGCAGGAATTTTGGTAGGTTTTGGAATAAAAATTCCCTTGGTTCCCTTCCATACTTGGTTGCCAGATGCTCACGTTGAAGCTTCCACACCAATTTCAGTGCTGTTAGCTGGGGTGCTGTTGAAGTTGGGAACTTACGGCTTACTGCGATTTGGCATGAACTTGTTACCAGAAGCTTGGGCTTATGTGGCTCCTTGGTTAGCGACTTGGGCAGTAGTAAGTGTACTGTATGGTTCATCCTGTGCGATCGCCCAAACCGATATGAAAAAAATGGTGGCATACAGTTCCATTGGACATATGGGCTATGTGCTTTTAGCAGCGGCGGCAGCTACACCCTTAAGTGTTTTGGGTGCTGTCATGCAAATGATTAGCCACGGCTTAATTTCGGCAATGCTGTTTTTGCTGGTAGGGGTTGTGTATAAAAAAGCCGGAAGCCGGGATTTAGAAGTCCTCCAAGGACTACTGAACCCAGAACGGGGTATGCCCGTAATCGGTAGCTTGATTGTTGTGGGAGTCATGGCCAGCGCTGGTATACCGGGAATGGTAGGGTTTATTTCCGAATTCGTAGTTTATCGGGGGAGTTTTCCAGTTTTTCCAGTGCAAACCTTGCTATGCATGATTGGTACAGGCTTAACTGCGGTTTACTTCTTAATACTCCTCAACCGCGCCTTTTTTGGACGCCTATCTGCACAAGTTACCAACTTGCCGCGTGTGTATTGGAGCGATCGCGTCCCAGCTGCAATTTTAGCTGTACTGATTGTGATTTTCGGTATTCAACCTGGTTGGTTAGTGCGCTGGACTGAACCAACAATTACAGCAATGGTGAATAGCCAAAATGTAGTATTAGCAGTGTCCTTGGATAAAGCAATGGGGAGTAGGGAGTAGGGAGTAGGGAGTAGGGGGAGCAAGAATTTTAGATTTTGGATTTTAGATTGAAGTTTAATCCAAAATTTAAAATCCAAAATCCAAAATTGCATTGCCCAATGCCCAATACCCAATGCCCAATGCCCTAATTCCTATACTTTTTGGAGAGATTGCAATGGTAACTATTAAAAAGAAAGCTACTCACAATCCATTAGCTGAGTATATTGAACGTCTGCAAAAAGGAGAAGCATTACTTCCCAATAGTCCAGAGAATGTGCTGGAAGTTGTTGGTATTCTTAAAAGCTATGGCGTAGTTTTAGATGCCTACTCAAAAAATCTTAACTATATTGCCGAGCATCAGTTTTTAGTCTTTTTCCCATTTTTTAAATACTTTAATGGAGAGGTTTCTGTTCAGAAATTACTCCGTCACTGGTGGCATGATCGAATTAATTTTGAATATGCCGAATATTGTATGAAAGCCATGATGTGGCACGGTGGCGGTGGATTAGATACATATTTAGATACAACAGAATTTCAAGAAAGAGCGCAAGCCGTTATTGCCGCAAAATTTAAAAATAATCCTTTAATTCCGGGTATTAACCAACTGTTTCCAGACTTCTTAACGGAACACTTGCGCGTTTCTGCTTACTACACAGGTTTAGGTCAGTTCTGGCGAGTAATGGCTGATATGTTCCTCAGTTTATCAGACCGCTACGACCAAGGCGAAATCAAATCGATTTCCCAAGTTGTAGACCATATTAAAACAGCGTTAGTGGCAAATGCCTCAAACCCAATTACCTATGCCGTCAAAATTCGGGGTGAAGTCTATGAAATCATTCCCAAAAGCGTTGGTTTGACCTTCTTAGCAGATACAGCAATACCTTATGTAGAAGCAGTATTCTTCCGAGGAACTCCCTTCCACGGTACAGTTTCATACAACGCCCAAGGATATCAAATTCCCCCAGATCAAACCCGATTTCAGTACGGTGCATTGTATGCCGATCCTTTACCCATTGGGGGCGCGGGTATTCCCCCCACATTGTTGATGCAAGATATGCGTCACTATCTTCCAGAGTATTTGCACGAAATTTATCGTCGCAGTCTTCGGGGTGAAGATGATTTGCGAGTCCAAATTTGTATAAGTTTCCAAAAATCGATGTTTTGCGTGACAACAGCAACGATTTTGGGGCTGATGCCTTATCCTTTGGATACTAAAGATCCAAATGAGGAGAAAGGTAATCGAGTTTATTTAGAGAAGTGGATGAGTCGGTTACAAACTTCGCGGTTGCTGGATGTGAATAAATAGTTGCTTTTAGGCTTTTCTAATGACTTAGGCGTTCTAAGCTTGATTTTAAAGTCTAATTTTGATATTTAGCTAATAATTTGGCATAAGCTGACGCGCATCTAAATTTGATAATTTAGCGCCTGAAACCGTTTGCTGCTTTACATTGCCTTGTAAAACTAGATGGCGAACAGCTTAGCAAGTACTGAAGAACCTTTCTTCTTCTGATCAAAGATTGACCTATTATATTTTTGGGCCGATGTACCCAATGATGATTTTGCCAGCCCCTAATTCTGTAGAAAAATGAAGCCGCCAAGGTCCTGCACCAGTCATTCTTAAGTGCAAACTGAATAGGCGATACACATCATCAGGACACTTAAAGGTTAACTTATCCTCTAACTTCTGAAGCCTAGAGTCACTTTCTGGAGTAGCTTTACTAGCAAGAGTGTCTAAATTAAAATCTCCATCTGTCCAAGTTTTACAGCCGTTTTCTAGTTCAAACAACTTTCTCAGAATTTGTCGTAACATAGGACTACCATTCCCAAGGCTTTGTATCTGCTTGCTAACACTTTCGCAAAAGAGTAGAGAAGGGAATAATTCTCCTCTGCGGTTCCATAAATCTAAGCCGTCACTAACTCCTTGACGTATACGCTCTTGAAAACCGTCAATCCAATCATAGTGTTCCTGCACATGGTTACTACAACTGGCATGTAACACATTTTCATACCTGATAATTAATGGCTCTTCTTGTTCTTCTTCATCTACTGTTATTACCTGCAACTGCAAGCTACTGCAATCCCACTGTGGTTCAGATTTTAGGCTCACTGCAAGAGAATTAAACACAAAAGCATAATAAAGTCCAGTAGCTTGTTGTCCTTGATAACTTACCTCAATTCCCGGATCTGGAATTTCTTCTAAAGGGAGATCGTTTTTATCTTGAAGAGTTTTAAGGAATCTTCGAGCTTCTAAATCTACATCTGGATCGTTACGCCACTGCACTACTCTATAATCTGGTGCAAGTTCTGAGTAATTAAAATCACTTTTAGTGCGAAGCTTTCTCTTTATTCCACTAGGAGTCTTGATTGAAAATATTGTATTAATAAATTCTGTCATCAATTGTCTTGCTGTAGTAATATCAGAAGCACAAGTGTGTAATGAGAGTTCATTAAAAACGATTTCTAAATCCACCGTTTTATTCTCCCACTGGTTCTAATAAAACTTCCAAACTCTTGTCCCATTCATCAAAGAATCCATCTGGCCATTTGTCAATTCTTCCACTGCGATTAATTCGTGGTGATATTACCTCTGTCAAAGCTTGTCCTTGTTTTTCTTGTTGCTGAAAGTAATGCAACTGGACATAATGCGGGGGAATAATACCACCATGAACAGCAAGACGAATCCCGTTTAAAACATGATCACTATGAGTTTCTATCACAAGCTGAATATCACAACTAGCCGCTAGTGCTAATAATTCTCCCATTTTGGCTTGTCCTCTAGGATGAAGATGAGCTTCTGGGTTTTCAACTAGGATTAGTGTACCAGGAGGAGATGAAAGTATAGCGACAATAATTGATAAAGTGTAAGTAATTCCGAAACCAACATTGGTTGCACGGTAAAGATTACCATCTCCATAAAAATATTTTATAGTCACCAAACCCATCTCTGAATTAGCTTCAATTTTTAGGCGTATACCAGGGCTAACCTCTCTCATCCATGCTTCTACTTGGTCTATTAAATCCATCGATTTAGCTTGTGGATAGCTAAGATTTGATATGGGAATTGGTTCACGTCCATAAATATAAAGAAAATGTGCTGTATATTCTCCTCTAGTGCCAATTTGTCTAAGCCGTGTGACTTGATAATCAGACATTTCGTTAAATGAACGTGGGCCAATACGTTCTGCTTGAAGGTAGTGAAAATATTTACTAAAAATATTTGATTTATAGATTTCAGAATCATTTGGTTCTGAAATTACATTTATGACATCTTCTTGTTTTTTTTCTGGGTTGTAATTAAAATCCCATATACCTTCATACTTTTCCGAAATAATCTCAAAGCTTATATGGTTATCTTTAGCACTCTCATACAAAGCATCTTGTGCTGTACCAATATTTACTAAGTCACCGTTTAGCGCCAAGCCAGTTTTTGGCAATAAACCCTGTTGATATGATTGACGTAGTAGTAGTAGTGATTGAAGCACAGAAGATTTACCAGTGCTATTGAGACCAGAAATTAGTGTTAAAGGTCTAAATTCAAAAAACTGATTATTAAAACGTTTGAAGTTGATCAGGCGAAGAGAATTAATCATGAAAGCACTTCCTGAATTATTTTTTCTATAGTACTAAATCTATACTGTACTTTCTCGGCAGCCTGAGATATAGATTCTAAAAAATATTTGTCATTGTCTATATATGTCTTGAATACATCAATCAATTTTTGTTTTCTATCTATTAAGAATAGTATTTGATCGTCACTCAATTTACTCAGAAGTACTGACCAAGATTCAAATAGAGCTTTATTTATAGGAAACTTTCTTTTCTGAGAATTAGATATTTTCCGAAATGCATATTTACCAAAGATGTTCCAGGTAGCTATAATTGTTCTTTGAAAATTATTTTCAATGTTAGATAACTCAGCTTCAGAGAGTTTATTTGTTTTAGATAGTGCTTTAGTTAAAAAAATATCTCTGTTGTCGGTATAATCTTTATAAGGGGTCAAACTAAAGGCTAAAAAACCTAGTATAAATTCCCGATCATCCATACGCATTTTGCGATCTTTACCAAGTTGAACTACTTGCTGAAACTCTGGAGATGCTGCAAGTTTAGTTAAAAACTTTGTTCCCTTTCCAGGATTAAGAGCATGGCGTAATTCTTGAGGAGATAAAGCAAGCCCTCCTGTATTAATGCGTTTAAAAATATTATATTTTATTTCTGGAGGTGTGCCTTTTTCGATTAAATATACTGTTAGTTGAGTTTCTTCAAGGCGGCGTTGGTATCTGCGATCAATTTGATCGTAAGTTCTACCTTCCAGATTTGTAAGATATTCTAATCCAGATAGTTTGAGTTTTTTGTCGAGAATAAAGCGCTTTAGTGCAAATAAACGCTGTAATCCATCGACTACTAACCATTTATCTTCATTAGTAGCATCTATATAAAATGCTGGTATGGGGATGCGGATAATAATAGATTCTATAAGCCTGCTTTGGGCATCTTCTTTCCATATATCCGCATGACGTTGGAAATCAGGTGCTAAATCAAGGGCTTCTTCATTGATTCTTTTAAGCAATAACTCTATTGTTGGTTCCCTAGTTACAATGTTAATTTTATCAGGATCATACTGGAAAATAACTTTTTCTTCTTGATCTTCTTCTTCTTCTAAAGTTTCTTCATCAGCTAATTCTATATTGTAATTACTCAAATCTGTCATAGAGCTTATTCCTTAGTATTAACATTTATTTGTTCACTCAGTTATTAGTGATGCTTGATGTAACTACATCAGCAAATGGGGCTTTTTAACTGGTGTACTTCAATCCTACTATCTCTACAAATTATAGAGACGCGAAATTTCGCGTCTCTACGTACCTAGTCTATTACTTGTTTACCTTCCCCAAACAAATCCAAAATTGGCGCGATCGCACCTTGAAGCCAAAGACCTAAACCTCTGGCTCAACGCCGAGCGATCGCAATTGGGCAGTTAAGCGATCGGCTCTTTGTCTTTCCTGTTCAGCCCGTTGTCTTTCCTGTTCAGCCCGTTGGTGTTCTTGTTCGGCTCTTTCCTCGCCAGTCAACAACAAATTACCCTGCAAATCCCACCAACGCAACCAGGGCAATTGGGCGTTTTGATATTCTCCTTGCCAAATACCTAACTCAACACCCAAGGGTGTAATCAGATAATGTCCGCGTTCATTTGCTGTTAATAACTGATATTGTCCACCAATTAATTCATAAACTTCTACACTGGCTTTATTCACTTCATAAATGCCATAATAAGCTGGATGAATTACTTGCTCGTAAATCCAAAATTTGCCTTGAAAAGGAGTTTTGTCTCGTTCCTCATTACCATCCCCAGAGACAAATTCTAAAGCAATCAAAGGGGCAATATACTCTCGCCACAACACATAAGACCTCCGCGTTTGTCCATCAAGCAAGGGCGGTACATTGCCTACATAAAACCAATCTGGTGCTTCTGCGCCTTTTTCTAGGGGGTCTGTCAAGCGCCAGTAAATACCTAAGTCCTGACCTATACAATATTGACCATCAGGATGTAATTGTTTCAGAATGGGTGTAATTGAGTCAGTGAGTAAGATGCTTTGGGGATGCTCTTGCCAATTTTTCACAAATGTGCCATCAGACTCTGGTAGCTGCGTATGGTCTGGGAACGGTGTGAGGGCGGTGGATGGATCGGTTGCAGAGGTCATAAGGCTACCTTTGCAGGAGTAAGGGTTGTTTTTTAGTTTAGCTTGCTATTAGGCTTCTGGTTCAATACCGAGCGATCGCAATTGAGCAGTTAAGCGATCGGCTCTTTGGCGTTCTAATTCTGCTCTTTGGCTTTCCTCTTCCGCTCTTTCCTCACCACTCAACAACAAATTACCTTGCAAATCCCACCAGCGCAGCCAGGGTAATTCTGCATTCTGATATTCTCCTTGCCATAAGCCTAACTCAACTCCCAAAGGCGCAATAGTATAATGTCCCCGTTCATTTGCTGCTAATAGTTGATATTGTCCTTCAATAATGTGGTAAACTTCTACACTGGCTTTATTCACTTCATAAATGCCGTAAAAAGCCGGATGAATTACCTGCTCATAAATCCAAAATTTGCCCGTCCAAGGGGTTTTATCTCGTTCCTCTGCACCGTTTCCAGAGACAAATTCCAAGGCAATCAATGGAGCAATGTGTTCTTGCCAAAGTACATAAGAGCGGCGCATTTGCCCATTCAGTGTAGGTGGCACATTCGGTACATAGAACCAATCGGGAGCTTCTGCACCTCGTTCTGGTGGGTCAGTAATCCGCCAATAAATACCACTGTCTTGACCTATGCAATATTGCCCGTCAGGATGACGTTTTTGCAATACTGGTTTAATCGACTCCGTTAGTAAAATGCTTTGGGGATGTTCCTGGAAGTTTTTCACAAAGGTGCCGTCAGACTCTGGAAGTTGAGTATGATCTGGAAGTGTAGTACTAGTAGCTGGATTCGTTGCAGTCATAGGGCTACCCTCGCGTTTTTCGTGAGGTTTGTTATTTAGTCTACCAAAGGTAAGCACAAACAGAAATTTGAAAAAACTAAGTATTCTAGTCTGCGGGAACACTTAATAGCGATCGCTAAAAGAGTAATCTCAAAGTACACGCAGTAAGCTAGGAATGCTTTCAATCGCTGACAAATTCCGAATTTCTGCCAAAGCTTGCCGAAAGTTACCTTCCCGTACATCATGGGTGACAACCACAATCTCTGCTAGTTCCCCTTGAAAGCCAGTTTGGACAATTGACTCTAAGCTAACGCCATAGTTACCAAAGCAAGTCCCCAATTTACCGATAACTCCAGGTTGGTCATTGGTGAGGAAACGGGCGTAAAACCGAGTTATCAGTTCTGCCATTGGCGCAATTTGGCAGTATTCCTGATGTCCACAAGCTAATAATGGATTTGGAACTGCTGTATTGGTTTTGAGGACAGCAACTAGATTCAAGATATCTGATGTGACAGCACTGGCGGTTGCACCAGCACCAGCACCGGGGCCGAAAAACATTACTTGCCCGATGGGTTCTCCTTCGACAAGAATGGCATTGTAAACGCCGTTGATGCTAGCCAAAGGGTGGGCTTGAGGCACTAAAGTAGGATGAACTCTGACCGATAAGGGAGATGAGGGAGTATTACGTTTAGCGATCGCTAATAATTTAATCACAAATCCCAATTTTTCGGCGTAGGCAATATCTGTTTTGCTGATTTGCTGAATGCCCTCGGTATAAACATCTTGCAGGTTGATGCGTCCACCAAAGCCTAATGATGCCAGGATGGCAATTTTATCTGCTGCGTCTAAGCCATCAACATCAGCTGTAGGGTCAGCCTCAGCATAACCCAGACGTTGGGCATCAGCTAAGACATCGCTGAAGTTGCTGCCTTCTGTTTGCATCCGCGTCAGGATGTAGTTAGTTGTACCGTTCACGATGCCAGTTATAGTGTGAATGCGGTTAACACTTAAAGACTGCTTCAGGGGTTGAATCACGGGAATACCACCACCCACAGCGGCTTCTAACATGACATATACGCCAGCTTGATTAGCAGTTGTGAAAATTTCTGCCCCAAAGCGGGCGATCGCTGCTTTGTTGGCGGTGACTACGTGTTTACCATTACTTAAAGCTTTGAGGATGAGCGATCGCGCCGGCTCCAGTCCGCCCATCACTTCCACAACTATATCTACCGCCGGATCGTTGACAATCGCTTCTAAATCTGTAGTTAAGACTTCCGTAGACAATTCTACTGCCCGGGGTTTATCGAGCGATCGCACTCCCACCCGATAGATTTCTATCTCTTGCAACAAAGGGTGACGCCCAACCAAATCTTGCAACAACTGCACTGTCCCCGTTCCCACGGTGCCTAATCCCAGTATTCCTAGTTTCACACCCACAAATTTTGCACCCAATTTATTTTTTAGTGCTGAGTACTGAGTGCTGTTAGCGATAGCGGGGCGTTTAGCCCGTGCCGAGTAGTTATAAGTATTTAGTACTTTACCACTCATCACCTAGAACTCTTTCCTCAGTTATTGATAATATTCATAACAAAACAATTGTAGGGTGAGCACCGCCCACCCTACTGATTCATAACTCAGAATTCAGAACTCAGCCCTTAGTAGGTTTCTACATGCCAGCGATGAGCTTTCTTGAGTTCCTTCTGGTAATCACTCCAGGTTACGCCTTCCTTAGCAGCAGCAGTTGTTAAGGCAGCATCAATACCTTCTTCCATACCCCGCAAACCGCAGATGTAGGTGTGAGTTTTTTCATTTTTAATCAACTGCCACAATTCATCAGCATGTTCCGCTACGCGGTCTTGGATGTACATTCTACCGCCTTGGGGATTTTTCTGTTCGCGGCTGATGGCACCAGTGAGGCGGAAGTTCTCAGGATATTTTTGTTGAATTTCTTCCAGTTCTTCCTTATATAAAAGGTTTGGAGTTGTCGGCACACCAAATATTAGCCAAGAGAATCCTTTAAATTCGTAGTCTGGGTTAGCTGCTCTTTCCGCATCTTTAAACTGACGCCAGAGATAAGCCCGCATCGGGGCAATACCTGTTCCAGTTGCCAACATGATCACATTAGCATCAGGGTCTTGGGGTAACAACATTTCCTTACCCACAGGCCCTGTAATTTTTACATCTGCCCCTGGTTCCAAAAAACACAGGTGTGTAGAGCAAACACCGTACACTGTTTCGCCAGTTTCCGGGTGCTTATATTCCAACTGGCGGACGCACAGTGATACTGTCTTGTCATCTACATCATCGCCATGACGAGTTGAGGCGATGGAATATAGTCTAAGTTTTTCCGGCTTGCCGTTCTTGTCTAATCCTGGTGGAATAATGCCAATACTTTGACCTTCTATATACTTCAAATCCCCGGCGGAAATGTCAAATTTGAGGTGTTGAACAATACCAATCCCACCTTCTTTGACTAGCGGTTCATTAGATATTACCTTGCCAATAAACGGAGCATTGGGACGGTAAGTGTTGACAGGAATGTCACCGTGGTCTTTTTTGGCTTTCGCTTGAGTCATGGTGTTGCCTTTCTTGTCCTTGTTCTTGAGCTGTTCTTCAGCTGGTGGTTTAGCGAAGCCTTTGGCTTCACTATGAGCATTTACAGGTGTGGCTTTACCATTCCCTTCACTGTTAGCAGTTTCCTCTGATGTAGCTAACTCGCTGACTTCGCTTGTAGCACTCCCAAATGAGGCTTTACCATTAACTTGCTCTAGAGCAGTTACAGGCTGGATGCTAACAATTGTGCCGCCTAGACGAGTGATACGTCGCATTTCTTGATTCATGCGGTTGTAAGGCACTCTGATGAACACACTGCCACTTTTACGAATTGGGTAGTTAGTTTGATCAGTTTCTTCGCTCTGACGCAAACCCACTACTTCATATACGAAGACGCGGCTACCTAATTCTGTGTTGGCAGCACCCTCAACAGCACCTTGATTGTACATTCGTTCTACCACTCCGATAATTTACTTAACCGTTTTTCAAAAAAACTATTCCCATCCCATGCCAGCTTTAGTTTACCGGATTTTCGTTTCACAAAACTGGAGAAAGAAGGAAAAACGGCATCATTAAATTAATGCCTTGCTAAGTACACTCACCAAAGACATGCAGGCACAGCAAAAAACACACCTGTTCACCTTCTAAGGTAAAGGATAAGTCTTGTGGAGAATGTTAATAATGAGTCAATTTAATCTTTTTTTCGTTAACTACCATCCCGATCAGGGAGATAGCTTTTTACCTTACTACCCAACGAGCAATTCACAATGACAGATATTGTAGGAGGCTTGCTTTGATTGGTGGAAGCTACTGCTTAGTTTCCCTCCAAAAATTGCGGTTGTGCTTGCCTACTCCAAGGGTTTAAATCGGAGAATGCCAATCCCGCAAGGTTTTCTTCCGATTGGTTTTATTTCTCCCAATCTACTACTGTCCTGGAATGTTGTTAGCTATATTCATGACCTGTCTATGGATAATTACATGACTAGGACAAATTCCAGCTACAAACATAACTACAGAGAGAACCGTGATTTAAGCAACTATAATCAGTTTTACTTGATGTGAATAATCTGTCAACCTCTATCAGTACTTTGCCATAACGCCGACACTTCTATTTGAGCATATCCATAAATTTACAGCGAATAATTTGACTAGTGCAACTTGTTGACTCATTCGTTAGATAGATTTTGGCTTTGAATATCTAAAGCATTGTCGAGTAGGAATTACAATTTAGGAACGTCAAAAAATTCATCGCAAAGAATAAATTATACCTTATAGACTTGATTATATAGAGTCACAACTAGCAGAATGACAGCGCCGCAACACTTATGGAGATGCTGATCCCCATTTTTAAATTAACAACTAAATCAACAAATGATTGATGAACCATGCTAATTCTTCTTGAGGGCAAATATTGTATGGGATACCCCCTTCTGTTAAAATCAAATATACCACTAGGATTAAATACTTACCGGCACCAAAATTCAGGCTAGTCCAGCGAGTAGCAACTTAATTACTTTGTTGTCTACGCGTTTGGTGTCTTATAGCTGTGCTGGGTAGCAAGAACGCAGGATAAACCAAAGGGGTAAACTCCTGGCTTCAGAATCTGCTGTGTGAAAAATTATTGACACAACTTTAGTATTTTAGAGGAAATTTATGACAAGTAAGCCGGAACGCGTGGTACTGATTGGAGTAGCCGGAGACTCTGGGTGCGGTAAATCTACGTTTTTGCGTCGTTTGATAGATTTGTTTGGTGAAGATTTAATGACAGTCATCTGCTTGGATGATTATCACTCCCTGGATCGCAAACAGCGCAAAGAAACGGGGATAACGGCACTAGACCCCAGGGCGAACAATTTTGACCTGATGTATGAGCAAATTAAAGCGCTCAAAAGTGGTCAAGGCATTGATAAGCCGATTTACAACCACGAAACCGGCTTGATTGATCCGCCAGAGCGGGTAGAGGCGAATCACATTATAGTTGTTGAAGGGCTGCATCCTTTATATGATGAGCGGGTGCGATCGCTAATCGACTTTAGTGTTTATTTTGACATTAGTGATGAAGTCAAAATTGCCTGGAAAATCCAGCGAGATATGGCTGAACGCGGTCATCGCTACGAAGATGTCTTAGCACAAATCAATTCCCGCAAACCTGACTTTGAAAAGTTTATCGAACCACAAAGAGAATTTGCCGATGTAGTTCTCCAAGTATTACCCACGAACTTAATCAAAAACGACACCGAGCGCAGAGTCCTAAGGGTACGTATGCTCCAGCGGGAAGGTAAGGAAGGCTTTGATCCGACCTACCTATTTGATGAAGGGTCAACAATTAATTGGACTCCCTGTGGACGCAAGCTGACCTGTTCCTACCCTGGTATGCAACTATACTACGGTTCAGATGTTTACTACGGTCGCTATGTCTCAGTCCTAGAGGTGGATGGTCAATTTGACAACTTGGAAGAAGTAATTTATATCGAAACCCATCTCAGCAATACATCCACGAAATATCAGGGTGAATTGACTCACTTGTTACTCCAGCACCGCGAGTATCCAGGTTCCAATAATGGTACTGGTTTCTTCCAAGTGCTTACAGGTTTGAAAATGCGTGCTGCGTATGAGCGGTTGACAGCTACGGAAGCAAAGTTAGCAGTTCAGGTTTAAAAGCAGCAGTGTTTGTGTCAAAGTTTGTGGGGGCGCTTCTGAGTGCCCCCCTTTTTTTGTGTTATTAAATACATTTAGCCCACAAAATAACTAGCATAAATTTATCTTCTTTACAGATACTTACCTTAGAGCTAGTAGTTTTTATCAATATTTAGAAGATACTAACTACTGAAGTATAAATATTGTTATGATTTCATAAATTAGGTAGTTGAACTAAATACCACATTTAGTCAGCGAAAAAACTCAAGTCAGGAGGAATTTCCTTTGTCTCGTCGATATTTATTTACCTCTGAGTCAGTCACCGAAGGTCATCCAGATAAAATCTGCGATCAGATTTCTGATACCATTCTGGATGCCTTACTGACACAAGACCCCAGCAGCCGTGTTGCTGCTGAAGTAGTAGTTAATACTGGTTTGGTGCTAATCACAGGTGAAATAACCACCAAAGCCAATGTGAATTTCGTCAATCTCGCCCGCAAAAAAATTGCCGAAATTGGCTATACCAATGCTGATAATGGCTTTTCTGCTAACAGTACTAGCGTTCTGCTGGCTTTAGACGAACAATCACCCGATATTGCCCAAGGCGTTAATACCGCCCAAGAAACCCGCGAGCAAGATAGTGATGAACAATTCGACAAAATTGGCGCGGGCGATCAAGGTATAATGTTCGGTTTTGCCAGCAACGAAACACCAGAACTGATGCCCTTACCCATCAGTCTCGCCCACCGCATTGCTCGCCGATTGGCAGCAGTCCGCAAAACAGGTGAATTGCCATACCTGCGTCCTGACGGCAAAACCCAAGTAACAGTGGTTTATGAAGACGGACGCCCCGTAGGCATTGATACTATCCTGATTTCCACCCAGCATACAGCCACTATTGGGGAAATCACAGATGAGGCAGCGGTACAAGCCAAGATTAAACAAGACCTCTGGTCAGCAGTAGTCGAACCTGTTTTTGGTGACATTGACGTTAAGCCGAATCAGGAAACACGTTTTTTAGTCAACCCCACTGGCAAATTTGTCATTGGCGGTCCTCAGGGAGACTCTGGTCTGACAGGACGGAAAATAATTGTTGACACCTACGGTGGTTATTCACGGCATGGTGGCGGCGCTTTTTCCGGCAAAGACCCCACGAAGGTAGACCGTTCTGCTGCCTATGCGGCTCGCTATGTAGCGAAAAATATTGTCGCCGCCGGGTTGGCAGACAAAGTTGAAATCCAGCTATCCTATGCTATTGGCGTAGCACGACCAACAAGCATTCTGGTAGATACCTTTGGCACCGGTAAAGTGGATGAAGAAACCTTACTGGAATTAATCAACCAGCACTTTGAACTCCGTCCGGCGGGGATTATTCATACCTTCAACTTACGCAACTTACCAAGTGAACGAGGCGGACGTTTTTATCAGGACGTCGCGGCTTACGGTCACTTTGGGCGGGCTGATTTAGACTTGCCTTGGGAACAGACCGATAAAGCTGAGTTGTTGAAGCAAGCAGCAAATGAGTCACTTTCGGCAGCAGTTGCTCAGGCACTAACTTAGACTAAGCTGAAAAACATCTAACATTTAACTTTTAATGTTTGGTAACGCTTGCGCTCAACCCAAACGTATTCGGGTATAGGCAACTTAATAACTTACCTATGCCCTCATTTTTTTCATAGCCACAAGATTAACAATTCAAAATTGAAGAAAGTTTCAGTAAACTTGAAATCAGAATATTAATAACTCCTAACTAATGACTAAATCCAGTAATAAGCCAGGATGAGAGTTAGGACAGTTAGCGGTAGACCAAAACGTAAATGTTCCCAGAATGATAACTGATAACCAAGTTTTGCAACAGCCTCAGCAACAATTAAATTAGCAACTGAACCTAATAAAGTTAGATTACCTGCCAAGGTAGAACCTGCTGCTAATAGTAACCAGGTTTTTGTGTCTGGATGGGGAAGTAAATGTTGTAATAGCAATACTGCTGGAACATTGGAAACTAAATTTGAAAGGAGAGCAGTAACTCCTAAGATGCTCAGGGGAGTATGAACTAAACCGCTAAATAAATTCAATATTCCTAATTTTTCCACTCCAGCAGTCACAATAAATAGTCCAGAAAACATCACCAGTAAATCCCAATCTACTTTATTTAAAACTCGTTGCGGTTTGATTCGCCTAGTAATAAACAGTAAACTAGCAGCTATAAGTGTTGCTTGGGCTGGGGGTATCCCAATTAAAAATGCAATTAATAGTCCTGTGGTTATCAATAGGCTTTTAGTAAGTAAGGGTTTAAATATGCGGTAACGCACGGGGGTTACACTCGGACAAGACTTAGTAGAACGGACATCAGGATAAAGCCACCACAATAACCCAATTTGAATCAACAAACTTACTAATGCGATGGGAGTCAATGCTTTAGCAAAATCGAGATAGCTGATACCAGAGAAGGAACCAATCAGGATATTTTGCGGATTACCACTTAAAGTGGCCACTGAACCCAGATTAGTTGCTCCCGCCAAGGCAAGTAAGTAAGGAATAGGATTGAGGTTCAAAATTTGGGTTAAACCGAGAACCAAAGGAGTCAGAATTAGAGCGATGGTATCATTCAGAAAAAAAGCGGAGAGAATTCCACTGCCAAAAGTTAAAACAATTAGTAAACCCAAAGGGCTGCGGGTAAAGTGTGTAACTGTATCAAGGGTTAGTTGGAAAAAACCAGCGTAAGCTAAGTTTGTGCTGATTACCATCATGCCAAACAAGAAAATCAGCGTTTTATAGTCTATAGCTTGCCATGCTTCTTTGAGGTCTAATACCCCGAATGCCATCAGCAAAGATGCACCAACTAAAGCAATACTGGCTCGGTTCATCCGCAAACCAGGTAGATATCCTAAACCCAAACCTATATAAGTCAGCCCAATGATGATGTATCTGAAAACAATCATGATTTCGCTAGATTCTTTTGAAGTGATGCTTTTCTATTAACTCCTATTTTTGTTTCAGGTACACAAAACCAAAAAACTCCTAAAGCCACAACTGCGATTGCTGCTAAAATCAAAAAACCAACATTGTAAGCAGCACTTTTAAACACAAATCTAAGCTTTCACATTGCTCAAACCCGCACCAACGCCAATAGCAGTGTTGAGCATCCCTTGGGTAACATTAAAGCGCCCTGTGCCTTTAGCCAAATCAGCTACCATCAACACTGAAAGCACACCAAAAATCCCGGCTCCAATTCCATCCAAAATTTGCACAGAAACGAGAAAATGCGTCTCACTCGTTTGTTGCAATTGGTTGAGATGAATATTGTTCACTTGAACAATAAAGTATTCTAATGCTTGACTTGCCTTTTGTTGCTGTTGGGTTTCGTCAGACACATCATAGCAACGATAAGGTGAAGTCACTCCCAATATAAATTTCTCTTGTTCAGCTTCTAACAATTCAACGGCTGTGTTAGCAGCAAGCGAATTTTTCTGAAAAGGAAAAGAGGTAACTATACTAGCAACTATAGAAGCAATAGCTGGGCAGAGTACAGGGAGCCACTTGAGCCAAGCTTGTCCTGCTTCTAATTTGTCTACCAGAACTAAAATTGGTGTGACCCCTGATAAAAAATTTGCAACCTATAGTAAAGGTTTCTTGATACACCCCTAATTCTTTTATAATCGTCAATCAAGTCTTGGCTGTATTGTAAAGCTTTCCCTCTGGTTAGAGTCAGCGTATCTTTATCCCAAGAATTAGCATTGGTCAATAAATAACTATATAGTTCAGCTTTTTTGGTAAGTTCTGACTGATAAGCCGCCTTCTTATAGTTCTGGAATACTTGTCTATTGATGAGCAACAAAAAAAACAAAAAAGTTAAAGATACCGCTCCAGAAATTACAACTTTTTTATCATCCAAAAGGAAAATAATTAAGAGTCCAGAAGAGACAAAAGCTGCAAGTAATAAATACTCAATTACCTTCAAGTTAAACAACTTTTTTTCATCTGATGGGGAGGATAAATTTTCAATCCTATCAGAAATCTTACTTTGGTTTTTTTGCTCAATATTAGTTAATTCAGAAGTAGTCATTGCCTCTTACTCAATTCCTTATAGGGTGAAATGTAGCAATAAAATGAATAGCAACAAGTAGAATTGTTCGAGTGGGTAGAAGTCAGGATAACTTCGCAAATAGCTAACCTTCTAACTTTTGCTTAGACATCCCTTCTATTACTGCTCTTAAGTAGTTTCTCCTTTCCCAAAAACTTCTAGCATCTGCTATTGGCTCCTACTTTGCGATTGACTAGTTGCCTTAGAATGCTTTACCAAAGTCAGAAATGTTTCTTTCTGTTGATGTAAAATCATCTAAGTCCAGTAAGTCTAGTCAATCGTAACCATACATACATTTGATTGATAATATAAGGCTTTGTCATTAGTAATTTTACGTATATAAAAAGTATTTTTGACATAAGTAGGGTGCTTGCCCCAAAAAATATATGATTTGGACTTTGCAATACTTGAATTGTTTTTTTGGGGAATTTTAACCCTATCTGGGGTGTTAAGCTGTCGCGCAGAGATTGGCGACAACTTTTTCGAGAGGAAATTATCCAAGAGTCTGTGATTTATCAAGATATCCTTCAAAGAGGAAGACAGCAGGAAGCGCTAGCACTGATAAAATGCGAACAATTGCAGAAATTAACGAGAAAATCAGCCGCCAACGTGCGGTAGTGTTGACAACTGAAGAATTAAAAGCACGAGTTGTAGAAATCGGTGTTACTAAAGCTGCTAAAGAAGTTGATGTAATTACCACTGGCACCTTTGAGCCGATGGAATCAAGTGGTGCAATTATCAATCTCGGACACACTGACCCCCCGATAAAAATTCGCCGCTGCTGGTTAGATGGCGTGCCAGCATACTCTGGTTTTGGGGCAGTAGATTTATATTTGGGTGCGAGTTGTGCTATGGAAGCGATGGACGGGGAAGAAGTCCGAGAACGCGGCGGCGGTCATGTAATCGAAGATTTAATCGCGGGTAAATCTATACACGTAAAAGCCCAAGGACAAGTAACAGATTGTTACCCCAGAGCAAATTTTGAAACTACAATTACTAGTGAAACGATTAATCAGTTTTATTTATTCAATCCGCGCAATCTTTATCAAAATTTTATTGTTGGTGTAAATGGTGGCGATCGCCCCCTCTTCACCTATCTCGGTCCTTTACAACCGCGTTTGGGGAATGCCGTTTACTCTAACCCCGGCGCTATTTCCCCCTTACTCAACGACCCCGATTTGCAGCTCGTTGGTATAGGGACTCGAATTTTTTTAGGCGGCGGTGTTGGCTATGTCGCCTGGGAAGGCACTCAGCACTTCCCTTTACAAAAGCGTTTAGCTAATCGTACACCGATTGGGCCTTCCGCCACTTTAGCTTTAATTGGTGATGCCAAGCAAATGGATGCTCACTGGGTACGGGGTTGTTACTTCAAAAGTTATGGCCCCTCATTGATGTTAGGCGTTGGTGTACCACTCCCTGTATTAAATGAACAAGTAGTTGAACACTGTGCCGTGCAAGATCAAGACTTAGTAGCGCCGATCGTAGACTTTTCCATTCCTCGGCGGGTTCGTCCCACCTTTGGTTTGGTGAGTTACGCCCAACTCAAATCTGGGCGGATCACCATTGAGGGCAAAGCAGTACGCGTTGCCCCCTTAGCGAGTTTGTTTTTTTCTCGGCAAGTCGCCCTAGAGTTGAAAAAGTGGATTGAAGCAGGTACGTTTACCCTCACAGAACCAGTTTCCCCAATTCCGATGGAGCGATCTTTTCTACCCCAAGACCGGCGGACGGATTTTTGATGCAGGGGAGTGGGGAGTAAGAATTTTAGATTTTAGATTTTGGATTTTAGATTGAAATTTAATCCAAAATCTAAAATCCAAAATCCAAAATTGAATTGCCCCATCCCCAATGCCCTATTCTTGAGTCGGTTTCGGTCGCTTGATGGGCTTAGGAGCGGGCGTTTTTGGTATAGGTTTTGACACCACAGAGGGGTCGCCGCCTGCGCCTGTTTTCTTGATGGGACGCGGGGTTTCGCCACTGCGTCTGGGGGGGAATGGTTTTCTACCACCAGCACCACCAGGGCCACCAGGTCCGCCAGCACGAGGGCCACCTTTGAATGGTGGTTTGCGTTTTTTGGGCAAGTCAGCGATCGCCTCAGCTTTTTCTACTATCAAAACGTCAGCTTCCCGCTTGGCTTGGAAGTCCCAGAATTTTCCCACTGCTTTGGTGGTCAGCACACCCCTCAATTTCAACTTAAAATATTTGGGTTTATCAGTTGATTTGCGTGGAGCCTGCCTAATTTTGACTACCAAGCTTTTAGCATCAAAAGACTGGTATACTACTTCACCGCGAACAGAAAAACCACCATCTGCAACTTCTGATGAGGGAATTACGGCAATTGTGCTTAGTTCAGAGTTTTCGGATAAGCCATCATCGGTCGTCTGTAACTCTTGCAACTCCAAATCTGACTCGTCCTCATCTGTTGAGTTTTTAGCCAGATTTTCTGGCTCCCAAACTCCGACGATTTGGATATGCAAGGTATCATTTTCTTGTCTTGTTCGTGGATATACTACCCACAAGTGTTCTTTTTCTAAGTCTAGGTGATTCTTGACTAAGCTCATAATCCGGCCTAGGAGGACGGCATTGAGTTCTACACCATCTGTGGTCAGCAGCGTACCTTGAGTAAATTGTTCGCTGCTAGCATGATAGCGACCCCGGACTAAGCCGATCGCTCGATATTGCATCGGCTCACTGGGAGGCGGAATCGGTTGCTGTCGATTGATCAAGTTCCCATTTGAGTCAGTCTCAATGGGGTTGACAGGCGAATTTTCAACTTCTTTAGAGGACTGGGCGGCTATGTGAACATTAGCGGCTGCCTCTATGTTAGTTGGGCCCTGGTTAGAGGCAGAAGAATTAGAGGATTCAGGCAACGGCATCAGGTCGGAATTCATAAAAACTCCTTGCGGCGGAGACACATCCCATTGTGGGATTTTACAAAGGCAGCTGGAAAGAGCATTTGTGCGACTGATGAAAGTATATTTACTTTTCACAAAATCACACCAGACTACTCTAAAACAATCCTAAAGGCGCTAAATTTAGTGTTTATACACTAAATGTGTAATTTAGGGCCTCAACACTAGTTTCGGAAGCATATCATAGCTACAATTCTGACGGCTCCTCCTAAAGTCATCACTTACTTTAGCAGTGTAGATAGTTAATTGTTATAAAATTCACAGGCAATTGGCGGTATTCCGCAAAGTTTTGGAAAATTTTAACTTTACGATTTGTGTAAATGATAATGTCATTAGAGTTTAGGAGAAAGACAAAACTGTGACTCAAACACGCAATCGCTGGATAGTTCAAGTCGTCTTGGCGCTGGCAATTCTTGCTTTTGTGGGTGTTTCGGTGATTCCCATAATTGGAGCATTTAATAATACGCCACCCTCAAACCAGAATACCGCTAGCACCAGAGGCACTTTGCCCTCCTCTGACCAAAAATCAAAGCTGGAAGACGAAGTGCGGGGTTATGAACAGGTTTTGCAAAGGGAACCGGAAAATCAGACTGCGCTCAAGGGCTTGTTGCAGGCGCGGCTACAACTGCTGAGTCAAAAAGAAAAAAGTGAGATTAAACCAGCTGATATCCAAGTCGTCATTGAACCTTTAGAAAAGCTTGCCAAGCTGAATCCCGAACAGTCAGAATATTCAGTGCTACTGGCTCAAGCCAAACAGCAAATTGGCGATCGCGAAGGAGCCGCTCAAGCTTATCGCTCGATTTTGGAGACTAAACCAGGCGATTTGAAGGCTTTGCAAGGAATGGTGGCTCTGTTGATCAGTCAGCAACGCCCCGAAGCAGCTATTGGTTTGCTGCAAGAAACCCTCTCTAACGCAGCCCAAGCAAATACAATTCAGCCTGGAAGTGTAGATACAGTAGCCGTGCAAGTGCTGTTAGGTTCTGTTCACGCTTCCCAGAAACGCTACGCTCAAGCTAGTTCTGTATATGATCAGGCAATTAAGAAAGATCCCAAGGATTTTCGCCCCGTTGTGGCAAAAGCGATGCTCCTGAAACAACAGGGCAAAAACGCAGATGCAAAACCTTTGTTTGATAGTGCCGCAGCTTTAGCACCTGCTCAGTACAAAGACGAAATTAAGAACGCAGCAACGGCTTCCCCCATCCCTAATCGGACTGCATCTCCAGCACCTTCATTGGAAAGTACACCGAAGTAATGGGCATTGGGCAATTCAATTTTGGATTTTGGATTTTGAATTAAATTTCAATCTAAAATCTAAAATTCTTATTTCCCCTGCTTCTTCCCCTCACCCTTCAATGGCAGCAACAACACCAAAGACCAAGAACAGGCATCCGCCAATCAGGGTGAGTTGACGCTCAGAAATGCGTCCGGCAATCATTTTGCCGCCGATAACTGCGATCGCAGCACAAATGGCATGTCCTAAAATTGCACCTATTGTGACTCCAATTGGATTATTACCTGCCGCTAGGGCAATGGTGGCAATTTGCGTGCGATCGCCCCACTCTGCCATAAATGTCAATACAAAGGCTTCTATTACAATTGCCAAGGAAGTCTTTTGCTTTGGTAGCTGCAAGTCTGCCTTTTTCACCGCAGCTTCGGCTTCTTCTACAACTTCTGTATCACAAGCAGCAGGAGACATCTTACTAGCGTCATACAGCAGCTTGATACCAAAGGCAATAAATAAAGCTATTTCGGCGTAATGAATATAAGCTTTTGGCAACAAAGATATCACTTGTCCAAATAGCACCGAAAGGATTGTCATCGCGGCTAAAGCAGCTGTCACACCTGTAAATACCAGCCGCCGCGGGTGGTGCATTGCCAAAATCACAGCAATAAAAAATGTTTTATCGCCTAGTTCTGAAACTGTTATTAATAATAAAGCTGCGGTAAAAGCTGTTAACACTCTCTCAAGCTCCTGAAGAATCGTTTACCGATGTGAAGCTTGATGAGAACCAAAAGACCTCACCAAGTTTCACACTTTTCGGTGTGAACTTAGTGAAGGTCTCGCTTTCAAATATTGATTACTTGCCATCTGAACCAGGCTCATCGCCAGTATGTTGATTCAGATGTACTGGCTTTTATTTTTTTGCCAGCAGCTACTCCCCTTCAATGCGATTCTTATTGTACATCTGTTCTAGGTAAAAGTCAAGAGTAGGGAATGCAGAGGTATAAATGTAGATAAGCGGTACATACAGCCCGATTCAGTGCTTACTTAGGTAAAAACTCATCATCTGTGACTTCTGCTAACTGGTATAGACAAATCAGAGGAAAGGATTCCACTGACAAACCAGTTTCAGCTTTTGCTTGCTTAACCGCTTGTGCATAACACTCCGCAAAAATGTTCTCAAGATAAGATTTGAGACTAGGCGAATCATCTAGAGCTTCTTTGAACACATCTACGATGTTCAATGATGCTTCCTTCCCAACTACCGCTTCTCTTTTCGGGCTGAAATTGCCATTTGAGCAAATGTACCAGAATTACAATCAGATTACTTTTGAGACTCCGGCGTTCACTCCTTCCCATATCAGAAATTTCTTCGATGAGGTTCTCCCAGTCCACGTTCGCGTAGTCCTGACTTTGCAATTTTTCTACAGTCGTTTCTATCCATTGCAAGTAGTCCGTGTCATATAGGGTTTGGGAATGCGCCTTTAGGGAAGACATGGCAGTTTCTATAGGAAATGGTTAGATAATTTCTCGCATATCTTTACTGTGATTGTAGTCTGGAAGAATGCGTAGGCGTACCCCTTGTAGACATTGTACTGACGCTACAACCGCGTAACCTATTGGCTGTGTAGGGCAAAGCTACCAATAAAGTCAGAGGTGACGTAATAATCACCTCAACCATTACTTACCTGTACATAATGCCAATTCATTCAAAAAAGTCGAGCGATGAATTGATGAATCATGCACAATGGTAACGCCAAATTCTGTTCCATCACGCCAGTCCAACCAACTTTGTGCTTAGTTCCCACATGCGATCGCCTTTTTCGTCATCGCGGGCTTGAGGAGAGACTTTTTGAACAAAGGACTTGCCATCTTCCTTCTGGCGATTTCCCCAACTCCAATAAGCACCAGATTGATTGTACTCAGGATCGGCAACCACCGCCGCAACCCGTTCTCCAGCCAACTCCTGAGACACATATCCCCCAGTGATGTACTTCTGGAATAATGGGAAAATTTTCTGAAACAGGGGATAGTGGTTTCTAAATAGCGGCGTTTCTGCAACACATCCCGGATAGAGAGAGTTGAAGACGATACCGGTTGACTCGTGATAGCGCTCATGCAGTTCCCGCATAGTTAGCACGTTGCAAACTTTGCTATCCTTGTAAGCTTTGACTGGTTCAAATTTCTTGCCGTCAATCATTGCGATCGGCTCTTTAAACCCTTCTGCAAAGCCCTGCAAATCGCCCAAATCTGGACGCGGGGGAATTTTCCCACCCAGTTCGTCTGGATTGTGAGTGACTGTTCCTAAAATGACGAGCCTTGGCTCTGAAGATGACTTCTTCAGATCCTCTAGCATCAGGTTGCACAAAAGGAAATGTCCCAGGTGATTTGTGGTTACAGTTAACTCATATCCTTCTGGACTGCGTAACGGCTCCTTTATTAAGGGCATATAAATTGCGGCGTTGCACACCAATGCGTCTAGGGAGTTACCGCTTGCTCGGAAGTTCTTCACAAATTGTCGAACGCTATCCATTGAGCCAAGGTCGATATGTATGCTGGTATAACTGTTGTAGGGGATTTCCACAGCTTGGGCAGCTTTTTGTGCCTTCGCTAAATCCCGACAGGCCAGCACCACATACCAGCCCCTTTCAGCAAGAGCTTTTGCAGCGTACAAGCCGACCCCCGAAGAGGCACCTGTGATTACAACTGTTGACTTCCTATCCTGTGGCATTTTATTCAGCTTCCATTGACTGTCTCTAGGATCTCACACCAGTGAACCATCTTTACTGGATTAGGCTGAACTAACCCGTACTCCAAACAATAACTACTCTTGACTTCTTACTCTCGTTTTGAGAGACTTTAAAAGTAATTAATTTTTCTTGGAAAATATGTGACAAAAAAGCTAGAAACAAATGCATTTAATTGCAATTCGCAACCTTCGCGCTGATACCGCTCAGTATCCCGATGTCAAGAAGCAGATTGACAACTGGTATGCAACTGTCAAGAAGACTGAATGGCAAAACTTAGAGGACATTCGTAAGATTTATCGGGATGCTGAAGCAGTTGGAAACTTCATTGTTTTCAATGTCAAGGGTAATGATTATCGCCTAATTGTCGGTATTGATTATGAAGACCAGGTAGTTTACTACAAATACTTTCTCACACATACTGAATACGATAAAGGCAAATGGAAAAATGACTTTTACTTTTGACGAAACTGCTTATCGCAATCTGGTAGCTGAAGTTGCCCCCAAGGTGATTGAGACTGAAGAGGAATATGAACGTGTGTTGACAGTAGTAGAGCGTCTAACCTTTGCGACAAATCGTACTCCGGAGCAGCGAGTTCTACATAAACTGCTGGTGAAGCTGATTGAAGCATATGAAGCACAGAACTACCCGATGGATTTATCTGTGCCTCATGAGATACTTCAACACATTATGGAAGCAAGTGGAACCCGTCAAGCTGACTTGGTAGGCGTTATTGGATCGAGTGGTGTGGTGTCTGAGGTTGTTAATGGTAAGCGTTCGATTAGTAAGGCTCAAGCCAAAATACTTGGTGATTACTTTAAGGTTTCACCTAGCCTATTTATCTAAGCCTCAATTTAAAATATAGGCGAGAGGCAATCAGTCAGTTCGATTGAGTTTCTCTAAAAGGAGAGCTTCTACCTCACTCTCAGGATTGTCTAGATCAAAAGGATAAGGTTGTTGTGTAGCAGAGTCACAACGACTCATCAAAACTTGCAATGCAGCCCGAAACGCTTTTTCCTGATTTCTATGTTTTGAAATATACCGTTTTAGTTCAATATTGGTCATTTGGTTGAGGTTCTGAATCATAGAACAAATTTCCAATTCCCATCTTGATTAATTATGACTGCAATTTCATCGTTCAAACCAGCTTGAATATAAAGCGTTTTCAACTTTGAGTCGTAGCGGAAAACCTCGATGGGCTGATACAGATTAGAAAATAACTGGCAAAGGAATATCGCTGTATCCGATTGTTTCTGTGTTGGCATGATATGGCTGTTGCCATTTTAGTGTAAAAATGTTACAGATGTAATGTAAACAAAGCATTATGCATAATATATACGATGCCAGTTATCAGAATACCCGATCCTATTTACAAGAGGCTCCAAGCCCTCGCTGTCCCTTTCGAGGATACACCCATCACTGTTATTGAGAAGTTATTGAATGAATATGAAGCACGTTACCAGCCTCAGCAAGCTTCTGAAACTGAAAACTATAGAGTTGTTGAGCCTGATATTGTAAGCAATTTGCAGCATACCAGAGTGCTTCGTACCATCATGGGGGGTGAAGAAATTCATCAACCGAACTGGAACAAAATTGTAGACGCAGCACACGAAATTGCTATTCGACAGGGACTTTCTGTAGATGAACTCATGAAGCTAACCCTTGCTCATGTTGTTAAGGGTGAAAAAATTAACTCTGGTTTTCATTATTTGCCAGAGGTAAACATTTCAATACAAGGTGTAGATTCAAATCTTGCTTGGCGTAACACTTTGCACTTAATGAAGAATTTGAAAATGCCAATTGAAATACACTTCGAGTGGCGTGACAAAGAGGGAGCAGCACATCCGCGTGAGAAAGGTAAGCTAATTTGGAATACTAAGTAGGATGTGAGAGTAATAACTATGGGAAAGCTAACAGATAGTTTTATTCTAATATATTTGTTACATATAAAATTCTACATATAAATTTATGATAAAAAAACTAACAGATCGACGATCTACAACCAACAGCAGAGCAGCTACAATGCTTATATAGACTTTGCCATCAACTTACAAATGTGATGTTTCAGCCAATTCATATTGTGCGATTAGATGAACGATCGCTCAATATATTTATATTAGCTGGACAAAATGAAGGAATAGAGCTAGAAATTAGACCAGATGGTAGTGTAGTATAGAGCCATGAATAAGGTAAACTATGCAGCAATGAGTGACCAAGAGCTAAAGAGTTACTTTCTCACCCATAGGGATGATAAGGAAGCCTTTTATGCTTATATGGATAGACGAAAATCTCTTCCTCGTCATGCTGCAATAAAATTAGATGATCCGGCTTGGGAAGAAAAGATAATAGCTGTGATTCAGAAACAATTAGGTTCTGATTGATAACTTAATCATTTATATTAATATTGTTAATCGAGGTGGACTACATTTTTATAGTCACCTCGATTTTGCAAATAAATTTATCTTTGGCTAATACTTCCGCTCTTTTGGCTCAAACATAGTAATCGCCACTGGACGATATTGAATCTCAATTCCTGCTGGTGAATAGTAAGCCATTGTGTGTTTCAGAAAGTTGGTATCATCTCGCTCGGAATAATCCTCGCGGAAATGAGCGCCACGACTTTCCTGGCGATTCAGGGCTGATGCCAAAATAGTCTGTCCCACTACCATCAAACTTCGCAATTCCAGAGCTTCCACTAGTTCGGTATTCCAGCAAGTCCCCTTATCGTCTAAATAAATTTGCGGATATCGCTGTTGTATTTCTTCTAATTTGTGTAACCCTTCACTCATTAATGCCTCAGTGCGGAAAACGCCGCAGTAATCCGTCATACAATCCTGGAAGGCTTGACGGACTTGGTTAATCCGGTACTGCCCTGGTTGTTCTAGCAAAGCTTGGATTTCTTGCTGGGCTTCCGTTACATACCGTTGCTCATCTACAGAGGGCAACTTACGTTTTTGGACAAATTTTGCGATCGCAGCCCCAGTCCGCTTACCATAAACTACACACTCCAGCAGTGAATTACTCCCCAAGCGATTAGCACCATGTACGGAAACACAAGCTGTTTCACCAGCGGCAAAGAAAGCATCAACTAAACCATCGCCACTACTACGGACTTGCCCATCAGTGTTAACTGGGATACCACCCATACAATAGTGAATTGTCGGACGGACTGGCATTGGTTGAGTTACTGCGTCAACACCTACCAAACGGTGTGCTTCTTCCCAACAGAAGGGAACGCGACTCATAATTTTTTCTTTGCCCAGATGGCGCAGATCCAGATAGACAAAGGGGCCACCAGCACTACCGTCGAGATGAACACCACGACCGGCGCGAATCTCGTAAGCGATCGCTCGTGAGGTAATATCACGAGGAGCCAGTTCCATGCGACTGGGTGCATAGTTCGCCATAAAGCGATCGCCTTCGGAGTTGATGAGATACGCCCCTTCACCCCGTACCGCTTCTGAAATCAGCACCCCTACCGGATATAAACCAGTGGGATGAAATTGGACAAATTCCATATCTTCGAGGGGCAAACCTGCGATCGCAGTCATTGCCAAACCATCACCAGAAGAAGCGTAATCATTAGAGGTAGTGTTATAAACGCGACCATAGCCCCCTGTGGCAAACATCACCGCCTTAGCCTGCACCACCTCGATATGTCCATCCAAAAGATGGAACATTACCACACCCTTGGCCTCATTTTCTTCTAAAATGAGACGCATCACGTACCATTCTTCATAAACTTGCACCCCATAACGCCGCAGATTGTTAACCAATTCGTGCAAAATCGCGTGACCGGTCTTATCAGCGGCGTAGCAAGTGCGGTTGTGGGAATGTCCGCCAAAAGCCCGTTGGGCAATACGACCATCGGGTAAGCGAGAGAACAAAACACCCATGTGTTCCAAGTCAATCACCACATCTGGCGCTTCCTGGGCGAGGATTGCCACAGCGTCTTGGTCTGCCAAGTAATCAGAACCCTTGACAGTATCAAAAGCATGTGCTTCCCAACTATCTTCGGAATCAACATTTTTCAGCGACGCAGCCATACCACCTTGAGCCGCAACCGAGTGGGAACGAATTGGGTGGGTTTTCGCAACCACAGCAATATTTAAACTAGGGTCAATACGGGCAATTTCTACAGCAGCGCGACATCCTGCCAATCCACCCCCGACAATAATCACATCATGTTCCAGCATAATTAGCCCCCTAATTGCAAACCACTGCTGTTCTATTGTAGAGAGGTGAGTAATCAGGCAGTGCGTAGCGACGGTTGCCGTGGCGTCTCGACAAAAAAATTCCCTGCCTATAGACAGGGATGTAATTATAAATTTTGAAATTAGGAGTGAAAAGTTAAAAATCAACAATTATGGGACAGATTAAGTGACTCATAACTCCTAACTCTTAACTCCTAACTCTTAACTCTTAACTCCTAACTCTTAACTCCTAACTCCTAACTCTTTAGCTAGTGGCTTGTACAGGTTGTTGCTGAGACACATTGCCTGGTATGGGTTCCATTTTTGTTCCAGGCCCTACAGGAGTGACTTCAATATGATTTAACAAGGTAGTGACAAACGCAAACAACAAGAAAGGTAGCGATAGCAGAACGACAAGACCCGCTGTTGCTAAAGCGTACACGGGTCGCTTGGCACCCATCAGCGCCAATGCTGATGCCAAACTTAGGGTAATTGTAATCAACCAAACAATTATTTGACCGTAGATATCACCGAAAGTCAGGGTACAGACAAACCGATATTTTTGAATATTATTTCCGCTCATCACATTTGCCTCAAGTCTCTCCTAATAGGTTCTACGTTAGAACCATGTTTGCCTTGTAGACAATTTCTAAATATTTTTGCAAGCTTTGTAATATCACTTCACAATCAACTTTTTTTGTTACAAAGCGCAATCCCTAGTACAGTATACAGTATGGCGTAAATAGACTAACCATACCCTACGGCAAGCCCTTCTCCTATAGTCGTCGCTGCCTGTAGCAAGTTTTCAGAGCCTACTGTGTACACACAAGTCCTAAAAACCTAGTTAGTTTTGTCGGGTGTGTTATGCCGTAGGCTAATGCACCATCCCAGATTTTCGGTGCGTTAGAACTAATGTCCATAAAGCACCCTACCAGATTCAAGCCAATGTGGATAAGGTTTTTCGACTTGTGTGTACACCGTAGCTTCTGTCATCGAGCATAATTCTACGGCGCTGTGTGTTTGTCTGAGACTTTTTATTTTTCTCGTATTTATTGAGACGATAGAGTTATGATTCTGTCGTTCCAATTAATATAATTGCTATAATCGCCCTCCAGACGCGATAATCTCAACTAGCCCCAGCATTTGTGAGGAAAAGCCAAATGGTTTTGACTCCTCAACAATTAGAGTTACAGCAGGAACGCCAATGTGCCAACTGTTCAGCACAAAGACTAAGAAAGCTCGGTGTTGATGTAAACTAAGTTTTTTGGTAAAAGTTTTCGCAATCCTGATGACCTCCTCAACAAATCGACTCTTTGCTTAAAGCCAAGATAATTTTTGTCATCAGTCAAATTTCGGATATTCAGGATATAGTATTTAATTTTTTGCTAGTAAATATTAACTAGATAAATCCAGTAAAGTCAGGATGTAAAAACCGATTTTTTGGTGTTAAATTTTGAGTATTGCCCGAATTTGTTGAATTCAATCAACAAAACCCTTTATTTTTCGTGGCAATATTGTTTTAGGAGTGAATGTGAATACTATTTTTCTTCGTAAAGGTGTTTTTTGGTTGCCAAGTATAGCTGCTTTTGCAGTCCTGAGCAGCGGCTTATCTGCAAGTGCCCAGACAGTGGACAAGGTGAGCAGTCAGCCATTAACTGAGCCTTCCGCAACTGTTGCGTCTCCCAACGAGTTTAGTACAGAACTAGACACTGAAAGCCAAAATCTCTCTACACAAACAACTGAAACATTTACAGCAACAAATTTAACTAAGGTACAGCAGTTACCCAATACTGCTATACAGGAAAACGCCAGTGTAACGCCTACACCCGTTCCAGGTACAGTGGCAACCTCATCTGCGACGCTCTCCTCTGAGTCTGTGCAACCCACTTCTCAAACTACTTCTCAACCATCTGCTCCCAAAGTGGCGCAATCGGATATTGATTTAGGTAGAACTAACCGTGGTGGCAGTAGCTATATTGGCGTCGCTGCTAACATTGGTTTGAATGGTGGTGACTCATCTTTAGGCGACGGTAACTTCGCGGTAGTCAGCAAAATCGGACTGACAAATTCTATATCTGTGCGACCCTCAGCCGTATTTGGGAACAACACTACAATTCTACTTCCGATCACCTACGATTTTTCCTTCAAGTCAGCAGATGCTTTTAGCGAACCATTAGCCATTGCACCTTACATCGGAGTGGGTGGAGCTTACAAAACTGGTGATGATTCGCAATTTGCCTTTTTAGTAACTGGTGGCATTGATTTTCCTTTAACTCCTCAATTCACTGCAACGGCTGCTGTGAATGCCGGATTTTTTGATCAAACTGATATAGGCTTGTTGTTAGGAGTTGGTTACAACTTCACTGGCTTTTAAGAGTTAGGAGTTATGAGTTAGGAGTTAAGAGTTAGTAATATTTCACTCGTAACTCTTAACTGATAACTCCTAACTTTCTACTTGGGGGTAACTTTGTCAATTACCTTGATTTTGCCATCGTCTCCTACTGTCCAAACATCGTAAACACCGACGACATCGCCGTTAGCATCAACATCTACGTTGCCACTGGCTCCTTGGTAGTTAATCTTCTTACCATCTTTAAGTAACTTCAGTCCCTCGCAGACATCGGTAACTTCCGTGCCAGGCCCATCAGCAACTTCACGGATTTTGCTGGCTATACCAACGCCTGTATTTTCCTTAGCAGCTTGTGCCGCCAACGTCAATAAGGCAGCCGCATCCCAAGCTTGAGGAGCGTATTCCCCTGGCTCACTACCCTTTTTATCCTTCCACAGCTTGTTGAAAGCTAAGAGTGCTTTGCCATTGGAACCCGGTACTGTACCGATCGCTCCAGTTAAAATATATTTACCATCACTACCTTTGCCAACTTGTTCGGGGAAAGTAGGTGATTTCACCCCATCTGTAAGCAATATTTGTACTCCCTTCGCCACACCTTGCTGATACGCAGCTTTCAAAAACAAACTGCCAGTTTCAGCGTACAGTACAGCCAAGACTGCATCTGGCTTACCAGCAAAAGCAGCTGCTGCTTCTGTATCAAATGTCTGGGCTTTCGGGTCGTAGCGGACAGGCTTATCTTTATTAACTATGGTTCCACCCAATTTTTCAAAAGTTTGCACAAATGCTTTTTCAAAGCCCACGCCATAGTCGTTATTAATCACGACTGTAGAAACTCGCTTGAAACCTTTTTTCCTGGCAAGTTGAGCTAAAGCTAGTGCTTGGTAGGTGTCGGGGGGAGCAGTACGCGCCCAAAAGCCTTTAAAGTCGCCTTTTTGCGCCTTTTCTGTAAATACGGGGCTGGTACTACCAGGGGAAATCAGCATGACTTTATTCGGCGTGGCAATGGAGACTGCTGCACTAGAAACGCTACTGGCAAACGAGCCAACTACACCTGCCACTTTATCTAAAGTTGCTAGTTTGGTCATACCGGCAGCACCCGCTCTGGGGTCGGTTTGGTCGTCTACTTGCACCAAGGTAACAGGTTCGCCATTCACCCCACCGCAAGCGTTGACCGTATCGACGAGTAAAGGGACAGAACCTAACATCTGCTGTCCGACAGAAGCCAAGTCGCCTGTTGTCGGTAGCAGGGAACCAATTTTTAGCCCTTGAGTACTGCTTGTAGTAGTTGAGTTTGCCGCTGGGGTAGCGCTACTTCCGTTGTTAGCTGTGCCATTGGGGGTACTAGTATCACCACAAGCCCCAACTAGGAACCCAGTTGCTAGGGTAGCTATACTAAAGGTTAAGGCGGTGCTAATTTTTCTCATAAATCACTTTCACTCCTCAGATATTTAGCAGCCTAAAAGTAAGATCCAAACTAAATTTGTAAGTTAGCTGGATCTTATCAAGACTCCAAAGGATAAATCATATCATCCATCTTCGGGAGTAGAAGTATTTACCCCTACATTAATATTTACCTTTCTACACAGAATATATTCCGTGTATCAAAGGCTGGAAAACGGAGAGGGAGGGATTCGAACCCTCGGTACGGAGTTGCCTGCCGTACAACAGATTAGCAATCTGCCGCTTTCGACCACTCAGCCACCTCTCCTGACTCACGAATACTAATGTTAGCAGATTTATTGGGGAGAGTCAATAGTCATTTGTAATTGGGCATTGGGCATTGGGTATTGGTCATTGGGCATTGGGCATTAGTCAGTGGTCGTTAGTTATTTGCTAATGACAAATGACAAATGACTAATGACAAATTCAAAGAACTTGCGATCGCATCCAAGCTACGGGCAAAGTGCGTAACTTTTTCCACTGGGGAACGTAAGCTCGCTGACTGAAAACATCGTAACCGTTGCGTTCAATCACCTCCAAAATTTGACCGTACAGCATCGATGCTGCCCATACGGGCCAACGGGCATCGGATGCTAAATAAGTAATTCCCTGGTCTGATGTGGTATAAAATTGGCGGGCGCGGTCAATTTGAAAGCGCATCAATGCCCGCCAACGCTCATCTACCACACCTTTGAAGAAGTCTTGCTCGGTGTAGTTGAATTTTGCCAAGTCCTCAAGGGGAATGTAGATCCGCCCCCGTTTGGCATCTTCTCCCACATCCCGCAGGATGTTGGTGAGTTGATTGGCAATTCCGAGAGCGATCGCTTCTTCTGTGGGAAGATATGGTTGTTTGTTCTGGTGCCACGGTGCTGTGTATATGGTGTTATCCACACCCATAACTGCTGTTGACATTAAGCCAACAGTGCCAGCAACGCGGTAACAGTAGAGGTATAACTCCTCAAAGGTTTCATAACGACTGCGATATAAGTCCATGCGCTGACCGGCAATCATATCCCGAAAGGGCTGAATGTCCATCGGAAAGCGCTGGAGGGTATCAGCTAAAGCTACATCGTAATTTTCTAATGGGCGTCCCGCAAAAATCGATTCCAGCTGCTGTTCCCATAGGTCTAGGGTTTCTGGCGTGGTAATAGCAGATGCGGGCCCATCCACCAATTCATCTGTACGGCGACACCAAGCGTAAATTGACCAAATAGATTGACGTTTTACCGGACTCATCAGCAAAGTACCCAGGTAAAAAGTCTTGGCATACTTTGCTGTGAGATGCCGACAAAGTTTGTATGACTCGTCTACAGAGACCAGCGTTTTCATGCGCGGGGGGGAATCAGGCAGTTGCAGCATTCGTTGCGGGCGGTCGGGTGAGCGTTTGCAGGTTTGAGGAATTTGCTACCGGGAGAGCCTCAGAAATGGCCTGCGCTGTCAGCTTACCAGAAAGTACGGCACCTTCCATACTGCCTAAGTAGCGTTGCATGGTATAACTTCCGGCGAGATAGAAGTTGGCAATGGGCGTAACTTGTGCGGGACGGTACTGTTGACGACCAGGGGTCGCTTTGTAAACTGAACGCGGCGTTTTCACCACATGAGATTTCAGCAATGTTGCTGGATTGTCTCCCCCAAAATGGTCGGGGAAAAGTTTTTCCAACTCAGCAATCGTTGCAGCCACAATCTCCTCATCGGATTTGGCAATCCAATCTTTTGCCGGAGCTAGAACTAATTCCAGCATTGAGCGATTGGGGTTGGCGTATTCACGGCAGGTATTGCTCATATCAGCATAAACGCTCAGGAGGGGCGATCGCGAAAATAGCAAGTGATCAATTTCTGTAAGTTTCCGGTCAAACCACAGATGCAGGTTAATCACTGGTACCCCTTCCAAACCTTCTAGCTTCTTGAAAAACTCCATTTGCTTCCAAGGCTTAGGCAACATGACTTTCAAAGGGTCAACCGATATGGCAGATACATACACATCAGCCGTGAAAACTTCATCTTCTGCCCCATTTAACCCCCGAATCAAGTATGCTTTCACCGTGCCATCGGCATTGAGCAAAATCTCTTTCAAGGGAGCATTCAACCGCACTTCTCCACCGCGCTCTGTGATGTAATCTACAATCGGGCTGCATAGCCGTTCTGTGGGAGAACCATCCAAAAATGCAATCTTGGAACCATATCGTTCTTGCAGAAAACGATTCAGTGCAGTTAATAGGATAGTTGCTGAAACTTCATCAGGATTGATAAAGGTGAGCGCTTTACAGGCGGCGATAAAAACGTCACTAGTTACCCGCTCATCAACACCTTGCCTTTTCAACCACTCTAAGAAGCTGTACTTGTCCATGTCTTCAACATACTTTTGACCCCGAACCACTGCGGGAAGTAGGCCAACTGCAAATCGAATCTTCTGCTCCCAAGTCAACATGTCTTTGTTGCGAAGAATCGATGCAATGACGTTGAAAGGAGATGGAATATCTGGAACATCAAAACGTGATAGTGTCCCAGGCTTGTCCGGTTGATTGAAAATCAGCGTATGCTCTTTCCACTGGAGTCTGTCTTCAATGCCCAACTCCTTGAGCAATTGCAGCATATTCGGATATGCCCCAAAGAAGGCGTGTAACCCGGTTTCGTACCAGTCGCCGTCAGAGTCTTTCCACGCCGCAACCAGACCACCCAGTACGTCCCGGCTTTCCAAGACAATGGGAGTGTGACCTGCGTCCGTGAGATATTTCGCGCAGGAAAGTCCTGCTAGACCAGCACCCGCGATCGCTACTCGCATTTAACCCTAATGCCCTTCAATATTTCTTAATGGTTTTGTCGTTCTCATTATACGTTGCAATCCGTTACATTTGGCGGTTATTGTGCGATCGCTTCCCCAAAAAACTTTTCCCAAAGAAAATTTTACCTGACACGCATCTACCAGAATAACTTGCCAATATCATTGTCACCAATGGGTTTGCGGCGTGGATTTTATCTAAATTTACACCATTGGATGTCAAAAAACAAAAGTCATTCCTTTGACCGAGAATAGGTAGTTACAAACTTAGGACTTACGCAAAATTATCTCAAAAACCTGATTTGTCGTAGCGGTAATTCATGAATTACCGCTACTTCAGAACTTTTTTGCGTAAGTCCTGAAACTCTTGTCTTAAAGTAGTTGATTTCTTTGGGAATCCGTGTATTTGCTCTGAGGAAATGTCTGGAGCATTGATAAAGCCTGCTAGTTGATATCCACGTTAATTTCCTTCGGCAAACACATTCAGGACTTACGCAACTGGCACAGTGCGATCGCATTTATATAGTACATAAATACTATATAAAAGTGGCATACCCAAAGGAAATTGATGAAATTAGTAACAGTAATCGGCTGTGTTAAGTATTCATCAAACCATGAGAAAATTAGCTGAGGATGCATAAAATCAATCCTGTAGGTTTATGAGATTTACTAAACTTAATTATTGCCAGTACTTGTTAAGTAGTCAGATTAATTATACTCTCACCAATTTGGCGGAGCATTTAGAGCAGATCAGTCACGATAAAATCAACTGTTATTTAAATAACGAAAAATTAACACCTCGGATTCTTTGGGATAATGTCAAAGATTTAATAGAAATAAATGATAATGCGTATTTGGTTTTTGATGACACAGTAATTGATAAACGATACGCTGTAGAAATAGAGCCGAGTCAACGCCAGTATAGTGGCAATGAGCATGGTGTAATTCAAGCAATTGGGCTAGTAAATTGTGTATATGTCAATCATGAAATCGGAAAATTTTGGGTAGTTGACTATCGAATCTATGATCCAGATAGAGATGGTAAAACAAAGATAGACCATGTGATGGAGATGCTGCGAAACCTTGTGTATAATAAGTTTTTGCCATTCAAAGCTGTCTTGATGGACACTTGGTATGCCACAAATAAATTGATGTTATATATAGATGGGTTAGGGAAATATTATTATTGTCCTCTGAAACGTAATCGACTTGTTGATGATCCGTCAGGTCAAAAAGATTATCAAAGAATTGAATTGTTATTTTGGGATGAAAAGGAGTTAGAATTAGGTAAACTAGTTAAAATAAAAAAGTTTCCTCAAGCTAAAAAAGTGAAACTATTCCGGGTAACTGTCTCCACCGACAGAACGGATTTTATCGCTACAAACGATATATCTCAAGATTCTACGGACGTTGTACAAAAAGTGTGTAAAGTTCGATGGAAGGTTGAAGAGTTTCACAGAGAATTAAAACAATTGACTGGCATTGAATCATGTCAATGCCGTAAAGGACGTATTCAAAGAAATCATGAAAGCCTCGCGCTATTTTAGTTTGGCTTAGGCTCAAAGATCTAGCTTATAAAACTGGTCAAACAATCTATCAAATTAAGCATGGATTATTATCAAATTATTTAGTTCAGCAACTAAAACGTCCGGCTGTTCCCATGTTTGTCGTGTAGTTGTTTGGCGCGCGGCGCGGTTACACCGCGCCATTGCTTGTGACAGTTGCGTAAGTCCTGACATTCTCTTTCCTAATTCGACAGTCGTCTTCTTTTAAAGCTACATCCAGTATCCAATGTAATGAATTCTCAATTGCCCAATAATTGCGAACACAATTAGCAAATTCTTCAGCATTATTGGCGCGACTACTGATAATATAACGACAACTATAGGTAAAATATTATGCCAGTATTGCAGGAGCTAAGGCGCTTTGGACATCACCTGATTCTAGGTATTTCCGGCACTACATTAAACGATGACGATAAACGCGCACTCAATGAATTAAAACCAATTGGAGTGATCTTTTTTGCTAAGAACTTTTTGGATGGCACCCCGTATGAGATTTGGCTAGAAAGCTTCAAGGATTTGAACAGCCAAATACGCGAATATACTGAACGTGATTCGATGTTTATCACCCTCGATCATGAAGGAGGTCGGGTAATTCGGACACCACTGCCAATTACTCGCTTTCCTCATGCATTGTTGCTGCGATCGCACGTCCGCGAAGTAGCAAAAGCTACGGCATTAGAACTCAAATCACTGGGAATAAATTTATCCTGGGCACCTGTAGCAGATATTTTTTCTCATCCCCATAACCCCGTCATTGGGCTTCGCGCCTTTGGTAACACTCCCGAAATCGCCGCAAAATATGCCCGTGACTACTATCTTGGACTTCAAGAGTCAGGAATTTTGGGATGCGCCAAACATTTCCCTGGACATGGAGACACTAGCAAAGACTCTCACATTGAACTACCAATACTGAATTTAACTTTAGAAGACCTGCGACTTCGAGAACTTATACCTTTCAAAGCGCTAATCGAAGTACACATTCCTTTAATCATGACTGCCCATATCTTATTTCCTAAGATAGATGCTGATGTACCAGCAACCCTTTCCAAGGCTATCCTCAAAACTATACTTAGGGAGGAACTTGGCTTTGAGGGAGTAGTTGTATCTGACGACTTGGATATGAAAGCAATCTCAGATATGTTTATGAAAGCTGGTACTGTGGCGCGGTCATTTCATGCAGGCTGCGACTTGTTTATTGTCTCGCGTAATATTAATTCATCATCTATTGAAAGAACTTATCAGATTGCTGAAGATTTCATCGATTCCCTGACCAAGGGTAGCTTAGATGAATCAGTAGTGGAAGCAGCTAGAGAAAGAATCGATAAATTACTGGCAGTAACACCGCAATATCCCGTACAAACTTTGGATAAAGATATATTATTGCAACATGCTCAATTAGCGATCGCTAGTTCTTATTCATAATGGGTGGTATAGGGGTCGAACCTATTTCTGCGGGTTAAAAGCCTGCTGCACAGCCGGTATGCCAACCACCCTAGTTAATTTAAATAAAGAAATGAGCGCTGCGATCGTATTACATCGCAAGCCTTGTAACACCAAAACTAATAGTCTGTCAAGAAATAATTGACGAATAAATTTTCTGTAGAGACGGCGATTTATCGCGTCTCTCCAACCGTCAAAATGGGTTTGACAGACCACTTATAAATCCACCTGGGAGGTACTGCCCCTCCTATATCTGTGTTATCAGCACAGCGCCTCACTTTTCGGCTTCAGGTGGAAAAAATTGCTGAATCTACACTGTGGAATTTCTAGACTGATTTTTCTTAGCCCAGTAACCCCTTGGAGGTCTAGGAATACCGTATTTTTTGCACCACTTAGCGATTGCAACGTCAGACACTCCAAACTTCTGACTCACTTCAAGAACAGAAGTTTCCCAAATCATCTTTTCTAGGTCTTCCTTAGAGGGACGCTCAACTTTCCTAGATTTAAGCGAAACTCTGTCTTTCTTTATTAAAGTCACACCAGAATCTTTTTGAATTCGCTGCCTTTTGGATAAGACTTTCGTTGATGTATTCTCAACCGAATCACTAGACTCTACGGTTAATTCATTGAGTTCTATTAAGTCCTCAGCTATGTCCTTGTTAGAGTGGCAGATACGTTGTGGGTTAGCTAACTCTGATATAGAAAGAAGTTTAGATTGGTGTACTGTTGTCTCTCTCAAAGCAATATAATTTTTCCCAGCAACTTCAGAAGAATGTAGAAAGCATATTTTGTCGAGACGCTCTATATACACAGCAAGAACATCACAGGATGCAAAGTCAAAAGGGACTATGCGGTTTCCTGTGCGATTAGAACGTATACTGGCAATTTTTACCTCCCATGACCCCCACTTGCTTCGCCTCTGGGTAGATTTGACATTAACTCTGTACAAGTAACCATCCTTGTAAGCTACTAGGTCAAAAGGTGCTTTGCCTGTTGTTTGAGTAAAAACGTGAAAGCGATGCCTACTTAGCTCTGCTGCCACCTTGCTTTCTCCCAAACTACCCAGCCAAGTTTTGTTGTCCACTTCAATTTTCCTTGATTGTTCTTTCACCAGTATGTAATACTGGGTGCTGAGAATCAACAGATAAGTATAGCCTCCTTAGGTTTTATAGACAGAGGAAGATGGAGGAATCGAACCCCTACAGTTGCCTGTACCCCAAGGTTCAAGCTTGGTTGCCGTCCATTCAGCGGCATCTTCCATTGAGGGGTGTCTGACCGGACTTGAACCCGCTATGACTGGTTCCACAAACCAGCGCCTCGACCACTTTGGCTTCAGACACCATCAGTGGAATCAATGGGAATTGAACCCATAACCTCCTGCTTGCAAGACAGGCGCTCTAGCCATTTGAGCTATGACCCCATAACAATTCAAAATTCAAAATTAAAGACACTTTCAGGCGGGAGTGGTAGGACTCGAACCCACAACTTTCGAGGTAGAAGCTCGAAGCTCTATTCCATTGAGCTACACTCCCAAAATTTGGTAGTCCTGGCAGGAATTGAACCCGCGACATTCTTCTTGTAAGGAAGACACTCTACCAATTGAGCTACAGGACTACGCAAGCGAGTGGAGGGACTTGAACCCACGCACTGAGTATGGCGTACTCAGATGCTACCGATTACATCACACCCGCAAGTTTCAGAGCGGACGGCGAGATTTGAACTCGCACGAAGACGTTGGAAGCGTCTCATGCTGCCGTTACATCACACCCGCATCAGTCAAGCTGGTGACAGGAATTGAACCTGCAACCTACTGATTACAAATCAGTTGCTCTGCCAATTGAGCTACACCAGCACTAATTTTGGTGACGGGGGCAGGAGTCGAACCTACCGATGTTCAGGTTATGCAGCCCGACGAGCCACCGTTGCTCTATCCCCGCATATTCACCAATACCCCTGACTGGATTTGAACCAGCATCCTCTTTACCCTAAATAAAGCGCCTCTTCCGTTGGGCTACAAGGGCAAAATCTGCGTGGCAGGGATTGAACCTGCGACCTGGAGTTCCCGAAACTCCCGCGCTCCCAACTGCGCTACACCCAGATATTTTGGTACTCCCGACAGGATTTGAACCTGCAAAAAACTAGATCCTCGGTCTAGTGCGTCTTCCGTTCCGCCACGAGAGCTTAAGCTGTCGCGTCTTTAATTTTCGAGAGTGTTCTCGTTGCAACAAGGGTTCCAGACCATAAAAAGTGCAAGTTACACGCGCGACAGCTTAGTACCCCTGACAGGATTTGAACCTGCAAAATCTGGACTCTGATTCCAGCACGTATTCCAGTTCCGTCACAGGGGCATATCGGGATGGCAGGATTTGAACCTGCGACTCCATGCTCCCAAAGCATGGCTTCTGGCCACTGAATTACATCCCGTGGTACTCCTGGTGGGAGTCGAACCCACAAACAAACAGATTTTAAGTCTGCCGCCTCTTCCAATTGGGCTACAGGAGCAAAGTTTGGTACTCTTGGTGGGAATTGAACCCACAACATACCGTTTTTGAGACGGCAGCCTCTTCCAATTGGGCTACAAGAGCAAAGTTTGGCAGCCCCACCAGGACTCGAACCTGGAATCTTCGCCTTCAAAGGGCGCTATGTTGCCAATTACACCACAGGGCTTTATTGCCAGGGCAGGGTTTGAACCTGCAACCTCATCGTTCAGAGCGATGCGACTTACCAATTCGTCCACCCGGCAATGAATGGCTGCCTCAGTAGGACTCGAACCTACAACCGCGCGGTTAACAGCCGCTTGCTCTACCATTGAGCTATGAGGCAACGAAGCCCCCCAGGTCGGAATCGAACCGACGACCTCCTGTTCTTGTCTTTCAGACACGCTACGCGAACAGACAGGCGCTAACTACCAACTGAGCTACCGGGGGATAAGAGAAGAGATGATGACGAGAGCGGAGGGAATCGAACCCTCAAATCTTCAGTTTCGTAGACTGAGATGTTATCCAGTTACACCACGCTCTCAAGGCGGAGAAAGAGGGATTTGAACCCTCGGTACGGAAACCGTACAACAGATTAGCAATCTGCCGCTTTCAGCCACTCAGCCACCTCTCCACAGTGGGTCGAGCAGGATTTGAACCTGCGTGCAAAAAAGAACAGTTTTACAGACTGTCGCCTTCAGCCAGACTCGGCCACCGACCCATAATCATTCCCTCGACGAGAATTGAACTCGCATCTGTGCTTTGAAAGAACACTGACTTAACCATTCGTCCACGAGGGCATAATTTATCGAATTTTAGATTTTAAATTTTAGATTTTGGATTAAATTTTTTAATCTAAAATCGGCAATCCAAAATCCAAAATTGTCTGACGCAGAGACTAGGATTTGAACCTAGAACATCGGATTTGGAGTCACGAGGTGTTGCCATTACACCATCCCTGCATTTGGTGGCAGTGGCGGGATTTGCACCCGCATATACCAGGGTATGAACCTGGGGCTTTGCTAATTAAGCTACGCTGCGATCGCACCAGAGGCTGAGGTGAGATTTGAACTCACGATATCGGTTTTGCAGACCGACGCCTTCGACCACTTGGCTACTCAGCCATTTGGGAGTCCCGACGAGATTTGCACTCGCAATCTTCAGCTTGAGGAGGCAGCGCGTTGGGGAGGTTCCCTCCGTTGTAGCGACTGCCGTAGGCTGACGGCTTAAACTATTCGCCTACGGGACTATAACCAGGGTGACGGGATTTGAACCCGCAACATTTCCGCAGACAACGGAACGCTCTAGCCAGTTGAGCTACACCCCGATTTTTTGGAATCTGTACCTAAACTTTTAGGTTTTTAGGCACAGAATTTTGGTGAACTTGCCCATTTCTTATTCAGTTTTCAAGGTTCAGAAAGTTTACTTTTTACTGTTAGAAACTATTAGGAAAACAACCGAAATTCTAGGTAGCAAACCTGTTGTATATTACGGATGTATTCTGTGGTTTTGCTGAGTGCAAACTTAAAACTTTTTTGGTTGATTGCCTCCACTTCGGATGGTTTACAAGTAGAAGCGGCTTTCTTGACGGGAGACTCTGGTTGATTCCAGCGCCTCTGTTTGAGTTGTATGTAGAACATTACTTTGACCCTTGAGAAGCTTTGTCTTTCGCTTCACTACATTTATACTACAAAATACTACAAGATGTGTCAAGGGGTTTGAGAAAGTTTTTTTGAAATTGTCTAGAAAAGCTTCTACACTTAGATTTGAACTTGCTCACACCGATTAAAAGTCAAACTACAGCTTATGATTGGGTGAGTTTTTTAAAAGCCTGACGTGACAGATAACTACCTCAAGCGACAAAAGATAATTAGTTTTGTCGCGATCGCCTCTACGATTACAGCTTGTAGTATTGCCCCAAGCACCTCCCCACAATTGGGGTTGAACCTGCCAATAAGCAAAATCCATACTGCACAAGTTCAAGATCATCCAGTAAAGGGCCAAATTAATGCCCAATTACCGCCATCAGCTAAAGTAGAAAACCTTACATTTACAGTCCCAGCTAAATTTCAGGGAAAAACAGTTTATCAGGTGCATCCCAGTAACAATGAGAAGGTTATTGCTCTAGGCATTGATGATGGCCCCTGGCCAAAGACAACCCTAGAAATGCTGGATATTCTGAAGCAAAATGATGTTAAAGTGACATTCTTTTGGGTAGGACAAGCTTTGCAAGCAAATCCTGACCTAGCCAAGCAAGAGGTAGCCGAGGGACATGCCATTGGCAACCATACTTGGCATCATTGGTATCGACGAATGGATGAAGCCACAGCCAAGAGTGAAATTGATCGCACAGCTGATCTGATATACAAAACTACAGGAGTCAAAACTGCTCTGTTTCGTCCTCCTGGAGGTGTTTTAAATAACGGACTAGCCGCTTACGCCAAAAGCCAGAAGGACGCTGTAATTATGTGGTCACTAACTTCAGCCGATACTGACCCTCACGCCAAACCGCAGGCATTTGTAAATAATGTCCTGAAAGGCGCGAAACCTGGTTCCATTGTTTTAATGCATGATGGTGGTGGCGATCGCCAAAGAACTGTACAAGCATTGCCACAAATCATCAGCGGACTCAAACAGCAAGGCTACCGATTTGTGACAATTCCCGAACTGCTAAAAATGGCGCAATAGGTGAGAAATTTTACTCACCGAATTTTAGATTTTAAATTTTGGATTTTGGATTGAATAATCCAAAATCTAAAAAGGTCTGTTCGCGCAGCGTCTTGTAAGAGTTGCCCCCGAATTTCAACGCGAGAACAAATCTAAAATCCAAAATCCAAAATTGAGTCACCCTACTATTTTGTTTATTCGCTCATGACGGAAGCATTGCTTTCTTGAGCTTCTTGCCAAAGTTTGTGCAAAAAGAACTCAGCGCGATCGCTCATAGTGGTGACAAACACACCTACAGCATCCTTATAACTATCTGATAGCCAAGAACCCCGCAGGGTGACTTCCATATATTCGGCATCGCAGGCACAGAAGGCAATGATTCCTCTATCATCTCTTTTTACCTCAGCTTTAAGCACTTCTACTCCTGGCAAATCAACAGGAAGCAAAAAGGAAGCGGTACTGGGTTCAATGCATAAACTTTGCCCAACTCGCAGGGCTAAAATCACTCGCTGCGCTACCCATTCCTCCAGCGACAGAGTGACACATTCCAAATCAAAGCTACTTTCAGTGTAAGTTAATTTCAGCATTCCTTATGCTCTCCTGTTATTCCAGGTTTGCTTGCATATCTATCCAAAACTGTTCGGCAAAAGAAATCGCGGGGTGCATTGGTGCTTTTGGTTTGGTACGCAGTTGCATACCAGCTTCAAACAAGGTGCGATCGCCTTTACGGGAGTTACATCTCTCACAAGCTGTGACTACGTTATCCCAAGTGTGAGAACCGCCTTTAGATCGCGGCATCACATGATCTAGCGTTAGATGTTTGCCGCTACCGCAATATTGGCAATTGTGATGGTCTCGTCGCAACACTTCCCGCCGATTCACTGGCGGAACTTTCCACATCCGCTCATTAGAAGTGATTGTCAAGCGAATGTGTTTTGGCACATCAATTACTAAACTGGGTGAATGAACTCGCCATCCGCCTTCTGTGGTAAAACCCAGAGGTTGAGCTTTGTTAGTTACTAACAACACAATTGCCCGCTTAATATTGATCCGACACAGTGGCAAGTAATTTTGAGAAAACACCACCACAGATTGCTCTAACACTTGCATTGCGTTCGCGCCGCGCATGGAAGATATCGTCACAGCTTCACTCCTTATAAAAAAACCCCCGCTTCAAGTTTTAAGTGAAGCGGGGGTTAGAATTGACCGGAAAACTTTCTGGTCTTATATCGGTACAGTATTTCTTTGCCTGTACCCCCCGCTTTCTTCATCTAGTTGTGGTTTTGCAATCAGTGCACTAATGCTGAGATGTCTAAAATCATAATTACCCTCTGTGATTTGCCCATAATTCCGGCTACCATCGCCCATAAATATATACTCCACTTCCATAGCAGCTGATTCCCAACCGGCTCGGCAATTGGTAGCGCCAAAAGAAGTAGAGATGGGGTAAATGGATTTCACAGAAAATTTCACCTATTGAACATTCCTTTAAACATACTACACTTGTATTACTATCCTGTCTATACCTTTAAGGAGAAATAGTGATGCATACGATCGCTCGCACCCCAACCACCGATATGGAAGTTACCAGCATCCGCCTAGAGCGGGAACTCAAAGATAAACTCAAAGAAATAGCTGGGAATCAGGGATATCAAGCTCTGATCCGAGATATCCTTTGGAATTATGTCCAGCAAAAATCAGGTGAGTGGAAGCCTCGATTTTCGCGATCCGACATTCGAGCTAGCATAGCTGCCACAGCTCAGCAAGAAGAACGCTGTGTGCTCACAGGTCAACTAATTCAACCCCAACAACCAATGTTGTTAGGACTAACGAGGAATGGTGATATGGTTCCTCTGAGTGTCGAGAGCTTGGCTGGACAGTCTTAATATTCAGACGAATACAGCCCAGTTATTAGTAAAAATAATTGGGCTGCATTCAAAATTTAGCTTCATTGATATTTTACTGAGAGTTACGGAGATCAAAGAGTAGCTTGTTAAACCTACTAGCTTTAAAAAAAAATGTCACAAAAATTTATCAAATCAGTTAAGTAATTTTACGTGATCGGAAGGGCAATTTTGCTAGAATTCCAGAGAAATTACGGTTTATGTATACTTACAGACAGGATAAGGTTAGTAAATTATTTCACATAGAGCAGTCATAAATAAGCTAACTGAAGCATTTATAAGATATCTTAAATATTCTATTACTTATGTACCAATGTAGCAATTTGGTTGATACATTGGGAACTTGGCCATCTGAGATAGAAAAGGGCTATAACAGGTGAGAGAAAGTATTCAGACAAGATTTGTCAATTATCAGGGTGTAGCAACACAACTAACGGTGAAAAATATGCCAAGAAGTTGGGTGCAAAAACAATGGTGTTATTATCCGAGGGCATACCAAGAATGAAAAAGCCTTTATCGTCGCCGCCACATTACGTCGATGACATAGATCGACTACAACCTTACCAAGTCAAGCTGATGCAGCATCATGAAGAATCTGCCCGCCAGTTGGTACAAAAGATTAACCAAATCATTGCTAATAGCTCTGCGTCGGCATTGATGCTGCAAGATATTGCCCAATTGCTAGGAGTTGCTTTTGAAGTAGATTGCTGCTGCTTGGTTTCAGTAACGGGTGAGACATCCGACGAAGCGACTACTACTAATTGGTGTGCTGATGAGTATCTAGGGATGCCACACCCAGAAGAGATGTTTTCGATGGAACAGTTGCTTATGCACTCGCCAGTGCTACAATGTGCTGCTGAACCATTGACTATTGAAGATATTTCCATCATTCAGAACAGTCTGGTAATTGGCTGTCAATATTTGCCACTACCGATAAAAGCAGTTTTGGCAATTCCCACCCGGTTTGGTGGCAATAATAATGGGGTGATTAGTCTGATTAAATTCCAACCTTATAATTGGAGTGAATCAGAAAAACAACTGCTCAAAGAGGTGGAGTCGGCTTGCGCGATCGCTTTTTCTCGCGTAGCACAAGCCCAGCTAATTGCTCATCAACAACAGCATCTGCAAAAGAACAACCAGTATCAAAGTTTGATCAAGCAATTAACCATACTGAGTCGTAGCAACTTGGAGCTTAATCAAATGCTCCAGTTAGTTATCGCCTCTACTGCCGAATCTCTACAAGCAGATCGGGGTTTGCTTATACAACTTAAATATACAGATCCACTATTTAGGACTCAAGCTAAAAAACAAATTCCTAAAGCTAAAGCTACCGTGATCGGTGAATGGACTAGGGAAATACAAAGTCCCCGCACTAGTACACCAAATACCTTAGAGCGGTCTTTCTTGGTTTCGGAGTGTGGTTTATGCCAGCGTGCCTTCATAGATTCTGTAAAACCAGTAATCTTCGATGATTATACAGAAAAAAACGATACCTCCGCTGCTGCTCCATTATTTGCAATAAAGGAATTGCCTGCGGTATTATTAGTGCCATTGGAGAATCAAGGTAAAATCTTAGGATTCTTAGTGCTACAGCAAGCTGTCGCTCGCAGTTGGCAAGCAGCAGAATTAAATATTGTGGAAATGGTTTGTGCTCAAGTAAGTAACGCCATAATTCAGTCACAGACATTGCGCCAAGTGCAAACTTTGGTAGATGAGCGGACGGCGAAACTCCAGAGTAGTCTGGAACTCCAGGCGAAATTGCATGAAAGAACACGGCAGTATGTCGAGCAACTACGAAAACTTAACGAACTCAAAGATGAATTTTTGAGCAACATGAGCGATCGCTTGCGTTATCCTTTGACAAATATGCTGATGTCCATTCGGAACTTACGTTTGCCAGGAATAGCGCCAGAGCGTCAAGTTAGATACATGGATATCCTAGAGCAGGAATGTACAAAGGAAATTAACTTGATTAATGACTTGTTGACACTCCAGAAACTAGAGTCGCCTCACGAAGCTCCACAATTAAAAACTATAGATTTAAATACTAGAATCCAGGATATAGCAGCATCTTTTGAGGAAAAGCTCGCAGAGAAGGGATTAAAGATTTCTGTAGATTTACCAGAGGAATCGCTAAAACTGCAAACTGAACTAGAAAGTTTTGACCGTATTTTCCAGGAGTTGTTAACCAATGCTTGTAAATACTCACAGGATGATACCATCGTCCACTTACAAGCCTCTCACCGAGTTGATCAACAAATTGATCAAGTTATCATAAAGGTAACGAATACAGGACGTGCCATCTCCAAAGAAGAAGCAACCTACATCTTTGACAAGTTCCGTCGCGGAAAAGGGCGCTGGACTCCAGGGACTGGCTTGGGACTTGCTCTTGTCAAGTCTTTAGTGCAGCATTTGAATGGGGCGATCGCTGTTGAAAGTCTCCAAATCTCGGATTCTGAACAGAGCGAAATTTGCTTCACCCTGACTCTGCCGCAATTTTCTGACGAAAGCAAACCATAATTCTGAAAGTGACTAAAAAACAGAACGCAACAGAGAACCTTGATTTCCAGTCTCCTAGTGATGACATCAACCTCGAAGCGGATTTACCTACTCATCCAGTTGCTTTGTTGGCTAAGGTAGAAATTCAAATTGAGAAAATAGGAGAGCGACAGCGACAAATCAGCGCTAAAGTCCAAATTCCCCAACCAGTGGAACAAATCTGGAAGGTTCTGACAGATTATGAAGCCTTACCTGACTTTCTCCCCAACCTCGCCAAGAGTCGTCTAATCGAGCATCCCAATGGTGGAATTAGACTTGAGCAAGTAGGCTCCCAGCGCTTACTAAATTTCAACTTTTCTGCGCGGGTAATTCTGGATCTGGAAGAATACTTCCCTAAAGAAATTAATTTCCGTATGGTAGAGGGAGATTTTAAAGGCTTTTCTGGTAGCTGGTGCCTAGAGCCTTATTCCTTCGGTGAGTATATAGGAACAAATCTCTGCTATACAATTCAAGTTTGGCCTAAACTCACTATGCCAGTGAGAATCATTGAAAATCGCCTGAGTCAAGATTTACGGTTAAATCTTCTGGCTATTCACCAACGTGTAGAAAAGTTAGCCAGCAAAGAACCTTATGTATAGTTAAACTATCATTCAGGAAGTATCCTGGATGATAGTCTTGCTTCACAGATTTCCAACAAAAAACACTTTTGCTTTTTATTGTTTTTAAGTACCCCCAGGGGAATTCGAATCCCCGTTACCTCCGTGAAAGGGAGGTGTCCTAGGCCTCTAGACGATGGGGGCATCGGACTCAAACCTTTTATAAGGTAACTAATTTCCTTGCCGTTGTCAACAACTTTTGCCAAAAAAAGTTTGTGACAGCTAAACTGGGTGGAGGCAAAAGCTTGAAGAGGATACAACAATATGGAGACACAAAAAGAATTCCGTAGATGCTTCTGTGGGAAGCCGCAGGATGCACCAGCGACAGGCGCTCGGAATTTAGGGGAATACACAGATCGAAAAAACGCTAAATTCAGGAAAGGACAAAGGGTATGATGTTGTACCCTGTAGAGTTAATATCTCCGATTTTTTACAAAAGATTTTGAAATAAATCGCTCAAAATCTACAACATGGAAGCATCTTTTGAAATCACCTTACAGATGGCGATCGCTGTCCTTGCAGGCATAAGCGCCCAGGTGTTGGCTGCATACTTTCGCATACCCAGCATCGTCTTGTTATTGCTGTTAGGCATATTGTTTGGCTCTGATGGCATAGGGCTGTTGCATCCCCATTTGCTAGGCACTGGACTGGAAGTTATTGTCGCCCTAGCAACGGCAATTATTTTGTTTGAAGGCGGACTTAACTTGGATCTGCGAGAGTTAGGTAGAGTTTCAGTCAGCCTGCAATTGCTCGTTACTCTAGGAACGCTGATCACACTGCTTGGTGGGAGTATGGCTGCTCACTGGCTGGGTGAATTTCCCTGGAAGATAGCTTTTCTCTATGCTTCCATAGTTGTGGTGACAGGCCCAACCGTCGTTGGCCCTTTGCTCAAACAAATCAATGTAGATCGGCAAGTGGCAACACTTTTGGAAGGAGAAGGGGTTTTAATTGACCCTGTAGGGGCTATCCTCGCCTTCGTTGTCCTGGATACCATTTTGAACGACGATACTGACCCCATTAATGCCATCATTGGTTTACTCATCCGCCTGGGCGTTGGTGGGGCAATTGGTGGTGCTGGCGGTTATCTAATGAGTTTGATTTTCAAACGCGCTAGTTTTCTGTCATTCGAGCTCAAAAACTTAGTGGTGTTGGCAATACTTTGGAGCCTGTTTAGCTTATCGCAAATGATCCGTAGTGAATCGGGAGTAATGACAACAGTAGTTGCAGGAGCAGTCTTTGCTAATTCCTCAGTCCCAGAAGAACGTCTGTTACGGAGCTTTAAGGGCCAGTTAACAATTCTCAGTGTCTCGGTGCTATTTATCTTATTAGCTGCTGACCTATCCATTGCCAGTGTGTTTGCTTTGGGTTGGGGTAGTTTATTCACTGTTTTGGTATTAATGTTTGTCGTTCGCCCGATTAATATCCTTTTGTGTACCTGGAACAGTGACTTAAATTGGCGACAGAAACTGTTTTTAAGCTGGGTTGCTCCTAGAGGAATTGTTGCTGCCTCCGTAGCTTCTTTTTTTGCGATTTCGCTGACCCAGCGTGGCATTAACGGCGGTGATTCCATCAAAGCTCTAGTTTTCCTGACAATTATCATGACTGTTGTCTGCCAAGGTCTAACGGCTGGCTGGGTTGCTAAATGGCTACAAATCACCTCCAAAGACATAACTGGAGCAGTGATTGTGGGTTGTAATCCCTTGAGTCTTTTGATTGCCCGGTTCTTTCAAGAACGGGGAGAAAACGTAGTCATGATTGATACTGACCCCGAATGTCTTGTTCAGGCTGAGGCCCAAAATCTGCGGGTTATTGCCAGTAGTGCGCTGGATGCTGCTGTTTTGGAAGAGGCAGGACTTGCCTCTATGGGTACTTTTTTAGCTATGACAAGTAATGGCGAGGTGAATTTTGTTTTGGCTCAAAGGGCAGCTGAGGAATTTAAGCCCCCGCGTGTCTTAGCTGTTTTCCCCCGTGATCCGCAAGCGAGTACCTCGGTTAGTAATAAAGTTAATCAAGCTTTTATCCCAGACTTAGCGATTAAGACTTGGAATGAATATTTAAATGATGGGCGGGTCAAGCTGGGGACAACTACGCTAAATGAGTTGGAGTTTTCCACTCAATGCGATCGCATCCAAGAAAAAATTCGGACTGGGGTGTTGATACCGCTATTGGTAGAACGAGAAGAGCGCTTACAGGTTATGCCAGCTAACCAAGAGTGGGAAATTGGCGATTGCATTATTTACCTGTTGCATGACCCCAGACCTAGCCTTTTAAAACGCTTATCTGGTGCTACCCAATCCACTCCCCTCTCTCTAGAAAAGTTACCAGAGGTTGAAGACCTATCCCTCGCCCAATTATCTCAATTTTCCGCTAGTGAGGCTCCTGGGGTATAAGGAAGGAGGCTGAGGAAGAATATAACTCCTAATTCAGCCCTCTTTATTAGCTTTGAGAAGGAATAAATTCGCCTTCTGGTGGTTGTTACAAACTAGCAATTTCTGGACTTGGCGCTTCTTGATACATTTGCCATTCCTGCCACAGTAAAGCAGATAAATGAACTATGGCAAGAATTAGCGTCGCCATCGAAATCAGATAACTGTGTATTGTGTAAAGGTGTTCGACAGTAACTGTGTTAATGGCTCCACCACCAGTTAAAATTTCGCGCAGTTGTCCACCAATGAAAGGAATGGCTTCGATGGTTCCCAACTCAATGTTAAAACGCCAGTATCCTTCCTGAGTCCAATCTAAGATCATCGCACTCCAATCCAGCCCGATCGCACTTAGGGTCAACAAAATCCCGCTAATCCAAGCAGCTAGCCAACTCTTGCGAAATTGCCGGCCTAAAAACATCACCACAATCTGAATTAGAGCGATCGCAATTACCGCGTTACCAGCAATATCATGCGCTCTCAGAAACAACCACCCGTATGGCAATTGTGTATTAATCATCTTTAAGGAGTTATAAGCTCCGCCTGCTGTCGGTTCATAGTAAAAAGCAAGCAAAACTCCGGTAGATACATAAATTAAGCACAGACTTAGAATCACGACTGATAATATCGTCGCTATTCGTCGCAAAATCTTATCGAACTGGGTGCTTTGCATGGCTCACCCCTCCTGTTCTTAACTAAGTATTTATTCTTATTACAATTTTAGCTAAGAAATATTAATAAATGTTGTATTTCTAAATTAAAAATAAAGTTTTTTAAATCTAATATGAATAGCACTAATATCAGCCCAAAGTCTTGTGTTGCCAACTTCCCAGCCTCCAGGCTGGGAAGTTGTGCCTTTTCCGGTCAATTAACTTTGACGGTTATTTGATAGTTCTATTACCTAATTGTGGCGGACAGGTTTTTCCTGGTAGGGATGTCGGTACATGACAAAGCCAGTTATAAATAAAATCAAGGGTGACATGACGTACTTTTTTCCGGTTCATAATCGCCACTTTGTAAGTTGGATTTTTTACCCCCCTCAATCCTCCCGATCATTGGAGGGAAGAATTAGACTCCCTCCCCAACTCCCCAATGCATCGGTGAGGATTAGGGTGGAATCAAAACTGTACGGAAATCGTCGCCAGAACAGTCAACGGATCTCCGGGACGCAGATAGTAGCCTTGAGACACGTAATATGTGGTGTCGAAAAGATTTTTGAAGTTGAGACCAAATCGCCAATTTTCTTTTTTATAGAAAATAGAGGCATCAGTTCTGACGTAGGAAGGAATGACAACTCCATCGTTTGGTAGATTGGCTTCGGTATCGCCAACAAAAAACAGTCCTCCACCAAATCCCAATCCTTTGAAAGAACCACTTTGAATTTCATAGGTTGTCCAGAAGCTAGCAGTATTCCTTGGCACACCGACTAATCTGTCACCCACAGGTAGGTTATTATCCTCGCTAACATAGGTATCGTTATGGGCAAAAGATGCAATTACATTCCACCCAGGTAAAATTCGCCCAGAAATATCGAATTCAATACCTTGACTCTTGACTTCTCCAGCTGCAATTGAGTAATCAGTTTTATTTGGATCGGTTGTAGGTACGTTGGTTTTTCTAATCTCGTATGCTGCAAGTGTTGCCGAAAGCTTACCATCCAATAACTCGGTTTTAATACCTGCTTCATACTGGGTTCCACGAGCAGGTTTTAATGCCTCTAGGCTAGCTGTTCTGGCATTGTTGGGTACAAAAGACTCGCTATAACTGGCGTATAGGGAGATTGGCTTTATCGGTTGGTAAACCAGTCCCACACGGGGTGAAAAAGCTTCATCGTAAAAGTTATTTGCAGAAAGGAGTGCACCATTGTTATTCAAGTCTGTGGTTCTGTCGTTGTAGCTGACAAAATCATATCTTCCACCAACCAGTAGCTTCAAATTAGAAAGTAATGTTACCTGGTCTTGCAAGTAAATACTTATAGTATCGGTATAAGACCCCTGTGCTTGTGCTGTATCGACGAAACTGGTTGGCAGTGGCGCACCATATACTGGATTGAAAAGATTAATCCCAGGAGCGGCAGTGCGAAGGTAATCAAGAAACCGGTTTTGCCAACCTAACTCTAAACCCAGGAGCAGCTGATGATTAATCGAACCAGTTTTGAACTTGCTGACTAATTCATTTTGCAGATCAAATGTTTGAGTGTAACCGGCACCTCCAGCAAGCCTTCGGGATACTGTCTGACCATCCGCTTCAAGTGAGTCTGGTCGGACAACGTTATTATTATCAGAAGTAGTAAAGTATGCTGAAAAGGCACTATGCAGCCGTAAATTTTCACTGAAGGTATGATCTAAAGTCAAGTAAAATGCATTAGAGTCAACATTGTACTTGTCGGCGCTTGGTTCTCCTAAAAAACGACTGATGGGAACTTGAAAAGATTCACGAATAGGTAGCAAACCATCATAAAATGTTCGATTTTGAGCAGTATGCTCATATTCCAAAGTCAAGTTTGTATTATCGCTGATCTTATAGGACAATACGGGCGATATTGAGAAATATTGCCCGTGAACAAAATCTATAAAACTCCCAAAATTTTCATAGCCAACATTCAAGCGATACAACAACTTTTGGTCAGAGGTGAGTGGTCCAGAAATATCGATTGAGGATTTATAATCACTGTAACTTCCGACTGTAAATTCACTTGCATAATAGGGAGTTGCAAGCGGTTGTTTGGTGACATAATTGACCACACCACCCGGTTCAAACTGACCATATAGCACTGAAGCAGGACCTTTGAGAACTTCAACTCGTTCAATGCTGTTAGGATCGATGTAGTTATCTCCAGCTGGGAAACCATTTCTCAGGCTATTGAACGTTAAAAATCCCCGGATGATATAAGCATCTGTGTTAGCACCGTAACTACCTTGTAGTGAGACACCACTAACATTGCGTGCAGCATCGCTAATCCGGGTGATTTGCTGATCCTTGATAACTTGTTGGGGAACAACTTGAATTGACTGAGGGATATCGCGCAGTGGTGTATCGGTTTTGGTGGCAGTTGTTGCATTTTGTGCTTGATATCCGTCTTCTTCACCCGTTACTACCAACTCAATCGGTTCATCACTATTGGTTGATGGTTTTGGCTGTGTTTGACTCTCAGGCTTTTGTTGTTCAGGAGTTGGTTGGCTTTGCGGTGGCTGTTGTGATGTCGTAGAAGGTGCAGTACTTGCAACGCTAAAAATCAAACCCTCATCAGGACTGTCAAACAACTCTACAGTCAGTACACTCGCTTCACCAATCACCGTCACCCGGATAGTATTGGCATTAAAATTCGTGACTGTTATCTGTGTAACACCCTTTACAGGCTTATCTGAGCGGAATATGAATGCTTCGCCCGATGGTAGACGCAGTTGAGCATTGGGAATATCAGTGATGAAATTGCTACCAGCACTGCGATTGACTAGTTGCAACTGTTCGCCTTTAGTTGTCCGTAAAATAATCTCCACACCTTTAGTCGTGGGGTGCGATTCGTTCACTCGAAATGAGTAGAAATATTCAGGGATGAGTGACATTTGAGAGATAACCCTAATGGGTTGAGTTCGCACTTTAA
>NZ_JBALCY010000018.1:0-64706 GCF_036917655.1 Nostoc sp.
TTAAACGAGCGCCCATATCTTAGTCACCTCGGTAGATGCATTTTCCGTATTTACTTATCTTCACATAGTTTGGTTTTTTCGTGCCGACTTACTTAGATACTCTCAAAGCTTCAGTTTGTTGAAAAAGCATAGATCCTCCAAAAGTTAGACTAAAAATTAGTTAGCAGTTTTTTTCGCTTCAATCATTCCTAGCGTGGGAACTTTAACATCCCAAGCTAAACCCAATACTTCAAGAGTGCGTTTGATAAAAACTATGTCTACCTTATTGGTAAAGGTATTCAGAATAACAAGCAATTTTTTCCTGAATAAAGGCTCTCTTACTAGCACTTTTTCTATTATCTATATACTGGAGCTTACAAAGCACTTGTATATCAGGAAAACGAGAAATTAATGCCTTGAGGGAAAAGGAATAGATGTATTTTCTAACCCAATTGCATTACCGAATTTACGATGTTTAAATTTTGGAAAATGGCATTGAAGATTCAAGATCCAAAATTTAAACAGGTCTGTTCGCGCAGCGTCTTGTAAGAGTTGCCCCCGAATTTAAACGCGAGAATAATTCTATTATCTAAAATTACTTGACTTGCCCCTGACTTGATTGCTCTTTTCAATCTAAAATCTAAAATCTAAAATCTAAAATCCAAAATTGATTGACGGTTTAGTAATCAAGGGAGTCTAGGAAGCAGTTGATTGATTCGGGTGCAGGTATGGGGGAAACAGTGGAAATAAGTTCTCTTGCAATTGATGATATTCCAGTGATATTGGAATTGCTCAAACAGATGGAGATAGCCAAATTGAGCAAGGGGAACCCTAACTTCTATAAGCAAGTGCAAAGCGTTCAATTCCAGCTAAATCAGCGTGAATTTGAATCTTACAATAGCTACCTTGATTTTGCAAAAGTTCTCGCACTGCATCCGCCTGTCCTGCCATCATCTCAATTAACCACACGCCACCCGGTTGCAAATAGCTAGGAGAAATTTCTATCAAATGGCGAATACAATCCAAGCCATCACCGCCACCATCCAGAGCTAGATGTGGTTCATGGTTAACTACTTCTGGTTGCAAAGTAGGTAAGGTACTGGTGGGTATATAAGGAGGATTCGACACCATACCACTGAACTGACCTTTGAGAAATGCCAGTGGTTCCCACCAAGAACCTTGATAAAATTTAATCCGGTCAGCAAAACCCAAATTATGGGCGTTGGTTCTTGCGATCGCCAAAGCTTCTAAACTGTAATCAACAGCATGAATTGTTGTTTTTGGCAAGATATCTGCTAATCCTATAGCGATCGCTCCACTCCCAGTCCCTAAATCTGCCCAGTGTCCTGAAGTATTGCTAGCAGATGCTTCAGCTAAATCAATTAAGCACTCTGTTTCTGGTCTAGGAATCAAAACCGCACTCGATACCGCGATTTTAAACTGACGCCAAGGTGTAACTCCGGCAATGTACTGCACTGGTAAGCGATCGTTTAATCGCCTCTGCCATAACTGCTCTAACTCTTCTAGAGGCAATTGCAGCTGAATTTGCGGCCAGTTTTTAAAAGACTCCAAACGCAGTGCCAAGCGGTCTAACCCAGCTACCTCTTGGAGCAGCCAATCTACCTCCATTGGTGGGACATCAGTGGCTCCTGCTGCTTGGTGAGCTGCATTCCGCCACTGCCAAAGTTGTAAACCAGAAACTATCAGATGTTTCTCCCCCATGCCTCAACCTTGGAGTGTATGTCCGTTATTTTTTCGGAGCGGGCGCAGCCGCTGGTGATTGATTCGGCGCAAGCGAGCGAATAAAATTGATGGACTCCCGCGATGGATACAGAACAATTTTATTTATACCAGGATCGTTGCTGCTATTTAGAGCCTCCATAACACCATACAAATCCACCACCTGGATTTCAGTGTTGTCTGCTTCCTTTGGCACGGCTTTTTTGAATTGGTCTAACAGAGCCACTGCTTGCTCTTTCTCAAAAAAGAAAGGGATTAATCGCTCGTTGCCTTTGGGGACGGGAATGGTCAAATAGCTATTATCTTTCTTAAATTTGGGTACAAATAAGGGAATACCATTGAATTGCTGCCCTTTTTTACCATTTTGATTCAGCATACTAGTTGCCGATGCTACCTGTTCTTGCGTCGGCACTAAAGTATAAATTACAGAGTCTGATTTCTTTTTGCTTTCTTGGACTATTTTATAGTAGTCTGCCAAGGACAAAGGTCTTACCTGTAGCGTACTTGCCAATTGGGGATTTTCTTTTTTGAGCCGATTGTCAAGGAATTTTTGAGCATCTTGCTTGCTAATAAAAAATCCCACTTGAGAGACAGGCTTGGATGCGTTGTTCCTCGAAAGAACTACGAATTCGCCTTTAGGATTGGTGAGCGTGAATACAGGCACTTCTTGAAGCTTTTTCACTACCTGATCTTGTGGCAATGCCATCGCCTCTAGATTGCCTATTCCTGGTAGATTGCCTATTCCTGAAAGTCCCGCTAAAAATACACTGCCAGCTATACCCAATGTTGCGCCCAAACGAATAAATGATTTCATGACTGCTCCTCGCATCAATAATCCAATTAAATTAAACATGGTTGGATTTGCACAGCACCAACTAGCTTTAGTTATATAGCAATCTATTTCAGTTGTGAAAAATTCATTGTGCGCGTTGAGGTTGAGTGTTAACCGTCAACGGTCAAAATCCAATATTCCACAACTATTTAGGGTTGCTATATTATCGTTTTCACAAATTGACTGTGTTCAAGTTGTGTTTTTTTCGATTTCGCTTTGCTATTCACCACCAAATGCTGTAGATGCCTATTATATGTCTTTTCAAACAGTTAAAAGTCTCTCCACCTCTCGACCTTGGAGATGATAAATGCCATTTTATCGGCTTTTTCTAATATCGGGTGACGCTGTTAGTTAATCAATCGTTCCATCTGCGCTTGCTTTAATATCTTCTCAAATCTATACATCTATACAAAGCTCAGTCTCAGGAACATCTTACTGCTTAAGGAGGAAATTTGCCTGTTAGGCTTCAACAGCCAACCCAACATCAGAACAGCCTAATTGATCTTCTGCCTAAAAATGTACAATTTAATTGCACATCTTAGCAAGAAAACTCTAGTTAATCCACCCTAACTGTTAACTATATTAATTAAATCGGGATGACAGGATTTGAACCTGCGGCATCCTGCTCCCAAAGCAGGCGCGCTACCAAGCTGCGCTACATCCCGGTTAGACTTATCTGCTTTTTGCGGTTTGGTTTTAATTTACCATCAAAGCGATCGCGCTTTCACAAAAGCATTAAATTAATCATATCAGATAACACGGCTCATGCCTAATATATTTTATTTTCTGTAAAGACGAGCTAGATTACATCATTACACTGATAAAGGTTTTTCTGCCGACTTAGTTTTACAAGATATATACTTGCTCGTTCGTCGGCTAAACCTTGCCAAACCAAATCAAAATAATAGATTTATACTATTATACCTAATTTTATTGTGCGAATCGGGTTTTATTTGGATTGAGCGCTAGTGAGGATACCAAAACATACCTTTGATGCCTTCTGGATCAGCCATAAACCCCATAGTTCGGTAGAAATCTACAACATGCGGGTCGGCGAAGAGAGTAACATTACTAATTTCTTCACTCCTAAGTTTTTTGAGAACGTATTTCATCAGTGCCTTGCCCAGTCCTTGACTTTGAAAGTCTGGGTGAACCACCACATCCCAAATAGTGGCATTAAACGCGTGATCTGAGGTAGCGCGGGCAAAACCAATGAGCCGCTTTTGGTTTCCTCTCACCTGCCACATTGAGGCGACAAGAAAACTATGCTCAATAGCTTTTTTCACTTTTCTTAGAGGACGACGCGACCAGCCAACTGCATCACAGAGTTCTTCTAGCTCATACAGGTCAATGTCTCGCTCCGTGCTGAAGACGATGCGAGCTTCCTTTGAAGAAGCTTCGCTAATGCTGCTGGGGTTAGAGTTGCCCGCAGCATCCGCTGTATGCTCTTCAAAGGGGTTTGTCCTAGTTGTCGCTACAGATTCAGGAGTACTAAACCAAGTTTTCCAAAAACCCATGCCAACGTGGTTCGGGTAGTATAACTGAATTGGTTTCCACTCTCAGGAGTGTTGATTCACGTTTAACACAGCTACCCCCATTTACTACCCCTTACACTCAAATTTTTTCGGTTGCTTTCGGGATTTGCAATGGTAACAGCCAGTTAGAGCGTGTTTCACACCAATCATTTTCAACTTTAGCATTTTGTTGTAAAGGCTAGGAGAAATTCACCAAAAGGGTAAGGATACAAGCAATTCAAAATTCAAAATTCACGCATTCAAAATGGAAAAACCTAATCCTGGCAATTGCTCGTATAGAGCTTAAATGCACGTTAGCTTAGGAGTGAATTGTATACAAGGGATTATTTGGGAAAATTCTTCCCTAGTCCCCAGTCCCCAACACCCAGCCCCCAGGTGACGAAAGCAAGCGAGTCTTACCCTTAACAATGGCTTCTGGTTTAAAATCTTCGACACTGGAACTCCTAAAGCGCTTTAACCGAGCGTTTCCCCAGTTTTATGAGCAATTCGTCAGCAGTGAGATTCAACTGCAAAATTTACGGCTAGCCTACCGTCTTTATAAAACTAGACGCGCTGTTATTGAGCTGAAACCGGAAGGTAGCAAAAGTGCCTTGCATTTTGCTTACCGCAACCAGTCTTTTCTCCTCAGCGATATTTTTGGTGTACTAGCAGCTTATGGGTTGACTATCCACGGTCTGAGTCTATACGGTCAGATCCGTCCGCCGATGTTAGTTTTTATCAAACTGTTGGTGTCTCGTGGTAGTAAAGCCTTGACCGAGAAAACCGCAGATAATGTGTGTCGTGCCATTCGCGAGGCTTTAGGAGGTCGGTTTGAGGTAGAAGAAATGCTGGCAGTGGAATTCAATCTTGACACTGGCTTAGAGCAGGTACAAACTGAGTTCTATGTCGATCCGGTCTTTCATCTCCCTGCCCTAGTGATTGAAGCCGATAATCAACCAGGATTATTCTACAAAGTGATGTACGCCATCTGGCAGGAAGACCTGCTGGTAGTCAATGCCAATTTATTGGTTTGGCGTGGACGTACACGGCTAATTCTCTACTTGTTGGGGCCGAATGAAAGCCTCATTCCTGAATATCTCGGTCACAAAATTGCCGAAGGGGTGCGACAGAGGTTGCTGGGTAAATGAAAAAAGTGAGGAGTTAATCAGTTAGGAGTTAGGAGTTAGGAGTTATGAGTTAAAAATTAACAACTCCTCACTTCTGACTCCTAACTCCTAACTCTCTTCTTAATTCCGTATTTAGTCGCACCCGCCCTTAGGGGTACGATATAAGTATGGCAACTATCGAAATCTTGGGCGTTCCACACGCATACGAGCTAACGGCTCCCACTTCCTGCCCCCATGCTTTAGTATTTATCCACGGTTGGCTCAATAGCCGTGGATATTGGCAACCTGTGATTTCCCGCCTATCAGATGATTTGCAGTGCCTTTCCTATGATTTGCGGGGTTTTGGTGAATCCCAATCCCAGGTAAAAACCGATTTTAGTCGGGCACAAACGTCTCTGAGTCTGATGCCCATCTCCAATAGTGCGCTTGGCTCACCAATCGATTCTCTTTATACTCCTGCTGCCTATGCTCAGGATTTAGCAATTCTCCTGAAACAGCTGAATATTACCAGTGCTTGGCTAATTGGTCACTCCTTGGGAGGCACGATCGCTCTTTGGGGAGCAGATCAAATACCTGAGTGTGTTAAGGGAGTTATCTGTATCAACGCTGGTGGTGGTATTTACCTCAAAGAAGCCTTTGAGCAGTTTCGCTCGGCGGGTCAGAAATTCTTGCAAGTCCGTCCGCGTTGGCTGTCCCAAGTGCCTTTGATTGATTTGCTGTTTACTAGAGCCAGTGTGGTACATCCTTTGGAGCGCTATTGGGCACGTCAGCGGCTGATTGCTTTCGTTGTGGCTGACCCGGAAGCAGCTCTGGGAACTCTGCTAGACTCCACAACTGAAGAGGAAATCAATCGTTTACCTGAGCTAGTATCCCAATTGAAGCAGCCAGTTTATTTTTTGGCTGGTGCCGAAGATAAAGTTATGGAACCCAAATATGTACGTCATTTAGCTAGCTTTCACAGACTGTTCCAATATTGTGGTGACAATGTTTTGGAAATTCCTGATTGCGGACACCTGGCTATGTTGGAACAGCCGGATGCAGTGGCTGATCACATCCGGTCGATAGTCAAAAGTCTATAGTTATTGGGCATTGGGCATTGGGCATTGGTTATTTTCTGCCCTGCTCCCCTGCCCCTGATGCCCCTCACGACTCAGGGTGATACAACTTCATCACCTGGGTAAGCGCTAACCTAGACTCAACGCCCAGCGTGAGGGGGGATGTATGACCACGGGATAGATGGTCAGCGGCGGCACAGCCGATCATGGCGGCGTTATCAGTACAGAATTGCAGAGGGGGAAATAGGACGCGTAGGTTATGTTCAACGGCGGCGGCTTGGAGGTTTTTTCTCAACCCGCTATTAGCTGCTACACCGCCACCAATGGCAATTGTGTCTAGACCATAGTCTAGGGCACAAGCGATCGCTCTTTTGGTCAGCGATCGCGCTACGGTTTCCTGAAAGCTAGCTGCTACATCTGCCACTGGTACTTGTCCACTATCTTTCTCTAACTGCTGCACCAAACGTAATACAGCCGTTTTTAACCCACTAAAACTCGTATCATAACGATGAAACCCCCCGCCCGGTAGAGAAACTTTTCCTTCTGGTAGGGCAAAGGCTTGAGGATTGCCCTGTTGTGCCAACTTGTCAATTATTGGCCCACCCGGATAACCCAGCTTTAACAATCGCGCCACTTTATCAAAGGCTTCACCCGCAGCATCATCACGGGTTTGTCCCAAGGTTTCGTAATTACCACAATCCTTGACATAAATCAAGCTTGTATGTCCGCCAGAAACTAATAAACTCAAGAAAGGGGGATTTAAAGTTGGTTCGCTCAAATAAGTGGCGTAAATGTGACCTTCAAGGTGATGAACTCCCAAAAATGGTTTGTTGTGTACCATCGCTAGGGTTTTGGCAGCAGTTAACCCCACCAACAGCGCTCCTACGAGTCCAGGGGCACAAGTGGCGGCAATTGCGTCAATTTTTCCCCAGTCTAGTTGGGCTTGCTCTAGGGCTTGTGCGATCGCAACATTTATCGTTTCCAAGTGCTGGCGAGACGCTACTTCCGGCACTACCCCGCCATACTGCTGATGGACTGGAATTTGCGAGGCTACGATACTGCTGCAAACTTTACGATTGTTAACAATTGCGACGGCTGTTTCATCACAACTGGTTTCTATTGCTAAAACGGTTGTCATTGAGAGTGCTGAGTGCTGAGTTTTGAGTAGTAGAGACAAAATCTTGCTTCTTTACTACCCTACAACAACAATTCTTATACTCAAGACTCGTTACTCACCACTTAGCACTCGATAAAGACTTGGTTGAGAAGCTTTAACTTTTATTTACTTAAACTTTACTCGGTTCCCACCCAAGAGTATGATGACTTCCTAGTTATGCAAATAAACAACTGTACAAGCCGCTTCGTTTTGTACAAAGAACTTTTTGTTTTGTAGTAAAAGGAAACAACTCTATGCGACGATTGTTTGCTTTGATGTTAGCGATTTGTCTTTGGTTCAATTTTGCCTCCCCAGCACAAGCTTTAGGGGCTAATTTGACACCGTGCAAGGACAATCCCGCTTTTCAAGAGCTAGCAGCTAATGCCCGTAATACCACCGCTGACCCGGAATCCGGGAGAAAGCGGTTTGAGCGTTATTCTCAGGCGCTGTGCGGTCCTGAGGGCTATCCCCACTTGATTGTTGATGGTCGTTTGGATCGTGCTGGTGACTTTTTGATCCCCAGCATTCTGTTTCTATATATTGCTGGTTGGATTGGCTGGGTAGGTCGTGCCTATCTGCAAGCGATTAAAAAGGAATCTGACACTGAACTAAAAGAAATCCAAATCGATCTTGGTTTGGCACTACCCATAATGGCGTCAGGCTTTACTTGGCCAGTAGCAGCAGTCCAAGAACTTCTCTCTGGCAAATTAGCAGCGAAGGATTCAGAAATCCCTATTTCGCCACGCTAAATCAGCTTAACTAATTCATTCGTCTAGGAGACTAAATTCATGGCAGACAAAGGCGACCAATCAGCTTATTTGATTAAATTTCTTTCCACAGCGCCCGTGGCAGCTACCATCTGGCTGTCCATCACAGCAGTTATCTTGATTGAATTCAACCTGTTTTTCCCCGATCTACTTTTCCACCCACTGCCATAAGTGGAAAATGAGATTTGGAAAAGTTGAATGTCTTGTTTTTTGCCTAATATTGTGTAGTTGATTTATTCAGCTTAGTTAGGCAGAATTATCACCAAAATAGGCAGCAAAAATGGTTTTTTGAAACTCGTGATTCTGTTTACAGATCGCGAGTTTCAAAGTTTTTAAACTAGCTAAATTAATTTTTCTAAACTTCCTAGCTAAAAGACATATTTAGCTACAATTATTATTAATATAAAAATGCCACCATTTTAATTTAGAGGCGAACATAAAATATGGCACAAGCAGTAGATGCATCAAAGAATCTCCCCAGCGATCCCAGAAATCGGGAAGTTGTTTTTCCCGCATTCGGCGATCCACAGCTAGGCAACCTAGAAACCCCGATTAATGCTTCTCCCTTGAGCAAGTGGTTCATTAATAACTTACCTGCCTATCGTCCAGGTCTTAGCGCTAGTAGACGTGCGGTAGAAGTTGGTATGGCTCATGGTTACTGGATATTTGGCCCCTTTGCCAAATTGGGCCCACTGCGGGACACAGCTAATGCTAACTTAGCTGGATTATTAGGAGCCATAGGCTTGGTTGTTGCCCTCACCGGCGCTCTATCCCTATATGCGAATAGCAATCCGCCCAAAGCACTTCCTAGCGTTACCGTACCCAAACCTCCAGCAGATGCTTTTAACTCTAAAGAAAGCTGGAACGACTTCGCCTTTTATTTCTTGATTGGTGGTATTGGTGGTGCAGTAGTTGCTTACTTTTTGACTAGTAATTTGGCACTAATTCAAGGTCTATTTGGTTAATTAGTAGGAGTTAGGAGTTAGGAGTTAGGAGTTTAAATTCATAACTTCTAACTCTTAACCGGAGGCGGAGCATCTCCGGCTCCGCTCCTAACTTATTTAAACAAAACAGCTTCAATATCATTTAAAGCAGTTTCAAAATCGTCATTAACGATTTGAATATCAAATTCATCTGCGGCTTGAATTTCTTCTTGGGCGCGGAGTAGACGACGAGCGATCGCTTCTTCAGAGTCTTGGGCACGAGAGCGTATCCGTTTCTCTAATTCATCAAAGGAAGGCGGTAAAATAAAAATTCTGAGGGCACTGGGGAAGGAAGCACGAATTTGTCTTGCTCCTTCTAGTTCAATTTCCAGCACCACCAACTTACCGGAATTAATTTGGTTAAGTACAGCTTCCCGCGGAGTGCCGTAATAGTTACCAGTAAATTCTGCCCATTCTAAAAATTCACCTTCAGCAACTAATTGTTCAAACTTATTGCGGCTGATAAAGTAATAATTTTTGCCATCGATTTCCCCTGGACGGGGAGAACGAGTCGTCACGGATACGGAATAATATAGTTCCGGGTGACGTTGTAAGAGCGATCGCATTAAAGTACCTTTACCGACCCCACTGGGGCCAGTTAAAACAATCAACCTGCCTAAATGTAAGCATTCTTCGGTAGTAGCACTACTCTGAATGGGTAAAACTGGCATCATCCCTTCAACCTGTGAATCAATCAATCAATAGATATTATTTATTAGTCTTGTGTTCCTGGACAAGTCCACTAGTGACTAAAGAATTTGTAGCAAGGGTGACAGAAAACTTGTCTAATTCACATGGTACTGCCGCTATGGTGCAAATAGAAGTGGGATTGTTAATCTACTGCTAGTCAATTATCTACAGTTTGATGATCGCGGGAAATCACAAAGCGATTCGCTACCGTTTCCGGCTGAATCGCTGACAGAATTATGTGGCTGGAATCGGTGATAATTACAGCTCTAGTCCGACGACCGTAAGTTGCATCAATCAGTTGACCTCTATCCCGTGCATCGGTAATAATCCGCTTAATCGGGGCAGACTCTGGACTGACAATGGCAACTACTCGGTTGGCAGACACGATGTTACCAAAGCCGATGTTGATTAACTGAATGTCCATAAAAAAACTGACGCTAAACGCGGTTTGAGAAGCTTGAAATAAACTTATTCCCATGTTATCGCCAAAAAACGGGAGTTACAACGCTTAAATTCAAGCCAGCATTCGTTTTTAAATAATGTCTGCTTTTTTTAGCTGTTTATCAGCTATATTTCCTGAAAATCTTCCCAAAGATATATGTGCAATTCCACTGATACAAGCTAGTTAGGTGATGTACATTTATAAAAGGATTAGGAACTAGTACACTGTGGCGGAAGTTTGCCTACCTTTAACAAGGAGCTAGTCCGCGCCAGAGCAGTTTCTTAGTAATAGCTCTTAAAACTCTTATCAATAAAGCGTTTGAGCTTATTCATCAAAACTTTTCTTACTTGTACACCTGATCAATAAATAAATGGTGGTAAATAATCCACATCTAAAATTTGCTCAATGCTATAAGGACAAGTTTGCGGAAAACAATTCAATCCACTTTTCTTTTTTGCTTGTCGTAGCACATCAATATAGACTTCTTCAACCACTGTGAGCAGATAGTTGTAGAGGTTTTTAGATTTGGTTAATTTCCTGAGTTCCACCCGAAAATTATCAATTTCCACTTCCCAATGATTTTTACATCCAGGAAGACTCCAATGTTGATACAAAAGCAGATGTTTGAGAAGTTGCAGTAGATAACTTTCGAGCTTGTGTTTGTGTTCATTACCCAATCTTTCAATCTCCTCAATCAAATGCTCCCAATCCAGATGCTCTAAATCTCGTTCTTGCAATTGTTTCAACGTAGTTTCTAACCACAAGTGATAATCCTGTTCATAAAGAATTTGAGTGAGTATTTTAGACATTATTTAATATTCTCCTAATTTACGAAGATTTGGAATTAGGTTTTATTGACGTACACTTCCAGCTTGACAATCACGTAACCAAGCATTAACCGCTTGAGCGATCGCACCATTACTACTATCACGTGGCGGAGATAGTGGCTGCTGTGCTGAATGGGAAGCAATTTGAGAAAACATCATCACTAAACGCCAACCTGTTGTAGTTTTAGTCAACAACAGCCAGTGGAATTCCTGCAATTCTACCGCTTTCTTTCCTATGTACTGCCGCTCCAAGGTAGTAAAGAAAACTTGCTCAACGCCTGATGCAGAGCTTTTAGCCGCATCTGCACTATATTCTTCAAGGTTAAGGGGTAGAGGAGTAAACTCAGGTCTTCCTGCCACTAGCATATAACTGTAAACATCACCGCTTCTACTGAGGCGACGGGCGCGTTGACTAACACGGTTGGTATAACTAGGCAAATCTTGCAGTAGCTGTACAGTTAATGTTTCTAAATTTTGCTCAGAACACAAAGACTTCACCCCGTCGTTGACATTTTCCCTTTCTGCGATCGCAAAGGGTTTAGGGGTGAGGTTTGTCGAGAACGCTGGTAAAGCTTGGTTATTTGATCCTAAAACCCAGAAGCCACAAGCTAAAAGCCAACTATAATTTTTCTTCCTGAGCGAAGAGGCAAGATTTTTCTCCCCAACACCCTGCATCCTATCGCCCATTTTCTTACTGACTCTTAGCTTCATGCCACTGTGGTTAACTCCTCAGAAATCCTCTTCCAGGCTAACTCCGGCTCAGTAGCAGTAGTGATGGGACGCCCAATTACTAGATAATCTGCACCAGCTTTAATAGCTTCGCCTGGGGTGAGCGATCGCTTTTGATCATCAATATCAGCCCAAGTTGGTCTAACCCCCGGACAAACTAGCAAAAAGTCATCTCCACAAGTTTGTCGTAGTTGTGCCACTTCTTGCGGCGAACAAACTGCCCCATCCAATCCCGCCTCTTGAGCCAGCAACGCCATTTTTAGGGCATATTCTGGTAATTCTAGGGGAATCTTTAAATCAAACGCCAGCTGTCTAGCAGAAATGCTCGTTAACAAAGTAATGGCAATTAATTTAGGCGGTTTTACACCTGCTTGGGCTGCCCCTTCCTGTGCCGCCTCTGTTGCGGCTTTGAGAGCATCCATACCAGATGGAGCATGAATTGTCAACAAATCCACCCCGTAACGAGCAGCACTACGACAAGCACCAGCGACTGTGTTAGGGATATCGTGAAACTTTAAATCCAGGAAGATGCGCTTTTCCTTAGATTTCAGCACTTCCAGAATTTTCGGGCCAGTGCTGGTAAACAACTCTAAGCCGACTTTCCACCAAACCACTTGCGGAAGTTGCTCCACAAGAGCGATCGCCCTTTCTTCATCCGGCACATCCAAAGGCACTATAACTCGTTGTTCTGCGTTCATTTGCGATTCCCCACTCCCCATTTAAGGTACTAAGCGCACAAACTTATTTTTCCCAACTTGTAAAACCTTACCTTGTAACTCAGCCGCAGAAGCAAAAGTAGTATCAACATCGGTAATGCGATCGCCATCTAAGCGCACCCCACCTTCTTGAATTTTCCGCTTTCCTTCCCCGGTACTTTTGCACAAGCCACTGACATTGAGAATATAAGCTAATTTAGCGGGGAACTGCGATACCTCAGCTAGAGAGAATTCTGGAACTGCACCTTCCTTGCCGCCGCTTTGTGCAGCTTCTTTCGCTTCTTGGGCTGCGATTTCGCCGTGGTACTGTTTGACAACTTCCCATGCTAGGAGTGTTTGGCGATCGCGGGGATTTTCTGGCAGTTTATCCAAAGGTAAATCCGTCAACAGTTCAAAATACTGTTCCAGGAGATGATCGGGAACTCCTTGCAACTTTTGATACTTTTGTCCTGGGTGTTCTGACAATCCGATATAATTACCTAAAGACTTAGACATTTTTTGCACGCCATCTGTGCCAATCAAAATTGGCAACAGCATCCCAAATTGGGGCTTTTGACCAAAATGGCGCTGCAAATCTCTGCCTACAGCAATGTTAAATTTCTGATCAGTGCCACCTAATTCCACATCTGCCTCAACTGCAACCGAATCAAAACCTTGCATTAACGGGTACAGGAACTCATGGATAAAAATCGGATTCTCTTTTTTATAGCGATCGGCAAATCCTTCCTTCGCCAACATCTGCCCCACCGTCATCGTGGAGAGTAACTCCAAAATTTTCTCTAAGTTGAGCTTAGAGAGCCATTCGGAGTTATAGCGCACCTCCAACCTTCCTGGTGTGTCAAAATCCAAGATAGGACGTACTTGGTCAAGATAAGTCTGAGCATTTTGCGCTACGTCTGCTTCTGTCAGCTGACGACGCACCTCAGATTTACCAGTTGGATCACCAATCCGGGCTGTAAAATCGCCAATAATTAAAACTGCTATATGGCCTGCATCTTGAAATCCTCGCAGTTTTCGTACTGGTATGCTATGACCGAGATGAATATCAGTACCTGTAGGGTCAATCCCCAATTTGACCCTCAAAGGTTGCTTTGTAGTTAGCAAGCGTTTTTCTAGACTTTCGCTGTTAACATCAACTGATTGTGGAAAAACTTCTACTACACCACGACGCAGCCAAGCAAAATCTTGCGTCATACTAGGAGACTCATTATTAGCTATGTTTTGCACACTAGAAGTTAAGTTGGTTATAAACACTGGCAATTTATCCGCTTTCTCATCTGCCAAACTACTATAATTGCAAAAAACTAACCGCCTTGCTTCGCCCAATCAATTACAGTTAAATTTACAAGTGAGGAAGTGAAATAGCCGTGTCGTCGTCTAGGACTTTTGAAGATAAACAGCCACAGCGTCGGGCTTCATCAGGTTTTGAGTTTTTGAAAGGAGTCGGTCAGGTAACTGGCGGTACTCTCCTTTCAATCACCATGCTGGCAAGTTCCATTGTAGCCGGAGGACTGGTTGGTTTAGCCATCAGTTTCCGTAATTTGCCAGATGTGAGACAGCTACGTAACTTCTTTCCCTCAGAAACAACTTACATTTATGACGTTAAAGGCAAACTCTTAACGAGTATTCACGGGGAAGCCAACCGGGAAGTCGTACCCCTAGATAGAATTTCCCCGAATCTTAAACGGGCGGTGTTGGCAAGTGAAGATAGCCACTTCTACGATCACCACGGTATTAACCCCGTGGGCGTTGGGCGGGCTGTAGTAGTTAACGCTGTAGCAGGCGGAGTCAAAGAGGGTGGCTCTACTGTTACTATGCAATTGGTAAAAAACCTGTTTTTGTCTCGCAAGCGTGCTTTTACCCGGAAGTTAGCAGAAGCGGTGCTAGCAATTCGGTTAGAACAAATTCTCAATAAAGACCAAATTTTAGAAATGTACCTCAATCAAGTTTATTGGGGTCATAACAATTATGGTGTACAAACAGCAGCCCGCAGTTACTTTAATAAATCAGCAGAATATTTAAGCTTGGGTGAGTCAGCAATGATGGCGGGTTTGATTCAAGCACCAGAAGAATTCAGTCCGTTTGTGAGCATGAAGCTAGCAAAACAGAAACAAAAAGAAGTGCTGGGACGGATGCTGGAATTGAATTGGATCAACCAGTCAGAGTACGACGATGCCCTCAAGCAAGAAATCAAACTTGGTAGAATCAAATCCTTTCAAGGTAGTGCCCTACCTTATGTAACCAATACCGTAGCGCAGGAGTTGGCTAAGAAGTTTGGGCGTGAGACACTACTCAAAGGCGGGATGCGGGTGCAAACTACAGTTGACGCCAACTTCCAAATGATGGCAGAGGAAACCGTCACGAAGTGGCATAAATTACTACTAGAGCAGGGATTATCTAAGAATCAAATGGCCCTGGTAGCAATTGATCCGCGCACACATTTTATCAAAGCACTGGTAGGTGGTATAGATTCTAAGACTAGTGAATTCAATCGGGCAACTCAATCTCAACGCCAGCCCGGATCTTCTTTTAAACCGTTTGTATATTATACTGCTTTTGCTAGTGGTAAATATACGCCGGACTCAACGGTATTAGATGCCCCAGTTAGCTATCGAGATGGTAACGGTTGGTACTTTCCCAGAAATTATGATGGCACTTTTAGGGGAGAGATGGCAATCCGCACAGCTGTAGCCCAATCGCGCAACATTCCCGTGATCAAAATTGGTAAGGCTGTGGGGATGAATAGAGTCATAGAAACCTGCCGGACTTTGGGGATTATGAGTCCGATGGAACCTGTGTCTTCTTTGCCACTTGGGGCAATTGGTGTCACTCCTCTGGAAATGGCTAGTGCCTATGCTACCTTTGCTAATTATGGCTGGCAATCTCCACCAACTGTAATTGCCCGCGTCACCGATAGTAGTGGTAACGTGCTGCTAGACAATACCCCTAAACCCCAGCTAGTTCTCGATCCTTGGGCATCAGCAGCCATTATCGATGTGATGCGATCGGTAATCTCTGAAGGTACAGGTAAAGGTGCTGCGATCGGTCGCCCAGCCGCAGGGAAGACGGGAACAACATCATCAGAAAAGGATATTTGGTTTGTTGGTACTGTGCCACAGTTAACAACTGCTGTCTGGGTAGGGAGAGACGACAGCAGACAATTAGCTGACCATGCAACAGGTGGTGTTATGGTCGCTCCCATTTGGAAAGATTTTATGGAGAAGGCACTTAAGAACGTACCAGTAGAAAACTTCAAGCCAACTTCCCAGTTTTCTCGTCCCAAGTCACAATAATTTTAGATTTTAGATTTTAGATTTTGGATTAATTGCCAATCCAAAATCCAAAATTCAAAATCTAAAATTGACTAAGCCTGTTTTTCTAGCTCGGATTTCATCCGTTCTAAAGTGAGGTGCATTTGATCAAACATTTGTTGCGGGGTGACACCGAACTGACTTAATTGCGTTTTCAGTTGTTCTACTGTCATTTGTGCCATGAAATCTTCTGATAGCTCGAAGCGCTTCATAAAGATGCGATACCGATCCATCATGGCTTCCATTTGCTCAATAAATAGCTTTTTGCCCTCGCGGTCAAATTTTCCGTAGCCGTTGCCAAGCTTGATCAGCGCTTGATAATCCTCAAACAGCTGTTTTGCTTCTTGCTGAACTATTTCAGAATCGAAGAATCCCATATTGCTTATATTAAACTGAGTGCCCAGACTCAGTAGCTTAATAGTTTTACTTCTATTTTTATTTTAGTCTAGGGGAGTAATCTAGTCACAAAGCTTCGGTTTTAGTACGGTTTGTTACCGAAATTTCAACACTTGACTTGAGAACGTTTCCCCTCGCTAAACCGACTTAATAAAGCCGCAATACTTACAGCTTTAGCCATTGATTTAGGATTAATGTTTTCACCCGGTTGAATTTTCAGTCCAGGAGCGTATTTCAAAGCTAGTGAATCTTCGGGGTTCAGTTTTAAGGCTTGACGGATGTAAACCCTAGCCATGCCGATCAATTTCTGTTGGAGATGTACCAAACCTAATAAAGCATAATAGTCGCTGTTATTTGGCTCTAACTTGATGGCATCGCGCAATTCTTGCACGGCTAGAGTCCAGTTGGCTAGCCTGACGTACTCAATAGCTCGCTGGTAGTGACGTTGAGCGTAGTTTGTCAAAACTGGTTTGACATTAGTTTTTTCATCTAATGTCAATTCAACTGGTTTGACTTCTACCTCAGGGATGATGCAAACAGCTTTTTGCGGTAAGAACAGGTCAGTTTTATGCAACTGTAAGTAAACTAAATTTAGTATACTAATTTGTTGTGTAACTTGATAAAACTGATGGAGTGATTTGTGTTGAGCTTCTGCATAGCAGGCGATCGCTTCTTCGTAAAATAATTCTGCTTGGGGTGCAGACATTTCCATAATTTCCTGAGCTATGGCACTTTGAGAAGATAAAGCTTGCTGCTGTAAGACTCTTGCGTTTGATCGCAGCATAGCTATGGCAATAAAGCGCTTGTGTCGATGTTTCAATTGTTCATAAGCTGGATTGATTAAATGGCTAAATATTGCCGTTGCTAATTCTTGGTCTGGATTGCAGCTTTTGGTATAGCGATCGGGATGTAGCAGCTTCGCTAAAGTGTGATAGCGTTTAAAAATCTGACGATCATCAGCACTCACAGAAATTCCTAGCACAGCGTAAGGATCACAAAGCTTTTCAAGCCATTCTGGCGGTAGGAAGGTCTGTGACATGGCAGTAATCTAGATCCGTTAAAAACTTAAAATTAGCATCAAAGCTCAATGCACAGTCATGTGAAACTTACTCAAATATTAGAAATATGTTGACTAAGCGCAAAAGCCGAAGTGTTGCCGCTGTTTTAGCTTTTTCTGGCACGCTGACAATTTCAGGATTACATAAATTTTATCTGGGACAGCCGCTGTGGGGTGTTTTGTATGTGTTGCTTTCCTGGACGCCTATCCCCAAGGTAGCTAGTGCTATTGAGGGAGTTTGGTATTTAGCCCAAGACGAAGAAGCTTTCGATCGCAATTTTAATCTAGGCAAGTCAGGGGCAAGGAACTCACAACGGGTGAGTAATCAGGTAGGAGCGATCGCTGATGCAATGCGAGAATTAGATGCTCTGCGCCAGGATGGACTGATTACAGAGTATGAATTTGAGCAAAAGCGCCGCCAATTGCTAGACCAGATTTCTTGAGGTAAGCGACAATCATGAATAACTGGCTACCTTTGAACCCCAGGCTGCAAAAACTCCGCGCCAAGCTCCTCAACGATCCTTACTATCGCCTACAATCTGGGGAAGAAATTCAGATAGCGGCCAAATTAGGTATCCGCATTGATGCTAATCAAGCGACTGTAGATGATTGGTTACGCCTACCAGGTTTGTCAATTCACCAGGCGCGATCGCTTGTGGAACTTTCGCGTTCGGGTGTTAAATTTTACTGTATTGAAGATATCGCTGCGGCTTTGGCTATACCAGCGCCGCGCCTAGAGCCATTAAAGCCTCTGCTGAATTTTATTTACTATGACCACGAATCTCTAGAAAATCCGACCCATTTAGTCAACCCAAACACAGCAACAGTTGAAAAGTTAGCACAAATTCCATTTATAGATTTGTCTCTTGCAGAAGCAGTTATACAAAATCGGCAATCAGTTGGGCCTTACCGGAACCTGGCTGATTTTCAGCGGCGATTGCAGCTATCTGGTGATGCGATCGCTCAACTGATGTATTATTTAAGGTTTTAAATTAAAAGTTAGAAGCTTTAAATTGTAGTAACTCCTAACTCCTGTACAGACGCGATTAATCGCGTCTGTACTCCTAACTCTTTAAATGAACCCGATGCGATTGAGAGGCCAAAAGCGAAACGTTGCTCGACCGATGATATTTTTTCTGGGTAAAAAGCCCCAATAGCGAGAGTCATTACTATCGTTGCGGTTATCGCCCATGACAAAAAATTCGTCTTCTGGAACTTTCACCGGTCGATATGGCTGATTTGGTGGTTCAGCGATGTAGTCTTCTGCCAAAGGTTTACCGTTGAGGTAGACTTTGCCAGAAGCAACACTAATGACCTCACCAGGCTGGCCAATAACCCGCTTGATGAAAGCTTGGTCTTTGGGATATCCTCGACGTTGTAGTTCTGCGGGTGGCTGAAAAACAATAATATCCCCAGTTATGGCAGGGTGAAAATGGTAAGAGATTTTTTCAACTACCAAGCGATCGCCTGTATGTAAGGTGGGCAACATCGAGTCAGAAGGTATATAGCGGGGTTCGGCGATAAAAGTCCTGATCAGGAATGCCAAACACAATGCGATCGCAATTAAAATCAGATTTTCTTGCCAACTACGCCATACTTTTAACGACGCACGCTCTTTATTTGCATCACTTTCGTGAGGAATCATAAAAGTTTCTAGCCAGTTTCAGAAGTGGGACAAATACCTTGATTATTTTGACTCAAAAGGTATACTGATAGACAAGTCTGGTTTCTGTACCAATCTATACAGATATTAAATAATACAGTTATTGCATCTACCAAGGATAAGCAAAAGTAGTGTAAATAAACTATGACCCATCTTAGGCAAGATAAGCCGATGATTAGGATTCCTAAATAGATAATTAAAAACTTAATTCTAATTGCTGTAATTATAAGGCAAGTTATTAGATGATTTTCAGTTTTGCTTACTTCTGCTAAAAAAGCTAGTGACCGACTGGTAGAGCGATACAGCCAGTACGTTTTTTATTTGAGCAGAAAATTGGTCGTTGAGTGGTAAAACAGTTTACCGAATGTCTGACAATATCTGCTTCACTTTACCCAAAAAAGGCAGAGGGCAGTCTTGCTGGAGGCTGAGTTGAAAGAAATATATTTTGATATGTATTATTAAGTGATATTACATAAAATTCATCGCGACTTAAATGTACTTTTAAATACAAATTTCTCGCTTAATCAAGTGTTATTAGTAAAAAATATTACATTTAAATGTAATATTTAATGGTTCAATAGATACGTACCATACTATTGCAATTTTAACAACTTGCCCATATATGATATATGCGATTAAATTCCGTAATTACACGGTGACAGTACATATTGAATTGTACTATTAATAAGATATAAATCTCTTGAATTATCGAGAAAAATATTAACAAACAGAAAGCTACCAGCAATTTAGGCTAAAGTATCAGCATCAAAAATAAAACTATACTGCCAATAAAATTATTTTTGCTGAATGAGTCAAAAGTATCTAGATTAACGAATAAGTGCCCCTTGGCAATGAGAAACTATATTGAATCAATTTTCGTCTGTCTATTTCATAGAAAGTACAAGGCAACATTCTGCCAGTTAAAAATTTAACTTTTTCTTAAAAAGGAAGCAATGGCAGCAGGCAGTAGAATATATCTTATCAAGAATAGAACTAATAGTTTATTATCCTCTTTTTTGAAAGATACTCCGTCTCTTGTAAGTAGTTTTGTATGTTAATAAAATAATTCACTAAGGTGGAAATTAGACAACTTTCCTGTTAGAAAGTCTTGCTATAAAAACTTCAGCCCGTGAAAAGTGGAAATTGTAGGCGCAACAGCTTGGCTCATCTTATTTGCAAAGCTATAAAACTTGAAAGCATAATGCTGCCTTAGCGGTGAAGTGAAAGACAGTAACTAATTCAGAACTCCTATTAAGAGGATTATTGGGGTGTGGTTAATTCTCTGATTGTGCTCCTTCTTAAAGATAACGGTAAGAATATGGAAGTGCAGACTTTGCCTTTTATGAGTGGGTTGACATTAAACAGTACCAAGTATTGTATAAGCTTTGTCTAAATCTAGAGCATCTAGATTTAGACAAAGCCATATAGTCTGTCTTCTCGATTGTGAATTTCCGTTAGTTTCAATTCCAATTTTAAGGATTACCAGAAAGCAACTGGTATCTAAGATATCTAAAAAAATGTGCTATAACGTACCGTCATAACTGTGGTTTATGGTTCGATCTTTGCAGGAGCTATCAGGTGGAAAACAATAAGTCGTTTCTGTGGCCAGAAGGAATATTAATTGCACTACTTGCATTAGGTGGTGTTTTTAGCCTTGCTTTTATGATGCTTCTAAGGCCAAATGCTTCGGAGGCTCAGAGTAGACAAAGTATAAATGTCAAGGATGTAGCTGCAAACGTAGGAACTCAGCAGCGCATTGAGAAATTAAAGGCGGCGATGCTTACAAGTTGGCAGCAAGAAGCACAAACAAAAGGACTATCCTACGCTGTACCATCACGTTTTCAAGGGGCAATAATTGAGAGTGCGAAACTTACTCAGGGTGAGAAAGTAATTGCTCTCACCTTTGATGATGGCCCTTGGCCTGAGACTACAGAGCAAGTGCTAGATATCCTGAAATCAAATAATATCAAAGGGACGTTTTTTGTCGTCGGGCAGAACCTGAAAAATTATCCAGAAATAGGAAAGCAAATTGTCGCTCAAGGTCACGTCATTGCCAACCATACTTGGCATCACTGGTATCACTTCTTGAATCCACAAGCAGCTGCTTTTGAAATAGATCGCACAGAAGACCTAATTTATCAAGTTACAGGTGTTAAAACAAATCTCTTTCGACCGCCTGGTGGCTTCCTGCACAATGGATTAGCTGCTTATGCTAAAGGCCAAAAATATGCTGTGGTGATGTGGTCAGCTGACTCCACAGACTACAAGCAGCCAGCTGTACCAAAGTTGATCAATAACGTGATTAAAGATTCAAAACCTGGTGGGATTGTGCTAATGCACGATGGTGGTGGGAACCGTTCTAAAACTATACAAGCTTTACCAGAAATTATTAGCAATTTTAGAAAGCAAGGCTATCGCTTTGTGACTATTCCAGAACTTTTAGAAATAGAAGATGCAGACCAAAAGTTGCTTGCTAACAAAAAGCAATAATTATTAATTAGGGTTAATTGGTCAATAGTAATTGGCTAAAAACTAAAATTTATCATCATGAATAATTTAGATTATGTGTAAACCAGACGATCTAACATTATCAATACTTCTACCAATATTTTTTGAATCACCTTTTCCTGAACCACCAAGCACTCTAGAGTTCTTAATTATTCTCGCAACAGTATTTTAACCATGTTTTTTTGTAGGAGCATTTGCTGGAATAGCTACTCTAATTATCACAAGGAAAACCAATTTATTTATTGAAATATTTAGACTATTAATTGCGCCTATAGGAGGGTGTGAAGGTCTAATATAGCAGTCGCCAAAGCCGTTAGGACAAGTTGGCGGTAGACGCGTTCAACAGCATACATTGTGAATTTATCGTTGTCCTAACCATCTTGGCGACTGCTATAATAGTGAAGATTTTTCTTATTAAAGATTCACTGAAAAATCTAAATGAAATACTTAAACTAATTATTGATTCTCATCAAGGTTTCCCTGGATTATTCATTTTGAGTATATCGAGTATCTTGGGTGCAATAGGTGCAAGTATAGCTATATTTATGATGAGAAAGGTATTTCGCTGGCGTTCATAAATTAATGAACTATAATTCAATACGCTTGGGTTAGAGCCAAAAACCAAAACCAGCGTAGGTTGGGTTGAGGAACGAAACCCAACATTTTGCAGGGTTTGTTTGGTTTCACTTCCCTACGGGACGCTGTTCGCGAACGTTCAACCCAACCTACAATTATCCTTAACTGAACTGTATTGAACTATAATTGAGCCTTTTTATGTCGTTTTATTGTATAAGTATTCGTTTTTAGATTATTATTTGGGATGTTCGACGGAGCTATTACAGGAGTGTTTTTAATTAAAATTATCAAGCACAACAATAGCTCAATATAGCGGTTCTCGGTTGAATGAGGTAGAAAAACCCCACCCCCAACCCCCTCCCCGCAAGCGAGGAGGGGGCTATGATGTACCTCATCTGATTATGTCTAATGACTAGTTACTAAACTGAACTCAGTTGTTTTTTCAGGATTAGCTTCGGGACTATCAGCTTCAGAAGGTGGAACCAACTGCCAGAATTTCGGCAAAAATTCTTGCCAGTTTTGCAGAATTTTCTTCGCCTTTGGTGAACCAGTGCATTCTGCATGAGTTTGGATTAACTCTTGCAGTTGTTTTGCACCTACTTCTGTAATCACCCGTTGGATTTTGACAATTTCCGGGTTGACTAACTCACGAAATGAGTCGTCTTCATCTAAGAAGTATGCCAGTCCACCAGTCATTCCAGCAGCGACGTTGCGCCCTACCTTGCCAAGGACGACAATTACACCACCAGTCATATATTCGCAGCAGTGATCCCCTGCGCCTTCAATCACTGCTATGCCTTTGGAGTTTCTCACAGCAAAGCGCTCTCCTGCTAGACCGTTGGCAAATAACATGCCACCAGTAGCACCATATAGGCAAGTATTGCCAACTATGACGTTTTGTGATGCGTTATAGGTAGCATCAGTTGGAGGTTTGATGATGATTTCACCACCGTGCATCCCTTTACCTACGTAGTCGTTTGCCTCTCCTTCCAGGGTTAGAATTATGCCGGGGAGGTTGAAAGCACCAAAGCTTTGCCCAACACTGCCTGTAAAGTTGAGATTAATTTGTCCTTCAAAACCACTGTCACCGTATTGAGAAGCGATCGCTCCCGCTAATCTTGTGCCTACTGTTCTGTCAGTATTGACAATAGGGTATGTCTTGGTGACAGTAGACTGGTTGCGAATGGCAGCTTGAATATCGGGATCGGCAAGGAATTTGTCATCTAGAACCACGCCGTTGCTGTGGACTTCTTCATGCAGCAACCAGCTACGATTTTCTCTGCTATCTGGTAACTGAAGTAAACAGTCCAGATTTAGCGATCGCGTTTTGGTGAGTTTTGCCTCTGGGCGCAGTTTCAACAAATCTGCACGTCCAATGATTTCTGACAAAGAACGGTAACCTAATCGGGCTAGCAGACTCCGCACTTCTTCGGCGATGAAGTAGAAGAAGTTGACAACCTGTTCCGGTATTCCCGTAAACCGTTTGCGGAGTTCTTCTTTCTGAGTAGCAACACCTACAGGGCAGGTATTCATGTGGCAAACTCGCGCCATGATACAGCCTTCAGCAATCATGGCAATGGAGCCGAAACCGAATTCTTCACCGCCCATCAATGCACCTATTACCACATCCCAGCCACTCTTCATACCGCCATCTACGCGTAAAATCACGCGATCGCGCAGGCTATTTTCCATTAAGACGCGATGCACTTCGCTTAAGCCCAATTCCCACGGTGAGCCAGCGTGTTTAATCGAACTTAGTGGTGATGCACCTGTACCACCATCATGGCCAGAAATCTGGATGATATCAGCGTTTGCCTTAGCTACACCAGCAGCGATCGTGCCAATGCCAACTTCGGCAACTAGCTTCACCGATACCTTTGCTTTCGGATTAATTTGGTGCAGGTCAAAAATCAGTTGCGCTAAGTCTTCAATGGAATAGATATCGTGGTGTGGTGGCGGCGAAATCAGCGTCACACCTGGCTTGGAACGCCTTAACATCGCAATGTATTGGCTCACCTTGGGGCCTGGTAGCTGTCCACCTTCTCCAGGCTTGGCACCTTGGGCAATTTTGATTTCAATTTGTTTGGCGTTGACTAGATACTCTGGCGTGACACCAAAGCGTCCCGATGCAATTTGCTTAATGGCGCTATAGGCTTTATCACCATTCCGCAATCCTTTTAAATGAGGTAGGGTTGGTGAGTGACCAGACTCGTCCACATCATCTAAAACTGTATAGCGCACTGGGTCTTCGCCACCTTCTCCAGAGTTAGATTTACCGCCAATGCGGTTCATAGCGATCGCTAAAGTTTCATGGGCTTCTCTTGACAAAGCGCCTAAAGACATGCCACCTGTGCAGAAGCGCTTGACAATCTCAGCTACCGACTCCACTTCTTCTATAGGAATTGCAGTTTGATCGCCTTGGAAGTCTAGCAAGTCACGCAAGGCTGTTACTGGTCTGCCTTGGAGGTGCTTTTTGTAAACTTCGTAGTGGTCGTAGCTTTTGCCATCTAGAGCCTTATGCAGCGCCTTGACCATTTCTGGGCTATTCATGTGGTACTCGCCACCGGGACGGTACTGCACAAAGCCGAGGTTTTCTAACTTCTTGGTCGTCAGTTCTGGGAAAGCCTTGCTGTGGAAGGAAAGCACTTCATCAGCGAGTTCACTAATACTCAAACCACCAATGCGGGAAGTTGTACCCCGAAATCCTAGTTCGATTAAATCCCCACCAATGCCAATAGCTTCAAATATTTGGGCTGCTTGATAACTGGAGAGCAGAGAAATTCCCATCTTGGAGAGAATTTTTAGCAAACCTGACTCTACCGCTTTGCGATAGTTTCCTAAAGCTTGTTCTACGGTGAGGGCTGGAATTTTCTCCACAGCCATTAACTTTTGGGTTTTGGGATCAATGCACCAATCACGCACCGTGTCCAAAGCCATATACGGGCAAACTGCACCAGCACCGTAGCCAATCAGACAAGCAAAGTGATGAGTACTCCAGCATTGGGCAGTATTGATAATCAGGGATGTTTTCATTCGCAACCCTTCACGAATCAGGTGGTGATGTACGGCACCCACTGCTAACAAGGGAGGAATGTAGGTATATTCTGTACTGATCCCTTTATTGCCCCCCTTATCAAGGGGAGTTGGGGGGATCTGGTCGCTTAATATTAAAATCTTTGCACCTGCCCGGACTGATTCAGCTGCTTGTGCTTGTAAAGACTGGACTGCGGCTTTCAATCCTTCCGGGCCAGTGGCGATCGCAAATAGGGTTGACAACTCGGCTGTGGCAAATCCTGACAGCTTAATCGCCTCTAATTCAGCATCCGTTAACACTGGCGATTCAAGTTTCAATCTCCGAGCATATTCTGGCTTGGGTTCTAATAAGTTACCCCGCTCACCCAGTTCGACTTTCAAAGACATCACTAGCTTTTCCCGTAGGGGATCGATCGCTGGGTTAGTCACCTGAGCAAAGCGCTGTTTGAAATAGTCATAAAGCAGGTGAGGTTTTGTTGACAGCACTGCTAAAGGAATATCATCCCCCATACAGAAAGTCGGCTCTGAACCTGCGATCGCCATTGGATGAATCACCATTTCTACATCTTCTGTGGTGTAGCCAAAGGCAGTTTGACGCTGAAGCAAGGTTTGCTTGTCAATTTTGTCAGTTGTACTATGCCCATTACCATTTTCAGCAGCCAGATGTCCATTTCCATTCACATCTGACGACTGACTACTGACAATTTTTTTAAGTTCTTGACGATGCTGTTGCAGCCATTCTCCATAAGGGTGCTGCTTGGCGATCCGCTGCTTAATCTCCCAATTCTTCAGCACTTCCTGGTTTACTAAATCCACGGCAATCATTTGCCCTGGGCCAAGTCTACCTTTCTCGACAATATCGGCTTCTGGAAAGTCCACTACACCAGCTTCGGAAGCTACGACAATGTAGTCATCTTTGGTGATCACGTAGCGAGCTGGTCTTAAGCCATTACGATCTAGTGTTGCACCAACTTTTTTGCCATCGCTAAATACTAAAAGTGCTGGCCCGTCCCATGCTTCTTGCAGACCGCTGTAATATTCGTAGAAATCAACAATTTCTGGAGAGTCACGTAAAGAAGGCTGATTTTGGTAAGCCTCTGGAACCATAATCATTAAAGCTTCCAAGGGAGTGCGTCCAGAACACACCAGCAATTCCAGTACGTTGTCTAAGGTAGCTGAGTCGCTGTTATCAATATGAACTAATGGCTTGAGTTCGTTGATGCGATCGCCCCATACAGGATGATTTAGGCTAGCTTCTCGGGCCATCATCCAGTTGATGTTACCCAACAATGTATTGATTTCGCCGTTGTGACCCAAAAGCCGCATTGGTTGAGCTAGAGGCCACTTGGGCATCGTGTTGGTACTAAAGCGGCGGTGATAGACAGCAAAGGGGCTTTTGTAAACCGGATTTTTTAAATCTTTATAAAATTCTCCCAATACAGCGGAACGCACCATGCCTTTGTAGACAATTGTGCGATTTGACAAGGAGCAGATATAAAATTCTTCTGAGATATTGGTTGCAACTTTACTAATTCGGCGGCGGGTAATATACAACTGTCGTTCCAATTCATCGCCGCTTTTGTCAACAGAAGCTAACAAAACTTGTTCAATCTGGGGTTGATTTTCTCTTGCTTGTACCCCCAATAAATCAGATTGCACTGGCACTACTCGCCAACCCAGTACAATCAATTTTTCTTCGGTAGCTACTTGCTCAACTGTCGTCCTAGCTTTTTGTGCTGCTTCCTTGTCTTGTGGTAGAAATATCATCCCCACAGCTATATTATTGGTGGATGGAAATTCCTTCCCCTTTTTAGCAAAGTCTTCTTGGAACAACTCCCAAGGGATAGCTGTCAATACTCCAGCACCATCACCAGAGTCTTGATCAGCGCTACAACCTCCCCGGTGTTCTAAGCAGGTTAAAGCAGCTAAGGCTTTTCCTACAATTTCGTGGCTGGTATGATTCTGACGATGAGCAATAAAACCGACACCACAGGCATCTCGTTCTTCTACTAACCACTTTTGCCCCTGATAGGTATCTCTTGAGTTTATATTCGCTGTGATTTTCTGGTCTTGATTCATCGGTTGATTATTCATACCCTGTTCCTGAAGTATTGAGTTATCAATTTTGCCACTACTTATGGAATAAATTTCTAAATTCAGCGATGTGAGAAATATATAAGCACCGAAATTTAGGGAAAAAAAATTTTAACTTCGGTTTTACTTTATTAGTTCACCCGTGTTAAAATAGCTGCGTGTTATTTATGTATTTATGCGGTGTTAGACAAGCTACCTCCGCCAAGACATGATTTTTGCCCTGACAGTTTCTTTTTTATATTGTGAAACTAAGTATTTTCTCAATTCCCTTTTTCCAGATGCACGGTAGCTACTCACAGAGCCTATTTCGGCTCACCTGAAACAAAACTAAAACTGAACGCTCTCTTATGCTTTTAAGCCAAACTCATCCTGATCCGGCAATAAATTCAGCGTATTACAATATATACCCATTTGACAATTCCCAAATATTTTTGTTGTTGTCTGGAGTTTTGCTGCTTACCAGTTGCTACATGTCTTACTATTAACTAGACCTTACTGAAGTAGCAACACTAGCAACGTTCAGTAAGGATTGAATATCTTAATCTAGTTTTGATAACCAAGACTACCGTGTATAGTGTGGTTATAATTAGTGCCAGTTAAAACACTTGATTGCAGTGGCTTTAGCGTCTAAATTTCTTGATGTCTAAAAGAGATAGCTAGCCAATGTATATAATACCATGTATTTTCAAAAATAAAGTCATATTTTTTTTATATTTCCAAATAATTTAGTTAGTTTATACCTTGGGTGATAGTTTTCAAAAGTACCTAGTGAATTATGGTAAAAATGCCGAATTGTTGCCAACAACAATACCCCAGTGCTATTTCCCTTATTAGCGATGGCTTCTCTACGAGACGCTGCGCGAACGCCAACGCCGAACGCAGATTTTTCTGGGCTACTGTGTCACCAATACTTTTAACAGTACTGTGCTTAACTACTACCTGTGCTACCAACGCCCAGGAGTCTCTGAAAAACACCAAACCAATACCAAGGCTTACCTCCCAGTCACCTGCACCTCCTTTAACAGGCGTGGTATCCTCTGGTAATCAAATTTCCCTCAATGGTCGTACTTTACCAGGAACTTGGTTACAGCGACCTGGAAAATCTGGTCAGGTGACAACTCATCTCAGTGATGGGGTATTTAGGCAATTAATTGGAGTAAATTTCTTAAACAGTAGTAATTCAGCGAAGCAACCAATACAGTGGTTTTCATCGGTGACAACGCCACTGGTTTTAGCCACCAGGCTACTAGGAGCATATCGCTATCTGGATATTACTAATTTTGCTCAAACATCAGGATGGCAAATCCAAACCAATGGCAACATTTTGATGATTGCTACTCCAAAGGCGCAAATCACAAATATTGTTCAGAGCCAGGAACCTCCATCCGCGAGTGCCCCTTTGCAACAGGCTCGGATTCTTGTCAATTTAGATTATCCAACTCCCTGGCAAGTTGCACAAGGGTCAGCTGTTAAAAAAATTCAACCTCCATCCTCCGATCAAGATACACCAACCCCCAAATCCACTACACCGCCAAATCGAGAGTGGACAGTTACCCTGGATGGAATAGCCGATCCCGTTTTGATAGAACGCTATACCCCCCAGCCACCAGCACCAACAGTAGCACCACCAATATTGCTGCCAAACCTGCTTAAACAATTATCACCAGCGACACCAACACAACCAATACTACCAGCACCAGCACCAGCCCCTGAACCACTGATTCAACAAGTGGAGGTGGTGAAAAACCAAACCATTATTTCTCTGAGCGTTCCCTTTGGTCTATCGCCTCAAGTTAGTACTGTAGGTAGTCCCAATCGCCTGATTATTGATATTCGACCCGATCCTCTAGAAGAACGAGATATTACTTGGGCCCCAGGATTGCGCTGGCGACAGCATTATGTCAACTTAGGCACAGAACGCTTTCCGGTGGTTTGGTTAGAAGTTAATCCCCGCAAATTTGGGCTAACGTTGAAACCTATGTGGGCTAGTCCTGATGGGCTTGCGGGTACTGCTCCCTTAATTCAAACAGCACAACGTTACTTAGCGGTAGCTGGAATTAACGGTGGTTATTTTAACCGCAATAATAGATTGCCATTGGGTGCGATTCGTCGGGATAGTCAGTGGTTATCAGGCCCCATTCTTAACCGGGGTGCGATCGCTTGGAATGATTCTGGCCAATTTTACTTCGGTCGTCTCACCTTGGAAGAAACTTTAATCACGGCAAATAACCAGCGCCTACCAATTCTATTTCTCAACAGTGGCTATATCCAGAGCGGCATTGCTCGTTACACCCCAGTTTGGGGATCAACTTACACGCCCCTGACAGACAACGAAATTATCCTCGTGGTACAGAAAGACCAAATTACTAATCAGTTACCAGGCGGCAAAGTTGGTGGGACGGTGGTTCCCATTCCTCAAGATGGCTATCTACTAACCTTACGCGCCAACGCTGTTACTGCTGCCTCACAGCTACCTATTGGAAGTGCAGTAAGTATTTCCAGCGCCACTGCTCCGGCTGATTTTAGTCGTTATCCCTACATTATCGGAGCGGGGCCGCTATTAGTCCAAAATCGTCAAATTGTCCTCGATGCCAAAGCCGAAAAATTCAGCAATGCCTTTATTGCAGAAAAGGCTATTCGGAGCGGTATTTGCACAACGGCAACAGGCACACTGATGATTACTGCTGTCCACAATCGTGTCGGCGGTTATGGCCCTAATTTGGCGGAACATGCCCAATTGATGCAACTCATGGGCTGTGTGGATGCCCTAAATTTGGACGGTGGTAGTTCTACCAGCCTTTACTTAGGAGGACAACTACTCGACCGATCGCCTAGTACCGCTGCTCGTGTTCATAACGGCATTGGTATTTTCTTGAAACCACGATAATCAGGGAGTAGGGAATAGAAAAGTCTTTTAATTACCCATATCCTATACCCCCTCAATTTGGGATTTGCGTTAGCGAGTCTACGGCACGCCTTGGCGAACGAGCGTCTTTTAGATTTTAGATTGTTCAATCCAAAATCCAAAATCCAAAATCCAAAATTTAAAATTATTCTGCCCAATGCCCTATCCTTTTTTAAAGTTTAGAACAAGCTGTCATTTTGCTTGATGAAGACTTAGTGTAGATACAAGAGTTTTAGTAGTGATGATTTACACCATAACGTCTGATTTTGCTATGTTTATCAAGGTGTCACAAAATTGCTGATTTTTAACGTTGCAAGATAGCGCCAGATTTTTTATCAATAGTTAAGAGTACCAACGGTTTGTTATGTCTCCAAATGAGGTAACTATGGCTCGATATCAAGAAACTACACAGACTGACACTCTACACCTACCTCCAGCCATCACTTCCAGAGGCGTTGCTGCAACTGAGTTACGTCCTTGGGGTGCTTTTACAGTTTTGGAAGAAGGGCGCGGATACAAAATCAAGCGCATCGAAGTTAAGCCCGGACATCGCCTCAGTCTACAAATGCACCACCACCGCAGTGAACATTGGATTGTTGTCTCTGGTACAGCTAGGGTAACTTGTGGCGAGAAAGAAGTACTACTGAGCAATAATGAGTCAACCTATGTACCCCAATGTACATCTCATCGTTTAGAGAATCCTGGCGTCATCCCCTTGGTGTTGATTGAAGTGCAAAATGGCGAATACTTGGGAGAAGATGATATTATTCGCTACCAAGATGACTATGCCCGTACCAAAGATTAAAATCAAAAGAAAGCTATTAAAGCTCTAATCCCAAAACTAAATAAATTTTTGGGCAAACTGTCTTTGTGAACCACTGCACCCCAGAAGTCCCTACCTAGTCAAGGTGGGGACTGAAGCATGTTAGTGCTATAAATGTAGTAATAGCGATCGCGCTCATGGGTTCGATAATTTGGCATAGAGAGATAGCGACTGTCAACCCATCTGTAAAATCAAGATGGGGTATTCAATTACAAAAAACAAGTTCCATGATTCATCTGAGTCAAGCAGCCGCCAGTGAGATTGGGCGAATAAAGTCCAAGCAGCAGCCAAATGTATTGTTTCGATTGGCAGTAAAACCAGGTGGTTGTTCTGGGTTCTTTTATGATATGTCCTTCGATAAAGCAATAAAAGTTGGCGACCAGGTTTTGGACTTGGATGAGATTCAAGTAGTCATAGATAAAGCAAGCTTAAATTACCTCAACGGTTTGAGGGTGGATTATTCAGAAGACTTAATGGGTGGTGGTTTTCGCTTCCACAATCCCCAGGCGATCGCTACCTGTGGCTGTGGCAATTCCTTCTTGACAACTAGTCAATAGTCCTTAATTACTGATCGTTTGCCAATGATTAAGGAAAAATAATGATTGACATAAAACTGTAAAAAACGATATAATCAGGATTTGTTAAAACTTAGACCATAAGCAGCTTTACGCGCTGTAACTCATGCCAACAATACAGCAGCTAATACGTAACGAGCGCGAACAAGCGCGTCAGAAAACCAAGTCACCGGCTCTGAAACAATGTCCCCAACGTCGGGGAGTTTGTACCAGAGTATACACGACCACACCAAAAAAGCCTAACTCAGCTCTACGCAAAGTAGCAAGAGTCAGACTTACCTCTGGATTTGAAGTCACAGCCTACATTCCAGGCATTGGTCACAACTTACAAGAACACTCAGTTGTGATGATTCGTGGCGGTCGGGTAAAGGATCTACCAGGCGTGAGATACCACATTATCCGTGGCACCCTAGATACAGCCGGAGTTAAAGACCGCAAACAAGGGCGTTCCAAGTATGGAACCAAGCGTCCCAAAGAAGCGAAAAAATAGGATTAGGCGATTAATCGCACCCAACACGGTTAATCGTCTACCTTAGAAGCGCCCAAGGACAAAAAAACTATCAGGTCTATAGTTCTAAAAGCAGTTATGAAAGCTGCTCAAGTGTGTTTAAAAAAATCAAGCAAGCTACACCTACACTAAGCGAGCAAGTGTAGAAGTTCTGAGGAGAACGCTGTAACCCACAGCAGAATTCTAATCTGGACATTAAGGTTTAGAATCGTGTCGCCTTGAGTATTTAGTTGCAGGTAGCAAGTCAATGAATTTTAGATTTTAGATTTGCGGTTTTGGATGGGTCGAACCCACAAGGGGATGAGGCTTACAGACTTTTGATTTTTTCCAATCCTTGTGGTCGGAACATCTACCAAAACTCTAATCCAAAATTGGCAGTTAATAGGTCAGCCTTGCTGCAACAGTCGAAACAAAATTGAAAAAGTCTGAGGGTTGGGTTCCACAGCTTTTAGTTTCCGGTGTCTGATAGCATATAATTTCGTTGCCAATTCCGAATTAAAGGTGAAGTATGTCTCGTCGTGGTGTTATTCAAAGGCGCCCAGTTCCGTCTGACTCCGTATATAACAGTCGCCTTGTGAGCATGATTATCAGGCGGATCATGCGTCATGGCAAGAAATCACTTGCCGCACGGATTGTTTATGAAGCATTGAAAACTATTGAGGAACGCACTGGTAACGCTGCCTTAGAAACCTTTGAAAGAGCAGTGCGAAATGCCACGCCTTTAGTAGAAGTAAAAGCTCGGCGAGTTGGCGGAGCAACCTACCAAGTACCAATGGAAGTGCGTACAGAACGGGGCACTACCCTAGCACTGCGTTGGTTAGTGCAGTATTCCAGGTCTAGACCAGGCCGCACAATGGCAAGCAAACTGGCAAATGAGTTAATGGATGCTGCCAATGAAACTGGCAATGCCATTCGGAAACGGGAAGAAACGCACCGGATGGCGGAAGCAAACAAGGCATTTGCCCACTATCGTTACTAAGTAGAAAAGCGATATATCGCCCTCCCGAAGCGTTATATCGTGGATTTACAAAAAAAGACGGTTTTCCCTAAAAGTATAGAATCTTAACAAAGAGTAATATACAAGATATCATGAGGCAAAAACTATAGGAGGCAGCTGTGGCACGCACGATCCCGCTAGATAAAGTACGCAACATTGGTATTGCGGCGCATATAGATGCGGGCAAAACAACAACAACAGAGAGAATATTATTTTACTCTGGGATAATTCATAAAATTGGCGAAGTTCATGAAGGAACTGCCGTCACAGACTGGATGGAGCAGGAACGGGAGCGGGGAATTACTATTACTGCTGCTGCTATCAGTACCAGTTGGAAAGATCATCAAATTAACATTATCGATACTCCAGGTCACGTAGACTTCACAATTGAAGTTGAGCGTTCCATGCGCGTGTTGGATGGTGTAATCGCAGTATTTTGTTCTGTGGGCGGCGTGCAACCGCAGTCTGAGACAGTGTGGCGTCAAGCAGAACGCTACAAAGTTCCTCGGATAGCCTTTATCAACAAGATGGATCGCACTGGAGCGAACTTTTATAAGGTTCACGAGCAAATCCGCGATCGCCTGCGGGCGAATGCGATCGCCATTCAACTACCAATTGGTAGTGAAAACGACTTCCAAGGTATCGTTGACCTAGTACGGCAACGTGCGTATATTTACGCAAATGACCAAGGAACCGATATCCAGGAAACCGATATCCCGGAAGAATTGCAAGCGCAGGTAGACGAATTCCGCACCAAGCTAATAGAAGCGGCAGCAGAAACCGATGATGCTCTGATGGCTAAGTACTTCGATGGCGAAGAACTTACAGAACAGGAAGTTCGGACTGCCCTGCGTAAAGGCACAATTGCGGGGAAAATTGTACCAGTACTTTGCGGTTCAGCATTCAAGAACAAAGGCGTGCAGCTGATGCTGGATGCCGTTGTAGATTACCTGCCAGCGCCAAGTGAAGTACCGCCAATTCAAGGCTTATTGCCGAATGGCGAGCCTGTTGAGCGGCGGGCTGATGACAACGAACCCCTAGCGGCTCTGGCATTCAAGATTATGGCTGACCCTTACGGTCGCCTCACATTTGTTCGCGTTTATTCTGGTGTCCTGAAAAAGGGCAGCTACGTCCTCAACGCTAGTAAGAATAAAAAAGAACGGGTTTCCCGCCTAGTTCTAATGAAGGCAGATGACCGACAAGATGTCGATGAACTGCGAGCCGGGGATTTGGGAGCAGCTCTGGGATTGAAAGACACCTTGACAGGTGACACGCTCTGTGATGATGCATCGCCAGTAATTCTGGAATCCCTATTCATTCCTGAGCCTGTAATCTCGGTGGCGGTTGAACCCAAAACCAAGAACGACATGGATAAACTATCCAAGGCTCTGCAATCTCTCTCAGAAGAAGACCCCACCTTCCGTGTCCGCGTCGATCCGGAAACAAACCAAACCGTGATCGCGGGGATGGGAGAGCTACACCTAGAAATTCTAGTAGACCGGATGTTACGAGAATTCAAGGTGGAAGCGAATGTAGGTGCGCCACAAGTAGCTTACCGAGAAACAATTCGGAAAGCTGTGAACAAAGTTGAGGGCAAATTCATCCGTCAAAGTGGTGGTAAAGGTCAATACGGTCACGTTGTGATCAATTTGGAACCTGGAGAACCCGGTACTGGCTTTGAATTCGTCTCCAAAATTGCCGGTGGTACAGTACCTAAAGAGTACGTTGGCCCCGCAGAACAAGGAATGAAAGAAAGCTGCGAATCCGGTGTTCTAGCTGGATATCCGTTGATTGACGTCAAAGCGACGCTAATTGATGGGTCATACCACGATGTAGACTCTTCAGAAATGGCTTTCAAAATCGCTGGCTCAATGGCGATGAAAGAGGCTGTGCTGAAAGCTTCACCCGTCATCTTAGAGCCTATGATGAAAGTTGAAGTTGAAGTTCCTGAAGACTATATCGGGAACGTCATTGGCGACCTCATCTCCCGCCGAGGGCAGATTGAAAGCCAAAGCACCGAACAGGGACTCGCTAAGGTCGCATCCAAAGTTCCACTGGCGACCATGTTTGGCTACGCCACTGATATCCGGTCGAAGACGCAAGGTCGGGGTATCTTCACGATGGAGTTCAGCCACTACGAAGAGGTGCCTCGCAGCGTAGCTGAAACTATCATTGCTAAAAGCAAAGGGAACGCTTAGTTAAAATAAGGAAATGAGCATTCATGGCACGCGCAAAGTTTGAAAGGAATAAACCCCACATCAATATCGGTACTATTGGCCACGTTGACCACGGTAAAACCACGTTAACAGCAGCCATCACTATGACCTTGGCGGCTATGGGTCAAGCTATAGCTAAGGGCTACGATCAAATCGATAACGCGCCAGAAGAAAAGGCACGGGGTATTACCATCAATACCGCTCACGTTGAGTATGAAACCGCTAGTCGGCACTATGCTCACGTAGACTGCCCTGGACACGCCGACTATGTGAAGAACATGATCACCGGCGCTGCTCAGATGGATGGTGGCATCCTCGTAGTAGCTGCTACCGATGGCCCGATGCCCCAAACCCGTGAACACATCCTGTTGGCAAAACAGGTGGGCGTTCCCAGTCTGGTTGTCTTCTTGAATAAGGAAGACTTGATGGATGACCCAGAACTCTTAGAATTAGTAGAACTAGAACTTAGAGAACTGCTTTCCAGCTACGATTTCCCTGGCGATGATATTCCCATTGTCAAAGGATCTGGTCTGCAAGCTCTTGAAGCAATGGCCAAGAATCCCAAGACCCAACGTGGTGAGAATCCTTGGGTAGATAAAATCTACGAATTGATGGACGCTGTGGATTCTTTCATCCCCACTCCTGAGCGGGATGTTGATAAGCCCTTCCTGATGGCTGTAGAAGACGTATTCTCCATCACAGGTCGTGGTACTGTCGCCACTGGTCGGATTGAACGGGGTATAGTCAAAGTCGGCGATAACGTTGAACTAGTGGGTATCAGAGATACTCGCGCCACTACCGTAACTGGTATTGAAATGTTCAAGAAGAGTCTCGACCAAGGTATGGCTGGGGACAATGCAGGCGTACTCCTCCGGGGTATCCAGAAGGCTGATATTGAACGGGGTATGGTAATTGCTAAACCTGGTTCAATTAAACCTCACCTGCAATTTGAAGGTGAAGTGTACGTCCTAACGGAAAAAGAAGGTGGTCGGAAGACTCCATTTTTCTCCGGCTACCGCCCCCAGTTCTACGTGCGGACAACCGATGTAACTGGTACCATCAAAGCTTTCACCTCCGATGATGGTAGTGAAGCGGAAATGGTGATGCCAGGCGATCGCATCAAGATGACAGTAGAATTGATCAACGCGATCGCTATTGAACAAGGAATGCGCTTCGCTATCCGCGAAGGTGGTCGCACCATCGGTGCTGGTGTAGTCTCCAAAATTCTGAAGTAGCACCTTTTGGCTCATAACAAAGGAGCAGAGATGGTATAATGCCTCTCTGCTCCTTTCTCTTCCCTCTATAAATAAGGTAATAGGTTACAGGGGACAGGTGATAGTTTTCTGTAACCTTTACCCTGTAATCTTTACCCTCTAACTACATCCCCTAATTACGCAGAACCTGGAAAACTAAAGATGGCAACTCTACAGCAGCAGAAGATTAGAATCCGCTTACAAGCCTTTGACAGGCGCTTATTAGATACATCTTGCGAGAAGATTGTAGACACAGCTAACCGCACCAACGCTACAGCCATAGGCCCAATTCCTTTACCCACAAAACGCCGGATCTATTGTGTGCTGCGATCGCCTCACGTAGATAAAGATTCACGGGAACACTTTGAAACCCGTACTCATCGCCGGATTATTGACATTTATCAGCCCTCTTCTAAAACTATTGATGCCCTGATGAAATTGGATTTACCATCGGGTGTGGATATCGAAGTCAAACTTTAATTGGTCATTGGTCATTAGTCATTAATACTCAGGCAAATAACATCCACATGCCAGCGGCTTACAGCAGGGTAGGACAAACGACTAATAACATTAGTATTAATATTTACATAGCCCTGAAGAAATATATCTCAGGGCTTTTCTTTAGCTAGGAAACAAATGATAGAATGTAGACAAAATACGGGAAAAGCAGAGAAAAATAAATTTTAAAGATTAAGTTTATACCAAGGTAACAATGACATCATCTTCTAAAATTGCAGTTCGTGAACTACCTCTGTTCCCGTTACCCGAAGTAGTTCTGTTTCCTACTAGGCCATTGCCCCTGCACATCTTTGAATTTCGCTACCGAATCATGATGAACACGATTTTGTCAAGCGATCGCAGGTTCGGTGTTTTGATGGTCGATCCTGTTAAAGGTACAATTGCAAACACTGGTTGCTGTGCAGAAATCGTTCATCACCAGCGACTGCCAGATGATCGGATCAAGATGATGACTTTAGGGCAGCAAAGATTTCGTGTATTAGAGTATGTTCGTGAAAAACCATACCGCGTTGGCTTAGTTGAGTGGATTGAAGACCAACCACCGATTAAAGATTTGCGACCTTTATCAACTGAAGTAGAACAACTACTGCGAGATGTTGTGCGTCTGTCAGCCAAATTAACCGAACAAAATATCGAACTGCCAGAAGATTTGCCTGACTTACCAACAGAGCTATCTTATTGGGTAGCCAGTAATCTTTATGGTGTCGCGGCAGAGCAGCAGTTGTTGCTAGAAATGCAAGATACTGCAACTCGTCTAGAGCGAGAAGCAGAAATTTTAACTTCTACTCGGAATCACTTGGCAGCTCGCGCTGTTCTCAAAGACACATTTAATGAAAAGTGAGGAGTTAGGAGAGACGCGATTAATCGCGTCTGTACAGGAGTGAGGAGAGACGCGATTAATCGCGTCTGTACAGGAGTTAGGAAGAAATAACAAAAAATAAAAGATTGAGAACTTATAATTTATATTCCCTAACTGATAACTCCTAAATCCTAAATGATAACTCCTAACTCTTAACATCTAATTTCTAACTCCTAATTTATCAAGTAACAGCACTGATCGGCAAAACATTGTAAGCGCCAAGAATTTTTAAAATCTCTGTGTGGATAGTTAATTCTGCTAAAGCAGATTGCATTTGTGCTTCGTTGGCATCCGCTTCTAAATCCATGAAAAACAAGTATTCGCCTAGCGATCGCTTCGTCGGACGAGATTCAATCCGGCTAAGATTAATCCCTAACTGAGCAAATATTTGCAAAGGTTTGACCAATGCTCCGGGTGCATTGGCAGGCATACTAAAAGCTAGCGATGTATGGCTGGCTGGCACTTTTGATATCTGGTATCCGGCATCCGCCTCACCCTGACTTACTACCCAAAAACGAGTAAAGTTTTCTGGAGAGTCGTTAATGTTACTAGCAAGTATGGGCAATTTGTAGAGTTGAGCAGCTCTACTTGAAGCGATCGCTGCCGTTGTTGTGTCTTGCTCTAATCGCTGTAGTGCTTCGGTTGTGGAATTGCTGGGAATAATCTGTACAGTCGGGAGAAACCGCTCTAACCATCGCTGACATTGTGCCAAAGCTTGCGGGTGAGAGTAAACAGTTTTAATCCTATCTAAATTAGACGCGCAGGAAATTAACATATGGGCAATGGGTAATACCAAAGCCAACTGAATTCGCAAACTGTCCAACTGCCAGAGTGTATCCAGTGTTGTGGTAACACTCCCTTCAATAGAATTTTCTACTGGTACAACAGCCAAGTGGGCTTGGCCATCAGCAACGGCGTGGAGTGATTGAGAAATGGTGGGATAAGGGCATAATATAGCTTCAATTCCCGTACTTTTGCTCAACCAGTTGACATAAAGAACAGCTGCTTGTTCTGTGTAAGTGCCGGGAGGCCCTAAATGTGCGATCGATAAAGTCATGGTGTTTATTAGTTATCTGTTCAATTTATAGACTATATCGTGGCTAAACCCAGCCTTTCTTTATTGATCGAGAATATTGGTTGAACTTAATTCCTTTGATTGCGTACCGTTTTTTTAGGTGGCGTAATTATACAATTTGTCACTGTTCAACGGTGGGGGCTTGACCAAATAGAGCAAATGTACTATTTTATTTCAGTGGTTATTTAAGTGAGAAGTAAATATTATGAAGTTCTCCTACACAATTCTCTATGTAAAGGATGTTGCCCAGTCGGTCGCTTTTTATGAAAAGGCGTTCGGACTAAAACAGCAGTTTATTCACGAGAGCAAACAATACGCCGAGATGGAAACGGGTGGAACAACTCTGGCTTTTGCCTCAAATGAACTTGCAAAATCTAACCTTCCCCAAGGATTCCAAGAAAACAGTCTGTTAAATCTACCTGCTGGTATTGAGGTTGGTTTTGTAACAGACGATATAGCAGCAGCTTTGTCGCAGGCCATAGAAGCTGGTGCTGTGGTTGTTGTAGATGCCAAAGTTAAGCCTTGGGGACAAACAGTGGCTTATGTCCGTGATTTGGATGGAATTCTTGTTGAAATTGCTAGTCTAATATAAACTAAATTAAAAAAAATAAACATAATAAATTAATCAATAATAGAAATATCAAACAATTACTTCCTTCTATTCATGGCTACCAAGTTTACTGCCTCCCAATCAGTAGAAATTGCTGTTCCAGAGCAGCCTATTCCTATTCAGCACTACTTGCGTCAGCCTCAACGTTTGGTTAAAGCTTTGGCTGACAACAGCCGGATTGAGCAACTTTCTGAGGAGGTATTTCGCTTGAAAATGCGTCCGCTAAGTTTTATGTCACTAAGTATTCAACCTACTGTAGACATGAGAGTGTGGGCGGAATCAAATGGAGTTATTTATTTGCGATCGCTAGGCTGTGAAATACTGGGTTTCGAGTATATTAACCAGCGCTTTGCCCTCAATTTAAAAGGGCATTTGTCTCCCAAAGAGTTTAGCACTGGCACTCGCCTCCAAGGAAGGGCTGATTTAGAAGTGCTGGTGGATTTTCCACCGCCATTTTCCTTCACTCCTAAGCCGATTTTAGAAGCTACAGGCAATGGTTTGCTCAAAAGCGTGCTGTTGTCAGTCAAGCAACGGTTATTAAATCAACTTTTGGCGGATTATCGCTACTGGGTGATATCACAAACCAAAGATAGAGGACTTGACGGTGATAGTACTGAATTACCAATCCTGAATGCTGAGTAATTATTTAATCACTCAACACTCAGCCGTTTGATTTGGCAAGGACGAAAAGACTGACGATGCAGGGGCGAAGGCCCGTATTGTTGTAAAGCCAGCAAATGCTGCTGGCTACCATAACCCTTGTTACGCTCCAGGTTGTACATAGGGTATTTTAATGCTAGACGCAGTACCAATTCGTCACGCCAAACTTTAGCGACAATACTAGCAGAGGCAATAGCGAGCGATCGCTCGTCCCCTTTAACTATTGTTTGTTGCGGCAGTAGTAAGTCTTTGATTGACTGATTACCGTCAATCAAGCAAAGTGCAGGCTGTACCTTTAACTTCAGCACAGCCCGCTTCATTGCTAACAGCGTCGCTTGCAAAATATTTATCTTGTCAATTTCGGCAGTAGAAGCAAACCCAATTTTCCAATCTATAGCCAGCCCAGAAATTTGCTGCGCTAGCTGAGTTCTACGAGAACTAGACAACTTTTTACTGTCTTTAATTTTAGCTGCCATCAGTATTGGCAAAGCATGATCTGGTAGGATCACTGCTGCCGCCACCACAGGGCCAAATAGAGCGCCTCGCCCGACTTCATCCACACCTGCAATCAACCCTGGAATCCCTGACAAGGTAGAAAATTCCAGCCAACTGGATTGTTCCAAGGGTGCTGGCGACGTTTCTACCATAAAGCAAATTAATTATCCTCGATCGCTGAGGAACGGCGGCGGCGGCGACGGCTGGCAGTAGCGGCGCTGTTCGCGTCACTTTCATCTGCGATCGCGTTGGCGGCAAAGGTGCTGTTCGCGTCACTTTCATCTGCGATCGCGTTAGCGGCAGAGGCTTTCGCAGACAAACGTCCCGAAGGATTCACAGTCAACTCCGATGCTTCAGTTGTCTCTTCTATCAAAGATTTTTGTTCTGGTTCAATAACTTTTGGTGCTGGTATCTTGCTTGCGGTTATTTCAGGTGTTGCTTTTTGAGCAATAGCGGTTATTTCAGGTGTTACTTTTTGGGCGATAGTTGATTCTGAGGTTGATTCAGTTGGAGTCGTTGGTAATTGACCAGGCTGAATCACGTTAATAATCACAGATTTGGTATTTTTAACCTCTTGCTCTAACTTCACCAAAGGAGATATTCCCATCAAGGCAAACATATCCTGTTCCTGGAGGCTCATTTCTACAGTTCTAATCTCCGGTGGTTCTACCACTGGTTTAACTGGCTCTGCCTTGATAACTTTAGTGCGCTCTACAGTGCGCTCTACTCTTTCACTCCAACCTGGTTTACCAAGTGTGGGTGAGGGGATCTCTGGTGCAACTCCTAGTTCTGGTTCCACATCAAGGTCTAAGTCTGGCTCGTTGACAAAAGCCAGGGGATTGGCAACAACCCGAGCTTCATCTTTCCCGTTTAAGCCATTGATGCCAATTCGACTGCGGCGAGTGCGGGTACGACGCTTATTATCATTAAGTTCTTGATAACTAGGATGATTGATCAGATTTAGGTTACTCAATTCCGAGTCGCCGTCAAATGCTTCCCCAAATCCATCATAGGTTTCTCGTGGTTCCGGGATGCGGGCAGATGGTTGACGTGGTTCTCGGTGAGGTAGGGATATAAAACGCTCACGCTCTGGCGTTTCTGCTGGTATTGGTAATCGGTTTTCGATTTCTCCAGGCAGACGCACCGTATGTCCTAAACCGCCACAGGTGGGGCAAGTTTCACCAAACAATTCGTAAATGTTTTGACCCTGACGCTTGCGGGTCAATTCTACTAAACCCAGTTCGGTGAGTTGGGCAATCTGGGGACGAGCTTTGTCTGCTTTGAGTGCTTTATTAAAGTGTTCGAGAACTTGCAGTTGGTCACGTCGCAATTCCATATCAATAAAATCAACGACAATCACCCCGGCGATATTCCGTAGACGCAACTGGCGAGCAATTTCTGTAGCAGCTTCGCAGTTTGTCCACAAAACTGTTTCTCTAGCTGTTGCCGATCGCGTGAAGGAACCTGAGTTAACATCGATTACGGTTAATGCCTCTGTCGGCTCAATGATGATGTAACCTCCAGAAGGTAGGTCTACTCTCGGTTTCAGAGCTTCTCGAATAGCGGCAGTGATGCGGAAATACTCTAAAATTGGGGAGCGATCGCGATGATGGTCTATTAACAATCCTTGCGGTGTTTGACCTCCACTCCAGTTCTGCAAGTACTGCTTCACGCGCTTCAAACCAGTACTGGAATCCACGACAATCCGATTTACATCCGCGCCATACATATCCCGCAATACGCGCTGGATAAAGTCATCATCCCGGTTGAGCAGTGCTGGAGCACGGGTGGAATGCGCTTCCTGCTGAATAGCCTCCCATTGCTTTTGCAGCAACTCCAAATCTTCCATAATCGCTTCTTCTGGTTTGCCTTCGGCTTCTGTACGCACGAGCAAACCCATTCCCGCCGGTTTGACCAAAATCGCCAGCGCCCGCAAGCGGTTGCGTTCACTTTCACTTTTAATCCGTCGGGATAAATTTACGCCCCTACCATAGGGCATCAGTACTACGTAGCGTCCGGGTAAGGTTATGTTACCCGTAAGCCTGGGCCCTTTTGTCCCCGTTGGCTCTTTCATTACTTGCACCAAAACTTTCTGCTGTGGTGCTAGTAGTTCTGTAATTGCCGCTGCGGTACGCTTTAGCTTCAATGGCCCTAAGTCGGTAACGTGAATAAAACCGTTGCGCTCTGGGTCGCCAATATTGACAAAAGCTGCATCTATCCCAGGCAATACGTTTTCTACTACTCCTAAGTAGATATCACCTATTTGATGATGACCTGTAGCAACAACAAGTTCCTGTATTTGATCTTCAGAAAAAACCGCAGCAATTTGGTGCTGCTCCGCGATGATAATTTGTTTTGGCATTCAATTTCCTCAAAAACTGGCAGCACCAATAGGTCTGGAGGTTTGTTATACCTTTGTTGTCCCTACAACCTTTAAAAGGTGCTACTGGTAATAAAAATCGCAAACCTGAGCTTCTAAGTTAAATAGCTATTGGCGCTCTTAAGAGCCTTTCCACGGCTGATTATTCCAGAACGGCTGCATATTAGCAATTAGAATCAACCGTCAGTGGTTGATTCATGATGCAATACTCTCAATCAAGAGAGTTCTGAGTTGAAAGTTCTCAATCCTGAGTCAGCTTTTAACTCAGGACGCTTCATTTGAGAGTAACCTACTGAAGTCGTTAAGAAAATGAAACTATTTCTATTTTCCATTCCCCGGATTTATCCTTAGGGTTATACTCAGCAACGCCAGCTGCTACCCTACCTTGAAGCCGCTCTAGCCTAAGCCAAGCCGCGCTTTGCGCGTTTGTGAACGTCTACAAGTCGGCATAACCGACGGCAGTTGCTTCAACTCTAGAAAAATAATGCACTAGCTCTTAGGCACTACTCTGGATTAGACACTCAGCAGTTGTTTAAAAAGCATGGATTTAGAGAAGCTAACCGAGCCTGCTGTTAGTTACTGATTCACAAGGTAGCTATAGAGAGAGTGTACGTTCTTTAATCTGCCTTTTGTTTATCTGGGATAAAATCTTAGAAGTTGCACTCTAATATGTATGCTTTCGCCCCCTGAATACCAGGGTAGTGAACCAGCTAATTCAATGCAGCGCCAGAAAATTTCTCTTCACCCCATTCTAACGCAACCTTGCTAAAAATCAATTTCTCCGATGTGCCATGTTAGGACAACTACTAGCAAGCTGCCCTACAGGGATTATACCCTTAAAATTAGCCGATTGCGGTGGATGTGCAGGAGTTGAAATTCTCCACTAGCCACTGCCTCTAGCATAAACAGGATTTGTTCGGGACGCAACAGCAAACCGTCCGGGCGATAGCTACCTAGATAACGGATCACAGATGATATAGATTCTGTAATGCTATTGTGGGTTTCTACTAATTCCAGTTCAAATAAGCGATCGCGCAGATTTATTAACTGGCTCTTGCCTGACTTAGTTGTGTGCTCGTACCAAAGTTCTTCTTTTGCTTTGATTGTATCAATCCAGTCTTGCCATTGTATAGGTGTTGCTTCTTCAAGTGCTGCTACAGTAATCAAATACTCTGCGGACTCTAGCAGTTGGGTAGCGGCACTAGCTTTTAAATCTATCTGCTCCACATTATATATAGGTATGTCTGTGGGCATTTCACGAGCCAACTGTTCTCGGAAAGCATCAACTGCCACTGGCACAGTTAACTCAAAATCTGCAATTTCACCACTGCTAGTAGCCCCTAAAGCCAAAGCAGTTGCTAGAGAAATTCGCGGCATTGGATGAAACCCACCAGTGAAAGCGATTGGCAAGCCAGCTCGCCGCACAACTCGGTCAAACAGACGGATTAAATCCAGATGGCTGATCAAAGCCATATTACCCTGTTTCCCAAACCAAACTCGCAGTCTTTGTGCCTTAGTTGTGTTGGGGACAAATTCGCCAGCGAATTTTGGGATAGCAGGTGATTCAATTACGACGTTATGCCCAAAGTCGGTGCCACAGACACCACAGTGAGAACAACCTTCAAAAGAGCAGTCAGGGACAATTGCGGCTTCTAGGGCGCGTTGCAAGTCTTCTTGGAGCCACTTTTTGTCAATTCCGGTATCAATGTGATCCCAAGGAAGGGGAATATCGAGGGAGTGGGGAGTGGTGAGAGACGCGATTAATCGCGTCTGAGTGGGGAGAGACGCGATTAATCGCGTCTGTACAGGAGTGAGGAGTTGGGTATTTTCCTCATCTCCCGATCTCTTGTGATCTTGTGCGTGAAACAAATTCCATTCGCCATTTTCTACTTGGCGGTATTTCCAGTCTAGATCGGCTTGGGCGATCGCAGACCCCCAAGCACTAAAAGCCTGATCTAAATTTTCATACCAGGAATCCATACCTGCACCCAATTCCCAGGCACGGCGCACTACCTTGCCCAAAGTGCGATCGCCTCTTCCCACAAAATCTTCCATTGCTGAAATGCGGACATCGGTAAAATTTACCTTCACTCCCTTTATCCGGCGGAATTCTTGCCGCAACAGGTTTTGTTTGCGCTTAAATTCAGTGGTAGAGACTGAGTGCCACTGGAATGGTGTATGCGGTTTGGGTGTAAAGTTAGAAATTGTCAGGTTAAAGTTTAGGGGTTTTCTGCCCTTGCCTCTACATTCTCGCTGTAGCCAGCTTACTGTTTCCGCAATGCCTAAAACATCAGTATCCGTCTCCCCCGGCAAGCCAATCATAAAATACAACTTTATTTTATCCCACCCTTGCTCCCATGCCGTTTTCACCCCCCGCAACAATTCTTCATTCGTCAAACCCTTATTCACGATGTCTCGCATCCGCTGAGTTCCAGCTTCTGGAGCAAAGGTCAGTCCACCTTGGCGCGTACCTCCAAGGATGTTGGCAATATTCTCATCAAATCTGTCTACCCGTTGGCTTGGTAGAGTCAGAGAAATGTTTTCATTTTTTAAGCGATTTTTGATTTCCATCCCCACTGCTGGTAGGGACAAATAATCAGAACAACTCAGAGATAGGAGGGAAAACTCATTGTAACCAGTTGCCCGCATCCCCTGTTCAATTGCTTCTACAACCTTATCGGGTTCTACATCCCGTGCTGGTCGAGTCAGCATTCCTGGTTGACAGAAGCGACAGCCACGAGTGCAACCACGCCGAATCTCAATGGTCAAGCGGTCATGCACCGTTTCTACGTAAGGAACTAACCCAATGGAATATGCTGGTATAGGAGTTGCAACCCGTCGCAGAATTCGTTTTGGCACGTCTGGGCGACAAGGATGAACTGAGCCATCCTTTGCCATGTCGTAAAACTGGGGGACATATACGCCTGGTATCTGTGCTAAATCCAGTAACAGATGTTCCCGACTCAATCCTGCTTGTTTGCCTTCTTCCAACACCAAACCAATTTCTGGCAGCAGTTCCTCTCCATCTCCAAGGGCGAAAAAGTCGAAGAAGTCGGCATAAGGCTCAGGATTCGATGTCGCTGTTTGTCCACCAGCAAAAATCAACGGAAACTGAGACTGGAGATTCGTAAATTCTCCCCCTGCTTCTCCTGCTTTTTGGCGTTCTCGCCACGTCAAGGGAATTCCAGCCAAATCCAACATTTCCAGGATATTAGTTGCACCCAGTTCGTAACTGAGGCTAAAGCCTAAAATATCGAATTCTGTCAGCGATCGCTTTGACTCTACCGCAAACAATGGCGTATTGGTTTCGCGTAGTTTGGCTGCCAGGTCTTGTCCTGGGAGGTAGGCGCGATCGCACAATTGACGCGGTTGGGCATTCAAGATGTTATAGAGGATGATGTGCCCTAAATTGGATGCACCGACTTCATATACTTCTGGGTAGGTTAACACCCAGCGTATTGCTGTCGTATCCCAAGGTTTGTGTACAGCTAAACGCTCGTTACCCAGGTAACGCGCTGGTTTTAAAATATCCGATGTTATTAATTTTTCAACTGCAACAGCCACTGTGCTATCTTCTAGCTACCTTAATTACAGCTACTCAACCCCAACATTAGCATTGAATTAGGTCTTTTAACAGAGTTTGTCGTTGCAACTTATAACTCCTTTACATAAAGTCCACTTCTTATCCGAACTTTGGGCTTTTACATCAAGTTATGTTGCAGCCAACTCAACTTCACCATCCAATATTTCAAATACCCTGTCGAGTTGCGTTAGTTCAAAAATAATTCTAATTGACGGAGCAACAGCGCAAAGTCGGAAACCCCGTCCTAAACTTACAGCCAGCTTGTGTATAGATAGCAATGCCATCAACCCCGCGCTGTCTAACGATTCTACTCCTGCTAGGTCTAGTACCAAGATGGAAATACCATTTTGTGCCAACGCTGTGGTCATATCTCGTTCAAATTCCAAGGCGTTTGCAGCATTCAAACAGCCTTGGGGGCGAATGACTGCAATCTTGGGATAGTTAAGCACTGCTTGCATAGTTACATCCTATTGAGAATTGTTGAAGCGTCAAGCTAAGGATTATTTGAACATAAACTCTATTTTGTTGCATCGACCATATGTCTTAGCTCTCTTAGCTGAATCTTTATTGCTTTCGTATCTCTGTTTAAAGATTGTTATAGTTCCAGTTTAAAATGTATTTCTGTATACTTTTTTTTTATCTCACTTCAAAAACAATCAACATAGACAGCCTAATTAGCAGACAAATCATCAGTAACTATGCTGAGAAAACTTGCTTAGTCTATAACTAAAGCTAGTTTAGCCAAGTCTTAACGGGAAGTTAAATTTCCCACTTTAGCGTTGCTGATGGCATCCGACAGAGACATAGCGAATTATCTATTTAACTAATTAAATGTGACCTATATCACTAGTAAGTTAGTATTTGGATCACTCTTTATACTTAGGGTTATCTGGGATAATTTAGTATCATATACAGTTGGAATATTACTTATGAGAACTAAGTACGCTATTCGTAAATTGGTAGAAAAAGCTCTTGACATTAAAAAACTAACTCCTGAGATAGAAAATGAAATCAACTCAGAACTGACGCAATTGGGTTATATTTCTGACGTTGACTACGAAGCTCTGGAATTATTAATGTCGGAGATGGATGCTGGTAGAATTAAGTTGGTTCCTAGCTTGGGATATTCCTAATTCCTTAAGCATAGAGGTTTCTTGCCTATATCCAGTGAATTTGATTATGACTGGAGCAATCACAATTTCAAGTAGGTAAAACAAGTTTTAGTAAAGGCAGGGAGGATACAAGGGCAATATCATTGTTTGTATTTTTCTATGAGGTTGATTATTTAAATACCTAAGGTTGCGTAAACTGTGCTAATGACCCTCTACATTGTGCATTCGTAGTAAATCGCCATGCAGTTCGCTAAACGCCTAGAAAAAATTCCTCCCTATCTGTTTGCTGAAATTGTCCACAAGCAGAATGAACTCGTTGCTAAGGGAGTTGATATCATCAATATGGCTGTTGGCGATCAAGATAAAGCGACTCCCAGTCATATCCTCCAGGTAATGCATGAGGCGATTGACGACGCTTCCACCCACAATTATCCACCTTACCAAGAGACAAAAGAATTCCGGGAGACTGCGGCTAAGTGGATGGAAAGTCGGTTTGGGGTGACGGGGTTGAACCGGAATACAGAGGTTCTTTCTTCAATTGGTTCCAAAGAAGCAATTCATAACACTTTTTTAGCGTTTGTGGAAGCAGGAGACTATACGCTAATACCAGATCCTGGTTATCCCGTTTACCGGACTTCGACAATTTTCGCAGGTGGTGAGTCTTTTCCTATGCCCCTGAAGGCAGAAAACGGTTTTTTGCCTGATTTGAGTCCGATACCTGAAGAGGATGCGGGGACGCAAAGACTAATGCCCAATCCCCAATCCCTCTTGATATGCTTGCCAAAGTTGGTGAATAAACTGATTGAGTTGCTGCTTGGCTGCTGAGTCAGGTTCAGTTTTTGGTTCTTTTGCTAAAACTTGGCTCAAGAAGGTAATTACTTCTGTGTCTAAAGCTGGCCGAAATAAATTAGCAGGCCAAAGCAAGTCAGACGCATCTCGCAAATCGGTAATTAGCGGCGATTCTTGAATAAAAGTGACCATTAATAAAGGACGCACCCAGCACAACTGGCGGGAAACCACAAATTGAATGACTTCTGCATACAGATTCCTGTCGCCATGCTCTAAAGACACAATTTGTCCTGGTTGAAGAAAATCTCGGCTAATGTCCATCATTATGCAGTTTGGGCAGGGGCAAGGATTATTTGGCAACTTCCTTAATCTTAAAAGTGAAAATGCGCTACGTTTAAGGAAAGCTTCTGTAAGATTAGGGTAGCACTCTTACGGCAGCGATGTCTTAGACATCTGCCTTACAAGTGCCTACGTAAAACTAATACGATCAATCCCTGGCAGCAAAGGGTTTTCCTAGCATAGTATCTGAGCAGAAATACTATAGAATGGGTAAACGACTGTTGAGCGATCGCAAGACAGATACTTTGTTGTAGTGAATTAACGAGAAAAGAGCAAAGAGCCGTGTCAGTTGAAACTATTGAAAAGCCTTCCACAACCCGTAAGCTCGCGCCTCGGTATCGCGTTTTGCTCCATAACGACGACTACAACTCGATGGAGCATGTTGTACAGTCATTAATAGCCACTGTACCTAGCCTTACCCAACCCCAAGCTGTGAGCATCATGATGGAAGCCCATACTAACGGGCTAGCTTTAGTCATTGCTTGCGCCCTGGAACACGCTGAGTTTTATTGCGAAACATTGCAAAGTCACGGTTTAAGTAGCACGATTGAACCTGACGAATAGTCATTAGTCATTGGTCATTGGTCATTGGTCGAAATTTAGAGTGTTGACTGGTGATTGGTGACTTATTTAGTATGAAAAAAAACTTTGTCCGTTTAGCTGAACGCCCTGCCCCTATTAGGCTGGGTGCTTTTATTTTGACTTTAGGGCTGCTATGGTTGCCATTGGCTACACCAATATACTTACTAGTGCATGATTCAAACTTAGAAAGTATATTGACATTAGTCTTGTTATATGTAGTGTTTATTTTTCTCCTGAGACTATGGGGTAAATATGTCTACCAGCAGCCCCAAATTCTGCAACATTATGGCTTAGAATTCACGCGGCAAAATGGTGTGGATTTACTGCGTGGCTTGGCTATAGGGATAATTAATATTCTGATCCTTTTTGGGGTAGAAAGTTTGTTGGGTTGGTTGGTGTGGCAGCAACCGAAAGTTTTTTTACTGAAAGTAATTTTAGAAGGTTTACTTGTTGGCTTGGGCATCGGATTTGCTGAGGAATTGTTATTCCGAGGCTGGTTGCTAGATGAGTTACAACGAGATTACAGTCCGCGTGTGGCACTGTGGACAGATGCAACTGCCTTTGCTACATTGCACTTTATTAAACCCTTGGAGGCAATTATTCATACACTGCCGCAATTTCCAGCTTTAGTGCTGCTGGGGTTAACGCAGGTATGGGGAAAGCGTTGGCGACGGGGACGCTTGGGTTTACCAATTGGTTTACATGGTGGTTTAGTAGGGGGCTACTACATTATTAATGTTGGGGAATTAGTGAAATATTCTGGTGAAGTTCCTGATTGGGTAACTGGTGTGAATAATAATCCCTTGCAAGGAGTGATGGGAGTGTTGTTAATGAGTGTACTAGCTTTGGGTATACGGGGGCGAACAGTGAAAAGTTAAAAATGGGTAATGAACTTGTAGAAAAATAAAATATCGGCTAAAAAGGAACTACATTAATATTTCATTTAGGCAAAGTGTCAGAGTGTAGCCAAAAGGTTTTTAGAGATTCAACATCAAATAAAGATTTAGGCTTATATAAATAATGGATTGTAGTCGTCTGGAATATATCAAAAATGTCAATGATGAGGAAGATTGGGCGTATGAAAGTTCTCCTATTGGATCTTACTTTCAGTTGAACTTTAAAAAGAATAATGATACAGGTGTAAATACAGGTGTAGATACTCATGTATTTAACTTACCAAAAGGATCTCTTATCATCCTTTCTCAAAAACCGCATGGGTACGACTACCGATACTTGACGCATGTAGTGGAACTGGTTAATGAGGGAAGTGAAGATAAACCTCAATGGAAAACAGGTACATGGCGTATTTTCCGATGGGTTAAGGTTCATTGGATTGCTGATTTCACCAATCCCAGCCGTATTCCTCTTGATAAGAAGGAAATGAGAGCCGAGTGGGGTTTGTTTGACACTAAAGCTAAATTGTTGTCTAGTCCAAACTTGATGTCTCAGTGGGGTAGTATCGATAAATTAAGAGCGCACTTAGGAGAAGTCTTTAATTAGTTGTTAATCATTTTCACCAAATGGTATTCACACTAGATAATTTGATTTTGCTATCTCGACTAATCACTGGTACTCCCGTGGAAAGCTAGCCCATTCTTCACTACGGGCTGCATCAATTTCCTCTGCGGAAGGTGCTTTTCCCAAATCCGCACATAGTCCCCACAATGATTTGCGGAGAACAATAGATGATTTATCTGTTAACTCGCGTTCTATATCAGGAGCAATTTGCTGGATCAAACGTACTTTGTCCACGGTTGAAAGTTGCTTTGCTAATCTGATAACTTCTTTTAGGGTCACAAATTTTCACCTGCTTCATCTGCGAAAATTTTAACAATAGCTAAGAATATTGCGAAACGGCGAAGTAGTAACCTTCGGATGAGAATAAAAACGATCGCTATGATTCACTTTGCGCGATCGCACCTACGCCACATTTTTGACTGATATAATTCCTTCACCACACCACTGGATCAGTAGCCATCTGTCAGAATCTTTATCTAGTGCTGGCTTGAGACGGAAATTAAAAACCTCTTGCCATACCTCTAATCCATACTGGGATACAAAATCTGCCTCCAGTTCTTTGAACTGTTCCCATTGCCGATTTCCAATAGCAGTCAACATGGGAATCATGGTGGTAATTGAAACTTGGGAGGCGACGGTTGTCATTCTGGGTACTCCTCAAAAATACAAATAATCGGCATAGGTAGTTTTTGGATGCAATATTTACGCCCGTGTCTCAACCACTGTACCCACCAAACACGCCTTATCCAAATTAACGCCGCTCAAATTTGCACCTTCTAACTCTGCACACAACAAATTCGCTCCCGTCAAATTCGCCCCTGCCAAATTCGCCCCCCGCAAGTCAGCTTCTTCAAGATTTGCTTCACTCAACAAAGTCCCTTGCAAATCGGCGCGACTCAAATCTGCACCTTTGAGATTTGCTCCAGTCAGGTTTGCACCCCGCAAGTCAGCACCCCGCAAGTCAACGCCTTGCAAGTTCACGTTCATTAAATTGGCACCACTCAAGAAAGCACCCACCAATGACACATCACTGAGTCTTGCTCCCATCAAGTTAGCGCCACGCAAGTTGCTACCCCGCAAGTCAGCGCCCGTTAAATCTGCTTGCATCAAGTTCGCTCCCATCAAATTCGCCCGTAAGTCAGTTTCTTGAAGGTTGGCTCCCATCAAATTCGCCCCCTCCAAATGCCCACCTTCGAGTTTAGAACCAGCGAAATTAGTACCGACAAGGGTAGCGCCAGCAAGATTAATCCGGCTTAAATCCAGTCTGGAGAGTTCCTCGTCTTCTAAATTTGCCCCTGGAAGTTGTTTGAGTTTTCCTAATTTAATGGCTTCAATATTCATGTAAAGTAACTACCAATCTCCTCACTAATCTTGCTGTGGCTATCCCATTGGGAATCAAGTATCCAGATGCCGGCGCTGAATTTGGGTGTCATCAAGGGTAAGTCGAGTCCCTGTTGTAAACCCATAACTAATAAAGTTAGGGTATCTACAAGTTTAGGGTCAAAGCGGATAGATTCTTGCTGTTTGCACTCATCTAAAGCTTGAGTAAATATCTGTTCCCGGCTTAGATTGGACGATTTTCGCTGATTGATTCGCCACTGAAAGTCTGCCAATAATGCTAAAATTCTCGACTCTAGGGGAATTTCATCTCCAGCTAAACCTGCTGGTTCCCCTGCGCCATTCCACCACTCGCTTTGATGAGTAATAATTTGGGCAACTGCTCGTAATCGTGGCATGGTTCGCAATACTTGCGCCCCTGGTATTAAAGGACAACTGGGGGCATCTTCTTTGTAACGTGTCGGTGTATTACCAGAAGTGAGAACGCTTTCGGCGTTTTGTAATGGATCTATGCGATGCAACAAACTCGCCAGCCGCAACCTTTTAATTTGCCATGCGGGAAGATCCAAAAGCTGGGCGATCGCTTCAGCAAGAACTACTACTTCCGCAGCTGCCATTGGATTGTTGACATCTGCCATATCCATCAGCTGCGCCATTCGCAAAAAGGCTTGGATTTCGTTAGAAACCAAGTTCCGATCTAGCGTTTGTTTCTGAAGCGCTGTTGGGATGGATAAATTATCTTGCCCAGTCTGGAGATAATCTACTACACGGGAGACAACTGCACCTAGATTTTGGGATCTTTCCATTGACGGTACAATTTGTTCTTTATCGGCTGTGAGTTTATTTGCCAGTTCTGGGTTGTATTTTTTGATGTGAGCGATCGCTATTTCTGCTGTCTCTTGCACTAACTCTGGCTCAAATGTCCACAAACCATAGAATTTCCGCTCTAAGTCTGATGTCGGCACTCCAGTGCTGCCATAATCAGCATCTGATAATTCTTGACAAATTACCATTGCTGTGTATTTAGGCGATAAAATAATTAAATGCCACTCTTGAGCTACAGGATCGACTGAATCTAATCCCACTAAGTCTACATTCGGTAAAAGGCTTGTGGGATGTTCAGCAAAGCCAGATTCAGAGGCAGCCATAATCACAATTTCGCTGCTGCGCTGGGCGATATCTGCATATCGTTGAGCTTCTTGTAGATACCATTTACCCCGTTGGAAGGCTGTGATAACTAGGGGTGTACCGTCGTCCGTTAAAATATGGTCTTCTAGAGCGTGGCACAGGGCAACTAAGGTATTTTTGTAGTAAACACCGAATCGAATTGGCCTGGTAGTATGGCGATGGGCTGTTTCTAGCTGTTGTAGGATTGAACCTTCTAACATGGGATTGGGTGAAAATAACCGCAGAGGGGGAGTTAAGTAGGGCAGGGGACAGGCGAGAGACAAGGAGATGAAATTTACTCTTGTCTGATTCTGAGAATTTTATCAAACAGCTGCTAACTGTTTGTCTTTCGTTTCTATTGGTGCAGAAAGTGCTGCTTCTAAGTCGGCACAACCCAGTTTTTCTTCTAAAATTTTCATAACTTCGCGTCCGAAATCGTTGGGGTTTTGTTGCCAAGCTTGCAAGCAGACTTCGCCGAAGAATGAACCAAGGGGTTCGGGATTCCAGAGGAGTTTTTTGGCTGTCCACGGCATCAAACTCATTGGATCATACCCTGGTTTGAGGATGCCTTCTTTAAAAGCGTATTCTTCTAGATGAGTATGGGGTTGTAGTCCAATAAAGAAAATGGCAGGTTCGACTTTATCAGCACCAAAAATCCGTTCTAGTTCGCGGTGGTAGGCGATGGTTTGGCGGATGGTTTCGGGACGTTCGTCAATCACATTAAAGGAGTAATTGACGGAAACTAAGTCGTTGAAACCAGCTGCTTTTAAATCGCGGCAGTTTTGCAAGACGGTTCGCAGGTTATACCCCATCCGCATTTTCCGCACGAGTTCTTGAGAACCACTGGTAATTCCAATTTCAAAGTAGTTCATCCCGGTTTTCGCCATCAAGTCGCACAACTGGGGTGTCAAATTGTCGGCTCTGATATATGCTGCCCAGTGGATATCTGTCATACCAGAATCGACGATTTTTTGCAATAGTTCTATGGCATCGTCGATAAATTTTTTCGCTGGGATAAATTGGGCATCGGTAAACCAGAAGTTGCGAATGCCGCGATCGTATAATTGGCGCATCTCAGCAACTACTTCATCTGCTGGGTTGATGCGTACTTGTTTTCCTTCCACAACAGTGTAGACGCAATAGCAACAGTTGTGAGGACAACCACGCTTAGTTTGTACACCTATATAAAAATCTTGCTCTTGCAGGTAATAGTTAAATTCTGGCCAGATGCTTTCGATATAGTCGTAGTTACAAGCTGTTTTTTCTAGTGGGGTGGGTTGTTCGTGAATTAGCCGTTTCCGTGGTTGAGTTTCTCCGACAACATAACAGCGTTCATCTCGAAAATCTCTGCCACTTAAAAGTTTTTCTAGCAGGGTTTCGCCTTCACCCACAGAAATAATTGCCCCTTGAGGTAAGCTTTTACCCAACTGTTCATAAAATACACTTACTGCACCACCACCTACAACTACACGAGCATCAGAATTATATTTTTGGGCACGCTTTAAACCGCGTTTGATTAAGCCCTGGTTTTGCCACAATTCTACATAGTAAGCGATGAAGATTCGTAAACCGCCGAATCCGCCACGTAGTTTTAATAGAGGATTCTTAGCGTAGTAAAATTCAAAGGCGTTTTGCAGTGGGTTCCCACCACGTCCACCAACTGGGGCATAAATTTGAATATCCCGCCAAGAAAATACTAGCAGTGTCGGTTTAAATTCATCGATACACCGATCCAATGCGGAAGTGTAATCTAAAGGTGGGACTGTTCCTAAATCAAAGATGCGCTGTTCGATATTAGGAAACTGCTTGTGGACATGATCGCTCAGGTAGACAACCCCAATGGGAAAGATAGGGTTACAAGGAAGGCGAACGTAAAGAATTCGATTTTCCATCATGGGTATTTTGACTTCCATCTTGCCAATCTTGGGGGAAAACGAGATAAATTCCAGTTTTAAGGGGTATTTTTGCTTTGTTTGCTCTTAATCTCTGACAATCTTGCTTGACATTGAAGCCGATTATTGATAAGCGCGAAATTTTCGTTCACAGATGTAGGTATCAATAAAATTGCTTTGCATCCCAAATGCAGGGTATCAAGAGAGGCTTTATGAAGAAATTTTTCATATAGCTTTACGATAACATTGAGTTTATTCATTAAGCGATGATCCCAGGTTTTTAATCGTGGGATAGATGAAACACAAAAATACACTCCTGAACTAGGCTCAAGCTAAGGGTATCTTCACCATACCTACTCTGTAATTATCTGCCCTCAAGAAGTTAAAGGTTTTTTGCCAGAGATTAAAAACTCAAAGATATTTACATAGTGTAAAATTTTAGAAAAATCATAAATATTTACAAAATTTTTATAACCTCCGATATATCTTTAGGTAGAAAAAATCTAGAAAGGCTTGAGTTGGTATTCGCAGTTACAACAAGTGGGGATCAGTGGGTGTTAGGCTTGGCTAGTGTAATGTAAAATTGTGGCGTAAAGCTCCTCAGCAGTTATGGCTCAAATATTAGATCCTCTACCACCTGAGCAATCGGGGAAAATTCTCTGCTGCTACATTAATGCCACGAGCAAAATACAGGTAGCTCGCATCTGCAATATTCCCAACTGGTACTTTGAAAGGGTTGTTTTTCCAGGACAACGTTTAGTCTTTGAAGCTCCGCGAAAAGGTCAAATGGAGATTCATACAGGGATGATGGCAAGTTCAATTTTATCTGATAAAATACCGTGCGATCGCCTGATGCTCAATGAACCCAGCGCTTATGAGTTTGATACCGACTCATCAGATGGAAAAGACCCTATTAATACCAAACCAATGGTGCAGCAAATTAATACAAAAATCGGAGATACTACAAAACCTTTACAAATCCTTGGTTTAGCATCGGTTGATTAAAAAAACAATTTTACTAAATTTGAGGGTTGCTAATTCAGCAGCCCTTTTTGTTTATTATTTATTATTTATTGGGCATTGGGGATTGGGCATTGGGGATTGGTTATTCTCCTCATCTCCCTCATCTCCATCTACAATCATTGTTATGAATCTGCCTTCTTTTCTTTGGTTGTGGAAAATAGCCGCCTGGTCGATGGGGTTGTCCCTGCTGGCATATCTGATGTTAGCAGTCACCGGCATTTGGATGTTTCGGGCGAGAACTTCGCAGCAATTCCCTTTTATTACGCCATTTCTGGGCGGAAATAGGGAGGTGCGATCGCTCCACTATACAATGGGCATCAGCATGGTAGGTTTAGTAGTACTATTGCTAGCAATCGGCATTGTTGGCACTTTCGGTCACTTTGGTTCTTTAGGTCACTCGTCACACCTAATCGCTGGATTGATAGTGGTAGCGTTAGTTTTACTGTCTGCTTTCAGTGCAACGCAAATTAGTGCTAGACGACCTTGGGCTAGACCTTTACACATCGGCGTAAATATTATTCTGTTTGTCGGATTTGCCTGGGTTTCCCTTACTGGTTGGATTGTAGTGCAAAAGTATTTACCTTAAAGAATTAGTAATTACGAATTACGAATTACGAATTGTTAAAGTGGCATAACTGATGTACGACAGGCGAGGTATGACATAGACCTATCCTACAATGAAGAAAAGCATTGTAATTGAGCCGTGACAGCAAACTCAGCCAATATCTCAGCTTCTGTTTTTCGTCTGTCTCCTTTGATTCGGATGACGCTGCTGAGTCTATATATAGCACTCACAGTCCCATTACCCTTCTTATCGCAGGTAACAGCTGCACCCGTACCCCCAACATTATTGTGGCTAGGGATTAGCATCGGCTTAGTTGCCTTGTATGCTGTATTGACTGAACAAGTAATGGTAGATGACGAGGGAATTCAGGTTACTTACCCCGCCTGGGTGCCTCGCTTTTTTCGTAAAGGCTGGTTTTTACCTTGGTCTGACGTCAAAGAGTTAAAACCCCGCACCACTGGTCAAGGAGGGTTAGTTTATTACTTCGTCAGCCAGGATGGGAAAGCTTATTTACTACCGATGCGTGTAGCCGGATTTGCCCGTTTCGTCCAAATTGTGCAAGCAAAGACAGGTATTGACACCACAGATGTTCGCCCTTTAGCACAACCGTGGATGTATCTGATTCTGCTGGGATTAACGCTACTGTTACTGTTGGTCGATGGCTGGGCGATCGCTACAGCCTTAAATACCACACAATTAACTTAAAATTGGGCATCAATTATTCCTCCGCCCACTCCCCACTCCCCACTCCCCACTCCCCACTCCCCTTGAATAATGCCACACTCAGGCTAGAGCAAGTTAATCTGTTTACAAGCCTGAAAACCCAACTTCCAGGCAATCAGCAGGGATACCCCATATTGCAGGATATTTCCTTAGAGGTATTTCAGGGCGATGGCTCCGCCAACGCCTGCGGCGAACGCATTGCAATTATGGGGTCAGTAGGCGCTGGAAAAACTTCGTTATTATACCTCCTCAACCGCCTAATTGAACCCACTAGTGGCAAAATCTATCTAGAAAATCAAGAATATCGCCAAATTCCTGTTATCCAGCTACGCCAGATGGTGACACTTGTATTGCAAGAATCAAAACTGTTGGGGATGACAGTTCAGCAAGCCTTGGCTTATCCTTTAGTTTTGCGTGGTTTGTCCAAACCGATAATTCAGCAACGAGTCAGTCACTGGATAGAACAACTGCACATTCCGAGTGAATGGTTAGGGCGAACAGAGGTGCAACTATCTGCCGGACAACGACAATTAGTAGCGATCGCTCGTGCCCTAATCATCCAGCCTAAAATATTATTATTAGACGAGCCAACCTCTGCTCTTGATGCTGGTACTGCTTCTAATCTGATACAAGTCTTAATCCAGTTAAGTCAAACTCATCAAACCACGATTCTGATGGTAAATCACCAACTGGAACTAGCCCAGATGTTTTGCACTCGGTTGTTACATCTACAACAAGGTCATTTATTGGCAAACCAAAGAGCCTCAGAGATAGACTGGGTTCAATTACGAGAAAGCTTGATTAAAGCAGAAGCTCAAGACGATTTTGGATTTTAGATTTGGATTGGTCAGAAGACAGGAGTGTTATCTTAATATCATGTCCGGGTAATTAGTTATGATTCCCACAGTCATTGCACCCCTCCTCGCTTGCGGGGAACTCGGGGCCCCCTCTGGGGATTAGGGGCAGGGAGACAAAGCGTAGCTTTGGCAGGGTGGGGTTCTTGAAGTTTAATAAGTAATCAAGCGGACATGATATTACTTCCCCAATGCCCAATGCCCAATGCCCAATGCCCAATGCCCAATGCCCCATCAAACTTGACTACTACTAAGTGTTGAACGTTGATTACTAAATCTCTCTCTAGCTAACTTTGTTGTTTGTGACTGTGAAATATTGGTATTCAAAATTTCCATGTTAAAACGGTATCCGACATTGCGGATAGTTTGAATCAAGTTAGGTTGGCGGGGATCAAGTTCAACCTTTTTCCGCAGCGACAAAACGTGAGTATCAATGGTACGAGGGTTATCGATAGCGTCAGGCCAAGCACGACGCAACAATTCCGACCTACTCAGAGGCACTCCTCCAGCTTGTGCCAAAACATACAGCAAACTGAATTCTTGGGGCGTTAAGTCGATGAACTCCCCTTGGAAACGAACACGCCGTTGAACTAAATCGATTTGCAAAGTTCCATAATCCAAATAAGCTGGTGCAGTAGGTGTGCGCTTCCGGCGAATCAGTGCCTCTACCCGTGCCAAAAACTCTTGCATCCCAAAAGGTTTGCTCAGATAATCATCTGCACCCGCCTTTAAACCTGCGACGATATCACCTTCACTATTACGGGCAGATAGCATTAAGATTAGAGGCTGCTGCTGACGATGCAACCAACGACAAAACTCAATGCCATCACCATCAGGCAGGTCTGCATCCAAGACTACTAGTGTTGGTTGATGGCTTAAAAATACTTCCCTAGCTTGATAAATGCTGGCAGCTTGATGCACACGGTATTCTAGTTGTTGCAAGTGCCAACCCAGCAACGACCTCAGATGGGGATTCCCCTCAATGATTTCTATACAAACCGAACCCACGGTGGCAAGATCCCTTAGCGTCGATGCCTTTCAAAGTAACAAGCCCATCTCTAAGGTTTTGTAGCCTTTGTTACTTCAATTGCGATTAGCTTTACATTTCCTCATAAAAAGCGTGGCAATATCTTTAATTTATGCCTTGCCTAAAGGCGATTAGAAATATTATTAAATTTTTATTAAGTTTATCAAAAGTGTTGTTAGACTTATCAAAAGTTCTTTTAGCTTAACATTCTGCTTTTGGGTGGGTGTAATGTGGCAAATATCTATAACCCAACCAGCTAACCGTTACTACAACAGCTTTTCAACTTGATGGTGAAAGTGGATTTATTTCGCAAAAATTAGTGTCCACATCCACGAATATAACACCAATACAATTGGGCTGTTGACTGTGAAAATCAGAAAAATAACTTAGCAAATAACTAGAATCGATGTTTTTTGGAATAGGATTAAAATATCTTGTAGCTGCTAGGAGGGTACTACCCAAAGTAGATGTGTTGACTTTGAGTTGATGCCAAAGTGAAATTACACTTCACATTTGAGCGTGAATCATTTACAATTCTCATTCCAAAGAGATTAATACAGCAGTTATGCTCCAAGACACACAAACCATCCGCTATTACCAAAGACTAACCGACGCCTTCGTCGAGTTATGGAATCGCGGTTATCGCACTGATGATATGCGGATGTATTTGGATGGATATCTAGCCGCACTGCGACATGGCAACATCATTGAACCTTTTCTGATTCATCGCTTAGAAGAGGAAGCCAGCCGCTACTTGTACGATGGATCAAACTTTGCAGTGCCGCAACCACAGCCACAACCCGATTACTACTAAGTACCATTTACCTGGTCATTGATTGTAACCGTTAATTACCGCAGATTATTATAGCATATTATCTGTATTGGTCAACGGGTTGCCGTGGTGTGAGATTTTGGAGATATTGTATTGATAAAACGCATCCCCTCAGCCCTAAACTTGGTCTTGCCAATGCGACTGAGGGGATTTTTGGCTAGCCTTGGAATCAATTCCCAGACAGGTCAAATATTTTTGTCAGAAACCCATTAAAAAAAGCCTTGAAAGCGGAGATAAATAGTATTTCCCCTTTCAAGGACATTAAAAACGGCACATTGCCTTGATTGCGAAGCGCAAATCCGGCAGCATACCCTCTCGTTTGCGTAAAGAGATATTACGAGGCTAGTGCTACTTCTACCTTTTCCTGCAATTCACCTTTTTGGTACAGTTCAATCAAGATGTCAGAACCGCCAAGGAATTCACCATTGATATACACTTGGGGAATTGTCGGCCAGTTAGAGTATTCTTTAATTCCTTGACGGATTTCAGAGTCTGATAGAACATCAACTGTCTCGAAGGGAACTCCCAAGGTATTGAGAATCTGCACAACGTTGTTTGAGAAACCACATTGGGGCATTAACTTGTTTCCCTTCATGAAAACTAAAATCTTGTTCTGTTGTAGCAAGTTCTCAATTTTCTCTTTAAGTTCTGGCGTCATGGTATTTGTGTTTCCTATGTTGCATTCAACGATGACGAGTGAGAAGTTAAAAATTCATAACTCCTAACTCCTAATTCCTAACTCTATGTTTACGAAGCGGGTGTTGCTTGCCAAGCTTCGGGAGTGTATGTTTTTACCGCCAAGGCATGAATCGCTTCAGTTGACATAGCTTGACCCAACGCACCATAAACTAACTGGTGCTGTTGCACTAGTCCTTTACCTGCAAAGTGCGATGAAACTACTGTCACCTGATAGTGGTCACCGCCACCAGTCAAGTCTTGCACCTGAACCTGGGCGTCTGGCAGTTCCGCCTTGATCATTGCCTCAACCTGCTGCGGACTAATCATCGCTATTCCTGAAACAACTTACTTTTCTATTATTAACAGATATAGACCAAATGCCTGTGCCAACTTCAGGTGTTTGGCAAGGCTGTAGATAAACGCGCCTCTGAGGTGTATTTTTGAGAACGCTCAGGTTTTGGCTACGGCGGATAGCTCTATCCTAGCACTGGGGCGTTCCCAAGCGACTGGTTAGGGAGATGGGGGAGATGGGGGAGATAGTGAAAAAGAGGTAACAAAAATTTAATTTATTTTTTTTGGGATGAGGAAGATGAACTACCACCTTCTCTAGGATAGGGAGAATCAACAAAACCTAACTCAAACAACTGTTTATAGGCTTTCTTACCTAAGTCCCGCGTCGGGTTTTGACTCTTAATTATTTGAACCAACAACGGCACAGCTAATTCTGGCTGATTTTGTGCCCGATGTACCAATGCTAGCTGAAAGGTGGCTTCATCACGCTTTTGGGCTGTTAATAAAGCTTTTTGACGCTGAGAATCAGAAACTCTATTGTCAATTCCCGAAAAGCTAGCGTTTAACTCTTGATAAAAATTAGATAGCTGATTATAAACCTGACGTGCTTCTTGCAGTTTCTTAGCAGCTAAGGGGTAGTTTTGAGCAGAAACGGCTTGTTCTGCATCTTTCACGAGGCGATCGCCCCCTGCAATGCTCAAAAGGCTGTTACTTTCGGTTATGGGGCGGAGGTTATTGGGATCGTTGGGGTCAATCGGTTGTGGTTGGCTGGTAGTGCCTGGTGACTGTGATACCTGAGCATTCACAGGTGATAGCAGGCTGAGGACTGCTATAACTGATAAAACAGTACGGTGCATCAAGGTAACAGCGGCAGCAGTGTTCATGGGATCAATTAGTGCGACAACTATATAAAAAAGTTATGGAAACTTCGGGTATCTTAACTCTGTTTTGGTCTTGGACAAAGCAAAGCTACATCCTAAGTATCTCTGATTTAGACTAAAAATCGGTTTAATAGAGTTCCCATTACCCTTGTATAGTAGCTAACTTAAATCGTTGTGATGAGCGATACCTACGGTAGACTGCCTCAATGCATTAATTCCTCTGATGTTTTCAATCACCGGTTTACTAGCAAGCAGCTTGGGAGTAGTTTGACAAGGCGGTGGCGAAGAGTTGATTTGAGAAAAGAATTTAGAATGCTTCACCATCTGTCTGACTACCAACTTTTCTCCCCAATAATTATAGGACTTACGCAGAAGAGATCCCCCAACCCCCTTAAAAAGGGGACTTTTCAGATCCCCCTCTTTTTAAGGGGGGTTAGGGGGGATCGAGGTTTAAGGTTTTCAGTGCGTAAGTCCTAAATTATCTCAGGTTAACTGGAATATTTAGCAGGAGAATCTTTCCAAAGCACTGCTTGAACTATTCGCGATTGCACCAAACAAGTTAAAGATGGCGATGTCCCCAGTCCGCGCTTCCCAAAATTTTGTTTTTACCAGTCATGTTTACGGAGAATCCAAAGACTTTCATTTAACTCTCTAAGCAAATAGTGAGAATATTTATCATCAAGCAATTCAGTATGCAGACAATTAGGAGCTATTTGCTCAAAAAAATGCCAATTTGGCTGAATATCCCATCAATACAGGGTAATCTATATATGTATACATCCTCAAAGGTTGCAAAATATCACTAATTTTTTGTGGCTTATTCAGGATGGATATAGCAGTTAGCAATTAGTGTCAAACCTTCAAAACGTGCAGTTTCTTAATCATCCACGGTTAATGGTCAATACTTAAGAGCCAGTCTTGGGACTTTTGACTTTGACGAGATCAAGAATTAGTAATTTCTGCAAATGCGTGATTAGTAATTTTTGTTTCTTGATGGCTTAATTGTTGCAGTGCCTTTGCTAAATCAGTTGTCATGCTTTTGGCATCTTGTTTTATACAGCCATTCATGTAATCCGCTACTCTGATTGGGGAGCCAATGTGAATACTTACATCCGTACCCCAATTTGGATAAGGTTGGCTGTAATTAATGCCTATGGGTATGATTTTCACTCCCAGCCCAGAATGACTAGATTCAGCACTCAAAGCAAGACGAGCAATTCCCGGCTTCAACGGGTGAACTTGGCCATCACGAAAAATGTCACCTTCTGGAAAGATTACCAGAGTTTTTTTCTGCTGAAGTAGCTCAACTCCATGTCGCAGCGTGCGGATTGACGGATGCTTAGAATTTACAGGAAACCCCCCCAAACGTCGGACAAACCAGCCTTGCAAACCTTGGCATTCGTCAATAGTTACCATAAACCGCAGGTCTTGTTCTCTCCGACAATCAGCCGTAGCGTAGGGTACAAGTAATGCATCCCAACGCGCCCGATGGGTAGGCGCAAGGATCACAGGCCCAGTTTTAGGGATATTTTTTTGTCCGGTTATTCTAATTTGCCCAAAGAATAATGGTAATAGGCAGTGACGCCCTAATAAATATGCCAGAGGACTTAACCAAGGAGAAACCCTTGAGGTAGTACTATCTACCTGAAGATTTGCTGGTGTGCGCTGGCAGGTATCGGATGAAGAGGAAAATTCCATCATGACGGATGCAGCTGATTGACGGGTAAAAATTTAACGAAAAGCCTGATTAGTTACACCGTAGATTCTCTTGCGTGACTTGTGTCGTACTAGATGGACAGTTTTACCTCTGTCCGTTAGTTTACCCTACGCCGCCTAGTAGCAAACCAAGCCTGTAACTGTTGACGACAAGCTGACTCTAGAATGCCTCCGATTACCTGGAGACGGTGATTAGAAGCAGCGCTGTCGGGTATGTTAATAACTGTACGAATTGCGCCAGTTTTTGTATCGTCTACTCCATATATGAGTTGTCCTATACGCGCTTGCAAAATAGCACCTGCACACATCGGGCAAGGTTCGAGAGTTACGTAGAGGGTGCATTCATTAAGATGCCAATTTTGTAAAGTTGTTGCAGCTATCTTGAGAGCGAGAATTTCCGCATGAGCGGTAGGGTCTTTGTCGCGCTCTTTTCTATTTTCTCCTTGTGCCAGCAGTTTGCCAGTTGAGTCAATGATAACAGCACCTACAGGGACTTCACCTGCATCACCTGCTATTTGTGCTAATTTTAGGGCATAACTCATCCATTGTTGATGTATAAGATATTCCGTGTATTTAGTTAGCATATTCTTATCAATATAAAAATTTAAAAAGTCTGCTCGCCTTTGTCCGGGGGGTGCGATTCGTTCACTCGAAATGAGTAGAAATATTCAGGGATGAGTGACATTTGAGAGATAACCCTAATGGGTTGAGTTCGCACTTTAATCT
>NZ_JBALCY010000019.1:0-9157 GCF_036917655.1 Nostoc sp.
TTTAAATTAAGCTGAAACCGTAACCTGGCATAGAGTTGAGGAGTTAAGCTAATTCCTTAGCGTACAATTTTCCCGTTTTGGCACAGTCCTGCCATCAGTAGCTTTGACCAAAGAGGCAGGGGAGCAGGGGATAAATATTCTGGAATTCCCCAGCAATCAAGGATTTCAAGCCCCTAAATTTATTTATGCTCAAATCTTAAATATTTATTTCGAGCATCAAGTGCCACGAGAAATAATGCGCCCAGGCGAGACGCTCCGCCTCCAGTCTGTTTTCTTGCCCCTAAATTTATTTATGGGGTTTTCCCCCCTGCTCCCTGCCCCCTGCCCCATTTCCTCTTTGATGACACTCATGATCCACATTATTGCTCAATCATTTCCAGTAACAGGCGGAGAATCCGATGCTCTAGAAATTATCTCCAGTTCTTTAGAACTTTCTCGCGCCACAGTTGAGTCGTGGAATACCGTCTGGCTAGTTACTTTAGATCCGCTCGGTTCGGCATTATGGATTGGCTTGATTAAATTGGGCATCACCTTGGGAGCCGCCAGTATCTTATTTGTGGCGCTAACCACTGGCAAAGAAATCATTGAAAAGCAATCATGGTCAGAACTGGCATCAATCTTTGTTTGGCCCATCGTGATTATGATTTTCTTGGGGGCCAACGGAAATATGCTGGCGAAGACAATTACTGTTATCCGAGGCTTCGCTTACAACCAAGTGCAAAGCGTTCTTCAGCTTCAAGTTGGTGAACTAACATTTCGAGATGCTATTACCAATGTGGCAATTAGCAGTATCGCTAGACAACAGCTAGAAAACCTCTATAGCGAATGTCAAGGAAAAGTCGGTACAGAGTTAGTTGAATGCTGGAACTCAAAGCAAGCCCAGGCACAGGCAATTGTTACCAAAGCTGAAGAGCAAGCTAAATCTCCACTCCAACCACTACGAGATTTTGGTAGTTTTCTCTGGAATAGAACTTTGCCCGGTCAAATCGGTACTGCTGTTCAGTTTGCCAATGATCCAGGTAGTGTGTTTCGAGATACTGCCATCCCCATTATTCGCTTTATCCTGTATGCCCTGCAATGGGGCTTTGTAAATATTTTGGAAGCTGCTCTGTTGCTGACAGCATTATTTGCACCGATCGCAGTTGGTTTATCTTTACTGCCATTACAAGGTCGTCCTATTTGGGCATGGCTGACAGGGTTTATTTCCTTGTTTGGCGTTCAACTTGGTTACAACATTTTAGTAGGTTTAGCAGCCGTCGTGTTGGTGAAGTCGGGTGCTGAATTAGCATCGGATGTAGCATTTTTATGTTTCCTGAGCATCTTTGCACCAGTGTTGGCGGTATTGATAGCTGGAGGTGGGGGAATGGCAATCTATAACGGCATTTCTGCCAATGTCAAAGGCTTAACCGATATTTTTAGCAGTGCCATTGGAACTGCAACCAGTATTGCTCTACTCCGCAGGGGGTAATAAGTAATCAGACAGAAATATTTAGACGGTCATGTGATGAATCATACAACGAGGGCATGAAAATTAACCTACCCTCATCCCTAGTCCCTATTTTCAAGACAGGCATCAGAAATTTCCAAGACGAATTAAGAACCTTTAACACAAGGCTGTTCGGTGGATTTTCAAACAATACTACTTATGCCAATTTGGTATGACTCTGCAAATTAAACGACTTCAAGCTCCATTGCTTCCAGAAGCCAAAAACCTCCTAGCTGTTTGCTTTATTTGCCTAACTGCATTTAACGGTCTGATATTTTTGTTGACTCTATTCACCGCTTTCAGGGTCAATAAAATCGCCGATCGCAAGACGACTTTTGCCCAGTTGGTAAATGGCGAGACAATCTACATTTCCGAGCAAGACCGCAACTGGCGCTATCCAGCTGTAATTCAAAAGGTAGTTAGTGACTGGACAACCCTAACATTTAACTGGGATGACAAACTCACCGGCACTAATCAACTAGACCAAGGCATTCAAATTGGTAGAAATGGGCGGATTCCTACAAATACTTGGTTTGCTTCCCTGCTGCTAGAACCGGAATTTGCCAAAGCTTCTCTACCAAAGATTGCCGAATTAATTCCTACTACCGTCTTTTCAGGTCAGCTTCGCAGCACCACTATAGAACTCATATTTGATTTTTGAAAAAACTCAGTACAACTCAAAGAGGCTTCTTCCCTACTCCCCACTCCCTACTCCCCATTCCCACCCTACGCAAATAATTTCAGAAATCAAATCGGATTGCTATATAATTTCCTATCTGTCAGAACCGAGAGCAGTACGACCTGGGGAATGGGAAATAGACATGATTGCTACCCGCATCTTAGTTGACCGCACTACTGGTAGAGATGAGCGTATTTCTTTTAACCGCACATTTACCGTTCAAGCAGTGGAGATTCCCCAATCTCCTTTAGGTAAAGATGCCCTCCTGGTAGAACAGAAAATTTATGAAGTGCGATCGTCTGGACTGCAAATTACCAAGATGGTTGAGTTCAATTCTCAGCAACGACGCTAAAGGAAAAAGGTAGAATTATGAGCAATTCAAATCAAAACCATGAATTTGACTACCTAAATCAAAACTCTGGTGATTCTTCGCCGGAATTCAACAGTACTAACGGCAATCATCGCTCTACCCAAGCCACTTTGGTTGCTGATGATGATATCAGCCCTGAAGAGGAGCAGTTGTTGGCAGGCTATAACCCTACCGCAAATCACCTTATTTCCGAAGAATATCGCTTGAAACAGGACGCAGAAGGAGCGGTAGAGCGACCGTTAGCAGAAAAACCTAGTGTCCGACTAGGTTCAGTAGTTGCCTTAGTCGGAATCGTTATTGGCTCTGTAGCACTTATCTGGTTTGGATTTCTCCAACCTAAACCTCCTGTCAAACAAGTAGTCCAAAATCCTACTACATCTCCAAAAGACGAATCAGTTTTGGATGAATCTGCCGAACTTAAAAGCAGATTAGCGTTTCAAGACCAACGGCAACAACTCAAAGTAGAACCTGTTGCTGCTAAATCCCCAAGTCCAACCTTACAAAATAAACCCAAACCAACGCCATCTTCTCAGACTTTTTCCCCGCGCACAACTCCTGCATCACGCATAACACCAATAACTCCTGTAAGAATTTCTCAACCTGCGCCCCCAGTAGTGCGGTATATTTCTCGAAATCCTGTAAGTTATCAAGCTTCAACACCAATACGACAGCCTGAAAGTAATGTCGATCCTTTCCAGCAGTGGAACCAACTAGCTAGCCTGGGACAGTCGCAAATCGGTAACTCTAAAGCAGCTGAAACTCAGTCAGAAGTTGCTGTTAACACTCAAACTCCAACAGGCTTGAAACCAACAGCTAGGGCATCCATTTCCACTCCCCAAGACCCTGGTATTCAAACAGTTTTAATTGGCTCTAAAAGCACTGACAGTAAAACTGATAACTTGACTCCAGGAATGGTAGGTATCCTCAATCGCACCCCTGTATCTTCAGCCGATCTCAATGTGAATGAAACTAAAGAGGTAGCACTGGGTACATCTGCCCAAGGTAGAATTATCATGCCGATGATTTGGGATCAGGAGGGGGATAATCCCAGCGATCGCTTTGCTATCGAGTTAACCAAACCTCTCACAGCTACAGATGGCACGGTGGCACTCCCTGCTGGTACTGTTTTCGTTACTAAAACAGTGGCAGTAGGTAAAAAAAGTAATTTAGTATCTGCTAGTGCGATCGCAATTATTTACCCTGACTTCCAAGGCACAGTTAAACAGGAAACCATTCCGGCTGAGACTTTGTTAATCCGTGGTCGAGGACAGCAACCGTTAATTGCTAAAAAGCTGAATGATGTGGGGACAGATATTGCCCAACAAGATTTATTAGTTGGATTACTCAGTAGTTTGGGTAAAGTGGGAAGCATAGTGAATCAGCCCCGCACTCAATCTAGCACTGTTGTTTCTAGTGGCACTTTTAACCAAAGTACTGTTACCAGTAACTCTAATCCTCAGATTTGGGCGGCGGCGCTAGAAGGCTTTTTTAGTCCAGTCAGTGAACGTCTGTCTAGACGCTCTGACCAAGCAGTGCAGGAATTACTACAACGTCCCAATATCCAGTTTTTACCTGAAGGTACAGAAGTCTCGGTTGTCGTCAATAGTTTTTTGAAAGTTGAACGATGAAACAATTTGCTACTCTTATCATCGGCACTACCACATTACTGCTCAGTGTGACAGCGCCTGTTGTACAGGCACAAGCACAAACTCTTACATATCGCTTGATTGAACGGGATATGGCTACAAGCAATAGAATTCAGGTTCAAGTTACCCCAGGACGTGCTACGCCTATTAGTTTCACTCAAACCGATGAGGCGATCGCCTACATTTTGGTAGCAGATCCTTCACGACTAGTCTACACCACAGATACAGATTTAAAAAACGGACGCGCCACAACCATCTTTCTGCGGGCAATCCAACCACTAAAGTTTCCAGGGGCTACCACTACTGCCATTACTAACTTACTTGTGCAAACTGTAGACAAAACGGGACAAAAACGACTCTACAACTTCGATATCGTTCCAGTGCGTAGAAACACTGGGTATGTTGGTATTCAGATTGCAAATGCGATTACCTCCGGCACTGCGCCAAGACGCGGAGCGGCTTCTGAAAGTAGTGGAATCGCTGGTCAGCAGACACTATTGATAGATAAAAATCGCAGAGCTAGAGTAGATGATATTGAAACCGGGCTGAGAATTGCTATTAATCGGGGTTACACCAACAAAAGCGATCCAGTTGTTCCTAAAGTGCAGCAAGTTTTATCTCTATTGCGAAATAGCAGAGTAACAATCCCAGAAGCAGCTACATCTGTTGGTGTTCCAGTTGAGGTTATTTCTGAATTAGGAAGAATCGCCTTAAATGACCGCCTACTCAGACTAGGACAGCAACGCTAGAGGTTATGCATTATGCACTGGTTAAAATACATTTCTTGTTACTAAATTCAGATAATTCAGAATTTGAAAATAGAAAAATTAATTAATGCAATAATTTTGAAGCAGGGAGATAGCGACGGTCAAAAAGCCAACTGAGTGATAAGTCAGTAAGCATTGCTTAATGCGATTATTTGAGAATTTGTTGAAAACACAGGCTTCTTAATGACAACATACGTTCGCCCTAATCTCGATGCTGATGCTAAGTATTGTCATTTTCCCCTTTGGTGATAATTCTGTAAATCGCTGTCTAATGACCATATAAACACTTCACTCATTTGAAAGAGATTACAGGACTTATGAAATTCCTGAATGATGCTAAAATCACCGAAACTGGTTCCTTCTTGCTTATTAGGAGCTTTGTTTTTGCCAGCCAGATCCGGGAACTGGTCAATCCACTCCAATATCTCTGCCGTGTTTGGGAATGTAGTAGGTCTCCAGGGAGCTACGCCTGTGAATGCCTCTTTAACTTCTTTAACAAAACGTAAGGCGGTTTTCCTTCGCATTGTGCCATCGCCGTTCTGGGCAATATGGTTGCCTGTTTCAAGTATCGTCGCCATAGGCAACAAAAAAGTACAGCCAGATTGAGCATAGGTCTGAAAATCTTCGAGAACTGATGCTCTATGCTGATTATAGTTGGGAACGTTCAGTATTTCGAGGAATATGCTGGTATCTATTAGGCAGATACTACTCATTGCTGTACTCCTGCAAACGAGACAGCCATTCCATAGCTTGCTGTTTTCTATCTTCTGGTGTGTGCGGCGACTTGACAAACCGATCCACTACCCCAGCAGTTACCAGTTGACCGAGCGGCCCCTGAGATATCAGACTTGGGAAATCGTACATATCCCCAAGCCGTACAAGGCGGCTATCTCCTGACTCTGGATCTCGGAAACAAAACACTACATCACCGAGGGCAGCATCGGGTAAGGCATCCATTAAGGCTGGGTTGTGGGTAGAAAGCAGCACCCGCAATTTCCGCCGCTCGGCAATATCCCGGATGCTGGCGAGTAGATGCTGGGCGCGGTTGGGATGAACGCCGTTGTCGATTTCCTCGATTACCACTAAACTACCAACGGGTGCCGATAGCATAGCCGCCGCGATCGCTAACACCCGCAAAGTACCATCGGATAATAACGCCGCCTCACAATAGCGACGGGTATTGCCAAAGGTTTCTGCTAGTTGCACCATGACTTCATCCCGTGGGCCGAAAAGGAAATCTAGCCCCTCTATAGCCTGTTCTGGTAGACTCTGGATAAAGTTGAGAATTGCCTGTTGATTTTCGGCTTGGTTCTCCCACAAGCGATACAGGACGCTGGAAAGATTGGTACCATCTTCTTGTAATCGCTTATCAGATTTGAAGCTGTACTCGCGCATTCTCGCGGGAACGGGATCTAGAAACAGGATGTTCTTTAAAATTCGTTGATATTCGCGGACGGTATCAGGAATTATCTTTTGGGATATGGGGTACTTTGGATCAAAATGGGCAGGGGTGTCTAATTGCACGAATATAGCCATCTGATCGCTGCACGTTACTCGTGGCTTGTTCTTCCCCCTTGTAAAGTTGTTATATGCGACACTAACATCAGTCCCTACTCCTTGAGAAGGCTGATCTAGGTCATATAGCGGCACTTGACTTGTCGAGCCAACGATTCGCTCACTACTGATGTGCAGTTCTCCGTCACGCACATTCAGGGTTATATCGAGTTGGTTCCACTCTCTTGAGTCTAAACGGCAACCAATGGTAAAATTTGACTCTCCCCGATGGCACAAGTCATTTACTCGACCGCGTACAACGCGCTCTGCACTATTTACTGCATATTGAATGCTAGAAAGTTTTTGTCCTTGTGCCAGCCATGACAGAAAGCGCAGACCTTCAAGGGCATTACTTTTACCTGCGGCGTTTGCACCTATTAGTACTGTCAGCGACCCAAGGGGCAATCGGCTTGTACTGTAGCTTTTGAAGTTGGCGAGGGTAAATTCTGTCAGCATGGCACTCATCTTACAATTATCATCTCAAGGCTCAATGGTGGAGGGAGGCGAAGAGGGCATCGAGTTCTGACAGTGAGGCGTGGTGACTCATCTCTAAAGCCCGTTACTGTGAGTCGGTTATTGTGCAGGTTCCGAGTTGGGGACAAATAATCTCTATTGCCTTACTCTTGAAAAAAACAATTCTGTGTTCGTTATCTTCAGAGTCTCCTAAAGTGACTCGTTTACGGATGCTCATGTTTTTCATATCAGAGACGGTATTCTCAAAGAAATCCGATTGATGCCCACAGTCGCAGCGAAAGGATGATGGATACAGTTCTATTGCCATCTTACACACCATGACTTACCCCGCCAAATACTACCATGCTAGTCAGGCGATATTTGACAGGAATAGTAAGGTAATCAGTGGGGTATTCAAGCAAGAATACCTCACTCGCTAGCTGAAAGATGTCCAGAAAACCCCGTGAGATCAAACCAGGATACTGTTATCACATTACCATTCGCTGCAATAACCGTGAGTTTCAGTTAACTCACCACGAATGCCGTCGGTGATTGCTATACTGTTGATCAAGTTTTTAATACCTTGATTATCTTGTCCACGAGTTCCATTGGATCAATTGGCTTGGCAATAAAAAGTTGAAACCCTGCTTTTAAAATACGTTGCTCATTTTTGGCTTCAGCAAAAGCAGTGAGAGCGATCGCTGGAATTTGTCCCCCTTTCTCCATAGTGCGGGAGCGAACCTGACGAATCAAGGTAAAGCCATCCTCATCTGGCATACTGATATCACTAATCAGTAGTGCAGGCGATTGTTGTTCTAAAAGTGCCAATGCTTCTTTTACTGATGCTGCCCCTAATACATCTGCCCCGGCGCTCTGAAGAACAGTCTGCATTAACATCCGAGCATCTGCATCGTCATCCACAACCAGAATGCACAAGTTTTGCAATTGGGCAATTTCCTTATTCCCATGCAGCAATTCTCCTAGTACTAGTTCATCATTGCTCAACTGCTTTGTCATTGTCACGATAGGTAGCCTCACCGTGAATGTCGAACCCTTGCCGAATCCCGCACTGGCTGCTGTGATATTGCCATTGTGGAGTTGTACTATGTAATGAGCGATCGCAAGTCCTAAACCTAATCCACCAGCAGAACGAGTAGTGGAAGCGTCACGCTGACTAAACCGTTCAAAGACGAATGGTATAAATTCTGCTTCTATGCCCCTCCCTCGATCAATAACAGTAATCTGAGCTTGAGACTCAACTTCCTCCAACCTGACCTCTACACTTTCATTCTTGGAACTAAACTTGATTGCATTTGAAAGCAAATTCCAAACTACTTGTTGTAAACGAATCGCATCACCTAAAACCTTGGACACAGCATCAAGATGTAACTGAATTTGAATGCCCTTTGTTTCGGCTGACAATCGAATAGTATCTGCTGCTGACCGAATTACACTTGCTAAATCAACAGATTCGATTTCCAAATTCATCTCGCCCTTCTGCATCCTAGCCAGATCCAAGAAATCGTCAATTAAGCGAACTTGTAGACGGGCATTCCGCTCAATCGTTTCCAGTCCCTCAATTTTCAGTGCTTCATCCATCTCAGATTCAGTTAGCAATAGTTGCGCCCAGCCGTGAAGATTATGCATGGGAGTACGTAACTCATGAGACAAGACAGCGACGAATTCATCCTTTACTCGATTTATTTCTGCCAGTTCCTCAGTCTTTTGTCTCAGTTCTTCCTCTACACGCTTTTGTTCGGTGATATCAATACCGATTAAAAATGCGGCTCTAATGTATGACCGAGCCTTGCAAGCGCTAGTCAAGATGGCTTTACGCCAAGCTCACAAAAGTTAAAAGTACATTATGACAAGATAGTAAAAACCATCAATGCCCATAGGTCAGCACCACAAACGGCGCTCATTCGGAACTTAAATCCGATTATTAAAGGATGGGCAAACTACTATTCAACAGTTGTAAGTAAGAAATCTTACTCACGATTAGATAACTTAATATACAAGAAACTTAGAGTTGGGTCAAAACATCGCCACAACAACAAAACGGTAAAATGGATAGCAAAGAAATATTGGCAATCCATTGGCGGTGATAATTAGACCAGTCCTAAAACTTGCAAGCAAGTATTTACAAGGCTTTGAAACCAATCCTTGCAGCTTTTCTTTGAACGTAACAATTAGGGTTTGATA
>NZ_JBALCY010000020.1:0-18772 GCF_036917655.1 Nostoc sp.
GGTTAAAGGTTAGGAAGCCTGAAAATGACAAATAGTTAACACACTGAGTAGCCGTGTGCGGTGAAAGTCGCACGCACGGTTTCGGATGGGAGGGGTAGAGCAGTAACGCTCTCCTCGACCCTACCTCTAGCTGTGGTAACAAAGTTAAAAAACCATTATCTCAAAGAATGCATAACTGCCCTGTGTGTCATATCAGTTTGTGCCGAGATTTGAATGCTTCGATTATTATAAAGGCGCGTGGGACGCACGCCCTCAAAGCTCAACCAATGTCTTCATAGAAGAGTCGTTGAGAAGCCTACACTTACCTGTACTCAGGAAGTGTAGGTACGTCACTTTCTACTCAAACCCAGGCAAATTATTCGGGTCAATACCCTGAGATTGCAAATAAGCAATCAGTCGTTCTTTTTGCTGGCGTTCTTGTTCAGCGCGCTGGCGTTCTTGTTCAATCTGTTCCACAGCCCACGGTAATAAATTACCAGCTTGATCCCACCAGCGCAACCAATAACCAGTTCGCCCTTCTTTTGTTCCTTGCCAAGTTCCCAAAAATAAGCCCATTAGATCAATCCAATGACGACCATTTTCGTCGGGTAACTTTAACTCATAGCGTTTATTTTCTAGTTGATAATATTCTAATAAACCGCCATCTGGTTCAAAAATTATGTAGATGGGAATCTGCAAAATTTGCTCGTAGAAAAACCATTTTCCTGGGGGATAACTTCGCTTAACCGAATATTCTCCACCCTCAGTATCGGATAAAAATTCGATAGCGATCGCTGGAATATCCCCTTCTAAATTGGGTGTATAACTTTTGCGATTACCCACAACTTCATTAACCGACGGCACATAAACCCAGTCAGGTGCTTTGGCAATAAATTGCCCGTTCACTGTCGCACAAAGACCAAAGTTTGAAGCTATCAACATCTGGGGTTGGATGAATCCACTGATTTCTAGGCTTTCACGCAAAGCACCAGCCAAAAGTGGCTGACCGGTATTCTCCACTGGTTCATCCTCTAGTTGAAAATCCTTGGGTAAGGCTTCCCAAGAGATTACCAGTTCAGTTTGGGATTTGGCTTCACTGAGTTGGGTTGCCATAAACACAACATGAATTTATTTTTGATCTTATCGCTTCCAGGACGGCTAAATATATAAGAATATTAAGAAAATCCAGATAAGAATTTTGTTTTGTTAACAAAAACCATGCAGTTGAATCGAAGTAATTTCCTTAAGTTTCTGATCCAGTCAGAGCCAGGAAAACCAGCAATATCTAATGGCTTGCGAGCCGCGTTAGCGTTGGGTGTTCCTATGCTAATTGGGCAACTGATCAACCAAAGGGAAAGCGGATTATTGCTTGGTTTAATGGCTTATTTTGTCAATTTAGCGAATGTTGGTGACCCTTACCGGATCAAAGCTAGGGCGATGGCTGCTGCTACTTTGGGAATAGCTGTTTCAGTATTTGTGGGTACTTTAGTCGCTAAAGTACCAGCGCTAGCTGTGGTGCTGATATTTCTCTGGGGACTTGCTTCCGGTTTGGCGTCGCTGTACGGTAATGCTGGTGCAAATGTCGGTCTGGTGGTAGGGATATCATTTATTTCCGCGATCGCACAGCCAGGAGACTTAGAATCCGCACTCATGCGATCGCTGTTATGTCTAATTGCCGGGGGATGGGCGATGCTACTTTCCTTAGTAATGTGGCCTTTTAGACCTTATGATCCACTACGGATAGCTTTGGCTGATTGCTTCAGTGCAATCGCCAACTACATTCAGGCATTTGGAGGTAAAGTAGCAATAACTGAAAATATTCTCGAAATTAGAAAGGCATTAGAGACAGCACGGACTACTTTAGGTACTGCACGGATTGGAAAGCCGGCTCGGAGTTGGATGGATGAGCAGTTATTGGTGCTAATTCAGGATGGCGATCGCTTGCTTGGCTCAGTTATTGCCTTAACAGAGTTACTACAAACTCATTTAAAACAACAGCAATATCACGCAGTCCAGCAATTAGTAGACGATGCACTCCAACAAATATCAGTCATTCTGCAAGCCATAGCGAAAGCCATATCTGGCAAGCCTACCAGCATCGATCTAGGAAATCTCAACCGCATCTATGAGGCACTGAAGGAACAAGAAAGTCTGCAAAGAAAAGTAATTGCTGGGAGTGAGACAGATTACACAACTCTCGTTGCTCTCAGTAACTTGGTGCTGATGATCGAAAAGCTGATCAAGCAATTGCAATACACGGCTCAGACAGCTAAATCTCTGGTAGAACACAGCAAGATGAGTCAACGCGATGTAGATAGACTTCTTTTAGTTGAAGAGGAACAGCGATCGCTCTTAAATTTACTCAAAGAAAACCTCACCTTAGACTCAGCAATCTTTCGCCATGCTCTCCGCATTGGTGTATCTCTAGCTGTAGGCGTAATATTATACAGCATTACCAATTTACCAATGGGGTATTGGGTGACACTGACAATCATGCTAGTCCTCAAACCGAACTTGGGTGCAACTTTCCAGAGGTTTTTCCAGCGAGTTGGTGGAACTATCTTGGGAGCTGTGTTAGCTGCTGTCCTACTTGCAACCATCACGAGTCAGCCTGTATTAGACATAATCATTTTGCTGACAGTATTTTTTGGCGTTTCCCTGATCCGTTTCAACTATGGGTATTCGGTGGTTTTCTTGTCAATATTTGTCTTACTGATTATCGATATAGGTCATCCCATTGGCTGGCAATTTGCTGGCTTTCGGGTGTTGAATACATTAATTGGGGCGGGACTAGCTTTTGCGAGTCATTACTTTATCTGGCCAAATTGGGAACGCGATCGCTTACCCAGTCAACTCGCCACAGCGCTACGAGAATGTCACAAATACTTTCGGGATGTGATGGCTGTTTACCAGGGGACAAAGGAGCGTGACTCTACCATTATCAGTCAACGGCGACAAACTGGACTAGCAATTAGCAATGCCCAAGCCTCCTTCCAAGGATTGCTGCGCGAACCCCAAATGCACAAAGAATTAGTAGAACCAGTAATGACGTTGCTGATGTACATGGGACGTTTTACTAACGCCGTGACAGTTTTGGCAGTACATCTCGAACATTTTCGAGGAACAGTGCCACTCCCGGAATTAGAAACCTTTGTCCGCCAAATTTCGCTACTGTTAGAGCAGTTAGCTGATTCAGTACAGCAGGGAATTACCCCACCGCCCTTGCCTGACTTGGAAGAAACGCTGCAAAAAATCCAACCGCACCTGCAAGCACTGCGTACAGCCCGGATACAAGAGCTAGCTGTCAATCAAGGACATACACCGATTCGTCAAGCAGTCATTGATTACAGCATATTAGATTTGGAGATTGACCAGATTGTTCGGCGGTTGACTGCTATGCACTCAGCGATGCTACGGATCATATCAGCTAAATGAAGCACATTTTTTTGATCTCACGCAAAGGTGCAAAGATGCAAAAGATATAGGACTCCTATTTTATTTTTGAACAAGACTACGAGACAATACGGAGGGATATGAATGAATCTTGATTAAAATCGCGATCAGCCACACCCAAAGCTCTAAATACCTTACTGCCCTAGTCTTCAGCCTGTTGGTGGCGCGAACTCATGGTTAATCTCTGTAATCTGACCTCTCCAGTAGGGCCAGGAGCCTTCTGGCGTTTGCCATGCGACTTCGCCCTCTAGGGGGATGTACATCCCATTCCGAACCGTATACTCCCAAAATCGACCTGACCACGGCATTGCCACCAGACTGCTGCCAACAGTGCGATAACGAGCCGCAGCATAGATGGTATCGATTAACCCTTCGGTATTAAAACGAAATACTAGGGAGACAGTTGTTGCACCATCTGTTAGAGTGCCGCGAGCGGAGATATCGTTGATTGCTTCCCAGCGCACACCCTGACTGGGTAACAGGGCAGTAGGATACCACGCCGCTTCTGCTAGGAACCGGAGCAGTTCACCTTGGGCCACTTCAGGCGTACCGCGCACATTTGCAAGAGTGACAAGACCGAGTAATGATGCATGTAAGGTGCCTTCCCCTAACACATAGGCATCATGGACAAACACCTTCAGTTTTGGTGCCATGTGGATGCGTCCATCCCAATCAAAACCTGGACGCTGAGTGACGACAAGTTGTGTGGAGGTAAACGGACTCCACTTGGCTTCCGTCTCACCCATATTGAACTGTCCCTGATGGACGAATTTGACAGCAGCCACGATCAGTTGTCCATCCTTGAGTACTGTCCGAAAGAATCGCTGCACTGGGGCTGGCAAACCTTCAATCTCTTTTTGATCATAGATTTTGGGCTTAATTATCCGCCGCCCACTTGCTAACTTGGCACGTAATTTATCGGTACCCGACTGCCACCGAAATCTGCCGTAAATGCTAGCTAGTCCAATACAAACTATTATTGAAACAATAATGAGTGCGATCCATTTAATCCACATATAGCAATCCGATTTGATTTTTGAAAAAATCTAAGTATATATAGTGGCGTGGCAAGACTAAAATAGTGCATTAGAAAAATCTTGTAGGATGGGTTTCTAGCCCATCCGGTGCGGGCTTTCCGTCCCCCACCACAAGACTTTCATTAAATTTAGATATGCAAACTAGATTAGGACTTACGCAAAATTGTCTCAAAAACCTGATTTGTCGTAGCGGTAATTCATGAATTACCGCTACTTCAGAACTTTTTTGCGTAAGTCCTGTAGATGTAGAACAGCTTACCAATTCCTCCCCGATTCCAATTTCTCTAGCCCAGCAGTACCTCACCTCAAAATTTCACTCGCTGATAAAACAATTCCGTTTCGGGAGGTCTGAGTTTCAGGCGTTCCGATACTTTGCCGAATTCAGTTTCTTTTCCAGTATGAACGACTACTGCTTTCGCCGTTCCACTAATTACATTAGTTCCCATATAGAGGGAATTGGTGCGTTGGCCCAGTCCAGTTTCAGCAGGTAATACGCCAGGTCGAATGATGACTTTTTGGCTTTCCCATTCTCAAAGGCCCTGCCTGCCATTCCGTTCGGCTTTGCAACACAGGAGAAAAATTACTCATAAGATTTTATGATTAAAGGTTTTGCTATACCTTTGACAGCCCCAATTTAAGGAGCTGCAAGCGGCATTGCTTCTGACTATCGGGGAAATAATTGGTCTATTTCAGGAGTGACTAAAATTCCCGGCTTTAGAATTGATCAGACTGATACACCTTAAGCTGTGCCCGTAATTGGGCAATTTCAGTCGCCATATCTAGCACCATGGCGGCTCCGACTAAGTTCAGCCCCAAATCTTGACGCAACCGCTGAATCTGAGCAATTCTAGCAATCTCGCGGGGATGCAGCATGGAGCCGATTGGTTCGATTACGCCTAACTCAGCATAAAACTTCACAAGCGTAATCGAAGTCTCAGTCATCAACGCAGCATATTCAAAGGTGTAGAGTTGCTCGCCTTCGAGTGAAACCACGGTTTTTGAAAGGCTGAAGGTCATAACTTAATCTCCTCTAACTGGGCACGCGGGTTAAAGCTGGTATTTGCCTGGATTTTTTCGTAGTATTCTTGCTCAATCGGACTGAGGTCTTTCGGCGTGACAATCTGAAGTTTGGCAAATAAATCACCTCGTCCCCCTTTTGGCAATGTCCAGCCTTTGCCGCGCAGTCTTAGCGATTGCCCCGATCGCACCCCTTTGGGAACTTTTACCGTGACGCTGCCATCGGGGGCTGGTACACTGATTTCTGCCCCTAAAACCGCTTCATCGGGGCGAAGTGGAATGTCACAAACCAGATCATCGCCCTCAAATCGAAAGAAGGGATGCGGTAACACTTCGATAGTTAGATACAAATCGCCGCGCTGTTGAGAGAATACACTAGGACGACCTTTACCCTTGATCCGAATTCGACTGCCTGGTTTTGCGCCTGCGGGAATACGGACGTTAATCGTTTCGTCGTCTTGCGGTGCAGTGCCGTTTTGGCGGTTTCCGTTGAGAGCAACTGCACCAAGAAGCAGCCGCTTTTGGACACCGTGAAACGCTTCGGAAAATGTGAGTGCGATCGCAGCTTCGGTATCCGGTGCGGGAGCTTGAGAACGAAATCCGTCACCAAAATCATCAAAGCCACCCGGAGCCGTCTGATGGGTGTGGGTTCTAGATTGCGATCGACCTCTCATTCCACCCAGCAGATCGTTGATAAACGAATCAAAGTCACCATACTGCTCAAAATCTTCGGTGGAGACAGTAGAACCCCTTCCAGGTGGCGGAGATCCGCCCTGACTTGCTTGATTCCAGTGCTGACCAAACTGATCGTACTTCTGCCGCTTCTCTGGCTCAGAGAGAACCTCATTTGCTTCGTTCAGGTCTTTGAACTTTGCCTCTGCGTCTTTATCTCCAGGATTGAGGTCAGGATGGTACTTGCGGGCAAATTTGCGGTAAGCCCGTTTGATTTCTTCAGGAGTTGCTGTTTTGCTTACTCCCAAGATGGCGTAATAGTCCTTAAAATCCGTTGCAGTTGGCATTACTGACCTCTCAATAGCGGGTTATTCTGCGGTGGGTAGTAAGTTATTCCTGATTCTCAAAATCTTTTAATATCCAGTTCATCAGCCTGTTGGTGGAGTTTTACCGTTAGTCTGCAATGTCGTTGGTAAAGCCTCGACTTAGAAGAATCGTGTTTCCGTCAACCAATTTTGGATTTTAGATTTTAGATTTTAGATTGACTCATAGCAATCAAGTCAGGGGCAAGCCATTTAATTTACGATGTTTGGATAATATAGGAATCAGATTTGATTTATGAAAAAATTTAAGTATTTGTAGGGTGTGTTAGACGGAACGTCGTAACGCACCAGAAGCTTGGGATGGTGCCGTACTCTCCTTGCTAACGCACCCTACGTGTATTTCAAAAATCAAATATGAGTCCTATAAAATTATTCTCGCGTTTAAATTCGCTTTTTCAAGAGACATGCATTAAATTTTGGATTTTGAATCTTCAATTCCATTTGACAAAATTTAAACATCGTAAATTCGGTCAACAGTCTCAACGGTTGAGGTCTCTCAGTTCTTACCGACTGCTGACTCCATCAGTGGTTCGTCCACTCATCTCACTGGGATGGATACGGTAGAGCGCCATCTCCTCCCCACGACCCCAGGCATCAATCCAGGTTCGATTAATAGCGGGCGAAAGCGTTGGATTTTGGGTTTTGACAAATTGCATCACGCGATCGATGTCTTGTTGAAGAGTGATGTGTTCGGCTTGACCCGTGACAGTAACGCTGCGCCAATGCTTGAGATCGTTGACTTCTTCAACTTGCAAACAGACTTCTGGATTCGCGTCCATATACTTGGTCTTCATCCCAACCGTAGTGAAGATGTAGATGTTTGGCTCTTCAAAATAATAGTGCATAGGCACAACATAGGGATGTCCCTCAAGCGCACAACCTAAGTGCCCATGTCCTACTTTCTGCAAGAGATCATGCATCTCTTTTGTGCCCATTTCATCGATATCTAACATGGTCATTCTCCAGAATAAAGATTTAATTGATTAATGAGTTACTAATGTGTTGTTGACCAAGACTTAGATCACCATGTTTAGGGACATGACCCAAAATCCGTTGGGCGATCGCATATGAGGACTGTTGGCAAATCACTAAACAGGCAAGCACAGCAAAAAATTCATCAAAATCCAGGGGTTTGGTGAAGCACAGATCAAATCCATCACACAGAGCACGTTGAAGCATGTTTTTATTGGCATAGGCTGTCACAGCAATGGCTAGCACTACTTCCCCTCGCTCTCCCGCTTTGGTTCTCACTTGTTGAATCAGGGCATGGCAATTCTTTTTTGGCAACCTGATGTCACTCACGAGGACATCAGGTTGCCATTGCCCAAATATTTCCAGAGCTTGATTACCTGAAAATGCCGTTTGCACCTCTACACCATAGGGTTGCAGCCACAGTGTCATCAAGCCGCAGAAGAAATCGACATTATCGTCTACAAGCAGTACTCGCAGCCCTTCGAGGGATGGATAATTAGTAGGAAATCTATTATTTGGATACATCGCAGCCCCAATCCTGATTTCACGTGCAACAGTGCTAAAAAACCTGGCAACCCTAGAGAGGAGTTAACCGGGTCTAGGGTGACTGATGTCTTATTGATTTCCCTACAGCATGACAGGGTACTGTTTCATTTCTGGGGTTATTTGTTTGACTACAATATAAAAATTAAGAAAAGTGTCAAATCTGAATTCCTTTTTTCCGGTCTGGTTTTTTAAACTGGCATTTCCTGATGGCAGCAGCGACAACGCCAGTAAAGTTTTCCCAAACGCACGTGACGAAATAAAAGGTCTGAATAGTGAGGATGACTATAGCAATCCTGTTTGATTGTTGAAAAAGATTATGATCTGGTACGTAAACCTATAAGTATAAATAAAAACAAAATCTGTTCAAAAATCAAATAAGAATCCTATAGAAATGTGGGGTCTAAATAGATGAAAACTGCTGTAATTAATAAAGCGATACCTACGGTAAGTTACGCTAACGCATGGTGACGGATATGATCTTCAATAAAACTGGCGATAAAATAATAACTGTGGTCATAGCCTTCTTGGTAACGCAAGTTTAGCGGCTGGTTAACATCTGCACAAGCTTGCTCAAACACGTCTGGCAGTAATTGTTCAGCTAAAAATTTATCAGCAGTCCCTTGGTCAATAAGAATTGGACTGTGATATCCTACTTGCTTGACTAATTCACTAGCATCATTTACACGCCAACTTTCTTGATTGCTGCCAAGATAACTACTGAAAGCCTTTTGACCCCAAGGACAACGCATAGGTGCAGTGATAGGTGCAAAGGCTGATACTGATTTGTAGAGTTCTGGGTTTTTCATTGCACAGACAAGCGCCCCGTGTCCCCCCATCGAATGGCCGAAAATGCCTTGTTTCTCAGGTTGGGTGGGGAAATTTGCGGTAATCAAAGCAGGTAATTCTTGGACAATATAACTATACATTTGGTAGTGTTGACGCCACGGTTCTTCTGTCGCATCAACATAAAAGCCCGCACCCGTGCCAAAATCCCAGTCATCATCCTCACCAGGAATACCTGTGTTACGAGGACTAGTATCTGGCGTAACCAGCATCAAGCCATACTCAGCCGCGTAGCGCTGCGCCCCCGCCTTAACTATAAAATTCTCTTCTGTGCAAGCCAACCCAGAGAGGAAATAGAGAATCGGCACAGGTTTTTGAGTTGCTTGTGGTGGTTGATAGACAGCAAAGCGCATTTCACCGTTACAGGTTGAGGAGGGATGACTGTAAAAGCCAAGTTTGCCACCAAAGCTTTTATATTCTGAAATGAGGTTGAGGTTAGGCATTGGTTATATTCTCTTTCCTGAGCAGCTGCCGGAGAATGATTATTTTAGCGTGAATCCCCAGAAACTTACGCACCGCGAACAGTGCCTTGATTTTGAATTAAATACGCCTTCATTTCAATTAATTGTTCACGAATGTGGTCTAACCTGCGTTCGATCTCATCAAATCCCATTGCAATACCCTGTGAAATTTGCACTTGATTGGTGCGGAGGTGGTGGATTCCATTTCTGGTACAATCATCGCTCGAAATCCTTTGTAAACATGGTGCATAGTCATTGGTTATGAGTTATGAGTTATGAGTCAGCGCGATCGCACTCACCTCCACAGCAGCCCATCGCACAAAAACTACCGTGACTCACTCAAAGCTTTTGTCTTTTCAGCTTAGGAGGGGCGCACAGATGTGCTTCTCTACAGGGGGTTGTGGTTCAAATAGATAAAAAAAGCTGTAAGCATTGCAATTTTGTAGTGCAAAAGTTACAATGCAATTACAAATATTAGTTATGTAAATTTTCAAAAAATGCGTAGAAATAATTATTGATACTAATTACCAATCTCTATTACCTAATATGAAAACTATAAGATCCCACTATTATCTGATAGTCGATCTGGAGGCTACGTGCTGTGACAGTAAGACTATTCCTCGTCACGAAATGGAAATCATCGAAATTGGTGCGGTGATGCTCAATCGAGCAACCTGGGAAATTGATTCCGAGTTTCAGCAATTCATTCAACCTGTGAGACATCCGCAACTGACAGGTTTTTGCACCGAATTGACTAGTATTCGCCAGCAAGATGTTGACGAAGCACCAAAATTTATCGAGGCAATTTCTCGCTTCAAACAATGGATTGATTCATTTCCCGATCATGTTTTTTGTTCTTGGGGCAATTACGACAAAAAGCAATTTATTCAAGATTGCGCGTTTCATAATTTCCCTTATCCTTTTACTTCAGAACATATAAATATCAAAGAGGAATTTTCAGAATATCTTGGCGTGTCTAAAAAATTTGGCATGGCACTAGCTCTCAATGAGCTAGGAATAGAATTGAAAGGCACACACCATCGTGGTATTGATGATGCCCGCAATATTGCAGCTATCTACAGACAGATTAAAATTAAAAAACTAAGCTGAATAATTAGAAGTTCCAAAGATAGACGCAGCGATTCGGGTTTGAAATCCCAATAGACTTGTCCTGCCTAGCTAAAGGGATTTTTGGAGGAAAATTTTTTATTAATGGGTGAGTATTCAGAGCAATTCATCGCTTCTTTTGTGAGAACAATAGAAGGGTTCACTGCACATTTTAGATAATGATTATTGGAATAAAAATGACAGTTTTTACAGGCAACTTTGTGGAACCCGTTGATGGAAAAAACCATTTTATCATCTAAAAATGCCCTGATTTTTCGCAATATTATGAAAAAAACTATCCAACCAATTATAAAGCCAACAGGAGATAAAGATATCGCTATATCAGGGATAGTTAATTCATGCGTTTGTGCTTGATTCTTTTTTGCTTCACTCAGGATTAATTGAGGTAAATTACTATTGGCTGCTACAGTTTTTTGCAAGCTTTGATCATGATACATATTATTTACCTTTTGCTATATGTCTTTACTGCCTTGATTTTTGATCGCCGGGTAACTAACTAGTCATTTTGAAAAAGATCCGATCTATTACTCTTTCATCATAATTAGGTTGACAAGACTCTTCTATTGGAAATATATAAACATTTTTTTATAAATAAAATTCAGTATGAATTTACAAAGAATACTTGGCTTTACATTCATCATGAAAATTTAAAAGTCGCAAATATTAGAGATATAGATATCAAAAAATATGGGTAAATAAGGATATTTATAGATTAGGCTTTTTCATCAGCACTTTAATTAAATGAAAATTACGACACAGTTATCAGTAGCTCAAATTTTCATGTTGACAAGGTTTTAATTATAGGTTTAGCAAAATAAAACTTCAGCTATATCTGTCAAGAGTTTTGCTTGTAATTTTAAGTTATATACCCAAGGGAAGAAATTAGATAATGGACTTATAACTAGATATTTTTATGTTAAAATGTATTGAAAAATATTCTTAAAAGTTTCTAGACACAAAAGCTACGTCACTTTTAAGTCATATTTATTACAAAAGTTTTGAATGCAATTATTTTTTTGCATTGGCAGCTTATCTAGTAGAGGTTTTTCGCTGAAGATGGGGCTTTTGGAGTGCGTTAAGTGGCCCCATGCATTGGCAGTGATTAATTCTATTCTCTTAAGTATTTTTGCTAGAATTACTTGAAAACTAAGGTAAGATATATATTTGGCTTGATTGGGCTGCAAAATAACAGTCCATGATCAGATTACAAGCCAAATAATATTGATTTTGAGGATACAATTTATGATAAGGTTTTGGCGAAAAACAATAGTTTTTTTCTTCACAACAATTGTGCTGACAATTCTGGTAATTTATTATGAACCAGTACTAATAGCTGAGGCACAATCTTCTACACCAACACCAACGGTTGCTAAGTCATTTCCCCCTGTAGCTTATCCTAATAGGGCACTTACTGCTTTTCCCGCACAGCTAGCACCATTGCCTTATGCTTATGGGGCACTAGGAAAAGCTATTGATGCTGAAACAATGAAATTGCATCACGATGCACACCATGCTACCTATGTCAAGAACTTAAATGATGCATTGAAGCAGTATCCAGATTTGCAAAAAAGAAGTGTTGAAGCTTTACTAGTGGATTTGAACAGTGTACCTGAAGATATTCGGACAAAGGTACGTAATAACGCTGGCGGTCACCTCAACCACACGATTTTTTGGCAACTTATGAGTCCCCAAGGTGGTGGACAACCATCGGGAGCGATCGCTCAAGAAATTAACCAAACTTTTGGCAGTTTTGATACTTTTAAAAAACAGTTTAACGAAGCAGGTACCGCTCGCTTCGGTAGTGGTTGGGTTTGGCTAGTACGCAATCCTCAAAATCAACTCCAGATTGTTACCACAGCAAATCAGGATAGCCCGATTATGGACGGTTCATATCCGATTATGGGTAATGATCTGTGGGAACACGCTTATTACCTGAAATATCGCAACCGTCGGGCTGAGTATTTGAATAATTGGTGGAATGTAGTGAATTGGCCCCAGATTAATAGGCGATCGCAACTTTCATCACAACAGCCTCGGTAGCAATACTATCAAGAACGTCAAATCGCCCATATAAATCTGTACAAAGCTACCTCCACAGGTAGCTTTGTTTTAGGTAAGGTCTAAATACCCTTATGTAACATAATTACGAATTACGGATTTTTAAAGATCGGTGTTTGTAACGAACTATGCATAGTAGAACAATTAGCAATACAAGCGCTTTGATCATTGATGGCTCCACTACCTTTTTCACTTCCGTAGGGGTTTTAGGAGTAACATTACATGGAATCTCAATGATCTGTGTGTGATCAGAACCATTACCACTAGGAGTCAGATCGCATTCGCCTTTGCTGGTGAGAGACAAAGGTGTAGGTAAAGGTTTAGGTAAAGGTGTAGGTAAAGGTGTAGGTGTATTTCCTGAAGAAACAGATGCTTGAGCTGAAGAACTATGCCCATTAAGTAGTAGAAGCAGAATTAAACCAAGACCCCCAATTCCGATTATTGGCCAGAGTGGAAAGGAATCAGAACTGTCTTGTACCAAAACATCTCCCACAGCGTCAGGGAAAGTATCGAGTCCCATAGCTTCTCCCTCCAACGCTATTGGATTGTCACTCAGTAAAATATCTCCTGGGACACCTTCTCCGATAAGCTGATTCAATTCTTGTGGAATCGCGTTATTGGGGCGTCCGAGTTCCCCACCATCTTCGGAGTATGGAAAGGATAGTACTTCAAAAATCCTCTTTTGGAGTTGGTTCTGATCTCCAGAACTCAACGCATCCAAGCCTGTAGAGATTTTATCTAAATAAAAATTAGTCATCTCTGGCGACAGACCCAGAGATTCAATCTGCTCCTTAATGTTGGAAATTTTTGAGGTCTCCTCTAACAGCAGTCGTCCGTATGACAATTTCAAGTCTAGTAATCCATTACGGAGGCTGACCGAGTTATTCACTCCTGAGTATGGTGACCAATAGAACTGCTTGGTTACAAGTCCGAGTCCTTCTACTGGGTTGCGACCAAAAGGTTGTCCAAGAAGGTATTGGGAACTATCCATGATTGCGGGGGATTCGTTTCTCCAAAATGAGGCGTAAGGCACCGCAGAGAGATTGGGATTGTTACCGTAAAAGCTAGCGAAATTCTGGAAGTTTTTCTCCCCACCGGCTGCTCGGATCAGAAGGTTTTGATAGCTAGTCCCGTCGTTTAACTCCAGTAATCGTTGGATTACCGATCCAGTTTTATTGCAGGTCAGACCAAATCCGACATTACATGCAGGAATGACTCGCATCTGGCTCAGATTCTGGTTATCGATTTGGTACTGGAGATACTCAGACTCCAGTCCTTGTTGGATACCATAGCGTCCAATATTTAGTTGTGCAAAAGCAGACTGACACGTAGTGAGTACTACTGCAACAGATGAGAATGCGATGGTTGCAAAGCAAACCGCCTTCGACATCGCAATTCTTTGAACAATTGATTTAGGCAAGATGCACCTCCACTAAACGACAGCAATTTGATTGGGCATTGGGCATTGTTATTCTCCTTGTCCCCCACTCCCCACTCCCCACTCCCTAGTTCAACTTTTAAGTAAAGAAATGTTGATTGTGATTCCGGTACCTTTGAGATTTCCTGATGAGAGTGTGTGATATAAGACCAATGCCCGGTTTGGTTGGTCGAAAAGAAACCCACGACGCGTGGGTTTGATCTTCCCTTGCTTTACTAAGGAAACGAAGGCTTCTAAATACCTACGTATACCTTGACGGTTCTCTTGACTAGTATTCATATGACGCTTAATCAGCATCATAAAGAAGTCCAAGCTACGATTTTCCTGCCCCGGAATCAGACTGCCCTCATCTAGGAAAGAACTTGCTATGAGCCTGCCATTAACTTGTTTAACCTTAAACAGAGTAAAGTAACGCCCTTCTTTTTTAGGATCGTTCGCATAACAGACCCAGGAACCCTCTTGATTCTGTGTAAAACCCTGTTCAGCAAGGTAAGAAAGCAAAGAATTACTTGCCTTAGTCTGTGGTGGAGGTAATAAATCATCAATGGGATCTAAGGAGCAAATCCTCTGTGTTGTTTTTCGTTGAGAAACAGCAGGAGTCTCCTGGGTATAGACACGTAGAGGCTTGTCATCAGACATTGCCATACTAGACATCGCAGCCAATGCAGATACTTGGAGAACGATCGCTCCAAACAAACGAACAATGATATTCATATTTATTTTTCCTGTTACTCTTTTACGTTGTTAATAATCGAGTCGTTACTAAATCAGGATTGATCTAGCAGTCCTAAATCATTTGTTAAATTTAAGAGTTTGCCTCATTTGGTCGAGGGTAGCTTAAGTTTTCACCAATCAAATAGGACTTTTATATATAGGTAACTAAGCACAAAGAGAATCAATATCTAAATAAAACACACGATATTAATATCTTATTGACAAGACAAATTGGGCTTTTTGATATTTTTATATATACAAAAAACAATTGACATCGTGTCAAAACTTTTCTATTTATTCTTGTCTAATTTTTTGCCATTGTCAGAAGGCATAAAACCTTCTGACAATGGCTGTCATGATTCTTAAAAAATGGCTTTGTTAGCTATTTAGTACCTTATATAGACAGACTTTCAAAAGCTCTGTGCTTTGCACGTTGGCGCTTTTGTGGGTTTCCTGGGTGGATTGAATAATTTTTTTTTCTGGAGGTAGCACACCTAACTAGCTGTTTCAGCATGGTTACAAATTGATGTATAAAATAATATCTCCTAACAGTAAAATAATATTACCATGAGCTTGAGACATGCAACAGTATTGTGGACAGTTATCAAAGTTGTACACGGTGAATTGTAACCACCTCTTCATTAAATTTCATCGCAAATAGCTGAGAGCCAAAGTCAATCTATTTACAGATCGCTAGTATTTTACAACCTAATACTATTGTTATTAAGTCAGTAGTTTATTGTTATAAAAACAACTTCTATAAAAAACAAGTACGTACAAAGATATATTACTATTGCTGGATAAGGCTGATTGTCTGAACTTTAAGCTACAAGCGATCGCATCAAACAAAGTTAAATTAGATTACTAAGTATAAAATTGACAATTTAGCTAATTGTTGTTACCCCAGACCTTATAAGTGTCTAAGGCTCAGATTCCCGACTTCTAAGTGTTATGCACAAATGATTAAGTAGGGCTATATATTGTCACGAGCAAAGAGTATGTCCTTAAATTGGCTCTGTAGATAGAGAAATATCCTGAGCGAAACTGGTATATTTACAAGTTTGAGTAGTAACAATTATTGACTAAAATTAAGAGATTAACTTGGTATTTTTACAAGCCTTGGCAGTATGAATGTGGAATTTTTTAACAGGATTCCTTTAATGCCTTTAGTATTACTCTTATTGGCTTACACTCTCCTGGGATGGTATCTTGCTGCTAATCATATTATTTGGTTAGTGGGAGCTTTTGTTACTGCTATGGTTATAGCTGTAGCGCGAAAGAGTATTTCTTGGTTAGAGCGTTTAGTTGAATTTGGCTCTCAAACCTTAGTTGTCATATTATTTTTGAGTGTATCCATTGCTTTAGTAGCAACTTGGTCATTATTATTTAGGCTTTTTATCATACCCTTAGCAACTACGCTTTTAGCTGATTTGGAAATGCGCTTTTCGGGCTTAAACAGGCTAGATTCCTTTTGGATTTTAACAGTCATAGCAGTATTGGGTTTGGTCGTGGGCGAATTAATAGATATTCTACTTTTTCCCAGTAACAGATTCTAAATGATTAAGGATTAAGCTTGATGAAACAAAGCACGATTATCTCTTACTAGTCAATCATTCTGTAGACTACTGAAAAATCACACCCGTGAATAAGTTTTACTGGGTCAGATTTTTTACACTATTAGGCATAACTGCTATATGCCTCTACTTAACCCAAGTTGCTAGTTATGCGGGAGTGCGATCGCACCGGACTACTTAAGCAATAAAATCCCCTCGAGTCAGAAAATTCAGAGGGGCATATGTTAAACGAAACAATTGCGATCTATGCTATCATCGACGACCTACTGAAAACTATTGGACACCGTGAAGATATTCGTCGAGAGATGAGTGATGCAGAAATAATTACTACGCTACTGGTTGCAGCGATGTTTTTCTTTTGTTTATCACAGTCAGGCTTGTGACTATATGAAAGACCATAAACTGGTGCAAAGAATAGACCTCTTGCATAAATCAAAAATTAAGAACCCCACCCTGCATTTGCTAACGCAAACGCTCCCCTCCCGAAGAGCTCTTAGGGGTTGGGGGTGGGGTGTTAGGGACTTTTGCAAGAGGTCTATTGTTAGAAAAATCACGATTCAATCGGAGATTACATAATTTATCGATGTTAATCAACGACTTATTTCATCAAGTAGGAATGATACTGAAAGACTTGAGTGAGACTACGGAATATCTTTTAGACCATTTTTAGTAGTATCACTTGTGTTTTCCCGAGATCAATTCATGCAGTTCAGATATCAAGGGTTTTTACTTAAAATCCAAGCATTTATTTTTGCATTCACTCAACGCCCAAGCATTTAGGGAATGAGTTAAATTTAATACTTTAAGCTGATCCAGTATTTATACTTGTGATTGAGTTGGAGTCGCGGTCGCTCTAGGCGCTACCGCGCTTGGTCGTGCGCGATCGCATTCAATAGTAAATTTGTATTTGATAACCCGCAACTTGGGTTATCTAGATATTTAATTTTTAGTACTTTTGCTGAATAATCAATGGTTAATTTAGAGATATAACCTTTTCCCGTATGGGATTTATGATTTTTGAATCAACAATTAATTTCCGTACAACTTTGTATATAAATTGGCTTTCTAGTAGAATCTTCATCACAGCTTATTGTAACTCATAACTTGTAGATGTAAGATTTTCACACTTTCTTAGAATTTACGCTACACAAAGTGGGGCTTTTTGACTCTTTTTGGTGTGATGGAGAAAATTTGCTCAATTTACATAAAATATATGCTAAATATATTTCATACTTGTCAGCGTCAGCCGAGGTTGGATATTTTACCTCAGCAGCACAAACTATTGTGAGGAATAATTTTACTTTCCTCTTCGGTTAAATTTTATGCATAGCAAAATGTTATAAATCTTTATGTAATGTGTGGATCAAAAAGACAAACAAAATTTATGAAGACAAATTACAGCAAATTGCTGACCACGTTAACAGGCATAGCAGGATTTACTAGTTTCAGCCTCCTGATTACTTTACCATCTGAAGCGAAAGAGGCACTAAATCCTAACCCCAGTATTTTCAACGAAGCCCCTTATAACCAGGGACAACGCCTTCAAGCAAACGCTCAATACACACCTGCTGAGGTTACTTCCGAAAAAGAAAAGGGCAATACCAAACCCAAACCAGTGGCACAGAACAGTGGCGGTGGGACGCTAAATCCCAAACCAAGTATTTTCAACGAGCCTCCCTATAAACGTGGTGGTGGTGCTACACCTAGTGAACCTACACCCCGCACCCCACGTATTACCCCGGAAACTCAACCTACCACACCACCAACAGAAGTACCATCTACTGAGACACCTACTACAACCCCACCAGGGCCAGGGGCCAGCGACAATCAAGGCAAAAACTTGTTAGCGTTGGTAGAGTCAAACGCTTCCTTTACCACCTTAACCAAGGCTTTGAAAGCAGCAGGATTGACCGAAGCTTTGCAAGGCAAAGATAACTTAACTATTTTTGCACCCACTGATGCAGCTTTTGCCAAATTACCACCAGATGCCTTGCAAGAATTGTTAAAACCAGGCAACAAAGAAGTATTGATCAAAATCTTAACTTACCATGTAGTAGCTGGTAAGGTATTGTCCAGTGATTTGAAGTCTGGCGAAGTTAAAAGCCGTGAAGGCGGCACCATCAACGTTAAAGTTGATCCTGCTACCGGTGTGACTGTCAATGATGCTAAAGTGACGCAGGCAGATATTACAGGCAGCAACGGTGTAATCCACGCAATTGATCAGGTGATTTTGCCTCCTGACTTGTAGTTTTTAGGTATAAATACAACCAGTAACAGAATTAGGTTGGCATAAAGTATTAATACTAGGACTTACGCACTGTACAAAATAATCATGTTGTGTATGAACGTAAATACGCCGTTTCAGGTTTTTATTAATCAATTCATGGATGGTAAGTAGACCCGCGTCGTCGGGGCAATTCATGAATTGCCCCGACGATGAATGTGGTTTTTCAAATCACCCATACTTGGTCTTTTCTGTCAATGCGTAAGTCCTAAA
>NZ_JBALCY010000021.1:0-75128 GCF_036917655.1 Nostoc sp.
TTAAACGAGCGCCCATATCTTAGTCACCTCGGTAGATGCATTTTCCGTATTTACTTATCTTCACATAGTTTGGTTTTTTCGTGCCGACTTACTTACTTGGCTAGCTTCCATAAGAGGAAAACTACTAGAAATTTTGAATTTACGTAAGCGTGTACGCATTAAGGGATAAATATGAGCTTTGATCGAAAAACCCTCAACGCCTTGGCTAGAATGGTTGCAGCGTGTCGGCGGCGACTGACGGAAGATGTTGAAAATCAACTTCAGCAGACTTTCGGGTTGTATCTAGATGGCACAATTCTCCCCTTATCCCAATTGACCCATCTGACAGAAGAGCAAAAGGTTGCAGCGCAAGCATTACGTGAACTGCTAAACGACTTCAAAGCCAGCGATCCACAAAAAAGCTACAAATCTGCCTACGATCGCACAATTCTGGAAATCTCCTTTACCATCCTCAATCGTTTGGCAGCTTTGCGCTTGTGTGAGGAGCGGAATTTAGTAATTGAATGCGTCCGCAAAGGAATGGAGTCTGACGGGTTTCGCTTGTTTGAAAGACTTGCCAATGGCAGTTTAGGGAGTCGTTACGAAACCTATCGGGTGTTTGTGGAGTCGATGTTTGACGAGTTGGCGGTGGATTTGGGAGTACTATTTGACCGCACTACTCCCCAGTCAACGATTTTTCCGAGCGATCGCGTTTTAACAGATGTCTTTGACTTGCTCAATGATACCACATTACGACGCATCTGGACTGAAGATGAAACAATAGGCTGGATTTACCAATATTTTAACCCACCCGAAGAACGGCGAACAATGCGGGAAGCGTCCCAAGCACCCCGCAATAGTCGGGAATTAGCTGTCCGCAACCAGTTTTTTACCCCACGTTATGTAGTCGAGTTTCTTACAGAAAATACCCTTGGCCGCCTCTGGTATGAGATGCGTCAAGGAGAAACTCGAATCAAAGATGAATGCCAATATTTTGTCCAAAATCCTGAGCAATTCTCAGCGAGAAATCGCAAAGATCCTCGTGATATCAAAGGGCTAGATCCAGCAAGTGGTAGCGGTCATTTCCTGCTTTACGCTTATGATTTATTTGAAGTCATTTATCAGGAAGCATGGGAAGATGAAAATTCACCGCCTTCAGAAGTTACGGGTAGAAAATTGCAAGAAGATTACCCAACTTTAGAAGAGTTGCACAGACAGTTACCTACATTAATTCTTAAATACAATTTGCATGGCATAGACATTGATGCTCGTGCTTGCCAAATTGCCGCTCTTGCTTTGTGGCTACGCGCTCAACGTTCTTACCAATCGCTAAATATTAAAATAGCTGAACGTCCACGTATACAAAAAATCAACATTATCTGCGCTGAACCCATGCCAGGGGAAGAAGAATTACTCGCAGAATTTATCTCTGAATTGGGTCATAAACGCCCACCAATTATTGGTGATTTGGTGAAAAAAGTTTTTGATAAGATGAGTTTGGCTGGGGAAACTGGAGCATTACTCAAAATTGAAGAAGAAATTAGGGAGGAGATTACAAAAGCTAAAACGCAATGGCTAGGTGAATATAACCCCGAACAACCAACCCTATTTTCATTACAAGAATATTCAAATGTTAACCAATTAAGTGTATTTAATTTAGCTGGAATTACCGATGAGCAATTCTGGAATCAAGTTGAAGGTTGGGTTGTAGAAGAACTTCAGAACTATGCTAGCCGAGCTACTACAGGACAAGTTTTCCAGCGTCAGTTATTTTCTGAGGATGCGGTACAGGGATTTGCCTTTGTGGATATCTGTCGCAAAAAATTTGATTTTGTGCTGATGAATCCTCCATTTGGAGATGCGAGCCTTCCTTCAAAAGAATACATTGAAGAAGTTTATGGAGATACTAAAGGTGATGTTTATAAAACTTTTGTTGAATGTTTCCAAGATAGATTAGTGCCAGGAGGATTTTTAGGAATTATTTCCAGCAGAACTGGTTTTTTCTTAGCACAATCAAGCGACTGGCGTGAAAGAATATTACTACGTCTCTATCGTCCTTTGCTGCTAGCAGATTTGGGATATGGTGTGCTGGATGCAATGGTGGAAACAGCAGCTTATGTTTTACGCACTCTTACACAAGAGGAAGATATCAATTTAACTCTGGAAGTTCTGCCAGAACTGCTAGAAATTCCTACAGATAAAAAAAATAATTTTAGTATTGCCAATTATCAAAAGTACCGAGGAGGGCTAAAAAGGCATCAGGCCAATCAGGAGTTGAGACGGTTTCAAGAAGATGAATATTTATTTCTAGTACCTAGTAATTATATTCGCTATCAAGCTAATGTTGGTAAAATACAAAAGACTAAATTGCCAAAATATTTAAAATATCCTCCTTTTATCTGTTTTCGTCTGTTGATAGAAGAAGACAAAGAGGGTAATTTAGTTGATGTTTTACATAATGCAGATGACCACCGATACTTTATAGTTTCGCCACCAAAGTTTTCAATTATTCCTAATACACCTTTTTGCTATTGGGTTAGTGATAGTGTTCGGCAATTATTCAGTGAACTCCCACCCTTTGAAAGTGCTGGTAGAATTGCTCAACATGGAGCATCAACAAAAAAAGATCCTAGATTTTTGCGTCTTTGGTGGGAAGTATCACCTCACAAAATAGTAGCTGGTACAGCAGAAACAACACCAGAACAGTTTTATCAAAAGACTTTTGAGGAACAGCCTTGGGTCTTATTTGCTAAAGGAGGAGCATATTCTCCATACTATGCAGATTTATATTTATTGGTAAATTGGAAGAATAATGCTGAAGAAATTGAAGAATATGTATTGCACAAATATCCATATTTAGGCAAAAGTGGTGCAAACTGGATTCTGCATAGAGAGTGTAATTATTTCCAGGCAGGTTTAACCTGGCCTAGACGTACAAATGGGCTAAGTATTCGTATCCTACCTTCTGGTTGTATTTTTGCAGATAAAGGGCCTGCTGCTTTTATTCCTAATAACAGTGAAGTATCTTTACTCATTCTGGCAGCTTTGATGAATAGCCAGGTTTTTTATATGTTTGTCCAAATGCTTGTCGCACGGGTTTCGCTTGCCCAATCATTTGAAGTTGGGTTGATTAAATCTATACCCATGCCCCAACTTACTGATTTATATACAGAGCAATTAGCTGAATTTGTAAGATATTCTGTAGATTTAAAAAGATATGTTGACAAAGCTAATATTAATAGTCATATCTTCCAATTACCTGCTATATTGCAAGTCTCAGGTAACAACCTAAGTGATAAAATTACGGCTTGGAAAGAAAAAATAATTGTAGTTGAACGCCAATTAACCGAATATCAACGCCAAATAAACGAGATTGTATTCCAGCTTTATGAAATCTTAGAACACGACCGAAAAGCAATTGAAATAATTGTTAAAGATAAAGATATTACTACTGAAGATAAACATGAAGATGATGATGATGAAACTACACTACTAGCAGATTCAAAACAATTAGTTATCGATTTACTTTCCTACGCAGTAGGCTGCGCCTTTGGACGTTGGGATATCCGCTTTGCTACAGGCAAAAAATCAGCACCAGAACTTCCCGATCCCTTTGCACCATTACCAGTCTGTTCACCGGGAATGCTCACTGATACTGATGGTTTACCACTTTCAGAAACTCCGCCAGGATATCCCATCCCCATCGCTTGGGATGGCATTTTAGTAGATGACACCAATCACCCTAACGACATCACCCGCCGTATTCGTGAAGCTTTAGAAATAATCTGGAAAAACAACGCCAATAATATTGAGCAGGAAGCTTGCGAAATTATTGGTGTACGTGAATTGCACGATTACTTCCAGCGTCCTGCAAACTTCTTTCAAGACCACCTCAAACGCTACTCCAAAAGTCGGCGCAAAGCACCAATTTACTGGCCACTTTCTACAACATCCGGTTCTTACACAATCTGGATTTATTACCACCGCCTCACAGATCAAACCCTCTACACAATCGTCAACCGCTACCTTGAACCCAAAATTACCGAAGTTGAGCGTACCACTTTTGGCTTAGAAAAAGAATTAGAGACAAAATCGGGAAAGGAAGCTTCACAAGTACGCGATAACTTACACGCTACACGCAAGTTCCTAAGTGAATTGCAAGATATGAAACAGGAACTTTTGAGCGTCGCACAGCTACCTTACAAACCCAATCTCAATGATGGCGCAATTATCACTGCTGCCCCTCTACACCATTTATTTGCTTTGCGACAGTGGGCGCAAGAAACCAAGAAATGTTGGGAAAGTTTGGAAAAAGGCGAATACGATTGGGCGCATTTAGCCTACACAATTTGGACAGACCGAGTGCGGGAAGTCTGCAAAAGAGATAAATCAATTGCGATCGCCCACGGACTGGAAGAAGTTTACCAAGCAGCTAACCCAGAAAATTCCCAACCCAAAACAACCAAAGGCAAAAGCCGTAAAAAGACGACACAGGAGCCAGTATAATGAGCGTCTCAGACTTTGTTCGCCAACAATTACAGCAAAGATTAGAACAGCACCGTATTGTCGTTTGGTACGATAGCGATCGCGCTTTTGCTGATTTTATTCAATCCTTCCAAGCTGACTCCTGTGTAGTCGTATCTACTGTTGAGTCTATTTTGAACTCCCGTCGTCAAGCCGAAGCCGTCTACCGCCACATGAACGAGTCTGATGACTTAGCCAAAGCTGGGTTGAATCTCCTCATTTACGTACCCCGCCAGCGTGGAACAATAGAAGATGAGAAGCGGCAAGATCCATTTGAAGTTTTTGCATGGGCTGGTGTGGCGTTTGGCGACAAAGAAGCAGAACAGTTAGAATCTCTTGCCAGACAAGCAATGCCAGAACGGGCTATAGAGATTACTCGGCTATTTGCCCAAGGCAGTCCAACCCTATCGATGTTAGATAAATTACAGTTCCATCACCGTTCGCCTTTACTGTTAGAAGCGCTAGGTACTGACTCACCATCAGAAGCGATCGCCTTAGTCCTCTGCTTAGATGAAAAATCACAACGTATTGATTCCGTTAAAGGTTGTTTAAAAGAATTTTTGCACTTACTAGCAACAGAGATTGGCTTTAAACCTCTATTAAAAGCGAAATCCTGGACAGAAATCAGAAAGCAACTCGGTCAGTATCTGCTGTTCAACGAGTTTGCCCTCGACCTGCCTTGTGAACTACCACAGTCGTTCAGTGGCTTACCCAGAGCCGAAGCTAGCCATGAATTAGTGATTTTTGCAGTGTGCGATCGGATGCGGGATAGTTCTGACTTGCGATCGGGCTATGTTCAGCTAGCAGTAGAAGTAGAAAACCAGTTGCACCTTGGCAATCTCACAGAAAATATAGCTCAACTAGGTACGAGAGATACCTTCCCCTTTGCAGAAAAGCGATACCTACAGCAAGTGCTGGAGTATGTACAACAGAATAACTTAGCAGATGCCCAGAAGATTTTAACGCAACGCCGTCATTCCATCTGGAACAACCACTTGGAACGAGGTAATATTTGGATGATAGTCGAGCGTTGTGTCACATTTCTCGCCACAAGCAATGCTGTAGAAGAGTTGTCAAAAAAATCTTTACAGTCAATGTCTCTGCGCCAAATCATCTCTGCATACGCACCTCCAGATCGCTGGGGATGGGCCGAACTAGACCGTCATCAGCGACTATTTGAACAGAGTGCAACCTTCTATGCAGGAGATGGGGGAGAAATAGAATCCTTAGTCGAATTTTGCCGCCGACGTTACTTAGAAGTCGCATTAGCAATTCAAGACCGCTTCCTTAAGTGTGTTGAGAAAGAAGGTTGGTTTCCCGAAGGAGTGCTGCGACAAACCCAAGTATTTGACCAGTATGTGGCTCCTCTACTGGAACAGAACAACAAAAAAGTCGCATTTTTTCTAGCTGATTCCCTGCGCTTCGAGATGGGGCGAGATTTGGCAGAAGCTTTAGAACAGTTGGGCGAAGTCGAAACTGTTCTAAAGCTTCTGTTTTACCGACAACTACACCTTGCGGTATGGCAGCACTAATGCCTAATGCTGATGGTATGCTCAGATTGGTAGAATCAGCCGGAGAGCTAATTCCTGTTTTAGGTGAAAGGAAACTGGAAGAGTCCAAGCACCGGATGCGACTGCTACAGGAAAAGTACGGCGATCGCTTCAAAGATATTGAACCGGAAGATATTCTCAGCAAAAAGGTAAATGCCTTGGGCAAGCAGTTAGCCTCTGTGGATTTATTAGTTGTCCGCACTAAAGACCCCGACCGCATTGCTGAAAGTATTGGCAACTGGAAAGCCCGAAAATATCTTTCTGATGTAGTCAGTGAAATGGTAAATACAATTCGTCGATTATCTACAATTGGGTTCACCCATTTTGTCATTAGTGCAGATCATGGTCACGTTCTAATTGACGAAATACCATTAGGAGATGTAATTCCCAAACCAGGGGGTCAGTGGTTGAAAATTAAGCGCAGGAGTTTGCTTGGGCAATTTATATCTGGCGAATCTTCAAGTGTAGTTATCTTTAAAAGTGAGCAGGTTGGTATCCAAGGAGATGCCCAAGACCTCTGTGTTGCCAAAGGCTTTAAAGTTTTCCAACAAGTTGAAGGTTACTTCCACGAAGGCATAAGCTTGCAGGAGGCGATCGTGCCATTGGTAATTTTGCGATCGCAAGGTAAGATTACTGCTCAGAGTAAGCCAAATATTTTCCTGCGTTATAAGTACGATTACTTTGCCAATAAAGTCATCAATCTGCGAGTCTGCTATGAATATTTGCTACCAGAAGCAATACAAGTCCGCATCGAAGCTTACGATGGCTCAACAGCAAAAGCGCAGAGGGTAGGTAAAGCAACCGACTGCGATGCTAGAGACGAACGAACTGGTGAAATCATACTCCAGCCCAATCAAGAAACTTCGGTTCCTATCTTACTGGAGTCTGACGACATTTCATGCTCCAAAATTGAAATACGAGCAATTGACCCACAAACTGGCGTAATTTGGGCAAAGTTAGAACTAGAAAATCGCTTACTAGATTAAGAATGAACTCATGTTTCAAGATGCCTTAGACCAAAAAGTTAATCAAACATTTCCAGGAAAGGTAGTACGTAAGGACTTGCTACATCAAATCAAGGGTGGAGAAAATGTACCATCCTATGTACTGGAATATCTTCTGGGAAAATACTGCGCCTCAGATGATGAAGATGAAATCCGCATTGGCATTCAGGCTGTCAAAGAAACACTACAAAGCAACTACTTCCGCCACGATGAAGCTAACAAAGCCCAAGCGCTAGTAGAACAACGGGGACGACATCGATTTATAGACCGTATAGAAGTTCGTTATCTCGCCAGTGAAAACAAATATTGGGCAGCAATGGATCACTTTAGTTACTCCAGAATTCATGTTGCTGACCGATTTTATCGACAATACGAACGACTTTTAGAAGGTGGAATTTGGGGTCTTATAGATGTTGAATTTCAACCAACTGAAGAAGAAGGTGCTAAAGCCAGTCCCTTTCATATTGCTGATTTAAGGCCAATTCAGTTAGCAAGATTTGACGTTGATGAATATGCAGAAGGTCGTCGCAGCTTCAGCCGTGATGAATGGATTGATATTTTGCTGCGGAGTGTGGGTTTAGAACCTACCCAAATAGAACAACGCCTGAAATTGCTATTACTGACTCGGTTCATTCCCTTTGTCGAAAAAAATTATAACTTCATTGAGCTAGGGCCGCGAGGAACTGGTAAATCCTATGCCTACAGTGAGATGTCACCTTACAGCATCCTAATTTCTGGGGGTAAAGCCAGTACTGCCAACCTTTTCTACAACAATGCTCGCCGTCAGGTAGGTTTAGTTGGTCATTGGGATGTTGTAGCTTTTGATGAGGTCGGGGGTTTGAAAGTTACCGATGCAGATGCAATTCAGATTATGAAAGATTACATGGCTAACGGTCGATTTAGCCGTGGGATTACCCAAGTTCTAGCTGATGCGTCTTTGGTATTTATTGGTAATCTTAACCAACCTGTTGAAACTCTGGTGCAAAATACTGCAACAGACCTATTTCAGCCATTGCCAAAAGAATTTGACCTGGCTTTACTTGACCGGATGCACTTCTACTTGCCAGGATGGGAAGTGCCAAAAAACTCGAAGAATCTGCTGACAGAACACTATGGTTTTGTTACTGACTATTTAGCTGAAGCGTTTCGTACTCTCAGAAAACAAAATCGGTTTGATGAGGTTGAGAAAGTCTTCCGTTTTGGTTCTCATGTAGAAGGACGAGATGCGATCGCTGCCAAAAAAACCGTTAGTGGATTACTTAAAATTATCCACCCAGATGGAGAATGGACAAAGGAAAATTTAACAGAGTATGTGGAACTAGCGTTAGAAGGACGCAGACGCGTTAAAGAACAACTTAAAAAGCGAGGTTCTTTTGAGTTCTACAAAACCAGCTTTTCTTACATCGACCAGGAAAGTGATGCAGAGATGACAGTGCGTGTACCAGAACAAGGTAATGCTGGAATCATCTCTCAGGAACCTTTATCCCCAGGCACAGTGTACACGGCCACAGCAAATGAAGAGGCCAGAGTTGGTCTTTACCGCCTGGAAGTTGCTTGTACATCGGGGACAGGAAAATTGCGAACCCCTACAGGGTTAGACAAAGCTTTAAAAGAATCATTAAACAGGGCTTTCAGCTATCTTCAAAGTATAAAGGAAAGGAAAGGACTTAACGAGACTCTGGGACTGAAAGACATTTATGCTGAAGCTGTGGACTTGTCTGGAAGCCGTGTTGAATGCCCTTGTGGTGTAGCGTTTTTTGTCGCTATTATTTCAGCCATACAGAATCGTCAAATTCAAGCCGGAACTCTGATTTTGGGCGATTTAACAATTCAAGGGAATATCAAAGGCCCTGCTTCAATTGTCGAATCACTGCAACTAGCAATGGAAAGCGGAGCGCTACGAGCTTTAGTACCACTTTCTAATAAGAGCCAATTTGCAGGTTTACCAGAAGAGGTAGTCGAAAAGCTTGATATTGTGTTTTACGGTGATGTTGACCGAGCAGTAATTAAGAGCGTTGAAATTTAAGGGTATATCTTATCTTCTAAACTCAGCAATGTCTATCCTGTTTAGGTAATGATAGCTAAGAGCGATCGCCCGATCAAGCGATCATGATTCTGATTTGCGTATATTGCACACTATGGAAACAATAATTTTGTGCCTGTACAAAAGCTGCGATCGCAGCTTTATATTACCAACTCAATATAAAATAAAGTGCGATCGTCACTGAGGTATTTTTGTGAACATTACCATGCCAGCAATACAATTAGAAGATATTTAAAATTTTGAAGAGTCCATCAAACTGTTGTTATATAAAGCTTTTCAAAATTTATTTAATAGTTTTATTTATTTGTTAAACTAGGAGTTAAGTATCTTTAAAAGTCATGAATGAAATTGTCAAAACGTTATTTCTTATTTTGAGGAAATGACAAGTATCAGAGGCGCAAAAATTGCTCAACCGAATTATTTAGCAACAAAATTAAGCGCTACTACAATCCAATGTCAATTCCTTATTATTTTTTGATAACTACCTCAAAAAAACCTTTTCTTTATTTAAAAGTAGCGCGATGACACAGAGAACTACAAAGCGCCTGTACTCTTTTGAAGAATATCTTGCTTATGACGATGGTACTGATAGCCGTTATGAACTGGTGAATGGAAAACTAGAACTTAGGAATCCACAACCTTTTAGACATTTGCTGATTTCTAAATTCATTGAACTGGCATTTGAGACACAAATCAAGCGCTTGGGTTTACCTTGGCTATGCTTTAGAGAGGCGGGGGTGAGAACAGGATGGCGGAAGTCAAGATTACCTGATGTTTATGTTGTCACGGCTGAACAGGTGATGGAATTTCTTGATGAGCCGGCTGTTTGTCAGTCTGCGCCGATATTAGTAGTGGAAGTTGTCAGTCCTGATTCAGTAAAACGCGATTATCGATATAAACGTTCTGAATATGCAGCGTTAGAGATTCCTGAGTATTGGATTGTAGACCCAATAGAGTCAAAAATTACGATTTTATTGTTGGAAGATGGATTGTACGAGGAAAAATAGTTTACCGTAAATCAGCAAATTGTGTCTGCTACTTTCCCGGAAATGGCGTTGACAGTTGAACAAGTGTTAGCTGTAGGTAATGTTGGTTAGAAAATAGCGATGCTTAGTGTTTGGCTACGCCTACGCAGTTCCTGGTAATTGGTACTAAAAACCGTAAAAATCAGGTTTCGTCTCAGGGTTACTCAACATGATAGTGTAGAAGTATAAAAAAGTTCTACAGAATAAGGCTTCCACACTGTCAAAACTAACGACAGAATAAAGGTTTCAGCTTATCCCGAACTCAGGTTATATAGATAATCACGGGAATCAAACCCAATGGCATATACTCTTCATACTTGGTTCGCAAACTCCGCTCTTTGATAGGATGTTTTTCACAGGCAAACGCCCCCATTTCTGAACTATCCTGAGCGCCAGTGGTGATAGTTGCTCCCGTCTGTCCAGCGATTATCGCCGCATCTGCACCTAGTTGCAGTTGGGCGTAGCCTGGTTGCCCAAAACGAAGACTGGTAAATAATGGCGATCGCTGTGCAATTTTTACACTTTCATAAGGACGAGGCAAGACGCTGCCCGTTGCCCAGGCACTAAAACGTACACAACCCTGCTGATAGTTTTCGACGGTGACAGCATCATACAAAATGCATTCACTGGCTTCTAGTTGATGCACTGTGGCAGATCCGAGGATGGTGCAACGAGTCAGATTAACTATGCCACTGTTGAGGTTAATTACCTGTTCAGTAGCTAAGGATTGTAGAATGCTGTTAGTAATTGTCAAAGTAGCGATCGCACCTTGATCGCGGGTGCGAATCGGGCCGAGAATGCAGCGATCGATCGTTAATTGCCGTACCTGTCCTTCCACCCAAAGATGACAGGGAATCAGATCCCGTCCATCCACTGCTTGGGCGTAGGTAGCTGGGGCAATACCTGCTTCACCAGGATCGAGAGTGCAACACCTGAGTATCACATGGTCAAATTTGCCCTGCAACACCAAATCTCCACCGCTAATAAATAGTCCTTCTAGAATCAATTCACTTCCTTCAGTACCGCTAAAACTCCATTCCGTCACCGTAGGATTTGGAGCAGGTAGCCGAATTAACGGTCGAGTATTGTTTTCTGCCTCCAAAGTGACGTGTTTAATTCCGGTTAAATTACTGATTTTGTTATAGGTAAGAGAATCAAGAATAGTTAGTGTACCTATTGAGGCGATCGCTGCCAAGGGAGCGACTAGAACATCTCCACCGCCAAGTACCTCCTGTTTAGGCGCTGGCGTGGGAGTGGCGGGTTGGCGGAGTATGCGGCGATTGAAAGCCCCAGCGCCGATGGTGGAAGAAAAGCCATAATGGTAAGTCACAAGGAAATTATTTGTACCCGTCGGTGGTTTGTCCCCCTGAATTAACTTGCCCTTTTCTGGCTCAATCAAAAAGGAAATATTGGCTTTACGGCTAGTCCAATCACGGGAATCAGCTGTGATTTCTACTTTGGGAATTAGGTTCCCGTTTGCATCGAAAATTCCCAGAGAGTTGAAGCTCATCAAGTTGCCTTGCTCAACCGCATACAGATGCCCAAGTTCCTGTTCTAGCAACGGTTGGCTGATGGCAGTGGGCAGTTGCCACTCAGCAGGAGAGACCCAGCGATCGCCAAACGGATGGGACGCGGCGGCAAACAAGGGAATCTCTCGACCTGTGGGGTCAAAAGTGTAGTGGCCGGGACAAGCCTGATATTTGACAGGGGTAACTCCAATGCCTTTATTTAGTGCTGTTTTGGTAAGGGGAGAATCAATTGGTTCCCCCACCGGAAAGCCGATCAACCGCCAGAGAAACACACCTAAGCGGGGGATGTTATGCCAGCCCACTTGCCCTTTACCCCGCCGCATATCGGCAGTGTAGAAAAATTCGTCAAAAGCAGAGTGGGCTTTGGTTGCACCATAAACTTGGCGCAAATCTGCCCAACCACCCATCGGCGTTTTAGTCAAAGTACCAACCAATCCCTGTGCCTGTTGCAGAATCCGATTCCCTGCCGGATCGGGAGTTTCCGAAGGTAGCCCGATCGCCGGATCGAGATTGTGTCGCGTCCGCCCCAACTGCCGAAAAAACTCAACCACCCGCGCACTCCAACCGGTGATGTCTGTGGCAATTTCTTCGAGTATCGCCACCGTTCCCTTGCGTCGCCGATAGTAGATAGTTTTAGCCACATCTAGCCGTTGTCCCCGTGCATCCTGACTGGCCACAAGATTGGTAGCTAGTAAATCCGCCATGTAAGCAATCACCCAGTCGTCGCAGGTTTCAATGGATTGGTCTTCCCACTGGCGATCGAGGCTGCGGCGTAAAATAGCCGCTTGTACCCCGATGCGATTCACCAGTTCTCGCAAAGAACCGATTCGCTCAAAGATTTCACTATCCTCGGCTCGATAGATTGCAGGCAAAAGATTCCATAATTTATCGGCGTAGTAAATCGCGTAGTGGTCATAATCCCAAGTCATGGTTAGCCCGCCTTTGAGTACAATTTGAGATTTGCCGCAGGTAATTGATAAAATTTGCCCTCGCCCGGATCGTGGCGATAATGAGAATCTAAGTTTGAGTTAATGCTAAATTCCCCGCCGTGTACTGCTAGCACCCCAGGAACCTGCATACAAGTTGCATAAATCTGACTCTGGTAAATAGCCTGTCCAATTTGTACGGCATTTACTCCAAATAGCCCGTTGTCTGGGTGGAGTAAGGCATCTTCAGCCGCAGCAATCACAATCTCTGGAATCCGGGTGGCTTCAATACGCAATGTCAGCGTAAGTTTCACTAAAAGCGGCTGCGCCAACTCCACGATGACGGGACGATTGGGATCGGCAGTACCAGCCAAGGCAATTTTTGCCGCATTAACTGCACTTTCGTCATCACCGACATAAAGCTTTACTAGGCTGCGTTGCTGGGTTGCATCCCATGTCCAGTAAACTTTTGCCCGCGCTACACCAGGAGTTTGGGCAGCGATCGCTTCGTAGTCATCCCCTGAAACCGCCCGTCCAAAGGTTAGCACTGAACGCGGTGCATAGCGGCGAATCTGCTCCGGTGGCTCTGGGTCAGCCCCACCTCCAACTGGAACCGGATTACGGATGGCTTTCAGATTGGGGTAGGGTTTCGCAATTACTGTTAAAGTCCCGCTATCTGGTGCTTCTTTACCACTACCATAGCGATAGCGGGCGAGTACGTTGTTGACACCGGAAGGTAATCGCGCTCCATTGACTCCATCGCCAAACAACACATGAGTACGCTGGTTTTCGTCTTCGCGGGTAACGAAAATCCGGGCGTTACTAGACTGTCCGTAGAAACTGGCGACTTCTTGCCACTCGATGCCATCTACCCAAATCCGTAAAGTGCTTTTGTAATTACCACCCGATGTAGAATCGCCACTCAACAGATAGGTTAAAGGTGAATTCTTCAATACAAATTCTTGTCCTGCAAAACTAGCATCTCCACTACCCAAAATTTCCGCAGGTGCTGTCTGACCGCGTGAGACTGACAGCAGGTTAAACAGCAGTTGTAAAGGAGCCTGCAAGGTTGGAGACGTAGTAGAAAGCGGCAACACTTTTACAGTTGGTGCAGGACTCACAGGCTCAACCTGGGCAGCAATCCCGATTCCGTTGGCATCTTCCAATAGAATTGGTAATGGGCTTTGAGCCAGAGCGATCGCGCTAGCAGGATTGATATTTGGCTTGGCTGTACTGAATGTTTTTGCTGGAGTTGCAATCAGTTGCCCCACTTCTTGCCAGTCATAACGAACTATAAGTTGTTGAAGATTGTCATCAAATTTTTTTTGAGCCACTAGTTTTTGAGCCACTACCGAGACTAATTTTGGCTCGTATTTGAGTGTGGTATGGGGAATGGGAATAGGAGGCTGTTTTGGTTCAGAGGTAGGAGCTTTAGTGGGATCAAAAGCAGGGGAGTCTGGGTTGGCATACCAGACAACCTCTGTGTATTCAGTTACCCGAATCAGTTGAGTCTGAGTCGAATCAAGGCGTTGTAGTACAATCGGATCGCCTACCTGAATCTGGCGCACGAGAGAGTCTAAATGGATCTGTCCACCACCAATCACTTGTCTGTTGCCAGTGGGATATTGCCAGACATGAGTTGATTGAAAACTTTTCAGGAGACGATAGTCTTGCACTTGAGCGCCATTAAACAATTCAGGCTGTTCTAAAGCCAGACTGAGGCGGGTATTGGTCTTGCCTTGTGGATCTTTCTCTGACTCCACAACTTGCACTCTTGCCAATGCATATTGGTTGTTAGTTCCGTTCCAGTTGCGCTGCAATAACAGCAGTTGATCTCCTAACTTGACTGTTGTGACAGTTCCTTTCAATAATACACTGCTGGGATTGAGGTTAGTATTGGGCAGTGGTTCGGCTGCGATCGCATCAGCAAACTCTATCGGCGTATTAACATCTAGTTCAAATATCTGCGGTTGTTTACCTGGCCCCGGTTTGCTTTGAATTTGGAATCCTTGGGGTAGAGTAAAGGATTTGGAATTATTCACGAGGGCGGCAACAATCCCCCTAGCACCGATACCGGGGCGGGGACGATAGCCGAGAATTTGAATTATTCGCTGTACGCTTTCTGGTAAATCTGCGGTTCCTAAATAAGATTCATTGGCAATGCGATCGCTATAAAAAGTTAGTATATCTGCAAGATAAGCCCACCACTCCACGATCTGAACTGCCAAATCACCATCAGCACCAGGATACCAGTTGAGCAGTTCTGATTCTTTTAATTTGCCGCCCCTGTCTTTAACTGGCAATAATAGAGCTTGCCGAAAACTGGTATAGTCGCCTACCCGATAGGCGATCGCACTTCTCCCCGATAGATTAAAAATCACCTGGGGATGAATGAATCCTTCACAGGGACAAACCGGTACTTCTGTCATTTCCCCCCCTCCACAATAATGTTTAGCGAACCCCGCTCTGGTCGGCTGTTGTCGTTATCTACCCGCAAAATGGCATCTAGGGGAATGACAAAGGTTTCGGGCAAGGGTTGATAATTGAGAGTGATGCCGCGTTGTCGATAATGAATCGAGACTACCCCAGCCACCCCATACGCCTGCTGGATTGCTGCTTCCAAAGCACTGCGTTCTAATGGCTGACCGAATGACCAGCGATCAACCCAGAAAAAACCTATCCTGCCATTTGGGAACTTGGTAGCACTTAACACTATCAGGAGATCCGCTTCCACATCGCCACGAAATGCATCAGGTCTGGCACACACCCGAATTTCTAAATCAAGTGATACATAGCGCGGTGCAGGCACATAGGATTCATACCCAGCTAGGCGATAGCGGTTGAGTAGGTCAATGAGTTCTGTATGTTGCTCAACCGTGAATGCCTCACTACCTAGCGGATCGGGGGTGGTGAAAACCGTCAGCCAACTTCCTGTCCAGCGAAACACCGTACCCGCTCGTTGCACCCACGGTAAGGACTGGGCGGCAGCTTGGTAATCTTGGGCGCGGACTGCCCGGTATTGTTTGGCGCGAAATGCTTGGGGTGCTAGCCGTCGAATTTGTTCATTCGGTTCGGCATCGGCTCCCCCTGTGGCTCTGAAGGGATTGGTGACTGCAATGACATTAGTAACAGTTGGATCAATGCGGTTAATGGTATCAGCAGCCACATTGCCAATCGCTCCACCGCCCACCCGATAAGTCACCTCAAAGGTATCGCCAGAATTGGGCAGTTCTCCAAATGTCCCATCCCCAAAACGAATGGTATCTCCGGCATCGCTGTCGTAGTCAAAGAGCACCGAACGATCAGAATTAGGGGCGATGCGCCGAAAACTCGCTGAATCAACTGTAAAGGACTTCTCAAAAGGTTTGGCATTTAGCAGTTTTCTCTGCCAAATCCAGGGTTGTCCAGTGCTTTGCCGCAGTAGGATTTCTGGTAAGGGTGCTGTTTCTGGGTTGTCCTCTCCTAAGAAGGCGATCGCCCCATTTCTCACTGTGTAAAGATACTGAGGGTTTAGAATATTTGGTGTGCTGTTTGCACCTGTTCGCACTAGTGCCAGTGGCAGAGGTGAAGGAATTGGGGGAGGTGAATCTGTGGGTATAGCAAAGGTTTCGGTGTAGCGTCTACCTTGGGTAGCCGGAACCAGGTTGCCTGCCAGAATGGTACGGGTCAAATCGTGGTCGAACTTCAGCGCCTCCTGTGATTGCCAAAAAATGTGCGTCACTGGTTGATTAAATAACGCATCTATCTCTTCAATGGCTGCCTTTGCTGGCTCATCAAGGAGATGCACCACCTCTTGAATTTTGGGGTCTGCACTGGTTACACCTGCCGTTTCAATTAAGATTGCCTCTCCTCCTTTGAAGTTGAAGCCATGCCCCTCAATCCACATCTCGGTTGCCCCAGTTCGCAGACAACGTTGGCTATCATCCCACCAGTAGGGTGTAATGCCAGGGTGGTGATTGAATCGGGAATTAACTGCAAAATCCTTTGGTACTCCAGTGTCGGGATCGACTTTGAGTTTTCCAGTATTCGGATCAACCAGTCCTGTTCCCGTTTCAAACTCAATAATTTTGCCGTCTGGACTTTGGGCACTGACTACTAAACCAACAGGTAGGGAACTGGTGTTATTAGCGACATCAAATTGTAACAGCACACGAGCCGCCGTTGCTGGACGGGGTTCATAGTCTACCAGACGGGCGTGACGAATTAGCGATCGCCTTTGGGTAGCAGTTTCTAGGGTAGCTTCAGCCGCAATGCGATCCTGGGTGTAACTCAAGTCATCTGCTAGGGCGCATAGTGCTTCTAAAAACATAACTCCGAAATCGGCTTCTGAGCGTTCTTGCCATTCTGGATAGCGCAAGGCTGAGAAGTCAGATAGAGCTTTGCGAAAACTGAGGAAGTCTTTCGCTAGGTAATCGATTGGGGGAATGTCTGGTTCATCGGGTGGGCAGATCGGACGAGGAGTTTCACAATCTAAATCTGATGGGCAAAGGGCTTTAAAGGAAAAAACAACTTGGCTGAAAAAGGGGTCAAGGCGATCGCTCTCTAGGGTGAGAGTGTAGCGAGAAAAATCACCCGGAGATGCCACATCAAGAGTTAATACAGGTTGTCCAGAAATGGCTTCAGTTGTCCAGTGGACAGAATCATTAATGGTAGATTGATTGAGAATGGTGACTGTCGGAATAGTTTCGCCACCTGCGATCGTCACATTTGTAATGCTTCCTTGCACAACCACCGAGTTGAGGAAATGCACCCGCAAGCTTGTTTGGTCATTAGGGGGGGCAATTTCTACAAAATCGATGCCATTCAACGTTGTAGAGGCGATGATAAGTTCGCGTCGATCTTTTGGGGGAGCCATATCAAAGAATTCTCACCTCCATGCGTTTAGTTGCCTGAGTCTCAATCAACACATACTCAATCTGTACCTTCAGTTGAGCCTGATCGCCCGTTTCTTCGACTGATGCCACCCTTACGTCTTTAACCTGGATTTGTCCAGCTAACCACCGATTGAGCGCCTGCAACACAATCAATTTAGTTGTGGCATCCAGCGCCTCGGAATGGGGGGCAAATAACAATTGTCGCAGCCCACAGCCAAATTCTGGTAAGTTCACCCGTTCGCCAGGACTGGTTAACAAAACTTGGCGAATCATCTGCTCAACATGGTTCTCATAACGAGTTTGGGCTGCCTGGTGGGAGGCAACATCAATACGGAAAGGAAAGGCGTAGTCGTGGCGAATCATAAGCCAGACACCTGGGATTGGGTGGAGTTAATCAGTACAGTCCCCTGGACAGCTTGATCGCCAGCAATACAGAGTCCGACGCTGCTGGCGTTGAGGACAAAATCACCAACAACTTTGGATTTTAAAGCGGGTTGTACCCAACGAACTTGCACGCAGGGATGGGGAGAACCCGAAATATTGAAGGCGCAACCGGCGATCGTAAATGTATCCGAAGACCGGATGACATAATTACCACCCGCCTTGGTTTTGGTGTTGGAACTGGTGACACTGACTGTACCACCGTGGGGACACATCATTGTGCTAGAAGTATTCAGCAATCCTACCATTACATTACCTCCAACGCGCCATCATTAACATTGACTTCGCTTGTACTGATGTTAATTTTTTTGCCACTCCGTTCTATCGTGATCCCAGAGGATTCCAATGTAATTTTATTCTCATTGCTATCAGTAATAGTAATGATGCTGGCATCATCATCGAGTAGAATTTTGTGTCCAGCTTTGGTAATAATTGTCTTAACTGTGGGTGTTGCATCTCCTGGCTTTTCGTCAGTACGCCAGTAACAACCTGTCCAAATCGGATAAGAAACATCACCATTCTCAAATTCTATCCAAACCCCAGCACCTATTTCTGGTAGAAAAGCAAAGCCAACATTGGGACCAGCATAAGGTACACAAGGCATACACCAACCTGTTGGTTGTTCTCCCAGCACAGAAGGAACTTTTGCCTTGATGCGTAAAGTGTCAACATCAACATCTGTCACTGTCCCCCGGTATTTGCCATAGAAGCGGTTACGAACTCGCTCTATCACTTCCAATATTGCCTGCTCATTCATAGTCCAATACCTCCAGAAGGCTTTGGCCCAACAGCATTTCGCACTAAAACAAACTTCATTTTGTGACTATCTGTGGTAATGGTATGACGCACACTCCAAACGTAGTATTTACCAGAGTTGAGATTTCCAACACCTGCAATTTGCACAACCGTACCAACCCGGAGAACTGCATTAATTCTTGATACATCGGCTTCACCTTCACAACGGACAAACCAACTCGCCTCACGTAGTAGAGATTGAGCGCGGAGTGATAACTCAAGAGCATTATCTACAGCTGTAGTTAACAGAACTTTTACCTGTTTACCTGCAAAGTCAGCTAACCCCCGTTCATCAAGTAACGCCAAGCCAGAATCATTACTATCAACAGTTATTCCATCTTCATTACTGTCATTAAATAAAGCCTGACTAGTTTTAACTGCACTTGGCCGCGTTACATCCCAATCAAAATCAAGGGCATTAACATTCCAAGCTTCCGGATCGTTGAGAGTTAAGGTAACAACAGCATCATCGTCTAATTTGGGTTTAGTAAAATAACCTATACGTTGCCCTGGTTGATTTTTGCAAGCAACGCGGCATAATTTACCGTTACGTCGTGCCAAATTGCGAATAAATTGAATGTCAGAAGCTCGTTGCATTAAACTGTAACCATCTTCGGTGTGAGAGGGGGAATCATCTTCTGTATTATCTGGTGAAGGTGTGATGCCATATTCATTAAAAATCGTATTAGCAACGCTAGCATCTGTAATATCAACCCATTCCCGAACTTTTTCTTCTAAATTCATCAACCAAGAAGCATCTTGTCCCCAAACTTGTAAATTAGCGTTGGTTGTCCCTGTTTCTAGGTGGAGTTTATGAGCGAGAATATAGCCGTCAAAAATACATTCATCTAGTTTATTTTCATGGGTTGCCACTACTGCTAAATTGGCAAAAGGTTGGAGGCGATCGTCATTCACCAAAGTTAACTCGCCATCTCCGGTATTATTAACAGGTAAAATCAGCTGAATTGCTCCCGGTAAATCAATATTTTCTTCTACTTCCAAAGAAGTGATATTGTTATAAAAATCATCATTTGCTGGCGTACCATTTAGCAGTAGTTGGAACGTGCTAGCCATGACTTTAACGCCCCTTGGGTGGAATACCGATTAAATCGTGACTAGCTAAAGCATCTGGAACTACAGAGTTATTAGCATTGCACAATTGCCAGAAACCATTAGCATCTTTTAGATAATAAGAAGCAATCAAATCTAAGCGTTGTCCTTCTAAGCGACGGTGATAACCTAGTAGGGGTTTTCTTGTCGATAGAGGAATTTTTGTTACCGTCACAGTTTTACCTTCTGGTGTGGTGACATTGTAAGTACCTGCATTTTCGTAACGACTGCCAGCAAAAAACATAAAAATCTCCTTAAATAGGTAACATACCGATAACTGATTCAACAGCATTGGCAAGATTCGCCACTGCTAAACCTTCACGCAAAGTTTGGGAGTACTTGTAAGCACCTTGAGCAAGTTCCTTCAGAGGCCCATTCACGAATTTTAATTCTTCTGGTGTTAGTACTCGCAAACCAAGTGTGGCTTCTGCATGGGTAGGATTGAGAAAAGCATCATGAAACTTTTCAGTAATACTCAGGTTTGTGACACGGACGGGTAAAATTCGTCCAGGCCCCCAGACAAATAACACTGTCGGTACTTGCATTACTGGCACTTCTCGCGCAGGTGCAGTGCTTGTTCCTAAACCAGCTGCCGCAGACACAGCCCCGACTAATTTACTACCAGCATCAGCTTGTGTGGGAAATTGCAACATTTCTATAGCTGCTAATCGGGAGTAAATACCGCTAACTGTGGCAATTCCTTCAGCAATAGGGCTACCATCAGCAATCATGTCCTTAGCATCCATTTTGATTGTGAAAGAGAATGATTCACCTGGTACACCTTTTACTGCTAATGGATTGCTTTCGTTTTTGCTATTCACTGCTGCCACTGACTCAACCTGCGTCCATGAATGAGTCATTTCTTCAGGGTTATATTGAAAAATTATCACGTTCGGTATTGGGATTGAGAACGTGGGCATGAATTCTACTAATGCACCTTTGATAAATTTCCCAGCCATAATTACTCCCAATTTTGCGTTTTTAATTTTCTAGGCAAGGGTTTAGTTTAACTGCCGCAGGATTTCGGACACTATTTCGTTTGCTAGCGAATCAACGTTTTTGTTGGGAGGAATGTTGATGTTCATTTGCAGGGAGGGAGTATCACGGACAGAGTTACCAGGGATTTCACTACTAGCAAGTCTTGTGGCAATCATTTGTGCTAGGCGTTGTCCCTCATTTTGTGAGAGTCCAGATAGTTTTAAGGTTAGGCGATCGATGTTTAGGTTTGTCATATTGTTTAGTTTGTGGTTTACAAATAGGTTTTAGCTTGTTATGTCTCATGTTTCGATTCAAGTTCTAAGGTTGGCTATATACTGTCTTGCCCTGACTACTCAGGCATACTAGAATGTTGTGCGGGACAAACACAGGTGAAGAAATACCTTGCCTTGTAAACGCGGCATAGTCCGCCTGACCATTGGGTTCCACCTCTACGAAGGTCGTGTGTCCATAAGCTCCATGAGTACCTGGACGGAATCGGTAGGTTGGCACCACGCGCACGTTGTCTGCTGTAGTAAATCGTGCCCCTCCGAGGCTAAAGATGAACAGATCGGTTTCACCGATCGTGCCTTCTATCCGGTACATCGGGCAGAACTGAAAACTATCAGTTCCTTGAACAGCAGAGATTGAACGAATGTCATAAAGTGCAATAGCCTGGCTATCGTCAATCGTTGAAAGTTCAGCTGGCCAAGTGCCAGAAATACCGACCGGAGAGAAACTGCGGTTTCTCTCGAAATCGTGGTCTCGATCATATTCAGCTAACGAAGCATCAGTGCTCAACTCGCCGCAGAATCTTCCAATATCGGCTCGAGAATAGCCTCGTACAGCACGATAGAAACCAATCAGGTTTGAAGGTAGGTCTTCCTGGGCGAAAGATGAGCTGCCAATCAAATCTGTCCATTGCTGCTGTGTTTCAAATACAACGGACAACTTCTTGAATAAACTTAGTGCCACTGCGAACACCTCATCAGCAGATAGCGGGCGCAGCAATCGTACCGACAGGCTTGCACTGGAAAGCACTACCCCTATGTGAGGAAAACTTGATGTCATAGTGGGTGTACTCAAATCCCCAGTTCCAGATGGAGGACTTGATCCTGCCCCTCGCAAGGCATTGGAAGCATTTCGTACTTTTATTATCAGTGTATTTACCAAAACAGGAACTGCGTGAGACCAATCTATCCACCCGCAATTGGATGAAAAACTGTAACGCCCCTCAGGAATTCCACTTCGAGTGGGGACGCGCCACAAAGTCGATCCAACTACTCCACCTTGCTGAACTACATGCACCAGCTCGTGTGCGAGGAGTCGCTTACCTTCCGATGTCGTGGGCGCGTATTCGCCAGACCCAAACACGATATCGCCTCCACTGGTAAACGCCCGTGCCCGCAATGCTCGTGCTGAATCTGCTGACGCGCCATCGACATGCACCCGCACTTGGCTGAAGTTATACCCAAAGCGAGATTCCATTAAGGTAAGGGTTTTGGAGTCAAGAGGTTGTCCAGGAGAGTTGATGACTTTGTGGACGATGGGGGAAACTTCGGAGAAGGATTGGTCTGAATTCAGAGAGGTAGACTTGGGGATTGACTTTGGCTGAACCATCTCCTCTTCTTTCGCTTCGGGTTCAACCTGCCGATGCAAAAATGGTTCTGGCATTTGCATTACTTGATCGGCAATACGATCAGCTTCCTGCTCGTAGCGATTGCCCGGTTCACTAATCCTCAATTTGGTTTGTAATGATCGCCCCTGCTTTTTTTGGCATTCCGCACAAGTCCCCCCTGTACCTGGCCCATTCCCACAGGTACATTTCCGCTGCAACACGCCTCCCTGCGTCGGATTTATGGATGGCGATCGCCCCTTCTCCGTTCGCAACATTCGTAATGCTGCCTGATTCCCATAGCCTCGTTGGATTGTCGCCAAGTCGCTGCGATCGCGTGTGGAAGAGAATTGCCCCGACCAATTGACTGTCTGGTTCTGCTGTTCATGCTCAACCAACGTTGTAGAGTTAGTAGACTCTGGCTTATTTTTTCTGACAATAACTGGTGCACATAGCATGGCATTTCTTGTGTAGAGACGTGGATGTACTTTTGTTTTTAGTAGAGTAGAGATCTCTTTGGGCTAACCCAATCAAAATTCAAGTAAGTTGTTCTCAGATATCCGAAAAAGGATTTTAGAGTGAGGGGATTGATATTTGGATTTTTCATATAAGCTGCGACTTATAGATTTTAAAGATTTAGGTTCCATGCATAGATTCAGAAGCTGGAATGTACAATAATTACTGTTGTAGGCAATGTTCAGCACATGTCAAACGGTGGCAGTTTCATCCTGTTCCTCAGATGGCGATGGTTCATTTGCTGCTAAGGCTGGTATCAATATTGGGGCCACCTCTGGGAACAAAGCAATCAATAGCGCTAGCAGTGCTACGGCAGCTAGGTACGCTGTCGCTAATAACCAGTCTGTGCGTATGCAAATCTGGTACACAATTAAGCCAGATCTAAAGCGTCGGACACCTAGAGAAAACTCAAAGGGCAGTCCAGCAAATGTTGTTGATCCAATAGGGATGCGTGAGCTAGGGGAATAGGACGTACCAAAGCGATAGGGAAGACTGAGGATGCTGGTCATGTAAAAATCAATAATCGTGAGATCGGCAATTCCATTACTAACACCGTAAGCAGACAAGGGCTTGACTTCTTCGTACTCATGACGAACACCATCATCGATCAGCATATCCGGTCGTTTCAGAGCGGATCGAATAAATCCCCTCTCGAAAAAGCCCATGCTAGGATTCTTGGCAATGATAAAGTCACCGTATTTAGGGTCGATGGGTCCAGCAAAAGAAGCATCAAAGTAAACATCTGCTGGAAGTGCCCCCATAGAGGCGAGATAATCCAAGGCAATAAGTTTATGGGCAATGATGCCGAAAGCAGATGCTAGCATTGGACTAAAAATCGGACTGAGAGGAAAAAAGAGTTGACCTGGTTCAAAGCAAAGGGTACTCAGCACTCGCTGAATCATCAGCGGACTTCTTTGGACTGTTCTTGAAGCACTAGAAACATTCTTTACTGAGTGACTGAAAGGAGATTGTTGAAGTGTGTGGGTTAGTTCGTGCGCTAGCAGATGCTGACCAGATGCTGTGTGGGGTTGGTACTGTCCATGCGCGAAGACTATGTGGTTGCCTAAGGTGTAAGCTTTGGCGTAAACAGCGCGAGCTGACTCATCCGCCCGATTCCCGGTATGGATTCGGACATGGCTAAAATCTTGACCAAATCGAGGTTCCATGAACGCGCGGGTTTCGGGATCTAACAGGTGTCCATTGGAGCCTAAAACGCTATCTATCAGTTGTGACGTTCTCGGATCACTAGCATCGCTACCGACTATTGACTGTTTGTGAGGTTCTCCTGTATCTGAACTGTTTTGCCGTCGGAGTTGCCCCACCGAAGAACCCGAATACACTGCTGATATCGGCGTTCGCATCACTTGGTCGGCAATGCGATCTGCTTCTTGCTCGTATTGATCGCCTGGTTCACTGATTTTCAATTTGGTTTGTAACATCCCCTCCGGCTTACTCTGGCACTCTGCACAAGTTCCTGATAACCCAGCAGCATTACCACAAGCACATTTACGTTGCAATACACCCCCATTCATCATCCGCAAAACAGCCTGATTCCCATAGGCTTGTTGCATGGCTGCTAGACGACTATTCTGCCCCTGTGCTCTGCGATCGCCCCCTCCTGAAAAACTCTTCAAGCGTTGCGCTTCCTGCTGAACCTCAGAGCGACTTGTCTCCGGTTTCGTTTTCTTGTCATTCACTGGTGCGTGTAACATTTGCCTAACCCTCCCATTCCCCTAAACGAATCACTACCCCATGTTTTGCCATCTCTCGCCGCGCCGCTTGTAACACGTGCCGCATTGTAATTCGCGTTCCTTCAGTCCGCGCTAAAAATGCTGCACTTAAGGTTGTTGCTTTGATATCTGCTCCTGTCATGTTCAACTTATTTGCTAAAAACTCCCAATCAATCCCCTCTAATAAAGGTTCTCCCTGTGGCGTATATTCTAATAATGCCAACCGCCACAACTGCGATCGCTCCACTGAACTCGGTTGCACAAAATCTACTATGAAGCGAAGCCGCCGCAAAAATGCCTGATCTAAATCGCTCTTGCGGTTCGTCGCTAAAACGGCAATTCCGTCAAATTGCTCCATTCGTTGTAGCAAATAGTCAATTTCAATATTAGCAAAGCGATCGTGAGCATCCTTTACCTGGGTTCGCTGTCCAAATAAGGCATCGGCTTCATCAAAAAACAGCAACACATTCGCCCGTTCACAGGCATCAAACACTTGTTTTAGCCGCTTCTCGGTTTCGCCGATGTATTTGTTAATCACTCCTGCTAAATCGACGCGGTAAAGTTCCATGCCGAGCGATCGCGCCAACACCTGCGCCGCCATCGTTTTTCCCGTGCCACTCGGCCCCGCAAACAAAGCAGTAATCCCTTGCCCCATCGGACACAACCGCCCAAATCCCCATTCTTCATACACTTGCCAGCGCCACTGGGCTTGTTCTTCCAGTTCCAGTAAATGCTGGCGCACTGCTGGCGGTAGTACCAAATCCGTCCAGGTGTACGGACAGCCCAAAGGTGTAAATAATTCCCCCGCTTGTCGATGCAACATCTGCTGACACACGGCTGTCACTGTTTCTCTTCCAACTATTGACACTTGGGCAGCTTTGTGTGCTTCCGCCGGAGTCAGCACCCAATTAATAATTACATCGGGGACTAAGCTCTGATTCGTCAACTGTTGCCACAATTGCACCCTTTGACTGCGGGTTAACTTAGGGAGATGAAATACTCGGCGAATGGCTCGATTTTGGACAGGTTCTAAGGGGGTTGTCACACCAAAAAACGTCAAATTACAGTAAAACTGGCTCGACTGCCATAATTTTGGATTGACCTCCTCCAGTCTGTGCCAGTAGAGTACTGCGCCACTCAAGCCAGCCAGTCGCACTACCCGCATCAACCGTTCCAAAGCAAGCGATCGCGCCACATCCGCCCCCAGTAACATACTGGCATCGACGGCAATTAAATCCAAATTCAGGGCTGCACAGACTTGCCTAACCAAAGTTTTTTTGCCAGCACCGGACGCACCCACCAACTCGATTTCCAATGGCACAGGGGGCAGCGATCTTCCATCTCCATCAACTTGCCACTGATTCATGGCTTTGACAAAAGTTTGAATCGCACTCAACTGATCGGGATAGAGACAGGTGTCGGTGCTAACAGAGGCAGGCAGCCATTGTATAGATATTCCCAAAGCCGGATCGATGCAGTCGCCCTGAACGAACCAAGAAACGATCGCTGGATCTGCCATCCAGGGGGCGGTGATTGACCACGGCTGATCGTAACCTGCTATCGGGTATGCTAACCGCCAGCGCACCAGTGCTGATTCTGGTTCCAGTCTGGTGGGCGATGACCACTCAAACAGCATTGACCCTAACCAGAGGGTGGGATAGGTCATGGTAGCATCGTCGTGGAGATAACCATAGACCCGTCTGAGCAAGGGATCGACTTCCAGAGCGATCGCCAATGACAATAAATCCTGCTCTGCTGCCGATAATCCAAAAGCCTGCTGCAATCGCTGCCATGCGGGATTATCGGCGGCTAAATCGTCCGCTAGCTGAATTTGCTGGGTGAGAAACTGGGCAGTTTCATCTCTTTGATAAAAGCTCATCTCTGCGGTAGCCAGTACCAGAGGATCTGCTAAAATTCGATTGATTTCATTGTCGGTAATTACAGGGTTGCCAAAAAATTCAGCGGATTCCTCGCCGTAGTGCGATCGCATCCATAAAATCCGACGTTGCGATCGCAGCCGAATCCGCATCAGCCACGCCCGATCTTCCTTTTGGAGTCCATTGTTAGTTGGGGCTGTAATCATGATTTCACCACCCACTTGGCTGGATGACATTCCACCTGATTCACTCGCACCCGCACCCCGTAAACGCCATTTGGCAAGTTATTAGGCAATTGAAAATTGATTGCCGTACTACTAACTGTCAATTGTTCTGGTGTTACAGGTACTGTTTCCAAAAGGACTTCCACTGTCCCCGGACTAAAGCCTTGTCCATTGAGGGTGTAGGTACTGCCAGCAGGATTGAGAACAGGGCCCCCTGTGGGGTCAACGAAGGCGGCAATGCTGAATGGTGTAGCGTTTGAGCGAATTGCACCTGGATCGGCGATCGCTACGGCATTACCAACACGCAATTGATAAACACCTGCTGCTGGGATGCCTGTTGTCGGCAGATTCAGCAATAATCTTGTTTCGTTGGCTTGCGATATCCAGTCCGTGACATCCTGTTCTGTGCCATCAGCAAATAACAAATAAAGGCTGTTGGAACTACTACTTTGATTTAATCCTGCTCCATATATAGTAAAGGATTGTCCAGGCGCAACAACTGATGGAATCAATTCATAGCTCTGGGGTTTGTTTCCAGGAGCAATATAATTGACTCTGATATAAGTGCCGATTACTTGTCCTGCACTGGCAAAGGGTAGGGAAGTGGGACTAACTGCTAAGTTAATTGTGTCTGGTTTCTTCGCTAAGGTAGGAAGGGGTGATGGTGGCTCAATCAACACCACACTGACTTTGTAAATGGCAGCCAATCGGAGTGAAGCGGTGATTGCCTGCCATAAACGCCCTATTTCATCGGCTGTTTCTGGTTCCAGGGTAAGGGTGAATTCTACTGAATGATTGTCATCGGGTATGGTTGCAGTGACTATTGGTTGTTCATGAAAGCATTTCAAGGCAGCCGTCATAGCCTGCTGTTCATTGCGGGAAGCATCTACACCTTTGGCATAGGCGGTAAGTAAATAATGCAGATTTAAGCTAAGGGGCTGATGAGGACTTCGGAAAGCACGGGTTGTCCGTTCTGAAGTTGGGGAAGGAGCGACGGGCAAAGTGTTGCGCTGGAATTTATCGGGGGAAACATGGAACAGATAAAGGCTCAGGTATGTGCCATCTGATAGGTTACGAATCTCATCTGGAGATCGATCCGTTACGGTAAAGCTTGCACCCCCTTTATGAGAGTTTAAAAGTTGAATCAGTTCGTCTGTAATATCCCAGAGATTGAGTACCCCGATCGCCATTTTATCCTCCTATCCCTGGCGGAGACCAAAAGTTGACGTGAACCCCCGTGAAAGAGACGCAGTTGCAGGCGGGGCTGCACGGGTTGCGGTTTTTGCCGTTGGGGTTGGCAAAGTGACTGGAGGGGGTGAAATTTGAATTTCGATCGCCCCAATATGAACCGTCGGACGTTGGGGCAGCGCTGATGACCGTACCGATTCTGCAATTCCTGGCGTTTGAGTCGATTGCATGGGAAGACTAGGCTCTAGGGTGGTTCGCAATGGTTGAACAGGCAGGTTGGCTTCTGGAATTGTGACGGTAGAAGGTGAGTGAACAGTGGGTTCAAGGGTTGTAGTCAGGGGTTCCTTATCTGTCTGGGAGAGCAACCTGGGATCTAAAACTGTCGCATCAGCATCTGCAATTGCCTCGTGCCTACTGGGCGGACTAGATACCAAAGATGGTTTAAGGTTGGGAGTTAGGGAAGCGATCGCCGCACCTTCCAAGCTGACCTGGCTTATTGTACCAGCCTCAGCCTGTGACGAGAACTGCGCTACTGGTGGGGCAGGTTGCGGTCTGATATCATGTCCGGTTACAGATTTATTGACGCTCTGACGGAGAGATTTTAATGACAACTGATTATCTGGAGTTGATCTCACAACATCAGGTGCAGGTGGTTGAGTCTTTGTGTCTGTGAATGCAACGCCCAAGTTTGTCACAGCCTCAGTCTGTAATGGTACAGGTTGCAAACTGACAATATCAGATGTAGATAGCTGGGACAAGGGCGAATCCAGTGCTTGATCGCTTAAAGGTGTTTCATCCCCCCAACCCAAAGTCTGATTTTCTTCCCCTTGGTGAAACAGCAACCGGGGTGGATTCAGCAGTACTTGATCGCCAGAGGGGCGATCGCTTCTAGGACGAACACGGTTGGCAATCTGACTTAAATAAGAAACCTGCTTCATCTTAAGCTGACCTCCTGGTTTGTCGCAGTTTCTCGGCGTACTGCATCCGCCTCTGACGCGGTAGCGCCAAAATTGAGGTTTCTGACCATTGGTAGTACATTGCTAACAGGTGTATGTCCTCATAAATAAACGCGGACTGATTGCGGAGTTCTCGCAATGTAAACTGCTGGGGGTCAAAGTAAATTTCGACGAATGCCCCGCATTCGGAGCATTTACCCTGGAGATTTTGGGCGAGATTTGGTGCTAGTGTCTCCATTGCCTTCTCTACTCGCCTGAGTTGTTTGGCGGGAATATCAGCTGGTCGGACGCATCGCTCGATCAATTGCTGTTTTGGGTGAGAGTGATAGGCGATCGCTACTTGATCTGCCCCTGTAGGCAAGCGAAAGGAAACTGGAATATCTCGAAATCGAAACCATCCCGATTCCTCAGTCGCTTCTGTGCCCCGTGCTTTACCAGGCAAGTAATTAGCAAGATACTCACTCACTTGAAAAGAAACCTCAATCGGTGCGCCACAATTTCTTCCAGGGCAAGTTGCATCAGCCCGCAAGCGATCGCCAAAAACTGCCTGCCGTGTTTTTAACAATAAGGTATCCAAGTCTGCGATCGAGAGGGTGTCCCAAGCCACCTCACTACCATCAGCAACTTGTGCAATCTTAGTTAACAGCGCTAATGCCAATCGGGTATCTAGGCTGGGTGCTTCTAACAATAGAAGATCCTCAACCCCCGTCAGTTGTCGTAAGTTGACTGCCAATCCACTTACTGCAAGGTAAAACACCTGGTCATTCCAGCGCATTTGACTTATCCTGCCTGATTAGGTTCGGTCACACTCTTATCCCGTTCCCAGCCATCGTTTTCTAGCTTGATATGCTCGATAGCGATCGCATTAGCTCCGGCATCCAAGTCTGGCAACGCCTGATATTCAGACACCCAGCAGCGATAGACTTTATAGCGGTATACAGGCTGTCCCTGTTCATTTTGCAGGATAATAGCAATATCCCGTCGCAATTCTTTCAGCGATTGCTGCGGCGCTCCGGTGTCTAAAACTTGCGCGGCATTTGCCCACTGTTCAAAGTCATTGTCGTGGGTCAGTCCCCGTTCTAGGGTAATCGGTTCGTATTTAGTACGCCCCAATCCCTTGCGAATGATCATATTCCCCGCTTCTTTATATTCGATCACATCAGAAGAACGCTTCAAGGCAGTCGCTTTGCTCATGGCTGCAACCGGTGTTGTGGACGTTCCAAAATAGATCAAAAAGCGAAAGGTTTTATAAGGATCAAAGCGATTGATGTTGACAGAAAAAGGTTTTCCCATGAGGTTGCTCCTATGACTGCACCTGACCGGCAAGCTGCGCGATTTTGATAATTACAAATTCTGCTGGTTTGAGCGGCGCAAACGCCACTACAATGTTGACAATGCCGTTATTAACATCCTGTACGGTGGTGGTGGATTTGTCGCACTTCACCTGGAAGGCAAGACTTGGGGTAGATCCTTGAAATGCCCCTTGGTTGAAGAGTGACAACATAAATCCCTCAATGCTGCCGCGAATTGCTGCCCACAGAGGTTCATCATTCGGCTCAAACACGACCCAACCCAAATTCCGAATCAGTGTTTGCTCAATAAATAATGCTATCCGCCGGACTGGGACATATTTCCATTGCTGGTAAGCAGTATTGGTATCACTACCCACTAGGGTACGGCTACCATAGACAACTGTTCCAACTCCGGGAAATGAGCGTATGCAGTTCACCCCAATAGGATTTAGGGTTCCTTGGCGCTGATCGGTCATCCGTCCTTCCTCTACAACACCAATTGTGTTGCTGATGATAGTCTCTAGTCCTGCTGGAGCTTTCCAAACTCCTCGATTCAAATCTGTCTTGGCATAGATACCAGCAACATAACCACTAGGAGGTAGATCGAGTGGTTGCCCAGTTAAAGGATTCGTTGAGCGTAAGTAAGGAAAATAGATCGCACCATTCGTACTCTTGGGAATTGGGCTATCTGCTTTCGTCATTAGCAGTGCCATTAAAAGATTAGGATCGGATGTACCATCTGGAACTGCTTGCTTGGGTGGATCTAGAATCAAAAATGCTTGCTTGCGCTCACAAAATGCCAAAGCTGTACTCCAGATAGTCGTATCAGCAATACCGGGAATTATCAGCAGATTAAAGATTGAAACCTTATCCAGTGATGAATCTTGACTAAAAACCTTAGTAAAATCAGTGCTGCTAAATGTGGTTTCAAAGTTACTAGGTAGCGAACTTGTTAGTTTTTGAGTGGCTGATGTGAAACTTCCCCCATATCCCCCTGAAGCTGGAGCTACTGTCACCAAAGATGAGATCGGTTTACTGACTGTACCCAAACGCTTGTCAATATAGTTCTCTGAGCTACTATCGAGTGATACACCCCGGTAATTTTCTACCCGTGAATTGTAAGTAATAAGAATGTCAGCCGTATTACCAGTCGAATCTGGTGTTACACTCACTTGCATTGTTATTTGATCGTCCGTTGGTTCTAGGGCTGTAAATACTATACCAATGGGATCTGCCCCTATTAAAGTTGTAGGTGCTGTGATAGGTACGGGAGGATTATTATTACTACGATAGTAATTTTCTGCTTTTAGACCAACTATGTAGGCAACTGAGCCTCCATTCAGGAAAAAATTATTGACTGCATAAGCCATGTTGGTATCAAATATGCCACTGGAGTAAAATCCACCAAATTCACGCTCATATTCAGTGAAATTGAAGATTTGAATAGCCTTGTTAAAGTTTTCCGGTTTGGTTTTAAACGGATGGGTGTAGCCAACAAAGACTGCAATAGAAGTCGGGGCTGCTGTAATCGTGCGGGCACTACTCGGCAACTCTTCAATGTAAATGCCTGGGTAAGTCGGCGTAACCGGCATAGTTCTATTCTCCAGATTCTAATTTTACGAGTTTGTCGCAGCGATCGCTGTGGCAGTTGATGCAGCTTTGGCATCTGCACCACCGCCAAGGATGACTGTTCCGCGTGCAGGAATAGCGTAATTAGCATTATCGGGTTTGGCTACTGTAATGACAAAATCAGATCCAGCGAGTTTACCAGGCAAGTCTGCAAGTTTAATGCCTGCTATCAGTTGGGGTTTGAATTCAGCAACGAGTGTAAAGGTTTTGGCGATCGCATCAACTTCAGATATCTTGATAGTTATATTATCGCCCTCTGAGCCTACTTTCCAAGCTTCCACTGTGAATGCAGTAGGGCCTGGGGAGGTGCCTGTAATGTCTACATGGGATTTACCGACTCCTCCACCTGCAAGGGTATAGCTTTGCTTGTCTGTCGGTTGTGTGGGTGTGTCGGTATCTTTGGCACGAACCAAACCGGGACTGCTGGCAATAATCGTCTCTGTCCCTAAAACTTTTTTAATGGATGACGATGAATTAGAATCGAAACTCAGTCCTGAATAGATTTCTTTTGCCGTAATCGTGGCATCAAAGGTGGTGTTGGCAGGAGTGTCTCGATCTATAACAATGTTGCTGAACGTCACTTGAATAGTGTTACCTGCTGCACCGGGTATTGCTGCTTTAAGTACTAAGGCTGGTTTAGGAGGAGGATTTGCTCCAGGAGTTAAAAAACCACCATCAATAAGGTTTTTCAGCACAGCATCTACGATCAGCTTATTTTTTGTATAGAGTTGTGAACTGACAAGATTAATCTCACTGCCCTCTACTTTGAGGGATGAGAGGGGAATAAACCTCTGATTACCGTCCTTGTCTGTAAAACCGATTGGGCCATTTCCGATAACTGTACTTGTCATATTGCCTTCCTGGGACTGCTCAAAATTTTAGAGACGAGACATCCGGGCAGCGATCGCATCTAAAAATAGGCTCTTAAACTCAAGGCTATTTTCAAAACCTGAGAGCCTTTTTACTTATTAAAGAAAAATATATACTAATAAATAACACATTAAATGAAAATCAAAGTACAACAATGCTTAATTTTTGTTTCCAAAATTATTTTACAAAATTATTTTATATATAAATGTACAATGTACTTTTTTCAATTTTTTTCACCCAACCAGCATCCCTCTTTTGGCTGAAAAAGCTCAAGATAAATAATCATGTATTTTTCTACTATAAAAAAATAATTTAACCTAGCTTTAGCGATTATAATTGCACCTAAATTTTAAGTTTTATTTAAAAATAAGAAGCTTTTATTATCAATAAAACTGAAAAATCGCATTAAAATTTGTTTCTTAACAATATTTTTGGCGTAGGTATAGTATAGCCCGTCTTAAGCACCATTTTCACTATTGGAAAATCAATCAAATGAAATGAGAAATCCTGATTATTTGGTTGATACGTAAATCAGATTTTTTGTCAAATATAATCTCAATATGCTTCCTCTAAATGCGACAACTCAGAAAATGTTTCTAAAGAAAAGTAAAGTTGGTCTTGATTAAGCAGACTTTGCTCGATTATAAAAGCAGATGTTAATAAAATAGTTCAGTAAATCTAAAAACATATCCAAGTGATGTCAAAACTCATTTATCCAGTAAAAAGTAAGCTTTGATCTGTTTGCAGCAGCATAAATTTGTAGTGTAGAGATTAAGATTAATTAACTTGAAAACATCTGGCATCGCACTCGTTTCAGATTTTTTACCGAAGGCTTGAGTCTAAAGATTTTGGATTAAGGGAGAAGAATAAATATGAGTAGTGATAGAGCAAGAGTTTCCTACGATGCAAATCAGCAATATCGCGCCGTCGTCGCGCAGCAAGGGCGTGTCACCCTGGAGGCAGATTGGAACGAAGCACAGCAGATTGCTAACGAAGAACTGCGAGAGGAAGTGCTTGATTTTGTCGGACCTAGTGGTACTCCCGATGATGGTTATAAAATCGACCAATCTCTTGATTTCACCGTTAGCGCTGGCACAATGTATGTGGGGGGTATCCGGGTATTCCTAACCGACTCTATTAAGTACAGCAGCCAGTTAGATTGGCTGGATCGTATAGGCGATCCAGATTGGGTGGAACCTGGGAAGGTAGGAAATGGTAATTTGCAGCCAGAGTTAGTCTATCTATATTTGCGAGAGCAGGAAATCAGTGCCGTCGAAGACTCTGCCCTGCAAGAGGTTGCTTTAGGTGGCCCCGATACTACTCAGCGTACTCGCCTAATCCAGCACATCGTCCGTCTGTCCACTAAGGGAAGAACTTGTCAAACTGCTTTAGAAGAGGCTATTGAGCACTGGAGAAATCAGGGACTCAATTTTAATCCTGAAACCATGCGGTTGGAATCATTTGCTAAGTTGCAAGTCAGCTTTTCATCCCAACCTCCCCCTGCTGATCCTTGTAACCCTGAAACCAAAGGTGGTTATTTGGGTGCCGAAAACCAACTTATCCGGGTGCAGATTTCTGGCATTGATACAGCCACAGGTCAAGCGAAACTGCTATGGGGCTTTGATAACGCTTCATTTCTTTATCGGGTAGATGTGACGAAAAACCCGACTTTGAAATTGCAATCATCGCCAGTAGACGATTTCCACCGGCCCAGAGTAGGTCAGGCAGTGGAAGTACTGCGATCGGCGGCTCAACTTAGCAATGGCGAATACATTGCCTCTGCCACAGGCCGAGTCTACACCCTGGCTGCCCCCTACAATCCCGATACTCAAGAGGTTACTCTCCCCGGCACTCTCCCCAGCGAGTACGAAAACTCCGAACAGACCCCCAGAGTTTTTCTGCGTGTTTGGGAAGAACAAGAAAAACCCTTTACCCCAGGTACAGCCATTAAATTGGGCAACACTGGGCTGCAAGTAACTCTGCAAATAAGTGGTCAGCCCTTCCATGTTGGAGACTACTGGCTGTTTGCTGTGCGCCCCACTACCCCAGCGCAGATATATCCACAACGTTACCTAGATTTACAACCACCCGATGGGCCTCGGTTGTGGGTTTGTCCGCTAGGAGTGATTAGTAGAAACAGTGACTTCGCCAATGTTGAAGATTGCCGTCAGCATTTCGATGACTTGGTTAAGCTAACTAAGCGGCAAGCAGGTGGGTGCTGTACCGTTATAGTCAAACCGGAAGACTTGAGGGAGGGTATAACATTGCAATCGATTGTAGATCGATTTAGCAACCGCGATCGCGTCACGATTTGCCTGATGCCTGGTATTTATCGATTACCGCGATCGCTACAACTAGGGGCACAGCACTCTAACCTCACTTTGGAAGGTTGCCATGATGGTGCTGAACTCCAAGCAGAACCCGGTAGAGAATCAGAATTTTTGCATGGATTGGTTGTATTGAATCGCGCTAATAGTGTAACCCTTCGCAACTTAAGATTTCAGCTACCGATTATCCCTTTTGTTAAAGCTGGTGGTGAATTAACACCCTTTCCAGGGTTTAGGGGATTTGGTAAAAGTTTTCAGGATAATTTAAGAGTGTCAATTGGTATTCGTCCATTGCACAGTGCATTGCTGACAGTAGAGAATTGCCTGTTTCGTTTTGTTGTTGAAAAAACTATCAGCCTCTTTGCAGTCGGCATTTTTGCAAGTAGTGAGTGTTGGGGTCTGAAGCTGATCAAAAATCAATTTCTTCGAGATGAAGAATATCTGCTTGTAGAACAGAAAACCGAGCAAAATGAACAGCGATTTTTGGTTGGTTATTTATTGGCTCCTGCTTTGATTCCTACCAAGGGTGCAAATAATTCTACTCAAGAAGTAAATGAATTTAGTATTGTGCCATCATTGTTGCAAGACGCTATTATTTATGACAACCGCTTCACTGGTTTGACAACTGCCACATTAATTCTCGCTGATACTGGTTCGGTACGGATAGAGAATAATACAGTTATTCAGTGCATCTCTGGCTTTTGGCTAACACCCATCGAACTCGGAGAAATCTTAGGAACTAATCGACAGACCGGTATATTAAGTTTTGTATTTCCATTACCACCCTTTTTTGATGTGAGTGAGCTTGCCCATAAATTTGCTGATTCCATTGATAATATACCAGGAATAGATCGCTTATCACTCTCACTCCATGTCATGTCTAATGACATTGATGCAGGGATTGTAGAGCAATCTGTGGCACTTTCTGGACCAGGGTTAGTAATTGGAGGTAACAAGCGTTTAAACAGAACAAATCGCGATCGCTCCACAACTAGCAGTGTTATCTTGACTGCTAATAAAATTCGCAGAGGGAAAAGCTTGATTTTTGCATTTGAATTTCCAAAAGAAGAAAATCGTAGAGAAGTTGAAAAGGCTGAAGAAATAGGATTTGCAAGGCTTGACCAGCCTCTAAACAGAATAGATCTCTATAGCTCCAATTATACAGTCTTGATTGATTCTGTCGAACGCTGCACGGTTACTGGCAATCTGATTTTCAATGAGAGTACTGAAAGAGAAAAGAAGAGTTTGGTAATTCCATTTGACCAGCAGACAAAAGCGATCGCAGCGATCGCAATCACAGGTAATGTATTTCAAGGTGAACCAGATTTGCCAGATCGTTCCAATATTGGTACTAATGTTCCGTCTCCCATGAATACTTGGAATTTTCTGAACACGGTCATTGCGTAATTCTGAGGTTGGCAATGGCACAATAATATTTGAACTCACCCACAACGAGGAATTTGTCAGTGCGATCGCTCCATGCTTGGCTACAGTTAAAGTGATCGCCACTAAATCTTGGAGCAAATATTCCCAAATCCTTACAGGGAAGCCGTTTGCAAAATTGTACAACTTTTTTATTTGTTTTTGGATGGTAGCATGATGAAATTGTAGAACTTTATTTTTTCAAAATTTCTCAGTAGCTAACGATATAATAGTGCTTGTAGCCGCGCAAATTATACAACTTTTTTAGTTGTTTACATTAATGTATAATGGCTTCTGAAGAAGTTCTATGGCTTGCAGAAGCCGTTTTTATGGCAATAATATATTTATTAATACTTAAGTAAATATTAGCTGGATTTGCAGTAAAGGGTAAAATTATCCAAATGCGATCGCAAAAACCCGAATGTATATTTTTACAACGTCTTTATACTACAGACAAGTCTGTAAAAATTTGAGCCGATAACATCCAAATTAATTACATCTACCAACATTATGAGTGAAATTCACCTACGTCAAATAAAGTCATCCCTTCAAAAAACATTTAATGGTTTGATTGACTTATCAGATTATCAAAATAAATCTGAAACAGACAGAGAGTTAATTTTCTTAACAAGAAGTCTAGCTGCATTTACTTTGATGGTTTTAGCTGATATCTCTCCTCAAGAAGCATCAAAATCGGTAGTTGATGGTGGACAGGATAATGGAATAGATTCGCTTTATTTTGACAGGCGAGAAAAAATCATGTATGTATTACAGTCCAAATGGAAACAAGACAGTAAAGGTAGTGTTAAAACAGATGAGGTAATGAAATTTACTAGAGGTTTTAAAGACTTGGTAAATGCTAGATATGACAGATTCAACTCAAAATTTAATAATAAAACTCCAGATAAGGTTTTAATACCTCAGTTAACATAACATAGATTTAATTTTAAAGTGTAAATTTATACGTTTTCTTCCAACCAAGCAACTAAACCATCAACTGCTGAAATTCTGAATAACGCTCTACCTAAAGCCTCTAATTTTTCCACAGACAAAGACCGAACTTGCTCGATTATTGATGAATCAATCTCGCCAAAGCGTTCATCCCTCAAACGATAACTTTGTTGATGAAGAGGAATTTTCATTTTCACTGTCTTGCTTATCCTGGGTTTGTATATTTGCCAATTCAAAGGTCGTTAACTCTGCTGTCTCACCTGTTGCTTGAAAACGTTCGTCACAAATTTCTCCATAAGCACAAAAGCCGCAATTAGTGTGGGAAAAATTAGCCAGGAAATTTCCATCCAAAATCTGTTGAACTAAAATTTCTGCCTCTTCACCAGTGGTTTGTAATTCTTCAGTGCTAAACGTGTGCAAATAATCATGCCGCAGGTAAGCTATATGGGCATTAGTACTTCCTGTTGCTTGTGCATAAGCCCAAAGCTGAAAGCGGTGATGTTGTGGGTCTATTTCTTGGTCAGTTTTGAAATCTAGAACCCAATCATCTCCCAACAAATCAACAATACCGTTAAAAGTCAAGCGTCCAATATTCAAATTTACAGGCAATTCCCACCGCCCTTGTTGAAATTGGGCAAAATCTGCTACCCGATCAAATCGCTGTGCTAGCTGCAAAGCCTCATCAACATATTCTTTTGCCAGACTAATGTCAAATCCTGCTAATGTTTCTAAGTCGCGGATATCCCGTTCCAAAGCCAAGTGTGCCAAAGTTCCCACTCGCCTTGCCCTTCCAATACCTGAGCCAATCCCTGGATGACCTTGTATAAACCGATATGCAAACCGTTTGGGACATAGGGCATACTCACTTAAAGCAGTGACAGGCAATTCAAATAAACCTGATCCTACAGAATTAATTAGTAAACTATGACGTTCTGCTGGTAAAGGTGGTTCTGGTGGAACTGGGGGTTGTGCTAATTCTGCATCAAAAGGAATAGTATTTATAGAAATTCCCGCAGCAGCTAAACCAAGTTCTAACTTATTTAAACTACCTTTAGATTCATGGGTTGCAGTCAGAATTAGTTGATCTCGCGCACGGGTTAAAGCTACATACAGTACCCGCAAAGCCTCTGCTTCTTCCCTCTGTTTCCGCAAATGCTCTAAACAAACGTAAAGCACAGGCTTTTGAGTTTCACCTTGTTCATCCTCTAGCTTCAAAGCAACACCGTATCCAGGGTCAAAGTAAACTGTTTCGCTGAAATGGGGTTGGGAGCGAGCTAAATCAGGAATAACTACTACTGACCACTCCAAGCCTTTAGCAGCATGGATAGTCATTAAAGCCACTGCATCATTAGCTGATAAAGGTAAACGAGGTATTTCTATTTCTGCTGCTGCTAACCGCTTGAGACGACGGACTGCGGCAAACACATCACTACTGCCATGTTCTAACTGTTGTAATAATTCTACAAAACCTCGCCAGTCAGCTTCTCGCCGTGCTGCACCAGGTAAGTTAGTAATGACAGCAGTATAACCAGTTAGATAATTTGCTATTTGTAGAAGGCGAGTTGGGGGTTCTAAATTGCGATCGCGCAACAATTGACCTAATACTTGTAATGATCGCTGCAATTCAGGAATATCAGATGATTTTAGTTTCTGCCACCAGTTAGTTTTCGATTGTTCATCTAATTCTGTAGTCTCATTTTCTTCTTGGCTTTGAATAAAAGTAAACAGAACCCGATCGCTAACTGCAAAAAACGGACTACGCAGCACTGCCACTAAAGCTAAATCGTCACTGGGATCAGCCAAAAAACGCAACAATGCCCAACCATCTTTAGCTTCCCGCGTCGCTAGTAAATTACCACCGCCACCCAAAGAAACGGGAATTCCCACACTTTCCAAAGCTTCGCCGTAAACTTCCAATGGTTCCCAAGTGCGAGACAATATTGCAATATCTCCAGGCAGTATTGGACGCAGCATCTGAGTTTTTTTATCGTAAACCGAGGTTTGGTCATCTAACATTTTTTTGAGGAGTTCCGCTATATGACAAGCTTCTACTCTTAAACGCTGAGGTTTATTGATGTCTGACTCGGCTTGTACTGTATAAACTTGTACTGGTGGCTGAGAATTAGGACAGTCTGCGCGATGAGCATCTAAATTTTGGTGTATATTCCCTAATAATGGGGCAAATATATTATTGATATCATCCACCAGTAGTTTATGGGTGCGGAAACTAGTGGTTAAAGTCTCCTCATTTCCACCACAACTTGTAATGCGATCGCGCCAACTATGAAATACTTCAACATCAGCACGGCGAAACCCATAAATTGATTGTTTAGCATCCCCAACTATAGTTAGTAGAATATTTTGCGTAAGGAGTTGTAATATCTCCGACTGAACAGGGTTAGTATCCTGAAATTCATCAACTAAAAAAGCTTGCCACCGTTGAGCATAATAAAACTGTATTTGTTCATTTTGTAAAGCTCGCAGTGCGCCAACTTCTAAATCTGCAAAGTCCAAAACACGAGAACGGCGTTTTTCTTGATTAATATGTTTTTGTACTAAACTAAATGCTTCTTGCAGTGCTGGCAGCATAGTCTTTAACTGCTCATCAGCCGCACCAAATTCTAGAGTTACTAAACCATCTTTAAGAGCTTTCTTGACTAACTCTCGTACTTCATCGATAATTTTCTTAACAATTTCTAAGGCTCCCTCTGGCCAATTCTTTTTGCTGCCAACATTAATTTTTAGTCCAGCTATTACTGATAGTGATTCTGTAATATTTTCTCCCGACTCTACAGTATCTATTGCTTGTAAAGCTGGTTGACGGCTTTCCACTTCCAAGCGATCGCTTGCTTGTCCCACATAAGTTTGTAAAGTGATGCGTGCTTGTTTCCAAGTTGGATGCTGCAACAACTCACGAAGAGCTTTTTCTTGTAACTCCTCTGCCAATTGCTGCCATTTTTCAGTACCCTGTGCTAGGGCTTTCTCAGCAGCAATTGGATCTTTAAGCAATGTCTGCAAAGTTTGAGACATCAAAGAATAAGGAATTTTTTCGTAAAGCTCTACAGGTAAAGAATCCAATGCTTCATCTAACCACTGGCTAACCCAAAGAATTCCCTCCAGTTTATCTAAAACTGTAAAGTCAGGTGGCACATCCGCAGCTTGGGGATGTTCCCGACAGATTCGCATTGCTAAAGCGTGGATAGTACTAATTTGAGCCGCCTCAAGTTCTGCCAATAAGTCAGAACGTTCTGGTAATTCCTGACTAACCAAAAGACGAATGCGCGATCGCAACTCCGCAGCCGCTTTCTCTGTATATGTGACTGCAACTATCTCTAAAGGTGAAAACTCACGCACCCGCAGATGATACAAGTAGCGTTCGGCGAGCATATAGGTTTTACCAGTTCCCGCACCTGCTATGACTGCAACACTACCATTGGCATAGGCTGCTTTTTGCTGTTGTTCAGTCAAACTCATAGGTTAATTCCTTTGCGGCTTTGGCGAGAACCTTTACGACAAACTAAGTCTTGACACTCCCCGCGATGAATCGACGGGGATTCTTGGCTCAACGAGACCACTTAAACTAGATTCCTTGCGTCGTCTAACCCAGAGGTGGGACTCTCCCCAAGCGTTAATTCGGGTATGCCCTACCCTATTCGCGTTGCCGCGAGTCCTGTTTCAGTTTGAAGCAATTCGCTCCAAAAGGCTGTTCGTCTAGCTCCTCTGAATCTTTTACCTACTGCGAGGGGGAGTCTAGAACAATGCAATAGAACCGCATAGATTCAATTGTCAAGGTTCAGCGCGTGTCTTTCGACGGCAAGGTTTTTAGAGTGGTTGATTACCTTATCCACTGGTTCAAATGTACGGCAAAACAGAGGAGGATTTTGTGAAGATTTCTAGAAAAAATGTTGGCGTATCAAATCTTCCAAGACCGAATAAATTCGGTACGCGCTTATATCCCCCGCATGAATGACGGGGGCTTTACGCATCACGACTCGTAAGGACTGGGTAAAGTGACTTCCTTACCAATCATCTGCGGGTAAGAAAAAGTCAAGCTTAGGGTAGGAGTTTGTAGTAAAGCGTAGAATGAAATTACCTCTCTTCGCGCTGCTTGTGCCGCATCCTCAAACTCAAACCCTTGTTGGCGCAGTAGCTTACGTTCAAAGAAATCCAATACTGGGTCATCTTGTACTGGTGCTGGTAAAATGCCTTCAACTGTACCCAAAACAAAAAACATCTAACACTGTCGGGCCATAAAGTGTATCATCCCTAGCTACAAGAACAATTTCATTTGCTGGCGTTCCTTGGCTGAGAAGAGTTTTTACCTGGGCTAACGCGCCACGTACCTCTGATTCCAAGTGGGGATAAATGTAGGCTTTCACTTCAGGAGGCACTATTCTTCTGTTAAGGAAACAATCTTGCAGTTGCGCCCCAAATGAAGGATTAGTTTCTGCCAATACTTGTACTTCCCAACCCTGCTGCTGTAAACATTCCACAGCTTTTTGTGTATCTAGAAAATTGCTAGACTCTGGACAAGGTAATACAATTACACTGCCATCATCTGCGATCGCATTTAAAAAGTTAAGTTGGTCAATGCGCGGATGAAAGTAACCATAAATCAGAACTGGTTGACGTTTGGTAATAACATTACTAGCTTGCCACAGAACTTCAGCAGGATCGATCATGTCCCTTTCTCTCACCAAACTTACGTATGTTTGAGTTAAAAGAGCTAGTTGTTGAGTACGATTGCTACTAGCAGCAGCCAGTGATTCTAGATTAATTCCGGCACGCAATATAGCTTTGACAGCAGAGGATAGAGCGCGTGTAGTTCCTTCAACATCAGATGTTTGGATAACTGTACTTACTGCTGTATGCAGCAAGCGTAATGCGATTAGTATTGGTGCAACTCGAATACCTGCTTCTAATAGACTTCGTTTCGCCAGAGTTTCTAAGCTTTGGTGTGGTACTTTTAATGCTCGTGCTGCAAGTGAAGTTGGGGTAATTACCTTAAGAGAGGGATACTTAGCTAACTGCTGGATTAAGTAGTTATGAGGTAGGTTGAAGTAAACAAGTCGCTTCATTTAATTGTGGTTGCCAATTTTTGAGGTTTAGTTTTGGCCTCCCTATGATGAAAGTCCATCTTCCTTGAGTTATAACCTCAGTACTCATAACTGTCTATACATCTCATACTGGATGCTGAAGATAGATTTTGACTCTACCAATTTGAAAAAAGAATGCGACAAATACATTGGGTAGAGGCACAAAGCTTTGTTTGCGTCCCTATAATTGATGTGTTACAAAGATTTTTTGAAGTGGTATAACCTATACAAGATTAGCGGGTATAGTCATGAGTTTCAGCCAACTTTTAATGCGATCGCATTAGGTAGTACGCATAAACATACCCTCTACCACCCTCGCCAAGAGTATTTATTAGGGTATTTATTATAGATAAGCTGTCGCGCGTATAACTTGCACTTTTTATGGTCTGGAACCCTTATTGCAACGAGAACACTCTCGAAAATTAAAGACGCGACAGCTTATCAACATTGCGAGCTAAAACTTGCGTTGGCGCAGCCCACCGTAGGTATCGCCTTGTGGAACTCAAAATTTACTATTATCAGGTTTCTGGTTGCCGCTAAAAGCTTGTTGTATATGGTTTTGACAAATTTCCTAACTTTTTTATTTACAAATCACACTTAGGCTACTATAAATTTTCCAACTTTATTTTTGTTATTGCGATCAGACTTAACGTAATATCAATAGTTTAAGGTTAAAAAGTTTTCCAACTTTATTATTCTTCTACAGCGGTGTCTTCCCTTTTTGCAGATGTCAGTGGCAATGTAGACACTAATGTTTTGTGGTGGAACATTGCTCCTTATGACCATAAGAGACACTAAACTGGTTGGCAGCTAGTATATTTACTGATTTTAGCTGTAGTAGTTTGAGATTGCCTAGAAAATGGCGTTGCTTAATTGAGGGCTGATTTAAGCGATCGCTCCATGCTAGTAGCTACAGGTAAAGTGAAATAGAGTGCGATCGCATCCCAAGTGCAAACTCAACCTGTTAATTCAGTTTTGCACTTGGGATGCGATCGCCACTAAATCTTGGAGCAAATATTCCCAAATCCTTACAGGGAAGTCGTTTGCAAAATTGTGCAACTTTTTTATTTGTTTTTGGATGGTAGCATGATGAAATTGTAGAACTTTATTTTTTCAAAACTTCTCAGTAGCCAACGATATAATAGTGCTTGTAGCCGCGCAAATTGTACAACTTTTTTAGTTGTTTACAACAGCTATTTTCATGTATTTGAACCACACCTGTTGTAATATAACGTGAGTTCAATTACTGCGATCGCATACATCACCAACCAAAATTACTGAGGTGGCTTTGACTGGAGAGCGATCGCTATGCTCAATCCTTCCAGTGCTGGGACGAGGTAATAGTTAACCCGTGGGGACACCAAGTTTATGAAAGCCCACCACTTTGCTCCGCCGCATAATTATGGAAAGAGATACAGGGAGTTAGACAATGTGTCTACGTTGACGCAACCAAAATGCTATACCCCTTAACGATAACAAATTCCCTGTTAATCGACTTAGTTGCAAAAGATTAACAATTAGTAATTATTGTTTAATAACTGTCTTAAATCTTTTAACTATCTGCTTAACTGTCTTAACTGTCTTCTAATTCTTCAATTTTGATTTAACTATCTGCTTAACTGTCTTAACTGTCTTCTAATTCTTCAATTTTGATTTAACTATTTGCTTAACTGGTTTAGTCTACGGATTGCTTTTTTTCTAGAACTATGAAAAGTTATGAGAGCATCATAATAAATTGCTAAAAATTTATCTGGCAGCATCGGAAATAAGTAATGACTTAAACAGATTTTTCAAATGCCCTATTTTTCGGTATAGGGAACTTCAAATAAAACGTACATAGCTCGTTATTTGGATTAAGAGCATCTTGTATTATTGCCTTAACATCAGCCACCACAAGCAAACCAGATGTGGGTATTTAGCTGGGGTGGTGAGAATACTCGTGAACCGCAACGATCGATCCTCAGATCAGCCACGAAATAAAGACAGCAAGAAGACCCCAGAGGAGGTTTAGCGCAGATCATGCAACCCTTTGAACTGCCAGAATTTTATATGCCTTGGCCCGCGCGGCTGAACCCAAACCTGGAAGCGGCGCGAGTGCATTCCAAAGCGTGGGCCTACCAAATGGGGATACTTGGCTCACAAGAGGAAGCGAAAAGCTCCCCTATCTGGGACGAGCGGACATTCGATGCTCACGACTACGCCTTGCTTTGCTCGTATACCCATCCAGATGCGCCAGGGACGGAGCTTGACCTAGTAACCGACTGGTATGTTTGGGTGTTCTTCTTTGACGATCACTTCCTTGAAATCTATAAGCGCACTCAAGACATGGCAGGTGCGAAGGAGTACCTCGACCGACTGCCGGCGTTCATGCCAGTTTACCCCACCGACACCCCCCCAGTTCCCACCAACCCAGTGGAGCGCGGCTTGGGCGACCTCTGGTCTCGCACCGCGTTCACCAAGTCTCCCGACTGGCGGCTCCGGTTCTTTGAGAGTACCAAGAACCTCCTTGAAGAGTCTCTGTGGGAACTTGCCAATATCAACCAGAATCGGATTGCCAACCCGATCGAATACATCGAGATGCGCCGTAAAGTTGGCGGCGCTCCGTGGTCAGCGAATCTCATCGAACACGCCGTCTTTGTTGAGATCCCGGCTGAAATTGCCAAAACTCGACCGATGCGTGTACTTAAAGACACATTTGCCGATGGGGTGCATCTTCGCAACGATCTGTTCTCCTACCAGAGAGAAGTGGAGGATGAAGGCGAGAACGCTAACTGCGTGTTGGTCTTGGAGCGATTCCTGAATGTGAGTCCGCAGGAGGCAGCCAACCTCACCAATCAACTGCTAACCTCGCGGCTACAGCAGTTCGACAACACCGCCATCACCGAGCTGCCCTCTCTCTTTGAGGAGCATGGACTAGACCCGGTGGCTCGCATAAACCTTCTATTATACATCAAAGGACTTCAGGACTGGCAGTCGGGCGGTCACGAATGGCACATGCGATCGAGCCGCTACATGAACAAGGGAGCGGACAATTCTCCGACATCGACGCTACTGGGTGGGCCCACTGGGCTAGGTACATCGGCTGCCCGGATTAGCGCGTTATACAGTGCCTTGGGTTTTGGAAGGTTCAAGAGCTTCACTCATGTTCCATACCAGCCTGTGGGGCCGGTAAGACTGCCGAAGTTTTACATGCCGTTCACTACAGGTTTGAATTCCCATCTGGATGCTGCGCGAAAGCATTCCAAGGAATGGGCGCGCCAGATGGGGATGTTGGACTCACTACCTGGCATTCCTGAGGCCGTCATTTGGGATGACCACAAATTCGATGTTGCCGATGTGGCCTTATGCGGTGCGTTGATCCATCCTAATGCGTCCGGCCCGGAGTTGAATTTGACGGCGGGCTGGCTTGTCTGGGGAACCTATGCCGACGATTACTTCCCAGCGCTCTACGGGCACAGCCGCAACATGGCGGGTGCGAAAGTGTTCAACGCCCGACTGTCGGCGTTCATGCCTCTCGATTCCAGCCCCATCCCGTTACCGACCAACCCGGTGGAATGCGGCTTGGCTGATCTTTGGTCTCGCACAGCTGGCCCCATGTCCGCAAACGCGCGGGGTCAGTTCCGCCGTGCGATCGAGGACATGACCCAAAGCTGGTTATGGGAACTCGCCAACCAGATCCAAAATCGGATTCCAGACCCGATAGATTATGTTGAGATGCGCCGTAAGACGTTTGGCTCGGATCTAACAATGAGCCTGTCTCGACTAGCTCAGGGCAGCGAGATCCCGCAGGATATCTACCGCACGCGATCGATGCGCCAGCTGGATAATTCGGCCGCCGACTTTGCGTGTTTGACCAACGACATCTTTTCTTACCAGAAAGAAATAGAATTCGAGGGCGAACTGAATAACGGCGTGCTAGTCGTTCAGCAATTCCTCAATTGCGATCTGCCGCAGGCCGTCGAGATCGTCAACAACCTGATGACCTCAAGAGCGCTCCAGTTTGAACACATCGTCGCCACCGAACTGCCAGCCCTTTTCGACGATTTCGACCTGGACGCAAATACCCGCGAAAAACTGTACGGATACGTCGAGAAACTACAGCAGTGGATGTGTGGCGTCCTCAAGTGGCATATAACGGTGGATCGCTATAAGGAATTTGAATTGCGTAATAGTTCGGCAGAAAGGCGGCTGCTCAGTGGTCCCACAGGGCTGGGCACTTCGGCTGCGCGGATTAGATCGTTGGTCGGTGGAGGGGGTTTAAGTTCAGTACTCGGTCAAGTAGGGTCGGGTTCTTTTGTCGGTGAATAGACTTGGTGGTATGAGTCCAAAGTCAGTATTCGATGAAGAGTGCTGAGTTCCGTTAGCGGATAGCTATGGTTTAGCCCGTGCTGAGTTAAAAGACCGCCCACAAGGGACGGGGTATGTAGCAAGCACGTCAATACTGAGTATAGTTTACTCATAAAACACGGAGTTTTGTCAAGTCCTTTTGTTAGTAACTAGAGAGTAGAGGGTTAGGTTATGACAGAATCTATCGAGTCAAATTTGGATGTTGAGAATGAGCATCCCCGGCTGAGTTTGAGTACCGCAGCTGCGCGTAATTTGGCGACGACGACCAAATCTGCACCGCAGATGCAGGAAATTACCTCGCGGTGGTTGTTGAAGATGTTGCCGTGGGTGCAGACCAAGGGTGGTACTTATCGGGTGAACCGTCGCTTGACCTATGCTGTGGGTGATGGGCGCGTGACTTTTACCAACACCGGAGCCGAGGTGCAGGTGATTCCCCAAGAACTTGGTGAGTTGCCATTGCTGCGAGGGTTTGATGACGTTGGTGTGTTGAACGCCTTGGCGGGTCGGTTTGTTCAACAGGAGTTCGCACCTGGTCAGGTGATTGTAGAATCAGGCCAGCCAGCCAATCAGCTTTACCTGATCGCACATGGCAAGGTGAACAAGATTGGTCTTGGCAAGTATGATGAGCAGACCGTATTGGGTGTGTTGGCTGACGGCGACTATTTTGGTGGTCAAGTGTTGCTAGAGTCCCAGAGCAATTGGGATTTCACGGTACAGGCAGTCACCCAAACCACGGTATTGGTGCTACCACAACAGGCGTTTCGGGAACTTCTCAACCAGTCACAGGCGCTACAAGCTCACGTCGATCGCTTCAGAACCCTCCCACAAATCCCACAGAACGAGTCCGGGGAAGCTTCCATTGAGGTGACATCAGGGCATGTCGGAGAGCTTGAGTTGCCGGGAACCTTCGTAGATTACGAACTCTCGCCCCGCCAATATGAGTTGAGCGTCGCCCAAACCGTATTGCGGGTGCATACTCGCGTCGCGGATCTGTACAATGAACCGATGAATCAGACCGAACAACAATTGCGGCTGACTATCGAGGCATTGCGGGAACGTCAAGAAAGCGAATTGATCAACAACCGTAGCTTCGGGTTGCTGCACAACGCCGACTTCAAACAGCGCATTTACACCCGCAACGGACCACCCACCCCCGACGACCTCGACGAACTGCTGGCTACAGTATGGAAAGAGCCGGGATTCTTCCTGGCGCACCCCCGCACCATCGCCGCCTTTGGTCGGGAAGCCAACCGCCTCGGTCTTTATCCACAAAGCATCGACCTGGGCGGCAACCGGGTGCCTGCTTGGCGGGGCATACCCATCTTTCCCTGCAACAAGATCCCCATTACCAATACCCGCACCAGTTCCATCCTCTTGCTTCGTACCGGAGTGGAAAAACAAGGGGTGATTGGCTTACATCAAACTGGTATCCCCGACGAATATCAACCCAGTTTGTCCGTTCGATTCATGGGCATCAGCGAAAAGGCGATCATCTCCTACCTCGTCACCGCCTACTACTCCGCAGCCGTCCTCGTTCCTGACGCACTCGGTATCCTCGAAGACGTTCAAATCGGCCTCTGAGCATTCTCGCCGAATTTTAGATTTTAAATTTTGGATTTTTGGATTGAAAGATTCAAAATCCAAAATTTAAACACGTCTGTTCGCGCAGTCAACTTAGGGACTAAGGAAAAATTGAGTGCTTGAAATCCACGCCGGTGGGTAAAGTCTCATGTAGACGAGCCACTCTTGTTGCAACTGGCGTACGGTTTCTAACCGCCTAGTTCACATTAAGTTGACACTAACGAGCAATGCTGTGCCCCTACGACAGATGTGGTTTTGACCAATACCATATTTGGTATTTACTGTCAATGCACAAGTCCTGCCAAAATCTAAAATTATTTATTCAGAGCAACTGCCTAAAGAGCGGGAAGGCGCAAGGGACAAGTATGAGGCCAATCTAAAATCCAAAATCCAAAATCCAAAATTGTTTGACTTAATTACGCTGGGCACTTTTGTTAGTAACTAGAGACTGAGGATCAGGTGATGACAGAATCTATCGAGTCGAATTTGGATGTTGAGAATGAGCATCCCCGGCTGAGTTTGAGTACCGCAGCTGCGCGTAACTTGGCGAAGACAACCAAATCTGCACCGCAGATGCAAAGCATTACATCGCGGTGGTTGTTGAAGATGTTGCCGTGGGTGCAGACCAAGGGTGGCACCTATCGCGTGAATCGGCGGTTGACCTATGCTCTGGGTGATGGGCGGTTGAGTTTCTCCAACACCGGAGCCGAGGTGCAGGTGATTCCCCAGGAACTTGGTGAGTTGCCATTGCTGCGAGAGTTTGACGACGTTGAAGTGTTGAACGCGTTGGCAAGTCGGTTTGTTCAGCGGGAGTTCGCACCTGGCGACATCATAGTGCAGTCAGGTCAGCCAGCCGAGCAGCTTTTCTTGATTGCTCATGGTAGAGTTAACAAGATTGGTGTTGGCAAGTATGATGAACAGACCGTATTGGGTGTTTTAGCCGACGGCGATTATTTTGGTGGTCAGGTGTTAGTAGAGTCTCAGAGCAATTGGCAGTTCACAGTCCAGGCTATCACTCGCTGTACAGTATTGGCATTACCACAACAGGCGTTTCGGGAACTGCTCAACCAGTCACAGGCGCTACAAGCTCACGTTGATGAGTTCAGAACCCGCCCACAAGCTCCACAGAACAAGTACGGTGAAGCTGCGATCGCTTTGACTTCGGGGCATGTCGGGGAAACTGAGTTGCCGGGAACCTTCGTAGATTACGAACTCTCGCCCCGCCAATATGAGTTGAGCGTTGCCCAAACTGTGTTGCGGGTGCATACTCGCGTCGCGGATCTGTACAATGAACCGATGAACCAGATTGAACAACAACTGCGGCTGACTATCGAGGCATTGCGAGAACGTCAAGAACATGAGTTAATCAACAACCGCGAATTCGGCTTGTTGCACAACGCCGACCTCAAACAGCGCATCTACACCCGTACCGGGCCACCCACCCCCGACGATCTAGACGAATTGCTGACTCGTCGGAGGAAGTCGAAATTCTTCCTGGCTCATCCCCGCACGATTGCGGCTTTCGGTCGGGAGTGCAACCGCCTCGGCATCTATCCAGAAAGCATCGACCTGGACGGCAGTATGGTGATCACTTGGCGGAGCGTACCCATTTTTCCCTGCGACAAAATTCCGATCAGCGATACCCAGACCAGCTCCATCCTTGTACTCCGCACTGGTGAGGAAGACCAGGGCGTCATCGGCTTACATCAAACTGGTATCCCCGATGAACACCAACCCAGTTTGTCTGTCCGATTCATGGGCATCAGCGAAAAGGCGATCATTTCTTACCTCGTTACTGCTTACTACTCCGCAGCCGTCCTCGTCCCCGACGCACTCGGCATCCTCGAAGACGTTGAAATCGGGCGCTGAGGGAAGTGCCCAGTGACTAATTAAATATCGTTGTGACAAATTGCTGTTCTTGAAATAAGAATTTTATCACTAGGCTTTTCAAAAGTACAGAGTTATCAAAGTCAACACTATACCCAGTGGCAGAATGAATGCAATTTTCTTAGCAAGTGACAAATTTGTGATCATTCCACAATATAAGTAGCTCATCTTCAATGGCAACAATTTGTCATTGAAGACAATAGTATGTCACTGTACACAAAGGTCAGCGTCAAGTGAGAAGGTCTCTCGTCACAACCACTGACTTAAAAAAGTACTGAGGAGAATCATTAATGCTGAATACTCAAAAAATTATTGAAATTGATTTAAAAGCCTATCTATCACAACGGCGCGACCTTGTTGAAGCAATGCTGGAAGGTTCAATTACTGTTGTCTATCCAGAAATACTCTATGAGTCCATGCGGTATTCTCTATTGGCTGGGGGAAAACGCCTGCGCCCAATTCTATGTCTAGCTAGCTGTGAGTTTGCAGGAGGCACACTAGATATGGCAATGCCCACTGCCTGTGCGCTAGAAATGATTCATACCTTTTCTCTAATCCATGATGACTTACCTGCAATGGATAACGATGACTATCGACGCGGAAAATTAACCAATCATAAGGTTTATGGTGAATCAATCGCTATTCTCGCAGGGGATGCACTTTTAGCCTATGCCTTTGAGTTTATTGGGGTTCAAACTCAAGGAATTCCGGCTTCCCGAATAGTGCAAGTGATGTCCAAGTTGGCTCATGCGATCGCCGCAACGGGTTTAGTCGGTGGTCAAGTTGTCGATCTGCAATCTGAAGGATTACAGAATATTAATATAGAGACTCTTAACTTTATTCATTCCCACAAAACAGGAGCTTTATTAGAAACTTCTGTTCTCTCAGGGGCGATGCTGGCGGGAGCTAACAACGAAGTGCTGCAAAGGCTTTCTCGCTATGCTTCATACATTGGTCTAGCTTTTCAAATTGTTGATGATGTTTTGGATGTAATTGGGACACAAGAAGAACTCGGTAAAACTCCAGGCAAAGACCAAAAGGCCCAGAAAGTGACGTATCCCAGTTTATGGGGTATTGAGGAATCAAAACGCAAGAGCCAAGAATTAGTTGACCTAGCCAAAGCTGAACTTATTGATTTTGGAGAGAAGGCACAACCTCTAATGGCGATCGCAGACTATATTACAGCGAGAAGAAAATAGCTTTTAGTTTGTCGTAAAATAGGTAGTTTTAGTTTGCTTAATCTCTCTCCTAAGAAACAAGGCAGAAGGCAGAAGGGAAGAGGATTTGACTTGTTTCTTCCATCCATAACGGAAGCGATAGCGTCCATAAACAGCTTCTGTCACTCTGAGGAGAGAAGCTGTTTATGGTTATCGTGAGACTCTAAGAGATTCAAGAATTGAGCGATCGCATGACTATATTTTTCATTTAACTTTCCTTGTTGCAAAAAGACGTAAAAATAGGGATTTGAGATTATTCTCTGCCGAAAGTGACAGAAGGGAGTTATATAATATTGAAGCAATCTTGGATGGAGATTGGGGAGAGAATGACTTGGAATAATAATTACGAGTATTTTACTGCGTCACTTTTAGGATAAGCGATCGCAGTTCCAGAACTATGGAATTACGATGGTAAAAAGCTGAGGATTTATTTACTCAGAGATGGACGTTACATCGAATCTGATCACAGTCCTAATTTTCCAGATATCCCTTTAACTCAAATTATTCCCGCTACAGTTGAACAAGCTTGGCAAGTAGGAACCGTACAGGCTTTGAAAGAGTTTGAAGGGGGATTAGATAAAAGTAGTTTTTGATAGAGAGTACGTAAGCGTAGACCGCCGCAGGTATAGCTTTTGCTAATTGATCCTTGTATGGCAATAAATGGCATAAACTGCCATAAAATAATATTATGAAGGAAAAATTAGGGAAGTTGTGCCAGTGAAAAGTATAAATATATCTCTTCCTGATGCGATGCGGACTTATATAGAAGAGAAAGTGGCGACTGGTGGTTACAGCAGCGTCAGTGAATATTTTCGTGAGTTAGTGCGCCAAGACCAAAAGCGTCAAGCGGCTGAACGTTTGGAAGCGATGCTTTTAGAAGGTCTAAATTCTGGGAATGCAACTGAGATGACTCCTGACGATTGGGAAGACATCCGCCAAGCTGTGCGCGAAAGAATCGCCAAGCATAAAGGGTCAAACCAAGGTTAATGAGCCACGTAAGCAAACGGCCGCAAGTCATCCGCGACTTGATAGAATTAGCGACTTATATTGCAGAAGATAACTTGGAAGCTTCAGATAGGTTTCTTGCAGCAGCAGAAACAACTTTCAAACAACTGGGTAAAATGCCAGGAATAGGAAAATCTTGTCAATTTTCTCATCCCGATTTAGCTAGTGTTCGACAGCAAGCAATAAAAGGATTTAAAAAGTATCTTGTTTTTTATCTTCCTTCTGATTCAGGTATACAGATTCTGAGAGTCATTTATGGCGGACGAGATATTGAAACAATCTTGGATGAAGATTTAGGAGAAAATAACGCTGAATAATAATAGGCTAGGAAACTATGTCAAAAAAGAAAAAATTTAATCTAGAAGTAAAGGTTGTCAACCCGAAAACAGGCAAAATTACAACTGAGAGTATACCCTTTAATCAACTTAGTCGTAATCAAAAAGCAACCAGCAAACTTAATCCTGAACAAATTACTCGAATTAAAAGAATTTATTCCATTTTAGATTGTTTGTTAGGTGATAGTTTTGAAAATTGGGCAATACAATTTACATTCGATATTTTTCCTGAAAATGAAATTAGAGCTTGGGAAAAAATAACTTTTGTATTTTTAGAATTTATTAAAAGACATCCTTATGATTTAAGATTAAACCAAAAAAAAGATATTTTATTAAGACTTTTAAAGCTCTCTCTTGGGGAAAGTCCAAATGATACGTCATCAATGTATTTATATTCATTTTGGGAGGAATTAACAGAGGAGTACAGAAAAACTAAGACTAAAAATATACATGAGCCAATAAAAGGTGATGATCAAAGCTCAGTATATCTCAACCCTTGGGATACAACTGATTTTGAGAAATTAGCTTTTGCTTATAATAAATATACAAATCAGCATAATTTGAGTTCAGAAGAAGATGATGATATTTTTGTTAGATTGATGCATCTGATGGCCGGACAAGATCCTAAAGATGATCTTTCTAGAGAATTACTTCACATCCTTGTAAATGAATTTGATCCATATAACATTACAGATGACAGGGTGCGAGTTTATTCTCCTGTTGTTAGACGTAAAGGGCAGCCTAAATTTAGGCGTGAACTTATAGAAGCCTATAAAGGAAAATGTGCAATTACAGGTTACAGTGTAGATGAAGTATTACAAGCTGCTCATATTATCCCCTATCTTGGCAGTGAAACAAATCATCCCTCTAATGGAATTTTACTTCGGGTAGATATACACATACTTTTTGATCAACACTTACTATCTATTCATCCAAAAAGCTATGAGGTAGTAATTTCTCCTAGTTTATGCGGGACTGATTATGAAGGACTCGGTGAAAAAAAATTACTACTTCCTGATAAAGACAGATTTAAACCTAATTCAATTGCATTGGAACAGCATTATCAAACTTTTTTACAAAAATGTGATAAATAAAAATACCCCTCCACAAGTGAAGAGGGGCGCACAAACAAGGTAAGAGTTTTTATTAACTAAACTGTTCAATAATTCCGCCACCTAACACTTTTTCGCCGTCGTACCACACCGCCGCTTGTCCGGGAGTGATGCTAAATTGGGGTTCATCAAACACCAAACGCACACGGGAGTTTTCCAAAGGAATCACCGTCACTGGTGTAGGCGTTGAACGATAGCGAATTTGCACTTCGGCATGAATTGGGGTGGATGGTTGGGCAATAGAAACCCAGTTTACCCGCCCTATAGTGCATTCTGGCTGAGTTACCTTAGTGCGATCGCCTACTACTACTTTATTATTTTCCGCATCTAATTCAATCACATATAGCGGATCAGCAGCAGCAATCCCCAAGCCTTTGCGCTGGCCAATGGTGTAGTGATGGACACCATCGTGTTGTCCCAAAACTTTGCCTGTGACATCTACAATATCGCCTATTTTGGGAGCTAAATATTTATCGAGAAATGCCCGCATGGAACCGTTACTTTCCACTAAGCACAAGTCTTGACTTTCTGGCTTGTCAGCAGTTTTCAGTCCGTATTCGGTAGCGATGCGGCGCGTATCAGTTTTTTCTAGTTCGCCCAGAGGGAATATAGTTGCTGCTAGTAAATCTTGAGACAAATCATAGAGGAAGTATGACTGGTCTTTGTTGCGGTCAACAGCCCTTAATAATTGGTAACGTCTAGTTGCTTCGTCATAGCTAATTCGGGCATAATGACCAGTAGCGATGCGATCGCATCCCAATTGTTCATGGGCATACTGCACCATTGGCCCAAACTTCACCGTTTTATTGCACTGGGAGCAAGGCAAAGGCGTGATCCCAGCACTGTAACCAGTTACCAGGTAATCAACAATATGCGTCTGAAAGAGATCCCGAATATCCACAACCTGATGGGGAACACCCAGTTGTTCACAGATATCAGCCGCGTCGATCATACCTTCAGAGCAACATTGACCTTTGCCTTTCATTAGCCAAAGAGTCAAACCAATCACTTCATAGCCCTGATGGTGCAGGATAGCTGCGGCGGTGGAACTGTCAACGCCACCAGAAAGACCAACGACGACTTTTTTCATACAAAGCACGACACGATAGCTGCGTGGTTGTCCAATTGTAGCACACACTCTTCAAAGCCTTGCTACCAAAGCACTTCGGTTTTAAAGTAACTGAATTAGCGTCGGCATAGCCCGTCGTAGACATTGCTGTTCACTCCCTTATCACCCTTATCTAAGATTAATTAAAGATGTATTTTTTGCCATGCAAATGAGCTAATTTTACGTTAACGCTATATAGTTGCTACAACGGTGAACTAATATAGTTCCTGATGGAAATTGCCTAGAAATACTTTGACTACTTTGTGACTACTATGTCGAGAGGAATACCCAGTCAATTTATCCCATTTCAGATGCTGCGCCGAAGTTATGATGCTTGGAAGCCCACTCTCAGACTTATCCCCTTGTTAGTGGGAGGATGGTTAGTGCTAATTCCCGACTCTATCCCAGCACAAGCACAAATCCACAACCACAACAACCTGCTACTGGCTCAAGAAGCAGGTGAAACTTTACCGCCACCACCAATTCCCTTTGGTCAACAGCCATCACCGCAGTTGCAACCAGTCCAAGCAGTGGAAAACAATCAATTAGAGCAGAATTTTCAGCCCTCTCAACCAGTACAGGACAATCAATTAGAGCAGAATTTTCAGCCCTCTCAACCAGTACAGAACAATCAATTAGAGCCGAACTTTCAGCCCTCTCAACCTGCACAGTTTAGTCAATATAACCAGAACTTTGAGCGCTATTTAGTTTACGTAGATGGGAGTGATTTCCAGACACTACAAGCAATCCGTCAGATTGAACCCAGTGCTTACATTCGCCAGTTCCAAGGCCGGAATGTAATTCAGTCAGGAGTTTTTAACAGAGTATCTAACGCCCAACAACGGGTGAGTCAGCTACAGTCACGAGGCATTTCTAATGCACGGATTATCAGCTTCGCTAACGGACAGGAAATAAATGGAGGCAATACAGGCTTTGTAGGCGATCGCAGTAATATAAGTGCTACTAGGCCAGTCTCTAGATATTATGTCGCCATTCCTACCACTTCAGAACAGTTACCTGCGATCGCAGCCCAAATTAGGCAGAATATAGCCCGATTTAGCCAAGATTTAGGACGATCTGGCGGAGTCCTCGAAAGGAAGCAACCACGAGGGCCACACGTAGCAGTAGGGCCTTTCCCTGATCGATTCCAAGCTGAGGAATGGAATAAATATCTGCGAAATATAGGATACCGGAATGCTAGGGTTTACTACGGTAAGTAAATGAGTTAGGAGTAATTCAATTTTAGATTTTTCCTTCAATCCAAAATCTAAAATCTAAAATCCAAAATTGAATCACTCCCTCGGTTCTTAACGCAAGGATTCAAGAATTACTGCTGTTATCATTAAACACAACAGGATAATTCCCAATGGAAGCAAAAACTGTTGTAATAGGTACAGCAGTATGGGGATGATTTGGAAGATACCCAAACCACTGGATAGAACGTAGGCGATCGCAATGCCAAATAGCACCAACAAAAAATATTTCAAGGATTTAGAAGCAAAGCGAAATAGAAGCGTATCCTGATTTGTGTCCATAATTTTACTCACGAAAGTAGCTAAATTTTTAGTGGTGAATATTCTTTTTAATTTTCCATTGACCCCTGAAAAAATGAGGCTACGAAAAATCATGCCCAGCCTGAACAGTATTAGTTTTACAAGTGAATAATTGCCTGATTGGGTAAATTATTCAAAGACTGTTGTTGCCTTTGTGGCTCGTTTTGCTTTTCATAATTAGCTAATACTTGAAACGAAATAAACAAGCCCAACAACAGTAGCAAAAACGAGCCGAAACCAGAGGGATACTTATTTATTTCTCGCTCAACACCACATTTTAGGCAGACATATCTATTGGGATTACGTGTATCTTGGGCAAAGGGGCACTGATTTTGATTGCAATCATGATGACAATCTTTGTCTAACATCATTGAACCTCCTGTAGGGTAAAGACTTACATACTTAGTTGTAAATACGCTCTACAGAATCTAGTTAGTTAATACCCACTGCCTGTTTAGTAGACACCACTTTCATCAGTCATTAATATGGGACAGTCACAAGTAACATCTGTGATTTACTAAACTTGCAGTAGTAGCGCTGGTAAGATTTCTCCTCAACCACCTTTTCTTGGCGCTTAACTTAACTTTGCCTGTATTACTTACAAGAGTAATACAAGCCAGAATGCTTTGCAGTTGGATAAAGTAAGTTTCCTACCGAGTAGGAAAAAGTATTTTGTAGTATGACGGGTAGGAAGAAGTAGTAAAAATATAGTTATAATGAATACAAATAATACATCAAGTTAACAAATGCGTGCAGAAGAAGCCTTAGAGTTTGCAGATAACTTGGTTTTTCGCAACACGGGAGAACACTTAGATAAAACTCAAAGGATTATCTTACGTCATTTGTGGGAGGATGAAAAGCGGACTTACCAGGATATTGCCAACAGCCGTGGTTATACAGAAGCGCATTTAAAAGCAGTTGGTGCAGAACTTTGGCATTTACTATCAAAAGTGCTGGGAGAGAAAGTCTCAAAATCAACCTTCCAAGGAGTGCTTCAGGGATTTAGAACAACCCGACACTCGCAAAAAGTTTCCCAGATTCCCAATCTAGCGACGAATGACACTAAACCCCAAGATTTAGATTCTAGCTTTGTAGGGCGCGATCGCCAAATAGCCGAACTCCACACCTTAGTCAGTCGGGGAGAAAAAGTTATCCTCATCCAGGGTGAAGGTGGTGTTGGCAAAACAAGATTAGCACGCAAATATTTTAAAAGTCAAAAATTTAATTTTGTCCTAGAACTGTGGATGGCCACAGAAATCCAAAACCTTACTCCTGTAGAGAGTGTGGTTGAAGAATGGCTACGGCGATACTTGAACGAAGAACCGGGAGGAGACTTTGGTATCAGCTTAGAACGACTACGGCACAAACTCCGGGAACAAACTTCTAAAATTGGGGTATTTATCGATAATCTAGAAACTGCTCTCGATAAAAATGGCAAGTTCCTAGAATCTCGTCGTCCTTATGTTGAGCTATTGAGAGTATTAGCAGATTCGGATGTGCATTCAGTTACTTTAGTAACAAGTCGTGAGCGTTTGCGGGAGTCTAGTGTACAGGTTCATCTCTATCCACTCGAAGGTTTAGATGATGAAGCATGGCGAGAGTTTTTCAGCAGTTGCCACATCAATTGTGATTGTACTATTCTCAGTGAAATGTGCAGAGCTTATGGAGGTAACGCCAAAGCAATGCAAATTCTCCGAGGAGCAATATTGACAGATTTTTCTGGTGATATACACGCTTATTGGCAGGAAAACTGTACATATTTATTAATAGAAAGAGAGTTAAAAGATTTAGTTGCCAGTCAATTTACCCGTCTTCAAGAAAATGACTTAGAAGCCTATCGCCTCCTGTGTCGTTTAGGATGCTATCGTTATCAAGATATTCCTTCGCTACCTATTGAGGGAGTTTTATGTTTGCTTTGGGATGTCCCAGAACAAAAACGTAGAGGTTTAATTAAAGCTCTGCAAGATTTGTCTTTAATAGAAGCAAAAAAAGGACAGTACTGGCTGCATCCGGTAATTCGTGATGAAGCCATTAGTAGGTTAAGGTTAGTCAGTGAAGAATGGGAATTAGTAAACCGAAAAGCCGCAGAATTTTGGACGCAAATAGTTGCAGAAATCAAAAATATCACAGATGCTTTGACTGCTTTAGAAGCTTATTATCACTATGTAGAAATTAGTGATTTTGAGCAAGCTGGTGATGTAATTTTACAAGGTCGAGGTAAACAGTGGTGTATAGGGTTGCCTTTGGGTTGCTCGTTCTACCAACTGGGGCTGCTTCAGAAAAACTTCTCTGTAATTAAACGGATTATAGACGATATAAAATCGCCAGAGAGACTAATTAGACTTTACAATATACTTGGCTATACATATCGAATTATCGGTTGCATTAGAGAAGCTATAGAATGCTATGAAAAATCAGGAGAAGTATTAGGCAAATTAGATGTCAAGCAAACAAAAATATCTATTTTGTTCAATACAGGGCTTTGCAAACTTGAATTATGGGAAATAGAAGCAGCCGAAGATTGTTTCAATTCTGTTTGTAGCCTTGCGGAACATAACAGCAACCTTGATGATTACATGACTTATGCTCAATGCTGTCTAGCTTTGATAAAATCACGCTCTGGTAGCAGAGAAAATGCCTTTCATCTTGCTGAAGATGCCTTTTGTGCGATGTCATTATCAACTAGAGTGACTTTATGGGGAATAGGGCATAGTTTAGTAACTCTCTGCTTAACTTATAAAAATTTAGGTAATCTAAAAAAATCCTTTGAGTTGTGCCAAGGAGCTATATTTCATTCTGAACAAAACAACTTTACCCAGATTAGGGCTAAAGCTATAAGTTGTCTGGCTGAACTGTTCCGAGAACAGGGAGAATTTGCAAAAGCAATTTTTCATCATTCAGAAGCGATAGAAATTCTTGATAAAATTGGTGCTAAATCAGACTTAGCTGAGGCTTATTATCAGTTGGCATTGACTCATAAAAAAATTGGTGAAATTGCTCAGAGTAGGGAAAGTTTTGTGCAAGCGATGTCTGCGACGGGCTACGCCTATGCACTCTTTAACGAAATGCAAGCACCCAGGCAAGTTGAGAAAGTTAAAATAGCAATGGAATGTTTTGAAAAATAGGCAATAAGCTTCAGTTTTACTGCTTATTCCTATTTTTCACCTACAGAGGTAGATAGATGGAAGTAGAAGTTTATCGGGTTGCTATCTAAATCCTTTAACTTTCAGGAGTTTAAAAACTACCGAATAGGGACGTGTTTTGGAATTGAAGAGCTTCTGGTCGTTTTCCGCAAGGTGATATCGCTCTGGGGTAATTCTTGGTTCTTCAAATTCGTCCACAGAAAAACCTGCTGCCTTGAAAGCTTTCCAGTAATCGGAAAGAGGACGGTGAAACCAGATAAATGGTGTTGTAAAATGATTCCAAGGTTCGTCGTTGTGTTGCATCCTTTCAAAGTAAGAAGAAGCCCAACCATAAAAAACCGTCCCATCCTCATTTACAGTCGTCGAGTTGCCTTGGGGAAAGCAAGGATGTGAGAACACCAGGATTGCAATACCACTAGGTTTGAGAACACGATTGAATGCCCTTATTGCTCCTTCGAGATCGAGCAAATCCATGAGAACGTAATTTGAGACAATCATATCAAATTGCTCATCTGGAAGCGACTTGAGTTCAGTGCATGAATCCAAATGAAAGTCTATATCTAAATTATTTTGGTTAGCTCTGAATTTAGCAATTTCTATCATCTGATGTGAAAAATCTATAGCAGTTACACTGGCCCCTTTAAGGCAAAGCTGGCGTGCCAGATATCCTGTGCCACAACCAGCATCGAGGACAGACAATCCCGCAACATTACCAGCAAAACTCCATAGTACCGGATCTGAGTTCAGAATTCGATTGCTGTCGCCATCCTCGCCAACTTGAATATCCCAGTCTTTAGCTCTATTATCCCAGAGTTCAAGTATTTCTTTCTCGTCAAACTTTGCTATTATTTCTTCAGTCATATGTTCCTCTTGAAAGGCATAACTTAATTATTTTCGCATAGGCATTTACTGAACTTTATGACGTATAAGTGGTGCTATGCTGCATTTCATACCTAGCTTAATTAGGACAATAAGCTCCAAAAGCAAAATTTTACAAGATAGCGATCAGAAATAATAAGGGATGCACAGGAAGTATTTATCATAGATTACAACAGGTGATAGATGCCTAACTATGAGCTACTGCCTCAATCTCAGTTGCATGAAGCCCCTCAACCCTAATGGCATAAATTTTTGTCAAAGTTGCGGGACAAGATTACTACCACGGCTACGAAACCGCTACCACATTATTCAACCACTGGGAGGCGGCGGATTTGGTAGAACTTTTTTGGCTGAGGATGAAGACAAGCTCAAAGAGCATTGTGTAGTTAAGCAGCTAGCACCCCAAGTCCAAGGAAGTAGCGCTTTGCATAAGGCAACGGAATTATTTCAAGAAGAAGCACGGCGTCTGCAACAGCTAGGAGAACATCCTCAAATTCCCACTTTGTATGCTTATTTTGAGCAGGATAACTATTTATATTTGGTGCAGCAGTTGATCAAAGGGCAAACTTTAGGGCAGGAGTTACGACAACAAGGAATTTTCAGTGAAGACAAGATTTGGGAAGTTTTGAGTGAATTATTACCTGTTTTGAAGTTTGTCCACGAACATCAGGTAATTCACCGCGACATTAAGCCAGAAAATATTATCCGTCGCCAAAGCGATTGCAAGTTAGTGCTGATTGATTTTGGCGTTGCCAAGCAGTTAACTACAAATTCTTTGCATAATACAGGCACGAGTATTGGTTCCTATGGCTATGCGCCAATTGAACAAATGAAACTGCGTCGCGCTTATGCGGCTAGCGATTTATTCAGTTTGGGTGTGACTTGCTTTCATCTGTTAACAAGAATTAACCCCTCTGAACTCTGGGCTGAAGAGGGCTACGGCTGGGTAACACACTGGCAGCAATATGTGAGGTTGCCAATATCTGCATCCATAAAAAATGTACTAGGGAAGCTGTTACAAAAAAATATTGAGGAGCGTTACCAGTCAGCGGATGAAGTCCTCCTAGATTTGGATTCAAGGTTACAGCCGCTATCAATGGGTCACTATAGACCGCCATCTGCTTTACTCGCCACTGTTGCACCGCCATCTGCTTTACTCGCCACTGTTGCACCGCCGAAAACCCAGTGGAAAAGTAAAGTGCTGGTGGGGGCTGCTGTTGTCCTATTGGGGTTAGGGGGATATATGTATTTACGAAGCTTGGCGTCTATCCAAACTCTAACTGGGCATTTAGGCGAAGTTAATTCCCTGGCTGTGAACTCTAACTCTTTAAGTCATAACCTTGCCAGTGGCAGCGATGACAAAACTGTCAAAATTTGGAACATCGAAAGTGGGGATGAAATTCGTACTTTTACCGGGCATTCCGACTGGGTTTATGCTGTTGCCATCAGCCCAGATGGTAAGACTGTTGTCAGTGGCAGCAAGGATAAAACTATCAAAGTCTGGAATTTGAATACTGGTAAGGAAAGCCGCACTTTAAATGGTCATAAAGACTTTGTTAATTCTGTTGCTATCAGCCCGGATGGTGAGACTATTGTCAGTGGTAGTTATGACAAAACCATCAAAGTCTGGAATTTGAATACTGGTAAGGAAATACGTACTCTTACAGGGCATTCCGGGGCAGTTTTATCCGTTGCCATCAGCCCGGATGGTAAGACTATCGTCAGTGGCAGCAAGGATAAAACTATCAAAGTCTGGAATTTGAATACTGGTAAAGAAATAAATACCATTACGGGGCATTTAGGCGATGTGAATGACGTTGTAATTAGCCAAGATGGTCAGATGTTAGCTAGTGCTAGCGATGACAAAACCATCAAAGTGTGGAAACTGGACACGGGCATGGAAATACGCACCATTACGGGGCATTTAGCTGATGTAAATGCGATCGCCTTCAGCCCAAATGGGGAATATATTGCTAGTGCTAGTGATGACAAGACTGTAAAAGTCTGGCAACTGAACACGGGAGAGGCAATACACACCTTTAATGGACATTCAGCCGAAGTTTATGCGATCGCTTTCAGTGCGGATGGCAAAACTTTGGTTAGTGGCGGTAAGGATAAAACTATCAAAATTTGGCAACTGCCATAGTAATTTAGTCTCTCATCAACTAAGGGACGGTAGAATATACCTAATTTTCAATACCTTCAAAAGCCCAACTATGACGATGCATTCTCCACTCCAACGTGCATTTACTAACCGCCGCGTTCTAAAAGTGATCAGCGGCTTGAATAACTTCGACGCCGCTAGCGTCGCTGCTACTGTTAAAGCTGCTGAATTTGGCGGTGCTACTTTTGTCGATATTGCCGCCGATCCAGCTTTGGTACAGTTAGCTAAAAGTTTGACAAATTTACCAATTTGTGTATCCGCAGTAGAACCAGAAAAATTTGTGCAAGCTGTAGCAGCTGGTGCTGATTTAATTGAAATCGGAAATTTTGATTCCTTCTATGCTCAAGGACGCCGCTTTGAGGCTTCAGAAGTGCTAGCGCTGACTAAGCAAACCCGCGCTCTCCTCCCAGAAATCACCCTATGTGTCACCGTTCCCCACATTTTGGAACTAGATCAACAGGTACAGTTAGCAGAAGAACTGGTGAAAGCTGGAGCAGATATTATCCAAACCGAAGGTGGTACTAGCAGTAACCCAGTTCACCCTGGAACTCTAGGATTAATTGAAAAAGCTGCTCCCACCTTGGCAGCAGCTTTTGAGATTTCCCGTGTGGTGTCAGTACCAGTATTGTGTGCTTCAGGCATTTCTAACGTTACCGCACCTTTAGCGATCGCTGCTGGTGCTGCTGGTGTTGGTGTTGGTTCTGCCATCAACCAACTCAATAGCGAAATAGCAATGATTGCGGCTGTGCGTGGCTTGGTGGAAGCGTTAGCGACTGCAAATGCAGTAATGAAATGAGTGATGAGTTAGGAGTGATGAGTGATGAGTGATGAGTTATGAGTTGAAGAAACTGATTCATTCAAAATTCCTAACTCCTGTACAGAGGCGATTAATCGCGTCTCTACTCCTAACTCTTGTACAGAGGCGATTAATCGCGTCTCTACTCCTAACTCTTGTACAGAGGCGATTAATCGCGTCTCTACTCCTAACTCTTGTACAGAGGCGATTAATCGCGTCTCTACTCCTAACTCTTGTACAGACGCGATTAATCGCGTCTCTACTCCTAACTCATAACTTCTTTCAACGCATAAATTACCTGGTCTTGCTGGTGTTGTGTCAATTCTGGGAACATGGGTAAGGATATGACTTCATGGCAAGCTTGCTCTGCTATTGGTAAGTCCCCAATTTGATAAACTAGATTTTGATAAACTGGCTGCAAATGTAAAGGGTGGGGGTAGTAAATCATTGAACTCACGCCCTGCTCTTGCAATTGAGTCCGCACCCAATCTCGATATTTGGCGCTAGAACCATTTCGCCCCTCGCCTGATATGCGAATAGTGTATTGATTCCATACCCCAATACCCCCAGGTAATTCTTGAGGCGGGACGATTCCCGGAATTTGGCTAAGGAACTGATAGTAATAATTGGCGATATCTCGGCGGCGATCATTCCAAATATCTAAATAACGCAGCTTAATCTGCAAAATAGCCGCTTGGAGAGCATCCAAGCGGCTATTTACACCGATTTCCTCGTGTAAATATCTAATTTTACTACCATGATCTCGTAGTATTCGCAGTTTAGTAGCGATCGCTGGGTCATTAGTCGTTATTGCCCCGCCATCGCCGCAACCACCAAGATTTTTGGTAGGGTAGAAACTAAAGCAACCAATATGTCCAATGCTTCCTACTTTTTGATCAGCCCAAATTGCGCCTGTAGACTGAGCGCAATCTTCAACTATTGACAAATTGTGAGACTGAGCGAGAGCCATCAATGATGTCATATCCACAGGTTGTCCAAATAGGTGAACCGGGATAATCGCTTTAGTTTTGGGTGTAATCGCCGCCGCTACTTGCTCCACATCCAAATTAAACGTAGTAGCGTCAATATCAACGAAAACAGGCTTTGCACCCACGGCGCTAATCACTTCAGATGTCGCAATAAAGGTGAAAGGCGTTGTAATCACTTCATCGCCTGCACCAATTCCCAAGACTCGTAACGCTAAGTAGAGCGCATCAGTACCAGAATTACAAGCCACACATTCAGTAACAGTATTATAAGCAGCAAACTGTTGCTCAAAGCCTTCGACTAGGGGGCCGCCGATATAGCGGCCAGAAGCCAGAACCTCTAAGACGGCTGCACTTACTTCTGCTTCGATGGTGGTGTATTGCTGCTTGATATCAAAGGCAGGGATGGGATTTACACTTTGGATCATGAGTTCTCATTTTATCGGGAGATACAAAGGATGCACTTCGATAGTCAATTTTTGCTGATTGAATTGTTAATCAAAAAGGAGCTACTAAAAGACTATCGCCCAAGATACGCATCTATTAGGGTTTTTACTTAAATTGTGGCGCGGTAAACTACCGCACATTTAATTTACAGATAGTAGACAGACTAGGTGTTTGCCATGTTAAGCTCGTACCATTTTGAATTTTGAATTGATGAAAGTGATATATATCAACCAAGATCCAACACATCGGATCAAAGTTCCTCTTCTGTGGGCTGCTTTGAGAAAAAAATACCAGGAGATAGAGAACCCATGCAGGATCTGATCAAGCTGGATTTCGTGGATTTAGCTATTGCTGTGGGATTGATGGCGATCGCCATTGGTTTATCTGCCTGGGAAAAATTAGGATTAGAGTTGAACTTAGCCCTTGCTACTGGGAGAACCATCTTACAACTTCTTGTATTGGGATACATTTTAGATTTCATCTTAGCTTTAGACAATGCTTGGGCAGTTTTGGCGCTATTAGCAATAATGCTGACAATTACGGCGATTGTCGCACGAAATCGCATCAGCCAAAAAATTCCTCATGTGTTGCCTTTGGTGTGGGGTGCAATTTTAATTAGTACCGCCCTGACAGTGCTTTACACCAACTTCTTGATCATTCAACCAGAGAGATGGTATGAACCACAGTATATAATTCCCCTAGCAGGGATAGTCTTAGGTAATGCTACCAATGCAGCTGCGATCGCAGGCGATCGTCTTGTCAGCACTATTAATTCCAGCCATCTCGAAATAGAAACCCACTTGAGTTTAGGCGCAACTCCAGAGCAAGCAGTTAGCCAGTACCGCAAAGATGCCATCAGAGCCGGATTTATTCCGACTCTCAATCAAATGATCCTCATCGGGATGGTGGCAATCCCAGGAATTACCACCGGACAGTTATTAGCTGGTGTAAAACCTCTGGATGCAGTATCTTACGAAATTTTAATTATATTTATGGTTGCTTTCGCTAATTTGTTGACAACAGTTTTACTTACTAGGGGGTTGTGTCGTCAATTTTTTAATTCCGCCGCGCAGTTAATAAGGTAAGGGACTTAATCTACATCCAAGAGTTTTTTATCATCTTGCCCTGGCAGATCAAGAGCAATCAATAGCGATCGGTTCAGTTGAGCGATCGCTTCCTCGTTGCTAACATAGGACGGTCTACAGCGTGTTTAGCATGAGTGAAACTGTCTACATCGAAACCAGCATTCTTGGTTATCTCACTGCCCGATCAACTAAAAATCTGATTATTGCTGGAAATATTGAGATGACAAAAGATTGGTGGGAATTCCGTCGAAATGTCTTTACTCTTTACATCTCATAAGTCGTTATAGATGAAGCATCTCAAGGCGATGCACAGATAGCGGCTCAACGTCTGGAGGCGGTTCTGGGGTTTCAACTGCTCGAAGTGACTGAAGCCGTGGAAAACTTAGCCACCCAGTTTATGACGAAAAGTAATCTCCCAAGCAAAGCCTCTGATGACGCGATTCATATCGCACTAGCGACCGTCAACAGTATCATTACCTGTTAACGTGGAACTGTAAACATATTGCCAACGCTCAGATTCAAAAGAAGCTGTTGGAAATTTGCTCAGATTTTGGATCCACTTTGCCGATCATCTGTACACCTTATGAGCTTATGGGAGAGTGAATTATGTGGGAAGACGAAATTCTAGAAGAACTTCATCGAATTCGTGAGGAACACGCAAAGGCATTCAATTACGATGTAAGGGCGATCTGTGCAGATTGGCGAAAAAGGCAGGAACAAAGTGGCAGGCAGTTTGTGACGCTAACTCCTGCAAAGCCAGCTAATAAAGTGGCGCAACGGACGGAGCAGAAAAAGTCGCAAAGATGCAAAGGTTACGCACCGCCGCTAAACTTAGCCGTTATGCTGCAATTGTAGGCAAGTTGCACGAACGATGAAGAATTGATAGGCACCACTGAGGTCAGCACTACTGAGATTGGCACCACTAAGATTGACACGATAGAGGCTAGCTCCTCTCAAATTGATCTTTCTCAAGTCAGCACCTTCGAGATTGGGAAAGAGATCGGTGGAATTTACACTATTACGCAATTCAATTCCAGCAAAATTTCTCTCCCCAGCAGCATACCTTCTCAACAACTCTTCAGCATCCATAACAAGTTAATCTAACCTTGACAGGGCTATTCCTCACTCCTAACTTTTATACTTACCCACCCAAAGTCCGCGTATAAATTACCTGACCTTGAGAATCGTAGAGAAAAAGGGACAGGTTGGCATTCTCGCTAATTACAGCTAGCGCTTCCCGTAAGATTTGCAAGTGATTGGTAATGTCAATAGCCGTACTAGAATTCTCAGAATAAGGATTAGCCAAGTTATTTTGCCTTACTTGGTCATACTCAGACGTTAACCGGACAATAATTCTTGTGTTGTCTATGCTAAATGTGCAAATCCGAATTCCATTAATACAAGTTTTATCCAAGTCAGTGCGGGTTTGTTGCAAACTACTAACAACTTGTATTTTTTCTTGTGCTTGTTTGAGGGCTGTTGAATAGGGTTCGATGAGAGACTGAGCTTGAGTGTAATACAAACTATCTTGGGAAACTTTTTTAGCAGTTTGCAAAGCCTGATCCCAGTATGTCGCCGCTGCTTGCCATTGCTTTTGTTGCTGATAAACCTTGGCTTGTTTGGCAGTGCTAATGACTTGTTGGTAGGTTTTAGCAGCTAATTGTTCTTTAGTGGCGCGATCGCGTGCCGCTACTAACTTAGGTTTATAATCTACCAACAGCTTTTCGGCTTCTTGGTATCCAGGACTAGTTAGGGGAATGCTATTTAAGGCATTAATGGCCACCAGCCAAGTAGATTGCACCTTTTGCCAGTCATTCAAAGATTTAGCAGTAGCTTGCCGGTTCTCGGCTGCATTAGCTACAGCTTTTGCTGCTGTTAGTTTTTTCAGCCATTTTTCCTCAGTAAATATCTGTTGATTTACAGCGTGCAAACGGACTCGATAATTAAGTAATTTCCCTTGCGCTAGCCCATAGAGTTCACTATCGGGACTTATAGTTTCTAGTGGCGCTATAACCTGTCGCCATAAATGTTGCCTAGCCTGTAATTCCTCTAGGGTATATGCGGGAGTTTGAACTTTTTGTGTCGCCAAAGATGCCGTCTGCAAAGCCTTGACCACCTGGTTGATTTTTTCTGACCGTCCAGACAAACTTGCTTTTAGTTCTTCTGACACCTGGTAACGGGGCGACCAACTAGGAATTGCATTCAGGGCTGCACTGGCTGTTGTAAGCTGCTGTTGTATAGCTACTAATTCTTTTTCAGACTTAGCGCGGCGCATCAGCTGCGGAGATTTTGTTTTTAATTGCTCGGCATTTTGTATTTCTCTACACTCAGACATTACACAAGGGCGAGTCAAAAAGTAAGCACCACCGCCTAAGACTACAATTCCTACCAAAGCTGCACTCAGTAAGATGGGTTTGATTTGAGATGCTGGCTTTGAATTCGGCAAATTTGGCGCATCTGCAAACGGGTCAAACGGTTCCTCTTCCTCAGTCTCATCGAGTGATGGAGAATAGGTCAGAGCAGATGAAGAAATGGGAGAAAAGTATTGCCCCCCTGCTCTCCCTGCTTCCCCTGCTCCCCCTTCTCCCCCTTCTCCCCCTTCTCCCCCTTCTTCCCCTGCTCCCCTGCTCCCCCATCCCCCTGTCTGCTTCAGAGCCAAGAAACATTTGGCATAAGGGAGTTGTTCACCAAAAACTCGGAGGAAACATTGCACTCGCTGCTCTCTGTGGGGTGCTAGAGACTGAAGTACTTCCTCAATTACTGCAAAGATTATCTGAGGGTCAACTATTACATCTGATTGGTGTTGCGTTAAAATCATTAGCTCGTCTTTATTGACGGCACACTTAACCTCGAAGACTTCAGCCGTTGAGACTTCTACAAGTAATTGTTCCTGCAAAGTTTTGGCTAAAAGCTGTAAATCTTCATGCTGGACTGCTACTCTCATAGAGCTTTCCCGCTCAACTTCTATATTGTTTTGACTATCTTTAAGGGGATGAAATGAACTTTTTAGGTTTCTTGAATGCAAATGCACAGTTTAACCAACTACAGCCTGAAAATCCGAACGACCAACTTTCTAACACAAATTCTGACTTTTCACCAAAAATTAAAAAAGCAGTTATTGTTGGCGTCGCTACATTTTTACAGCACTAGATGCAAAATTAAATAATCTGTCTTCAGATATAAATTACAAATAAAAAATGGGAATAATAGAATTTTTGAGTATTTTCACCGGATTATTTCGTGACAATTAAATTCACAGGAGCTACTAACATACAAAATTCTGGTTGCAGAGCAGTTGTGACAAAATTATCCAAGGGTTAAGAAAACGATGCTATGTCAGAGGGTTTTGACAGAAATGGTAGTTATCTTCTATGCTGGAAAACTTACTGAGGAGATTAATTACGTGTTGTGGCTCTAGCACAAACAGGTTGACTATCGAAATTAATGTGCCTCATTTGCTGAATTCGATAAAATCGATCCGTGAAAAAGAAATTTTTATAGCTGCTAAAAGCTTAATTTTGAAATAAAAGTGCTGCAAAATATTAAGACAGCACTCACCAAAAGCTTGGAAAGTGTCAATACAAGGTGTATCAATGGATTTATTAGAGTATCAAGTTAAAGAATGGTTTGGGAAGATAGGCATTCCGGTATTGCCCTCCCAACGAATTGACCATCCTACAGATTTGAAACGTTTAAAAATTCGCTTTCCAATTGTACTGAAATCTCAAGTACATGGAGCGGAACGGGCAAAAGCAGGTGGAGTCAGGTTTGCTGAAACGACTATCGATGCGATCGCAGCTGCTCAAAATATCTTTAATTTACCAATATGGGGCGAATTGCCGGAAGTGGTGCTGGCAGAATCTCAATACGACGCCAACCAGGAATTTTATCTAGCGGTGGTTTTAGACACTGCTGTCTGCCGACCGGTACTTTTAGGTTGCAAAGAAGCAGACATCGATTGGGAATCCGCTGGGGAAAAAATGCACTATGTCGTTGTAGAACAAGAATTCTCGCCATTTTATGCCCGACGATTGGCTTTGAAAATGGGTTTGCAGGGGACGCTGATGCAGTCGGTAAGCAGCGTTGTCCAGAAGATGTACCAGTTATTTGTGCAAAAAGACCTGGATTTAGTCGAAATAAATCCCTTGGCAGTCAGTGCTACTGGTCAAGTTATGGCTCTTAATGGTAAAGTCAGAGTCAACGAACGGGCGATCAAACGTCATCCCGATCTTGCCGAGATGGCGGCAAAAATCATCAGCCGTCATACCAGTACCGAAATCAACGGTATTTTGGGCGACTGGGATGGTGTCCAAATGCATGGAAAAATCGGTATTTTAGGTAATGGTACTGGTTCAGTGATGGCAACTTTGGATTTAGTCGCCAATGCTGGTGGTAAACCAGGTGTTTGTTTGAATCTACGTCATGTTTTCCTCACAGATACTACACCAACTACCTTCCGCGATCGCTTAGAGACAGGTCTGAAAATCCTGGAGGCTGACAAAAGCATTCAAGTAATACTAATTAACTTTATGGGTAGCATTCCTCAAACTGAGGAAGTAGTTGAAGTTATAGCCAGAGTTGTGCAGCAAGACAACAGCGAACTACAATCACAGGTTGTACATTCTAATGGTAGTAAAAGTCAGCGAGAACTAAATTTTTCGCCATTAGTTGTCCGTCTTGCTGGTTCTGAATTTAATGCTGCTAGAAAATATTTAGCAACATTAAAAACCCACAGCGACGCGCTCCTCGTGGTAGAAAATTTAGATGAGGCAGTGGCGGCAGCAGTTCGTCTTGCTAAACCAACGGCTCATAAGAAGTAGTGACTGTCATTTTGTGACAATTCAAAAATCAGAAATTATTAATTTTTACCGCCGGGCATAAATTTTTTAATTTGATGCTGAAAACAAGTACAGCTTTGCTTCCTGGGACTAAATTATATAGTGCATTCAAACTGAATACTCCTAGCTAGAGGCGGGTTTTCCGACTTTTGGAACACTTAGCCTCAAGACTATTTTTTGGAATTTCAGTCAAAATTGAATCAAAACAACAGATTTACAGTGTCGTTTTTATGCTCAGTAATTCAAGGCACTGGGTTGTCAAACTTACGGTAATTTTATTATGAACCTAACTCCAGACAGCAAAGTGTTAATTCAAGGCTTTTGTGAATTTATATCAGGCACTGATGTTGCTCAAATGAAAGCTTATGGTACGAATTTGGTAGCCGGTGTCAATCCTGGATGTGGCGGACAGGAACTGCATGGACTGCCAGTATTTGACTTAGTAGAGGAGGTAATAGAACAATTTGGGGCAATTGACACGACAATTATCTGTGTAGATCCTTACGACGTGCTAGATGCGGCATTAGAGGCGATCGCATCTCATATTGGCCAAATCATTATTATCACCGCTGGCGTACCACCTTTGGATATGGTGCAATTACTCCGCAAAGCCGAGGCCTGTGAAACTTTGGTAATCGGGCCAAATAGTCCGGGGATCATTGTGCCGGGAAAAATTCTTTTAGGTACTCAACCTAGCGAGTTTTATACTCCTGGCCCAGTGGGGATCGTTAGTCGTAGCAGCACCCTCACCTACGAAGTTGCTTACGAATTAACAAAAGTCGGTTTGGGGCAGTCGATTAGTGTCAGTATTGGTAGTGATGCGATCGTCGGTTCCTCCTTTCTCCAATGGCTGCAAATTCTCGATGAAGATGAAACTACAGAGGCGATCGTTTTAGTCGGTCAACCTGGTGGTGGTAGTGAAGAAGCAGCAGCCCGGTACATTGCTGAGGCAATTGATAAACCAGTAATTGCCTACATTGCAGGTAGACAAGCACCACCAGGAAAAACTTGGCGTCAAACTGGGACTTTAGCAACAGTTATCGGACGCGATCCTAGTTTTGGCACAGCTCAAAGTAAATTAGCTGCTTTAAAAGAAGCGCAAGTTCCAGTAGCTGAACGTCCTTCTCAGATTCCAGAATTATTGAGAAAGGAGATTAACCAATTACAAAAAGCGAAGCAATAATCGCCAAGCAACGGGGGGCTACTAAGTCGCCAGTCAAATTATCGAGGATTCTCGATGTATATATCAACGCCTCGCGCTGCCAGTAATTCTTGTGTGGGGTCTTGAGAAGAATTGTTGAAAAGAGGCAAGGGAGCAGGGAGCAATAAGCAAGGGGGACAGAACAAAAAAGGGATTCGATCCCCACAGCCACGAAAACCACTTACTAGAAGTGGTGGACTCAGACCCATGTTCCGCTCTGCTTCACAGTATGAGTTAGGGGTCATTTCCCCCTTCCCCCTGCCTTGTTCGTTGAGCTTTCTCCCTTGTCTCACCCATGAAAACAATCTCTGAATACTGAATCAACGTTCTAGTAGAGTATCACCCCTTGGTTATAAGCATTGACAAAACTCGTGTAGTCATACTCAACTTGAGTTGCATAGTCCAGCGCAAAGTTAACAATTTCGTCTTTGAATACAGCCTTGTTACCGCCCACAACATCAGTCACTTCTTTGTCAACACTTACGGGAACAATCGCAGCATCGTAGTCTTTATCAGAGATTGCATGGTTCTTGGCAACTACCTTCCCTGCATACCCCATCGCATCCATGAATTTTGACTTAGTAATTAGCAACGTATAGTCAAAGTCCACTTGGTAGGGTGATTTTTCATGCAGCATAAAGGGGATGCTACTGACCGTAGTGTACCCAAGCAAGGGGTCAGTATTGGAGAGCATAGCTTTAGTGGCGATTATCACCCTCGCCCCTTCTTGATTTCCGTAGAATGAACTTGGCAGCAGACCTGGAACTGCGATCGCAACTGCGCTACTGCCTTCCTGCTTCATCTCCAAAATGCGATCGTCTTCGGTTGCTGAACTTGGGCCCTCAATCAGCAAGTAATATCGGTACTTACCAAGACTACCAGTACCTGAACCTAATTTGAGCCGAATGTCCTTGAGGGTGTAGTAACTATTGTTGTAGCGCTTACTGCTAGAAATTGAGGCGATGTAACTGCTCATAGCCCCAGCAATGTCTGAATAGGTGCTGCTGGATACAGCCTGGAGTTCCGAGGTTGTCTGTAAAACTCGATTGTTACTGTTATTTAGCTGGGTGTACTTACTTAGCAAGCTAGAACGGCTTTTATCTGATGCATTTTGAATCAAATCTTTGACCACACCGTTCGTATTACTAGATTCCAAACGGTATGATAGTTCATCATTGGTTCCCTTAAAGTCGCTCATCTTATTCAGATAAGCATCCAAGAAATTGCGGACAATATCCTGAGCATCACTTGAGCTAAGACCGTTCTCTTTAGCTGCCAACAGAATGGACACTGCCATCCGTCGCAAGTCCCAGACGTAGGGGCCAAGATAGCCTTCATCAAAGTCGGTAGTGTCAAAAATGTTGTTGTCATTGCTATCTCTCATCCCCCCAAGGTTTTGCATATGCATATCTCCCTCTAACCAGATGGCTGAGGTTGAAGAATTCACAAATCCTGAACTTGGCAAGGTCTGCATATCACGATAAAAAATGTGATCTGTTCCCCGATAAAAGGCGAAAGGGCTAGCTTTCATCTTTTGCATCTTTGTGGCTAGTTCTTGAGGCAATTGAGAAGCAAAAGGATGATTGTATTGGTAAATTTCATTCTCCAGCCAAGTTGAACGGGGAGTTGCAGCTTGAACTGGAGATGCAAACCCTAAAGTTAAAATTAAGACAACTACAATTGCAGATATGTGTTTGAGCATGACAGTCTCTTAGGCGTAAAAATTTGACTGTTGTCAGACTATTGTGTAAAGACAATCATCCAACAACAATTCTTTTATCACCTTGAGCCATAACTTAGAAAGTGATTTAAAGCACAATGCAACAACTATTAATGGCAAAGAATTCAAAAAGGTAAAATTATAAAAAATCGTCAAAACCTTAATCATGTCAGCTATCGAAACAACTGTGGTTCTTGCCATGACGGCCGATGGAAAAATTAGCGCCGTAGATCCGAAAGCGCTTCGTGATTCTGATCCAGTTGATCAAGCACACGTGGAGTATCAAGTCTCCCTTGTCGATCTAATCCTGGTAGGAGCAGGGACGATTCGGGCTGAAGGGGTAAGCTTTACAATTCGCAATCCCGAACTGTTGGCAGCACGTGAGGTTCGGGGTCAGTCTGCCCAGCCTATTACCTGCGTTGTCTCAGGTTCCCTTGACCTCTCGCTGGACTTGCCTTTTTTGAGCCAGGACATTGAGCGATGGATATTTACGACACGAACTGGTTTGGAGCGCAATTCTGATGCAACAACCTTGCGAAAACTGGCTGAATTAATTGATTTGGGAGATACAGACCTGGACTGGGATCGGGCCTACAGCTTGATGGCAGAACGGGGTATTCACAAGGTCGTGGCTTTGGGAGGCGGCTCTTTAACAGCTGCTCTAGTAAAGGCTGGGAGAATTGACGATTGGTGGTTGACAATTTGGCCCGTCATTTATGGAGGAAAGGATGCCCCTAGCCCAGTGGAGGGAGAGGGTTTTCTTCCCAATGCTGCTCCTCATCTCCAACTCGTCGAAACTCGTCAGGTTGGAAGTGAGTTGTTTTTACACTACCGTACACTCAACTGAGAATGCGCTGCTAGAATTAAGCGCTATGATTGAATGGCACTAAATTAAGATATAACCCTTGCCCTGACTGGTTCCTAGCCTGAAGGCTTTTAAGCCATCCTGGGAGGCTCCGCCTCCTCTTTCTTGACCACAGGCAGCAGCCCTCTCGGAATACATTCCCAGCCTTCAGGCTGGGAACGAGGCAAAACAAGGCTTTGGGCTTATCTTAGTGCCATTCCGCTATGATCGTTGATACTAAAAAACGCCCCCCCTTTCGGGAGAGCGCTTTTTGATTTAGCTAAACTTTACTATTTAACCGTTGATAGCAGGAGCGGTAAGAGCTACAGGAGCAAAATCACCTGCCGCCAAATCTAGGGGGAAGTTGTGAGCATTGCGCTCGTGCATCACTTCCATACCCAGGTTAGCCCG
>NZ_JBALCY010000022.1:0-32461 GCF_036917655.1 Nostoc sp.
CCAAGTATTTGTATAAGCATCACGGCTTTGGAGAATCGAAGAAAGACTCCATCTAGTAACGTGAAGTAAAGCAGGAATAAGTTTTGCGATCGCTATTCCTAACACATCCCACAAAGTGGGAGGGATTAACCTATGATACCAATCTCAAAGCCAAAATCAAATAGTCATCCTTGGTGTATTATTCGGCAACTAGCCAACATGCAGCGCCTGGTAGTGGCTCGGTTTCGTCGTCGGAATGATGCACATGCCTATCTACAAATTCTTCAACAACTACTATCTGCTGCAAGTGATGTAATTGTTTTTGACTCAACATCTCTATAAATATTAGCAGAAGCCGAAAAGTCTTTGCTTGAACAACTCGTGTAAGGTAGGGGCGACGCGTCTCTCACCTTTCTCAACTTTGGCAGGACTTACGCAACTGGCACAATGCGATCGCCGTTTTATAGTTCATGGGTATTACTCAATATCCATTCCGAAAGCTTTGTATTCGCAAGAAAAATTGCTTGCTTTGAAGCCCTATTGAAATATTTATGAGAATATAACTAGAGGATGTATTAGATAAATGTTGCTCACGGTAATGAGATTTACTAAACTTAATTACTGCTAGTACTTGCTAAGTAGTCAAATAAATTATACAATTACAGATTTAGCGGAACATTTAGAGCAGATCAGTCATCATCAAATAAGTTGTCAAACAATTTATCAAATCAAGCATGGATTGTTGTCAAATTATTTAATTCAACAACTAAAACGTCCAGATGTTCCCATGTTTCTCATTTAGTTTTTGGGTACTCGGCAAGAGTGCCGTAGGCGATCGCTTGTACCAGTTGCGTAAGTCCTGTTTAGAACAAACATATTGGGTAAATGGGGGAGAGCGCTAGTCTTGCCTCAATCCTATCAAGTGTGATTGATCGCTTCACTCAACCTTCTCAACTTAGCCAAGTTCAGTAGAAAGCGATTCAAAAGTGACATCTTCATATACATCTCTAATCGCTACCTTCGTTTTTGAAGCCAAGCATGGAAAGTGACTCTCATGCTTAGGTTAAAGGTTTATCGCCCTCTCCCTGTCGTCCCGTGCCCCCCTCCCCTTGTAGTGCAGACATGATTTGCTTTTGCTGTTCTTGTAGCCAGGTTTCAAAGAGTTCATTTAGCAGGCGCACTTTCATAAATTCATCTAGTTGTGCTGGAATAAATTTTTCCAGCCGCAAAATCACGAACCATTCAGCGATGTGGGTAGGGGGCAATATCTGACCTGGTTGACTGCTAGAGAGCATTTGCACCATTACCGGATGTAGTGCATTCAGTTCAATTGGACCTACTAAACCGCCAGTTTGAGCTTCTGGACCGAGTGAGTATTCCCGCGCCAAGTCAGCAAAAGAGTTTTCTTTCGCCTGAATCCGGAAGTAAAGTTCTTGGGCAATTCCTACATCTTGGGTTCGCAGCAGAGAATAAATTACTTTGTCTAGTTTTGCCTTGGACTGAAAAAAGTAGGATTCTAGTTTATTACCCCAAGTGGCTTGCTTAAATTTTTCAATTTTCAGCTTACGAGTGGTAATAACTTCTAGTTGTTCGGGAGCCAGCCCTTGATGTGCCATCCAAGCCTGGATGTCTTCTTCATTTTTGAACTGTTTTTCAGCGTAAAACTGCTGTTTAGCTTGGGCTAATTCTTCAGGTGTACACTCTATTGCAACCTTGGCGGAGCGTGAGTTTTGCTCTATCGCCTCATCGATAATCAATTCGCGCTGCAACTGTGGCAGCATTTGGTAACTTGCCAGTAAGGAAATCAGTTCACTAGCTGTGATTGTCCGATTACCGATTTGGATCGCTTCAGTCATTAGCTTTCGGGCATCTTAAGAATATCTAGTTTGTTAAAGAAGCTATACCGTAGCCGATTCACTGGGAGCTTTTGTCTTAATCCTACCAAGTTAGGTACGCCAATCTTAACTTTTGCAATAATTAAATAGTGACTTGCTAACATGCTTTAAAATATACAGTTTATATGAGTTTTTATCAAAGATTCTACGTAAATACGACCAGATGTGAAGACAAGGACAAAGGAAAATGATTAAGGATAGTTCTGGCCACTGTAACTTAGAAGGGCGTTGTTATCAGACTGAGCTAGGGTGCCTTGAGATAACCCTCTCCTAACAAAGGTGTTTTTAGTTAAGCAGAAATACTCACTCTAAGTCTAGCTTTGTTTGATTCTGAAGGTGTGACCAGCAGATGGACTGCTGGTGACAAGCCGTGCTTGCCTTGCACATCTAAAAATTCTTGCCGTCTATTAAAAGTTATTAGAGATGGAAAAAAGCAGCATTGGATGTGCTGCCTTTTTCCATGAGTGATTTATGTATCCCGCAACCAAAAATTCTAACGTCTACAACGACTCTAAATAGTTCAAAAGATCCGCCATTTCTTGGGCACTAGGTTGGAATTTTGGCATTGGTGGTGTTTCGCCACTAATCACTTGATGAATCAGTCCATACCGAGACTTGTGCTTTGAAACAGCTTGCAAACTGGGCCCCACTCGTCCGTCTGCTTCCAAGCCATGACAACCAGCACAGTTAATTTGAAAGATCGCGTGTCCTTGAACTGGATTTCCTGTTAGGGATAGAACACTCTTGACGTATGGATCGGACGCTTGAACCAACTGAACACCCAAAAAGCCCAAAGGGACTGCTAGCAGTATGGCCAACGTCAATAAAACGATCCGCTGAATCAAAATTTCAGGTTTGGTAATCTGGTTATCCAAAAAGTTTAGGTGTGCTAAAAAGTTTTCATTTCCTACACATAGCTTAAAAGTTCTTGATTGTGTCTGCAAGCACAGAAGACTATTTTCTTGTGGGCAGCCGCCTTCTAAAAAGGCTGTAGGGCGCAGGATTCATACCAAATTTGGTAAAATCAAAAACAAGCAACGAATATTTAATAATTACAAAGAGGAGATTTACAGTGGTTGAACCCCTGCTATCAGGTATTGTCCTTGGTCTAGTTTTCGTCACCCTCGCCGGACTGTTTTACGCTGCCTATAAGCAATACAAGCGCCCCAATCAGTTGGGGGGATGAGGGAGTGCTGAGTTAGGAGTTAGGGGTTAGGAGTTATATTGTTCCTCATCTCCCTTATTTGCCCCTAATCCCTGACTCCGAATTCTGTAGAAAGTAAGTGATGTGTTGCCGTAAACTTTCTCGCGGTAAATTTCCCAAGCGGGAATCTCTAGCGGTGTCCAACCTTGTGAGGCGTGTTCAACTGCGATTTCGCCACTAGGATCTAAAAGTTGATAGTGAGCGATCGCTTCTAATACTGGCTGGTACAATCCACTGGCATAAGGTGGATCAAAGTAGATTCTGTCAAATTGCTTGCCTGATAAAATCTTTAACTGCTGGGTAATATCTCCCCGCAATACTCGAAGTTCTTGCTCGGCATTAGATACCTGCTGCCAATTTTGTTGGATGGTGGCACAGGCTTGGCTCGATTGTTCAATTCCCACTACTAGGCTGGCTCCTCTACACAAAGCCTCTGCGCCCATTGAACCAGTACCGGCGCACAAATCTAGCCAGCGACAACCTGCAATTTCTCCCTGCCAAATATTAAAGACTGCCTCCCTTACCCGCGCACTTGTGGGTCTAGTTTCTTTTCCTGGTAAAGTTTTTAGCTGGCGATTACCGTAAATTCTCAGGCTCATGATGGATTAGTCGTTAGTCATTGGTCATTAGCCATTTTCATTTATTAACAAATCAAAAAGGACAAACAACAAAGGACAAATGACAAAAATAGTATTAGGCAGGAATTTTTTCGCGGACTTGAGCAACAAAATTAGACAGGATTTGCAATCCAATATTAGAGGATTTTTCGGGGTGAAATTGGACTGCCATCAGGTTTTCATGGGCGATCGCAGCTGTTACGGTTTGAGTACCGTGGGTGACGGTTGCTGCACGGATTAGCGGGTCTATTGGGTCAACATAGTAAGAATGGACAAAATACACCCAAGGATTGGACGGTAAATGCTCCCATAAAATACTTTTTGGCTGAGTCACTTCCAGTTGATTCCAACCCATGTGAGGAATAGTGATGTCAGGTTCTGAACGAAACCGCCGCACTTTTCCTTTGATAATTCCCAGTCCTGGTTGGGTACCTTCTGCACTTGATTCAAAGAGAATTTGCAATCCTAAACAAATTCCTAAGAAAGGTTTACCAGATGCGATCGCTTCTTTAATAGGTTGTTCCAAACCACGCGCTCGCAGGTGTTGCACCGCGGGATCAAATGCTCCCACTCCCGGCAAGACTATTGCATCTGCCTGCTCTAATTCCTTTGCAGAATAAGTAACATTAGGAGTTGCCCCAGATTTTTCCAAGCCTTTGCAGACTGAATGCAAATTTCCCATCTCGTAGTCTACGACCGCAATAACTGGCATTTACCTGCTCCTTGTAAATTTATTATGGAGGGTTTTTCTATTCTAAATAATATTTCTTCTGAAGAAAAGAATTCTATTAATTTCTTTTGATATTTGGCTAAAGGATCAACAGTCAAATTCTTCTGATGATTTATTACTAGAAGTTATCAAACTTGAGTTGCTCCCCCATGACTTAACTTTTTTGCACCAGTTACCGATAAATGTGCAACTTGCCAGTAATCGGGTAATTGAAAAAATCAATGCAATCCAACTTGATTACATTATCTGTTGTACTCAGGCTGCAAGCCGGACACAATTAAGTGTGGAAGCAGGTGCTAGCCAGAAAGAAATTGTTTTACAGACAAAAGTTGATTTAGAGGAATTGGTAGCGGGAGCAACGGTAATTGAGATTAGCCACGACTGCGGTAAATTTGTTTGCGAACGCGAGTGCGTCCGCACCAGAGGGTCTTTACTATTCAGTGTTGGACTATTTAAGCCACAACTAACTCACGTCACGTTGTATCTTTGTCCACATTTTGATTCTCAATCAAGAAAATTTGATGGGTATTCTTACAGATTTCGTATTAATTATTAACAAAGTGGCACTTTCATCAAGTTGTTAGTGTCTGTATGGTGGAATAAATATCTAAGTATATGTTGCCATTGTTACTAATTTTCCCAATTGCCCAATCAACTCCTGTCACGCCACCACCTGAAGAAGTCGTGCAACCGCAAGAAGTACGTCCTTTACCAGGTAAGTTGGATACAGTGCCAACTTTTAACAGCAATAGTCCAGAATTGGTGTTGAAAGAAGGGATTTTACTCTCGACTTTTCCACCCGATGGCAAAAAAGTGCCAACGGCGCATCTGAATTTTCCCTTTCGGGGACGATTTGATATTTTTGCCCATCACGTTGCTAGGGCTGAACCACCAGAGAATTTGCGTAGGCGTAGCCCGTCGGAGACATCGCTCTATCTAGGGATAATTTTGCACAACCCTGGTTCTGAACCAGTGAAGGTGAATATTTTGCAGGCGGCGAGTTATTTGAGTCAACCAGATGCACCATTTATTCAATTACCATCTTTTAGCCAAAATCTTTTAGGTAAAGTTTTTGCTGGGCCAGGCGATCGCGTCATGTCTGATGTGCTTAGGGGACAGCGACAAGAGATTTTCCCTGCCCAAATTGAGATTCCACCAGGGCAAAGTCGGATGTTACTAAATTTACCAATTCCTGTGCAGGGATTGACACCACCTCTGAATGGTCGATCTACGTTGATGCGACTGTGGAGTAATGGCACTGTCTATGCAGCAAGCCTAGCTATGTTTGCACGGGTGAATCCAGATGGTAGTGAGCGATCGCCTACTTTAGAAGAATGGCAAAATTTACTAGATAATGGTGATTTGGCTGGCCCACGGGATAAAACTCCTACTCCCCTTGAGGAAACTGGTAAGCCTATAGTTTATGGGCGTGTAGCCGGAGTAGCTGGTGGTTCCCAATGGAGAGCCTTACTAGTAGATAATCCTAAAAAAAGGTATCTAACTATCCCCCAGCCTGGTCAAGTGTTTTCCTACGCTCTGAGTACCCTGCATGGTGGTACCTTAGGAACTGGTCAAATTCAAAGTGCATCTATGCTGGTGCGTTATCCTGACACCGCATATCGCGCTCATGGCAACTACGGAGTTCAATATAGTCTCAAGTTGCCGCTATACAACAATACTCAAAGTCCTCAAACTGTTAGTGTGTCAATACAAACGCCACTCAAAGAAGATCAGTTGGGAAAACCGGGGTTACGCTTTTTGAGTACACCAGCTGCTCAAGTATTCTTTAGAGGAACGGTGCGGGTACGTTACAAAGATGATCAAGGTCAGCCGCAAACTCAGTTTGTGCATTTAGTGCAAAAGAGAGGTCAACCAGGGGAACCGTTAGTTTTATTAAATATAAAGGCAGGCGATCGCTCTTTAGTAGAAGTAGATTTTCTCTATCCCCCGGATGCTACACCACCGCAAGTATTAACAGTCTCAACTCAAGCTGAACCTCGGTAATGAGTTATGGGTAATGGGTAATGGGTAATGGGTAATGGGTAATAGCTTTTCTCCAATTACCTGTTACCAAAAAATATTAGTCAACTTTGTGAGTACTACAAAAACGCCATCGCCAAAACCTAAAAATATTAGAGGAAATATTAAGAAATTTAAATTTATAAAATTTATTTTAAGTTTTGTGTTATTAATAACGATAAATCAAGGTCAGCTAAATACTTATAATTACGACTGTAAAGCCCTGGACTTTAACTATTACCGAAGACAGCACTTTGCTTGTACAAACCATACGTATATTCATCTATTCATCTGGATTCCTATGCCGTCTATTCGAGTAGCTAAATTCTGAGAATTGCATTGCACAATGTTAAGTAAAATTATGGAAATCTTATTTTTCTATGAAAAATGCACTAATTATTAAATTCTCGTTAGATACTCTGATATTCACTTAGAGTGAGGCTCCTGGTATGCCCATTCCTAACACTTCTACGCTGGACGGATTGCGAGTACTAGTGGTCGATGATAACCTCGATTCCTGTGCCTGGATGACTTGTTTACTTGAGTTGTATGGGATCGAAGTTCATTCAACTTTCACCGTACATCAAGCCTTAGAAGCGTTTGTCCAACTTAGCCCAGATTTAGTACTTAGTGATATTGCCATGCCCGGTGAAGATGGTTATTCGCTGCTACGTCAGATCCGGCAAATCGAAGATAGGCTAGACAAGTCCACTCCGGTTATAGCAGTCACGGCACTCAAAGAGTTAGAAGCTGGATTTGCGGAGTCGGAAACAAGGTTTGACCAGTGGTTATTAAAGCCTGTGGACATAGATGAGTTAGTCGGGGCGATCGCTGACCTAACAGGGCGGTCAATGTTGATCGGTGAATTAACTTCTTCATATTGATAAAGCTTTTCACCCCAAATTTGTGTATTTAGGGTGAATACTTATTCCGCTCCATGCATTGCAATAGAAATAGCAGACTATAACAGGCAATAAAAGGACGGCATGGCAACGAATAAAAAAATCAATCAAGAAACTGAGTTAAATTCGCTCCAGCACCTTATTGGAACCCTGATCTTACTGGTAGAGGATGAGCCAGATATTGCAGATTTGCTCACCTTCATTTTGGAAGCAGCTGGTGCAGAGGTGATGGCTTTAACCGATGCAGAAGCAGCCCTTGATTTGGTCGAATCGCTTCATCCCGATATTCTGCTGTGCAATGTGAAGTTGCCTGATCATGATGGAAATTGGTTAATTGAGCAAATTCGAGTGCATTCTTGCCTATCTCTAAGGCAGTTACCTGCGATCGCTATCACTTCTTATACACGGGAGGTTTCAAGTCATAAGGCTTTGAATGCTGGCTTTAATCGATTTCTAGTCAAGCTTGAGAGTCCAGAGGAAATCGTCGATGAGATTGTTCACCTACTATCTACCGATGTATAAATATAACTACCCGGTCTTCATCTCGTTTTTGACATTGATTTTACCGAATAGGCTCTCTGAGCGTACACCTAGCTGTACGCTCCTAAAAACAACTCTACCTTGGAAACATAACCCTAAGTGGGTAGAGTGAAATGTTGGATATATTTGTTAACCTTATTGAAAACCTTTTGCTGGCTTTTTTTGCCCCTTACCCTTGGGCTTAGATTTGTTAACTTCTCCTAAAGCTTCTTGAAATAAGTTGTGTAAATGTATAGGGACACTAGCAATTTCTGGTAACTCCGGCTCAATAGGTTTCTTGAATTCTTGCAAAAGAGCATCCAAGTCACTTTCAAGGTTAAACTCTGGACGTTGTAGATATTTTTGCAACACCTTTTCTAATTGAGTTGGATACTGTTGCGCTAACCGATACCAGATAAAGGCGTTAATACTTTTATCTTCGAGATAGTAGCGAATTAGTTTTTCAGCCCCTTGAATACTTTGCCAGTCCTCTGTTGATAAGATTGCTTCTACCTTACTATATGTTGGTAAAAACATTTGTCCCCAACGGGGATGAGAAAGAGCCGTTACCTGTTCTGCTTTCTTGAGTTCGGCAGGTAAATCAACTTTTGGCATAACCATTTTGCTATTGCCGCTTTTGCTGTTAAACATCTGAGAAACTGCATTGGAGTCAGCACCAAATTCTTGTGCTGCTGCTTTGATTTCCTCGTCTGTGATGCCAGCCGCTTCTGCCACTTCAGCCAATGACTTGGAAGTATCAATTCCTGCTGCTGCAAAGCTTTTTTCAGTAATTATTTCTTGAAATTCCGCTATTTTTTTATTAAGCTGGTATCCAGGTAATGTGATTTCATCAGTGCTAAAAAAGTCCACAAACTGCTGATGATATTGTGCTACTGATTGCCAAGCTTCTTCTAGCAAGTCTGGAGCGTCGCTGTAAAGATTACTTTTATAGTTTTCTTTAAAATTACCAATTGCCACAGCAAGTTTTGGTTTACCCAATTTACCCATGAGTGTGTAGGGGCCAGAAAACATCCAGTAGTTGTCGGTAACAGGAGAAATGCGAGTTAGTAAAATTTCTCCTACTTTCAACCGAGAAATTGCCTGTAGTGTGTGGACATTATTTGGCTTGACAATGTAGCGTTTATCTGTCAACCAGTTCGTCAATTCAAAGCCATCAGGTAGAATGTTAGTGATGGCAAATAAGCCAATAAAACTATGACGCCAGCTGTTGATCAGGTTGCGATCGCTTTGGTCTAAATTTGGATAGCTTTCGACAAACAACTCTAATGGTGACTTATCACCGACTTTCCCTGCTGTCAGAAAGCTATCGATAATTAAGTCCTGCTGGGTACTATCCCCACTTCCACGGCGCAACTGTGCTGCTGCATAAGTTTCCAGTGCTTGTGCTACTTCGCCTTCAGCATCAAGGACAAAATCAACTAAGGCTTGTTTTAATTCGTGCGATCGTTCTAATATGGCATCCACAAGTTAATCTCTCGGTGTAACAGATGTAGATTATAGCGTTTGAGAGAATTACAGCATCTAGCTATTGCTAGATTTATAGAGATGCACACTTAGCGGATTTAGGTGTCAGTTTCTCTTAAACTAGATAAAAGGCATCACACAAGGTCATCATAGACTACTAGTACAGGCGGAAGTTTGCCTACCTTTAACAAGGGGCTTAATCAATTGTCTGGTTAATTTATATGCTAGCTGGATTTCCGCCGTGCTGTACTAGTAAGTAAATCATGTCTTTCTAGAGAGCAAAATAAAAAGGCAAAAGAAGATTTCTTTTGCCTTTTTAGTCTAATGACCGGCTGGGTTATCCCTCCCCTTAGCAAGGGTATGGGTAATTTTCTTATGGGTAATTGAGTAGACTTGATATTACCTTTTACCTTTTAATAGAGACACGAAATTTCAAGTCTCTACTCTTCGTCGAAATCATCTTCGTCGTCTTCCTCTTCTTCCTCGAAATCGTCGTCATCTGCTACTTCATCGGCGATTAATTCATCTTCGTCCTCTAAGATTGACCTTTCTGCACGTCTGCTACCAAAACCAGATTCCCCAAGAGTAGGAGAATCTAAATTATAAGTGCGAGCTGTGCGGTCATCTAAGACCATATCCAGAGGGTCATCAACTTCATCTAAGACACTACTGCTAATTTCAGCAGCATAATCATCGATCGCACCGGGTTCATCATAAGTATTGTACCCAGTACCAGCCGGAATCAATCGCCCGATAATCACGTTTTCCTTTAATCCGCGCAGCCAGTCGGATTTGCCTTCGATAGCTGCTTCGGTAAGTACCCGTGTTGTCTCTTGGAAGGATGCGGCGGAAATAAAGCTGTCGGTGTTCAACGATGCTTTAGTGATACCCAACAATACTGGGGTATACTGTGCCCTAGCACCGCCTGTAATTGCCATAGCTTCGTTCACCTGCTCAACTTGGCGCAGTTCTACCAATTCACCCGGAAGCATGGTGGTGTCACCACCATCATCAATCCTAACTTTGTTGGTCATCTGGCGAACAATGACTTCAATGTGCTTATCGGAAATATCAATCCCTTGAGATTGATACACCATTTGCACTTCATTCACCAAGAATGTCTGTACCTTCTGCAAGGCAAGGCTAGCACAAGCATAGATTCCGTCTTCGGAACCGAGGCTAAAGAAGATTTCCAAAATTTCGTGAGGATTGGATGGGCCATCAGTTAACGGTTGTCCCGCTAATACTACCGCTCCATCTGGCACAATCAAGTTTTGTCCTGGACCTATAGGATAATCTGTTACCACGCCATTTGATTCTACGACCTTGATGGCGATCGCTTCATCACCATCGCCGTAAACTACCTTAACTTCACCCGCCCGCCGACATAAAATGCACGCTTCTTTCGGTTTACGAGCTTCAAGTAGTTCCTCAATCCGGGGCAAACCTTGAATGATATCTCCAGTTTTGGCACGTTCAAACACCAACAACACCAAGTTATCACCCCGTTGTACCAAATCACCGTCTTCTATCTGCAATACAGCACCAGGGCTGACTCGATAAGGGCGACCGATGCGGGTAGTAATAACGTAGTTTTTAGTACTCAGAGCTGATTCCCCACCAGATGCAGCAGCGGCATTTTTGATATCCACTACTTGCCCTGATTCTGGGGCAAAAACTCCAGGAGCAACTTCTGTACCTTCTACTAGCAAGTCACCCACTTTCACCTTTGGCTGAGTACTAGTATTAATGGTAAGCCTGTCAGCGTCGCGCAACACTAAGCAACGACGCACGTTTTCAGTTCCTTTTTGGACGCCCCGCACTATCCCCCCTTCTTTACACAAGATTTGGGTACGTGCTACCACAGATCCAGGGGCGATGGTAAGCCCATCTTGTACCTCAAGTGTGGTCTGGGTGCTACCTTGGGTGGCATCGGCGGTAATGTCTCGCCGAATTACCAAGGATTCCAAAATCACCAGTTGCAAGCGCTGAACTTCTGCGTCTTCGGTATCTTGTACCAATTCAATATCTGCTGCTAGGGGCGAAGCATTGTGGTCTTGTTCCCCTTCTTGCTCAATTTCCAGCACTAGCTGGGTTCGCAGCAATTCAACACCTTCAACAGATTTGACGCGTTCCGAATCTTTGTAAGGGAGTCGCTGTACAGCCCGCAACTGAATCGAGCGCCCGGTTTGTTGACTTACAGATGTAGTTGATGGCACATCTGGATTATCCGGTACGGCAAACTCAACTACTGGACGACTCAACAGGGCTGGCCCTTCTGGTGTCTCTACATACTGGATATAGCGCAATTCCGTGGCGACACTGCCTTGAAATTCCTCACCAGGTTGAATGAAGGTATTGTCTCGCCCGATGACTGATTCTGGATCATCCACCATCAGCAGTTCCCCTGGCTTAACCACAACTTCCCGCAGGATGTCGTTTTTCTGGGTCACTTCTACCACACCACTGTTTTGGCAGAAGATATCTTTCACCACTTCGGTGCCAGCTTCTACAAACTGACCGTCTTCCACCAACAGCAAGGAGATATCTTTATTAACTTCATGGCTTTCTTCCGGAATCCACAAAAGGGTACCGCCCTGCACGACTTCATAACCTAGCTTGGCTTTGCCTTTTTTCTGGACTTCGACACCCGCGAATTTCAGGAATCCACCAGTGGTTGTGCGATAGCGGTCATCAATTAACTCAGCTACCACTTGACCATTTTGTACTTTTGTGCCTGGTGTAGCCCGGAGGTTAAATACCTGGTTGTTGCCAGTGGAGACTAAGTAGTTATTGCGACCTTGGGAACTTTGGACTGTTACCGTTGCTTGGTCTAAGACCACAGAAGCGGTGATAATCTCAATTTCTCTGGTACTCTTACCTGGGGTAGCTTCTGGCAAGCGCACCACACCGCCGTGCAAACTGCTTAACTTGGTTTCTGCTAAAACTCCATTAGAAGCGATCGCATCACCATTTTTGACAATCAATTCTGCACCAGGCGGCAAGTTGTAAACTTCCCCAGACAAAATCCAAATCAAACCACCCCGTGCGGCTGTGGTTGTGGTATTGCCCTGACGGTCAGTTTTTTGTTCTGGAACTACTTCGGCAAATTGCACTTCCCCTGCCAAGTCAGAGGCAACATCTTTAACTGCTTTTTCTGTATTAGTCCGAGTTGTGCGTCCACCAAGGGCAACCTCTGCCAACAACTGACCTTGTTTTACCTTATTTCCATCAAATACATATAGTGTTGAACCTTGGGTAAGATGAACCTCTTGGTTGTCTGGGGTAACATCACCTACTTTTGTTGGTTCCAAAAGCAGGATACCATTAGCCTCAACATAGAGGGCATCTTCCCCGTGGCGGGTACGATATGTTCTGGTCTTCAGTTTTCGGGGAAGCTTGACAGTCCCATCGATTTTAGAACGAACTTGTTGCGCCACTTCCCCAGTAAACACACCACCTGTGTGGAATGTCCGCATGGTTAGCTGGGTACCAGGTTCGCCGATACTTTGGGCGGCAATAATCCCCACAGCTTCGCCCAAGTCCACCATCTTAGCGTGGGCTAAACTCCAACCGTAGCAGTGTTGACAGACGGAACGTGCAGCTTCACAAGTTAGGGGCGATCGCACCACAACTTCTGCCACCCCAGATTTTTCAATTTTCTTCGCCAAGTCCTCAGGAATTGGCGAATTGCGTGGTGCAATCACTTCTTTTGTCACTGGATGCACCACATCTTCGCCAATTACCCGTCCCATCAAGCGGGTTGCGAGAGGAATCAAGGTTTTGGCACCTTCTGTCATTGGTCGAATGGTAAGACCTCTGGTGGTGCCGCAGTCAAATTCCCGAATAATTACATCCTGCGATACGTCCACCAATCGGCGGGTGAGATAACCAGAGTCAGCCGTCCGCAAGGCAGTATCCACCAATCCTTTTCTGGCACCGTAAGACGAAATAATGTATTCCGTCACAGTTAGTCCTTCACGGAAGTTGGTTTTGATGGGCAAATCGATAATTTCCCCTTGAGGATCTGCCATCAGTCCCCGCATCCCCACCAATTGCCGGACTTGGGAGATGTTACCCCGTGCCCCGGAGAATGCCATCATGTATACGGAGTTCAGGGGATTAGTCTTCTTGAAGTGGACGACTACTTCATCTTTCAAGGCTTCACTGGTACCATTCCAGGTATCAATTACCTTTTGGAAGCGTTCTACTTCAGTGATTTCTCCCCGTTGATAACGCGTTTCAGTGGCGCGAATTTCTTCTTCGGCAGCTTCTAAGAGCAATCGCTTAGTTGGTGGCACCATCAAGTCATCTACACTGATGGAAACCCCTGCTTTGGTAGCGTAGCGAAATCCTAAATCTTTTAGTTTGTCCGCCATCACTGCGGTTCGCGCCGTACCATAATTCGTAAAAGCCCAAGAAATTAAATTTCTCAGTTGGCCTTTGTCAACCACTCGATTGCGAAAAATCATTTTTTCGTTAGTCATTAGTCATTAGTCCTGAGTCATCAATAATTAATAATTTGTAATTGGTAATTCGTAATTAATTCTTCAATTACGTTAGCGCAGCGGTAGCGAGTCCGCGTACTCCTACGGAGAAGCAAGCTACGCGCAACGTCTCGTAGAGAGCGTCATTACGAATTAGAAATTACGAATTAACTAGCAAGTGCTTCCTGAATGGCATTGTTATAAATAACGCGACCAGGTGTTGTGTATATATACTGAGAAAGTACATTACCCTTAGCGTCTTGTCTGACTCGGCGGAACTTATAGAGTAATGTCCGGCTACCATCCTCGTTTTCCGTCACTTTTACGGGTTCCGTATCCGGTTGGTCTGATTCTATTTCACCGTCAAACCGCACGTAAATATAGGCGTGCAAGTCAATTTGCTCTTGCTGGAAAGCCATAATTACATCCTCTAGCGAAGAAAAGTACTTTCCTGCGCCTTTTGTCGCACCGGGATTTTCTGCTGTTAAGTAATACGCCCCCAACACCATATCTTGGCTGGGTGTGATGATGGGTTTACCCGTGGCTGGTGACAAAATATTGTTAGAAGCCAACATCAACAACCGCGCTTCAGCCTGACTTTCTAACGAGAGAGGGACGTGTACCGCCATTTGGTCGCCGTCAAAGTCGGCGTTAAATGCCGGACACACCAGAGGATGCAGTTGAATCGCTCTACCTTCTACTAAAATTGGTTCAAAAGACTGAATACCCAAGCGGTGCAACGTTGGTGCCCGATTCAGCATCACAGGGTGTCCTTCAATCACCTCTTCCAGCACATCCCAAACACTGGGGTCATTACGCGATATCAGCTTTTTCGCAGCTTTGATATTATTTACCATGCCGCTACGAATTAGGCGGTTAATCACAAATGGTTGAAATAGCTCAATTGCCATTTCTCTAGGCAAACCGCACTGGTGAATTTTCAGCTTTGGCCCGACCACAATTACAGAACGTCCAGAGTAGTCAACCCGTTTACCTAACAAGTTTTGTCGGAAACGTCCTTGCTTACCCTCAATAATGTCGGACAAAGATTTTAGGGGTCGGTTATTTGCCCCTACCACAGTACGTCCCCGCCGACCATTGTCAATCAAAGCATCCACTGCTTCTTGCAGCATCCGCTTTTCGTTCCGCACAATAATCTCTGGTGCCAAAATTTCTTGCAAGCGTGCCAAACGATTGTTGCGGTTAATTACCCGCCGATACAAATCATTTAAATCGCTGGTGGCAAACCGTCCCCCATCTAGCTGCACCATTGGGCGCAAGTCGGGGGGAATCACGGGAATGACTGCCATTACCATCCACTCTGGTTTGGAACCAGTCGCGATGAAGTTGTCAATCACCCGCAGTCGCTTAATTAGCTTGGCCCGCTTTTGTCCCTTAGCGTTGCCAATTTCTTCCCGTAGGCTTTCGGCTTCTTGCTCTAAATTGATATCGGCAAGCAAGCGCAGCAAAGCTTCAGCACCAATACCGACTTCTACGCCCTGTAGCTGAGAATCTTCGCTATAAATTTGGTCTTCAATTTCCAACCACTGGTCTTCACTCAGTAGTTGTTTGTAAGTTAAAGTTTCCGTATTACCTGGACTCAGGACAACATAAGAGTTGAAATAGACAATCTGCTCGACATCCCGCAAGGGCATATCCAACAGGATGGAAATATAGCTAGGAATGCCTTTGAGATACCAGACGTGAGCTACTGGTGCGGCGAGTTTAATATAGCCCATGCGGTGGCGACGCACCCGAGACTCGGTAACTTCTACCCCACAGCGCTCACAGACAATACCTCTGTGACGAACTCTTTTATACTTGCCACAATGGCATTCCCAATCTTTCGCGGGGCCAAAGATGCGCTCACAAAATAAGCCATCCATCTCTGGCTTGAGAGTTCGGTAATTAATCGTTTCTGGCTTGGTAACTTCACCGACTACCTGACCATTGGGCAATGTTCTTTCGCCCCACTGCCGAATGCGTTCAGGGGAAGCCAAGCCGATTTTTACGTAGTCAAACTGATTAGTTTGGGCAGGTCTCATACTTAAATGCTGAGTTCCGAGTTATGAGTTTTGAGTATATTTAGTTTTAAGTTAGGAGTTAGGAGTTATGAATTGTTAACTTCTAACTCCTCACTCTTTATTCGTCTTCTTCCAGCGATTCGCGGGAAAGAGATTCATAGGTGGGTCGAGGAGGTGTGCGACGGGCTGATTGGTCTGCCATCAAATCGACTTCCACATCTAAGGAACTGCCGTCTGCTTGGGTTTCTACTTTGTGTACAGCAATATCTAACCCCAATGATTGCAACTCGCGCATTAGCACCTTAAAGGACTCTGGAGTTCCAGGTCGGGGAATTGCTTTACCTTTAACGATCGCATTTAACGCTTCATTCCGTCCTTGCATATCGTCAGATTTAACTGTGAGCAATTCCTGTAAGGTGTAAGCCGCACCAAAGGCTTCCAATGCCCACACTTCCATTTCCCCAAACCGTTGACCACCTTGTTGTGCTTTACCACCCAAGGGTTGCTGAGTCACCAGTGAGTATGGGCCTGTAGAACGGGCGTGGATCTTATCATCCACCAAATGCACCAGCTTCAGCATGTAAGCCACACCGATAGTGATTGGTCGGTCAAATGGTTCGCCTGTACGACCATCAAACACCATGATTTTGCCTGGATCATCTGGGTTATATACCCAGTCTTTGCCTGTTTCGTCTCGTGCTTCTTGCAACTTGCCATGCACAATTCGGCGAGATGACTCTTCACCGTACATTTCGTCAAAGGGAGTAATCTTAAATCGCACTCCCAAGGTCTGACCAGCCCAACCCAAGAGGCACTCAAATACTTGTCCGACGTTCATCCGACTGGGTACACCCAAGGGATTAAGTACGATGTCCACTGGTGAACCATCGGGCAAATAAGGCATATCTTCTGCTGGTAATATCCGAGAAATAATCCCTTTATTACCGTGGCGTCCTGCCATTTTGTCACCTACTTGGATTTTGCGCTTTTGGGCGACATATACCCGGACTACCATATTGGCTCCTGGTGGCAGTTCATCGCCTTGTTCACGGGTAAATAAACGCACGTCAACCACGCGCCCTTTTTCACCGTTTGGGACTCGCAGGGAATTGTCCCGCACATCCCGCGCTTTTTCACCGAAGATGGCACGCAACAGTTTTTCTTCTGGTGGTTGGTCAGATTCGCCTTTGGGTGTGACTTTTCCTACCAAGATGTCTCCAGCTTCTACCCATGCCCCAATGCGAATGATTCCCTGTTCATCCAACTGGCGCAAGGCATCTTCCCCGACGTTGGGAATTTCTCTGGTGATTTCTTCTGGCCCCAGTTTGGTCTGTCTAGCTTCAATTTCATATTTTTCAATGTGAATTGAGGTGTAGACATCATCCTGCACCAGTCTTTCAGAGATTAAAATCGCGTCTTCGTAGTTGTAGCCTTCCCAAGGCATATAGGCAACTACAATATTTTGTCCTAGCGCCAATTCACCGCCTTCGGTGGAGGAGCCATCAGCCAGCACCTGACCAGCAACAACTCGTTCACCAATGCGGACGAGAGGTTTCTGATTTAAACAGGTGTCTTGGTTGGAACGTTGGTACTTGGAAAGGGTGTATTTAATTTCGGGGGTTGCTGGTTTCGGACGCACACGAATTTCTGTGGCATCCACATAGGTGACATCGCCATCGGTGCGCGATACAACCACCATCCCAGAGTCTCTAGCCCCTTGCGCTTCCAAACCGGTACCCACCAGAGGACGTTCTGGCTTGAGCAGGGGAACTGCTTGCCGTTGCATGTTCGACCCCATCAGCGCTCGGTTAGCGTCATCATGCTCCAAGAACGGAATCATGCTGGTCGCTACCGACACAATCTGTACTGGAGATACTGCTACGTAGTCCACCTGTTCTGGTGTTGTGGTGGAAAATTCCTGGCGATAGCGGACTGGCACTTGCGGCCCAATAATGTGCCCGGTTTCATCTACAGGAATGTCTCCCGGAGCAACCCGCAGATCATCTTCTTCATCGGCTGTCATGTAGGCTGGAGGCAGATCAAATCTGACTCGCCCATTTTCCACAGGTCTAAATGGCGTTTCTAAGAAGCCGTACAGGTTAACCCGTGCATGGGTTGCCAAGGAGCCAATCAGTCCGGCGTTGGGGCCTTCTGGCGTCTCAATGGGGCAAATCCGTCCATAGTGACTAGGATGAATATCCCGGACAGCAAACCCAGCGCGTTCGCGGGTCAAACCACCAGGGCCAAGGGCACTCAGACGGCGTTTGTGGGTCAGTTCTGCGAGAGGATTGGTTTGATCCATGAACTGACTTAACTGGCTGGAACCAAAGAATTCTTTAATTGCTGCTACTAATGGTTTGGGGTTCACCAAGGAAGCGGGGGTTAATACTTCGGCATCGGATACGGTCATCCGTTCCCGAATGATTCTCTCTAAACGGTTTAAGCCCACCCGCACTTGGTTTTGCAGCAATTCACCGACGCTTCTCACCCGGCGATTGCCTAAATGGTCAATGTCATCGATATTACCGATATCGTATTCCAGATTAATCAGGTAATCCACGGCTGCCAAGATATCGCCAGCAGTCAGCACGCGCATCGTGTCTGGGACAGAAAGGCGCAATTTTTTGTTGAGTTTGTACCGTCCAACGCGACCAAGGTCATAACGTTTCGGGTCAAAGAATCGGGAGTCTAGGAGTTGTTGTCCACCTAATACAGTGGGTGGTTCACCAGGACGCAGTTTCCGATATAACTCCATCAGGGCTTCTTCTTCAGAGAATTGCCCTTCTTTTTCGATGGTTTTTTGGAAATATTCGGGGTGGCGTAAGGCGTCAAAGATTTCGTTGTCTGATAACCCTAAAGCTTTTAGGAGTACCTGCGCTGAAAGTTTGCGGGTTTTGTCGATGCGTACCCACACCAAATCGTTACGGTCTGTTTCAAATTTCAGCCATGCTCCCCGGTTGGGAATTAAGCTAGCGGAATAAGTACGTCGCCCGTTTTTGTCTATTTCTGATTTGTAATAAACCCCTGGCGATCGCACTATTTGATTGACAATTACCCGCTCGGCTCCGTTAATAATAAACGTGCCGCGATCGGTCATCAAAGGCAAATCCCCAATAAATACCTCTTGCTCTTTGATTTCCCCTGTTTCTTTGTTAATCAGGCGTGTGGGAACATACATTTGGACGGCATAGGTACTGTCCCGCCGTTTGGCTTCTTCGACGCTGTACTTTGGCTCCTTGAGTTTGTAGTTATGACCCAAAAAGTGCAGTTCTAGTTTGCCCGTATAATCTGTGATCGGACTAAAGGAGTTAAGTTCTTCTATCAGCCCTTCTTCCAAAAACCAGCGAAAGCTTGACCGCTGGATTTCAATCAAGTCGGGCAACAGAAAGGCGGGTTCCATATACGTTTCTTTAGTCATGCCTCTACCTTTGTCAACCTGGTTAGATTTTCCATTGGACACTGCTGTTTGACGCTTCCCACTGCTAGCCAGTGTCCTTAGCTGTTTGGGAACTTTTTCTTACACACTTGCTATTTACAGGTGTGGGCAAACGCAGCGATTAAAGCTGGAATGAGCAATTTGGCCAAGGGGGTAATCGCCCTTTATCATGGACTTAGACGGCAAAAACCCACTATAGTCTTGATTTAAGAAGAATATACAGTTGAGATATTCTTGAGTTTTATCTACTTTCTTCATTTCCCCTCCAAAAAGCGCGTTAATTTGCTGACGCAGCTCTAGACGGTGTGTTTTACACCCGGCTATTTATACTCTCAGTGATATCCTAGATATCCTAAGACTGAGGGAATGATCCGCACCTTGTTGGGTTTGAATCAGAATCACTTCGTTTTGCTGGATTATACTCACAAGGCAATTTCGTTTAACAATTTTGTATAGGTTAAATACACACCAAGCCGATATTCTGCAAAAGTGTAGCTCAACCTGGGTTGGCACGTTTAGTCATGTGTGGAGAGCATCCGCTTGTAGAGATTTGGAGGATGGCTAAGCCGATAACATCACGGAAAATGAGGCTCAGAAATTTTAGGTTCCTTCCTTTATCATTATGGCGCAAGCAAAATGTTTTTGAGGGAATAATATTAGCATATTTTTGTCCCCCTAGAGTTTTATTTTTTTTAGCACAACTGAATAAAAGAGATTAAAGCCCACTTTATATTGACAGACCGAATAATTCACAGGCATTCTGGGTGGTTTGATGGGCGATCGCCTCTACCGTTTCCTGACGCAGTTTAGCTACTTGCTCGGCTACATAAAGCACGTAGGCAGGCTCGTTGCGCCTCTCGCCGCGTTTAGGAACCGGAGCCAGAAATGGGCAATCTGTTTCAATCAGTAGGCGATCGCTACTCACCATAGCAGCTGAGGATTGGATCGCTTTGGCGTTTTTGAACGTTACCGTCCCGCTAAAGCTGATGTAGAAGCCTAAATCGAGAAACCATTGAGTTTCTTCTGGCGTTCCTCCCCAGCAATGCATGACACCCCGCACTCTTTCTCCTTTGAGTTCCCGCCATTTTTGCAACACTTCTCTGGTTGCCACAGCAGCATCGCGGCAGTGAATAATCACTGGTAAGTTGAGTTCAGATGCGATCGCCAACTGCGACTCAAACACCATAAGCTGATGCTCATAGTTATCAGCTTTGTAAAAATCCAGCCCCATTTCCCCAATTGCTACCACATTCGAGTCAGAACTAGCTAAAGTTTTGATTTTCTCGGCTGTCTCGCTATTCCATTTATCAGCATCCAAAGGATGTAGTCCTACGGCAAAGCTGATTTCGGGAAACTCTTGCGCTATGGATTGAATACTGGAAAACTCCTCTGGGTGAACACAGGAATGTACTAAACGCACTACTCCTGCTTCTTGCCACCGCGATCGCACTGTTGCTAAATCCGGCTGAAAACTATCAAAGTTGAGATGAACGTGCGTGTCTATCAGTTGCATTCTTTGTCCTTTGTCATTAGTCATAAATTATTAGCCCTTATCACGACTAAGGACAAATGACCCTCCGGGGGAATCCTTCTTCAGCGGGAGAAGCTACGCGAACGCATTGCAATCACCAGATGTTCAAAGAGGTAAACCACGCCCCCACTTGTTTTAATCCAGCAGAGCCTACGCCAGTCGCTCATGGGGAGCCACTGCGATGGACGGGTTAAGAGGCATAGAGCAACTGGTGTGGAAACCCTCAAGACTGCACTTGCTTCCCAGACGTTGGCAGACTCACTAACGCGGCGCTATGCGCTTGAGCGTTTCACAGCACTTGCTACAACTTTGGGAAAGTTCGTAGCGCAGTGACTCTCTGAGTGAGAAGAGGGCACTAGCTTACCAATGACTATTCAGCTGCTGTTTGAGTTAAAGGTTTTAGTTTCTGAGCCAATCTCGACTTTTTCCTTGCCCCATTGTTGGGGTGAAGGACACCCCGTTTGATCGCTTTATCGATTTTGCCGTAAGCCTCGGATAACCGAGCCTGTACTTCTTGTTTTAATTCTGGGTTAGGATTAGCTGCATAGACAGCTACAGCATTAAAGTATTTCTTCATCAGCGTCTTGACTGCTGATTTGTAAGCTTTATTACGCAGTCGGTTACGTTCTGCGATTTCGGCACGCTTGAGAGCAGACTTTGTATTCGCCACAGTCAATTCCAAAAATACTGTTAATATGTACACACACTACTAGACTTACTAATATAGCATCCAAATTGCCAATGTTATAATTTCCTAAAAAAATTCTCCCATTAGGGATTGGGTACTGGAGATTGGGCAAGAATTTAGTCCCTAGTCTTTGCTCCCTAATCCTCAGTGCTTAATTTGGTGTGTCGTCAATTTAGGAAATGCGTTAAAATAAGCTACATCAAATAAAATAGTAACCCTAACTCATCACCTGGTTAAGCAATGTGATTGCCAATATAATCTGTCCGTAAAACGGATATATTGTCAAAGGCAAGAAACTGTAAACAGCTAAATTTCAGGAGTTTCAAGGTATAGAACCGATATATCGTGTCTGTAGAGATGTTAACTACTAAAAGTTAGGAAAATAAGTAAAAATTATATTCAGACCTACCCTTTGTAAATCCGGGGGACTGGATGTGCAAACACACTACCTGCACCAGAGCAAGGAGTGAGTGAGGGTCAGGGCATAAGAGTAGTGGGAAATGGCACGCCCACTCCCTGCCGCTAGCCTGCCAAGGCTTGTCGGACTGAGCAATGAAGTTGCCTTCTCAAGCAAACCATGTGCTGGCAGCCTTGAGAGTATCAAAAAAATCCAGGTTAAGCTAGAGAAGAGAATTAGAGTCAGCTTCCACACCCCAGTTGGTCAAGAGCAATACTAAATCTCAGGTGGGAATATTATAATTTTGGCATTGTCCTTACTCCATGCTGCGAATCATTACTCAGCAGGCAGACGTCAGAGCAGAACTACAACGGATCTGCGATCGCACCCATGACGAACAGGTGCTTCACAAAGAAGCAACGGTGCGGGAAGTTTTGCAAGCAGTGAAGCGCCAAGGCGATAAAGCTGTATTGCATTACACAGCCGAATTTGACAAACAAACCCTGAAAGCAGAAGAACTGCGAGTTACAGGCTCAGAACTAGATGCAGCCTATCAGCAGGTGTCAAAAGAGTTGATGGGCGCAATTCGGCTAGCTTGCCGCCAAATTGAAGCGTTTCATCGTCAGCGAGTACCGAAAAGCTGGGTACACTTTGGTGACGATGAAGTAGTTTTGGGCAAACGCTACACCCCCGTAGACCGAGCGGGGTTGTATGTGCCTGGTGGCCGTGCCGCCTATCCCAGTACAGTGCTGATGAATGCAATTCCGGCTCATGTTGCTGCTGTACCTCATGTGGTGATGGTGACACCACCAGGACCAGGGGGTGCAATTAATCCAGCAGTCTTGGTAGCTGCCCAAGAAGCAGGAGTACAAGAAATTTATCGCATAGGGGGCGCACAAGCGATCGCGGCTTTAGCCTATGGCACAGAAACGATTCCGAAAGTGAATGTGATTACTGGCCCTGGTAACATTTATGTCACTCTAGCGAAAAAACTTGTCTATGGCACCGTCGGCATTGATTCTTTGGCTGGCCCCAGCGAAGTGCTGGTGATTGCCGATGAAACCGCAAATCCGGTGCATGTCGCTGCTGACTTGCTGGCCCAAGCCGAACACGATCCAATGGCGGCAGCAATTTTGCTGACGACAGATGCTGCTTTGGCGAAAAACGTGCAAGTAGCCTTGGAAAGACAGCTAGTGGATCACCCACGGCGAATAGACACAGAAAAAGCGATCGCTCATTATGGGTTGATTGTCGTTGTGGAATCCCTCCAAGCAGCAGCAGAACTCTCAAATGAATTTGCCCCCGAACACCTGGAATTAGAAATCAAAGACCCTTGGGCACTTTTACCACAGATTCGCCACGCTGGGGCAATCTTTTTGGGTTACTCAACACCAGAAGCTGTAGGAGACTATTTGGCAGGCCCTAACCATACCTTGCCAACTTCTGGTGCTGCCCGCTATGCTTCGGCATTAGGGGTTGAAACTTTCCTCAAACACTCCAGTATTATTCAATACTCCCAAACCGCACTGCAAAATGTGGCTGGTGCCATTGATGTGCTAGCAACAGCAGAGGGCTTACCTTCCCATGCTGATTCAATCCGACGGCGAATTCAGCAAGAAGAGTGATTTGGAATGCTTAATTTTTTCCTGTACTGTTGGCAAAAGTCACTGGATAGGTTCAGACTAAAAGTTTGGATGGCGATCGCGTGCCAGTTGCTACTCCAAGGGAGGACTTCTGGCGGGCGTCTACAAGTGAGGCATTGCCAAGGACAGTAGCTTCTCCTGTTCGGAGAAGCCACGCAAACAGGTTGGGAAACCCGACGTCAGTTGCTCATGGCAAGTCCTGCGGTGGACAGGTTAAGAGGCATAAAGCAGCCAGTGCCGTGATGTTAGCGTAGCTGTAGCGACTGTGCGTAGGGTCGGCAGTCCCCAGAAAAGGGGTTTGTTTCCCCCAAGAGGAACTGCCGAAAGGATCTCCCAACTTCAGGCGACTGGCGTCAAGTGGGGTGGAAATCACCAGACGCTCTGGTGCGAACGCTGCGGTAGCTTACTTTTCCGTAGAGGTACGGAGACTCGCTAACGCTACGTTTGTAGAGCGTCTTCTTGATGCGGCCTCTCCAAGAGTTGAGAAGACAAGTTCAGAGGAGGGTAAACCTCCCCAAAGAACTGACAAAAGGTCTTTGACGCCAGTTGCTACAATGTACTAGCGTCAAAGTGGGGTGAAACCGACCTATGGGACAGCCTCGAATATATAAACTAAGTAAGCAGATGGAAAATTAATTTAGTGTAGCTGCCAACAAATTTTGCTAGATACTTATGTAAGGGGTCTACTCTTTAGGAGACGAGAGCGGTGCTAAAGAATATTTTGGTAGCTCTGGACGGTTCGGAAATTGCAGAACGAGTAATTCAGACTTTAGATGATTTGGCGTTGTCAAAAGATGCCAAGGTTATTCTCTGTCATGTGTTTCCCACGCCAGAGTCAGAGATGGAACTACCCGCTGATCGTCCTCAGCCAGAGTCCCCAACATTTTCTTATTTTCAGATTGAAAAACAGCTGCAATGCTATCAGGAAAAGTTATCAGTCACAAGTGAGTTAGAACTGGTAACTGGTGATCCTGCCGATGAGATTATTCGCCTTGCCAATATTTACAAAACTGACTTGATTATAATTGGCAGTCGGGGGTTAATGGGGATGAAGCGAATTGTCCAGGGTTCTGTTAGCAGTCAAGTTGTGGAAGAGGCTAATTGTTCGGTGTTAGTCGTCAAACCAAGGTAAAAATTTGCAACGGGAGGCAATAACTATAACTACCCCAAAACTAATCTTGCTTGGAACTAACATTATTTGTGAGAAAAACCAAAAAAATAGCAGGGTTTTATGCCTCCATACAGTAGCGCTTATTCTTTACTCGACTACTCAAAGATAAGTAATATTCTCAGAAAAAAACGCTACAAATTCCGATTTACTGTGGCTATGAAACAACAGTAAATCGGAATTTTTTAAATTTGAAAACCCTGATTAAACAAGAAACATTACGGGACTTAAACATTTTTGAGGGACAAACAAGCCTCAAAAATGTTTAAGTCCCGTTAGAGGTTTTACTACAAAAAACCGTCCCTCTCCGAATCGGAGCTACGGTGTACACACAAGTCGAAAAAAGCTCGATTTCTCATTTCTCCTTGTTCTCTCGTTCCCATGCAAAGCTAGGAATGGTTGATTAGAGGCTGCTGCCTCCAGTCAGATATTGAGTCAGAGACTCAATGAATGCATTCCTCATGCAGAGCATGGGAACGAGTCAAGCCTAATCAAGCTAGGTTTTTAGGACTTGTGTGTACACCGTAGCCGAATCGGAGAGAGATACACTTAAACGAAAGTTCAAGGCAGGGAGAGGTTTGTCGAACTCACATTTGTTTAGCCGCGACTTCCAGTCGTAAGTTACTCTGCTGCAAGATGTGAGTTGATCAAGTTTGTATAAAATAGGAGGATAAATTTGGCTGAGGTTTTTTATGAGTTCCCGCCGCATTCTCCAAGTTGGTGAATCTTATACTTTCAGCCGATATTTTGAATTGCCTTTCACGATTGATGATATTTTAGGCGAATTAAATTGCACTATTGAAAGGAAAAATCTCATATTACCCGAATCATCAGAAATTTTAGACATCCAATTTTTACAGCAGCAACTTCGGCGTAATTTCTCTCATATTGATTTAGTTAATGAAACTACTAGACGCGAAGCTTTAATTGGTCCAATTTTGTTTGAAGTATGCGATTTAACTAATCAGAGACTCAATATAGAATATTCTATTGCTGTCAACGACTATCTGAAAGGGACTCTCGACTACTATATTGCAGCACCTCAAAATTTATTAGTCATCGAAGCCAAGCAATCAGATTTAGTTAGAGGATTTACTGAACTCGCTATTGAATTAATAGCACTTGATCAATGGACTAAATCCACATCTGAACTTCTATATGGAGCAGTTACTACTGGTGAAGACTGGCGTTTTGGAGTTTACCATCGGGCAAATCGTCAAGTGACTCAAGACCAGAAACGCTATCAAATTCCAGAAGATTTATCGGTGCTTGTAAAAATTCTTGTAGGGATTATTTCCGGTTCATAAACTGGGGATTGGGGATTGGGGATTGGGGATTGAGGATTGGGGATTGAGGATTGGGGACGCGGAGAATAACCAATGCCCCATGCTCAATCCCTGTTCAGTCAATTCAACGCTCTTGAGTTGTCAGAAACTGACGCAAGCTCAACAAACTCAGCGTTTGACCCAAATTCAAGGGCAAAATTGAAATTCCTTCCAAGCGTGACTGCACCCAACCTTCTCCCCAGTACCATTCGTGGAACCCGTCAATGCCTCCGCTGAGTACCAAGCGGAGACAGTTGGATTTTACAACGTCTACTTGATGATGAATCGGGACTGGCCCAGTCCAGGTAGTAAACTGGAATCCTGGAAGCAGTTCTTCTGGCATTCCTGGCGCAAAGCGTTGTCCTAAGAGCCATTTTTCTAGTTGTACCGGATGCAGCAGACTGTCATGAATTGCATCAGTTGATGCTTCGATTTCGATCCGCAGTTGGCTTTGTTGAAAATTACCCAGCATTTTTCTAGGATTACCTAAAGGTGAGACATCACTATTTCTAATATTGCAAATACAATCACTGATTATTACGGCGTCACTTTTCTACCAGCAGAGAACTTAGAATAGGAAAAGTGAACTTGTTAAGAAATGTAAGGTTATTCATGGCGGATCAGTTAATTCGTGCAACAGCAGCCGAAGGTGGAATTCGTGCCGTAGGTGTGATCACCACACGTTTAACAGAAGAAGCACGGGAACGCCACAAGCTTTCCTATGTGGCAACAGCAGCACTGGGTCGGACTATGGCAGCGGGCTTGTTAATGGCTTCAAGTATGAAGCGAACTGGGTCAAGGGTCAATGTCCGGGTGAAGGGTGATGGGCCTTTAAGTGGCATATTGGTAGACGCAGGCTTAGATGGTACAGTCCGCGGATATGTGGGGAATCCATCTGTGGAATTGCCTCCCAATGCCAAAGGGAAGCTAGACGTTGGTGGTGCAGTAGGTGGTGGCTACCTCTACGTTGTGCGGGATATCGGTTATGGTTATCCTTACTCTAGTACGGTAGAACTAGTTTCTGGCGAAATTGGTGATGATGTAGCTCATTATCTGGTGAATTCCGAACAAACACCTTCGGCTTTAGTTTTAGGTGTGTTCGTGGGGGCAGATGGAGTAACGGCTGCTGGAGGATTACTGGTGCAAGTATTGCCCAAAGCTGCCAGAGACGAAGCCCTAGTAGAAACTTTGGAATCACGGGTCGCTAGTCTGGCAGGATTTACGCCATTGTTGCAAGCTGGGAAGAATTTGACTGAAATCTTTAACGACCTGTTGGGAGATATGGGACTGGAAATCTTTCCCGAACGGCAAATCCTGCGCTTCCACTGTGGTTGCTCTTTTGATCGCGTTTTGGGGGCACTGAAGATTTTGGGAGAAGCCGAACTGCAAGATATGATTGTTAAAGATGATGGTGCTGAAGCAACTTGCGAATTTTGCGGCAACGTTTACCAGGCAAGTAGTGATCAGTTAGCTCAACTAATTGCCGATTTGCAAGCTGAATCTACTGTTTCAGGATAAAGTATAAAATAGCACTGATTTTTGAGATTGCTAATGGTACTCTGTGGAGAGAGATAATCAAAAAAGTAGCTTTTTAATCACGAGAAAGCTACTATGGCAACAATGGAATTATCAACCTAAAACAGAGCGCTATTCAATTATTTTGGTGTGAGAGATGACAGAGCGGGATATTCCAGACAGTTGGTCTTCAGCCAGTGGAAGAGAGCCAGATCAAAACAAAAGATTATCCCGAACAGAACAATTCGGTGAAACTCAGCCATTTGATGTCCCAGCGACTGGTTCTACCTCCAAGTCAGTGAAGCGGCGAAAAAAAAACGATACCGTACCCCTACGGGGAAGCAAGCTACGCAAAGCGTCTCGTAGAGAAGGATTACCTATAAATAGTCATTCAGAAGAAACTGCCCAACTCAGCAAAAGTCCTAGTAAATTGCCACGCTGGATGAAAAGCTGGGTGTTGTGGTCAGTACTGCTAATGTTAATTCCCGGCAGTATAGGATTCTTGGCAATGGCAATGCTGCTGAAGTTGCCCGCTGCCCCTAATTGCCCCTCGATTTTCTGGCCCCTAGCTAGTGCTTCTGTGCGGCTACACTGCGCTCAGTTGGCAGCTTCTAAGCAGACAGTGAACGACCTATTGCAAGCGATCGCTCTAGTGAAGCAACTACCACAAAATCACCCGTTGCATGGAGAAATTGATCGTTTCATAGAAGAATGGTCGCGGGATATTTTGAAGCTAGCTGATCAAAGTTTCCAAACTGGGAATTTAGAGGAAGCGATCGCTACTGCTCAGAAAATACCCGAAGACGTAGCAGCTTATAAATTAGTCGATGAGCAAATTGGCAAATGGCGGTCAATTTGGTCAAAGGCAGAAGCCACATACAACGGTGCGATCGCCGAAGTAAAGGAACGGCGCTGGCAATCGGCCTTCATGTTATCCGCCAAAATGCTGCGCGTAGACAATCAATATTGGGCGGGTACTAAATACGACCAATTGAATCGTCTAATTGCCACAGCGCGGGAAGATGGCGATAAGTTAGGAAAAGCCGAAAGTTTAGCAAACAGCAAAGTTGTCGATAATTTATTAGAAGCTATCAAGTTAGCCGAGTCCATTGGGCAGGAAAGTTACATTTACCAAAAAGCTCAGGAAGCGATTCCCGCATTTGGACGCAAAATGCTGGAATTGGCACAGGCAAAACTAGACAAGCAGGATGCCGATGAAGCACTGAATATTGCTAGACAAATTCCCGAAAGTACGAAACTACAGGGCGAAACAGATGACTTTATCGCCATAGCTGACGCGAAAAGAAGTGCTTGGATCGGTAACGTTTCTGGTTTAGAGGCTGCGATCGCTCAAGCACAACAAATTGATCCTTCCAGACCAGTGTATAACGAAGCACAACAACTGATTGCTCGTTGGCAGTTGGAAATTGAAGATGTTGCCAATCTAGAAAAAGCGAGAATATTGGCTAGTCAGGGAACAGTCAATAATTTAACAGCAGCGATCGCTCAAGTGGAACTTATCCCTGCTAGTAATCCCAGGGCTACAGAAGCTAGGCAAGAGATAGGTCGCTGGCGTGGCCAAGTGGAGACAATTGAAGACCAACCTTACTTAGACCGCGCCGAACAGATCGCGGTATTCGACGATATTAACTCCTTGCAAGCTGCGATCGCCCAGGCCAGCGAAATTCGTAGAGGTCGTGCATTATATCCAGAAGCACGGAAAAAAATTCGTACTTGGATAGGAAAAATTCAGCGAATTCAAGACCAGCCTTACTTGGATCAGGCACAAGAACTGGCTCAGAGTGGAAATCTCACCGCCGCCATTAGCACAGCTCAACAAATTGCATCGTCGGGAAGGGCGCTTTCTGGGGAAGCAGAAGCTGCGATAAATGACTGGGAAGGGCAAATTCGCACCAGAGAAAACTGGAAAAAAGCCCAGGAAGTGGGAGCGGCTGGCACGCCAGAAGCCTTGGTTGAGGCAATACGGCTGGCAGATCGGGTTTCAAACAATAGCATCTTACGTATGGATGCGAATCAGGCTATTGACCAATGGAGTCAGCAATTGTTAGAAATAGCCCGCTCTCAAGGTCAGTCTGATATTGCCAGAGGGATTGAGATTGCTAAATCGATTCCACGTGGTAGTGCTGCTTACAGTGGAGCGCAAGAGCAAATTAAGACTTGGCAAGAATTTCTCAATCCTCAACCGGAACCTCAGCCTCAGCCGCAGGAGTCTCCACAATTACCACCATCAACAACTACTAATGGTCAGTGATCATCTATCACGGCAGTTTTCAAGTCAATAGACCACAGTGTGGCTACTCACTAAGCATCTGAATATCGCCAATAGTGAGCAGAATTGCTAATCACTAATCTTTATCCTCAGGTAAGACTCGGCAAGTTTTTAAGTTTCAAAAATTTTCCTTTTCTACTCCTTTTTTCATATAATTTTGGAGGCAATTATGATTTTATTTCGTTCTTTAGCAAAGATTTTAGTAGCGCTGGCACTGATATCAGTCATCCTACCTGATAGACCAGCCCAAGCAATAACCAGAGTTGGTAACAGCCGAGCTACCACCATCAAAGTTAATAAAAACAAACTTGCTGAGTCTAGAGTAGGTAACGGTATAACTATTGACCAAAAGCAACCAAGCCGTAAGATATCGGGTCATCTAGTTGGTAACGATTTCTTAAAGCGTTAAATTTTCTTACTTCAATGAAATAAGTCCGAAGCTATGACCAGAGGCAATGTAGGATTAAGCTTCTTAGCTTAACCAAATCTTCTAGTCATGGCTGGGTTTCTGGCAAGGGGATTTCTGCCGAACAGCTTGATGATGGTTTCAGCAAATTCTTTATTATCGTAAAACTCATGCATCAAAGTAATAGGTTGGGAATAAAGTTGATCGCTGGAAAAGATCGACTTCCAATCTAGTTCGGTGCTATCAACAACTCCAACTTTTTTCATCTCTTTGAGGAATTCATAAGCAATCAGCCCTTGACCGATGGCAGATGGATGAATGCCATCCAAACTAAATAGTCCACCTTGTCGTAGTCGCCCAGTAGTGTCTGCGTGGTAGTATTTGGTGTTGACTTGGGGATAGACAAACTTGAAGTATTCTGGAAATTCATACTGCACTTGTCCAGCATTTCGCTTGAAGGCAATTTGTTGTAAGGCATTGGCAAGATCAACAATGTGATAGCGTGGTTGCCGATACTGACTGTTCTTACTATCGACCAGTTTTCTGATTACTTTATTGTATGTGCGAATACAGTCATCAATGTAGAGGGCATCTTGTAGCGTCAGGTATAGGGTTCCAGTTTTTCTAACCGTATCCTCTTCAAAGGGGAAATAAGTGTAGTATTTGTAGTAATTTGAGGGTTTCTCCTCTCCTGGCACCTCAATTTCAGTGATTGAACCCACACCTTTTGCCAATGGCGCAATAGTTACAAGCGGTACTGTCGCAATGAAGACATTCCAATGGGAGTTGCTGTTACTTTGCATGATTTTATCGACACGATCAAGCAATTGTTGATATTCAGCCTCGAAATCCTTGGGATGCCACAGGTTCCATTGTTCTCTTACCTCACGGAATGATTCGGGCTTTTGACTTGGGTTTTTGAGAATCTGATCTGGGTCATTGGGAGTTTGATTAATTTCTAAACTAATCACAGTTCCCAGCGCATTATTTGCTCCTAACCAGAGAATTAAATTCTCAATTCCCTCTGGAGCGGTTGTATGATGGTGCTTCAACCAATCTAGTTGGCTAAAGTTGTCAAAAATAGGATTTAAAGACGGGTTGAGAACTTTAAGTGCAGTTCGATAGAAGGCAGCATTGGGCAGAGCCAAGAAACCAGGCTTGCCCTCTCCTTTGTCGTTACTAAGTTTAATTTGATACTTGCAAACATTGGGTGTTATCATCCAAGAATCAGCAATATCAAAGCCCTGAATTGCTACATTGGGGAAGAATTCAACTCCTCCTGGATAAGGCTGTTCAGCACTACCTCCTTGCCGTTCATAGTAATCTTCCGCTTCATCAAGTACACCCTCAAGAGTTGGCAATATGGTCAGCCAATCTAGGGCGTTGATATCTGAACCATATTTTTTCTCCAAACGCCGTAAAATCTTCTCAATATTGGCTGGTAGTCCACCCATTAACCATTCAGGATACAGGTATTCAGCACCAACTTTTAGCCCCATTGACTTAGCAATCAAAGTTGAAAAACAAAGGTCTGTCCGGGCTGCTGCCAAAGACATAAAGCCTTGAGAAATACTGTCACCAATTGTAAAGAGTTTCATTTACTGCCTTTAGAGTTATAGTTTTTTGCGTGCAAGTACCAAGGCGAAAGTCCTGATTCCCAGAGTATATTCGGAACTTCCCAATCGTAAGTTGACGCTTGGTGAAACCTTCCCTGGTATTAGACTAGACCAATTTGGAGCCAGAAACACTCATACTATTGAGTATATTTTAAAAAATTTTGATTGCTCATTTTCGAGGAGCGTATAAGGCAATACACTTGGGTTAAGAAAAATTGTAGCGACTGTCTTGAGTGTCGGCGAAGCCCAACAAATACCAATACGCTTGGGTTAAGGCTTGATCCTCCCTAACCCTCCTTTTTAACGAGGGAATTAGAGCAAGCCTTTTTAAGGCAGGGCTGTTTCATTCGATCAGGAGTTAGGATTTGTTAATATTATTAGCGATGATTTTTGGGACAGAAGTGATGGAAAACCTACATTTCAACCCAGGAAAATCAAAGCGATCGCTAAAAATAACCCCCAATGCCCGCAAAATCCCACTGCCTTCAGGCGTGGGGTGCGATTCGTTCACTCGAAATGAGTAGAAATATTCAGGGATGAGTGACATTTGAGAGATAACCCTAATGGGTTGAGTTCGCACTTTAA
>NZ_JBALCY010000023.1:0-40495 GCF_036917655.1 Nostoc sp.
ATCAAACCCTAATTGTTACGTTCAAAGAAAAGCTGCAAGGATTGGTTTCAAAGCCTTGTAAATACTTGCTTGCAAGTTTTAGGACTGGTCTAATATTAAAGGACTTCCGGCTGACCGGATTGATGGCGGAGCAACTCGCGGTGCAAACCTGTTCCATAGTTTCCAGGAATTCAATGTGGGAGAGTTGCAGCGTGTTTATTTTGCTAATCCCACGGGAATCTCCAATATTCTCACACGGGTGACGGGAAGTAATATCTCGAATATTCTCGGCACTTTGGGGGTGAATGGTAGCGCAAATTTGTTTTTTCTCAATCCCAATGGCATTTTATTTGGGAACAACGCACGCCTCGATGTGGCGGGTTCGTTTGTAGCGAGTACGGCGAACTCATTTGTGTTTGGCAATGGGCTGGAATTTAGTGCAACTAATCCTCAGACTCCTTCCCCATTACTAACAGTTAATCCTTCCGCTTTACTATTCAATCAAATTGCCGCCGCACCGATTCAAAACAATTCAGTCGCACCAGCCGGATTAGACCCATCAGGCTTCGATACATTTGGTCTACGTGTACCAGATGGTCAAAGTTTGCTGTTAGTTGGTGGCGATATCAGCATGGATGGCGGGAGGTTAAATGCCTTTGGTGGACGGGTGGAGTTAGGAGGATTAGCAGCAGGGGGAACAGTTGGACTAAATATGGATGCTAATAATCTGAGTCTGAGTTTTCCTGAGGGAGTAGAGCGAACAGACGTCTCTGTTACTAACGCAGCTAGATTAGATGTCGCTGCTGGGGATGGCGGCAACATTGCCATCTACGGGCGAAATCTAAATATTGCTGGAGGGAGCGAGTTCGTGGGAGGAATACGACCGTCTTTAGGATCTGTGGATAGTCAGGCAGGAGATATTACACTCAACTTAACGGGAGCAATCAAAGTTGACGCAAGTTCAATCTGGGACTCAGTATATAATGCAGATGGTAATAGTGGTACTATTCGGATTAATGCTGAGTCAGTTTTTCTTAGCAATGGTAGTTATCTAGAGAGCGGCACTTTTGGCAAGGGGAATGGGGGAACCATATTTGTGCAGGCATCAGGTCCTGTCTCTTTGGTAAATAGTCACATCGACAGCACTGTAGAAACAGGAGCAGTCGGAGCGGGTGGCGACATCAATATCACCGCCGGGTCGTTGTCTTTAACCAATGGTGCTCAACTGCTAACCTTCGTTCAGGGAACTTCTGATCCGCTCGCTGCTGGGCGTGGCGATGCTGGCAATGTGAATATTGATGTCCGTGATGCTGTCACTATTGATGGAGTGAATAACGGAGGTGTCAGTGGAGTTTACACCGATGTAGGCAACGGAGCGATAGGCAATGCGGGTGACATCAATATCACCGCCGGGTCGCTGTCTTTAACCAATGGCGCTCAACTGAATGCCAGCATATATGGACGGGGGAATGCCGGCAGCGTATTTGTGCAGGCGTCTGACTCGGTTTCACTCGCAAATAGCAACATCCTTAGCAGTGTAGGAAGTGAAGCGGAAGGCTTGGGTGGCGATATCAATATTAAAGCTAAGACACTTTCCTTAACTTATGGCGAACTAATTGCTAGCACCCTTGGACGGGGGAATGCAGGTAACACATTTGTGCAGGCGTCTGACTCGGTTTCTCTTATAAATAGCACTATTGCCAGCAGTGTACAAAATGAAGCGGTTGGCAATGGTGGTGATATTAATATTACTGCTGGGGCGCTTTCTCTAAGTGATGGCGCTGGCCTGTTTGCCAGCACATATGGACGGGGGAATGCCGGTAACGTATTTGTGCAAGCTTCGGGTAGAGTCTCTCTCGCAAACAATAGCTTTATCGGCAGCAATGTAGCAAAAGAAGTACTCAGCAGCAATGGTGGCGACATCAATATCACCGCTGGGTCACTCTCCTTAACTAATGGCGCTTTCCTGTCTGCCAATACCTCTGGGCAGGGGAATGGCGGCAGCATTTTTGTGCAAGCGTTGGACTCGGTTTCTCTCACGAATAGCGACATATCCAACGGTGTAGACAGTGGAGCAGTCGGCAATGGTGGTAACATCACTATAAAAGCTAAGACATTTTCCTTAACTAATGGCGCTATTCTATATACCGGCATCCTTGGAAAAGGGAATGCAGGCAGCGTATTTGTACAGGCATCGGGTAGAGTCTCGCTAAGTGGTAGCTTCATCTCTAGCAATGTTTCAGGAGTAGGAACGGGGGGCGACATCAATATTACCGCCGACTCGCTTTCCTTAACTGATGGAGCTGATCTAGTTACCGCCACTAGTGGACGGGGGAATGCAGGAAATGTGACGATTAAAGCTGATGGTGCAGTTTCCTTTGACGGTGCGAGGGTAATAGATGGCTTTCCTAGAGCTAGCGGGGCTTACAGCGGGGTGATAGCAGTAGCAACTCCAGGAAGTGTGGGCATTGGCAATGGTGGCGACATTAATATCACTACAGGTTCATTTTCTCTAACCAATGGCGCTGAATTGAGTACCTTCACTGGTGGACAAGGGAATGCAGGAAACGTAACTATTAAAGCTGATGGTGCAGTTTTATTGGACGGTGCGGGGGAAATAAGTGGTATCCCTGTACCAAGCAGCGTTTACAGCGGGGTGGGAGCGCTACCACCTGGCATGACTTTCGGATTTTTGGGATTGATACCAGATCAAGGAATCGTGGGCAATGGCAAGGGTGGTAATATCAATATTACTGCTGGTTCACTCTCCTTGACCAATGGTGCTCAACTGGAAACCAGTACTGGTGGACAGGGGAATGCTGGTAGCGTATTTGTGCAAACTAAAGATTCGGTTTCTCTGGCAGGTAGTGGCACTGATATCTTGAGTACTGTAAACCCTGGAGCAGTAGGCAAGGGTGGTGATATCGACATCTCATCCCGGTCTTTTTCTCTAACGGGTGGCGCTGAACTAGGAGCTAGCACTCAAGGACGGGGAAATGCAGGAAATATTCTGGTCAATGCAACAGATTCTGTTGAACTCTCCGGAGTTGCTTCGTTCCCAGTCCTTGAAGATGGTCGTGCAGGCGGATTCTCTAGTGGGTTGTTTACGAACACCAGCAAAGGAGCCAGTGGACAAGGTGGTGAACTGGGCGTCACTACTGGTATCTTACGTGTATCAGATGGGGCGGTTTTGAGCGCCCGCAGCCAAAGCGGCTCCAAGGGTGGTAATATCACCGTTAATGCTAATGTGCTTGAAGTAATAAATGGTGGGCAATTTCTGACCACTGCCTTAAACAGGGGCGATGCAGGTAACATCGCCGTCAAAGTTAAAGACCGCATCACTATTTCAGGTAGTGATTCTACCTTTAGCGATCGCTTTAACTCTGTTGCTAAAGTTTTTGGTGAGGAGCAAGCCAAAGCTATAATTGATCCTGTTCGTTCAGAAGCAGGGTTGTTTGCCAACACCGCGACTGGCTCTAGTGGAAATGGTGGCAGTATCTTCATTGACCCGATGCAGTTAGCGATCGCAGATGGTGCGGGTGTCGCCGTAGATAGCCAAGGAATCGGGAAGGCTGGCAGCTTACAGGTACAAGCAGGCTTTCTCACTCTCGACAATAAGGCTTTCCTCTCAGCAATAGCAAACAGCGGTCAAGGTGGGAATATTGCGCTAACAGTGCAGGATCTGCTAGTACTCCGTCGCAACAGTCAAATTTCCACCACTGCCGGGAATCGCGAATTCGGTGGCGATGGCGGTAACATCACCATCAATGCCCCCTTCATTGTCGCCGTCCCCAAAGAAAATAGCGATATCACCGCGAATGCTTTCACTGGTAAAGGTGGTAAAGTTGACATTACAACAAACGGTATTTTCGGTCTTGTCCCGCAAAAAAGCCTAACCGAAAACAGCGACATTACAGCGAGTTCGGAATTTGGAGTCAGTGGTACAGTAACCATTAACACTCCTGATGTAGACCCTAGTCGCGGCTTAATTCAACTACCCTCTAACCTCGTGGATGCATCCCAACAAATCACCCAAGGTTGCACTCCCAGAAGAGGACAAAACGCCAGTCATTTTATCGCTACAGGACGCGGTGGATTACCCCAAAGTCCTAATGAACCGTTGCGAGGACGAGCAGTGATTACTGGTTGGGTAGATTTGCCGCCACAAGCAACAGAAAGAGTAACGGATAAATTATCTGTGGAAATTGCAGATAAAAAACCTACTACATCTGTTACCAAATCTACTGATCAGATTGTGGAGGCTCAAGGATGGATTGTCGATGCTAAGGGTGATGTTATTCTTGTGGCTCAATCTGGGCAAAGTTCTTTTATTCCCTCTGCCATGTCCTGTAGTCAATAATTCGTTACCCCAAGAGTAGGGGGAGGAATTCCAATGAAATCCAAGAGTCATAAAAACAATTAGTGGCAACGGATATGTAACGGATGTAACAAATGGTTCATTCGTTCCTTTAAAATCCATAACTTGCCTATTTTCATTCTATTGGTTCTGGTGACAGCTTTTTGCGCCTGGTGCTTTTTATGAAGTGACTATTGAACCGGAAACTCTGGTTTTAGGTAAAGGGAAAAACCAGTGTCACATTCAATTGGGCATGGATGGTAGGGCTGATATTATTTCCCGTGAAGAAACGGTGCTGCAATTCTTTCTCCGTAAGGCGAGGTTGATGAGTGATTTGTAACTTTTTCTTTTGGGAAGCATTACCTAAACTTTAAGTTTTAAAAACTTCACTCTTATCTAGTTAAGATATCTGCTGAAATAAATTGTAGATAAATTTATCAATAGATTGATTAGACCTCTTGCATAAATAAATGCTTCAATTGTCATGTTGAGCGGAGCAAAATAGAGTAGTGAGATTCTTCTCTCCACTACGTTTTGTACCCTGCGGGAACGCTGCGCTAACAAAATGACATTTCTGATTTTTTGACTTTTGCAAGAGAAGAGGTCTATTGCATATTCACAGGTAGCAAATGAGCAGGTGAGGCTGGTTCTGATATGGCAATCTGTGGAGATAATAATTGGCGCTCAGGTTTATTAGGAGTTTTTAGCATTATTGGAGTGCTTACTCATATCATTTTTTGTTCTGAAAATTACGCCTTAGCCCAGATTATCCCTGATAGAACATTGGGCGATCGCTCTTCAAAAGTCACTTCCAATGTCAATATTAAAGGACTTCCGGCTGACCGGATTGATGGCGGAGCAACTCGCGGTGCAAACCTGTTCCATAGTTTCCAGGAATTCAATGTCGGGGAATTGCAGCGTGTTTATTTTGCCAATCCCACCGGAATTAAAAATATTCTCACACGGGTGACGGGAAGTAATATCTCGAATATTCTCGGCACTTTGGGGGTGGATGGTGGTGCAAATTTGTTTTTTCTCAATCCCAATGGCATCATTTTTGGACAGAATGCGCGTTTGGATGTGAGCGGTTCCTTTATAGCGACTACGGCGAATTCATTTGTCTTTGGCGATCGGTTAGAATTTAGTGCAACTAATCCTCAGAGTCCTTCTGCATTACTAACAGTTAATCCTTCGGCATTGTTTTTTAATCAACTTCAGGCTGGCAGAATTGAAAACAGGTCAATTGCACCAGCAGGAATAGATCCCGCAGGTTTTAATGCTTATGGTTTACGAGTGCCTGATGGTAAAAGTTTGCTGCTAGTGGGTGGTAATGTCAGCATGGATGGCGGCCAGTTAAATGCTTTTGGTGGGAGAGTTGAATTAGGAGGGTTAGCAGCACCTGGAAATGTCAATCTTCTTTTTAATGGCAATAATCTCAGCTTGAAATTTCCTCTTAATGTGACTCGTGCTTCGGTATCACTTAAGAATCAAGCAATTATATATGTCGTAGGTGCTGGTGGCGGTGATATTGCTATCAATGCCCGAAATTTGGAAATATTAGGCAGAAGTGGCCTTTATGCTGGTATCGGGGGGGGGTTGGGGACACCCGAGACTGTTGCAGGGGATATTATGCTAAATGCTAGCGGAGACATCAAAATTGCTGGTTCTGGTAGCGGGATTGGCAATTTTGTAGGAGAAGGAGCAAAAGGTAAAGGAGGCAACATTACTATAGATTCTGGTAACTTCTCATTACGAGACGGCGCTCAACTTTATGCCTCAACTTATGGACAGGGGAATGCGGGGAATGTGATAGTGGGTGCAAAAAATGCTGTTTCTTTTGCAAATGCTTACATCCTCAGCACCGTGGAAGCCGGAGGTGTGGGTAAGGGTGGCAATATCAACATCAATGCTACTTCCCTGTCGCTCACTGATGGCGCTCAACTGCTAACCATTACTCGTGGTGGATCTGATACCCAACCAGCAGAAAGAGTGGACGCAGGCAATGTCAATGTTCAGGTAACAGGTGCTGTTGATATTGCTGGGAAGAAAAATGGTTTTTCTAGTAAAATTGGCAGCAGTGTGGACACGGGAACAATTGGCAATGGGGGTAACATTACCATCGATTCTGGTGACTTCTCATTACGAGACGGCGCTCAACTTTCTGCCTCAACTTCAGGAGTGGGGAATGCAGGGAATGTGACAGTGGCTGCAAAAAATGCTGTTTCCCTTGCAGGTGAACAAACTGCCATCTTCAGTACAGTGGAAGCCGGAGGTGTGGGTAAGGGTGGCAATATCGATATCAATGCTACTTCCCTGTCACTCACTGATGGCGCTCAACTGCTAACCATTACTCGTGGTGGATCTGATACCCAACCAGCAGGAAGAAGGGATGCAGGCAATGTCAATGTTAAGGTAACAGGTGCGGTTGATATTGCTGGAGAGAAGAAAAACGGTTTGAAGAGTGGGATTTACAGTTCTGCGAACACGGGAAAAGTTGGCAATGGAGGTAACATTACCATCAATTCTGGTGACTTTTCATTACGAGATGGCGCTGTACTTGAAACATCAACTTTGGGACAGGGGAATGCGGGGAATGTGACAGTGGGTGCAAAAAATGCTGTTTCCCTTGCAAATGCTTTCATCCTCAGCACGTTAGAAGCCGGAGGTGTGGGTAAGGGTGGCAATATCGACATCAATGCTACTTCCCTGTCACTTACTGATGGCGCTCAACTCGTAACCATTACTCGTGGTGGATCTGATACCCAACCAGCAGAAAGAGCGGATGCAGGCAATGTTAATGTTCAGGTAACAGGTGCTGTTGATATTGCTGGGGAGAAGAAAAACGGTTTGAAGAGTGGGATTTACAGCTCTGTGAACACGGGAAAAGTTGGCAATGGGGGTAACATTACCATCAATTCTGGTGACTTCTCATTACGAGACGGCGCTCAACTTTCTACCTCAACTTATGGACAGGGGAATGCGGGGAATGTGACAGTGGGTGCAAAAAATGCTGTTTCCCTTGCAGATGATGCTTCCATCCTCAGCACCGTGGAAGCTGGAGGTGTGGGTAAGGGTGGCAATATCGACATCAATGCTACTTCCCTGTCACTCACTGATGGTCCTCAACTGCTAACTATTACTCGTGCTGCATCTGATACCCAACCAGCAGGAAGAGGGGATGCAGGCAATGTCAATGTTAAGGTAACAGGTGCTGTTGATATTGCTGGAGAGAAGAAAAACGGTTTTCCCAGTAGGATTAGCACTTACGTGGACACGGGAACAATTGGCAATGGGGGTAACATTACCATCGATTCTGGTGACTTCTCATTACGAGATGGCGCTCAACTTGTTGCCTCAACTTTTGGACAGGAAAATGCGGGGAATATTCGCATCAATGCAAAAAATGCGGTAACTGTTTCTGGAACTAGTCAAGAGAGCGGAGATTCTAGTGGTTTATTCACATTTACTGATTCTACTTCCACAGGTAAAGGTGGTGATATCACCCTAGACACCAATATCTTTCGCATCTCGGACAGCGCTTTACTGGATGCAGACTCCACAAATAATCAAAAGGGTGGCGATATTACAGTAAATGCAAATATTTTTGACGCCTTCAATGGTGGACAACTTACCACCACTACCTCAAGCAATGGACGTGCAGGTAAAATAACTGTCAATGCTACTGATGAAGTAATAATTAGTGGTAGTAACTTTAGTTATGATGACCGAGTTAATAACTTTCCTGATAACGTACTAAATATTGGTGCTAACAGTGGCTTTTTCGTCAGTTCCTCTGGTTCAGGAATCACAGGCGACATCGAAATCAACTCACCCAAAATTACCTTAGACAACCAAGGTAGACTCAACGCCGAATCTGCATCCGGTAACGGTGGCAATATCAACGTCAACAGCGACTTACTCTTACTCCGTCGCAACAGTCAAATTTCCACCAACGCAGGTACAGCCGAAAAAGGTGGCGATGGCGGGAACATCAATATCAACTCAAGATTTATCGTTGCAGTTCCCAAAGAAAATAGCGATATCAGCGCTAACGCCTTCACTGGATCTGGTGGTAGAGTTGACATTACAACAAAGGGTATTTTCGGTATTGTCCCGCAAAAAAGGCCAACCGAAAAGAGCGACATTACAGCGAGTTCGCAATTGGGAGTGAGTGGTACAATAACCATTAACACCCTTGATGTAGACCCTTCTCGCGGCTTAATTCAACTACCCTCTAACCTCGTGGATGCATCCCAACAAATTGCTCAAGGTTGCACTCCCAGAAGAGGACAAAACGCCAGTCGTTTTATCGCTACAGGACGCGGTGGATTACCCCAAAGTCCTAATGAACCGTTGCGAGGACGAGCAGTGATTACAGGTTGGGTAGATTTGCCCCCACAAGCAACACCCAGAGTCACGGATAAATTATCTACTGCAACTGTTACCAAATCTACTGATCAGATTGTGGAGGCTCAAGGATGGATTGTCGATGCTAACGGTCATATTATCCTTGTGGCTCAATCTGGGCAAAGTTCTTCTATTCCCTCTGCCATGTCCTGTAATCAATAATTCGTTACCCCAAGAGTATGGGGAGGAATTCCCATGAAACCCAATAATTGTAAAAACAATCAGTGGCAACGAATGTGTAACGGATGTAACAGATGGTTCATTCGTCTTTTTAAAATCCATGACTTGCCTGTTTTCATTCTCTTGGTTCTGGTGACAGCTTTTTTGTGCGTTATTGCTTTTCCTGTTGCTGCAACTATAAAGACACAACATATCGCAACTCTTGGAGTGTCAATCCAAAATCCGACTGCACAAACACAAGACTTGTTGCAACAGGGGAAAGTGCTATATGAGACAGGACAGTTTGCAGAAGCAATTAAAATTTTGCAACAAGCAGTTAAAAGTTATAACAGCCAAGGCAATGAATTGCGGCAAGCTGTGGCATTAAGTAATTTGGCATTGGCAGATCAAAAACTGGGTAATTTGACACAAGCGCAACAGGCAATTACAGATAGCTTGAAGTTGCTCGAAAAATCCTCTAATTCCCAAAATCTTCAGGTTCTGGCTCCAATTCTGGATATTCAAGGTAGCATTCAACTAGACTTGGGACAAGCTGAACAAGCACTTAATACCTGGCAACGTGCAGAAGTAACCTATAAGAAATTAGGTGATCAAAATGGCATTACCCGCGATCGCATCAACCAAGCACAAGCATGGCAAGTTTTGGGGTTTTATCGTCGGGGTTTGACAATCTTGACTCAATTGCAGCAGCAGTTACAATCAAAACCTAACTCAGTCACCAAAGCAGTAGAATTACGGTCTTTTGGTGATGCTCTGCAATTAGCCGGTGATTTGGATCAATCTCGTCAGATATTACAGCAAAGTTTGTCAATTGCCCAAAAATTGGATTCTCCCCAGGATGTGAGCGCTGCTTTGTTCAGTTTAGGCAACACAGCACAAGTAGAGCAAGATTTTAAAGGGGCAATAGAATTCTATCAGCAAGCTGCTGCGATCGCTCCTAACTCGATTACTAAAGTCCAGGCTGAAATAAATCAGTTGAGCTTGCTAGTGAACACGGAACAAACAGCAGCCGCGCAGACATTATTGCCGCAAATCCAAACTCAACTGGCAGAATTACCTCCTTCTGTGAGAACTATCTATGCCCGGATTAATCTAGCTCAAAGCTTGATGAAATTCAGGACTCCACCCCAAGCGATCGCTCAAATCTGCGCGATCGCTTTGCAACAAGCTCAAGATTTGGCAGATCAGCGAGCCGAAAGCTTTGCCCTTGGGACTCTGGGCAGTGTATACGAGCAAACTAAACAATGGCCAATTGCCCAGAACCTCACCCAACAGGCACTGATCATAGCCCAAACAATCAACGCCCCAGATATCGCTTATCGTTGGTATTGGCAGTTGGGACGCTTGTTAAAACAGCAGGGAGAGATTAAGGGCGCTATTGCCGCCTATGATACTGCGGTCAGTGAGTTGCAGACTCTCCGTAGTGACTTAGTTGTTGTGAATCGAGATGTCCAGTTTTCCTTTAAAGAAAGTGTAGAACCTGTATATCGAGAGTCGGTAGAATTACTGTTGCAGTCTCAGCAAAATCATCCAAGCGAAGCAATCCTAGACAAAGCGAGACAGAGGATTGAAGCACTGCAACTGGCGGAATTAGACGACTTTTTTCGGGAAGCTTGCATTAATGCCAAAACTGTTTTGCTTGACACAGTGGTAGACAAAGATAATCCCACAGCCGCAATCATTTATCCAATTATTCTGCCTTCTGAACTCCAAGTTATTGTCAAAATTCCTAATAAGCCACTGCGTAATTATACAGTAAACAAGTCCCATAACGAAGTAGAAGGTATTATAAAACAACTTAGAGAGTATCTTTTAGAACCTGATAGAACTGAGGAAGTGCAGGCGCTGTCACAGGAAGTCTATGGGTGGTTAATCAAAGAAATTGAGTCAGATTTAAAAGAAAGTGGAGTCAAAACCCTTGTATTTGTACTGGATGGAATCTTGCGAAACGTGCCAATGGCTATACTGTATGACGGTCAGCAATATCTGGTAGAAAAATATGCTGTAGCACTCAGCTTGGGACTCCAGTTACTCGCACCCAAACCCTTGACACAAACAAAACTCAACGTCCTAGCTGCCGGGTTAGTACAACCACCACCAGGCTTTCAACAGCAATTTCCACCGTTACCAGAAATTAAATCAGAATTTAACTCTATTTCCCAAGCGATCGCGTCTACTACGGAGTTACTAGATAGGGACTTCAACAGCAAAAACCTAGAGAGTAAGGTAAATGCTGTGCCATTTAATGTGTTACATCTGGCAACCCACGGTCAATTTAGCTCCCGTCCTGAGAATACTTTTATCCTTGCTGCTGATGGCCCAATCAACGTGATGCAATTTGATAGCCTGCTGCGGCGTCGGGATCAAACTCGTTCAGAAGCCTTGGAATTGCTGGTTTTGAGTGCTTGCCAAACTGCTGCTGGTGACAATCGCGCCACGCTAGGACTAGCAGGAACATCCGTAAAAGCTGGTGCCCGTAGTACCTTGGCTTCACTGTGGTATATCAGTGATAAATCTACTGCTATCTTAATTGGTGAATTTTATCGTGAGTTAGTTAAAACTAAGGTGACAAAGGCTGAAGCCTTGCGTCGTGCCCAAGTAAAGTTGTTAAAAGATTATCCCAATTACAGTCGTCCTGGTTACTGGGCACCTTATGTTTTAGTTGGTAACTGGCTTTGACCGACATAAATTAATTGATATTATTACGATTGCCATCTGTACAAAGTTTTAGCGATCGCTTAGTTATTTTCTAGATTCTTTCATCTAATACTACATCGGGATCTAAATTGCTTACTACACAGATAGAACCGTTACTTCTTAACGCCAATTATTTTATTTTTTTACGTTAGTAATAAATTATTAAATTCTGGAAACACTAATGATATCATGTCCGCTTGATTGCTTATTAAACCCGAAGAACCCCAAAGAGCCAAAGCTATGCTTTGTCTCCCCTAAGAGCCTGCGGGGAGGGGTTGGGGTTGGGGGTTCTGGGTAATTTGGCGGATATGATATGACTATTGAACTTGTATAGTTGATTGATTTTGGTTATCATCTCAAAAAGTTCGCAATTCTCATTCAAAACGTCAAAAAATCAAAGCGATCTCTGACGATAAACGGCTGCGCGTCTAACCAACAGAATTTTAAATCGTTGAGAGTGATGGGGTTACATAATGTAGAGAGAAAGCGATCCTCAAACTAACAATAAAGCGATCGCCTTTACCCCAATGTCAACACTCCTGCTGCAAAATCTGCCACTAGTCGTTTTGTCTGTAGCCAACGCACACCTAAAAGAATATCTTGCAGTTCATCTCCACCCAACGCTGAAATCATGAACTCTTCTTCATCTAAAAGTATAGCTCCCTGATACAGGTTAAACTGTGCTTCTCCCTGCGCCGTCCGCATATCTTCTCTCTGACTTTCCCGTAACCATCCCAGGCTCAAAGCATCTTGGTTATCAATTGCTAGAGTGCCAGTAAATCCTGTATCTAGTAGTGCCTGTACTGAGATAATATCACCATCAACAGCTATCAAACCAATTTCAAAAATTAACTCGCCTTTACTGTTAAAATCTCCGACAATCATATTTTGCCGCAGGCTCCAGTCTCATTGATTCGCATCATGAGACGCAAAGTATTACCAAATTTATCACGAGCCTTTTGTCTAGCAATATCCTCATTTTGATCTATAAAATAGTCTCCACTATCAGGCTCAATGACTATGAACCAGTCGTAGTGTTCTTTGATTAACTCTGGTTGAACTCTGTCAAATACTACTCGACAACGCTGATAAAATACCTCATCTTCAGCCTTGCGTCGTGCTTTTTCTTCAGGTGATAGTTGACGTTCTGGAAATACTCTTCCTCGACGCGGTGTGTGATTAGAAGATAGTTGTGTCATTTTGCTTACTATTTTGATTAAATAATAGCCTCTGACTTTTTATATGTTGATTATATCTGAAGCGATCGCCAGAAATAAGTTATCAATACTCTAAATATCAAGCTATTTTCTTGAAACCTCATGCTTAGAATTCAAAACGTCAAAAAATAAAAGCTATCGCTCCCTTCAATTAGAGAGCGATGCCTGCTGCGGACTGCGCCTACGCTAATTTTTAGATTACATATAATACAGCTTAAGCAGCAACAGGTTCCAACAATTTGATGTCAGAGAAAACAAATTCCTGAATAGAAACTTGTCCTGCTGTCTCGGTGCGAATCTCCCGACGATTTAGGATGAAATAGTCACCAACTTTCTCATACTCATCGGTAAATTCACTTTTACCGCCCTTTTGTTCCCCAGTTTTGGGGTCATGGTACACAGAGTCATAAGTATGGGACAGGTAGCCTTCCCCAGTGTCGTGACTGCTGAAGGTGTCAATTGTCACAAAAGTACCGTGAATTAGACGGTGAACATGGCATACTTCATTATTGCGGACTTTATATTTATCGCCCTCAGCCTTACCACCCATTAAAAGCTCAACCGCACCAGTTTCGTCAGTTTTACCATAGCTAAACGTATTGGCGCTGTGGGTGTCTTCAAAGCTGCGGCGGATGCGGTGAATTGCTATCTCCCATGCTTGACCATGAATTGCCTGCTTGGCCGACTCGTCATCTACGTCCAAAACTTCGGCTTTGAGATTGGCGCTGATGATAACTTTGCCTGTAAATACTTTATCATCTTGCTTAAAAGTGATATTTGCGGTATAACCAGGGAAATTTTTGTCCCAAGTGTAGCGGTTCTCGTAAGCAGCCCGGAAAAGTTCCTGAGCAGAGAGTTGTGTAACTGTCATGTGCTTCTCCTAGTCGCTACTGTAATTAGCGTTTTAGTTTTCTTGGTATTAGCATAGAAGTAATTGTTGAGGCTTGGATAGTCCCCAACTGGGTACACTTATGGCAAATTCTCTCCACGTCGTATTTCATGCGATCGCCAATGTCCAGAATGAGCAAGAATTAAGACTAGCTCTCACGGATAAAATTGGCGAGCATTTTGGCGTGCAAAATTGGGGTATTTATTTCCTAGATGAGCAGCCAACGGCTGATATTGATGTTCAGGGTATTCCCGCAGTATGTTTAGAAAGCAATCCAGTCGGGCGCTACGTGGTTGAGCGTCATGCTCCCGCCCATGAGCAGTTATTATTATCACCAGGAGACTGGAAGCATTTTTGCTCGCGTTCCGATCACGAACACGTAATGACCGGGCCAATTGTTTGCGATGGCCGGCTTGTAGGAACGCTTAACTTAGCTCGTGACAAGGGAAATCCTGCTTTTAATGGCAACGATTTAGCTGATCTTAGTGCTTTATGCATTCATTTATCAGCAAAAATGGCAAATCTACGGACAAAACCAAAACCAAAAATATCCAATTCCCTTTTAGTAAGTCCTTTAACAGCGCGTGAGTTAGAAATTGCCGAGTTGGTGGCGCAGGGGTTAACGAATGGGGAAATTGGGGAAAAACTTTGGATTACGCAAAATTCCGTCAAACAAGCTTTGAAAAGGATGTTTCGTAAATTGAAGGTTTCGGCGCGTGCCGAAATGGTGGCAAAGTTGCAAGATATACAATTTTCTTGACATTCTCCTCACCTTACTCCGTTGTTCGCGTAACGTCTCGCAGAGAAGAGACCTCTTGCAAAAGTCCCTAACACCCCACCCCCAACCCCTCCCCGCAAGCAGGGAGCGTTTGTGTCAGCAAATGCGGGGTGGGGTTCTTAATTTTTGATTTATGCAAGAGGTCTATTAATAACCAAGGGCTTGGGAACTAACTGTCTTAACTGTCTAGTAAATGCTTAAGTCTCGATTATTTTTGCTGCAATCAATTTTTTTAACTGTCTTATCTGTCATTGCATTTTCTTGGTGAGGGCGAGAAAATACAAACGTGAGAATAAAAAACATTTCTCAAAATTGCAATTATCTTAATAGAGTCTATTCTTTTTGAGGATAAAAAATAATGAGTTCACTCGCTCAAAGGCATCCCCATATATTAACACAAGGTCAAGGCATTCATCTGTCTGGCAATCCTATTCAGTCCGAAAATTTTTCTGTTCAAAAGACCCTACGAGATGGAGGAAAAATCCGCTTCAAAATTCGTTATTCCGCAGAACTACAGGGTTTCTGCCTGCTAGAAGTTTTTCTGATCAAAGCGCAGAAAGGAACACAAACTGCTAGCATGACCATTCCCAATGGTGGCACGACGGCTAATGTTCAAGAACAAGAGCGAGAATTTAGTATTTGGGAGCCAGGAGATTATTATTTATTTTTCAAAATGTCTTCCAATAATGGAACATTTTCTATTGAGGAATATCAACTTTATTGGTCAACTAGTTAATTATTTTTCATCGGAAATCCCAAAATTAGCAACTCTACAGTCTCATGTAAAATCTAAGCATTACCAATTAAATTATCATAGCTGATCAGGTTAATTATTTGATGAAAAGATTATAACGATGACAACAGAATGGTTTAAAATCTTTTTCAGCCCCCATTATTGGAAAACTGTAGATAGTTGTTGGCGTTGCTGATTCAAGATATAAAATAGCTTCACGCTCAAGAGAAGTTTGAGCGGAAGCTTCCTTTGCTCAAAATTGCGTGGGCGCAAGAGAAAGAGGATCTGATCGTTTTTTCTCAAGCACGTTTTTGCAATGATTCATATTCAAATTCAGCAACGCCTAGTTGTTTTTTAAAGTAAGCACGGTAGAGTTCGCAACGGGGTAGGATGCGATCGCCTTCATAAGTGATCAACCCCAAGCTTTCGAGCTTATGAGCGTGAATAGGATTGAGAGGAATGCTTTGCTTTGCGGCCACAACTTCAACATATGCGTTTAGCAAACTGGAATTTTCTTGCAGGATAGCCCAGTGTCGCCATAGATGATAACGATAGATACCGCCGTTAGCGATCGCCTCCTGTATGAGTTCTTCTAAGGTGATTCTTTGACAGCATAGATAATACAGAGCAATCCGAATTAGTGCTGGATGTCCCCCCACGAGGGACATCAGTTGGGCAACCTCGTTACTAGATGTCCAATCTAGCCCATGCCGTTGGGCTAAGTATTCTACTTGGTACTCAGTAAATTCTGGCAGACTGATTGGTAGTCCGATATTAAATGGGGAGCGGTTGATATCCAGGGAGACATACACTTCTGTGGAATAAACCACCACTAGCCTCAGTTTATGCAAGTTGGTATCTTGTCGTGCCTCCTCATACCAAGAGCGCAACAAACCAAAGAACTCCTGAGCAATTTCAGGATATTCAAAAAAGCGATCAACCTCATTTAACACTAAAACCACTGGACTTTGACTCTGCTTGAGCAAATAAGATTGTAAGTATACACTGCAACTCAACTTACAGCCTATTTCCTCATCCCAGTTGTCATCTAGCTTAGGATCAATGCCTAATTCTGTTGCAATTTGCCAGCAAAAAGAACGCAAAAGCTTGTTTAAGTTTGTCAGACAGCTTGAATCGATTTGGTTGCAATTCACGTTCACCGGGCGATAACCTTGCATCTGGGCAAAGGCTAATAGCCGCAATACAAGAGAAGTTTTACCCATCTCTCTTGGTGCTCGAATCCGAATCACACAGCCTGGTTGAATTACTTCTCGATAAACTAGTTCCTCAATGGGGGGACGTTCTACATAGAAAGGGGAATCTAGAGGTACGGGGCCATCTGGGTATGACCAAAGATTTTCCAGTTGGTTATGATGTTGAGTAACAAATGAATCCAAGGACAAAGACGGAGGTGAAAACCTTTTTTGTGTATTTAAACTAACCAAGCTAGTTTGAGAACCTTCAGTATTATTCGGCTCACTCAGAATTGCATAGTCTTCCCTGTGTAATTCTAAGTTAAAGGCGCTAAAGCACAATTTCAAGGTTTTTTGATCTACACCTGTATTCAACGACCATAATCGGTTCAGAGTTTTGGTAGAAACATTCATGCGATCGCCTAAATCTTCTAAAGTGAAGCGGTTGCCATTGTTTTGAAGTTTTTCCACAGCCAGAATCGCCGCTTGTAAACGCTTCAGCCCAGCGATCGTTAGGACAATTCCCCGCCTTCGCGTGCTTTTAGATTGCTTCATCTCGCTAATTATCTATGTGCTTTTTTATTAACTGTCTTAACTATCTCCTCATTGTTTCATGTTTTCAAACAGTTATTCAACAGTTACTTTGCTGTTATTAAAGTACTATTAGGTTTGTAAAAAAATATACTTTTATACTTAAGGAAGTTACATTAGTCGGTATAAACAAACATAACTATATTGTCATTTTTCATTCCCCTACGGAAAGCCACTGACGCTTCTGCATCAAGTGTCTTTTACTTTTTACAAAGAATAAATGACAAGCCCTAATAGTTCACTTTATTTATGCCAACTTACTATAGGACTCATATTTGATTTTTGAAAAAATTCAGTACAACTCAAAGAGGCTTCTTCCCTACTCCCCACTCCCAGCCTACGCAAATAATTTCAGAAATCAAATCGGATTGCTATAGGATATTACTTAAAGTTATCTCTTATCTGGTATTAATCTGGATTTTGCAGTGCAGATGCATCCAACAAGGTGCAGGCGATGTTTACGACTGGCGTAGCTGCGGCAACTCAAAATTAGCAATTTTCCTTTGGATGCAATACGCAGTAGGGGCGCACAGCCAGCTGTGCGCCCCTACTAAAGACTTATATTTTATGCAACTGAGAAACGGCTACAATCTTTTATCAGCAAGGGTAAGCGCGTTACCCAAGTATTAGAAGAGTTCGTTGGTTAGACCCAGCGTCCCTATGTGACTCATTTATTGGCGAAAAGTTATAAGTACTCGCTGCCAATAAAATATTGTAACGCATTTAGCGTCGAACTTGGTTAGAGATATCTTTGCCTGTCTGTGCTGCACTTTCCCCTACATCACTAGCAGTTTTCTGAGCACCTTCTACATACCCCGACCCAAATTCTTTCAAGGCTTCTGCTGACTGTTGTCCAATCTTCTGAAGTCGTTCACCAGGAGAACCTTCCGTTTCACGAGCATCTTTATTCCACTGCCCTACTGTTTTCGGTCTTTGAGCATCATTTTGCTCTACCTGTTCGCGAACTCTCTCGCCTAATGATTTGTCATTTTGCCCAGAACTGACATTCGTCGTCAGCACTAGAAAACCAACTATAACAACAGCCAAAAAAGATTTTACCTGAAGTCCTTTAAGCAGGGAACTGATGTGACCTATCGTCCTAGAAATCAAATTTATCATGCTAATTAGCTTGTTTTTTTGAGTACAAATAAAGATTAACTATAAAAAGGTAATTATCCTTCTAACAAAAGGCATATTTAATTTATAAAAAATAAAGACTTTTTAAATCTTGGGGAAGAGATGATTTGTTAAATGCATCGATATTTGCAATTCGGCTATGAGCAGGAGCAACGAGCAATACTGCCTTTCTCTGGAGAGTTTACATAACAATTGAGCTATCTGCCACATATTTACCAGAGCAAGCAAACGGGATGGAGTTAAGTAGTTCTCAAATCAGGAGAATATTAAAGCGAAAAAACTATAGTTATTATAAATATGGGACATAATGTAGATGAGCATAGATAAATATCATCTGGTCTGTCATTACGAGAAACGAAGTAATCCAAGTATTCGCGATTACCTCGTTCCTCGCAATGACATCTTAGATTTAAGAAGCTATTTATAAAGTAAAAAGAAAATTACTGTAAGGTGGATTAAGCGCATATTTTGAGATGATTTGTCACGATAAACACGATGGGAGCACCTAATGCACCATGTTACAGCAGTTTTCTTTTGCATGAAGTACAAAGCTACGGGTTTTAAGGCAGGAGGCTGTTCTTGCTGGAAGCATGAGGTAGAAACTCTTTATATCTGATTTTGAGTCCTGCATTGTGTACCTTAATTACTTGCAAACTGCTGTAGATAGCGGTGCGTTAGGCTAATGCCGTAACGCACCCTAACTTTTGATTTACTTTATAAATGTAGGACTTACGCAAAATTGTCTCAAAAACCTGATTTGTCGTAGGGGTAATTCATGAATTACCCCTACTTCAGAACTTTTTTGCGTAAGTCCTGAAATGATTTCTAATTGCGCCTACCCACTTAACTGTATGTCGTTAACAGTTAGAGTCAGATGTGAAATAACTTTTGTAGCACTAAATACATTTTTAATGCTAGATTTAGTTTTGAATACAGATAGAAGTAAAAAAACATGTATCTTTAGATGTGTAAATTATCTATCTTAAGATATAGATAATTAATGGATAATTCCTAGAGAGCTACTAATAATAATCAATAGTCACACGACTTTTAGGCTAGAGGCGTTGTTTGTCTGACTGAGTGGATTTATACCGTAATTCATAAATATTTGAGGAACTTGCAGATAACAAATTAATCACATTTTTTCATCAACACGAGAACTGCTTCAGGTGGAAAGCCAAAGGATGAAATACTGGATAAGCAAATTAGGAATCTGTATAGTATTAATACTGTTTAACTTGTTACTAGTAACTAATTACGCGGGGGAAACCAGCTTTCAAATATTGATGTACAACAATTAAATGCACTCCCATATGTTGAAAACTTAGCAAGTGCTGAAAATAATCTTGCTAAAGGTAAAAAGGAAGATTTTCGCCAATTTGATGCTTTCAGTTTTTCTCCAAAATTACTGAATCAACTGGCACCCTTGCGCTGGGAACACTGGGGTAGTTCTGTACCTAACAACCGCCTTGATTATCCAATTCACGAAAGTATTTTGAACTTCCAAAGTGCCGTACTGCGATCGCTATTAGACAGCGATCGGCTCAATCGTTTACAAGATATAGAATTAAAAACCCAGCCTGGGCAAGCACTTTCAATGCCCGAACTGTTCGACACTCTGCAAACAGGCATCTGGACAGAGGTTTTTGCCTCAAAAAAACCAAAGCCAATTTCTAGCATCCGCCGTTCACTGCAAGGGGAATATCTGAATATTTTGCTAGAGATAATGTTGGGTACTACTAATACACCTGAAGATGGTCGGACATTGGCTTGGTATGAATTGCGCCAACTGCAAAAAGCCATTAGTGTTAGGCTCAAACAACTTAGTGAAAGCCTTGATATTTACACTCTAGCTCACTAGGAAGTTTCTAGCGATCGCATCACGAAAGCATTAAATGCACAGTTGCTCTCTAAGTAACAGGCGAAAGTTAACTCTAACTCCAAACTCCAAACTCCAAACTCCAAACTCCAAACTCCTAACTCCAAACTCCAAACTCCTAACTCTAACTCCTAACTCCTAACTCTAACTCCTAACTCCTAACTCCTAAAGATACCTTTGCAATAGACCAATGAAAACTTCTGGCATTTCCAAGTGAGGTAATATTCCTGCATCTGCGATCGCATAAAAATCTTGAATTGCCCTTATATTTAAATTTGCCAAGCGTCTTCCTAATTTGATGCTAGTAAATTGTGCCTTTTCTCCCCAAAAAATGACGGTGGGAATTGTCAGTTGCTGAATATATAAACTCAGGTCAAAGTAAAGATCACCCCGCAAAAATGCTAAAGCGGCAAACTTGGCATTAGGCTGTTGTGCAGAGGTTAAATAAGCCTCCACCATTTCTTGAGATACTCGTTGTGACTTGGCAAAAAGAAAACTTTGTAAAAAATTTCGGACTGCAATTTCATTTTCAGCACCAAGCATGTAAATAAAATTGTCCAACAGAGGCGTATTGATCACCGAAAGCGGAAGTCTGCGTCCAGCACCTTGTCCAAAATCATCAAATCCAGAGGGTGACACCAAAAACAGTGCTTTGAATAAATTGGGTTGAACAATAGCTAGGCGGATAGCAAAAGCGGCTGTTAGAGACGAGGCTACCACCGTCACCGGCTGACGACAAGTTTGGATGATAAACTCTGCGATCGTGCTGAGATAATCCCTAATTTTATAATCCCGGACTGGATGAGCCGATTCTCCCCAGCCGATTAAATCGGGGGCTAAAATATGGTAATTAGAGGCAAAAGCCGGGTAAACTTTAGACCATTCATATGCAGACGCCCCACCACCAAAGTTGTGGAGAAACAGTAGTGGGCGTAAATCTTCAGTATCAGCGATCGCTCCGCCCGCCGCAGGCATCGCCCAAGGTGCATTCGTTTGGGTATAGTAAACCATTGCCCCCAAGGATGTATGGATAAGTTTATGTCCAAAGCCAGGAGGTTTAAACTGAAGCATAAAATTAAAAAGTTTAGTTTAATAACACTTTACCCGAAGGCAAAATTATGAGGTATAAAGTAAAGCTTACCGATAAATCCCAGAGGAAGTAAACTTTTTGTCTTCTAAGCTGTTCTATATTTAATTTGCATACAGTTAAACTAATTCATAATTCATCCTTGCTTTTTGCCGGCATCTCCTGTGATTTGAACAACTTGATTGAGGTTATCACCACTGATGTGATACGCTCCCCCAAAACCAACTACAAAACGACCTTCACTCGCAGTTAACTGGAAAATCCGAAAGTCAGACAAGCCGCGCAAAACCTCGATGATTTGACCAAAGCGCCCTTGAAATTGCTCAACAATTTGATTCCACTTGTCAGTTTCACGCTCTATCAAAGTTGCTGTACAATCAAAACTCAAACGACGACGGGCAAAAATTAGATTACTCTTAGCTTCATCCTCAATAAACAAGACACTAACATGAGGATTGGCATAGAGATTTTTGGTATGAGTTGAAAGACCACTGACGTAAATGTAGATATTCTTGGAATCATCCATTACAAAGGGAGCATAACTAGCATTGGGTATTGCCTGGGCACTCACGGTGCTAATGATTACACTCTCAAATGCTTCAGGAAACTTTTCGTACTCAGCTTGAATGTCTTCAAGTTGGCTCATAAGTAAATTACCGTTTGATGAGGAACACCTAACTAAGTATCCTAACGTGATTGAGCGATGTCTACGACAGGCTGTGACGCTCGTTCGCCCTTGGCGTCTCCCTTTGGGAGAAGACTCGCTCTAAGCGTACTCCTGCAAAGAAGCAAGCTACGCGTAGCGTCTCTAAGAGTTGCTATGCCGTTGGCGTACCCCTTCCCTACGGGACGCTCCGCGAACAGGGAAGCAAGCTACGCTATCGGCGTCACATGAAACGCCAAAGATTTAGCTTAATTGTAGCTAGTGCACGGCGTCAGTTTGCCTATCTTTAACAAGGGGATTTTGCCTTAAGTCTTGTTAATTGAGATGTTAGCTGGATTTACGCGCCAGGTGTACTAGTCTCCCTCGTTAGAGTGAATAGGTTATAGGTATCCCCTGTACCCTCTTCCCTGATTAAAGCAACTCAACATTATCCAAGTTATGAGTACCGGAGGATTTGGAGAAACAGACATTGGGCTAGACTGAATGACCAAAATAGCTTTATGATTCTCTACAAAAGCATATTTGAAATTATTTAGGTCTACTACCAAAATATTCTCAAGTCATTCTGGAACATGGTGAATCACTTTTAAGTGATTTGTGCAATGCGGGTATTGAACGTTCTTACAGGGTCAAATAAAGTGCAGGGAGATGAAAAAGTATGGCTGAACACCCATTTCATGACCAACTGAGTTTAGAGGAACAAGCTGAAAAACTCGGAAAGCAAGCAGTAAGTTTGGGTCTGATTCCAAGCTTTGTGGTGCATTACTTTCCTGATACCTGGGTATTTTACATGCCTAATGAAAGTCAATCAGTTGCGCTGACACCAGAAGAGGCATACTTTCGTTTAAAGCAACTGGTTAAACAGTAAATATTTTGACGACAGATTTCTGAAGACAACGGCTAGGCACTGCAATTGTTGAGTAACATCCTGGCGCGTAACCAGATTCCATACAAGTGGTTAAACATTGAACTGGAGCAAGATGCCGCAAAACTGGTGGAATACGCACAAGCTGATGGTAGACAGCAATTGTCCTTGCTGCTGTTTCCCGATGCTTCCAGATTAATTCAACCATCTAATTTAGATATTGCCGCTAAAATTGGACTGCAAACCCAGGCAGAGCGGTCTTTCTATGACTTGGCGATTGTGGGTGGTGGGCCTACTGGACTAGCAGCGGCAGTTTATGGCGCTTCTGAGGGATTGAGTCCGGTCTTAAGGGACTTCCAAAGAATAAATTAATCAACAAAAATTAAGAGTACATTTTTACTAGTTGATTATTTTATTTTTTGGAAGTCCCTTGGCTATATTGGCAAAGCCCACCAATTCGGGAGGATCAAATGTGCAGGAGTTCCAGAGTCAGTGCAGCAAAAGCGCCAGACTCATCATACAATACGCTCAATTGTTGCAATTTGGAGTCTGTCACCAGCCAATTCGCTGCCAGAATCAAAGGAGTACCAACACTGACTTTATCTGGACAACTGATAGAAACTCCGTCAGGTAAAAAGAAGGTATTTTGTCCTTCCCAACTAGGGTGTAGTTGAGTTGGTACAGGCTCAGAAATCTTTAAATCAGGGGTAATGGTGACGGAGGTTCCTTGCCAATTGCCACTCAGATTTCTCTCAGATACCTGTTCTATTTCTTTAGACCAGTATTTACTAGGGAAACCTGTAGCATCTTCACGAATGTTCGCCGTTCGGAACAAAGCTCCTTGCTGATCGTAAACAATACCGACACTATGTCGTAGTTCCTCGTCCTTAAAAAATAATTCAACAGCAAAAAAGGAGTCAATTTTTAACTGCATTGTCACCCAAGCAGCATGACCTGATTCAAAGAACAACCCCCTCATCCACTGACTTTGGGGGTGAAAAACCCCATCAAGTAAGCTATTAGACTCCAAGTTATATTCCCAACTTTCTGACTTGATTGTGCCATCAGCATATATATAGCGATTAGTGTGAGCTATTTCTGTGTGCTGTGGATTGCTCTGAAAGCTTCTCAGACTACGAAACGACTCGGTAACTTCTCCTTGGGGCGAATATCTTGTCCAAATACCGTGCCAGTCGCACAAATGGTTTGCTGTCAAATTTTTCCAGTTTTGTGCTTTTAATTCCATATAATTATTCACCTGCTAATTAACTAATTTTTCTCTAACTTTTCCCTAGATTAAGTCGTTTGAGGGGCAAAAGCTATGCTTTCATTGCTAGTGTTATAAAAGGTAATCGACCACAGGTTTAACGTGGATTCAACAACAACGTATTTCAATAATTGGAGGAATTATGACGATAAATCCTAGAGATTCCAGCAGATTCAATATAAGTAAATTAGCGGTTACGAGTCATGACAATTAAGCAGCATTTATTACTTGCTCATTATTGGGTGTCCACCGAGATAACGGCAAAATGGGAAACGTTGTAAATAAATATTGCAGAGTCGGACTTATTTATTTACTAACTTACCCAAAAATGATATCTAGCGAATCAAAATTTTGCATGTACAATGATTCTGAAAACTTACTCTCGCATCTTTAGCGACAACCTGGACGGCTCACTTGATTTATTGAAAAAACTGGTTGGTCGAGTGCCATTCCCTTTTGAAAATTTTTCCTCTGATGCCACAAAAGAAGGGAAGTTATTGCCTCCCTTCTACTTTTTATCGATCTAGTGTATTAAGTGCTAATCTCTTAACTGAGAGTGATTTCTTATCGATAGTCATACTCATGTCTAGAGCGCCATTCACGTTTTTCATGTTGTCTACGTTGCCATTCACGGCGCTCACGTTCTTCACGCTCTCTACGTAGCAATACTAGCCTCGCTTGTTCTCGTTCGCGCCACTCATGTCGGTGATCGTTTCCCAAAATTACTTCTAGAGCAGATGCACGCTCTGCGAAAACACTCGAAGTTAGCAAAACGCCTAACAAACAAGATGAGAGAATTCTTTTCATGTTCATAAAGACATACCTTTGATTGAACCAGAAATCTATAGTTTTAGACTTATTTCTTTCACAAAAGGTTCAATTAGGGGAGACGGCTTTCAAAAAATACCAGCCGTGTTCTCAATTGCTGGTTGTGTGGCGTGGATCTGGATGGCACTTCATATATAGTCAGATATTACACGTTTCGGCTGGTCTAAAATACTTACCTAAACTTAGTAAAACTAGATATTAGTAAATGAATTGCTACGTATTGAGAGCCGTAGTTACCTTGAACAGGTGTTGTTTATGCCCCAACTTCTAACCCATTTGAACCTTTTTCCCATTCATCCAGTCTAATAAATACAAGCAACGAAACGGATAGAGGAGAACGCCTCAGGTGTTAGTTGTGCCAGCCAAGATTTCAAAAACAAATCAATTGATTGGTGAATCAGAAAGCGAATCTGACAGTTATCTAGTACAGCAGTGCTTGCGAGGTCATACCCAAAGCTACGGTCAGCTTTACCGTCGCCATCAGCAAAGAGTGAGGTCAATCCTCTACAAACTCTGTACTCCTGCCTGCCTGGATGATGTGGTGCAGGAAGTGTTTCTGCAAGCCTGGAAAGGATTACCCAAGTTTCGCCAAACAGCAAAATTTTCCACCTGGCTATATCGAATCGCTTGGAACGTGGCTTATGACCAGCGACAGGCAGATGTTAAAAGGCGAACTCAATTACAGATTCTGAGTGAAAAAACTCCTACCCAACAGGAAGCCCCAGAGTTAATGAATCTGCATTATCAAGACCTTGTGCAACGGGGACTGGCAAACCTAAGTTTTGACCATCGCACGATATTGGTTTTGCATGATTTGGAAGAAGTACCTCAAAAAGAGGTAGCACAAATTCTAGACATTCCCCTGGGAACAGTCAAGTCACGCCTATTCCATGCTCGTGCTGCCATGCGTCAATTTCTCCAAAACCAAGGAGTACAGCTATGACTCAGCTCCCCAATGATGATTCTGACCTAATTAATTTTCTCTGCCAACATCGCCCAGAAGTTCCGCCAGCCTCGCCTGATTTGGAACAACAAATTTTACAACAGGTGAAAACTTGGCCTCAAGCACCCTTACGCCACTATTCAAGGCTGAGGTTAGTTCTGCCTGCCCTTGCTGCTGGATTAGTATCTGCTATAGTTGGCTACCGTGCCTTCATACCGGCTCAACCGAGTCCGGCTGAACTTGCCACATTAGAAACTTTTATTGAAAGCAATTGGCAAGGTACAGTCAGTAACGAACATCTGGAAAGTGATGTATGGCATTTTACAGATTTAGATACTGAATAGGAGATCGCTTTGATGTTAATCCGTCGTGTTTCCATTTTGGCGGTGGCGATGATTGTCCTTGGTAGCACTATTGCTCTGGCCAAGCCAACTTTAGTTTCACGCCAAGTCATTGCCCAAACCCCCACAAATGTACCTCATCCAAATCGTGGTAAATCAGGGGGATGGCTCAAGGATTTGAATTTGACATCCCAGCAACTGCAACAGATTAAGGAAATTCGTAATCAATCCAAACAGCAGATAGCCCAAAAATCACAGGAGATACGTCAAGGGGAACAGGAATTACATGACCTGATAGCAGGGACAGCTACTAAAGAGCAAGTGCGTGGTAAATATAACCAAATCAAGCTTGTAAAGCAGCAGCTTGCTGATACCCAGTTTGAAAATACGCTTGCGATTCGGGAAATTTTGAACCCAGAGCAACGACAGAAATTTGCCGATCGCATGTATAAGAAAAATCCCCCACCTATAGCACAGCACAATTAACTCTATGACTGTAAAGCCGAAATATTGGGTATTGTTGCTGTTGATCTTACTGGGAGGAATTGACCCCAGTCATGCAGCCTCCACACCTGTTGACCCAAAAGTATTACATATAATAAATCGCCTCAGCTTTGGCCCTCGTCCCGAAGATGTGCAAAGAGTGGAGTCTATGGGTGTAGAGCGATACATTCAAGAGCAGCTCTCACCCGAATCGATTCCCGAACCACAAAGTCTCACCAGCCAACTAAAGCAGCTAGATACTCTCCACTTGAATCCAGTGGAACTCTTAGAATATGGCACAACTCATCTCCCAGGACAAAAACCCAGCCAGTCAGAAAAAAAAGCTGCCAACAAGTGGGCTAAAAAGGTGCTAAATGAGGCAGTCCAGGCGCGATTATTACAGGCAACTAGCAGTCAGCGACAACTCCAGGAAGTGATGGTGGACTTTTGGTATAACCATTTTAATGTAGATGCTGCTAAAGGACGCGATCGCCTCTGGGTAGGAGCTTATGAACAACAGGCGATTCGACCCTATGCTTTGGGTCGCTTTCGTGACCTGTTAGGGGCAACAGCTCATCATCCAGCCATGCAGTTTTATCTGGACAACTTCCAAAATCGGGCTGACAGCCGCCCTGATGCCCAAGGTAATGTCCGAGGTTTGAATGAGAATTATGCCCGCGAACTGATGGAGCTACACACTCTCGGTGTGGATGAAGGTTATACTCAGCAAGATGTGATTGCTCTGGCGCGGATTTTAAGTGGTTGGGGTTTCAGTCGTGCCGGTCAGCAGACAGATAATAGTTTCGGATTTTACTTCAACCCAAAGCGTCATGATTTTAGCGACAAAGTTTTCCTGGGACACACAATTAAAAGTGGTGGTGAAGCCCAAGGTGAGGAAGCTTTGGATATTTTGGCTCGAAGTCCGGCAACTGCACGTCACATCAGCTATCAGATAGCTGAATATTTTGTCAGCGATCTTCCCCCAACTACTCTGGTAAACAATCTCACACAACGTTATCTTGCCACTGATGGCAATATTCGTGAGGTTCTTAAAACCCTATTCCACAGCCGGGAATTCTGGGATGCAAAAAACTTTAATGCCAAGTTTAAAACACCCTATCAATACGCTATCTCGGCAGTACGAGCCACGGGTGTCGAAGTGAAGAACACAAAACCAATCTCCAATCTGCTGCAACAGTTGGGAATGCCCCTATACGGTTGCCAAACTCCAGACGGTTACAAAAACACAGCAGATGTGTGGTTAAATCCTGATGCAATGAACCGCCGCCTCAGCTTTGCATCAGCGATCGCCAATGGAAATTTACCCTTATCAAGCATCCCCACAAATATGGAAGAGAGGGAGAGAACACCAGGACAGGAGAAAATCGGCACAGGCCAAGGACTTTTACAAAAGTCTCCCAGTATTCCTGTAGATGCTTTGCAACTAACTAATACATTGGGCAATTCTTTTTCAGTGAAAACGCAAAAGGCGATCGCCTCTAGTTCCCCTCAAATCCATAGTGCTTTAATTTTGGGCAGTCCAGAATTTATGCATCGTTAGTTACACAATTGTGAAGTTATAAAACTCAAATCATTAAGTGGTCTAGTCAGCACGGCTTCAAAGCTTACGCGAAAGCAGCAGTGTCTAAAGACCTGGGTTGCTGACATAGCAGTTCTGACCCAGATACAGTGAAGATCAGATATTTCTATGTTTTTACAAAGAACTTGTATTCTACCGAATTTAAAACAGCCATAACTCAGTAATTTTAATTATGAAAAGACGCAACTTCCTAATCCAAGGTGGAATTTTTTCAGCTTCCGCAATCACAGCCGTAAGCAGCAATGCTTGGATAGCTAGATCCGCTACCCCAAACAGTGACCAGAAGCGCTTGATTGTAATTTTCCTCCGGGGGGCAGTAGACGGTTTAAACGTCGTGGTTCCTTACTCAGAAACAGCTTACTATCAAGCCCGACCGCAAATTTCTATTCCTCAACCAGGGAAGGAAGGGGGAGTAATAGATTTAGATGGACGCTTTGGGTTGCATCCAGCATTAGCTTCTTTGATGCCCGAATGGCAGCAGAACAGTTTGGCATTTGTTCACGCTTGTGGTTCTCCCGATCCAACTCGTTCTCACTTTGATGCTCAAGAATACATGGAAAACGCTACGCCTGGTGACAAACATACTCCGAATGGTTGGATGAATCGTTTACTAGGGGTGATTTCTCAAAAAACACCCATCCAAGCAGTAAGTGTCGGAGAAACAACACCCTGGATTTTTTCTGGACGGATGCCTGTAGCTAACATCGCATCAGGGAGAAATGCTAACAGACCTTTGCCAATAGATCGTCCTCAATTAGCAGCAGCATTTAACCAACTTTATAGCGGTAATGATGCCCTAAGTCAGACCTATCGCCAAGGACAGATGGCGCGTCAGGCGATCATGAATGACCTAGATAGTGAAATGAAAATGGCGAATAATGGTGCGCCTTCACCTGATGGCTTCGCCAGCGATGCCCAACGATTGGCGCAACTAATGCTCAAAGACCCCAGAATTGAATTAGGGTTTATGGCTTTGGGGGGTTGGGATACTCATGTCAATCAAGGTAGCACTCAAGGACAGTTAGCTCGGAACCTAGAAAAATTGGGTTCAGGTTTGACCGCTTTGGTCAAAGGTTTGGGGAGCGTTTACCAGAATACGACAATTGTCGTGATGTCCGAGTTTGGTCGTACAGTCAAGCAAAATGATAACGGTGGTACTGACCACGGTCATGGAAATGTCATGTGGGTTTTGGGCGGTAATATTCGCGGTGGTAAAGTTTACGGTGAATGGCCTGGTTTATCTACAGCCCAACTTTACCAAGGTAGGGACTTGGCTATTACTACTGATTTTCGGGATGTTATCTCTGCCGTGTTGTCAGATCATCTACATCTCAATGAAGCAAAATTGAATCAAGTGTTGCCAAATTACACCTCTACTCAGAAAGTAGCATTAACGCTCTTCCATCACTCTTATGAGAGAATAATAGAGTAAAGTGTCGTAAACTCACTGGAACCCTGATTATCCAAATACCGATGCCTATACAATCATTGCTAGGCTGGTTGATTGCCGCCACAAACGAATTGCCCAGCCTACTAAAACGCATTCATTCAAGGCAAGACTGAAATGTGTTAGGGGATAAATTATTGACATAAGTAATGTATTCACATAGCACAATGTATTCCAAGCGCAAATGCTGACTGCTTAAGCCGATAAGGCTAATTTGTGCCTGGAATAAAAGTTAGAGCGACTTATTCACTAAACTTGTAATTGTAATTCCGGTTAAGAGGTTGTTTGAAAAGTTCTATTGTAGGTATCAAAACGTTCTAGATTCTCCTAAATCCCCCGATAAATTGGGGGATTTTAATTCCAGTTCCCCCCTTTTTAAGGGCAGGGGTGTTTCATTCTATAAGGTCATGATTTTGTCAAGAGTACTCACTGGGAAATTTAGGGAAGTGGGAAAAATAAAAATTACCACTTCAACGGATAAATTTAAGTGTGATCACCATTTTCTTGTCCAATCAGATTTTTTAGTAACCTGATTTTTTTGCTTGAAACGCTTGTAAATCAGCGTCTTTTAGGGAATGAAACAGCCCTGCTTTTTAAGGGAGGTTATGGGAGATAAATAAGTGCCTAAAATCACAGCCAAATACTTTTCAAACATCCTCTAAACTCGACTTTATCCAAAATTAAGAACTTGGTTTCCTTGATACAGCAAAACCCTAGCTTTTTGGCAAAAACTTTTTCCATGTCACGGATTCTCGGTGAAATCGAACAAGTAAAACTATTGTCCCACAAAGCTTTCAGCGTCAGATTGAGCGTTGCCAAAAAATGGATAAAGTCGAGCTAAAACTGGTGTCTAAAAATCATCCGATAAAACAACTGTTAGGTTGGTGTTAAGTTTTGGTGCAAAACCACTTCCTTCAGCTACATAAGTAATCGCTCCTCCTGCTTCTAAAACAGCAGGACCACCACAGGCTTTAATTAAATCAACACCGTCTTTCACTTGAATATCTTGACAACCGAATTCAAGTCCATTTGGGCTAGTAATTTTAATCTTATTAATTGTTCCAGTTTCACCAGCCGGTAAGGAAAGTTTAGCAGAGCGAATAACTGTTGTAGCTGGCAAAGGATGTGTTGTGTCGATACTCAACTTTCCTCCAGTAATTGTCGCTTTTTCCGTGATAATTAAGGTAGCAAGGGTGCTTGGCGCTGCGATCGCTGATGTAGAGAAATAGAAAACCAGAAATGATAGAGCAAATGCTAAAATCTTGGTCAAGCGCATGGACTTCTTGAGTGAATTCATGATCATTTTTGTTTAACCTGTAATTTTTAATGCCAGCTAGAGGAAAGATTGCCTCCATCGCTGTACTTAAAAGCTATGATATCAACTAAAAAATGTATCTAGTAGTACCCTTGAGGGTACTATTAAGTTGAGTTGTCATTTCATGGCAGCTGCGCGAATGACCTTACCAAAAATCTTTGGCTCATCTGCTAGCTTCTGTTGGAAAGCAAAAGCAGGTTTACTCGTGCTCAACGCCTTGGGCTAATATCTTTTTGAGTTCCCAACGCAATTTTTCCCGCGATCGCTGACACTGCTGCCCATAATTGCACCAGGTAAGGATTGACATAGACTGCTGTGGTTTCGCCTTGTGGGGGTTTGAGCCTAAGTTGATAAGGAGCATCTGGTTCTTTTGGTGTGTAGAAAAGCTAACATCACCGAATGGCTGGCTACCCTACACCGGGTTAAACAGGTTAATAGCAGCAATTTGGCGGTTACTATTCATGGTATCATCAGTATTCCTGGTGAGATTAAAACCTGCGACCAGTTGATGCCCAATGCTGCCAGTGGCAAACTTACCCACCACATAAGTGTCAAGATTATAGGTTCTCCCATCATTCACACCTTTGTAGCCTCTGCGTAGGGTACGCTTATCGTCTTTTATTATTTCAAGGATCTAACAAGTTTCCTCCCTTGGAAGGCTGTCTTCTCCTGTCGGAGACGCTCCGCGAACGACACGCTCCGCGAATCGATCAAACTTCACATTACCTGCTGCTTTCTGCAAATTATTGACTATCAAAATGTTAGAAATACACAATTTTAAGTATTTTTATATACACAAACAGCATTTAATGTGAAGAGTATGCAAAGATGTGGCTTTCAGTATAGACATCTCAGTAAATATTCATATATGGTTATCACAGTGTTATTTAGATGTTCTGTATTTTTAAGCTAAACACCCACGGGCAATAGCCCACAACGGGGTTATAAAAATCCCTTTCCCTATCAAGAGTTAACTGTTCTCTATTTTTAAGAGAGTAGGACTGACTCATTGACAAAAAAACCAAATTATCAAGTGTGAATTTGAGGCATTCAAGCTTGATTTGACAACGCTTTTTCAGCTATGCCTGCGTTGGGCTACGCCTACGCTATTCTATAAAGGATGGTTAAAAAAAGCCTAAACGACTTATTTGAGTTAATTCATAGATCATGGATTTGTATAGTGCGTGAGACTTTGATACTTAAATAGGTGCTACTTGCAAGCTGGCCAATAGATTGGATTTTCGAGAAAAATTACTCTCTTTCAAGAGAGACACAAAAGTATACCAAAAGTGTCAACTCTCGGCGAGTTATTGTCCTCTAGAACAGCACTAATTTAGGGCTGAGAACTTAATAGTTACTAAAAAAATAGATTTAGTCAGGTAAAAGTTATGGTAAATATCATTGGAACTAACGGTAATAATACTCTACTTGGTGGTAACAGCGCGGACACGATTAACGGTAAAGCTGGCAACGATACCATCATCGGGAACAGGGGCAACGACACCGTGACTGGTGGTGGCGGCAAGGATCAATTTGTTTACAACTTGGGCGACGGCACTGATACTATTACCGATTTTGGTGGTATAGGTAAAGGAATAAATCCAACAGCAGCAGTCATTGCCGAAGTGGATATCATCAAATTCCAAGGTGCTGGTTTCACTGCCCAAAATTTACTGCTCACCCAGAATGGCAGCAATTTGGAAATCACCTTTGAAGGGCAAGATGGTACAAAAGTCATCCTGCAAAACTTTAAATTAGAAAACTTGGAGAATCTAAAAGCTTCTAGAACAAAACCAGCTTTTGGTAATATCCTGTTTGATGGGCAAACTAGCATCACGGACAATTTTAATGTCCTGGATGCCAACTCCACTGAAACTAGCATCGGCATCAAGAACACAGTGACCTTCCTCAATGACCTATCCAACAATATTACGGGTTTAGACAACTCAAATGATGTCGTTAATGGTCAGGGGGGTAATGACAAAATCGATGGCTTGAGTGGCAACGACTTGCTGCGGGGTGGTCCGGGGAATGATACTCTCGTTGGTGGTAGAGGGAATGATACTCTCATTGGTGGTACGGGGAATGACCTGCTGCAAGGTGATATAGGAAATGATATTCTCATTGATAGTGCGGGCAATGACACCCTTAATGGTGGTGCTGGTGACGATTACTTGAATGTTGACATTTCAACAGGTAATAACTTGCTCTCTGGTGGCGATGGCAATGATACTCTCTCCGCGTCTGACTATGGCGCTTCTGGTAAGAACACCCTCAACGGTGGCGCTGGTAACGATTACTTGAGTGCTGGCATTTCAACAGGTAATAACCTGCTCTCTGGTGGCGATGGCAATGATACTCTTAGTGCCTCTGGTAGCTACCGAGATGGCGCTTCTGGTAAGAACACTCTCAACGGTGGCGCTGGTGACGATTACTTGAATGCGATGTTTTCAACAGGCGCTAATCTGCTCTCTGGTGGCGATAACAATGATACTCTCTCCGTCAATCTTGCCGTTGGGAATAATACCCTCAACGGTGGCACTGGTGATGATTACTTGAGTGCTAACATTTCAACAGGCGCTAACCTGCTCTCTGGGGGCGATGGCAATGATACTCTCTTTGCCTCTGACTTCGAGGGCTACAGGTATTGGAATACCTCTGGCAATGACACCCTCAAAGGTGGCGCTGGTAAGGATTACCTGAATGTTAACTATTCATCAGGCAATAACCTACTGGATGGGGGCGATGGAAATGATACTCTTTCCGCCTCTGACTACGGCTACGGCTGGGGAGGAAATTATTTTGGTACCACTGGCAATAACACCCTCAATGGTGGCGCTGGTAACGATAACTTGAATGTTGATTATTCATCAGGCAAGAACCTACTGAATGGGGGCGATGGCAATGATACTCTTTCCGCCTCTGGCTACCAGTACGACAACTACTTAGGCGACGACCAGGCAGTCTATCGGAGAACATCTGGCAATAACACCCTCAATGGTGGCGCTGGTAACGATAACTTGATTGTTGATTATTCAACAGGCAAGAACCTACTCCTTGGGGGTGATGGCAATGATACTCTTTCCGCCTACAGCGCATTAGGCAATAACACTCTTGATGGTGGTAATGGCAATGATATCCTGACAGGTGGCAAAGGTAATGATAGCCTCTATGGAGGATCTGGTACTGATACCTTTGCTTTCAATAGTTACAATGAAGGTGTTGATCGTCTTGGTGACTTCAACGCCACTAATGAACTGATTCAGGTATCGGCTGCTGGTTTTGGTGGCGGGTTATCAATAGGTTCACTTCAGAAAAGTCAGTTTACCCTCGGAACATCTGCAACGACAAGCAATCAACGATTTATCTATGACTTTTCTACAGGTGGACTGTACTTTGACCAAGATGGTAGTGCGGCTGGGTTTACTCAGGTAAAATTTGCCCAACTATCTGCTGGATTGTCACTAAGCAACAACAATTTTGCGGTTGTTTAATCGAAATTAGCGTTTTTCCACACTAAGCGGTACGGATTGCAAGGTGCTTTTGTAAGCACCTTGGATTCGATTGTTAAAAGCAATTAGTGTTAACAGAGAGTAGATGTTGGGTTTTGTTGCTTAACTTTCGGTATGGGTGCGGATGGCTTGCAAGTGTTCTGGGCTAAGTTGGATTATGTCTGCGTTTTAATTCTAGCAACTTGTAGTAATTATTACTTAGAGACAATACATCGCCATGCGATCGCTTGATCTTGATTATAATTAGGACTATTGATAACAAAACCGACTATCAAGTGTGAGTTTTAGGCATTCTGGCTTGATTTTTCGAGGTATTTTCAGCGAAGGCGATCCTCAAGGGTGACGTTAAACTATGCCGAAAATGTGAAATTTTGGCGAGTTATTTGTTCCCTAAAACAGCACTAACAGCAGATTGAGAACTTAAGTTACTGAAAAAATTGATTTAGGTAGGTAAAAATTATGGCAATTATCATTGGAACCGACGGCTACGACTTGCTACAGGGCGGTATTGGGAATGATACTCTCATTGGTGGTGTGGGAGGTGATTTCCTCACAGGTGGCGGTGGCAAGGATCAATTTGTTTACAACTTGGGTGACGGCACTGATACAATCGCTGATTTCGGTGGCGTAGGTAAAGGAATTAACCCGACAGCAGCAGTCATTGCTGAAGTGGACACCCTAAAATTCCTTGGTTCCGGCTTAACTGCCCGAAATCTGTTGCTTACCGAGAATGGCAGCAACCTGGAAATCGCCTTTGAAGGGAAGGCTAATACCATAGTTATCCTGCAAAACTTCAAACTAGAAAACTTGGAGAATCTGAAAGCTTCTGGAGGCAGAGCAGCTATCGGTAATATCCTGTTTGATGGGCAAACTAGCATTACAGACAATTTTAATGTCCTAGATGCCAATTCCACTGAAACTAGCCTGGGCATCAAGAACACGGTAACTTTTCTCAATGACCTCTCTAACAATATTACGGGTTTAGATAACTCAGATGATGTCGTTAATGGTCAGGGGGGCAATGACCGTATCGATGGCTTGAGTGGCAACGACTTGCTGCGGGGTGGTGCGGGAAATGATACTCTCATTGGTGGCGCGGGGGATGACACCCTTATTGGTGGTACGGGGAATGATACCCTCGTTGGCGATAACCAGCTTTCTGGGGGCGATGGCAATGATTCTCTTTCCGTCTCTGGCTACCAGAGCTTCGTGTACGCAAACGACTACTTTAACTCTCGCTCCTATGGCAATAACACCCTCAACGGTGGCGCTGGTAACGATAACTTGAGCGCTAGCGGTTCAACAGGCAAAAACCTGCTCTTTGGGGACGATGGCAATGATTCTCTCTCCATCTCTGGCTACCACCAAGGAAGTAACTACGACGACTACGACTCTCGCTCCATAGGCAATAATACCCTCAACGGTGGTGCAGGTAAGGATACCTTGAGTGCTGGCGGTTCAACAGGCGATAACCTGCTGTCTGGGGGCGATGGTAATGATTCTCTCTCCATCTCTGGCTACTACAAGTACACCCCCAACCAAGACCCGCACGAACCCCGCGACCTCTCGTCCACATTCGACTCCCGCTCCATAGGGAATAACACCCTTGACGGTGGCACTGGTGATGATAACTTGAGTGCTAGCAATTCAAAAGGCGATAACCTACTCTCTGGTGGGGCTGGCAATGATTATATCTCTGCCTCTAACGCCTCTGGTAAGAACACCCTCAACGGTGGCAATGGGAATGACACAATCTATGGTGGTTTGGGCAACGATATCCTGACAGGTGGTTTTGGTAATGATACCCTTTATGGAGGATCTGGTACTGATACCTTTGCTTTCAATAGTTACAAAGAAGGTCTTGATAGTCTTAATGACTTCAACGCCACTAATGAACTGATTCAGGTATCGGCTGCTGGTTTTGCTGGCGGGTTATCAACCGGTTCACTTCAGAAAAACCAGTTTACCATCGGAACATCTGCAACAGCCATCGCTCAACGATTTATCTATGACTTTTCTACAGGTGGACTGTATTTTGACCAAGATGGCAGTGCGGCTGGGTTTACTCAGGTAAAATTTGCCCAACTATCAGCTGGATTGTCAATAAGCAACAACAATTTTGCGGTTGTTTAATCGAAATTAGCGTTTTTATATCACTAAGCGGTGCGGATTGCAAGGTGCTTTTGTAAGCACCTTGCATTCGGTTGTTCAATGCAATTAGTGTTAACAGAGAGTAGATGTTGGGTTTTGTTGCTCAACTTTCGGTATGGGTGCGGATGGCTTGCAAGCGTTCTGGGCAAAGTTGGCTCATGTCTGCGCTCTAACTCTGGTAACTTGTAACGATTATTGCATATAAGATATTCCCAGGCGATCGCTTGATCTTGATCATAATAATAGGCGTAGCCCAACCCAGGCATCGCTGCCACGAAAACGTCAAATTTCGGCGAATTTTTGGGCGCTAAAACTGCACTAAACTCAAGGTTGAGAACTGAAGTTACTGAAAAAATCGATTTAGGTAGGTAAAAGTTATGGCAAATGTCATTGGAACCAACGGTAATGATACTCTAGTAGGCAGCGACTTCGAGGACACGATTAACGCTAAAGCAGGCAACGATACCATCACAGCGAAAAAGGGCTACGATACTCTGACTGGTGGCGGTGGCAAAGATAAATTTGTTTACAACTTGGGCGACGGCTACGACACTGATACTATTACTGATTTCGGTGGCGTAGGTAAAGGGACAAACCCAACAGCAACAGTCATTGCCGAAGTAGACACCATCAAATTCCTTGGTTCCGGCTTGACTGCTCAGAATCTGCTGCTGACCCAGACGGTGGCAATGGGAATGACACCATCTATACTGATTTGGGTAATAATATCTTAACTGGTGGCGGTGGCAATGATAAATTTGTTTACGACGAAGGTGATACTGACGTTAGTACCATCACCGATTTCGGTGGCATTGGTAAAGGCTCAAATCCATCAGCAGCGGTGATTACCGAATTGGATACCTTGCAATTTAGAGGAAATGACCAATTAACTCCGAGAAATCTGCTATTAACTCAAAATGGCAACAATCTAGAAATCATTTTTGAAGGGGTGTTTTATAGTCCTAAAGTGGTTCTGCAAAACTTTGCCCTGGAAAACCTAGACAATTTAGCTCAGGTCGGCAATATCCTGTTTGATGGGCAAACTAGCATCACGGATAGCTTTGATGTCTTCAATGCTAACTCCACCCAAAGCACTATCTTCAACTTGAACACAGTCACCTTCCTTAACGACCTCTCCAACAATGTCAACGGCTTTGATGACTCAGATGATGTAATCAATGGTCAGGGGGGTAATGACCGCATCGATGGCTTGAGTGGCAACGACTTGCTGCGCGGTGGTGCGGGCGATGATACTCTCATTGGTGGTACTGGTGACGATGTTCTATTAGATAATTCTCAGTCTGATTCAATAGGCGATAATCTGCTCTCTGGGGGCAATGGCAATGATTCTCTTAGTGCTTCTGGCTCATTTTACGCCCGCAGCAACGTAGGACACAAATTCTATAATACCGCTGGCAATAACACTCTCAATGGTGGCGCTGGTAACGATTTTTTGTATACTGACGGTTCAACAGGCGATAACCTGCTATCTGGGGGCGATGGCAATAGACATCTCCAGAAATTAGGTATCAGCCCAAGCTGCACAAGGGTTGTAGATTCATTTTCGGAGAAGTCTAATGATTATCTCTCCGCCTCTGGCTCATTCGACTTTGATTTCGGACGGCTTCCCACTACCACCTCTGGCAATAATACCCTTAACGGTGGCGCTGGTAACGATAAATTGTATGCTGATTTTTCAGAAGGCAATAATTTGCTCTCTGGGGGCGATGGCAATGATTTTCTCTCCGCCTCTGGCTTCATGGAAATCGGTTACGGACGCTATGCTGCCTCTGGCAATAACACTCTCAACGGTGGCGCTGGTAACGATTCCTTGAATATTGACTATTCATCAGGCGATAATTTCCTCTCTGGGGGCAATGGCAATGATTTGCTCTCCGCCATAACCGCCTTAGGGAATAACACCCTTGATGGTGGTAATGGCAATGACATCCTCATCGGTGGGAACGGGAATGATACCCTTTATGGAGGGGATGGTAATGATGTCTTTGTTTTCAATAGTTACAATGAAGGCATTGACACTATTTATGATTTCAACGCCACCAATGAACTGATTCAGGTATCGGCTGCTGCTTTTGGTGGCAGCTTATCAACATCTTCACTTCAGAAAAGTCAGTTTACTCTGGGAACATCTGCAACGACAAGCAATCAACGATTTATCTATGACTTTATTAAAGGTGCATTGTATTTTGACCAAGATGGCAGTGCGACTGGGTTTACTCAGGTAAAATTTGCCCAACTATCAGCTGGATTGTCACTAAGCAACAATAATTTTGTGGTTGTTTAATCGTGATTAGTAGAGACGCGTTAGCGTAGCGGGGCGTTCGCGATAGCGTCTCGTAGAGAAGCCCAGTTCAATTTCGCGTCTCTACTAAAGTTGATTCCGCGCTTTGAGTTGCAGATATCGCTCAACTAACTGATCGGCAATTTGATTTGCTGGTGCATCTAGTACCAATACACCTTTTTGTTTCAGCTGGGCAAATGCTACTTGTCGTTGCATTAATAAATCGAGTGCCACTGCACGGGCATAAGCATCTGTAACATCATCTGTGAAGGTATGTGCCAGACGATCAACTTGCGGATCTCGCAGAGTAACACAAAATGGCAGATAGCGCGGTGCTAGCTTGGAGAGTGCAGCCAGGAGTTCTGTAGAGGCGGTGACATCAACTAAGTCGGTAATCACTACCACTAGCGCCCTGCGAGTTTGACGCTGCAAAACATTTGTCACCGCCCCCAAATAATCAGATTCAAATAACACTGGTTGAATTGGAGTTAGGCGATCAATTAGCTGATTCAAATGATGTTGACCGCGTTCTGGGGGAATCCACGTATGCATCTGGCGGTCAAATACACCAACACCCACGCGATCGCCTCGATGTAACCCCGCCAAAGCTAAGGATAAAGTTGCATTCAAACCCCAGTCAAATCGCTGCAAACTTTGCATTTTTGCTGTCATCAACCGTCCACGATCAAGCAAGATAAGTAATGTTTGCTCCTGTTCTGGTTCCAGAACCCTCACCAGTGGCGTTGCATTACCATAGGCCCCAACCCGACGAGCGGTAGCTTTCCAATCAATAAACCGTAAATCGTCACCAGTGCGATAGTTCCGCAGTTCGGCAAACTCTGTACCAATAACAGTTTTACGAGATTGGCGCATTGATCCTGATGATTGCAATGTCAGACGAATTGTGAGCGATCGCAATCCCACTAAATCAGGATAAACTTTTACTGGCAGACTTTGGGGAATTTGCCAATCATCCCAAGCTAATCCCCAAAGTCCCAACTGTCTGACTTGAATATTTCCCCAAGGAAACTCTCCCCGTTGTGTCGGGTTGACGGTATACGTCAATTCCTGGGTGCTGTTACTCTTAACAAGAGCATGAAGTACGGGTGCAGATACGCCAAACCCTGTTGGGTAATAATCACAGATTTCAATTAGGGCATCGGTATTTTGCGATGTTACTTTTAGCACCACAGGATTGTCCCGCCCAATGGATAATCGCGACGGTAGTTCGCGGGTAATTTGCACGCGAGAACGCCGCACCTGCAAACCGTCTACAACCATCAATCCGAAAACGATCGCATCAAATAGCAAAGTGATAGCGATCGTTGCTTTAATGTTGAGAAAAAGGGATAGCATCGGGGCCGCAGCTACGCCCGTCGTAGACATCGCTATACCCAAAACCAACCATAAATAAACTCGTCTGGAAGGAACCATTTTTTATTAGGGAAGCCAGCCCGTTTATCAAAAAAGTTTTATAAGCAGTGGTCAGATTGAGTGTTGTAGCCGAGTCAGGGCGCTGACTTCCTAGCGAATGCCATTCACTTAATTAGAGCGTCGCACAGTAACTTTGTCGTTGTTAACAACGATAGCATCAGCCTTGCCATCACCAGTCACATCAGCGAAGTATGTTCCAAGACTGCCGTAGTAGGGATT
>NZ_JBALCY010000024.1:0-94594 GCF_036917655.1 Nostoc sp.
AGTTTTCTTGATTTTCTTGACGCAAACCACTTGTTGTCTTATGGCTTTCAAACTATAATATTTTCAAGGTTCGGTGTCCTGAACTCGTCGCTTTTAAGCTCTCCGCTTCAGGCACTTATTCAATATACCTAACCTCCTTTATCTTGTCAACTATTTTTTCCAAAAATTTTTTGGACTACTTTTTAGGGACTCTGAAAGCCTTAGACAGCAAAGGTTTTAGGCTATAATATTGCTGTAACTCACTAAAGGAAGCAATAAAGTTGTGAGGAATTCTGGTCTTTTGCCGCCCTGGCTGGTTTTAGATCCACTTTTGTGTGGCTGGTTGTTGGAGGATATTGGCAGGGGCGATCGCACAACAAATTCACTACTAGTAGAAGATGTGACGCTAGGCTCGGCTAAATGGATAGCTAAAGCTTCAGGGATAATTGCTGGCTTACCAGTTGCAGCTAGGGTGTTTCAGATTTTGAATGAAAAAGTCTGCTTTGTAGCGATTGCATCTGAAGGTGCATGGTGTGAGCCAGGACAGGTAGTAGCTGAAATTCATGGTTCGCTGGATGCGTTACTGATGGGGGAACGAGTTGCTCTCAATTTAGCTATGCGTTTGAGTGGGATTGCCACGCTAACTAATATATATGTAGAGAAAATTGCCGATTTAGCTGCTCAGTTGGTGGATACGCGTAAAACTACACCAGGACTGAGACTGTTGGAGAAGTACGCGACTGCGGTGGGTGGTGGGATTAATCACCGCATGGGGTTGGATGATGCGGTGATGATTAAGGATAATCACATTGCGGCGGCTGGGGGAATTGGAGAAGCTGTTACCCGTATTCGTTCTCAGATTCCTTATCCCTTGACTATAGAGGTTGAGACGGAAACTTTAGAGCAGGTGAAAGAAGCTTTGCAGCACAAGGCTGACATTATTATGTTGGATAATATGCCTTTAGATATGATGTCTCAGGCGGTGCAGTTAATTCGCCAGCGGGATCGCCGGGTGAAAATTGAAGCTTCGGGGAATGTGACTTTGGAAACGATTCGCGGTGTTGCACAGAGTGGCGTTGACTATATTTCTAGCAGTGCGCCGATTACTCAGTCCAAGTGGCTGGATTTGAGTATGAGGATTGTAGTTTAAATGTCAAAATTTCAGTAAAAGTTTATAAATGCATAGTAAAAAAAAATTTACGTAAATTTTACTCTTATTACTTAGATAAGTTGTCAAATACTATTATGTAATGTAATAAATTTTACCATTCATACTGTTTACTATTCCCTGGTTTAAGCAATACTCCCCCGCTTTCTGGCTTCTTTGTAGGAAGTTCCCACATTTTTCAGACCAGCTTTAATCATTTGTTGTTCGAGAAGGGCAAAGAAACGCGCTCTATCACCACCTTTTACTACTGCTTGATTATGCGCTTCGGCGATCGCTACAGGGTAGCCATATCCTTTTTGCACTTGTGCAAGCATTAGTCCCAATGCTTGGTCTAGCATGGTTGCATTCTCTGCAACCCATGCCGGAACTTCGATCCGGGCGATTTCAGTACCAACGTGAACGTAGCAAAAGTAAATGGTTTGATCGCCGTAGAGTTCGAGAATGGGGGAATTACTGCGCCAGAGGGTACTGCGTTGTCCTGGTTTGAGTCGGGTTGCCCAAACAGAAGTATCTCGCAACTGTTCAAAAATTTTACAAGGTACTTTTTCTAGCTGATTTGGGCAATGACTTTTACAGTCGGGCACTGGATGGGGACAAGCCAACAACCGTAAAAAGTTCATTGTTTCGATGCTGCGAGAGGCACTAAGATAGCCCATCAACGGAATTTGAGCATCACGTATCTGCTGCCAAGCTTCCAGGATGGGAGGTAAAATGCGATCGCGTGCATCTATCGGCAATTGTTCTAAAAACCAGTAAATTAACGAACCATCTACCATAGCCAGTGCTGGCGTTTCCCCTTTTGCTGCACATGCAAGTTCTGCTAACACCGTTGTTTCTGAAGCAGTGCGCCGGAAACTCATCCATTCCTCGGTTCTAATTCCCCACTGCCGAGACATATATAAATCTTCTGGGCGATAAAATACCTCTGGCAAACTATCAAGTAGCGGATGACGATTTTGTCCGTAGTGTAAGACGACTCTGCCGATATTTAGGAGATAACAGTAAGCAATTTCGTGGTGGTTGGGGGCAATTTGTGAACCATCGGTAGCGATGACGGTATGTACTTTGGGGGGAACTGGGATATCAATGGAGGTTTCTAACGGCTCAATTGGGGTAGCATTAGCAAAAAGAATGCGATCGCGCCATTTTTGCTGGCGATCAATTAAATCTTGTTGACACTCGTAAGCATTTTTGAGATGTTGTTGCGCCAATTCTAAACGCTGGCGACTAGCAGCAGCTTCTAAGGTAAGATGCTGACTTAAACCCTGCATTTGTCGCGCCAGTTTTGTCAGGTCAAGCATAGGATTTTATACTTTATATTAAGCCAAAATGGCAAATTTAAATGTTTAAATCTCACACAAAGACGCGAAGAGAACCTCTGCGTCTCTGTGCTTCTATGTCTGGTATGAGATTATCTTCCTTTTTCAATGCCAAGCAGAGAAATCTTTGGCAAATTGAGATAGTGATAACAGCTGAATTCGCCAATCCTTTTGGGCAGTTTCCCGTTCGGCTTGGGTATTATAGCCCCAGTCTGCAAGAAAAAGTTTCACATTCTCAAGGTCTGCTTGCTGTTGGACTAACTGCAATGTCTTGAGTCTATCTTCTACAAACCAGAGACTAACTGGCTTTTGATCCGCTGCTTGAATTAATTCTTGCAGAATTTCAAATTTGGGACGCTTGACTTCTTTACCAAAAATTGCTGCTGCTGGTATATTCACTCCTTCTTGTTGCAACAACTGCTGTACAAAACGCCCTTCTTTAGTTGTCACAATGTATAGCTTTACTCCTCTGTCAAGAGTTAATTTGATTTTTTCTACTACACCTGGATAAAATCTATGCAGACTCAGCCAACCATCTAAATCGGTGGTGATCCATTCATCTCGTTGCTTATCTAGTTTCACGCCAATTTCTTTTGCTTGTAGCTTGTCATTTAACAAAAGTTGTGGGGCGATGCTTACCCATTCATGAAGAATCTTTTCATCAGGAATTCCATCTACCAACGCTTTGATTAAAACGGGCATTTCCCAACCTGTTTCAATTACAGGTCGCAGGCGATAGAATCTCAAAGCTAAATCATCTGGTGGTGTGTCGTTAGCTGGCGACCAAATTTCACAGTAAGTGCGCCACGCTACCTCAAAATATTCAATTAGTCCGTCGCAAATCACTCCATCAAAGTCTAGGGCTAAAATCGTGGGACTACTTGCGGTCATTGTTTTGAGGATTAAAACTGCTGTTGTCAGCTTACCCGACAAATTCAAATCATGCAGTAATTTTTGTTAGTGTTTTATAATTTATAACTTGCTTAAAAAGTATGGTGGCATTGTCCAATCTGATTTGATACTAGTAGGTTAACGAGGATCTACAGCAGGTTTGTGATCAACTAAACGAACTTGGTTTTGCTTGACTACTACAGTGATTAGTGGTAAAGAACGCTTCGCTGGGCCATGAACGACTCGACCCTGAGAATCGTATTGAGATCCATGACAAGGACAAATAAAGTGATTCTTTTCAAGATCCCACTCAACAGTACATCCTAAATGGGTACAAATTGGATTGATAGCGTACTCAGCAATCTTTGGCCCGTCTTGAATGATCAGATAATCAACGCTATTGTCTGGCAAGCCTTTTACAAGAATCGGAATTCCGGGCTTTGCTGTTGTTAATAATGCATTAGTTTCGATTTTCTTGCCGTCTTTGTCCAGTGCCACAGATCCTGGAAGATAATTTTGACAGCGCGAATTCTTTGGATACAGGGAACAAAGGGTTTCTAGGCTGATCTCACGACCTTGGCTAACTTTTGGAAATAGATATCCGATCGCTAATGATGCGGCTGTACCACCTAGCGTGTAAGTTAAAAAATCCCGACGCGTTTTTATACTAAGTGGCATTTTGCTATTTGTAGAAGAATTTTCTTTCATGACCCGATTTACCAAGAAAGGTCTACTTAAATATAGTACGGTGCGATCGCATTAGGATTCTACTTTGCTTTTAAGATACTTAACGGTAAAAATCTCGCATTTAGGACTAAATAGAAATAGTAACGCCAGCAGAAACAATCCCGATACTACTAAAACGATGGCAGTAATCCTTACGGCAAGGTAATAATCAGCAGGATGAAGGGAAAAATTCTTTTTCGGCTTTGTTTAGGAATGCTTGTGCCTTTCTTTAGCTTTATTTAGTTATACCCAGAAAGACTCTAACCCTAACACTGCCAAGGGAGATAAGCCGCGAGTGGTTGCAACTGGCACCATCATTGCTGATTTGGCACAAGAGGTTGCAGGAGACGAAATTCAACTAAGTGGAATCCTCAAACCGGGTACTGCTCCCTATGTTTACGAACCAGTACCAGCAGACAGCAAGGTTTTGCAAGAAGCTAACTTGATTTTGTATAACAGCTACAATCTGGAATCGGGACTGATTAAATTAATGAATGCTTCTGGTCACAAAGCGGGGAAGTTGGCTGTGGGAGTAGCTGTAAAATCTTTGATGCATTCCAATATTGTGGACGTGCCTATGGGATTGCGATCGCAGGTACTTTAATTGGTATTAGTACAAAGAAGTAAATTTCTTAGAACAAATATCTAACCTAAGACATGTTCCTCTCTAATCTCTTCTCAAAGTCTCTCCAGAGAAAGAACTCTTTGTATCTTCGATTTTCTACAGTGTTATTGGTAAAGCTACATTGTTTAATACCTGAAAATGCTATGACTGATAAGAATCAAGAAAATCAAATTAATCAACCAGTAAGTGAAGATACACATTTACGCGAAGAACCGAACGTCAATGAAAGAAACTTAACAGCGAATCCAGGAGATAAAATCGCTGATGAGTCTCAATCTGTTGAAGAAAAGGCTAAACAGGTAGCTGTAGATGATGTACCAGACATTACAGGCGACAAAATCACAGTTCCGACTTACTTCGTTGTAGATGAACCCAACGGTGAAAAGAAGGCACTCCACCACGTTAAAGATGCTGAAGAAATTTCTGATGTAATTCGGGCAGCACGAGTTGACGAAAATGGAAATCGGATTTGGTAGTAGTCTTTCATTTAAGAGATCCGGGGACACAGGAATAGAGTGAGTTGTTTCTTTGCGTCCCCGGATCTGTCTTCTTTGGTCAAGTTAGTCTATTAATAACGTAATCAAAATCTGGAAATTCCCCCAAGATAAACGGTAATGGCAAATGTCACAAATACCAAAGAATTGACATATTGGAGTACACCACAAATTAAAAATCAAATTTTAGAACTTGTTAAAGGTCGCAATGTAGAAGGGTTAAAAGCCAAAGTAGAATTTTATAAAAATGAATTAGCACCATATTTTGCAGAGTTGAGCCGACGTAACCCCTATGGCAAAGTTGCAGAGCAAGTGGCGATCGTCACGGGAGTATGGATGCCAATATGGTCTACTATACCTTTTCAAGACATTTTACCTGCTAGGATACACGAGCAGTCTTACCAAATTTTTCATAATGATGGTTACTATGCAAATATTGCCCGTTATGCACCGGGACATCAGTCTGGTTTTTGGCAAAAATTTGCATCAAGACTACCAGCCTACGACTTAATGGTGCTGCAAAAGTATTCAGTTCGAGATGAACAGTGGGATATTAAAAATGTTGGAATATTTCAAGAATTGAGAAATAGAGAAATCCCATTGACAATTGACGATGCAGACGAGTGGTTTACGACAACAGTCGAATCTAAATTTAAGGAAGCAGCGCCAAACATAGACTTACGGCAAGAACTCAAATTAAAACATATAGACAGAAATACTGTCAAGAGATTTGAAAAAGCCTACCTAGCTACTTCTTTTCTAGAGCATCTATATATAGATAATGACTTTCGGTTAGTTAAGAGTCAACGAGAAGCAACCCAGCGACCAAGTTATACAATAGCTGTTCGCAGACGTTGAACTAACAAAATTTTCTCATGTTATGGCGCCACTACAACAAAAAGTTACTTCTACCGGCAGCTATAACTACCTGCTATTCTTGCCTGATGTTTTACAACAAGACATTTCTCTCCGAGAGGCTCCGCAAACCTGTAAAGGCAACGAAACACAACAGCCACTTTTGCCAACAATCCTATTTTTACATGGTGCGGGTGAGAGAGGTTCTAACTTAGATGATGTGAAAAAGCAGGGTGTCGCCAAAATTGTTGAACAACAGCCAGACTTTCCTTTCATTGTCATTTCTCCCCAATGTCCGCGTGGTGAATATTGGAATGTAGAACGATTGAGCGCCCTTCTGGATGAGGCGATGTCTGACGACAAGTTGCAAAGCGCCTACCCTGTTGATCCAGATCGGGTTTACCTGACCGGCTTAAGCATGGGTGGTTACGGAACATGGCTTTTAGCAGCAGCACAGCCCCAAAGATTTGCAGCGATCGCGCCTATCTGTGGCGGTGGTAACCCACTAGCAGCACGTAAGTTGAAAAATCTTCCCGTGTGGGCATTTCACGGAGCCAAAGATAATGTAGTTCCCTTAAGTGCGTCCGAAATCATGGTTTCTGCACTCAAAGCCCGCGACGGGAATGTAAAATTTACAGTTTACCCAGAAGCAGAGCACGACTCGTGGACGCAGACATACAATAATCCAGAGTTGTATGAGTGGTTTTTACAGCATCGACGACAGCAGGCTGTAGGTTAAAGATATTTTTCGCTACAAAGGTTGCGAAGCGAAAAGCCCTTCATCTCTGGAAAAGCTTTCTGCAAATCAGCCGCCAGACGATTGATAACTTTTGCTCAACTAGGTTAACTGAATCACGGCAAGTCCCCAGCCAGACAATAAGATCAGCATATTAGCTATATTCACCCTAAAGATGGAAGACATTGTCCTAAAATTTATGTAAGTATAAGCCGCTGAATCTTAAATTAACTTTAAATTTATTTAACTTTATAGAATGCCAGACACGGAAAAGTCCCAAAACCAGCTGGCTAATGAGAAGCTGCTGCACCGCCAAGTTAGTAAAAAAGCAAATTCTTCGCTGGTAGTCGGTGGAGAAGAGGGAATGGTGCTTCAGTTGGCTGATGGCACTATCCAGGCTTGCAATCCAACTTGCGATCGCATTCTGGGACTGACCGCAGAACAGCTTGTGGGGCAAAATTTGCTTGATCCCAGGTGGCAATTTATTCATGAAGATGGCTCTGGTTTCCTTAGTGAAACTCACCCTGCGATCGTTGCGCGGAATACAGGTAAACCTTGTTTGAATGTGGTGTGTGGCTTTTATAAGCCAAATGGGGAGCTAGTCTGGCTATTGTTGTCTTCACAACCTCTGTTCCAAGCTGGTGTCAGCACTCCCTATGCGATCGTCACAACTTTTTCGGATATTACTGAATCTAAGCACGCGCAGCTTGAGGAAAACTGTAGCTGTACCGAAGAGACTCAACGAGTTGATGCAAATGAATTTCAGGCACTGTGGGATAGTCAACGTCTGTTTCAACAAATTGCTGGCACTCTTCCGGGGATACTCTACATTTATGACGTCATAGAGCAGCGAAATTCTTATGTTAATTACGAAATTGCTCAAGGCTGGGGCTACACACCAGCAGAAATCCAGGCAATGGGAAAAGAGTTATTTACCCAACTTCTACACCCTGAAGATTTGGCTCGGCTCTCTAGCAATTTGGAAAAATTTAATTCTGCTGCTAATGGTGAAGTCCTCTGCTTTGAGTACCGGATTCGACACGCTAATGGGGAGTGGCGCTGGTTTTGTAGCTATGACACTGTGTATAGCAGAACTGCTGATGGATTGCCACAATATCTTTTGGGGATCGCTTTTGATATTACAGAGCGACGACACATAGAAACTTCCCTGCGGCAAAGTAACGAAAGGTTTGAGTTAGCAGCGGCGGCAGTTAATTGCCTAATCTATGACTGGGAGATTCAGAGAAATACTGTGGAAAGAACTCAGGGTTTAACCCAAGTTTTTGGCTACACACAACAAGAAGCTGAACCTACTTTCGAGTGGTGGCAAAAACTCATCCACCCCAATGACCAACAAATAGTTAATGACCAGTTTATGGCTAGTATGGTCAATGGCAATCGTTATCGCATCAAGTATCGAGTGCGTCATAAGGATGGCCGCTATTTGTGGGTGGAAGACCAGGGGTTTGCTGTCCGAGATGCCAATGGTCAGGTAGTTAGGGTAGTTGGTGCTAGTACTGATATTACCGAACAGCAAGCTGTGCTACGCGATCGCCAGCAAATTGAAACAAACCTGCGCGAGAGTGAAGAACGGATTCGGTTGGCCACTACCGCTGCTCAACTGGGCATGTGGTTTTGGAATATCACTACCAACGAGTTAATTTGGACAGAGAAATGTAAGCAGCTGTATGGACTGTCCCCAGAAGACGAAATCAGCTTTGAGATTTTCCTCAACTGTGTACATCCAGAAGACCTCCACTGCATCCATGAAGTGATCGCCCGCTGTCTTGAGGAAAAGGTTGAGTGTGACATTGAATACCGCAGCCTTTGGCCTGATGGTAGTATTCATTGGATTGCGGCTAAAGGTCGCATCTTTTTTGATACCGAGGGTAGGGCAGTACGAATGATGGGTACTACCCAGGATATTACCCAACGCAAACAAGCAGAAAATGATTTGCGCCAGCGCGAAACTCAATTAAGGCGATTAGTTGATTCCAACATTATTGGCATTATGTTCGCCACTCCTGACTACATTACTGAGGCGAACGAGGCTTTTCTAGAAATGGTGGGTTATACGCGAGAAGAACTATTGGCAGGTAAGGTACACAGACGACACATCACCCCACCTGAATATCACGCTCTTGATCAGCAGGGGTTAGAGCAACTTTTAACGGTTGGAGTATGTACTCCTTATGAAAAAGAATACATCCGCAAGGATGGTTCCCGCATTCCCATACTAATTGGTGGTGCCTTAGTGGAGCGATCGCCCGCGTCTTGGATCTGTTTTATTCTTGACCTAACCCCCAGGAAGCAATTAGAAAAAGCACTTAGACAACAAGCAGAGGAACTTAAACAGGTAAACCGGAATAAAGATGAGTTTCTCGCCATTCTCTCTCATGAACTGCGATCGCCCCTCAACCCGATTCTCGGTTGGTCATCGCTACTCAAAAGCCGCAAATTTGATGAAGTTACTACAAATCGTGCTTTGGAAACCATCGAAAGAAATGCTCAATTGCAGATTCAATTAATTGATGAGTTGCTGGATGTGTCCCGAATTATTCGTGGTAAGTTAAACCTGACTTTTGCCACTGTTAATCTGGTAGCTGTAATTGACGCTGCCTTAGAAACAGTCCGGTTAATCGCAGAAACCAAATCCATCCAGATAAAAATACAGATTGACCCCAATGTTGGGAAAGTTTCGGGCGATTATTATCGCTTACAGCAAGTTGTAGGGAATTTACTCTCGAACGCTGTCAAGTTCACTCCCCCTCATGGTTCAGTGGAAGTCAGCCTATCATTGAGTCAGGAATTTACTTCTCACTCAGCACTGATTCAAGTTAAAGACACAGGTCAAGGTATTTCCCCCGAATTCCTACCCCACGTATTTGAATATTTTCGTCAAGCCGATAGCAGCACAACCAGAAAATTTGGCGGGCTGGGACTGGGATTGGCAATAGTTCACCACTTAGTAGAGTTGCATGGTGGGACTGCGATCGCAGCTAGTCCAGGAATTGGACAGGGATCAATTTTTACTGTTAGACTGCCCGTGATCAAGGAGAGTGAGGGAGCAAGGGCAGGGGGAGCAGAGGGAGCAGGAGAGAAATTTAACTTGTCAGTTATCAACGGACTACGGATATTGATTGTCGATGATGATGCTGACACACGGGAGTTTCTGCGCTTCTTGCTACAACAGAATGGGGCGCTGACAGCTGTCGCAGCATCGGCGACTGAAGCGTTATCTATAGTAGCACAGACTCTACCTAATCTATTAATCAGTGATTTAGGAATGCCAGAGATGGATGGCTACAGCCTGATTAGGCTGCTCAGAGCCATGCCAAAGGAGGAGGGAGGAGAAATTCCGGCGATCGCCCTTACCGCCTATGCTGGAGAAAGCGATCGCGATCGAGTTTTGGTAGCTGGGTTTCAAAAACACGTTGCCAAACCAGTACAGCCAACTGAATTACTAATCTCAATTGCCGATTTGCTAGGGCAAAGGTATAACTAAAACTTTGGCGTTGCATAAAATAGGGAAATTTAAATATGAAATTAGTAATTAAATCTGGGTGTTCAGCCTGACTCAAAAAGCTAAGATATTCTTGAATATAATGCCGTGTAGCTTGCCAATCTAGATGAGTAATATCAAGATATTTAAAAGCTTTGAGATAATAGCAAAAAGCAATATTACCGAGGGTTTTACCCATCGTTCTATATTATTAAGCTGCGGCCAAGGCGCCAGAGCTACTTAATAATGTTTCAGTGCCACATTGATTTTATTATTAACCTGTGTTGCCAAACTTAACAATGATGCTAAATTAGCCTTTACCTCTAGATGAGAAATCTGTACATCATCTAGTAATTCTCTTTGGGCTGCTTCTAATCCTGCTTTTAAGACTAAATAAACATCTAAATCCAGAGTTAGGGTATTGCTAAAATATTGCTCGGCGAGTTGTTTGAGTAAAGTTATTAAATCATGTTTAGCGATCGCAAAATTCCTCGTAATCGCCTAACTCTCTAAATCAGGAGCCACCTATATCAGTTGCTTGTAGATTTCATCATCAATCCACAACACCAAGGGAAAAGCAAAATTATTGCGAAACTCCTCCCGCACCTGATTAGCAGAAGTTAACATCACAGCCAAATCCGGCACTGTCTCCAAACCCACAACCATCACACAAGCTGGTATGTCCTCTCCGAATTCCTCCCGAATCGCAGTATAAAGAGTCCGGCGAGATTGCTGCACCACCAAAAGCCGAATTTCGACATCTAGATTTGTGTACAGGTTTTGATGTTGAATCAACCTATCCCGCTTTGATACTGATTGAGTTTTGCCCGTAGTGTTGGGCTAAGTAAATTGAGCAGCGGTTTTTGACTATAGATAGTACTAAGCTTACTGGATGTAAGATAATATGTTACATTACTTTTGCTTGATGTCCTGCATCTGTGAACTTGCTGTTCTGGAGAGATGATGCTGCTCAATGCGATCACCTCCGGTGGGCGGTTACGCCATCGCATTGAGTATTGCTAAATAGTTGTAATAATATTTAATATGAGTCGAGGTTGTGTAATTTAGATTAACTATTGCAAAGAAATTCTCTCAGAGTGAGTAGAATGACAAATACAACGAGGCAACTATTTTATGGATTAGTTAACCTAGAACTGGAGACTATGTTTTCAGTCCTGAGTTATTTCCGTATTTTTGCCTCTGAGGCATACCAATCAAGACCACACCAAATCCTTCATTAAGAGCTCCCACAAATCATAATGCCTGTGATTGAGAAGAAAAGAACTCGCGATCTGCCCCAAATTAATGAACGAATTCGCTTCCCGAAAATTCGGGTAATTGACACTGACGGTGCCCAACTGGGAATTATGCCCCCACAGGAAGCACTACAACTAGCAGAAGAAAAAGAGTTAGATTTGGTGCTAATAAGTGACAAAGCTGACCCGCCAGTTTGTCGGATTATGGACTACGGGAAATACAAGTTTGAGCAGGAAAAAAAGGCGCGGGAAGCCAGGAAAAAGCAGCACACGGCTGATGTCAAAGAAGTTAAGATGCGCTACAAAATAGAAGAACACGACTACAACGTGCGTGTTAAGCAAGCAGAGCGCTTTTTGAAAGATGGTGATAAAGTCAAAGCTACTGTGATGTTCCGGGGTCGAGAAATTCAACACAGTGACCTAGCAGAAGATTTGCTCAAGCGAATGGCAACGGATTTGGAGCCATTTGGTGAGCTTCAACAAGCGCCAAAAAAAGAAGGGCGAAACATGATGATGCTCATCTCACCCAAAAAATAATCCTCTAGCTGTTTAATAGGCCAAGTTTGAAAATCCCCTGACTTCTAGCTAGGGGATTTTTTCATTTTTCGTTTGGATGCAACATCCGCCCCTACCTCTGAGGCCGTTTAAATTTATCTAAAATCGATAGTCCTGAAGGCTGAGTGGGAAACATAATACTCAGTTGCTCAGGACTTTTGCTATTTCCAGGGGATAGGGGATGAGGGGAACAAGCAGGATAAGGAAGTATTTTCTTCCCCTGCTCCCCCTGCTCCCCCGGCTTCCTCTGCTTCCTCATCTCCTCCTGCCCCTGCCCTCCCACCTACTCGCCCATTACGCGGTGATACTACCAGAAAATAAAACTGCATGGAACTGAAAAATCACTGGTTGGCTGTAAATAAAGTTGCTTTACCACGACTACTACAGTGGGTGAATCTCCGACCAGAGGAGAGCGAACGAACTCAGATAATGTTCATTTTTTACACAACTGTATGTGTAGGATTGCGGTGGGCAGAGGACAGTACGGTGGCGCTGTTTTTGGATGAATATGGGACTCATCTATTGCCGTGGATGTATATTGCCAGTGCCGTGATCAGTGCAGGACTGGTTTTTTTATACTCTTGGCTGCAAAAGATTTTTCCCTTACGCCGGGTGATTGTAGCGATCGCACCTTGCATGTTGATGCCATTAGTTTTATTAATTTTATTACGTTGGGGATCGCATTTTTCCTACCTGGCAGTTATTTCGGCATTTCTACTACGGCTGTGGGTAGATGCCCTTTATGTAGTCAATGACCTTAACACCTCCATCGTCGCCAACCAAATATTTAACATTCGGGAAATTAAGCGGACTTACCCACTAGTGAGTAGTGGTCTTTTAGTAGCAGATGTGATCAGTGGCTTTAGTTTGCCTTGGCTAGTGCAATACACCACGCTGAATAAAATCATCCTCATTGCCTGTGTAGTGATTTTATTAGGATCAGGGATTTTATTCTATTTAACTCATCACTATCGAGCAGCTTTTCCTGAAACCCCACAAAGACTAATTCATGAAGAACAAGCTTCACGAGAGCGTTTCATTAAAAGTCCGCTGAAGCGCTATGTTTGGCAATTGTTTGCTTTTGTCGGTCTATTGCAAGTCATTGGGTTGTTAATAGATTTTCAATATCTGCGCGAACTCCAATCCAATTTGAGCGACCGAGAACTCGCCAGTTTCTTGGGTCTTTTTGGTGGAATGTTGGGACTGTGTGAGTTGTTGTTGCAGTGGTTTATTTCCAGCCGACTGATCGAACGGATGGGGGTATTTTTCACTGCTACACTTTTACCAATCACCGTAGGCTTTTCACTACCAGCAGTGCTGATATTCCTGCATTTAATTCCAGCCATGCAATCGCAAAGCTTTTTCTGGGGTCTGATAATTGTTAAATTTTGCGATGAACTTCTGCGCTATACCTTTGTCATGAGTAGCGGCCCCATCCTCTACCAACCGATTCCAGAGGCAATTCGCAGCCGGATGCAGACTTTATCTGGCGGAACCGCCGAAGCGATCGCTACAGGTTTGACAGGAGCGCTAATTTTTGTAACTCTATTGTTTTGTGGGCGATTTGTACCCGTACCAATGCAAAAGTGGGTGTTGGTAGCAGAAACAATGCTGATAGCTGGCACCTGTTTAACAGTAGTTTGGGAATTGCGATCGCGCTATGTTGAACTGTTAGTCTTGAGTGTGGCACGGGGTCACTTGAGTGCAACCAATGTGGGCTTACGATTTTTCAAACAAGGGGTAGTCAAAGCTTTGGCAGAAAAAGGCAGCGAGGCAGATAAACGCTCTTGCATTGAACTTTTAGCCCAAATTGACTCCCAAGGAGCTGCGGAAATTTTAGCACCTCTACTAATCAAGTTAAGCCCAGATTTGCAGCGCCAAAGTTTGGAAGTGATGCTAATGGCAGGTGCAAATCCCGCTTATCTAGCTGCTATCCGTCCCTTGTTAGAACAATCCCAAGAAACCAACCCTGAAGTTTTTGCCCTAGCGCTGCGCTACGTTTGGCTGGCTGAACCAAATCCCAATTTAAGCCTTTTAGAAGGATACCTGAACCCCCGCCAAAACTCACTCATCCGCGCCACCGCCGCCGCTTTAGTCTTACGCCAAGGAACGCCTATGCAAAAGGTAGCAGCTACCCAAACCATGCGCCGGATGTTGACTCATAAGAAAGAACGGGAACGGGTAAATGGAGTCAGAGCGCTCAGAGAAGCAGTTTATTTGCAGGCGTTGCGGATTCACATCCCGAATTTATTACAAGATGAGTCGTTAAGGGTGCGCTGTGCCGTATTGGAAATGATCGCAGCAACCCAGTTAGAAGAGTACTATTCGGCACTAATCGCAGCACTTTATTATAAATCAACCCGCAGTACAGCAATGTCAGCCCTAGTGCGATTGGAGAATGAAGCTCTAGAAATGCTGTTGCGGTTAGCTACCAATACTTACAAACCGGAAGTAGTGCGGATGTACGCTTGGCGCACCATTGCTCAAGTCGGCACCCAAGAGGCATTGCAGACTTTATGGGAAAACTTGGAGACATCTTGGGGTACTACTAGGGATCATATTCTCCGCAGCTTACTAAAAATACACAAACAACCAGGAATTACAACTTTAGTGGATCGGTTTTATGAAAGTCGGGTAGAAAATTTAATCAAGCAGGAATTAAAGTTTTTAGGTGAGATTTACGCCGCATATATAGATTTTAAAACATTAGACCAAAAAGAAAATTATCAATCTAGTGAGAGGATTGTGATTGTCTCAGAGTTACTGCAACGAGCCCTTTTAGAACTAGAATTGGATGTCAAAGAGCGGCTGCTAATGCTATTAAAACTGCTTTACTCGCCAGAAAAGATGCAGGCAGCAGCATTCAATCTGCGATCGCTCTCAGTGGTAAACTTAGCGCGGGGGTTAGAAATCTTAGAGCATACTGTCACATTGTCTTCAAAGTCTTTATTGCTGAATATTTTAGATAACCGACCGCAGTCAGAAAAATTACAACATCTTATAGAAGCCAAGATTGTAGAATATGAAAATATGGAAGTTAGCGATCGCCTCCACAGATTGCTGATGTTGAGTAACTTCCTTTCTGACTGGTGCCTAGCTTGCTGTTTTCATTATGCTCAAGTGACTCGCATCCGACTGACAAGTTCTGAGATTTTGGTGAGTTTGCGTCATCCAACTGGCTTTGTTAGAGAAGCTGCGATCGCATACTTGAATATGGTTTCACATCGCGTTCTCCTGCAAATCCTACCCCAGTTACAAAAAGATCCACATCCTTTGGTGGCTGCTCAAGTTAAAGAGTTGCTCGAAAAACACCAGGTTAAAAATTACAATTGAAAAAAGGGTGGGAATGGGTAGAGACGCGATTAATCGCGTCTCTACGAGAGTGGGGAGTAGGGAAGAAGCCTTTTTGAGTTGTACTGAGTTTTTTCACGCAATCAAATATGAGTCCTATATCTCTTTTGTTAACCTGTAAAGTGAAGTAAAAAGTCAAAGAATATCAGGAACAGCTATGTACGTACTAATTGGTGGAGCCGGCTTAGTGGGGCTGACTTTAGCCCAAAAACTGGTAGAACTAGGACATACTGTTGCCGTAATTGACATTGATCCTATCGCTTGTCGCTACGCCCGCGAACAAGTAGGAGCAATGGCTTTTGAAGGCAGTGCTGTGAGTACAGAAGTATTGTTAGAAGCTGGGATTCGCAAAGCCGGCTCCTTGGCAGCTGTCCTGAGAAGTGATGCCTTAAACTTAGCAATGGTGACTCTTGCTAAACACTACGGTGTCCCCCACCTTTTAAGTCGGATGCGCCACCCCGATTTTGCAGAACCACTGCGGATAGCTGGAGCCAACCATATTATCAGTACTGTTGAACTAGCAGTTTCAACAATGGTGAATGCCATCGAGTATCCTCAAGTAGAATCAATGATGCATTTTGAGCAGGGACAGATTGAAGTACTAAAACTTGCCATCCCAAACAATTGCTATGTTGCTGGTCGTAGCGTTGCCGAAATCGCTCAGGATTCCCGATTCCCTACTGGTTCGCTAATTATTGGTTATCAATCCCATCCCCACGAAGATTTAATGATTCCTAACGGCAGTACAATACTAGAACCTCATTCAACTGTGCTGATTGTGACTAAACCAGGATGTTTACATCAAGTAATTGATTTTATTGAACAAAGATGTTGAGCGCAGTCCCTACCTAAACTCTTTATTAGATGGGGTTAGCTACACATTTATAAAAAATTGGTGTAAATAGTTTTGATGAAGCCTTATCTACATATTTATTTAGCGATCGCTGTTATTTTTCTTGCATCTTGTCAATCAACAAATATTCCACCCAAGTCACAACCCGATGCCACTCAAGCAACCCCAGTTCAAAAAATAGTGACGCTGGATAAGAATTTTAAGATTGCAAGTGGTCAAACTGTTTATGTTCCTGTCTATTCACATATTTATCATCACAATCGCCAGGAGATTTTCGAGTTAGCAGTTACGCTGAGTATTCGGAATACAGATTTGACCAATCCGATCATCATTACTTCTGTACGCTACTACAACTCAGATGGGAAATTAGTTAAACGGTATTTGGAGCGCCCTATTCAACTTGATGCACTAGCTTCTACAGATTTTTTTATAAATAGAAATGACACCAGTGGAGGTTTAGGAGCAAACTTTATTGTAGAGTGGGTAGCCCAAACAGAAATATCCGAACCTATAGTGGAAGCAGTGATGATTGGTACTGACTTTCAACAAGGAATTTCTTTTATTAGTCCTGGTAGGGTAATTAAAAATCAAAATAACTATAAGCGATCGCCTTTAAAATAGGAATCTTAAAAAAGTGCATTTTGATCTAGGCAGAATTGTAATACTTTTGTAGTGCAATAAGTCCTAGCTAAACCTCCACACCCGAAGGGGTACACCAGGGAATAAAAATATCTCTTTCTATGCGCCATGCCCCATGCCCCATGCCCCATGCCCCATGCCCAATGCCCAATACAACTCTTGGAGAGGCTGCGCCAACGGCTTACCTCGGCTCCGCTCGGCACAAGTCGCTCAGTACAAGTGCCCAATGCCCAATGCCCAAAAACTACTTAATCATCTTCTAGCTTCAGCAATTGTTCATCAAGAGTTTGTATCCGCCCGCGCACAATTTCTTCTGAGAGAATTCGCTTCCGCATTGCCTCATTGAGCGCTCCTTTTTCTGCCAGCAGTAAACGGCGGCGGATGGCATCAAGTTTACTACTGTTACCACTTTTGCCTTCCAACTTATCAGGGCGACGATTAAAAAGTTCCCGCAGTGTCTTTTCTGCACCAGCAATTCGTACTTGATAAGCTGAACGCATCTCTTCATAAACGGCTTTTGGTAACACCCCTGATTTCAACAAGCTATCTAATTCATCCTGTGCTGCCTTACCTGTGATCAACTGGGCTTGCAATTCTTCAACCTGTTGTTGAGCTTCTGAAAATTTAGATAATTTTAAACGCTTTACCACCCAAGGTAAACTTAAACCCTGTGCAACTAACGACACCAGCACACTACCAAAAACTATAGCTATGAGGACTTCTCGCCCTGGTAATGTGGTGGGTAAGCTCAATGCCAGAGCCATTGAGAGTGAACCTTTGATGTTGCCTAAAAACAGTAAATGTTGCCAGCGCAGCGGAATTGGGCGGTCAAACCAACGAACCACTACTAGCAGTGGATAGACGGTAAGAACTCGCCCGACTTGATAAGCCAAAACTGCAAGTAGAATTGCAGGTAAAGTCTTCCAGAGCGTTACCAAGTTTATTTCTACACCAATCAGCAGAAAAATAAAGGTGTTGACCGTAAAACTGGCATATTCCCAGAAACTCAACAAGGTGATGCGACTAGAAGCAGAAGTATTGGGAGAAAGCCCTAAATTCCCGAAAATTAATCCAGCTACAACTACGGCGACAGCACCTGATACATCTAGAAATTCTCCAGCCTGAAAAGTGCCTAATGCAACTGCTACCGTCAGTAATAGACTGCTAAGGGGATCATCTAAACGGGCGAATACAGGTATGCTCAAGTAGCCTAAGACTAACCCCACGAGGCAGCCTCCTAGAGAGATAAATAGGAATTGTTGGATTCCCTCTAGTAACGTGAGTGAACCTGTCGAATATACTTGCAAAATCAGGTTGAACATAACTAGGGCAGCAGCATCGTTAAATAGGGTTTCTCCTTCAACGATGGTGGAAAGCCGGGAGGGCACTGGTATCTCCTTGAAGATGGCAATCATTGAAACTGTATCAGTGTTTGCCAGCATTACTCCTACAAATAAGGCAGGTATCCAACTCAGTCCCAGCCCAAATTTCAACAGGACGGCAATAATACCACTAGAAAGCACAGCCCCCGGCCCAGCTAGAAGGGCAATTGGTTTAAAGGTGCTGCGTAGGCGACTGACATCTGTATTAATACCAGCTTCAAAGAGTAAAATTGGCAGGAAAAGATTCAAAACAAGGGTTGGATTTAAACCAATCGGACGAGATAATAGCTCAGTGATGGGCAAACCTGCTAATACTAAACCCACAACATAAGGGATTCGCAACCGCCGGGATAGCAAAGCTACACCTGTAGCAACGAGCAGGAGAATAATTGAAACTTTGACTAATTCTGTAACATCCACTATTACGTTTTGGAAAGTTATTTGGACTTGACTGATAGATTCTCTCCTCATTCATGCCAAATTAGCAACTTCAGCGTGTGGATTTGGAACTGAACGGATCAGTACCTCGCTACCGTATTTCAATAAAGAGCCGCGATGGAAGACTGAAAGCTGGTAAGCGGTCAAAAGATTATGACTAATCAACTATCGTGGTCTATACGCCCTTACGTATGTATTTGTATTAGGTATTTCATGAATAGGACTTATATCATGTCCGCTTGATTGCTTATTAAACCCGAAGAACCCCAAAGAGCCAAAGCTATGCTTTGTCTCCCCTAAGAGCCGGCGGGGAGGGGATTAAGGGGAGCCAGTGCGGTCTTCTCCCTACAGCCCTTCGGGCATCCTACGGCGGGCGCTAGCCTCTCCCAATGTGAGAAGGGGAGACGCTAAAAGCGGTAGCGAGTCCGCGTTCGCGCAGCGTCTCGTAGAGAGCGTCTGGGGTCTCCCCAAGTGGAGCATCTGGCGTGTGGGGTGCAATGACTATGGGAATCACAACGAATTACCCGGACATGATATTACGCAGAAGAGATCCCCCAACCCCCTTAAAAAGTTGGCTCTTTCAGATCCCCCTTTTTAAGGGGGGTTAGGGGGATCGAGGTTTCAGGTTTTCAGTGCGTAAGTCCTAATGAAGTAACTCTCTGCATCCCCGCGTCCTGTTAATTGATTAATCCCCCTGTGGATGCTCATCCCACAAGGTTGTCAGTTCCCGTAAACTTTGATGATTGCCATTGCCCAAAATCAGATGATCTAGTACCGGAATACCCAAAAGCTGCGCCCCTGCTAACAACTGGCGTGTCAATTCTATATCTTCTTGGCTGGGTTCAAGGTTCCCAGAAGGATGATTGTGAGCAACTATTACCCGCGTTGCGCCTTGACGAATAACTTCTCGAAAAATATCACGGGGAGAGGCTAAGGTTTCGGTTGCAGTACCAATGGTAATTACTTGCGTACCCAGCAAACGATTCTTGACATCTAATAGCACCACTGCAAAACGTTCTTGTATCTGCCACATCAAATCTTGACTGAGGGTAGCAGCAGCAGCAAGTGGGCTATCAATTAATGTGCCATCTAAAGGTCGAGATTGAAAAGCGCGTTTACCCAATTCAATTGCTGCTAAGATACTTGTCGCCTTCGCTGGGCCAACACCAGGAATTTGCATCAATTCGGCGGGGGTAACTTCTCGCAGAACTACCAAAGGATCACGTTGGTGTTTGCCTAATTCGCTCAAGATATATTGTCCCAAACCCACAGCAGACAGTTTTCCCGGCCCTTGACCGGTGCCTAGAAGAATTGCAATTAACTCCGCTGTGGCTAAAATTTTGGCACCATGCGTCATTAATCGTTCACGCGGACGCTCATTTGTAGGTAGGTCGGCAATTCTGAGGCAATAGGTCATAGGAAACTAAGAGAATACTCACCCTAGATGGAACTATCCTTAGTTATCCCTTGTTTGCGATCGCAATTATCCTTAACTAGAGAAAATCTTTAATCTTGGTAAGTTTGTATGGTAATCCTAAAAAGAATCTGATTTAGGGCGATCGCTATGTTTGACGATCTATTTAACAATCTAAAAGGTTTTATTGACTCTAAACTTCAAGAAGTCAGTATTGAACTGGGAAAACACTTCACCGTTCCCGAACCCGCAGAGCCATTTGTGCTGATTTGTCGATTCACACCTGCCGATTCCACGGTGACAAGGGGAGGCATTGCAACTGTTGGAGAAAGCTGGCAAATTGAAGCCTATGACGACAATACTCAGCGGTTGATAACTAGTACAGATCCTTTGCGCGATGTCATCTTGTTTGAAGTTGCAGCACCCGATGTCCAAGAGTGTGTTCTTGCCTGTCGATTTTACGCCAAAGCGCTAAACACAGAAAAATTAATTAAAGTGAGTTTAGGTTTACCTAGACTAGAACAATGGGGCACGATGACGAGATTATGGTCTACAGCAGTTTCGCCAACCATAGATTTTAAGCCTTACGAAGCGCGTGCCCATTTTAAAAAAGAAGCAGATGCTGCCAAAGTTCAAATTAGTGTGCAATTTGAGAGTAGTGGCATTCTTCAGATTAGAGATATTGAACTGCTACAAGCCCCTGTCAAGTCACAATTATGAGCATCTGAGTTTGAACTTATCGCGGCAGTCCCTACCCTCAATGTATTCATAGGGTAGGGATCGGAGCGGGTTATTGGAACGAAGTGAAAATAACCAATCCATATTTATTCAGTTGGCGCATCCTGCTCTTTGATATATTTCCTAAGTTTATCAATCGGTGCGCCACCACTTGAAGCAACATAATACGAGCTAGACCAAAACAGGGGTTTCCAGTAAAACTTGTCAATATGCTCTTTAAATTCTTTGCGAATAACCCTACTACTCGCAGATTTTAGACTAGAAGTAAAATCAGAAATGTTGTTATCTGGATGGTAATCTACCAACAAATGAACATGATCTTGTTCACCTGAGAATTCTATCAAAATGCAATTAGTTTTAATGCAAATATTCGCAAAAATCTCGTGCATCCGCTCAAGGATTGGTGCGGTAATTACTTTTTTGCGATATTTGGTAATAAAAACAAAGTGCAAGTGAATAGAAAAAACAGCGTGTGAGCCTTTACGAGGAAGCATTTGACAAACAACCGTGTCTGGTATATTCTGACTAATATATCAGATTTAGGGAGGAAGCCAAAACATATTGTGGCAACAAGACGAATGACTTTTCGGCTATACCCAAACGAAAAAACTGAATTAATGTTGCGGTATCACCGAAAGCTCCACAAGGACTTGTACAATGCCGCAGTAAATAATAGATTCAATCAATATAAAATATATAATCACAAGGTTGATTATTTTGAGCAACAAAACTGTTTACCTGCGTTTAAAGAGGTTTGGATAGAGTACAAAGAACTTCCCAGTCATGCACTGCAAGCAACCCTTAAACGTGTTGACTTTGCTTTTGAGCGTTGCTTCAAAGGATTAGCTAAACGTCCTAGATTCAAATCAATTAGGCATTATTCAGGTTGGACTTATCCAGACTGTGCAGGTTTTAAGGTAGATTCAGACGGCGACAATGGGTATTTGAATTTGTCTAAAATTGGACGCATTCAGATGCGTGGACTAGCTTTGTACTGGGGAAAACCAACTACTTGCACGATTCTTTATCGCAATGGTAAATGGTATGCTTCAATTACTGTCAATGTATTAGATGAAGTTCTCAAACCAGAGGTTTTACCTGTTGGTGCTGTTGGCATTGATTTGGGATGTAATGCAGCGTTATCAATTACTGATGGTGAGAATCATCAACAAATTGATGCTCCCAAGTTTTTGAGAAATGCTGAACATCTAATCAAGAAAGCATCTAAGGAAAAAAGACGCAAACGTGCGCCAAACAGAAGAAAAAAGATTTTCGCTTCTAGACGGTTTAAAAAAGCCCAAGCATCGGTTAGTAAGCTGACTCGGAAAGTTAGTAATCAACGTCAGAATTGGATACACCAAGTTGCGGCAGAAATAGTCAGCAGTAATAGCTTCGTTGCAACTGAAAAGCTAGAAGTCAAAAACATGACCCGAAAAGCAAAAAAGCGACGCAGTGTGGTCTTGGGGAGCCAGTGCGGTCTTGGGGTTTCCCCAAGTGGAGCATCTGGCGTGGTTTCCCCTATGAACAACTGCGTCAAGAAGGGTAAGCGCAAAAAGCAGATCGCCTTTGGCGTCTCCCCTTGGGAGAAGGCTGGACTAAATAAGTCTATTCTTGATGTTGGTTTTGGAATGTTACGTAGCACTATCAAATACAAAATAGAACAGATTGGTGGTGTATTTGTAGAGGTTCCGACCCGTCTTGTAAAACCTTCTCAAACCTGTCCTAAATGTGGAAAACAACACAAGAAAACACTCGATATTCGAGTACACGAGTGTGGTGTTTGTAATTATCTACAGGATAGAGATATTGCTGCTGCCGAGGTTATGCTTTATTGGGCGAAAGGAACTCTACCGGGGTTAGGAACTAGCCTCGTAGACGCAGAGTCGTCTAGCTCTACCTCACGCACCCGCAAAACAGCAGGAAGCATGAAGCAACTAGGGGCAATGAAGCGTCAAAAATCTGTAGAAGTCTCCGCTAAAAACGAACTGAGGGATGTAGAAACCCACAGTTCAGGCGGAGCAAACTGTGGGTAGTTCATTAGCGTCAGCATAGTGCGTAGTTTACCGCCGTAGGCATCGCATAATTCAACAGCCCAATACTAAAGGCGATCGCAAACCCGTTAAACCCCTCCAGCTTCGCTGATTACTGAATAAATTTGCGTTGCTTTCAGCATATGGTAGGTAATGATCAACTGAGTCAGAGCAAGGGGGTAACTTTGCAATGTTTCCCCAGTTGTTCCAGCAATCTTACCCAGTTCTGGGTTACTTTCGCGATCGCAAATATTTCGTAGATGAGGCATATCAGAACAAATAATATGCTCTAGCTGATTCACCTGTTCTAAGGTGGCATGACCATCAACTTCTAAGACATCTACCGGTTTACTCATATCCCTGTCTAGCCCCAGACGGATCGCTGAGTCAGAATTACCATAGCCAGAGTTGATAATCTGGGTAAAATCTGGGTGGGGAATTGTCGGACGTAGTACCAGACGGACATTCAGGTGTCCATTGATTTCATCATCTTCTTCAGTGGGTGGATAGAAACTAATGACTATATCAGACCATTGCCGCTGCGGACGGATGAATTGTGCTGAGTCTGGTTCGCGCTTTTCTAGTTCCGCCAACACCTGTTGGGCAGTGTAGCCCCGCTTTTGGGTATCCCGTTTGACTTTCCACTTAGCGCGTAGTTCTTCAGGAGGTGCAAGAAAAACTTTAACGTCGTAAGAATCACGGGCAGCACGAGTAGAATAACCGAGTAATCCCTCAATAATCACAAATTTATTGGGCTTGATATACTGCGGTGGCTCGAATGTGCCGGTTTTATGGCTGTAAACTGGTTTGAGGATCGGTTGTCCTGTGCGTAGCAACGACAGATGTTGCTGCATTATATCTAAATGGTTGCAGTCAGGGTGGAGAGCGGTGATGCCAATTTCTGCACGTTCTTTGCGATCGTAACGGTGATAATCATCTGTGCAGATGATCGTGACATTTTCTGGGCCGAGTACCTGAGCGATTCCTCGCGTTAGTGTTGTTTTCCCAGCAGCGCTGTCGCCGACAATACCAAGAATTATTGGACGGCTCATCATACCTCCCAGAATAAAAGCAAGTTTATTAATAAAATTCCCTACAATAGTTTTTATTCTAGAAGGGTTTAGGCGAGTAACTCAAGCAAAAACTTAGTATGCAATATCTCTACACATACAATGTTTCTGCGATCGTTTTTGGCACAATAATTACAATCTACATTCCTTTTAGAGTCATCTGTATGCATAATTATGATGATGTAAAAGTAGATTGTAATTTTAGACATTTTTTGCTAAATCTCCTCTCAGCCGTAGATACTCAATTTTGATACAGGCATCCATTAACACGTTGAGTCCTGCTTCTATTGCTTTTTGTGCTGATGGTTGATGCCAGATACCCAATTGCGCCCACACAGTTTTAGCGTTGATGGAAATTGCTTCATCTACAATTTCTGGCAAGTACTCAGAACGGCGAAACACGTTAACAATATCCACGGGTTCTGGTAATTCCTGAAGTGCAGCATAACTGGGTTGACCATCAATTTCTTTAATTAGGGGGTTGACGGCATAGACTGTGTACCCAATTTGCCGCAAGAATTGGGCAATTTGATAGCTGATGCGATCGCGTTTATCAGAGTAACCTACAACAGCGATGATTTTGGCTTGGGTCAACACCTCACGCAGGGCGTTATCATCTTCTTTGAGGTTTAGCATAATCTAAATATCCTGAGCGATCGCTTTGTTTATCAAAACATTGGGTATAAAACCCTGTCCTTGTAGGACGGCTTTATATTAATTTACTTTTTTACAGTATTTGGTGTAGGATGTAAGACGTTTTTAGAACGTATATGGAACAAGCTTTTCGCTATCGTTTTTACCCAAGTCCTGAACAAGAAATCAAGTTGCGGAAAACTATGGGATGTGCACGGTTAGTTTACAACCGAGCGCTAGCAGCGAGGACGGAAGCTTGGTACGGAAGACAAGAGCGAATTGACTACTTGAAAACAAGTTCGTTGTTAACTGAATGGAAACAACTTGAGGAGTTGCAATTTCTAAATGAAGTTAGCAGTGTTCCATTGCAGCAGGGATTACGGCATTTGCAAAAAGCCTTTGCTAACTTTTGGGCGGGTCGGGCTAAATATCCCAACTTTAAAAAGAAACACAACGGAGGAAGTGCTGAGTTTACCAAGGCTGCTTTTCGGTGGAAGAATGGACAAGTTTGGCTTGCTAAGTGCGTTGAAGCGTTGCCTATTCGTTGGAGTAAAGAATTGCCTGATGAGTGCGAACCATCTACTATAACTGTCAAACTAGATGCAAGTGGGCGGTGGCACGTTTCTTTATTAGTTGATAACCAAACAATAAGACAAGAGCCAAAGTCTGATAAAGTTATTGGTTTGGATGTAGGGATAACTTCGTTGATTGCTACTAGTAATGGGGACAAAATCGTTAACCCAAAGCACTTTAAACGATTACGTAAAAAGTTAAAAAGAGTTCAAAAATCGCTATCCCGTAAAGAAAAAGGTTCAAATAATCGACAGAAACAAAGGAGGAAAGTAGCAAAAGTTCATGCTCAAATAGTTGATAGCCGGAAGGACTTTTTACATAAGCTAACTACTCAACTGGTGCGTGAAAATCAAACCATCGTGGTTGAGGATTTGGCTATAAAAAATATGGTGAAGAATCCTAAACTTGCTGAAAGTATTAGTGATGCCAGTTGGGGAGAATTAATTCGTCAGCTTGGCTATAAATGTGACTGGTACGGTCGTACACTGGTCAAGATTGACCGATGGTTTCCAAGCTCTAAAAGGTGTGGGAACTGTGGACATATTGTTGAGAAATTACCGTTAAATATTCGAGAGTGGGATTGCCCTAAATGTCGCACTCACCATGATCGAGATATCAACGCAAGTAAAAATATTTTGGCTGCGGGACTCGCAGTTGCAGTCTGTGGAGCGAACCTAAGACCCGATAGCCATACGGCTAAAAGGCAGTTGCGAAAACCCAGTAATGGGAAGAAACAGAAACCTAAGTCGTGAGTCTTAGGAATCACCGTGTCTTTAGACCTGAGGTGCGATTCGTTCACTCGAAATGAGTAGAAATATTCAGGGATGAGTGACATTTGAGAGATAACCCAGTTTAGGGTAGAGTTCGCACTTTAATCCTCTCTCAGATGATAACTGAATAACCATGAGGGTGACTCGAATTAAAAAAGAGAAGTCCCTCTCCGTAGGTGCAACGGTAACAGCATCATCCCCAGGTTTGCGACTAGCCATCAAAGCCTGAAGCGGGATGAAAAGGAGGAACAACTGGCAGCCTAAGCTGGTTCCCCTTCGAGCATGAACCTATGAATAGCGAAAGCAAAGATGCGACGAACCATCGTCATGAAGAACCAGCGAAATAAGGCTTAATGCGTTGGAGCCAAAAGGCAAGGGATAAGGGGTTGGCAATTCTCCGGTTGACCAGTTGCACTCCCAATAAACCCGGTGGATAGCATCATTCTAAAGGCTCTAACAATGGTTATTCGGAACGAAGTAACCTTTCGTCTGCTCTCAGCAAGGTCGATAACTGAGCAGGTGCTAACCGTATGCAACGAAAGGAAAGATTGAGTCAGAAGCCAATGCCCTGTTTTAATGGCAGGGATATGCTGACGGACTTACGGTGATTTGGAGTGTAAAGTTATGAGTAGCAATGCAAAAGTCTAATACACGACAAGTTTCTCCCAAACCTACTAAAAGCGGTTTTCCTCCCTCGAAGATTAACCCAATTAGAAACGTAAAGAGTAATGAATCGATGGTGGAATGGAAACACATCAACTGGCGTAAGTTAGAAAGACGTGTTTTTAAGTTGCAAAAACGAATTTACAAAGCATCTCGTCGTGGTGATGTCAAAGCATTTCGCAGACTCCAGAAGACGTTGATGAAGTCCTGGTCAGCAAAGTGTTTATCGGTTCGTCGGGTAACACAAGACAACCAAGGGAAAAAGACGGCAGGAGTGGACGGTATAAAATCATTATCCCCAGAAGCACGTCTAGCATTGGTTGCCAAATTAAAACCTAAATCAAAGGTTAAACCGACACGACGGGTTTGGATTCCCAAACCAGGAACGGATGAGAAACGACCTTTGGGAATTCCCGTAATGAACGACCGAGCTTTGCAAGCGCTATTCAAGCTGGCATTAGAACCAGAATGGGAAGCACGATTTGAACCTAACTCATACGGGTTCAGACCTGGGCGCTCATGTCATGATGCAATAGAGGCAATATTTAAAGCAACTGTGCAGAAAAGCAAATATGTGCTTGATGCCGACATTGCAAAATGCTTCGACCGCATCGACCATGAAGCACTGCTAAGAAAATTAAATACATCCCCCACCATCCGCCGACAAATTCGAGCATGGTTAAAAGCGGGGGTGATGGATGGAGGGCAGTTGTTTCCAACATCTGAGGGTACGCCGCAGGGTGGGGTCATTTCCCCATTACTAGCTAATATTGCCCTTCACGGGATGGAAGAACGGATAAATAAGGCATTTCCAGAAATGTCCCAAACCATGAGGGAAACTTGGTATCACAGAAAAGGTACAAGGTTTAAAAGTCCCAAAGTTATCCGATACGCCGATGACTTTGTGATTCTCCATAAAGACATAACCGTTGTCCAAAGATGCAGGGAGATAATCTCTGAATGGTTAAGAGACATGGGTCTTGAACTGAAACCTTCCAAAACACGTCTAACCCACACCCTAAATGAGTATGGGTCGGAAAAACCAGGTTTTAACTTCCTCGGTTTTAACATAAGACAGTGGAAATTGGGTAAATACCACTCAAAACTAGGTTTCAAGACAATCATCACCCCAAGCAAGAAAAAGCAAAAGATACATTACGACCGAGTAGCAAGTATCATCGATGACCATAAAGCAGCGCCACAAGAGGCGTTAATCAGCCGATTAAATTCGGTAATAACAGGATGGTCTAACTACTACTCAACAGTGGTAAGTAAGGTTATCTTTGCTGACTTAGATAATCTCATGTATCCAAAGCTGAAGGCTTGGGCGCAACACCGCCACCCCCAGAAGTCTGGGGGATGGGTGTCAAAGAAATATTGGCAAACTGTAGGCGGTGATAATTGGGTATTCGCAACCAGACAAGAGGGTAAAAACCCGATGCGGTTACGGTCACACACGGAAACAAAGATTACCCGTCATGTGAAAGTCGAAGGCGATGCCAGTCCTTACGATGGCAACCTAATTTACTGGAGTTCAAGAATGGGGAAACACCCCGAAACGACTGTGAGAATGGCAACGCTTCTAAAGTCACAATCAGGGAAATGTACTCACTGCGGAATGTACTTTCAAGAAGAAGATGTACTGGAGATTGACCACATAACCCCCAAAAGTTTGGGAGGCAAAGACGAATATAAAAATCTTCAGATATTACACAGACACTGCCACGATGAAAAGACAACTGAGGATGGTTCAGTTGTGAAGTACACATGACAATGTGCCGATTCATTGAGGAGCCGTGTAATGGGAAACTATTAAGCACGGTTTTGAAGACCAGCGAGTTTCGTGAGGGACTCGCTGAGTTTACTAGGATGTCAAAATACTGAGTTGCATTTAAAAATAATTTTGACTGATAAAAAGTCATCCACGAGTATCAAAGACTCATCCACGAATATCAAAGACTCACTCACGAGTATCAAAGACTCATCCACGAGTCCCCAATGCCCCATGCCCAATGCCCCATGCCCAATATCATGACAACTCAAACACTAGGACTCAAACAAAACCTCTATGACTATTTACTATCAGTCTCTCTCCGAGAACCGGAAATTTTGGCCCAACTGAGACAGGAAACAGCCCAGCATCCAATAGGGAGGATGCAGATTGCTCCCGAACAGGGACAGTTTCTGGCCTTACTGGTGCAGTTGTTGGGAGCTAAGAAAACTTTAGAAATTGGGGTATTTACAGGTTATAGTTCCTTAGTGGTGGCATTGGCGTTACCGAGCGACGGTAAGGTGGTAGCCTGTGATGTGAGTGAGGAATTTACAACGATCGCTCGGCGCTATTGGCAGCAAGCTGGAGTGGCGGATAAAATTCAACTGCACATTGCCCCAGCTTTGGAGACTTTGGATCGCCTAGTTGCAACACCAGAAGCGGAAACTTTTGATTTTGCCTTCATCGATGCAGATAAGAGCAACTATGATGGCTATTATGAGCGATCGCTGCAATTAGTACGTCCGGGGGGACTGATTGCGATCGATAATGTCCTCTGGTCAGGCAAGGTTGCCGACCCCCAAGTGCAAGATAATAGAACTAAAAAGATTCGTGCCTTTAATCAAAAGCTGCATCAAGACCAGCGAGTTAGTCTTAGTTTAGTTGCGATCGCAGATGGCTTGACTCTGGCACTGAAGAAGTAATGTCTTTGAATCCCCATTTATCCATTTGTTACCAACGCAGAAGCGGCCGTAGTGTCGCTTTTGTAAAAAATAGTGGTTTCATAAGTTACTTACATCTGTAACCCTTGGGAAGAAGACCATTTGTAGTGGCTGACTTTTCCCACCAAATCCACTTTTGCTACTCTGAAGTATCACACCAAGGATTTTCTTTGTTTGAAGATTAATCATGCTGTAAAAATTTTGCTCCGTACACATTTATTTTTCTTTTTTTAAGTATTTATTCGGTTGTATATTATTACTAGGCCCAAGTGGATAAATGCATCTACTAACTGTTTAACCTTTAATATCCGTGGAAGATATTCTGCAAGCAGTAGAAAGAATTCTGCAAGACAAGCCTCTTGCTTCCATTCAGTGGTTTGTGCTCTCTCAATCGTGGTTGGGCAAAACTTACGGTGAAATGGCAGAGGCATCAGGCTACCGCAACAATTACATCAAGGAAGTTGGCTCTGAGTTGTGGCAAGACCTTTCCGTTGCACTTGGAAAAAGAGTAACGAAAAAAAATCTGCATTTAGCCTTGAAAAAACACCTGCAAGACAAGATAGGTGATCAGGAGAATCAGAGCCAACAAAAGTTCGGCGAAGAATCTAGCTTAGAAATGGTTTCTCCAGACTTTTTTTCAACAACCAAGATAGAATTTCCTAGCGGCCCTGTACCACTGGGTTCTCCTGTTTACATCAATCGCCCTCCCCTAGAAGAACTTGTTTGTAGCGAAATTTTACACCCTGGTAGCTTAATCCGGATCAAAGCACCTAAAAAGATGGGCAAAAGTTCACTGCTCAACCGGATGATTGCTTATGCTAGAGAGCAAGGTTATCAAATTGTCTATTTGGACTTTCAAGAAGCTGACCAAGACGTTTTTGCTTCCCTTAATAAATTTTTACGTTGGTTTTGTGTCAATGTCAGCAGGCAGTTAAATCTCCTTCCCTGTCTAGATGATTTTTGGGATACGGAAATGGGCAGCAAGGTAAGCTGTAAAATCTATTTTGAAGCGTATGTACTGCAATCCATTGATCATAGTCCTGTAGTTTTGGCTTTGAATGAAGTCCATCGAGTTTTTGAACATCCCAATATTGCCCAAGACTTTCTGCCAATGCTGCGATTTTGGCATGAACAAGCAAAGCAGGATCAAATCTGGCAAAAGCTGCGGATGGTGGTAGTTCACACAACAGAAATTTATATTCCGCTCAACCTCAACCAATCGCCTTTCAATGTAGGGATAACAATTACGCTGCCACCATTTACTCTCAATCAGGTACAAAATTTAGCATTATGTTACGGGCTACATTGGGCAGCAGACTCCGAAGGGGCAAAACGCCTTGTACCCCTACAAGCAATGGTAGGAGGACATCCCTATTTAGTGAGCCTTGCGCTTTATCATCTATGTCAGGAGGAAATGACATTAGAGATGTTACTAGAAATCGCATCTACACCAGTGGGAATTTACAGTCAGCATTTACGAGAACTGTTGACTCTACTCAAAAAAGAACCAGATTTAATGTCAGCTATGCAACAGGTAATTGCGACAGATGAAAAAGTAGAGCTAGACGCGATCGCTGCTTACAAACTAGAAAGCATGGGTTTGGTTAAACTAAACGGCAATCAAGCTCACGCTATGTGTGAGTTATATCGCCTTTATTTTAGCCAACAGCTTGGAAAGTAAAATAATACTAATGGTTCTGGTAGACTGTTTAAAGACAAATAATCAAAAGAAGTAATTCTCAATCTTAATATGAATTTTACCAATTGTCCTGATCCTAATTCATTTATTAAGAACGAGAACGAATTTTAAATTTTAAATCAAATGAAAAATTATCGATATCAAGTTGGCGGCACTTTAACCAGTGACGCTCCTAGCTATGTTGAGCGCAGAGCGGATGTGGAACTTTACGAAGCCTTGAAGCAGGGTGAATTTTGCTACATTCTGAGCTGTAGGCAAATGGGTAAATCTTCACTTATGGTAAAAACAAAGCATCGCTTTCAACAAGAGGGCTTTAAATGTGCCACCGTTGACATGACTAATATTGGTTGTGAAAATATAACTCCAGAGCAGTGGTATAAAGGAGTTGTAGGCGACCTATGGTTGAGTTTTAAACTGTTAGGAAAAGTCAATTTAAAAACCTGGTGGCAAGAACAAAATGATATTTCTTTGGTTCAGAAACTTAGTCGGTTTATTTCGGAAATTCTGTTAGCTCAGTTTCCTAACGAAAGACTATTTATTTTTATTGATGAAATTGATAGTATTCTCAGCCTCGATTTCTCTGTTGATGACTTTTTTAGTTTGATTCGGTTCTGTTATAACCAACGAGCAATTAATCCAGAGTATCATCGGATTACATTTGCAATTTTCGGTGTTGCCACACCTTCAGACTTAATTCTATATCGAAATCATACTACCCCGTTTAATCTTGGTAAAACCATACAAGTAAATGGTTTCACATTTGAAGAAGCTCAACCACTATCTTTAGGACTGAATATTAAAGACAATCATCCCCAGAAAGTTTTGAAAGAAGTATTAGCTTGGACAGAAGGGCAACCATTTCTTACTCAAAAGCTGTGTCGGCTACTTGGTAGTTTATCTCAAGATGATGTGGGTAGGAAGCTAAAAATTCCCCCTGGCACAGAAAAATTTTGGATAGAAAATGTGGTGCGATCGCACATCATCGAAAAATGGGAATCACAAGATGAACCGGAGCATTTGCGGACAATTCGCGATCGCATCCTCAGAAACGAACAATTTGCCGCCAGATTGCTAGGAATTTATCAACAAATCCTCCAAGGGGTGGAAGTACCAGCCGACGATAGTCGAGAACAGGTAGAACTGTTGCTATCTGGTTTGGTGATCAAAAAGCAAGGTTTTCTCCAAATCAAAAACCGAATTTATCAAGAAGTTTTCAATTTAGAATGGGTTGGAAAAAAATTAGCTTACTTGCGCCCCTACTACGAAACCTTCAATGCATGGATAGCCTCAAACCAAAAGGATGAATCTCGCTTATTGCGCGGACAAGCCTTGATTGATGCCAAAACTTGGGCAAATGGCAAAAGCTTGAGCAACTCAGATTATCGATTTTTAGCTGCTAGTGAAGAATTAGATCGGCGAGAAATGCAGCAAGCATTAGAGGCCGAACGTGCTAAAGAAGTCGAAGCACGACTTGCAGAACAACAAAAAAGACTGGCTCAACAGAGAATATCTTCCAGAATAGTAACATTTTTGCTTTTGGGCATGACGATTAAGTTGGTGATTTCTATAGTGTGGGGAATGTCGCTTTTACGAAAGATTGATGCTTTAGAATCACAGGGAAAATGTACCCACATAGGGCATCAGGGCAAAGTAATAACTGCAAATTCTCGGCTAGGTGGATGCTGACTGAATTTGAGATTTTAGATTTTGCGGTATTAATTAAATTTATCTTGTTTGAACAGTAATTTATATCTGTAGATAGATGAATACATTTTTCAAGTAATTAAATAATTCTATGCAGTACTACATATATATTTCTTTCGATAAAGTTATGACCCAATATCAGGTTAACTGCAAATAAATAACTTGTAAAAACAATGCACAATAATAAATTGTCAAAGACTCCCTCATCCATCTTTTCCAATTCCCAAGCAGCAGAACAAAACCCTAAATTGGCGTATAGACCGTTTGGTAGCCAAATTCAAAAAGCATCAGTTGCACCTGTGACACAAACGGACATAGAGAATGAAGCCTTTGCAGAACAGAAGTTTGAGGCAACTGGACTGGAATTACAAGCCAAATATGGCAAGATGACGCCAGAGGGGCAGGAACGGCTGACTGTGCTGCAAGCCAAGATGGATGGATTATTGAATTCTCGACTGGAACACGCAAAGCAATATAGTCATAACATTGCCAATATTCCACTAAGAAGACCAGATACACCAACACCAATTCAGGCAAAGCTGACAATTGGGGAGCCTGGAGATAAGTATGAGCAAGAGGCGGACGAAACAGCGCGTCAGGTAGTGCAACGGATTCATCAGCCACAGAGCGATAAACTTCAGCGTGACTCATTGCCAGAAGAAGAATTGCAAATGAAACCATCGGGCAATATTCAGCGCGAGTCATTGCCTGATGAAGAATTGCAAATGAAGCCGATGGTGCAGCGTCGTGTGTCAGACGGTGGTATAGCAGCAACACAAGATTTGGAAGCATCCATCAATCAGGCACGGGGTGGTGGACAGCCATTGGCAAAGAATATCCGTGAACCGATGGAGCAAGGATTTGGGGCTGATTTCAGTAGGGTGAAGGTTCACACAGATTCCCAGGCTGACCAGTTGAATCGGTCGATACAGGCGAAGGCGTTTACGACGGGGCAGGATGTGTTCTTTCGGCAGGGGGCGTATCAGCCAGGGAGTAGGGGAGGACAGGAGTTGATTGCCCATGAGTTGACCCATGTGGTACAGCAGAATGGGGGGGCGGTGCAGCGAGCACCAGACATTCAAGCAGCTACTCGACTAGTTGATTATTCTTCATCATCAGAATCAGACAATGAAGCACAGACGGCTGACAATGAAGAAGCTAATGCAAGTGAAAACTTAACGCGAGCAATAAATTGTCTAGAGAGAGCAACTCAGTTAGTTCCAGCACCCACTGAAGGGATGTTAGATGACGACGACCCGATGCTCGATCAAATTATGGTACTAATAGTTGAATCAACGGAAATAAGCCCGTTAATAAAACAAATTCCATCACCAGCCGTTCATGATTACAATTTAGAATACCCTAAATTCCAAGACTTTTTAACTGATCTCTACAATCACGACCAGCACTGTGTACAAGTATTACAATCATACTTAACAGCGTTTATAAGCCATGTGAAAAAGCAAATTATGTAGAGGACAAAGAGTATAAATTTAAATTGTATTAATAAAAGATAAAACCTTGCTATGGCTGGGTGTTGGGGGTAGGTGGTAGGCTGACAGGTGTAGGAAAAAAGGAAGAAAGCGGCTTTTTTGCATGAAACAGAAAAAAGACACACCAACTCTTGGCAAAGTTGGTAATTAGTCTTCCAGTTTATAACTGTGGTCCACGTATGAAGGTTAATGAGCGTGCGATTGCCCCATTGTTTGCTGGTTCAACCTGACCTAAAAGCGATCGCTCAATATGTTGGTTGATGAGCGTACGATCGCCTCATCTTGCAAGTGCGATCGCCTATCTTATAGCGAGAGTCAAACAATAAAAGCGATCGCTGAATATGTTGGTTGATGAGTGTGCGATCGCCTAATCTTGTTCGGGACGTTAGCTGCGTGATACGCATCCCATAAATCTTCTAATATCCTACCAACTACTTCTCGCTCTCTATGCCCAATTACCGCATAGGCAACCTTATATATCATAACAGGGACTTAAACTCGTCACGGCTTATCTGGCAATCGCGCAGTATTTGTGCTAGCAAACCCCGACCAATTGTTTCACCAGAATGTATTGGAACCACCGTTCGACGCCCATCATTATGTATCAAAATATGATGACTTCCGCGCACCCTAGCAACTTCAAAACCTATTTTGCCAAGCGCTGCAATGACTTCGCGTCCTGTCAAACTTGGCAGTTGGCTCATACTTCAACTGCAACTCGTTGGACACCCACAAAATCCAATGAATCTTGTTCATCCTCAAATTCCAAACAGAGTTCGATAGCTTCTCGGATACGTTCCATCAACTCATCTAAAGATTTAGCTTGCGTATGACACCCAGCAAGATTAGGAACCGAAGCGACAAAGTAGCCATCTGTATCCCGCTCGATAATCACATTAAATTCTCGCTTCATGATTAGCTGCCCAAGATTATTATTCCATTCTCTCACGATTACCGCCAGTACCAGCTAAGTGAAAGCATCGCTGTGAAAGCTGGGGTAAGAGAAGTTCTGTTACAGCTATTTTCAGGTAAATAGCTGTAAGACAATTGCGATCGCCCTATAGAAACGCAGGTCATCCCAAAGCTGCTGATGATGTGAGTTAAAATCCTGATATCTTCATAACTACTCACGCAGACAGCCCCCGAAAAAGCGATCGCCATGCTTCAGTATCCCAATCTCGAACAAGCGCTGAAATATCACTTCGGTTACGACAGGTTCCGCCCCGGACAACGGCAAATTATCGAAGATGCGCTGCAAAATCGAGATTTAATGGTTGTGATGCCGACTGGTGGGGGGAAATCTCTGTGTTTTCAGCTACCAGCGTTGTTAAAAAATGGATTAACTGTGGTGGTGTCACCGTTAATTGCTTTGATGCAAGACCAAGTAGAAGCACTGCGAAATAATAATATTAATGCAACATTTCTCAATAGCAGTTTGAATGCTTACCAAGTGCGATCGCGGGAAGAAGCCATCCTCAACGGTAAAGTAAAATTACTATACGTCGCCCCTGAACGTCTGCTGAGTGAAAGGTTTCTACCGTTTCTCGATTTAGTTAAAGAAAAAATCGGTATTTCTAGCTTTGCTATTGATGAAGCGCACTGCGTTTCGGAATGGGGACACGATTTTCGTCCAGAATATCGCCAGTTAAAATCTCTGAGAAAACGCTATCCTGATGTTCCTACCGTCGCCCTCACCGCCACAGCAACCGATCGCGTCCGTAGTGATATCATTCAACAATTAGGGCTGAAGCAACCTAGCATCCATCTTGCCAGTTTTAACCGTGAAAATCTTTATTACGATGTTCGTCCTAAAACTAAATATGCTTACGCTGAATTGTTAGAACTAATTCGAGAAACTGAAGGTTCGACAATTATTTATTGTTTAACTCGTAAAAAAGTTGATGAACTCACTTTTAAACTGCAAAATGATCAAGTTGTTGTTTTACCTTATCACGCCGGATTAAATGATGAGGAACGTAGTAGTAATCAAACGCGATTTATTCGAGATGATGTTCGGGTTATGGTGGCAACAGTCGCCTTTGGGATGGGAATTAATAAACCCGATGTGCGGTTGGTAGTTCACTTTGATATGCCCAGAAATATAGAAAGTTATTATCAAGAATCTGGTAGGGCAGGTAGAGATGGAGAAGCATCTAGGTGTACAATATTTTTCAGCTTTGGTGATGTTAAAACAATTGAATGGAGTATTGATCAAAAAACTGACCCTCAAGAACAGTTGATTGCCAAACAACAACTGCGGCAGATGATCGATTATGCTGAAGGCACTGATTGTCGGCGAACGATTCAACTGGGTTATTTTGGAGAAAGGTTTCCTGGGAATTGCGGTAACTGTGACAATTGTCGTCATCCCAAACCCATGCAAGATTGGACAATTGAAGCCATGAAGTTTTTATCTTGCGTGGCGCGTTGCAAAGAAAGGTTTGGGATGCTACACATAATTGATGTGTTGCGGGGGGCAAAAAAAGATAAAATTATCCAGTACGAACACGATAAACTTTCTACCTACGGTATTGGTAAAGATAGAACTTTAGATGAATGGCGAATGTTAGGGCGATCGCTTTTACATCAAGGGTTAATAGAACAAACTAGCGATGGTTACTCAGTTTTAAAACTAAACCCTCTGAGTTGGGAAGTAATGCGAAAACAACGCACAGTTTCCCTAGCTGTAACCACAGTCCAAAAGATTACCTGGGAACAGGGTAGTGAAAAAGCAGAAGTTGCGGAAGTATTATTACAGAAGTTGCGATCGCTACGTAAGCAATTAGCTGATGAGCAATCTGTAGCACCTTACGTCATCTTCCACGATTCCACTTTAAAATTGATGGTACAGGTACAACCTCAAAACTTAGTTGAATTTGCCAAACTTTCTGGTGTAGGTAGTCACAAACTCGCTCAATATGGCGAAAAGTTTATTACAGAAATTTGTGCTTACCGCCAAGAAAAAGGTTTGCAAAATAAATCGGCTAATAATAATTATGTATCCTCTCCCAACTCATCTTCTTACACCGAATTACAGACATTACAATTACATCAACAAGGTTTAAATATCGCTCAAATTGCTCAAAAACGTAATATTAGTCCAGCAACAGTTAGCAATCATCTAGAGAAACTAATTGAGAAAAATCAGCCAGTTGATTTAAATCAATTAGTACCTCTAGAACATCAACAAAAAATTTGGCAAGTTTTAGAAGTACTCGGTGACATTTCCCTCACTCCCATCAAAGAACAATTAGGTGAAAGCTACAGTTTTGATGAAATTCGCTTAGTACGGGGTAAGTGGCGGCGCAAAAATCGCAAGTGAGAATTTACTTAGGACGTGTAATACAAACTAAAAAATATCATTATTTCGTAATAAAGATTCTCAACAGAAATTTCTAACGCTCACTCAAGACAACTCTAACCATCTCATACTGGGTGGCTGGTTTTGCGTTTTATTTGGTGCATTTTGTTTAAGTATTACTATTTACTCATATATTTGTTTTTTGAAACACTAGATAAGGAAGCTCAACTTAAATCTTATAATTAAAATACAAGAGCAATATTAAAGGAGTTAGCTGATGAATCAGATGTTAACAGCAGGAGTACGCTGGAAAATTCAGACAGTTATTAATCAACTAAATACAACACAAAACCAACCTACCAATAGTAACTCTGAATGTGTTTTATTAGGAGAAAAGGCGACAGTATAACTGAAAGATATTAGTTTAGTAACTAAAGGAGAGTTTAAAATTGAATATTTAGAAGGTAATGAATGGAAATATGCAGCTTTTAGAGTACCAGAAAAAGAATATCATTAGTAACCTGCAACAAAGCAATTGTTCCACCTGTAAATTCTCAATTTATATAGAAAAATTGGTGATATCAAAAAGCAGATCCCCGACTTATTTAAGAAGCCGGGGATCTGAGGGTTACAATTATCACAAATTAAATAGAATGCACTACTGAACGACACGATCGCACTGTGAAACTATGTACGTACTGTCTAATAGACTTGTGTAGAAATGATAAATACTTACAGCAGAAGAATTTCAGCGATTATAGTAGAATGAGCAATGTCTACGACGGGCTTTGCCTACGCTTGACCCAGTAGACGCATAAATTATCATTTGAACGCAAAAATATAGCGATTAGAAAAAATCAATTTTTCCAATTTGGCAAATAGGACATCAATTCGGAGAACAATTAGAACAAAAATCAGGACTAAATTTACAAAATTGGCTGCCTGTCAATGAGTAAGCTGTACAATAAGGAAAACTCGTAAGCTCAACTTTGGCTGTTTGTAATTTTGAACCATTCCGCGACACTTCAGTAACTTTGATTTTATCAGCCAGAAGGATAGCTAAAATCTTAGGTAACGCTATGCAAGCAGCAATGTTGACCAGCGTTAGCAGTATGGCATCTATCAAAATCATAGGTAATCATCCCTTGTGAGAAATAGGCGATCGCTGTTCTTAGATGCAAGCATAATGTATGTTTAGCATTGATGTTCAGTCAATCTATTGCTTGCAGTCTATGTAAATCAACTTTAACATAAATTTTTGTAAATATAAACGTGGAATTCCGGGAATTATTATACACAGAAGGGAATGTGGATAATAAGGACGGTTATTGTAGCGTAATAACAAAATAAGCTAGAAAACGATCAGTTTACGATATTTAGGTAAGGTGTTATGTCAAAAACCCAAACCGCATCTTCTTTTTTATCTAACATCAGTGAGCAAGAACGCCACGCATTAAAGCGGTTGGTAGATTACACAAATGTGGAATCGCTACCAGAAATTTGGCCTTTGGCAGCTCAACGATTTGGTGATGTTGTCGCCCTCCGCAACCCTCACGCTAAACCAGAAGTAGCGATTACTTATACCCAGCTAGCAGAGCAAATACAACTATTTGCTACTGGGTTGCAGGCGTTGGAAGTAAAAGTTGGCGATCGCATTTCCTTAATTGCTGACAATAGTCCTCGCTGGTTTATTGCCGATCAAGGCATAATGACTGCTGGGGGAGTTGATGCGGTGCGTAGCTCGCAAGCGGAAAAAGAAGAACTGCTGTTTATCATCGCTAATAGCGGCAGTACGGCAATCGTAGTTGAGGATTTAAAAACACTTAAAAAACTACAAGATCGCCTCAAAGATTTACCAATTCAACTGGTAATTTTACTTTCAGATGAAGCACCACCAGCAGACGAAACCTTAAAGGTGCTGAACTTTGCCCAGTTGCTCGAAATTGGGAAAAATCATAATTTTGTGCCAGTTAAACAAAATCGTGACGCTCTGGCAACCCTAATTTACACCTCTGGCACCACGGGCAAACCCAAGGGTGTAATGCTGTCTTATAACAATTTGATGCACCAACTGCTGACTTTCATGACAGTATTGCAACCAAACGTGGGTGATATTGTTCTCAGTATTTTACCTTCCTGGCACAGCTACGAACGAACTGTTGAATATTACCTACTATCTCAAGGTTGCACACAAGTTTATACCAACTTGCGCTCTGTGAAAGGGGATTTGAGACAATTTAAACCCAACTATATGGTGGGTGTACCCCGCCTGTGGGAATCGATTTATGAAGGAGTTCAAAAGCAATTCCGCGAACAACCAGCGAATAAGCAACGCCTAATTAATTTTTTATTGGGCATTAGCGATAAATATATCAAAGCGCGGCGAGTTGCTCAGGGATTGAGTTTAAATGATCTTCATGCTTCACCCGTCGAACGATTAGCAGCTAAGATACAAGCATCTGCTTTATTACCCCTCCATGCCTTGGGAGAACGACTGGTTTATGCCAAGGTGCGAGAAGCCACAGGAGGACAAGTCAAGCAGATGATTAGCGGCGGCGGTGCGCTTCCCAGACACATAGATAACTTCTTTGAAATTATTGGTGTGCAGATTTTGCAAGGTTATGGCTTGACAGAAACTTCTCCTGTTACCCATGTGCGGCGTCCTTGGCGAAATTTGATTGGTGCATCAGGGCAACCACTTCCGGCTACAGAAGCTAAAATTGTAGATCCTGAGACAAAAGCGCCTCTGCCAATAGAGAAGCGAGGCTTGCTATTGTTGAGGGGGCCGCAGATTATGCAAGGCTATTACCAAAATCCGGAAGCGACAGCGAAAGCAATTGATGCTGAAGGTTGGTTTGATAGCGGCGATTTGGGTTGGCTGACACCACAAGACGACTTGGTGCTGACTGGCAGGGCGAAGGATACGATTGTATTGACTAACGGGGAAAACATCGAGCCACAGCCAATTGAAGATGCGTGTTTGCGATCGCCATACATCGATCAAATTATGCTCGTCGGCCAAGATCAGCGCAGTCTGGGAGCCTTAATTGTCCCCAATGTCGAAGCCCTAGAAAAATGGGCAGCAAGCCAAAATCTGATCCTGGATACGCAGAATGATCAAGTTACTTCCTCACCTAGTCAAAAAATTGACTTGGAGAGTAGAATGATCCAGGATTTATTTCGGCAAGAATTGAATCGAGAAGTGCAAAATCGTCCAGGCTTTCGACCGGATGACCGCATCGGAACGTTCAAACTCATTCTGGAACAGTTTTCCATCGAAAATGGCTTGATGACACAAACACTGAAAGTTCGCCGACATATCGTCACGGATCGCTATCGCGATATTATTGACGGCATGTTTGCCTGATAATTCCACCTCCCAACTGTAAAGAGTGAACGTGAAATGTTTATGGATGCCTCCAAATCTAATTTGCTCCTGAAACGCGTCGTTAACGTCAAAGTCATTGTTACTCCCCTCTGGAAAGAGGAAGTACAACAGCAGCTGCAAACGCAGATCAATCAACTTGATCAGCAACTGCAACAGCTAGACGTTGAAGGACAAAGAGCGATCGCGGCAATTCAAAAGCAGAGTCTGCAACCACCTGGTCCCCAGACCCTCCAACAAATTGACAATATCCAACTCCAAGTCAATCAAAAGAAAAGTGAATTTCTAGAGCAGAAAAATCAGTTGCTGCAAAACCTCCAGCAAGTACAGTTTCTCCAGCAAGATCAGGAAGTCAACCAATTCCAAATGGAAGGCTTTTTCCGGGTAGAGACGGGAGATAACTTGATTAGCAAAATGCAGGTCGAAATCGTTCTGCGCGATGGCGTTGTCGAAGAAATTCGCGGCGACATTTAATAAAGTTATGAGTTATGAGTTATGAGTTATGAGTTTAAATTCCTCACTCTTAACTTTTAACTCCTCACTCCTAACTCCTAACTAACTCCTCACTCCAGCCCAAACAATTTGCCACACTGGAGGTGAGCTAATAAAAAGCGATCGCCCGAAGGCTGTCATCTCAACTCGATATTTAATACCAACTGCATTATCACCTCGCTTGATTTGCGTAATCGTCACAAAAGCCTGATTTCGTTGCGGATAAGCTACCTCTACCTTTCGCGTTCCTCCTACTGATGCTATGTCGTCAAAAGCATTCAGGGCGAGGGTAGCAGGATCACTACCTTGGAGAGATGAGTTGATCTTTTCTAGAGGTATAGTTTTATAATCGGAACGCTCTGAGTATGCCACAACCTCTTGAGACTGATGTATTGCTCTCACCTGCTGCGTTTCCCCATCACTAGTCTCAATAATCGGTGCAGATGGCTGGCGCTGGATAATATAAACTCCAGCGCCAGCAGTGGCAAAGATACCTAATATCACAATCAAAAAGAATTTCAACTTTGCCGACATAAAAGTAAACAGGAATTTCAAATAGGTTTATTACCAATTTTGAATTCTAGATTGAACTGTATCCCATATCCTCTATCTGCGAGAAGCTCTTGTATCTTAAGCAGTAGTTATAAGGAATATAAATAGCAATCCCATTTAATCTGTGAGCAACTCGTGGTGGTTTTTGCAAGTCAAGGACTAAAACAAGATGTTGGCTAACCATTGAGGATAGCTCTGTATTATAGACCTCTAAGTTATATTTAGGTTCCTAGAGTCAAGAGTTAGGAGTTGGGAGTTGGGAGTTTGGAGTTTGGAGTTTGGAGTTTGGAACTCTCCCAACGCCCAATGCCCAATACTTCTCTACGAGAGGCTGGGCCAACGCCTTACCTCGGCTCCGGTCGGCACAAGTCGCTCAGTACAAGTGCCCAATGCCCAACCTAAAATATAAAATCTCCAGTCCAAAATTCTTTTCTCAAGATACAATTCGATCTGACAAAAGCTGTTAAAGTCCATAAACCATTGATTCCCAAACCACCCTATGAGCATTCACGAAGTATTTATGCCGGCGCTGAGTTCTACCATGACGGAAGGCAAAATCGTCTCCTGGGTGAAATCGCCAGGGGACAAAGTGGAAAAAGGCGAAACAGTGGTGGTTGTAGAGTCAGATAAGGCAGATATGGATGTAGAAACCTTTTATGAGGGATTTCTTGCCCATATTATAGTTGAAGCTGGTGAAACTGCCCCGGTCGGATCTGCGATCGCCTTTATTGCCGAAACGGAAGCTGAAATTGAACAGGCCAAATCTCTTGCCAATTCCGGCGGCGTGGCTGCTACTACTACCTCTTCCCCTGAACTAATCCCCGCCACCACAGCCTCAGCTGCAACACCTGTCTTAGCGTCTCAAAACGGGTCTAACCACAAAGAAGGAAGGCTTGTCGCTTCACCCCGCGCCCGCAAGTTAGCTAAAGAACTCAAAGTTGATTTAACTACTCTCCAAGGCACTGGCCCCCACGGCCGCATTGTCGCCGAAGATGTGGAAGCATTGTCCAATCAGGGCAAACAACCCGCTACTGCCCCAGTTGCCCCAGCAGCACCCGTACCAACCAGCGCCCCAGTTGCACCCCCAGCACCTAAGACACCAGCACCTGCGCCAGTGGTAGCGGCTGTTCCTGGTCAAATCGTGCCTCTAACTACCTTCCAAAATGCCGTAGTGCGGAACATGGTAGCTACCATATCCGTGCCCGTCTTCCGTGTCGGTTATACAATTACTACTGATGGGTTAGACAAACTTTATAAACAAATTAAATCCAAAGGCGTGACAATGACAGCGCTACTGGCGAAAGCTGTAGCGGTGACGTTGCAAAAACACCCATTGTTAAATGCTAGTTATTCAGATCAGGGTATTGTTTATCATTCTGATATCAACATTTCCGTAGCAGTAGCGATGGATGATGGCGGCTTGATTACGCCTGTGCTGCAAAATGCCGACGCAGTGGATATTTATTCTCTATCGCGTACTTGGAAGTCTTTGGTAGAACGTGCCAGGGCTAAACAATTACAGCCTCAAGAATACAACAGTGGTACTTTTACCCTGTCCAATTTGGGGATGTTTGGCGTAGACAAATTTGATGCAATTTTACCGCCTGGACAAGGTTCAATTTTAGCGATCGGGGCATCCCGTCCGCAAGTGGTAGCAACACCCGATGGTTTATTTGGCGTGCGTCAACAAATGCAAGTCAATATTACTTCCGACCACCGGATTATTTACGGTGCCCATGCTGCGGCGTTCTTGCAAGATTTAGCGAAATTGATTGAGACAAATCCTCAATCTTTGACACTGTAGTTTTGAAAAAACACCAAATTTAAATGTTAGCGCTATGAGCGAACAGCAGTTTGTCGTAGAGTAGCGCTAACAATAAACAATACATACACTTAAATTTTTGATGGACAAACTATAAGAATTTTGGACTGCTATATATTCCTTGCTCGCTTTATGGGTTGTACTCACACCAAAACCGATGTTTAAATCCAAGCCAATCGCCAGTTTGAGTATAACCGAGATCGTATGCATATCCACTCTCCCAAAAACTGATGGTATAACGTCTACAACCTTCAAGTGTCTCTTGCATAAGTTGTCTGACTTGCTCACCTTTGGGATAACTAATCATTTCTGAGAGCGACTTATCAACCGCAAACATTCCACTAGCTTTCAATCCTAATTTAATAGCTTTTATTTGATTGGATGAAGTAGTACAAAGAATTCGATGCTTATAAGTATAATTGTAGCCGCCATAATAGTAGCCATAAATTATGATAGGTTCTAGCCTTGCAAGAATTTTGTTTATCTTTTCAAACAAGTCCTGTGTATTTGAATTCTTAGATTTGCAAGAGGTTAGAGCTTCAACGTTTACATCCAACGAACCAGTATCCTGGAACTCAACCTGGACAGGAACAGTGGGTATCAGACAGAGCCAGTCTCGGTCTAAAGTCTGACCCAAAATAATATAAACTTCAAAATTGTAGTCAGTATAACTAGTATCATAAAGTACGTAAACTTCAGGGTTTTGCAAATTCTGTTTAACGAAATAGGCTAGAGCTTGGTAGACATTTGCACGCTGCTCTAGTACGTAAGAAGGGACTCTATCTTTGCGCTCTCTCCAATATGGAGCGTACTCACAGTCTTTTACTTGAGCAGTTGGTGTTCCTCTAGATTCAATATCCTGCCAATGTTGAATTGCTCGATCTATCTTAGTAGATTGAACAGTAGAATAAACAAAGCCCTCGGAAACTAAAAACTTCCAAATGTTGAATTTTCCTTGCTCTTCACTATTCCAGAGAAAAAGATTGTTCCAGAATTTCTGAACGTCAGGAAGATTTGCATTGTAACTTTCTAGAACCCTAAAAATTCTTTCCGTTTCTGAATGCATTTGTTACCCTCAATTGAGAATCCCCTTCTGCTACTATATTACCCAACAGAGTTCTGAACTGTTGCTCTTATTCCACAATTCAAGTGCAAGAATATGACTTATACCAGTAAATTGGGCAGCCTCAGTCATTAGCTTATTTTCACTAGCGCTGGCAAATGCCTCTATTTGTTCAGTCGATTCACTTAAAATAATCATTTCTTCCTCAGCGTACCTTTGCGCTTCTCTCAGCGTGCCTCCGCGTTTAAAAAAATAAAAAAGGTGGAGATTACCCACCCGACAAATTTATCCTTTCACACAAAGAACTTGCTTGAGTGTTGCTACAACCTCAACCAAATCCGCTTGATTTTTCATAACTTGTTCTATCGGTTTATAAGCACCAGGAATTTCATCTAACACACCCTCATCTTTACGGCATTCTACGCCTTGAGTTTGCTCAATCAAATCATCTAGTGTGTAGACATTTTTTGCCTGATTTCTAGACATCAAACGCCCTGCACCGTGGGAACAGTTATGTACTAACAATGGGGTATAATATTCGGTGAATACAATGTAATTGTTATGATCTTCAACTGTAAAGTTATAGACAGGCATTTCTAAGTTAGATTCAACCTTAGATACTCTATTCATTGCCAAAGACAGGTCAATAGATTGCCCTTTAAACTTGGAAATATCTACCATTTTTCCCAACTTAGCCATAGTAGTGAGGTTGTCACATTTTAATTTTCCTCCTACTATTGAATTAGCTAATATTAGCTTATCTGAATAGAGTCTAGATGGCGGTTCATCAATCACCAGTCTTTTACAAATAGAGGATAATTTGCTCAATAAAATATTGTCACGAAATTCCACCACATAATTAGTTCGATTCCGGTAAACTTTGTAGGCAATACCTAAAGATAAAAGGCTATAAACTAAAATTGAAAACATTTCTTTTTTACCGACACTGATAGATACTATTCCCTTATTATAAGTTCCATCACCATCCAAATAGCCAGCTAAAAAATAGACTGCTAGAAATGGATTACCCATGAGAATATTAGGTAAATTCGGTAAAATATGTTTCACTTTCTCAACAAAAGATAGGTCACTTACTGTTAGTTCAACCAGTCCTGAACCTGTAATTGAGCGTCCTTTTAAATGAGAAGTTATTGGTTGTTGTATCCTATAAGAAACCTTTGCGGTGTATGACTTAAATAGTTCCTGCAAATGTTGGATAAAAGGTTGTTTGGCAGGGTCTTGGGATTGATAAATACGAATATATGATTGTAAGTATTTACCATTGCGGGGTCTATCATTTATCTCTGGAGCATTTTTACGTTCTTTAATATGGATAGTCCCATCTGACAAGATCGCACCAAGCAAGTAGTAAAAATTGATGTCTTGTTCTTCTCCTGTCAAACTAGAGCGAATGTTGATACTTGTAGGTACGATGACTCCTCCAGAGGATAAGGTGATATCTTCAACGGGAAGATAGGATAATATACCTTGCTGGTAGGTAGCAAAAGGATGATTGGGAGTACAAGTAATTGTGTTTTCTAATCTGCCTCTAGTTTGAGACACAGAATACTTATTCGCTAAGGCTATTCGTTCACTTCGCTCTAGAATTTCCTTCGGCTCAAACTTCTGGAGTTTTTCGTTGTAGGAGATTAACTTAATAGGCTGAGATGAATTAAATACATCTTCTATATTCATCAAACCAAACTCAGTTAAAATCTTAGTTCCAGCTGCAAAGCAAGAGCAAAAACTATGGGCATTACCTTTACCCTTAACGATGAAAGACTTTGCCCCCATCGAACCAGGAATAATCCCATAATCTTCAGTCTGGGCGCGGACTGCACCCTTACGAGTAACGTATACATCCTCGTCAAAATGCACTTCTTTTTCGGCGTAATTGTGATGACAATTAACCTGCAATAAAGGTTTAGTTGCCTTCCCACCTGCTAAATGCTTCTCAACAATATGTTTGAAACGCGCCATCATCACATCACGGTTGACACGCGCATAGTTTTGTGACCATTGCAAATCGTGCCAGTATGCTTGGAATTCTGGCGTACCAGCCACAAAGTGAGCCAAATCAGGGTCAGGCAATTTATTACCTGCCATCTTTGCTAATTCTCTAGCTGTGTGAATATGACACTGGGCGAGTTTATTGCCGATGTTGCGCGAACCAGAATGCAGCATCAGCCAAACTTGATTCTCGGTATCAAGGCACACTTCAATAAAGTGGTTTCCTCCACCGAGAGAACCCATCTGTTTCATCGCTTTACCTTGTAGGTCTTGTACGCCGCGATGCAAGTCTTTAAAATCATCCCAGCATTGCCAGTTGCTAACAGATTTTTCAACGTCTTTGTTTTCGTTGAATCCAGTAGGAATTGCTGCTTCAATATCCAGGCGGATTTTCTTCAGTTTACCTTCTAGTTGTTCGGCGGTAAATGATGTTTTGATAGCGCTCATCCCACAACCAATATCCACACCTACAGCAGCTGGGATAATTGCCTCTTTGGTCGCAATTACAGAACCCACTAATGCACCTTTTCCTAAGTGAACATCGGGCATTAATGCCACATGCTTAAACACAAATGGTAGCGATGCCACATTCTTTGCCATCTTAGTTTCTTCTGGCCCCAAAGAGTGATTTGCCCAAGATAAGACGGGTGTTGGTGTGGTAACTTCTAACTTCTCGTAGGGCATAGTTTTTTGGATTTTGGATTTTAAATTTTAGATTTTGGATTGAGTATATAGCACTGATAATTTATCTAGTACTTTCTCAGGGTTTGTAGTAAACACTTGAGTGCTTAGAAAATAAGGACTTTAGTCCTTACTACGAACTTGCTTACCCATCAATTTCAACTTGACATACTACTAGTTAGTTCTAGCAATTTAAATGTTTATTGTCTTTCATTTGGCTCGCTCAATTTTCGTGAAGCTGAAGAACTACTTTTAGGGAGTAGCATGTTTATACTACAACTGTAATTGACTAGATTACAAACGTCAAGCCAGTACCACAGACAGAAAGCAAATGTTTCCCAAATGTATTAAATTTTGTAAAGAAAATCACTCTCTTCTAAATATCCCCTTAAAGTTCTGACACAATATGGCAGTGCGTCAAGATACAATCTGGGAACGTTTTTTATCCCCTGTAGTGCGTCTTTTGATTGATGAAGACCGGTTACGGCGTTACGCTGATACGTATTGACTGGGAGAAAGAATGCGTAGGCGTAGCCCGTCGTAGACATCGCTTCCAACGAGATGATGTCATAATTCCCTTGTACTACAGCAGTCAAAATTTTCACGGGATTACAGGCGGATATCTTAATTCCAGTGCAGCAGTTAGTTACGATCCGATTATCCAATATGTTCTGCCACCTACATGAAAGTATTGTCCGTCAGGCTTTAGTCGATGCCGTGAAGGTAAAACCATGACGCATACTTGACTTAGGCTGCGGCACAGGTTCCACTACTTTGATGTTAAAGCAGGCTTTTCCCCAAGCGGAAGTTATTGGTTTGGACTTATCACCCTATATGCTGGTAAGGGCGGAAGATAAAGCTAGAAATGCTGGTTTAGAGATAGTCTGGCGACACGGAAATGCTGAAAAAAACAGTTTCAGAGACGCAATATTTGACTTAGTGACAGCTTCTTTGCTATTACACGAAACACCAAATGCGGTGTCCCTAGCAATTCTGCGGGAAAGCTTCCGGTTGCTGGTAACTGGAGGGCAAGTATTAATTCTAGATGGTAATCAAAAGACTCTGCGTCAGTTACAATGGCTCAATGATGTTTTGGAGGAGCCATATATTCGTGAGTATCCTGCTGGTAGCGTGGAGGCGAATATGGGTGCAGCCGGATTTGAAGCTGTGCGATGTCTACGACGGGCTACGCCTACGCAGGATGTATGGTGGGGTGGATACATCAGGTAACTAGCGGCGTTAAACCGATCGCAACTGAAAATGTCCGTCAGTATACTCCCACATCAATAGATAATAATGATTTGGAGGGATTTGGCTCTCCAGCATTTGGCATAATGGCATGAGTTTAAAGGCAGTTCTGTTTGATTTTAATGGTGTCATCATTAACGATGAGCCAATCCACCTGCAACTGATAGATGAGATTCTGATTGAAGAAAATCTCCAACCCCAAAAGGTAAGTGAGCGTCAAGCTTCTCTTGGACGCAGCGATCGCGCTTGTTTTCAGCAACTACTCGCTAATCGTGGTAGAGTAGCTGACGAAAACTATTTAACTCAGTTGTTGTACCGTAAAGCCCAGTCCTATGTGGTGGAACTAGAAAAAATCGAGAAACTGCCTTTATATCCAGGTGTAGAAGATTTAATATTTCAGGTGCGATCGCGGAATCTGAAACTAGGTTTAGTCAGTGGCGCTATTCGCAAAGAAATAGAATTGGTACTCCATCGCGCCAAACTAGCCCAACATTTTAAAATTATCGTCGCGGGTGATGACATCACCACCAGTAAACCAGAACCTGATGGTTATCTACTGGCAGTAAAACGCCTGAATAAAGAATATCCTGAATTGAATCTTCAACCACACGAGTGTCTGGCAATTGAAGATACACCAGCAGGTATCGAAGCGGCGAAGCGATCGCCCATGCAAGTTGTTGGTGTAGCGAATACTTATCCATTCCACATGCTCCAGCGCTGCTGTAACTGGACTGTTGATTATCTCAGTGATTTGGAACTGGAACGCGTGCAGAAGGTTTATTCCCAAAAAGAGCCTCAACCATCGATAACTGAATGTTAGAATATTATATGGTGATAATGTATTGAGTTAATGAGTAATATTACTCTTGACTTAGCACTAATTAAGGGGAATTAGCTCAGTTGGTAGAGTGCTGCGATCGCACCGCAGAGGCCATCGGTTCGAATCCGTTATTCTCCATCTGTCCATTAAATAATTATTGTCAGTTTTAAAGAATTCTTGTCCAATTTTACAGAATTCAGGGACATAAGTTACGTATTTTCGTGACTTTCAGCAATCAAATCAGTTTTAAAGAATTATTGTCCAGAGTTGAAACCAGTTTTAAAGAATTATTGTCCAAAATCAGCCTGTAAAACTCGGACAAATATATGTTTTCTAATTTAATATAGCGGTTCTCACTTGAGTGAGGTACAAGAACCCCACCCCCAACCCCCTCCCCGCAAGCGAAGAGCTTGCTCTGATGTACTTCATGTCATTAAGAAACGCTATAGATTACAGCAAGCCCAAGGCTCTTGAATTACCAGAGTAGCTTTAAAGCGCTTTATTTACAGTTTAATCACAAAAATATGCTACCTCTTCTTTTCTTGTTTTCACCCAAGCAGAGGCTTCGCTACTATAAAATAGCTGCGTCTTACGTGCGATCGCCGTAATTCCTCAGCAGGTTGCAAACTTTTACTGAGCTTGTGATTACGTAAATCTATTCCCAACTGACCAAAATAATATGTTAGCCGTTCTATTCGTTTTAAACTAACATTTATTCCCTAATCAATTAGTGAAAATCACTGTTTACTGATTAGCTAACGAAATTTAATGAAGCTAATCTAAACACATTCCCCAAAAAATTAAATTTGGCTCCACAATTAAACGTGCTGTAATCTCAGGATATAAGGCTTGCAAATAGTTAATCAATAAAGTGTGATCGCCTCCTTTAATCGCAATTTTCCCATTAGGAAATAATTGCCACCACGCTTCAATAAAGTCTTTTATCCCAGAGATTAAAGTGTAAATAACTCCACTTTGAATTGCTTCTGTAGTATTAAGCGCAAAACGTGGTGGTAGAGACTGAAAATTTTGCATTTCTACTAATGGTAATTGTCCTGTTTTTTGACCGAGAGTCGCAAATTGCAAACCTATTCCTGGCAGAATTGCACCTCCAATCAGACACTGATTAGCATCCGCAGCCGTAAAAGTCAGCGCTGTCCCAGCATCAATTATTAACATTGGAAAACCCCACTTTTTCCCCGCACCCCACAAAGCTAAAGCGCGGTCAATTCCTAGTGTGGGATACATACCTTTGAGCGGTACTTGGTCTAAGCTAATAACCCGAATGTTGGGGTAAGTTTGCCAAATAGCAGTTTGGCTGGGAACTACGGAGGCTATGAGGAGAGGGGGGAAAGATGCCAAGAGAGGGAGACGCAATGACGCGGGGAGGGAATTGTCTCCATATCCTTCTTGTTCGTCAGTTCTCTGATGGGGTGGAAAAATTTTCTCTAGTAAATCATTCAGGGTTTGACACTTAGCCAACTGCTGTATAACAGACTCAGGTATATGATCGATATCCCAAGCTGAGGAAAGCGTCTCACCAACAAACAATGCCCAATGCAGCCGGGAATTACCAATTTCCAACGCTAGCCAAATTTCCTCTCTGTGCCTCTGCGGTTTCACACTTTTAACTTTTTTAAGTCAGCTATAGGTTTTTTAATAAAAATTAACATTCAAGCCGTGTAACAATAAACTTAGAGGAACAAATACTCATTGTGTCAAGGAGGGAGTTATGGTAGCGCTGACCAAAAAAACTGAAAAACGGCTCACCATACAGACTGTGGAAATCGCTCAAGAGACGACGGCTATTCGCTCTTTGGATTGGGATCGCGATCGCTTCGATATTGAGTTTGGTCTGCAAAACGGTACTACTTATAACTCGTTTCTCATCCGTGGGGAGCAGACTGCCTTAGTTGATACCTCCCACGAAAAGTTTCGTCAACTATACTTTGATACGCTCACCGGACTAATCAAGCCAACAGAGATTGATTATTTGATTATCAGCCACACCGAGCCAGACCACAGTGGTTTAGTTAAAGATTTGCTGCAAATGGCTCCAGAAATTACCGTTGTCGGGTCTAAGGTGGCGATTCAGTTTCTTGAGGATTTGGTACATCAGCCATTCAAGCGGCGGATTGTGAAAAATGGCGATCGCTTAGATTTGGGTAACGGTCACGAATTTGAATTCGTGATTGCCCCAAATTTACACTGGCCGGATACTATTTTCAGCTTTGACCATAAAACAAAAATTCTCTATACTTGCGATGCTTTTGGGCTGCACTATTGCTCAGATAGCACCTTTGATGAAGACTTGGCGGCGATCGAAGAAGACTTTCATTACTACTACGATTGCTTGATGGGGCCGAATGCACGGTCAGTTTTGTCAGCCCTGAAGCGGATGGCGGAATTGAAAACCATCGGCATGATTGCCACAGGACACGGGCCATTATTATCCCATAATGTTGAGGAACTAACTGGACGTTACCGCACTTGGAGCCAAACGCAAGCCAAGCCAGAAACGGCAGTTGGAATATTTTACGTTTCCGAATATGGATATAGCGATCGCCTTGCTCAAGCAATTGCCAACGGTATCGGTAAAACCGGTGTCGCCGTGGAAATTGTCGATTTGGGATCTGAAGTGGATTTACAAGAACTGCGAGAACTAGTTAGCCGTTGTGCTGGGCTAATCGTTGGTCTACCTCCGGCTTCTGGCGCTGCTAGTATTCAATCTGCACTCAGCACAGTTTTAGGATCTGCGAAAGAAAAGCAAGCCATTGGCGTGTTTGAAACTGGCGGTGGCGATGATGAGCCGATAGATCCGTTGGTGAGTAAATTCCGAAATTTGGGTTTGACAACAGTTTTTCCAGCGATTCGGATTAAACAAACGCCCACAGAAAATACTTACAAGCTGTGTGAAGAAGCGGGTACAGACTTAGCCCAATGGGTAACACGCGATCGCAGCATCAAAGTTATGAAATCCCTTGGTGCTGACTTAGATAAAGCATTAGGTAGACTTAGCGGCGGATTGTATATTATTACTGCCAAAAAAGGCGATGTTTCCAGTGCCATGCTAGCCTCGTGGGTAAATCAAGCCAGTTTCAAACCCTTGGGATTTTCCATTGCAGTCGCCAAAGATCGGGCAATTGAATCACTCATGCAAGTAGGCGATCGCTTTGTTCTCAACGTCTTAGAAGAAGGCAATTTCCAACCACTAATGAAGCACTTTTTGAAACGGTTTGCCCCTGGCGCAGATCGCTTTGAAAATGTGAGAACCCAGCCAGCCCAAAATGGTGCCCCCATCCTCAACGACGCCCTCGCCTACATGGAGTGCGAAGTCGTCAGTAGAATGGACTGCGGCGACCACTGGGCAGTATACAGCACCGTCTACGCCGGACGGGTTTCTAAGCCAGATGCGCTCACAGCAGTCCATCACCGCAAAGTTGGTAATCATTATTAAAAAGTGAGGAGTTAGGAGTGAGAAGTGAGGAGTTGTAAGGACGAGTTTAACGAAATACACCTCTACATAAAAGTACAAAGTTTTGAATTAAGCACTTTCTTCAACTCATAACTCCTAACTCCTAACTCTTAACTCCTAACTACCCATTCCCCATGTCAACAAACAAACCTCGTGATGTTCAAGTTTATCCAATAGCTACAAATACAAGAATACTGCGATCGCGCAGTTGGTCAAGGCTCAGATTTGAAATTGAATACGCTCTTGCTAAGGGTACAACTGCTAATTCTTATTTAATAGAAAGCGATAAAACTGCCATCATTGACCCTCCAGGGGAAACGTTTACGCAAATTTATTTAGAAGCTTTACAGCAGCGTTTCCATCTCGAAGACTTAGATTATGTAATTTTGGGACATGTAAATCCTAACCGGGCTGCAACTTTAAAAGCTTTGTTAGAAATTGCCCCGCAAATCACTTTTGTTTGTTCTAATCCAGGGGCGATAAATTTACGTGGGGCGCTGGAAAATCCAGATTTGCAAATTCTTGTCATGCGGGGCGAAGAAACCCTAGATTTGGGTAACGGGCATAATTTACAATTTATTCCCACCCCGAATCCCCGCTATGCAGATCAGCTTTGCACCTACGATCCGCAAACAGAAATTTTGTACACAGATAAGTTATTTGGGGCGCATGTTTGCGGAGATCAGGTATTTGATGAAGGCTGGGAAATATATAACGAAGATCGGCGCTATTATTTTGATTGCCTGATGGCTCCCCATGCCCGTCAAGTTGAAACAGCGCTAGATAAACTTGTCGATTTTCCCGTGAGAATGTATGCCAATGGTCACGGGCCTTTGGTACGCTATGGCTTAATCGACCTAACCAAAGCTTATCGGGAATGGAGTCAACAGCAAACATCTGCTGACTTGACAGTAGCGTTGATTTATGCATCAGCTTACGGGAATACGGCCACATTGGCTCAAGCGATCGCTCGTGGGATCACAAAAGCTGGCGTTGCTGTAGAATCGATTAACTGCGAATTCACTGAACCAGAAGAAATCCGGGCTGCTGTAGAAAAAGCCGATGGTTTCATCATGGGTTCTCCTACCCTCGGCGGTCATGCACCCACACCCGTGCAAACAGCTTTAGGAATTGTACTATCCACCGCTACTAACAATAAACTCGCTGGTGTTTTTGGTTCCTTTGGCTGGAGTGGGGAAGCGGTTGATTTAATTGAGAGTAGATTAAAAGATGCTGGCTATCGGTTTGGTTTTGACACCATCCGCGTAAAATTCAAACCCGACGATGCTACCTTACAATTGTGTGAAGAAGCTGGAACCGACTTTGCCCAAGTATTGAAGAAAACCCGAAAAGTGCGATCTCCAAGTCAACCTGCAACAAGTGTAGAACAAGCAGTTGGTCGGATTGTCGGTTCTCTTTGCGTTCTCACAGCCAAAGAAGGCGATCGCTCCAGTGCCATGTTAGCTTCTTGGGTGTCTCAGGCTAGCTTTAGTCCCCCTGGTTTAACCATCGCTGTAGCTAAAGAACGCGCAGTAGAAACACTGACGCATACAGGCAACAAATTTGTCCTCAATATTCTCAAAGAAGGGAATCACTTGGGGTTGATGAAGCACTTCCTCAAACCGTTCGGCCCAGGAGAAGATCGATTTGCTGATGTCGCCGTCCAAGAAACTGAAAGCGGTTCTCCCATACTTACCGATGCCCTAGCATACCTTGAATGTTCTGTACAAAACCGGATGGAATCTGGCGATCATTGGCTGGTTTATGCAACTGTCGAGAGTGGCAAAGTACTAAATCAAGATGGCGTTACAGCCGTGCATCATCGCAAGTCGGCAACTCATTATTAATTGGGAATGGGGCATGGGGCATGGTTATTCTCCTTCTATCCCCCACTTCCTCAGTTTGGAGCGGTTGAGTGATGAGGAGGAATAACCTTAAATTGAAGTTACTCTTTGATAAAAAACTGTAGTCTATGCATAAAAGGGCTTCTGACGATTTTGACTCAGTGCTTATTGGGTAAAATCGAGCAAATCGAAAGCCCTTTGTTGCACATAGTGAGGCTTTTTTCTGCGTGTTTTTTGTCTAAGTCTCATTAAAAAAACATCCCATCATAGTGGTGCAAGCCCTTACGCCACTACAAATGTACAAATAATTTTGGATTATTATATCGTAAATTAAAGGGTTTAAGACCCCTACGTCTACACGTAGCCCCAATTTCAGTTGGAGTTTAAATCCCCGTCTAAAAATGTCTTTAATTTTGAATTGTTAATGTCAGTCCCTAAGCAGATGAAAGCAGACAATTTAGAGGAATCGCTTCTCCGTAAGTTGGAGGAGCGTTTGCTTCAACCGGATGTACGAAAGTCAGCTAAGGATGTCATGGACTTACTTGCTGACGAGTTCATTGAGTTCGGAAGCTCAGGACGTGTTTATGATAAACAGCAAATTATCAACAGCTTGCAGAATGAACCCATTGAACCCCTGACTCAAAGATCAATAACAGAATTCAAAACCTTAGTTTTGGCAACAGGGGTTGTTTTAGTAACCTATCGTGTAGTCAGACATATATCTGACGAAAAGCCTGTTTATTCGCTGCGAAGTTCCATCTGGAAATTGAACAATGATGGATGGAAAATGATTTTTCATCAGGGCACTCTGGTTAGAAAATCATAGGCGCGGCATAACAAGCAACTGTCCGAAATTATTCACAAGTGAAGTTTTGCATAGAAAAGGCTCAAGCATTCCTGCCTGAGCCTTTTCTAGATTAAATTAAGTCACTTTCGCCTATTTAGCTTAGTAGCGACCACGGTTGTAGCCGCCGCCACCACCGCCACGATTACCACCACCACCGAAGGAACCACCTCTGTCTTCTCTGGGCTTGGCTTTATTAACTTTGAGGTCACGACCAAGCCATTCAGCACCATCAAGGGCTTCAATGGCTTTTGTTTCTTCATCTTCTGAATTCATTTCCACGAAAGCAAAGCCGCGTAAACGACCTGTTTCCCGGTCAGTGGGTAGCTGAACACGCTTCACAGTACCATATTCTGCAAATACAGCACTCAGCGCATCTTGTGTAACTTCATAGGAGAGGTTACCAACGTAAATTGACATTAAATGTCTCCAAAATCATAAGTTTGTAGAGATTTAGATTTCGGAGAGAAGTCTGTAATACCAAAAGGGAAAAGCCTGTCAATACTAAAAACAAACACTGTCGCCGAATTAATTCTCATTTCACTTCCCATGATTACATAGGAACTAACTTTCTGGGGGAAAGTTTAAAAAACTGTTATAAAAAGTTATGTTACCAGTTGATAGCTAGGTGCTGGTTAGTCCCAAAGCGGGTGAGGCTGTAGCGAACCGCACCCATGAGATCAACTAATCCACTCTCTTTTCTAAGTATTGACCAATCATCAACTGCTCACTAGCACGGGAGATCATGGTCTGTCTGGTGCGGTATTTGCTGCCAATTAGCTTTAACTCTTCCTCAAACACTGAACCGTTGTACTCAGTTCGCAAAAACAGTGTTTTAGGGTTGGAGAAATAATACTGAGCGGTGACTGGTTTAGATATGGCAAAACCGCGATCGCGATATAAAATGTTTCCCCCAACCCCAAATATTGTTGAACCTTGCGACTCTTTCCTGGCCTTCAGTACATCCGTACTTTCCCATGTAACTGCTGCACCACAGATCAAACTACCTGCATCAGGCAAATCGTGCATTTGAGCTAGCTTTTGCAATTCATCACAGCCCTGCTCTAGAAAACTAATCGTAACTATACTCTCCATTTCCTTGGTTTCTCCCTCTGGGAGGGTATAGTAGCGTCGTTGCGATTGCCACTTCCCCACTGATTCCTGGAAAAATTCGGAAATCTGGGATTCGTCAGCAGTTTGTGCAATTTTTAGGAATGATGTCACTCGTAATTTTCCTCACCTAATATTTGGCGGCTGTAGTAGATATCGGCCTTTTTTTGCTGTATATGCGATCGCTCGAGCGAAATATTACAGCGTAATAAAAAGCAATTTATATTTACTATTCTTAATATATTGGATAAAAGGTAAAAATTACTAGGCATTTTGCCATAGTAAATTTGGCTATATAAGCATAAGTAATAGTTATTTGATACTGCCCATTTTAGAAGTAGGGGCGTAAAAGTCCGATATCTTCAGGAAACGCAAGTCTTTGACTAAGGGCAGATTGCAAGAAATTTAAAAATATTTATACTAAGTTAATAATTGCATCGCCAGCTAAAAAATTGCCTACTTGATGTAATTATTTAAAGTGGTGAGAATTTTTCGTGATAAAAAGTAGTTTTTGATACAAAATTTTGCAAGAAGATAGCTAATTGACTCTCGCCGCTTTTCATTAGTCATAATGTCTCAAAATTACTTGGTAATGCACGGCTGTTTAACCCCAAAAGCTCCCCAAATAGGTAGGAGAAAAATAAATGATTTTGGACAGAAATAAGCCGCAAAAGCAGGCGAAAATCTCACCTTTCGCAGCCGCTAACCAGGTAATTAGTACCCTGTTAGATTCAGTTGTGAATCCTGATGTGGCTGTCGCAGATGTAAAGAGTAGCGTTGACACAAAGGTGTCTTCCCCTTTTGCACCTATATTATTGATTCCCTGTTTGCTGGGCATAGGACTGCTGACAGCGAATTGTGGAGCGCTGCCGAAAGAATCGGCTGATGCAGAATCTCAGAGTCCTGGTAGTGGGCAACGTGTTAATGCAACGGCTGTAGATGTAGCGATCGCTCGAACTGACTTGCTGATGAAGAGTTAAACCGTGAACTCAGTGTCGTGCCGGGAGTCGCCTCAGTTGATGTATCTGGCGGTGCTGAGGAAGAAGTACGAGTGCTTGTTGACTTAAACCGATTGCAAGCTTTGGGCGTGGGGTTAAATGATGTATTGGCTGAATTAACAGCCCGTAACCAAGATACTTCTGGTGGTCGAATTCTCGGACAAAATTCCGAGCCATTGACTCGGACTGTAGGACGTTTCCAAAATGCCAAGGAAATTGAAAACCTTTCCTTGGAAGTTTCCTCCTCTTCCCCTGCCTCCCCTGCCTCCCCTATTCCTTCCCGCCGCGTTTATTTGCGAGACTTTGCTGAGGTAATTGACGGCACAGAAGACCAGCGAGTATTTGTTTACCTCAACCGTCAGCCTGCGGTGAAATTTTCAATTCAAAAGCCGAAGCTGAATCCATAACGGATTGCCGCAAATTTGTTACAGGCACGTACCTCACGACAAATTCTGGTAACTTTGGTTCGTTTCGTGGGATTACAACGTTTAGTCAAGATGGCAACTTTGTTTCTAGTGCCTCAATCCAAAGTAATGTTCCCCCTTTTCAACCTTTTGGTAATATACAGGGCAGTTGGAAGTGTACCTCCGACAGAGACATTACTGCCACGGGACTCGACTTTAATTACCCAACAGCGACATTACCCGGCAAAATTACCAGAACCGATTATCGTGCGACATTTGATCCGAAAGCTGGGATAGTGCAAGGAACAGTAACACTGAGGTTGTTCTCACTAAACGCAAATCCGCTCAAAGCTAATGTCCCACTAGAGGTGACGTTCACTTTCACGGGGCAACGTATAAACCCTCCACAGTAACCCACTACAGCGAAAATAGGACACATTCACCCCTGTAATACCGCTATTCCTGAATCAACTAGCGTTTTGAGTGTACTGGTCTTTGGTGCTTTAGGCGTAGCTTTAAAACTAAAGCGATCGCTACACTCTTAACGCTGTCTATCATCCTCTATGATTGGGGACTGGGGATGAGGGATGAGGGAGAAAAACAGAATAATCCATGCCCCATGCCCCATGCCCTTACTCTGTAATTAACTCACGATACACTACCAGTGTTTCCTGATGGACGCGGGCAACACTCAGCCACTCTAGGTTTTGATTTGCCCGTTGTTTCCACTCGTGCAGCATCTCGGCATTACTCAGTAATTTTACTAAAACCCCAGCCAAAGCATTACTATCTTTTGCTGGTACTAAAAGACCTGCTTGCCCATTATCCAAAGCTTCAGGAATCCCATCTACCTGAGTTCCAACGATCGCAGTTCCAGCTTCCCTAGCTTCCGAAAGTACCAGAGGGCAAGGGTCACGATGAGAAGCCAACACAAATATGTCACAAGATATGAGATAGCGTTGAGGTTCTGGTTGGAAGCCTTCAAAATGAATGCGTTCTTTTACAGAAGTTGCTTGTGCTTGTGCCTCAAATAGCTGTTTATCAGGGCCATTTCCTACCAAATAAAGATGCGCTTGGGGAAAATCTGAGGCAATTTTTTCAAAGGCAGCAATTAACTCAGTGATACCCTTACGTTGATACATCCCGGCTACAGTAGCGATCGCTGGACGGTGTAATGGTAAAGGTTGATAATCCTGTATTTGTCGCGTGCGGGGACTGCCCAAAGTTCCGTTGCATACTACCCGCAACTTGTTTTCTGGAATACCGCGCTTTGCCATAGAATCTCGCACAGCCTTACTGACGGCAATTACCCTGTCAGCTAAACCCATCAGCAGACTGGAACGTTGAAATTCGTTGTGGACTGTGGAAACTAAAGCATATTTATGCCCTTTAAAAATGCGTGCTAGAATGACTCCGGTCATCATGTGAGCATGAACAATATTAGGCTGAAATTTAGCTGCGATCGCTCGATAACGCACAGCCGCTTTGATAATACTTATCGGTTTCCTGGTTTGGTCTAGTTGGTAGTGTTTGACACCATACATATTTAGTAATTTCTCATATTCACCACCAGCAGAAATAACCGCTACCTCATGACCAGATTTTGCCTGTAGACAAGCCAGATCCACAGCCACATTCACAATACCGTTACCTATTTCTTGAACGTGGTTCAAAATATGTATGATTCGCATAATCTTTGAGATGTGTATAAAAAATAAAGATAAGTAACTGAGTGTAAATCAACATAATTATTGAGGTCTTCAGTGACAACTCAAAAGTAGTCAGTAGTGGGTAAAATTGACCACTTGCTACTGACCAAGAGCGCTTCTAACCAATTACTTAGCTTAAAGACTTATTCATTAACGGCTCGATAAATCGGGGTAAAACTCCAAAATTCTCAAGACTGAAATAGCAGATTCAGTCGCTACAGCCTTATTTTCTATTTCCCAATACCCTGGCATCGGATTCTAGTACAGCACAACAGACAAATGAATCCCATTCAACACAGCGAAGCTCCGATTTTGGCTGCGTGTTTATAACTTATAAATGCTTACTTGATACCTAAATAACCAAATTTTTCCAGACTTATGGCTGGCTCAACTTCTGAATCTCACCATAGGCACGGTAGAAACCACCGCGTGCCGATTCGCGTACTTCTTGAACAAGATAGCGCTCACCTTCAGTACGAATATCTTTAGGAAATTGCACTTTCCAGGTTGGATTATATCCTGGGGAAACAACACGAACTCTTAGTTGAGTGCCTTCTCGAAAACACTCAACAATTACTCCAGAGCTTGTGTCTGTTGCTGTTTCTAGAACAGCAGAAGGTTTCGCTCCTTCACCCTTTGGCGCTTTCATAATAGTTGCTTCGGGAACTGTTCCAGTTTGAGCCGCTGCAATGGCAGTTTCACTAGCATCAATACAAGCTAGAGTGCCATCAGTTGTAACAATGTAAATGCGATGGTCGAAAAACTGCATAGATAAAGCCGAGCCGCAGCCAGTAGCCAGCTTCCACAGACGTTCACCTGCCTGATTAAAGCAATAAATCGAAGAACTGTTATCACCAGCAAACACATACTCACCATTGAGTGCAGTCGCACAAGAGTAAACTGCCGCATCACAGTTGTAAACTGAGCCAACCTTACCCTTCTTGCTAAAGCTGTAAACTTTATGGTCGCTTGTGCCTGCATAAACAATCGACGCTTCCTGCCAGCCAAATAGTACGCTACCTTGAGTTTTGTGATGCCACACCACTCGACCTTCCTTGTAATCGTACATCGTAACGCCTTTGCTATGACCGTGATAGACACCAGATTCGTCACAACGTACCATCCAAGCAGAATCACCTTGACTCAAACGAGTCCACTGTGATTCATCATCATGGTCGATTGTCGTCACACCGCCGTTGGCATCAGAGACTGCCAGTAATCCATCTTTAATGTCTAGCCAAAAAATATCCACCTGATCATCAATTTTGTAAGTCAAACGTGGTAATTTGCCAGTTAAATCATAGACGTTGCCATCATCACAGCCAGCATAAATCCAAATATCATCAGCAACTAAACATTTGACTCCATCAGGAAGTTTAAACTGATTGATCACTTTACCCTGATGATTTAAAGCAAAAATCTGACCTGTTTGATTACCTATCCAGCAACGTTTAGCATCGATAAAAATCCCAAAAGCCGCAGAAGTAGAAGCAAATTCCCACACAATTGGGGCTTGTTTTGCTGTTGAAGTAGTACTGCTAATTTGGCGTCGTGTCACAGGACGCTTTTGACGAATACCTAAAATCGCTACTTCATAACCTTTACCCAGCTTTTCTTTAATTTTCTTACTTGCTTCTGCTTGAGCTTTGTCCGAGGTAGGGTAAGTTTTAGTCTGAGTTTGTCCTAAGTCACCAATACGACCATAACGTATAGTTAATTGAGTATCATCAACTATAATTTCATAGAATTTATGAGAGCCTCCATTCACTTCTGAAAGCTCTAAATATGTTTTTTCTTCAGACATAACATTCTCTCATCACAAAAGGGTTAACATGCCATCTTTTCAAACATTTGACTTCGATATAAATATAGTAAAAATTATCGTCAATGCTTAAAAAGCTAGGACTCAATCAACACAAGTTTGCGAACCTGAGAATTGTTTCCCTGAGAGCGGCGTGATGAGACAGCAGTTAGCAAAAACTTCCAAGACTGAGGAGAAAGTATAGACGGATCGATCATTGAAAGAAAACTCTTGATATTTTTTTGCTTTAATGCTACTAAAATCCAATGGAGTTTCAGGTAATTTTTTATATCCTGAAAAAGAGGAATCTTTGAGCGATGTTGGTCATTTACCAAGGCGTAAATTTTTTCCTTCATCAAAATATTTGTCGCCAACCGCCGAGACAAAGAAAACTTTTGATTATATGCACCGGGCCAGATAGTGCGGTAAGCAAGACACTGGTTGAAGAAAATCGCATCACCAAACTGAGCAATCCGAATCCAAGAATCGATGTCATCACAGTTAGCATCAAGTGTGGAGTCCCAACCACCACTTTGCAGAAAAGCATCACGTCGGCAAGCCACTTGTACAGGTGTGCCAAAAGGCACAAGCTCTAAAAGCATACCGTAGTGAATATCGGCTTGTGGGATATAAAAAGCTAAACCGGGGCCAACTTCGGGAGTGCGAGAGAGTTCAACTTCATCACCATCCACCTGAGCCGCCACACAAGAGCAGATTACAGCATCGGGACGAAGTGCGATCGCCTTCGCCATCTCTTCTATGCAGTTGGGCGCTAAATAGTCGTCATCATCTAAAAACTTAATCCAGTCGCCGCTAGCTTTAGCAACTCCAGCATTTACCGTTGCTGCATGACCAAGGTTCACTTCGTTACGATGATAAACAACCTTGTCCCCTAAGCTTTTGACATAGGTTTGGGTGTCATCAGATGAACAGTCGTCGGCAACAACCACCTCGCACTCGATTGTTTGGTTACGAGCCGAGTCAATTGCTCTTTGCAGCAAGTTCAAGCGATTATAGGTACTGATGACGACGCTAAATTTCATAAATTTTACCCCTGTGGTACAGCATTCTGCAATATAGCTTTGATATCTAGGCTGTTGTATCAGTAAAATTATCAATCACAACAAGTAGACTGAAATAGGATTATCGATTTATGATTGATGATTGTGAGTTTTTTTTAAGCAGACAGAAAGACTATGAATGCTCAAGAGATTATCCGCTCCATTGAAGCGGAACAACTAAAATCAAATCTGCCCGACATTTATGTGGGCGACACCGTAAAAGTAGGAGTGAAAATCAAGGAAGGCGAAAAATACCGTGTACAACCCTACGAGGGAGTAGTCATTGCCATGCGGAATGGTGGCATCAACGAAACTATTACAGTTCGTAAGGTTTTTCAAGGCGTGGGCGTCGAGCGGGTATTTCTGTTGCATTCTCCCCGGATTGACAGCATCAAAGTATTACGTCGCGGTAAAGTCCGCCGTGCTAAACTGTATTATCTCCGCGATCGCGTAGGTAAGGCAACCCGGATTAAGCAACGGTTTGACCGCCCTTTGTGATTCGGACTTCTTTCATTATGGGAGAAATCTCAAGCCAGAAGCGGCATCTGCCGCTGACTTGTTCCCAAGGGTAAAATTGAGGTATGATATAAATCGCATATTGCGTTAAACTGAAATTTAGTTCAGCGCAATAACTGAATCAAAAACAGCTTGTGCGCTCTTAGTTCAGTTGGTAGAACGCAGGTCTCCAAAACCTGATGTCGGGGGTTCAAGTCCTCCAGGGCGCGCTCAAGAGCAAAAAACAAAGCCCGAAATAATTACGCAGCTGCTATATTAGCAGTTAGCGCTAATAATTTCGGGTAAACTTATTGTATTTGCAGTTGTTTTGCTTTCAGTAAGTGAAATAGAGTCGAAGCTGCAAACCGGGATGATCGAATTTTAGATTTTATATTTTAGATTTTGGATTAAAAAGACCAAATCTGCCGATTTTATATTTTAGATTGAGAAGAAATCTAAAATCGACAACCCAAAATCTAAAATTAAGCGCCTTTGCCTTAAGGCATGGGGTAAATCTAAAATCCAAAATCCAAAATTGAGTGACAAACGGGAGAATAAACGGTCGTGGCTAAAAAAAGTGAAGCAGAATTGCCAGAAACCACAAATGGGTTTAGCCTTGGCAACTTCATACAGGGAATCAAAGAAGAACTTGAGAAAGTAGTCTGGCCGAGTCGGAAGCAGATAGTGAGCGAATCCGCCGCTGTGTTGTTAATGGTGGCACTCTCCGCATCTTTGATATACTTGGTCGATGGATTGTTTGGTTGGGCAGCAAAACAGGTGTTCTGATGACTTTTGCAACAGACGAACCCCGCAACTCCACGTTGCAGTCAGAGGAAACAGCAGAAACAGCAGAAGCAGCGTCAAAAGAAGCACGCTGGTATGCAGTACAAGTAGCCTCAGGCTGTGAAAAGCGTGTAAAGACTAACTTAGAGCAACGCATTCAAACTTTTGATGTTGCTGACAAAATTGTCCAGGTAGAAATTCCGCAAACGCCAGCGGTGAAAATCCGCAAAGATGGCAGTCGGCAGCATACAGAAGAAAAAGTTTTCCCTGGCTATGTGCTGGTGCGGATGATGATGGATGATGATACCTGGCAGGTGGTACGAAACACCTCCCATGTAATTAACTTTGTCGGTTCAGAACAAAAACGTGGTAGCAGCAAGGGTCGCGGTCATGTCAACCCTATACCACTGAGTTCTTCAGAAGTCGAACGCATATTCAAACAAACCAGCGAACAGGAAGCTGTTGTCAAAATTGACATGGCTACTGGTGATAAGATAATGGTGCTTTCTGGTCCATTTAAAGACTTTGAAGGCGAGGTGATTGAAGTATCTCCAGAGCGGAGTAAACTTAAAGCCTTGCTCTCAATTTTCGGCAGGGATACACCAGTAGAATTGGAATTTAATCAGGTAGAGAAACAGAGTTAAATACAAATGGCGAAGAAAGTAGTGGCGGTCATTAAACTGGCCCTGAATGCTGGAAAAGCCAACCCAGCACCGCCAGTGGGGCCCGCCTTGGGTCAACATGGCGTTAACATCATGATGTTCTGCAAAGAGTACAACGCCAAAACAGCAGACCAAGCTGGAATGGTTATCCCTGTAGAAATTTCGGTTTTTGAAGACCGGAGTTTTACATTTGTACTCAAAACGCCACCAGCATCAGTGCTGATTCGGAAGGCGGCGAAAGTTGAAAAAGGCTCGAATGAACCCAACAAAAAGAAGGTTGGGTCAATTACAAAAGCACAATTGCAAGAAATAGCCCAAACCAAACTCCCCGACCTCAATGCCAACGACATCGACGCGGCAATGAAGATTGTGGCAGGGACAGCTAAGAATATGGGCGTAACAGTCACAGATTAGTCAAGAGTCAAGGATAATTAGTTATCACTCATAACTCATTTAGTCAAGAGTAAATGGTTGTTAGCTAAAAACTTAGCACTCAGTACTAAAAAATCAGGACTCATAACTAAAAATTATTGGGGGAGAAGCGAAGCTTCGGAATTACCCCAGGAGAAAAAAATGCCAAAAATATCGCGTCGTTTGCAGGGGCTGCAAGCAAAAGTAGAAGATAAGGACTATGAACCCCTAGAGGCTCTAGCACTTCTGAAAGATACAGCAACAGCTAAATTTACCGAAGCTGCTGAAGCGCATATCCGGCTGGGAATTGACCCCAAGTATACAGACCAGCAGTTGCGGACAACGGTAGCACTGCCCAAAGGTACAGGACAAATCGTCCGGGTGGCGGTGATAGCCAGAGGCGAAAAGGTCAACGAAGCAAGCAACGCTGGTGCTGATATAGTCGGATCAGAAGAACTGATTGACGAAATCCAGAAAGGTAGAATGGATTTTGACAAGCTGATTGCCACACCCGATGTGATGCCACAGGTGGCAAAGCTGGGTAAATTGCTTGGGCCGCGTGGTTTGATGCCATCGCCCAAGGGTGGAACCGTGACATTTGATTTAGCAGGTGCGATCGCAGAATTCAAAGCTGGTAAATTAGAATTCCGAGCTGATCGAACTGGTATTGTCCATGTTATGTTTGGTAAGTCAACCTTCTCGCCTGAAGATTTGTTAGTCAACCTGAAGGCATTGCAGGAGACGATTGACCGTAACCGTCCTTCAGGAGCTAAAGGTCGTTATTGGCGCACATTTTATATTGCAGCCACTATGGGGCCATCGATTAAAGTTAATATCAGCGCCTTACGAGATTTGAAACTGAGCGAAGCAGGTTAATAAAAGTTATGAGTTATAAGTTAGGAATAAAACTCCTAACTCCTAACTACTCACTACTAACCTTAAATTAAATAGGCAAAGCCGGAGACAGCAGGTGCTAATAGCTTAAATATCCTGCCGAGGTTAAAACTCTAATAGTCAGAATTACCACTCATAAAGGTGTGATAACTATGGCATTAGAAGTCTTACTACTCAACCCCGGCTATATTAGCTGGGGTTTGTTGTTTGGGTTCAGGTTTAGAAAAAACGTACAAGTAGGGCAATCACCGATTATTTTAAGGAGGTGAGATTGGAATGGGTAGAACACTAGAAAATAAAAAAGAGATAGTAGCTGACCTCAAAGAAACTTTGAGTGAGTCAACTCTGGCACTGGTAATTGACTATCAGGGGCTAACAGTTTCTGAAATCACAGACTTAAGGCGGCGGCTGCGTCCCAGTGGCACCGTTTGTAAGGTGACGAAGAACACCCTAATGGGCATTGCCATTAAAGATGATGAAAAATGGCAACCTCTGTCGGAATTGCTTAATGGTGCTTCCGCTTTTTTGCTGGTAAAAGAAGATTTTTCATCGGCAATTAAGGCATACCAAGAATTCCAAAAAGTCACCAAGAAGACAGAACTTCGCGGTGGTGTCCTGGAAGGTCGCCTACTCAAAGAACCTGATGTCAAGGTACTGGGAGATTTACCATCTAAGGAACAACTCATCGCCCAAATTGCGGGGGCTATCAACGCCTTGGCTACCAAGATTGCTGTGGGTATCAACGAAGTTCCTGGTTCACTGGCTCGTGCTTTGCAGGCTGTGGCCGACCAAGAGCAAAGTGGTGGTAGCACCGAAACTGCTGCTGTACAAGATAGCAGTACCGAAACCACGACTGAAGCTGATAGCAGCACCGAAACTGCTGCTGAATAGACTTCGTGGTTCATCAGTCAAGAGTCAAAAGTCTATAGTTAAAGACCAATGACTAATGGCTAAATAAATAATCAAAATTACAGGAGTTATATCAATGTCTGCTACAACCGATCAAATTTTAGAACAACTAAAAACCCTTTCTTTGCTGGAAGCTTCTGAGTTAGTCAAGCAAATTGAAGAAGCTTTTGGCGTGAGTGCTGCTGCACCTGTTGGCGTAGCGTTCGCAGGCCCTGGCGTTGCTGCTCCGGCTGAGGAAGTTGTTGAGCAAACCGAGTTTGAAGTGGTTCTCGAATCAGTCCCAGCTGATAAGAAGATTGCCGTGCTGAAGATTGTCCGGGAATTGACTGGTTTGGGTCTGAAAGAAGCGAAAGACTTGGTAGAAGCTGCGCCCAAGGCAGTTAAAGAAGGTATTACTAAGGATGCTGCTGAAGATGCTAAGAAGCGCATCGAAGAAGCTGGCGGTAAGGTGACTGTTAAGTAGTCACAATTCTATTACTAGTTTTTTATTAAGGAGTCTGAGTCAGGCTCCTTTTTTTATTAAGGTTTTGTAGAGCGACGAATTATTTGGCCGCAACGACAAATTAGAAGTTAAATTTTTCATCCCTGCAAGCTTGACCGAAAGGGCATCTAATTTTTAGAGTTCATAACATGAAGTTGTAGAAATTGTTTGATTGAACAGGCAATGTAAAAGGATTTGGAGTTTCCTATTAATTACTAATTTCCTTTAATAAACTCCCGAATCTCGCTCACCACAACCCCAGCACAAGATTCTGGTAAGTCATTTCCGGCATGAGAAATCATTTTCAACTCAACTTTCGGCATCAGTTGAGTATAAACTCGACTTTTAGCTAAAGCATCTGGTGTATCTTGGCCACCTTGTAAAATCAAAACTGGGATATCTATCATGTAAAGCCGCTTTTGCACTAATTCCGCCTCAATTTCTATTTGTCGCCGTTTGAAAAGTAACTGGCAACCTATGGGATACGGCAATAGCGCCTGACGCAGTTGCAAGTCCTGGGCAATTTTTTCATGCCAACCCAGAATTTTAGTGAAGGGAGTTAGCGATCGCAACAATTTAACTATTAGTGGTGGATAATTCAATAATCGCCGCATCTTCCGGCAATACTCTTCTTGTCCTGCTATCTCTACGCCCTCTGGTGCAAGCAGTACCAAACCAGCAACTTTATCTGGATACTTTAAAGCATAGCTAGCAGCAATCCAACCCCCAAGAGAATGCCCTACTAAATATACTTTTTCTAGCTTGACAGCTTGCAAAAACTCAGCTAAACACTCTACTTGTAAATCTATCGAATGGTGGATATTCGGATTCTCTGATTCACCAAACCCTAACAAATCAGGTGCAAAGCAATGAAAATCTTGTGCAAGGGACTCCATCACAGATAACCATTGACTGCTCTCATTCCAAGCACCATGTAAAAAAATTATAGGAGTTTTTTCACCGACTTCACGCCAGAATATCAGCCCTTGAGAGAGCTTTCTCCGGGAGTTACGGAATAGTGTATCCATTTTAATTTAGTAGTTAACTTTTAGCACCATAATAAATAGTCATTAGCATCTGACAAAAAACAAATGACTCATGACAAAATATTATTATGCCAATGTTGTCAAGCCCTTCAAGTAGTCTTGCAACTGCCGAGTATGGTCGTGAGACATCTTTCCTGAAGGTAGGAAATTGGGACAGAAAGCTTGGATTTCCATGACTTCCAAAGTATCTTGAATCTCCATTGTCCCATGTACCTCGGCTTCAACCACAATACAAATTGAATGGATTCTGGGATCGCGGTCTGGTGCGGAGTAAACTCCTACCAAACGATTAATTTTAACCAATTCTAGCCCGGTTTCCTCCATCAATTCCCGGCGGACTGTATTGGGAATATCTTCTCCCCAATCCACCATACCTCCAGGCAATGCCCAAAGACCATCATCACGTCGCCGGATCAGTACTATCCGACCATCGGGTAAAATTGGGATGATACTAGTGCCAGTAATGGGATGACGAAATATCATACCTAATACTGTTTGTCCAATACGCCATAAGCTACGTGTGGACTGGACAGCTGCCGGAAAAAAAGCAATAACGTTCAATCTTCAAAATTTATGTATTGTATTCTATGCTTCTCTACCACTTACGTAGACTCAACTAATAAAAATTTTATTGAGTTTTGTTTTATACAAAGATGTTTGTGGTTTGAGATTCTATTCTCACGATTTACGTAGAATATTATTAATTCTAACATCAAGTTTCAATAGAAGCACTGTATTCATCTATACATAATATTTTTTAAATAAGAAAAATTTTCAGCTTATAACTAACATTAGCCTTGCCCAAATCAGTATCACTAATAGTTTTTCAGACACATTAGAAAAACTAATCTGAATAATAACAGGACTTACGCAAAAAGGCAGTGAAAGCCCTGATTTCCCGTAGGGGCAATTCATGAATTGCCTCTGAGCGCGTGTAGTTTTGCGTAAGCCCTATAATAAGTTAGAATCCAGAATTCACAAGAGAAAATTAAGCGGGGTTTGAGACTGCCACCTAATTATTGATAATATTGATTGGTTTATTCCAAGAACAACAACTAGTTAGCTAATTTACATCTGTTTAACGTATTCAAATTTAAGAAAAAGTATTTTTCGTCTAGCTGGTGGGGATAATTCAAAATTTTTATTGACATAACAAGATTTAATGCGGTAGACTAGTACATTGTTTAAAGCGTATTAATTGCTGCACTAGGCTACAAGTATATCAATAACATTGGTAGCTGATATTGCCTACGTGATGCGTAGTTGCTACTTTTTTGTTGTTTATTTAATGAGGTGAACATGGCCAAGCGCCGTAACCCGAAAAAAGAAAAGGCGCTACGGAACCAGGCGTATGCCAGAAAGTTTCGTAAACGGACTACGACAGGAAGAATGCAGAGAAGGTTCCAACAAAGGCCACCGAAGAGTGAAGAAGAAGAAGGCGCAGCAACAGCAGCTGACACTGACTAAGCTGTCTGCTTAAATCCTTTTTAATTTAGATTATTTATTTTTTGGGACTTCCAAATAAAAAAATACTCAAGTACTTCTTGTGGGATGGGCGTCTCACCATTAGTGTCAACTTAGCGTGAAAACCTGCCTAGAACCAGCTTTTAGATTGTCTCGTTCCCAGTCTGAGACTGGGAAAGCCGTTCTAGAGGCTCCGCCTCCCTTCCTGGCGGCAGAGCCGCCAAGAGCAGCATTTCCAGCCAGAGGCTGGAAACGAGATTTGAAAAGGCTTTTAGCTTAAGTTGACACCAATAACTTCTCACCCGCCCGTAGCCAAAGGCGGGCGGGATGCCCACCCCACAAGATGGATAATTTATTTCTTGGAAATCCCTTTAGGGCGCACATTTATTTGTACGCCCTTATTTATTATTCGACAGCGATTTGAGCGCGGGCGGCTATGAGTGCTTTGCTTACCTGTACAAAGCCAGTACCACCGTAACTGTTGCGGGCTGCCACAACTTGACGGGGGGATATCGCCTCATAAATATCTGCTGCAAATGCCGGATGCAGTTGTTGCCACTCTGACAATTTCAAATCTTTCAGGAGTTTACCTGCGGCAATACTAGTTTTTACCACTTTACCTACAAGGTTGTAAGCTTCTCGGAAAGGGACGCCCCGTGCTGCCAGATAATCTGCTACATCGGTAGCATTGGAAAAATCTTCCGTCACGGCTTGGGCCAAGCGCTGGGTACGAAATTCTAAGCCTTCCCTGAGCAAAATTGTCATCGCTTCTAGAGAAGCTTTGACTGTGTTAACGCTATCAAATAGACCTTCTTTATCTTCTTGCAGGTCTTTGTTATATGCCAAGGGTAGCCCCTTCATAATCACTAACATCGCCTGGAGATGACCGAATACACGCCCTGTTTTCCCCCGCACCAATTCTGGGACATCGGGGTTTTTCTTTTGGGGCATGATACTAGAACCTGTGGCACAGCTATCTTTGAGAGTGACAAAGCGGAATTCTTCAGATGACCAAAGAATGACTTCTTCTGCAAGGCGGCTGAGGTGAACCATGATCAAGCTAGCAGCACACAAGAATTCGATCGCAAAATCGCGATCGCTCACTCCATCGAGGCTATTAGCATAAATATCGTCAAAATTCAAGAGTTTGGCTGTGTAGTGGCGATCGATAGGGAAAGTAGTTCCCGCTAAAGCACCGCACCCCAAAGGTGAGATATTCACACGGCGAGAAACATCTCCTAAGCGTTCCCAGTCGCGTTGTGCCATTTGAAAGTATGCCAAGAGGTGGTGAGCTAAACTCAGAGGTTGGGCGCGTTGTAGGTGAGTATAGCCTGGGATCAGGGTTTCAACGTGCTTTTCGGCTATATCCAGTAAAACACCTTGAAATTCTCGCAATTCGCTTTTGATTTGTTGGATTTGGTCGCGCAGGTAGAGTCTGGTGTCAGTACCAACTTGGTCATTACGCGATCGCGCTGTATGCAGCTTTTTACCCACATCGCCGACAATTTCTGTCAGTCGTCCTTCAACTGCAAAATGTACATCTTCAGCATCGACACCGGGCTGAAATTTCCCCTGACGGTACTCTTGGCGAATTTGTTCTAAACCAGCAACCAGTTGCTCTCCTTCTTGTTGGGAGATAATGCCCGTGTGAGCTAGCATTTTGGCATGAGCTTGAGAACCAGTCAGATCATATTCTATTAATTCAATATCAAAACCTATACTGGCATTAAAACGAGCGATCGCCGGATGCAACGCTGATTCAAACCGCTGGCTCCAAGTTTGTTTTTCGGTCATAAATTATGAGGGAAGTAGAGAAAAGTTAGGAGTTGAGAGTGAGGAGTTATGAGTTTTTGACTCCTCACTTCTCACTTTCAACTCCTAACTTTTAAATTTAACCGTAGCTAGTTAAATTCCGAATGACATAGCCAATAACTAAACCAATCAACAATGCCCACACTTGACCTGTCTGTATAAAGTGGCTCCAAGCTTTTTGCATCTGACCCATAAGGTCTGGATCAGTAATTGTTTGCGCTAACACCATCAAATTTACAGGCAAATGCCAAAATAACTGAGATATCAAATCGTTGTAGTGGCTCATATTTGTTGATTCAGAGGTTGGGGGTGGCAAATTTCAGTATCAGTTTATTTTTTACATAAATTACTGATAATATACTGAAATTTTGGGTATGACTTTAATGTCTTAACTCAAGATCCAGCCGATGCCAACCGCAATTTCTCGGCAGTTCGCAAAATTTGCCCCGCCAAAACTGCTGCGCCAAAACCATTATCGATATTTACTACACCTACTCCCGCAGCACAAGAGTTAAGCATTGTCAATAAAGGTGCTAAACCGCCAAAACTTGCGCCATAACCGATGCTGGTGGGTACGGCAATCACAGGACAACTGGCTAAACCCGCAACAACGCTAGGTAAAGCGCCTTCCATCCCCGCCACCACAATCAACACCGATGCTGACTCAATCAGGTGGCGGTTACTCAGCAAACGGTGAATCCCAGCAACGCCAACATCCCAGAGGCGCTGGACGCAAAAACCAGATAGTTCAGCAGTTACAGCAGCTTCTTCAGCAACGGGTAAATCAGCAGTACCAGCAGAAAGAATGCCAATTTCACCCTGGAATTGTGGTTCGATAGTAGGGGGAGCGATCGCACAAATTCGCGCCGATTCGTAATATCGCAAACCACTAACTTTAGATTTCAGTGCGGCATAAACTGCTGGTTCAATGCGGGTTGCCATCACCACCGGGTTGCGGAGGCGCATCACTTCCATAATTTGAGCAATTTGATCGGGAGTTTTTCCAGGGCCCCAAATCACCTCTGGAAAACCAGTTCTAAGGGCGCGATGATGGTCAATTTTGGCAAACTCACCCACAGATTCATAAGTTAAATCTTTGAGTGAATCTAATGCCGTATCTGGCGTAATTTTACCATTGGCAAGCGCTTCTAAGAGCGATCGCAAAGTTTTTTCATCTGTCATTAGTCTTTTGTCTTTTCTCCTTCGTTGTTTATAATTAGCCATTAGTTAGTGAACAAATAATCATTAATGACTAATCAATTACTTTAATTTCATAAATGTTCCAGAATGCACCACCAAGGGCGGAGAATCTGATACCTTCAAAACGATTACGTACAGCTGACAGAGAATAAACATTAACTAAGTGAACAAACGGTAAATATTCCTGACATAGCTGCTGCGTTTGGGCATAAATTTCTTTACGTTTAGCGTCGTCTAACTCCCTTGCTCCTTTAATATAAAGTCCACCAATTTGTGCTTCCCAAGGAGCCACTTCCCAACCTTGAATTGGCTTTTGCCCTGCTTGGGGTTTCTGATTAAATAGGTGAGATCCACCTTGAGGAGACCAAAGATTAGCACTATCATTTGGTTCTAATCCAGCACCAAATCCAATCAATCCAGCATCAAACTCTAGGGTGTTAGAAATCTTGTCTGTGTAAGTATTCCATGCCAGGGGTGTGAAATCTACTTGCATACCAATTTTGCTCAAGTCTTGTTTTATTTGCGAACCCATTGCTTCCCGGATCTTATTACCAGCATTTGTAAGCAAGGTGAAGCGAACGCGGTTGCCCTGAGCATCTATTAGCTGACCTTGTTCATTATATTTAAATCCGGCTTTGCTTAAGAGTTGCTTCGCTTTTTCGAGATTATAATCGTAGACTTTTAGTCCTTCTTTAGGCGAAATATAATAGGGACTTTGCACAGCAAGTGGTGAATTTTGTAGTATACCTAAGCCGCGAAAAGTGTTGTTAATCATCGTTTGACGATCAATTGCATAGGCTACTGCTTGCCGAAATTCCAGAGTATTAAACCAACGTGATTTGACTGGTTCGACTAGTGGCTTGCCTTCTCTTTTTCCTTTATTTAAATTGAAGAATAGAAAAGTTACACTAGAATTTGGACCACCATTGTAGATTTTGAAGTTACCTTGTTTTTCTTGCACCTTTAGCAAAGAAAAATATTCTGGCGAAACTCCCACATTATCTAACCCACCAGAACGAAATTGCAATAATGAGGTATCTGTTGATTCCACAATTTGCCAAACGATCCGTTCAATATAAGGCTGGGCATTTCCTTGAGCATCCTTGCGCCAGTAGTAAGGGTTACGGCGAAAAATTATCCGTTGGCTGGTGTCGTAACGCTCTAGTTTATAAGGTCCATTAACGATCAATTCATCTGGTGGAGTATCCACACCCCACTTTGTTAAAAACTGTGGTTTCCCCTCGTTATCTTTTGTTTTTACCGATTTTTGGAGGGCATGAGCAGGTAAAATTGCATTTGCTGTAGCACTACTAAGAAAAGGGGCAAAGGGTTCTGGAACAATAAACTCAACTCGCCGATTATCGACTTTTCTCACAGTGGGAAACTTACCTTTTTCCCCAATCTTTAGCGTGTCTCTCACGTCGGTAGGAATCGCTTTGTTGAGATAAATATCGTTGTAACTAAATAGCACATCATCTACTGTCAATGGTTGCCCATCAGACCATTTCAAATTGTCACGTAGAGTAAACACAATTTTTAATTTATCATCGGAAATTTCCCATGATTCTGCTAAACTTGGCTCTATTTTGCCAGTTATGGGGTTTTGAGTTGTTAACCCTTCATAAGTCAAACCAAAAATATTTGGTGACTCTTGGCTAAGAGGGTAGTTAAAAGTTTTAGGGTCGCTAAGAATGCTTTCTACCAATTGCGGTACTTGAGCAGATGCGCTTTGAAAGTTAGCTGGGTTGCAGGCGGTAAGTGTAAGTGCTGTTGCTGAAGTCAGAATTATTGGCAACCAAAAATGTTTAATTGCCAGAAATATTTTCCTAAGGAATTTCATACTTTCAATACGCGAATAGTGTAATTAATTTGATTGAGATTGTAGCCAATCAAGGAAGTATTAGGTTTTATTGAAATACTGAATGTCACTATCTCGTCAAACCTCTATAACTTTACGTCTGCCAAATTCTTTAGAATTGCTACTTAAAAATAATTTATTTTGATTAGGATGTAAGCCTGCATGAAAAATTATCCACTCCAAGATTATTCGGCTCTATCGGCTCTTTTATGGAACCTAATACTGCTTGACAGCTTTAAAAGCTTACAGGAAAAGCCTTTCATAATTTTCACGGGCATTATTTGATCATAAGCTTAGTGGCTCTACTAGGACTTACGCATTGACAGGAAGAACCAAATATGGGGTATGGATTTCAGGCATTAGACCTTGATTTTTTGACACTTTTTTGCGATCGCTATTTATCAAAAGATGATTGATAAAAGCCTGAAATGACGCATTTTCGTTAATCCACAAGATAATAAATTTGTACAGTGCGTAAGTCCTATCTACCATAAAAGAAGCGGTAGAACCAGAAAAGTTACTCTGAAGCAACTAGCAAGACAACAGCATAAGCACATATACCTTCTTCACGTCCAACGGGCCCTAATTTCTCATTGGTGGTAGCTTTGATACCAATTTGATTTGGTTGTAATTCTAAAACTGCCGCTAGTTTGTCACGCATGTTGTTAATATGCGGTTTTAATTTTGGACGTTCTGCTACTACCACCGAGTCAATATTTCCTACCTGCCAGCCTTGATCCCGAATCAGTTGATGTACTTGAGTTAATAGTACTAAACTATCTGCTCCCGCCCATTGGGGATCGCTAGGCGGAAAATAATGACCAATATCCCCCAAAGATAATGCCCCAAGCATGGCATCCATAATTGCGTGGGTAAGCACATCAGCGTCACTGTGTCCTAATAAACCCAGTTCATGGGGAATTTGAATTCCACCTAAAATCAAAGCGCGATCGCTCACGAGTTGGTGAATATCGTAGCCGTTACCAATACGAATTTTTGTCATTTGTGCATTTGTCATTGGTCATTGGTAATTTGTCATTAGTCAGGAATTAGGAATTATTATTCTCTCCCTGCCCCCCTACTTCCCTTGCTCCCCCTGCTCCCATTTTTCCAGGAGATCAGGGCGGCGATCGCGGGTTCTTTGAATTTGTTGTTCGTAACGCCACCGTGCGATCGCTGCGTGATTCCCACTGAGCAATACTTCAGGCACTTTCAAGCCGCGAAAATTGGCAGGACGAGTATATTGGGGATAGTCCAACAACCCCTGCTCAAAACTTTCTGCTGTCAGGGACTCCGTTTTGGCCACAGTTCCTGGTATTAGTCGCACTACGCCATTAATCAAAGCCATTGCTGGAATTTCCCCGCCAGTCAGAATAAAATCGCCTAAAGAGACTTCACGAGTTACCAAATGCAGCACTCTCTCATCCACCCCTTCGTAATGCCCGCAAATAACTACTAACTGGTCATAATTTGTCGCCAATTCTTTCAAAAGAGGTTGATTGATTGTTTGACCCTGTGGACTCATCAAAATTACTTCTCTTCGGGGTAGAATCGGCAGCGACTCCACAGCGGTAAAAATAGGTTCTGGCTTCATTAGCATCCCAACGCCGCCGCCATAGGGTTCATCATCTACCTTTCGGTGCTTATCAGTGGTAAAGTCCCGTGGGTTAACTAGATGCACTTCGGCAATTTGTTTGGCTAAAGCTTTACCCAGCAGCCCAGAATTGAGAACAGAGTTAAAACAGTCAGGAAAAAGCGTAACTATATCAAAGCGCACAGTTATTCGTATTCGAGGACACTAATCTTAAATTTGAATGTCTAGCAAACACCAACAAGCCTTGATCGGGTCAAGGTCGAGTCAAACTCCAGTTAAACTTTATCAATAGTATCTAAAACTACCAGACCTCTTGGATTTTAGATGGGATCAAAAGTTTTTCTAATTACTTAATTTATGTTTAAATGTTGTCACAACTACATTTAAATTAATAATCATATCAAGTTAACAACTTCCAGGATGCATCGAGCCAGCCTCAGAAAAAAGCGTAGTCTTAACTGCTCGTCCCCAACCCTAAAGGTGGAATCTAGCCCCCTAAAGACTATTTTGCCCTGCTGCAAGTGGACAGGTGAAAAACAAGGCACTGGCTTTGAGGAATGGGAACGAACACGCTTAGACTGAGGCAACGTGAGCGTTAAGCGAGAATTTGGAGAGTGGCTGACCCAGTTCCAAACTTCAAAAAAGTGTCCTCTCAAAGAAGCAAAGCGCAAAAATCATGGCTGCAACTGATCCTTGTTAAATTCACCTGAAGTTGTTGACAGGAGAAACACAATGCCGCAATTACAAGCTAAATCGCTAGAAATGAGGACACCCCAAGCAACTAAAACCGCCGTTCTGGTTATCGGAGGCGCAGAAGATAAAGTTCATGGGCGCGAAATCCTACGAACTTTTTTTGGCCGTGCTGGTGCTAGTAAGGCTTATATTACAATTATTCCATCAGCCTCTCGCGAACCCGCCATCATCGGTGGTCGGTATATTCGCATTTTTGAAGAAATGGGTGCCCAGAAGGTAGAGATTTTAGACATCCGCGAACGGGAACAATGTGAAACCTCCCAGATTAAAGCATCCTTAGAAGCCTGTAGTGGGGTATTTTTGACAGGAGGAGACCAGCTGCGTCTTTGTGGCGTATTGGCAGATACGCCAGCAATGGAAATTATTCGGCAGCGGGTGAGGGCGGGGCAACTTACGTTAGCAGGCACCAGTGCAGGAGCGGCAGTGATGGGGCATCATATGATTGCTGGCGGCGGTAGTGGAGAGTCGCCAAATCGTTCCCTAGTCGATATGGCAACGGGTTTGGGATTTATTCCCGAAGTAATCGTTGACCAACACTTTAATAACCGGAATCGCATGGGGCGACTGATTAGTGCGATCGCAGCTCACCCCGATCGCTTAGGTATTGGCATTGACGAAGATACTTGTGCAGTGTTTGAACGTGATGGTTGGCTACAAGTTATGGGTAAAGGCAGTGTCACTATTGTTGATCCCACAGAACTCACCCACACCAACGAACCCCATGTCGGTGCTAATGAACCATTAACCGTGCATAATTTACGTCTCCATATCCTCAGCTACGGCGATCGCTTTCACTTGTACCAGCGCACTGTATTGCCTGCTGTACACCGAATCTCCAGCTGACGGGATAGAGTATCTGAGGTTACACTGAGTTGACCGCACATTTATTATTTCTTACCGTAGAAAAATGATAAGAATACCATGTAAAAAGAAAAAACTGTTTGCAATGAACAGTTTAGCGGTCAATTCCAGTAAGAAACTAGAATTTTGGTTCCGAATCTCCATCTACCTATTCCCATGAGAATCCTCAAGATCCAGACCTTACGCGGCCCAAATTATTGGAGCATTCGACGCCACAAGCTGATCGTCATGCGCCTCGATTTAGAAACCCTTGCCGAGACGCCCTCGAATGAAATCTCTGGCTTTTATGAAGGATTAGTTGAGGCGCTGCCGAGTCTGGAGGGCCACTATTGTTCGCCTGGCTGTCGTGGTGGTTTTCTGATGCGAGTCAAAGAAGGCACTATGATCGGCCATATCGTCGAACACGTAGCCCTAGAACTCCAAGAATTAGCTGGTATGCATGTCGGCTTTGGTCGCACCCGCGAAACTGCCACACCCGGAATTTACCAAGTAGTGATCGAGTACTTGAATGAGGAAGCGGGACGTTACGCTGGACGAGCAGCAGTGCGGCTGTGCCAGAGTATCGTTGATCGAGGCCGTTATCCCAAGGCAGAACTAGAGCAAGATATTCAAGACCTGAAAGACTTCACCCGTGATGCTTCCTTAGGCCCTTCCACAGAAGCGATCGTTAAAGAAGCAGAAAAAAGAGGTATTCCCTGGATGTCTCTGGAAGCCCGCTTTTTGATTCAGCTAGGCTACGGCGTGAATCAGAAGCGGATGCAGGCCACAATGACCGACAACACCAGTATTCTGGGCGTAGAGCTAGCTTGCGACAAAGAAGCCACGAAACGCATCCTCGCGGCGGCTGGTGCGCCAGTCCCCAAAGGTACAGTGATCAACTTCTTAGACGATTTGGAGCAAGCCCTGGAATTAGTTGGCGGCTATCCCATCGTTATCAAGCCACTGGATGGCAATCATGGACGTGGGATCACCATTGATATCAGAACTTGGGAAGAAGCTGAAGCCGGATACGAAGCCGCCAGACAGGTTTCCCGGTCAATTATTGTCGAAAGATATTACGTTGGGCGCGACCACCGGGTACTGGTGGTCAATGGCAAAGTAGTAGCAGTAGCCGAACGTGTTCCGGCTCATGTGATTGGCAACGGCAGATCGACCATCGCCGAACTGATTGAAGAAACAAACCTTGACCCAAATCGCGGTGAAGGACATGATAACGTCCTGACCAAGATTGAACTAGACCGCACCAGCTACCAGTTGCTAGAAAGGCAAGGCTACACCCTAAATAGCGTGCCACCCAAGGGCACTATTTGTTATCTCAGGGCAACAGCAAACTTGAGTACAGGTGGTAGTGCCGTAGACCGTACCGATGAAATTCACCCAGAAAATCTTTGGTTGGCACAACGGGTAGTCAAAATTATCGGTTTGGATATCGCTGGCTTAGATATCGTCACCACGGATATTAGCCGTCCTCTGCGGGAAGTGGATGGCGTGATTGTCGAAGTTAATGCCGCTCCCGGCTTCCGAATGCACGTTGCGCCAAGCGTGGGCATCCCCCGCAACGTCGCCGGTGCAGTGATGGATATGCTGTTTCCTAACGAGCAATCTAGCCAAATTCCGATCCTCAGCATCACGGGCACTAATGGCAAAACTACCACTACCCGACTACTAGCACATATTTATAAACAGACTGGTAAGGTAGTAGGGTATACGACTACCGATGGAACATACATCGGTGATTACTTAGTAGAAGCTGGCGATAACACAGGCCCCCAAAGTGCCCAGGTGATCCTCCAAGATCCCACAGTGGAAGTAGCGGTACTGGAAACGGCTCGCGGTGGCATTCTCCGCTCTGGATTGGGCTTTGAAGCAGCAAATGTAGGTGTGGTACTAAATGTAGCCTCTGACCACTTAGGAATAGGCGATATAGATACCATTGAGCAGTTAGCTAATCTTAAGAGCGTAGTAGCGGAAGCTGTATTCCCTGATGGCTACGCGGTACTTAATGCCGACGATCGCCGCGTCGCCGCTATGTCAGAAAAAACTAAGGCTAATATTGCTTACTTCACCATGAACCCCGACTCGGAACTAGTGCGGAAGCACATCCAAAAGGGCGGAGTAGCGGCAGTGTATGAAAATGGCTATTTGTCAATTGTTAAAGGTGATTGGACACACCGGATAGAAAGAGCAGAAAATATACCTTTAACAATGGGCGGACGTGCGCCGTTTATGATTGCCAACGCTTTAGCTGCAAGTTTGGCAGCGTTTGTGCAAAACGTCACGATTGAGCAGATTCGGTCTGGTTTGAGGACTTTTCGGGCTTCAGTTAGTCAAACGCCAGGACGGATGAATCTGTTTAATTTGGGGAATTACCACGCTTTAGTGGACTATGCCCACAACGCAGCCAGTTACGAAGCTGTAGGTTCCTTTGTGCGGAACTGGACTACAGGACAACGGATTGGCGTAATTGGTGGTCCAGGCGATCGCCGCGATGAAGACTTTGTGACTCTGGGTAAATTAGCAGCGCAAATTTTTGATTACATCATCATCAAAGAAGATGATGACACACGGGGACGACTACGGGGATCAGCCGCCCAGTTGATTATTCAAGGCATCACCCAAGTTAAGCCTGATAGCCGCTATGAATCAATTCTGGATGAAACCCAAGCGATAAATAAAGGCTTAGACATGGCTCCTGATAACAGTCTGGTGGTAATTTTGCCAGAAAGCGTGACTCGCGCTATTAAGTTAATTAGGGCGCGTGGTTTAGCGAAGGAAGAGACACACCAACAAAATCCCGGCACAACTGTCATCGATTCCCAAAATGGGATCGCACCTTCTTCTGTTGTTAATACCTTGCTGTAGTCAGGAATCAGGAATCAGAATGACTTCTGTGCAACGCGCGTATAACTCGTTGCTGCAAGCGTCTCCCTTTATGGGAAAAACTATATTCAGAAATTTCTCAATATTTAAAATGCATCTTCTCGTGAGTGCATTTTTCCTGAACGCCAGTTGCTCCACTTGGGGAAACCCCAGACGCTCGTTCGCCCTTGGCGTCTCCCAAGGGGAGAAGACTGCACTGGCTCCTCCTGTATTCTGACTCCTTTTATCATTGTTTTTCTTCTTCCTGATTGGTTTCCTCACTGGGAGTTTTCATCTCCTCCTTAAAACCTCGTAGGGTTTTGCCCAGTGCAGTTCCTAGTTCGGGAATTTTTTTTGGCCCAAAAATTAGAACAGCGACTATGGTAATTACAGCGATTTCTGGCCATCCCAGTCCAAACATATAAATTTCCTCTAAGGCTTCTGTAATTAAATATAGACATTGATGGCTCAAATCTGATGAGTTCACCACTGATAAGCGTTCGACCTTATTGCAGAAATATGGTATAAATAAAATTAATAATATTACGCATTTTTACATATATAGCGTTTCCCGGCCTAGTGAGGTACACCCGTAAGGGCACGGCAGTGCCCATTGGTGTCAACTTAACGTGAAAGCCTTTCTAGAAGCAGCTTTTAGATTGCCTCGTTCCCAGTCTCCGACTGGGAATGCCGTTCTAGAGGCTCCGCCTCCCTTGCTGGCGGCAGAGCCGCCAGGAACAGCATTTCCAGCCAGAGGCTGGAAACGAGGTTTTAAAATTTTAATTGCTTCAATATCATCTTTTTGTAACTAATTTTTTAGACTCAATTCGACAATTTTATGAAAATATCTAATTAATTTGAGAGAGCCTTTTTTAAAACAGTCCTAACTGTATTCCGTGGTTTTTATTATGAGCATTTTCTGTTGCTATTGGTGGTAAATCTGCTGGGGGTTCAACAACCAAAGGAGCATTTTCTTCAAATCTCAGTTTTGAGCTTATGATGTAGTCTTCATCAATCTCAAAAGCTAACCAGCGCCTTTGTAAAGTTTCTGCAACTCGACCTGTCATATTAGAACCAGCAAAAGGTTCTAAAACAATATCGCCTGGTTCTGTACAAAGGTTGATGACAAACTCTGGTAAAGCTTGAGGGAATCTTGCCGGGTGTGGCTTAAAACCTTCTTCTTTGCAACGCCTTTGGTAATAATCGTTAGAAGCAGTATTCGAGGCAGAAATCACATTTACCGGCTGGACTAAATCTTCAAATAAAATTTCTTGGATAAGAGTCTGTTGCCCTATTTCTTGTTTGTCTGTACTACAACGTCCATCAATAATATTTGGGGGGATAGCTCCTCCCCTGTCCTTCCCAAATTTATCGGAAATATCATAACCTGATGGTCTAACTTTGGGTTTATAGCCATTCTTCAGAAGGTTTTCATCGCATCACTATAAGGCTTTAAAACCCTTCTATTATTAGCTTTAGGATGCGGTTCTTTTGACAGCCACCAAATTGTATTTACCGAATCTTTAACTCTTTCCCTGCGAACTGTTACCCATTCGGCAGGGGTGGGTAGTTTTGCTGGATTATACCAATACAATTCTTGTGCCAGATAAAATCCAAGTCCACCTTTTTCTTTTGCTTTGCACAAAGCAACAACCAGTTCAAAATGATAAAGAGAACAACTGGCATCCCCTTAATCCAACTGCCACTTATATCAATAACCAGTGAGCCTGTTGGCTTAAGAATACGGTAAAACTCTGCCGCATAATCTTTAAACCATTCAACATATTCATCGGCATCAACATTTCCGTATTCTTTTTTCCGAACCAGTGCAAATGGTGGAGAGGTACAAATTAGGTCGATACTTTCGTCGAGAATACCTGCCATTAATTCTAGGCTGTTTCCCAAATAAGCAGCACCAAATTTTGTTTCGTAGTAAGGGTTATAATTAAGTCTCATCTAAATTTTATTAGTATATTTGTACGGTCTATGAAGACAGTATTATCCATAAAAGCATAAGTTTTCCAACTGTTAGCTATTTTTTTGATCAATTTGCTGGATGAATATAGCGGTTCTTGGACGTTGTGAGGTACAAGAACCCCACCCCCAACCCCCTCCCCGCAAGCGAGGAGGGGGCTATGATGTACCTAAATCTCATAGGGTAATGTGCCAAGTATCTGCACTCATAATAGTACATAAGTTCTATATTGAGTCTGGTAGAGACAGAACTGGACACTTTGAACAAAGCAATGATCAGCGCAACTAATTTCTAATTGGATTGGTAATTGGTAAACCTAACCAATCGCTTAATTCATAAGCTAGCCATTCCAGTTCCGCTTCAGATTTGATAGCACCACTAATACCACCAAGTTGATATTTTTTTACTCCTACCCAAATATCCAATTGTGCTGGAACGGCAGTTATAGTGCCTTCAGAGTCTTTAATAAAATGTTTTGGAATGTAAACCAACTTAGTAATACTTTGTCTTGGCGATGCACGGGGACGATAAAATTTCCAAGGAAACAACTCCCAGGTTAGGGTAATTTGTTCTAGATTCAGGCGTAAGCAGATGCGTCCAAATAAATGAAAGAGAATTTTATACACCATGAAAAAGCCAGCACCCCAAAAAGGAAGTGAAAACAAGGCAAAGGGGATGTTGACAGGAAAAGGCGCCGAGAGTGCGCCAATTGTCCAAAATAAGATAAATGAATTCCAGACGATCGCAAACAAACCTGTGAATAATATTGATGAATCAAAACCATCTGGTGGAACGATAATTTCTAGAGAGTCTCCATTTTTGGTTAGTTGAATCTTACTCCCATCTGGTTTGCCAACAGCCAAAGTAGGCAAGTTTATCGGTTGCGGTTTCTCTAAGGCGGCGATCGCTTCGGTAGCAGAACTCAAACGACGTTCTAAACTGGGTTCAATCATCCACTTTAGCCAATTGGTAAAGCTGGGACTCAGATTAGCCGCTTGTTCAAACTGAATGCAAAAATCCTTTTGGGGTAAATCGGCTGGGTAAGTACCCGTCACTAAATAAATTAAGGTTGCACCTAAACTATAAAGGTCAGATGCGGGAACGGTACGTCCGCCAAATTGCTCCTGTGGCATATATCCATAGGTTCCTACCACAGTTCTTGTCCCGCTTTCTGTGGCGAGGACAGTCTGCACTGAGCCAAAATCTACTAGGTAAATTTGACCGATACTATTGCCAGAGCGATCGCCCAATAAAATATTGCTAGGCTTAATATCACGATGGATCACAGGCGGATAAAGCCCATGTAGATAAATGAGAATCTCTAAAACTGCCTTGGCTATCTGTTTGACTTCTGCTTCTGTAAAAGTCCGCCCAGATTGTAAATATTGCTCTAAAGTTTGGGCGCGGATATAAGTTTGTACTAGGGCAAATCCTTTGATGGTTGGTAAATTTACCTCAAAATAGTTTAAATAGTGAGGAATTAAGGGATGTGACAAAGATTTTAAAGTTTCAGCTTCCCGCTCAAACAGCTTGAGTGAATCCCATTCAAAGTCACTACCAAAAGAGAGTAACTTAATGACGACTAATTCCTGAGTTTGCAAATCACGAGCTAACAACGTCCGCCGCCCTGCTTTTTTTCCTAATAGCTGCTGAACTTCGTAGCGTTCACCTAATATTTCGCCAATCATTATGGTTTCTGATAACGCTGCGGTTGAAAAGTTTTTATAGCTTATGGCTTTTCAATTTGGCAAACCGATATCTTTAGTATAATTGTGTAGTTCTATGCCCTCCCAACTTTGGCCTTATATTACCCCTGGTATTCCCGATGAATTGTTTGAACATTTGCCAGGAATTCCCCTGAGCCAGCGAGAAGTCCGACTACTATTAATTGCCCAACTGCGACTAAAATCAGATTCTGTGTTGTGGGATATTGGTGCAGGGACAGGTACAATTCCGGTAGAGGTAGGGCTATTGTGTCCAAGCGGACAGATTATCGCTATAGAAAGGGATGAAGAAGTAGCTAATCTGATCAAGCGTAACTGCGATCGCTTTGAAGTGAAAAATGTCGAAGTTATTGAAGGTAGTGCCCCAGAGTGTTTACATAACCTCAAGCTTACGCCTCACCGCGTTTGTATCGAGGGAGGACGCCCCATTCAGGAAATTCTGCAAGCAGCATGGCATTATTTGCCGCCATCCGGTCGGGTTGTAGCCACAGCGGGTAATCTAGAAAGTCTGTATGCTATTTCCCAGAGCTTTTCCCTGTTAAGGGCAAGAAATATTGAAGTCGTCCAGTCTGCGGTTAACCGCTTAGAGACGCGCGGCTTTTCTCAAACCTTTACCGCCGTTGATCCCATTTTTATCCTCAGTGGTGAGAAACTGGATTAGGGAATGGGGACTGGGGACTGGGGACTAGGGAATGGGGACTGGGGACTAGGGACTAGGGACTGGGAAAAAGTTTTCCAAATACTCAATACCCAATACCCAACACCCAATACTCAATACCCAATACCCAATACCCAACACCCAATACCCAGTACCCAGTAGCCAATACCCAGTACCCAATACTTCTATGCCTTGGTCTCGGATTATTAGTGGAATTGTTGCGATCGCTCTTGCTCTTTCTGTTACCCTTCTGGGGGGTTGGTACTTTACCATCATGTTTGCGGTTGTGGTCTTTTTGGGTCAACAGGAATATTTTAATTTGGTGCGAGCCAGAGGCATCGCTCCCGCCGCTAAAACCACTATGGCTGTCAGCCAAGTTTTGCTGGTTATTTGTACCATTGATGGCAGTTTAGCTGATGCTGTAATGCCAATTGCTGGCACATTTATTTGTTTTTACCTGCTGTTTCAACCCAAATTTGCCACGATCGCTGATGTTTCCGCTTCTATTATGGGGCTATTTTACGTAGGTTATTTACCGAGTTACTGGGTGCGGTTACGAGCAATTGATAGTGCTGCTTTTAGCAATCTCCCTTTCGGTGGTTACTGGCCCACAACCTGGACAGATTTCTGGGAAAAGGCAAATTCCGCTTCTCTAGCACAAGGTTTTACAGTAACACTGCTGACTTTTTTGTGTATTTGGGCAGCCGATATCGGCGCTTACACTATTGGCAAATTCTTTGGGAAAACCCGTCTGTCTGAGATTAGCCCTAAAAAAACTGTAGAAGGTGCTGTCTTTGGCATTACTTCAAGTGTTGCCGTAGCCATAGCCGGAGCCTATTATCTCCACTTGCCCAGATCCCCCTTCACTGGTTTAGCATTGGGTTTGCTGATTGGCATTGCTAGTCTTTTAGGGGATCTTACCGAGTCTATGCTCAAGCGGGATGCTGGAGTCAAAGATTCTGGACAATTAATCCCCGGTCATGGTGGTATTTTAGACCGTACTGATAGTTATATTTTCACAGCTCCTCTGGTTTACTATTTCGTGACACTACTGTTGCCGCTACTATAGCGGTTCTCAGTTGAGTTCAATACAGACCTAACCAGAACAGCCCCCTATACAGTTCAGTTAAGGAAAATTATCTGTTGAGGCAAGCAGGTGAAGCAGGGGAAGCAGGGGAAGCAGGGGGAGAGAAATAAATGCTTAACCCAAGCGTATTGGAACAGCCCCAACCCTTGTAGGGCTTGTCATTACCCACATTTTTGTAACAGTTAAAGTATTGCATTGACCCATAGCTTGCCCAGAACTTAAGTTCTGTGGCTCAGAAGTTCTCTGTCCACTCAAGTGAACTAAAATTCTTGTTTAGTCCACTTGAGAGGACTTAAGCTATTACGCCTTGGAATTCTATTCTGAGGCGGGATAACAACGAAGCGGCGTAGTCCCCCTTCTTCTCCTTATCTCCCCCTGCTCTCTCATCCCCTAAGAGGCGCTATATCATTTAAAATACGGTATTAATATTTTTCAATTTTTCATCATCACGGGTTAACGTTAATCCGCCCACGACACACTAGCTTGCCTGGGATCAGCGTTAGTTCTTGGATATCAACATCTGAGCCAAGATCCAGATTGTACTTATGATTGTCCTCTAATATATTTCCTTGGTCGGGCTTGATTTGGATATGTGCCACATGCAACTCATGCCCACTGAGTAACTCTAAGCCCAGACAAATCTCTAGAGGTGTTGTTTCACTATTGGTTACTCTCATCCCTCGGAGTATAATTTGGTTGTTCCCAAGGAGAATTTCTTGCCAATTAATTGGTTGTGACTGTGGGCAATGTGTTGGTAAAACCTTAACCAGTAAATCGCTCAAAGCAGTTGATAATAAGTTAGATGAGAGAGATGCATTGAGATCCTTCTCGTCTACGATTAAATCGCCAACTACTGGTACTGTTTCTAACAGTCTCAGGGGTTGTCCCTTGAGTACGGAGCCGATGTTTATCCGAATATTTTCTGCTATTAATTTAATTTGTGTAATCAGGAGACCTTGATAAACTGCATGAGTAGCAAAAATAGATACCGAGGGGATGCGTCCAGAGAGAATTTGGCGATCGCTTGCTTTAATCTCCACTTCTAATTCAGATATTTGGCTCACTTGCGCTCTCAACCAGAGCTTTAGGGCTGTTGTGAGTACCTGCGTAATTATGCGGATTTTATTTGCATTTGTGGTTTGGGAATTTTGCTCTGGCATCTAACCAATCTGTTTATGAGTATTTGTTCAACAACCGAACAGAAATTAAACAAGCCTTAAATGTAACATTTATGCCTACTCGCTACAAAATGCAAATATCATTTAATTGTTAACAGTAAATAAGCAATTTCCACATGGAGGCACGGTTACAAAAAATTCTCGCTCAATGGGGTATCGCCTCACGTCGTGAAGCCGAAGAAATGATTAGGGACTCACGGGTGCGGATCAATGGGGTATTGGCACATTTAGGTCAAAAAATTGATCCCGAAAAAGATGCGATCGCAATCGATGGTAAACCCGTATCGAAAAAGCACCGTCCGGCTTTAATATATCTATTGCTGCACAAACCAGCAGGAGTGGTTTCAACTTGCTACGACCCTCACCGCAGACCAACAGTCCTGGATCTACTACCGAAAGAATTACGAGAGGGTTCAGGTATTCACCCAGTTGGGCGTCTAGATGCAGACTCTACAGGAGCATTAATCCTGACAAACGATGGAGAACTGACATTTGGACTAACTCATCCCCGTCACAGTATTTCCAAGACATATCATGTTTTGGTCAAAGGACAGCCTCCAGAAGCAGTACTGCAAATGTGGCGTCAGGGTGTGATGTTGGAGGGGAGAAAAACCAGGGCCGCTAAGGTACACCTAATAGAACGTTGTACCGAGCAAAGCTTTTTAGAAATAGTGTTGCAGGAGGGAAGAAATCGCCAAATTCGCCGGATAGCCCAACAGTTAGGATACCCAGTAATCAAGCTGCATCGGACTGCTATCGGCCCAATTCAATTACAAACTCCAAAAGAACCTTTTTTGTCAGAGGGTAAATATCGTTCCCTCAAAGATAATGAGATTCACTTTTTGCAAGAGCAGATAACACAACATATTAAAGATTCAGCGGAATTAAGGAGTGTCAGTAGGCATGAAATGGCTAAGAAAGAAAAATAATCACCAGGCATCACTTTCATTAGAGGAACAACGAGCCGAAAAGTTGGGAGAATTAGGCGCTCAACTTTGGGCATTGCGTCAAGAACAGGGTCTATCTCTAGAGCAAGTAGTTGTGTTGACCAGGATTCCTCGGCGATTATTGCAGGCGATCGAAGAAGGTAATTTAAACGATCTACCAGAACCAATCTATATTCAGGGTTTGATCAGGCAATTTGCCGAAGCACTAGGCTTGAATGGAGTAGAATTTTCTGGCACTTTTCCGATCAGTTCTGCACGAGTTAACCCCCAAGGGATGGGGAATACACCCCTTAGTCAACTACGTCCGAGTCATCTTTACTTTCTTTACATATTCCTAATTCTATGCTCTGTAAATGGCTTATCTCAGTTATTAAATAACGCTGTACTACAAGCAAGTAATAGCCAAAACCAGCCATACCCAAAACAAAAGTCCATTGTTAAACCAGAGCTAACCCAACCAAAAGAGTCACTGAAAGTTCAACCTGTCAGCGATACCCTAAAGGGCAGACAACAGGGACAGATTGTCCAGATTGGTGTCACTTTGAAAGCATCATCTTGGATTCGCGTAATAGCTGATGGCAAAACCGAGTTTGAGGGTACTTTGCCAGAGGGAACTCACCGAATTTGGAAAGCTCAAGAGCAACTGACAGTGAAAACTGATAATGCTGGTGGTGTGTTGATGAGTGTCAATCAAGAGAAAGCCAAGGAAATGGGAGAGCCAGGGAAAGAGGAAGAAGTTAGGATTGCTGCCAAGCCTAAGTTTTGAGCAGATCAGGATGAGGGAGATGAGGAAGATGAGGAAGATAAGGGAGATGAGGGAGATGAGGGAGTGTTTTCTCCCCCTGCTCCCCCTGCTCCCCCTGCTTCCCCCGCTACCTCATCTCCCCACTCCCCCACTCTTCAATTTGCTTGCGGGGCACGTCCATTTAGTTTGGTAAGAACTTTTAAGCGATCGCCTAATTCTTGTGTCAAAGCTGACGCTTGATAGCGCCACTCCCAGTTCCCCTCAGCAACACTGGGAAAATTCATCCGCGCTTCGTTTCCTAATCCCAAAATATCTTGCAAAGGAATAATCGCTTGGTTGGCTATAGAACTCAAAGCTAGGCGAATTAAATCCCAGTGGACACCTTCAGGACTAATACAACCTAAATAAAGCAACAGGTTTTGCTTTTCGTTGTCGTTAGCTGAATTAAACCAGCCTACAGTTGTGTCATTATCGTGAGTGCCAGTATAAACTACAGCATTTCGCGGGTAATTGAATGGTAAAAACGGATTTTCGGGATCAGAACCAAAGGCAAACTGCAAAACTTTCATCCCAGGAAATTCATACTTGTCTCGCAGCGCTTCTACCTCTGGTGTAATTACTCCCAAATCTTCCGCCAAGACGGGTAGCTTGCCTAACTTCTGCCTAATCACTTCAAAAAAAGCATCACCAGGCGCTTCCACCCATTTACCATTCATGGCAGTTTCTTCACCTTGGGCTACAGACCAATAAGCCTCGAAGCCCCGGAAGTGGTCAATGCGAATTATATCTACATAATCTAGCATTGCCTCAAAGCGCTGCACCCACCATTTAAAGTCTTGTTTTTGCAATTCCTCCCAGTTATAAACCGGGTTGCCCCACAATTGACCGGTGGCGCTGAAGTAATCTGGTGGAACTCCTGCCATTTGGGCAGCTTCTCCTGTCTGTTCATTTAAGCAAAAGATGTCGGGATGCGCCCACACATCAGCGCTATCGTGAGCTACGTAGATGGGGATATCGCCGATAATATCAATACCGCGCATGTTGGCGTAGCTTTTCAGGTCTGACCACTGGCGGAAAAACTCAAATTGGACGAACTTGTAATAAAAAATCTCTCCGTTGAGCCGACGCTGTACTTGATCCAATGCTTCTGGTTGACGCTTGACAATTTCTGGCTCCCATGTATGCCAGTTTGCATTCTCGTTGTCATCTTTCAGCGCCATAAATAAGGCGTAATTATCTAGCCAATAGGCTTTGCTGTCGCAAAAACCTTCAAACTCTTTCTGCTGGATAGGTGTAGCATTGGTTCTAAAATGTTCACAGGCTTTTTTGAGTAGCCCAATCTTAATCGGCACAACCTGCTGGAAATCTACCTTTTCTAACGGAAATCCTGGTAAATTAGCAAAGTCTTCTTCAGTTAGCAAACCCTCATCTCGCAGTTTTTCTGGGCTAATCAGCAGGGGATTTCCCGCCATTGCCGAGTAGCACATATAGGGCGAATTCCCGTATGCAGTGGGGCCCAAAGGTAAAACTTGCCAATATTGTTGATGGCTCTCTTTGAGAAAATCGATGAAGCGATAGGCTTCTAAGCCTAAATCCCCAATGCCAAATCGACTGGGAAAGGAGGTAGGATGCAGCAAAATGCCACTTGATCTAGGAAAAGGCATATTTAACCTGAATTATGAGAGGAAGCAATTGTCTGATTAACACGCTACGCGATCGCATCGAATCTATCACGCTACGTTCAGCTTTGAAAGCTGTCGATAGTATGTATTGGGGACTGGGGAGTGGGGACTAGGGACTGAGCATAGGAAAGAATTCTTTTAATCTCTCATTTCCAATACCCAATTCCCAGTACCCAATCCCTACTACCCAATCCCCAGTAAATCCAAAATCTAAAATCCAAAATTGCATGACTTACCGAAATCCTACACCAACAGTTGATATCATCATTGAATTAGTAGACCGACCTCATCGGCCAATAGTGTTAATCGAAAGACATAATCTACCTTTAGGTTGGGCTATTCCTGGTGGTTTTGTGGATTATGGGGAAGCGGTGGAAGTGGCGGCGCGGCGAGAAGCTGAAGAAGAAACGGGTTTGCAGGTGGAGTTAGTTGAACAATTACTGGTGTATTCTGACCCCGATCGCGATCCCCGTCAGCATACGATTAGCATTGTATTTTTGGCAACAGCGACAGGGGAACCAAAGGCTGGGGATGATGCTAAGGCTGTAGGCATTTTTGAGTCTTGGCGTGTGCCTGGTAATTTATGTTTTGACCACGATCGCATTTTGCAGGATTATTGGCGATATCGGCATTATGGGATTCGTCCGAGGTTGGGGTAAGAGGAACGAACCGCAGAGGCGCAGAGAGCGCAGAGAGACGGGGAGAGTGGAATACCTGTGACACAAAGTTTTTGTGATTATACTGTGTCAATGGTATTTAAAGGTGCATTATGGACGCTGGAAAACTGTTGGAGAAATACGCAGCAGGGGGACGGCAGTTTACTATAAACCGCCAAAACATAGACCTTAAAGGTGCAAACTTAAGTGATATAGATATATCTAATGCAAATTGGAATGGAGCAGATTTGAGTGACGCAAACCTGACTAGAGCGAAACTTAATAATACTAGCCTCAGTAGAGTATCTTTAATAAATGCAAATTTGAGTGGGATAGAGGGTTCTTCAATCAATCTTAGTTGGGCTGACTTGAGTGGTGCGGACTTAAGTTGTGCAAATTTGAGTAATGCAAATCTGAGTGGGGCAGACTTGACTAGAGCAAACTTTACTCAGATAAAACTAACTGAAGTAAATCTTTATAGGGCAAATCTCCAGAAAGCCATACTCCGGGGAGTCACTTTGGAGAAATGTAATTTATCAGAGGTAGATTTAGCTGAGGCGGATTTGGTTAGGGTCTGCTTAGAAAAAGCAAATCTCAAAAAAGCCTGTCTCCAAAGAGCAAATCTAGAAAGAGCTTGTCTATCAGATGCAAACTTGATGATGGCAAACTTTGATGGAGCAAACCTGAAGAAGGCAAATTTAACTGGAGCAAATATCTATGGGACAACCTTTAAAGATGCTGACCTAACTGGTGCGATAATGCCAGATGGAGAAGTCTACAAGCCGATCGCTCCTGAGGGTGAAATCGGTAAACAGGAAACATCGTTAGAGAAAGTAATATATATGACTCGTAAAGTAATTCGTACTGATAACGCACCCGCACCAGTCGGCCCTTATAATCAAGCGATCGCAGCTTCTGGTCAATTTGTATTTATAGCTGGACAAATTGCGATCGATCCCCGCCTTGGTGATGTCGTCTACACTGATGATGTCAAAAAGCAAACTGAGCAAGTATTAGCTAATCTTGAAGCCATCCTCATAGCATCGGGTGCGGCTTTCCAAGATGTGGTGAAAACCACCGTATTTTTAGCTGATATGAATGACTTCGCGGCGGTGAATGCCGTTTATGCTAAATATTTCCCGGAAGATACAGCCCCAGCGCGGGCTTGTGTGCAGGTATCGCGCTTACCTAAAGATGTGTTGGTAGAAATTGATGCGATCGCTGTGATTAGCGGTTAGAAGGAAGGTATCAATCTATCAATATCTAGGAGGTACATCACTAAAATTCAGCCGGGGAACGGGTTTGGTAAACAAGCTGCAAGCACTCCTCAAAATCATCCCCTTGCCAGGTTCCTGCAAATTTTAGTAAGTCTTCTGCTTTAGAGCCTCTAAGAATTGGTGTTGCTTCCTGTATTTCCGGTTTCGTTTTCTGATTGGAAGTATCATTCTTATTTTCCGTTGACAGGTCAAGAGATATTTCCTCATTTCTTGGTTTTGTCTTGAGAAAACGCAAAAAATCTAGTGTATGAACTAGTAGAACGTCTGAGGATGATTCAATTTCTTGGAGCAGTAGTTCTTTAATATTCATCCTGGTTTATTCATAAATGACATTTTGCAGTCTGTCGTAACAGTATTATACGAGTGCGAACGAGATCCTGACCTGACTGGTGCGATAATGCCAGATGGAGAAGTCTACAAGCCGATGGCTTCTGAGGTAGAAATCGGTAAACAGGAAACATCGTTAAATAAAGTATTATCTATGACTCGTAAAATGCGATCGCCTCTATAACTTTGGGAATACTGAAATTAAGTCCCACTAAAAGAGTATTAAAAATGGCAGAAAATCGCATCAGTGCCAGTTTAGCCCCAGCAGACAGAGAAGCAGTCATGCAGGCGATCGCTACAATTAAAGAAAAGTTACCATTTTTGGTTGATTTGACCCCTGAAGATCGGCGAACAATGCTAAAGATGGGAGATAAAAGTCGGGCTTTTGTAAGCATTGCCTTAGAAGTGGCGACACAGAACCCTAACTTTTTGCCTCGTTCTTTTGATTTAGAAGAGATGCGCCGGGATTTAGGGATATTTGAGGACTTGTATCCGGTGCTTTTGTCTCTAACGCAACTGCAAGAACTGGTAGATGATACCTGTATAGCTGCTGCTAGCGAAGCCTATGCCGCAGCATTAGCAATTTATAGCTATGCCAAAGCTAGCGGTGATGTCGCAGGTTTAGATGCAGTAATTGATGAGATGGGACGCAGGTTTAACCATCGTTCCAAGAAAAAGCAACCCGAAGTCCTAGTTAGCTAAATTCTGAAATAGGCAATCATACCAGTTGTTAAGTTGGTAAAATACATATTTTTTGTAGGGGCATAACAATGTTCATGAGTGTCAACTTAGCGTGAAAACCTGCCTAGAACCAGCTTTTAGATTGTCTCGTTCCCAGTCTCCGACTGGGAATGCCGTTCTAGAGGCTCCGCCTCCCTTGCTGGCGGCAGAGCCGCCAAGAGCAGCATTTCCAGCAAGAAGGCTGGAAACGAGGTTTTAAAAGGCTTTGCGCTTAAGTTAACAGCAATGAATAATGTTATGCCCCTTTCGCCAAGAGACGCGATAAATCGCCGTCTTTACAATAATCAGTCCTTCGTCCTGACGGGGATTTATCGCGTCTTTGGGATATATTATTTTCATCAAATAACCTTAACCGAACCGTATTGGTTTAGGAACGTGGATTAAATAAAATGCAAAACTTCATCCTGTCTCTAGCTTCCCTCTCCTTTATAAGGAGAGGGATTGAGGGTGAGGTAAGCCAGGGACATAAATTGTATTGTTGGTCAACATTGAGCCTCAGAAGGTCAACATTGAGCCTCAGAAGGTCAACATTGAGCCTCAGAAGGTCAACATCGAGCCTCAGAAGGTCAACATCGAGCCTCAGAAGGTCAACATCGAGCCTCAGAAGGTCAACATCGAGCCTCAGAA
>NZ_JBALCY010000025.1:0-1228 GCF_036917655.1 Nostoc sp.
ACTGGATCGCCTTTCCTCGCTTGAAAATTTCTAGATGAATTTTCTCATCCACTATGAATAATGCTATCGAGTTGGAGTTCAAGATAGATAGTTTTAAATCCGCTGTTATTTGGGGATTCACCAATTTGGTAAAAACCGCGTTTGAGATAAAGCATCCGGGCTACATAAGAAGAAGGATGTTCCCAAGTATACAACCGTAAGTACCTTTTTGCTTTTGCTAGGTCGATGGTAAAGTCTAATAGCTCTTTTCCAATTCCTTTTCCCCGAAATTGTGATGCTACACAAAACCAGCCTAACCAGTCAGCTTCTTGTTCGTCTTCGCTTTTGCAATATAACCCAGTTAGCCCAATTACTTGGAAAGATTTCTCATCGATAGCAACCCAGTAATTGAGTTGGGTAATTCCACTGTTTGAAAACCATTGAGCATATTTATCTCGATATAAACTTGCCGCCAGCGATGGACTATCACTACTATTACTCACGCCTGGGAAAACTTCCTCTCTTAAGTGAATTGCTTGCTCCAGGGTTGCTATCGATAATGATTCAATGTACATAACACTAGTCACTCAAGCTTAAAGTAGTCATACCTATATCTAGGCTACTATCTCAATTAATCTGTAAATTTTTCGGTGAGCAGGCAGACTTAAGTGGGAACCATTATTGCTGCCATTCTCCCTCTTCATCCCGAAGAACTAATTTTACCCTAGCTTTCATACCTAATTTGCTTTTCCTCTTTGAGTTTGTTTTTTTTCCTAGTTGAGCATGGCACCAAATCGAAACGAAATACGAGCAAGTCCTGAATCTGAATGCTGTTTTCGTAGCTTGGCTGAGGTAAATACCAAAAGTAGTCATGGCGCACATGATCCATCCGAAATCCGCACTTTTGATAAAAAGCAATGTTGGCAAGACTTGAATTAGACGTGCCGACGAGCATCTGCCTCTTGCCGCGTTGCCTCGCCTCTTGAATCAACCAAGCAACGAACTCCTTACCTAAACCCTGCCTTTGAAACTCAGGGGCTATACCAAGTTCCATAATTTCGCAGGGATCGCTGCGCCATTTCATTGTTGCTGCACCAACCAAGTGTTCGCTGTCGTCCATGCGATATACAGCATCAACGAGGTTAGCAAGTCCCCATCGCAGCGCACGCTCCGATTGTTCTGCCAACAGTAGTATCGGAATCAGCGCTTCAAGTTCGTCGTCACGAGCTTGTCGAATAGCGATCGCCAT
>NZ_JBALCY010000026.1:0-48517 GCF_036917655.1 Nostoc sp.
ACTCTACTTCCCCTCAAAACTATACCTATCAACCGTTTCGCTTTAATTTTAAGTATTTTATCTGTTTGTTAAGAAAGATCCGGGTAATGGATAGCGAAGAGCGGGGAGGGGTTAGGGGTGGGGTTCTTTTATTATGGGTAATTTGGCTGAGATGATATGAGAGTTGCTAGCTGGTTTGACTTGAGCGCAGAATCCTCGATACTGGTACAAACTGCAAGTCCCGTTACTCACAGTATTTCAGCTAGGGCTTGCCTGTTGCAGGTGTAAAGTCCTATTTCTTCAGGCAGCGGGGACAGGTTTTATGAGCGCGATCGCCTTCGTTGAAAATTTTTCGGTCTACTGACTGTGACGTTGAAAAAAGTTCCAAATTGTTTCACTGGCATTCAGCCCCAGTTTAGCATTGAATTTATTTAGGCTCTCGTCAGTTGAAGAACCACCAGGCCAGAAATGTCCGCCGTTTACTACCGCTAGCTGCCAGACTTCTGAGTTGCCACTACAAGCTGTGTAGAGAGAGGTTTTCACTTGAGCTTTAGAAAACTGCAAAGATTCCTTCGATGAGGTACATTGATCGTGCGATCGCCAAAAATCTACCATGTCTGAGATAGAAACCAGCGCTCGGAGTTGAGTGTGCTCATCACCTTCATAAAGTACATCGCGATCGTTTGTACCGTTGATCATTAACATCGATATGGGAGTTTGAGGCTGGCAATTAGGTTTGAGTCTAACTGGCAGCGAACCAGCTACTGATGCAAAACCAGCAATTTTATCAGGTAACTTACAAGCCAGTGCTTGGGTAAGTATTGCACCTCTAGAAAAACCGGTGGCATAAACTTTATGACTATCAATATTGATTTGTTCTTGAAGATGATCAATCAAAGCACTGACAAACAAAACATCATCTACCTTTCCTTGGGCGTTACCTCTAAGGCTCCATTTTTGGTCAATTCCATTTGGATAAACTACAATAAATCCTTTTTGCTCTGCTAATTCATTGAAGCGAGTTACATTACTTATAGACTTACCACTACCATCATCCCCATGAAACACTAAAAGTAAGGGCATTGGGCGGTCGGGATTATAAGATTTTGGAGTGTAAAAATAGTAAGTACGTAACTTTCCTTGGTCATCTAGCTCTCCATAATTATCACCACTCACGATTTTTTCTTTAGCTGTATTTCTTTCTTCAGCCTGAATGGAATTGCAGGCTGTTACTAAAGTAATTGTCAGGAGAAATATAATAAGTTTTTTAAATAATTGATGATTTAGATATATATTCATGTTATTTAAATTGATTCGCTTAAGATACTTTCATTCACTTTATAAATCTTATTTATTTTCCAGCCAAGTTTTACTTAATAGAGACTAACAACTCAAGTAGGGTTGTTAGTCTCTATTAGAGATATTAAACTCTTACTTTTACAAAATGAGCAGGAACTCGAACCTTAACCAACCTGCCATGACGTCGTACTGTTTCCCAATGGGCAGGAATTAACTTCTGGTGATATCGGGCAATAAGAGGTTTACGCACAACAGCAACTTCATGGCCGTTGGGTCTGACAATGATTTCTGCTGCCGATGCCTGTGATGGTAAGGAAGAAATTGCAAATGGGAGAGCAAGTAATGTACCTAAAAGAAGACGTTTCATGTTCAAATCTCTATCAATTAATTTGCTTGATTTTTATACAGCATTTCTCAATAATTTGTGAACATATCTTCTTACCTAACCTTTAGGATTATAATAAGCTTTAGTTGTTACACGACTTGATTGATTTGCTGTATTGTTCTAAGTTTAAAACATTAAATAAGAAGACACAGTGGAATAAAGTCATAATTCCAGTATGACTTTAGTCATATTTTGAACTTTGGACAAAAAAGAGGTGTTCGCCAACATCTATTGTATTTTGTATTATTTGTTACTGACTTTTCTGTAATTACTGAATTTTTGAGGCGATAATACCAATAAATACGGCAAGACCTAGCGCTCTCCGAAAATAATTAACGCCTTGAAATAATTCCAGCCACGCCCAAGTAAACAAGGAGCCATTTGCCAGTATGTCTAACACTATATTGATTTTACCGCTTGTAAAAATAAGAGATAGTAAACTAGCCACTACCCAAAAAATGAGCGGTAGGTTTGGCATCTGAGCTAAAACAATTTTGCCATTGCTATCACGGAAGGTTTTATCAACTAATGTATTTTCCATCATTTGAAATTGCCACTGGGCTAAAATTTATTAACTTACAAAAATTATCGAGTAACCTATTGAGAATAGGCTGAGATTTAATTGCAAATTATTTAATAACATTAAAACATTCAGGCAAATCTATTTTCAAGCATCTAATTGCTGAGATAAGAGCGGTAAAGCATATTCATATATGACTATATTGATAGGCATAGTCACACGAAATCCGCCAATATATCTGTCATCGGATGAATGCAATTTGGAGCGATTGTGAGCATATTTCATCACTGTATTAACCCAAGTTGCTAGTTACTCATCTTAGAGTTTGAAAAGTGTTTAGCTGTGATTTTAGGCACTTATAGATCCCCCCTAACCCCCCTTTTTAAGGGGGGAACTGGAATCAAAGTCCCTCTTTTGAAGGGGAGCCACTGCGGTCTTCTCCCTACAGCCCTTCGGGCATCCTACGGCGGGCGCTAGCCTCTCCCTTTGGGCTACGGTATACACACAAGTCGAAAAAAGCTCGATTTCTCATTTCTCCTTGTTCTCTCGTTCCCATGCAAAGCTAGGAATGGTTGATTAGAGGCTGCTGCCTCCAGTCAGATATTGAGTCAGAGACTCAATGAATGCATTCCTCATGCAGAGCATGGGAACGAGTCAAGCCTAATCAAGCTAGGTTTTTAGGACTTGTGTGTACACCGTAGCCCTTTGGGAGAAGGAGAGACGCTAAAAGCGGTAGCGAGTCAGACGCTCCTACGTCGCTAACGCAATGCTTACGAGCGTCTGGGGTCTCCCCAAGTGAAGCAAGTGGCGTGGATTTAGAGGGATCTAGAACGTTTTGATACCGACAAGGGGACTTTTAAAACATCCTCTTAAGTGGTAATAGATATGCTATCTGGCATTTGGACAGTAGAATAAACCCTGGTCGTTTTGAGCAAACCTTACTTAAAGCGACAGGATTGCTCTATAGTCGGAGTCTCTTCAAGTTGCACCATTATCAAAACAGCTGGCGCATCGCCTACTGTTCCAGATAAGTGACCTTTATTACCTTGCGCGTCCGCTTTTGTACCTTGGTCTTCTCCAAATGAAATTTCGCCAGGGCCCATCTCGACTCGCTGGCCGTCCATAGTCTCCACAAACCAGCGTCCCGACAGAGGGATGACCCACTGGGGCTTCGGGTTCTCATGCCAGTTGCCAACCCATCCCACGGGTAGCACAGTAAAGGTGATTGTGGCACCAGACTGCTTCAAATTAGAAAGCCACTGCGGCGAGGTATCTGGGGCTATGCCTTTTTCGATGAAATCCTCAATTTGGCAACGGGACTGGTGACTTATACCGTCGTGGTCAGTCCAGACGTGCCAGTAGTCAATTGTCGGCTTGGGTGAGGAATTATTCTGCATAAAAATGGCTCTCCTTAATTGTGCGGTTATCTTACAAAAATCTCCAATAAGTCAATCGAAACAGAGTCATGGTGCATGAGTTTCTCTGTGTCGGAGGCGATCGCAGCGATCGCTACTATTGGATAATGCCTGCTTGTACTGGCGTAACTCTGACTTGACCTGTGCAAGCGTTAATTTTTTCAGGGAGGGTGAAGTGGTGGTAGGCATTTGGGGGCGTAATTTGAACCTTCACAGATGTCGGGCACGACTGACCAACATCTCTGGTGTGGTTGTAAGCAATCTCAAATGAGGCTTGCCCACCTGGGGCTAGAGTCACCTTTTGTGGAGACTGCTTAGTTAAGAAGTATGTGCCTTGAGAACGGATGACCCTAACCCCCTTTAGAGGCTGATTTTTGGAGTTTAGCAACGCGAATCCAGGATATCCATAAAGATTACAGGGCGATGAGCCGTTATTAGTGAAAGCATAAATAATTGCGACATTTCCCACACCTGCATCTCCAGACACCTTACGTACTGATAATTGTTCAGTTTGGCAACGTGCAGGATTAGAGGCGACATTGGTTTGTGGGCTAGAACGCTCTCTAGTTGCTGGATTTGGTTGTTGCTGTCTCGTGGCTAAAGAGGAATTTGCACAGCCAATGGTCAGTGCGATGAGAATCAGGAATGTACTGGCACTACAAGTAGCTAATAATCTGTGAACTTTGGAGAAAGATTTCATTTTATGCCTCAAAAATTAGATCGCTCGTTTCATGTTATTAACTACCGGATAAACTGTACCAATTCCTAATTGTCTTTAATGAAAAGATGAAAGCTAATTACTGCTACTCAACTACAACCGTATAATTGCGCTGTTCCCATTTACTACTTTCAATCCAGAAAAAAGTAAAGCTGATTGGCTGTTGCTGGTGATCAGAAACAGAGATATCTACAAAATTGACTCCTAACTTGGTGGAAGTAGAAGGCGTATCTTCTCCGGTTTGCCAATTATCATCTGACCAGTGCAACTGAAAAGATGCTAAAGCGTGAATTCGCAGTGTATAACCTTTTTTAACTTTGTCTACTTGCCGGTTAAACTTCCAAATTTACAATGATTTACATTCTTGTCTTTCGCCTAGATATCGATTCGCCACCTCTGGAATCAAATCAAATACCTGATCGTCATGATTTGACCGTAGCAGCTTAATATATTCCGAGTGGGCCCACATTAAAGGCATCGCAGAACCTGTTGGTTTTCCTAAACACATATGGATATCCGGTCTATCTGCTTCATCCCAAACCTGTTCTGGTAGCAAACAAGTGTTTGAAGCAAATTCTTCCATTGCCTTAATATATGTTTTGACATCACCGCCAACAGCTAATTCATAATGTCCTCGTTCTCCTGTTAAGAGAGGCCAAACCCGTCCTTTACCCCAAGCCGTGTACGCATTGCCATCTTCTTGCTGACCGTAGCCGTCATGGTTGTAACGATGCCAACAAGGCCCAACGGGTGTATCTACTTTCAAGACTGCATCAATTACTTTGACAGAATCAACAATAATCGGGTCATCAGCTTTACGAATTCCATAGCGCACCAATTGCAGAAACCCGCCATCGACAATTTCTTTGGCTGGAAATTCTGCCGGTTCACCAGGAGGTTGGCTGCTGATCAAAAGAGTTCCTTGGTTAGGATTTTCGTTAGGTTGAGGATTATTAATATCTGAAGGAGTAATTCGGATATAATGCCGTTTGATGCCAGGAACTAAAGTTCCTTCAGTAGTAACAGTCCAAGCTTCGATGTGAGATTCTAAAAAATCCGCGTATTCTTCTATAAAGTTTGCTGTTGCTTCATCCCCACGTTCACGAGCAAATTGAGCAGCACAGATTAAGGCGGCAATATTGGATGCTAGTGTTGATGGTGAATAACCGCTATTTTCTTCCCAGCGTTCTTGTTGGGTAGCCGGGCCGCGACGAATTAAATAACCCGCCGCCCGCAGAACCATCGGATAGATATCGAAGTTTAAGCAAGTATTCTGCTGGTGCAGTAGCCATGCTAACAGTATAGGAAATGCCACCTCATCAAGCTGGATACCTTTCCAGTAAGGTTTACCATCAACCCAGAAATTTTGGGCAAAACCGCCATCTTCCTGCTGACTAGTGGCGAGATAAATGAGCGATCGCACTGCTGTTTGAGTTTCACCAGCAGCCACCAAACCTGCTACACTGCTAACCATATCCCGCGTCCAGACTAGATGATATCCTCCTTGCTCTTGGTCGTCTTTAGCTTCACCCCAAGGGATGGCAAGGGAGGCGATTAAAGCACCTGGATAAGCTTTGTCTTCATGTGCTAAAAGCAAACTAATGCTGCTGTGATACAACTTACCTTCGTCATAAGAAACATCTTCTAGGGGTCGGATATTGCGGCGCGATCGCTTCCACTGTTCGTTGTATTGTTGCTTCTGCTGTTCAAAAGGAATATTCAGCGACTGAAATAGTGTAGAAACCGCATTGTGCAGATTGCTGCCAAATGCCAGTCCTAAAGTAAACTCGTCACCACCATCCAAATTTATTTCTCCTGTCAGACTAATATTGCCATTCACAGCCTGACCAAATTCCCAATCCATCTGGAAATTATCAGCTAAATCTGTCCAGCCATCACTTTCACCGACGTAGCCACAGGAAAGACGGCTAAAAGGAACTGTTGCACCCAGCGCTAGCCATGTTCCATCTTTCTCGGCCGTTAGAATGTGATGCCCAGCAACTTCTATAACGTAACCATTGTTACCTCTACCTCCAACTTCCAGATGCGGCGCACATAAAGCATATAGCTGGAGTTGAGAGATAAAATCGCGCTTTCCTGTGATTTTTGTGTGCTGTAAGATACAGGAGAAATGCGGGTCAGCAATAACTTCCTTGATGATTGTATAGCGCCCTTCGGGATCGGAATTAGTAATGCGGTATCCCAAACCGTAAGTCCACATCGGTTCAATTTTTGATTCGAGATGGCGTTTCTCTTCGTGAAAAAAGCTTTTTCCATCAGAAATTAGATACTGTAAATCCCGAACTTGGGGTTTATCTACTGTAGGATGGTAGATTTCAGTGACAATACCGCTCCAGATAGTAAACCAAATCTTACTGGAGGTAGAGTAAGCTGTTCCAACTCCATCTTTATTGGCATGAGTCCATCGAGGTTCGATACCTGGTGAGCCAAAAGCTTGTCCTTGAGCAATAATCTCTACCATAATTTATTGTGCTGATCAGCTTTAAGTACTATTTGAAAATGCTGTAGTTGATATTTCAGGACTTACGCAAATAATAGCCGAAAAGAAATATTTTCTTCTTAGGGCAATTCTTGAATTGCCCCTACAGCGTGTGGTTTTGCGTAAGTCCTATATTTATCTGATTAAAAAATTATTGCGAAGCTTGAGAAGATTTGCGAGCGGCAGTTAAGGATTTCGCTTCAATAAAAATTTGTTTTATTTCAGGATGTTTTTGGCTAATTTTTACTTCTAAGCTTTCTACAGTTAAAGCTATTTCCTCACCTGTAAGATTTTGAGAAAATTGAATTTCTAAGTTGAGTAATACTTCCTGTGGAGCAAGCTGCATTGTTAGCACACGGATAACTTCTTTGACTCCTGGTTCTGTTTTTGATAAATAACGGATATTAGCTATAGTTTGAGGGTTAGCACTTTCACCAAGTAATAATCCTTTACTTTCTCTTGCTAATATCACTGCTACTATAGCCAAGATAATGCCAATAATAATCGAGGCAATGCCATCAAAATAAACATTATTAAATAAATGTCCTAAGAAGATTCCTATTAAGGCAACAAGTAAACCTAAAATTGCAGCAGAATCTTCACATAATATTGTAAATACTGTGGGATCTTTACTGTTTTTAATTGCTTGCCAGAAATTTTGTTTACCCTTGGTCGGCAAAAACTCTCTTAAAGCTACAGTCCAAGAAAAACCCTCCAATAATATTGCCATACCTAACACAATATAATTCCATTTTGGATCTTCTAAAGGGCTGGGATTAATTAAATGAGTGATTCCTTCATAAATTGACATACCGCCACCAATGGCAAAGATGAGGATAGCAACGATGAAAGTCCAGAAATAAAGTTCTTGACCGTAACCAAAAGGATGGCTATCATCTGCTGGCTTTTGACTCCGGCGAATTCCCAGCAAAAGTACCAGTTGATCGCCAGTATCTACCACCGAATGAATACCTTCAGATATCATGGCGGAACTGCCAGTAATGGAGGCGGCGATAAATTTAGTAATAGCGATCGCTAAGTTAGCCCCCATCGCCGCAAATATAGTTTTATTAGATGAATCAGATGCCATAAGAGTAAATAACAATTATCCAGAAACTTCTAATTCACCATCCAGATGGGTAACTTCCCATTGGGTTTGTTCGCGATCGCGCCAAAAGCGTAATCCAACCGTAGCGTCTCCCACGGACAAATTTGTGAGTTCTAAATCTGGCAAGCAATCTGGGAGTGAGGGCTGTACTTTTAACTGTTGTTTTGAGGCATCGGCTTTAAGTCCTAAAATGGTACGAATAAGTAAGAAAATTGAACCAGCAGCCCAAGCTTGGGGTATATTAGCGTCTGGGTAGGGGACTGGAAAGTTATCATTTTGACGTTCAATTCCGGCAAACAATTCTGGCATTCGTCCAGATTGAAAATAATTAGCAGCAGCAAAAATACCCTCAGCGATGCGGTTTGCTTCTTCGTGGTAGCCGTAACGCTTTAAGCCAGCGGCAATAATAGAATTGTCGTGCGGCCAAACACTTCCCCGTTGATAACTAATCGGGTTATAAGCTGGATTTTGGGCTGAAAGAGTCCGCACACCCCAACCACACCACATATCTGGTTGAAAAAGTCGCTTAACCAGCTTTTTCGCTCGTTCTTTAGGGACGATACCAGACCATAATAGATGCCCAGGATTTGAGGTAATCGATTGGATTTGCTGTTTGTTGTTATCTAAACCAAGACAGTAAAAGCCTTCTGATTCCATCCAGAATTGTTCATTGAATCGTTGATAAAGTGACTCTGCTTTTTCACGTAGCTTTTGCGATCGCTCTTTTTCTCCCCAGACTTCGTAAATTAAAGCTGCTTTTAGCCAAGCATCGTAGACGTAGCCTTGTACCTCACATAGGGCAATTGGCGGCTCAACTAACTGGCCATTTGGATAAACCATTGAGTCACCTGAATCTTTCCAAGCTTGATTGCGTAAACCTTTTGACGAATGAGTTAAGTACTCAACAAACCCATCCCCATCAAAATCGCCGTATTCATCAATCCACTTTAGTGCCTTATCTAATGGCGATCGACACTCATCCAACATAGTGAGGTCAGCGTTCCAAGAATAGGTTTCAGCTAAAGTAATAATCCAGAGAATAGTGGTATCTACTGTGCCGTAGTAGGGATTGTATGGAAGTTGCTTGATTTTAGTTAACTCGTCATCACGCAATTCATGCAGCATTTTGCCTGGTTGAGCATCATGCCAGTCATCTAACTCAGTTGCCTGTAGTTGAGCCAATCTTATAAGCGTACCACGGGCAAAATCGTGGTAAACTGCCATCGTTTGCAAGCTGGCAATAATTGAGTCCCGGCCAAAGACAGCCATAAACCAGGGAATACCAGCAGCAGGCATCCAAAACTGATGCCCGTTATCATCTACCTCAATCCGCAACGCTCCCATATCAACGATCGCTTGCTGATAAAATCCTTGAATCTCAGCATTAGACGATCGCAACTTTGTGGCATTAGTCAGAAATTCATCGCTGATCTTTCCAGCTTTTGTATTGTGAGACAGAGTACAAGTTTGTTGAGGTTTGAGGATATTTTCGTTGGCTCTGGCTGTAAAATTGATACAGGTATGCCATGTTTCACCAGGAGCGATCGCTACATCAAACATCAAACGACCGTTTGCATATCTTGCTGTTGAACTTGCACAAACTGTCTCAGTTACAATGCCTCGGACAAAAGAACCGTTACGGTACTCGGTAGAAAGTATTCCATCTTTCCATATTGTTGCTGTCTCTCCCCGTGCCAGAATATTCTTTGCTTTCACCTCAAAGATATCCGCAAAATCCGAACGAATCGCCAGCATTAATTGAAATTCAACTGCTTCTAAGTGATGGTTGGTGATATCGATATCTTCGTGCATCCCTCCTACAATGTCGCGCCTGATGGTTACAAGCAAACTACCATCAGGTAAAATGCCCTTGACTGTACGAAGTTGCGGGTTTGTAAATTGGTAAAGCGCACTATGATGCGTGATGTTACTAGAAGCTAGTAATAAAAGTTGATAACGATTCAGAGAAATTTCGTAATAAGAAATTAAGCGTGTATCACGAACAAAAAAACCTTGGGCTTGATTATCGTCGATGGAACCATCGCTAGCTGTGACTAAAAAGGAGGAACCATCGTTAATTGTGATCAGATTAGGATTGACAATAACTTTTGTGAGCATAGAAGTCATACTAATTCGTAATTCGTAATTAATACACACTTTGAAAAGCTTATCAAAGAGTGTTTTTAAGATTTTCCTTTTTCCTCAAACAATAGTGCCTTTGCCAATTTTGTGTCATACTAATTTTCCGAAATGAGACTACAAATATAAATCTAAAAACCCAGACTAAATGTGACTTTATTAATTACGAATTACGAATTATTTTAACCATTACCCTCAAACCCTGGATATAAGGTCATACCACCATCTACAAACAGTGTTGTACCGTTGACATAATCAGAGTCATCAGAAGCTAGCCAAACCGCTGCTTTGGCTATATCTTCAACATCACCCACCCGCTTTGCCGGAATTAGTTTTAGTAATTTTGCTTCTGCTTCTGGTGTGTCCCAAGCTGATTTATTGATTGGGGTTTTGATAGCACCGGGGGCAATACTATTGACGCGAATTTTGTGGGGAGCAAGTTCTTGAGCAATACTTTGCATCATCATATTAATACCACCTTTACTAGTAGCATAATTAACATGACCTGCCCAAGGTATGACTTGATGCACGGAACTCATGCAAATAATCTTACCTGCCGCAGATGAAATATCAGGCTTCACACCTCGACGCAGGAACTCCTTTGCAGCTTCTCGCGCACACAAGAATTGCCCTGTCAGGTTTATTCCAATGACCATGTTCCAATGGTCGAGGGTCATATCTATAAATGCTGAGTCTTTTTGAATGCCCGCATTACTTACTAAAATATCAATAGTGCCAAATTCTTGGAGCGTTTTGCTGAACATTGTCTTTACTTGGTCTTCTTTGCTGACATCGGCTTGAATGGCAAATGCTTCACCGTTAGTCGCCTTGATATCATCGACAACTTTTTGGGCTTCTTCAGCTTCAGAATGATAGTTGACAGCTACTGCTGCGCCTGATAAAGCTAAATAGCGAGCGATCGCTTCACCAATGCCAGAACTAGCACCCGTCACAAGTGCTTTTTGACCTTTGAGCAGGTTAGGGGAATAGCTCATAATGGTTTCGATACTTTTAAAACTTGCATTTGTTGCAAGAATCTGAAGACTTGCATGATATTTTTGCTTTCTGGGCGTAGTATTACTTGATAATTTAGATTGTCAAATCGGTAAATTTTCAATTAAAAAAGCAAAACTTTTTCTTATTTTAAGAACTCTCTAGTCTTTTCCTAATCTATCCAGAGAAAGATAAACAGTATATTTTTTTACTGACTAATATTTCAATTATTTGTCATTTATGTGACAACAGCATGTCTTTATTTTTAAGATTTGTAAAGTTGTAATTTTAAAGCTCATATCAATTTCAAGAAAGATTTATGGTATATTCAGAGCAACTTGGGTTATTAGTTAAAGTAAAATTCTTAGTTAAATCAATCTAAATGACCTAAAGAAGAGAACCATGTAAAGGTTAAGGCATTTTTAGCCGCCTCGAAAGTATCTGATTAAATTGGCTATTGTCAAATAGCCAATTTAATCAACAATAACCGACTATTTTGTACAAATGTAAATTTGAATATAATATAAATTAAAATTGTGGTTAGTTTAGCAAGTTTTGATATAGCGAAAAAATAGTTACTAAAAACTTGTATGTAAATGAAAAAGTTTTTTATTTGAAAAGTTACTTTCAAAATTTAAGTCCATCGCAAATTTTCAATGTTTTTTAAGAGGTTTAGCTGTGGCGTTATTAGCAGTATTCTTGACAATATGAATGGTGCATTAGGTGAATGGCAATTCCATACAACGCATCTACATACTTAGACCCATGAAGGAGAAAGCGATGCCTGGTCTATCTCTGAATAACCAAAATTTACCATACCCTGACCCTCTACACCCGATCATTGTCCACTTCGTAATCGCGATGGTGCTTTTTTCTTTCGTGTGCGATGTCCTGGGCTATTTCACCCGCAACGTGCGTTTGTTTGAGGTGAGTTTTTGGAATATGTTTGTTGCCTCAGCAGCCATCTTTTTAGCGGTGATTTTTGGTCAGTTTGAAGCAGGTCTGGCGAACATCTACCCAGCAGTTCAACCAACACTGAATTTTCATACGGTTATGGGTTGGTCACTGGCGGCTATTGTCGTCGCCATTACAGCTTGGCGTTTCGTGATTCGCGATCGCAGTCCCCGAAAAATACCGCCTGTTTACCTGGGTGCTGCAACCTTTTTAGTCTGCTTAGTGTGCTTGCAAGTCTATCTAGGGAGTAAGCTAGTTTGGGTGTACGGGTTACACATCGAGCCAGTTGTGCAAGCGATGAAGCAGGGAGTTTCGCCATGAACTGGCAACTAATTGACCAGTTGAGATTGAGGCTAAGTGCTAACGGATTACCTTACGAGATTCCGATACATCCGCAACTAGTGCATCTAACATTGGGTTTGTTCATTCTTGCGATCATTTTTGATATTGCAGGAGCGCTTTTTGCTTTAGAAAAACCAATCTTCAAATTTTTAGGTCTGCCTGCCCTCCGTTCTGGTTTTTTTGATGTCGGCTGGTACAATCTCATAGGAGCAGCTTTTATCACCTTTTTCACAGTTGCAGCTGGTTTTTTTGAGCTACTGCTAGCAAATCCACCAGTTGATCAAAAGAGCGTTTGGGGGTTAACTGCTGGTTGGACGATGCTTTTGCATGGTTTGGGTGGCGTTTTGCTATTGGGGGCGATCGCAGCCATGACTGTATGGAGAGGTTTGCAACGCTATCGCTGGCGCAAGGATGCTTCCAGGCAGGTGCAGTGGAGTTACTTGTTAGCAGGCATGGCGATACTGGCAATATTATTCGTTCACGGAACTTTGGGGGCGCAATTGGGAGAGGAGTTTGGAATTCACGTTACTGCTGCGAAGTTACTCCAAGAAGGTAAAAATCCAAATTTACTACTCAAATAATCAAGCGGGAAGTACTCTTACATGAGATTGTGATGTTTAGTGTTTTTGAATATGTACTAATAGCGGTTTATGTAGCAGTGCTGCTTATTGTCAGTCGGTGGATTGGGCAGCAGGCGTTTTCTTGGATGCCTCCCCAGGCTACAGCAGAAGCACAACGAGTAGATGATTTATTTAGCTTTTTAGTCTCAATTGGAGCATTCATCTTGCTTGGGCTGGTTGGCGTTATCGTGTATGCCATAGTATTCCATCGCGCCCGCCCGGAAGACTACAGCGAGGGACACCCTTCTAGAGGTGATGGGAGGCTAGAAATATTGTGGACAGCCACCCCGACTCTGCTAGTAGTATGGATTGCCTTTCAAAGCTTCAATATTTATCAGCAATTAAATATTCTCGGTCTAAACCAAATTGTGCATTTGCACACACCCCTAGAATCTGCACCCGCCTACGCCGCGATCGTCAGCGATGTTCCCAAACCTGCGTCTGAAACAATTGATGTTTTCGTTAAGCAGTGGGATTGGTCTTTCCGCTATCCAAATAATGTTACCAGTAAGGAATTACACTTGCCGATCAATCGCAGCACTCGTTTAAAGATGCAAGCCCAGGATGTAATCCACGGTTTCTACGTTCCTGAGTTTCGCTTAAAGCAAGATATTATTCCAGGGCGCAAGATTGACATTGTACTAACACCTATTCGCCCAGGTAAATATCGACTGAAAGATTCTCAATTCAGTGGTACTTACTTTGCCTTGATGGAGGCAGATGTATACGTTGAATCCCTTGATAAGTATAATCAGTGGCTGACGCAAACAGTCTCTAGCGAAACTGAAATCCCTAAAAATCAGGCAGTTGCCGAATATATCCAACCACCAAAGACATTATTCAAAAGCGGCTGGTACACTGTTGCACCTGCTCAACCTGCTGTAGCGAATCAAAGGAAGATAAATAATGACACATGATTTAAGTGAAGCTACAGCCAAAGATAGAGAACCTCAGAATAATTGGCGGGAATATTTCAGCTTCAGCACTGACCATAAGGTGATCGGTGTTCAGTACATGGTGATGACCTTTATTTTCTTTCTTCTCGGCGGGCTGTTGGCGATGATCATCCGGGCTGAGTTGCTCACCCCGGAATCAAATTTAGTTGACCGCCCCCTCTACAATGGTTTGTTCACCATGCACGGGACAATTATGATTTTCCTGTGGATTATTCCCTTCAATGCAGGTCTTTCTAACTACCTAGTGCCACTGATGATTGGAGCGCGGGACATGGCTTTTCCCCTGCTCAACGCCATCTCTTTTTGGATTCTGCCACCAGCCGGTCTTCTACTACTGTCTAGCTTCTTACTACCTAACGGGACTGCACAAGCTGGCTGGTGGTCTTATCCACCAGTTAGTCTGCAAGTTCCAGGCGATCAGTTCATTAACGGTGAATTCATTTGGATAATTAGCCTAGTCCTAATAGGTATCTCTTCAATTATGGGGGCTGTCAACTTTGTCACCACTATCTTTTGGATGCGGGCACCAGGGATGACATTTTTCCGAATGCCCGTCTTTGTGTGGTCAGTTTTTAGCGCCCAGTTGTTGCAGCTGATTAATTTGCCTTCCTTGACGGCTGCATTGATCCTGCTATTGCTTGACCTCTCCTTCGGGACACAATTTTTTAAACCTGAGGGAAATGGTGATCCGATCATTTACCAGCATTTATTCTGGTTTTACTCTCACCCCGCAGTTTATATCATGGCACTACCAGCCTTCGGTATTATTGCGGAGGTTTTGCCCGCCTTTTCTCGCAATCCCCTATTTGGCTATCGGTCAGTTGCGATCGCCTCTTTCGGTATTGCTGTAGTCAGCATTTTCGTCTGGGTGCATCACATGTTCACCAGTGCTACCCCCGGCTGGATGCGGATGACCTTCATGGCCACCTCAATGTTAGTTGCCATACCCACTGGTGTTAAAGCATTCGCTTGGACTGCCACAATCTGGAGGAGCAAGTTGCACCTAGAGACACCAATGCTATTTGCGATGGGAGGTGCAGCGATGTTTATTTTTGGCGGTGTCACTGGTGTGATGCTTGCTGCCACGCCATTTGATATCCACGTCAATAATACTTACTTTGTAGTGGGTCACTTCCATTACATCGTTTTTAATACCATCACGATGGCAATCTTTGCAGCTATTTACTTCTGGTTTCCCAAGATAACTGGAAGGATGTACGCCGAAGGTTGGGGTAAGCTGCATTTCTGGTTGACCTTTATTCCTGCCAATATCACCTTCTTCTCCATGCACCCATTAGGTTTACAAGGGATGCTACGCCGAATTTCCTCCTACGATCCCCAGTATCAGGGTTGGAACGTCATCGCTAGCCTTGGGTCATTCTTGCTGGGAGCATCCACCCTGCCATTTATTGCTAATATTGTCGGTTCCTGGCTATATGGAGCGAGGGCAGTTGATAATCCCTGGCACGCGACAGGATTGGAATGGACAACTTCTTCACCACCTCCGCGAGATAACTTTGAAGAGATTCCTGTTGTCAACAGACCTCCTTACGACTATGGCGATCCAAAATACTCATTCGTGGAAAATTCTGATAATGATGAGTAATGAGTTAAACCAATTTAAATTAAGTAAGTTTGTAGGTTGGGTTGAGGCTTTGCGAAACCCAACAAAACCAGGGATTCTTGGTGTTGGGTTTCGTTCCTCAACCCAACCTACACCTAATATGGTTCTATGCAACCTCACAGATAATCGGTATTAGACGAATTTTAATTACGAATTATGCAACGTCGCATCATCCATATAGATGAAAGTCCGATCCGTTTTGAGGGGTGGCGGCGACGCTTACCAAATTGGTTACAGCGTTTCTTGCCAAGTGGTGGCGGGAGTCATGAAGATCATCATGGCAAAGGAATGTTCGGGTTTACTGTGTTCCTGTTGTCGGAAAGCATCATTTTTTTGAGTTTTATCTTTACTTATGTTGCTCTGCGACTGAATACTAGCAACTGGCTACCACCCGGTATTTCTGGGCCAGAATTGTCTAAACTTGTGATTATTAATACAGTAGTATTGCTTTCTAGCAGCTTTGTTATTCAACCAGCAGAAAATGCTCTCAAGCGGAATCAACTCAGGAAATTTCGCTGGCTATGGCTGATAACGATCGCAATGGGAACCTACTTTTTAATTGGTCTATTAATTGAGTGGAAAAATCTGGATTTCAAGCTCACTACAGGATTAGTTGGTTCCACATTCTACTTGCTGACAGGTTTCCACGGTTTACACGTTTTGGCTGGTGTTGTGCTTCAGATAATTATGCTGATTCGCTCATTCATTCCAGGCAATTATAATAAGACTCACTTCGGTACAAGTGCGACTACTCTATTTTGGCACTTTGTTGATGTAGTTTGGGTCTTCCTTTTCTCGCTTATCTACCTTTGGCGGGCATAAAAATGTTTAGAAATTCCAAGTGTTTTAAGGAGTAATTTTATGAATTTATTCTTGCAAGAAATACCAGCTTCAGAACGCGCCCCAAAAACAGTTCAAGAAACTCCAGCACCAGGTAAAGACCCACTAATTGCACATGGTTTACAAAAAGAGCAATACATTGGCATTGTTGGGCTAGCGATTGCCCTAATTGCTGCGGTGGGATTTTTTAGTCGCAGAGTCGAATATGCTATTGGGTTCGCTTTTTTCCTCAGCGTTATTTTGATTGCTTTCTTTTTATTCATCTAGGAAAGCCCTAATTAATTGAACATCCTGATTTCAGAAGATTTGGAAGAGATTATATGAACAGCCCAGTTGATCAAACTGTGATTGTCGGCGGTGGTTTTACAGGACTATTTACAGCCTTACACCTAGCTCATAAACATTATCCTCGCTCTGTTATCTTGATTGATAAAAACGAGCGCTTTTGCTTTAAGCCATTACTGTATGAGTATTTCGATGGTGAGATGGATACCTTTCAAGTAGTCCCGCGCTTTTCGGAACTACTTAAAGGTAGTGGTGTCATCTTTGTTCAAGATGCAGTGCAATCGATAGACTTGCATCAACGGGAAGTCAAATTAGCTTCAGGAAACTCCTACAATTACAGCAACTTAGTATTAGCTTTGGGTAGCGTTACTACTTATCATCAAGTTGAGGGTGCTAAAGAAAATGCCTTTCCTTTCTGGACGCAAGCAGATGCGATCGCTCTGGAACGTCATTTACGCGACTGTTTTCAACGAGCAGTGCAAACAGAAGATTCAGAAGAACGCCGGAAACTGCTCACAGTAGGAGTGGTTGGTGGTGGTTCTAGTGGTGTAGAAATGGCAGCAACTTTAGCTGATTTTCTGCCACATTGGTATGAGGTTTTGGGAGGTAATTCTGGTGAAATCCGGATAGTATTGCTCAATCATGGCAAAGAAATCCTGAATGACGATATTAACAATCCGCTGCGCCCAATTGCTGAGAAAGAATTACAAAAACGCCGGATACCAATTGAAATACTCACGGGAGCAAAAGTCACTACTATTCATCCTAACGCTATTGAATATAAGCACAATGAGCAAATTAAGACATTAGCAACACATACCGCAATCTGGACAGCTGGTACTTCTGTCCATCCACTGATTAAGGATTTAGCAATTTCCCAAGAGCATCGGGATCATCAAGGTCGCCCACTAGTCACTTCCACCATGCAACTGCTGGACTTTCCAGAAGTTTTTGCAGGCGGTGATTGTGCAGGACTTCCGGATAATTCCCTACCGCCTACCGCCCAAGTAGCTTATCAGCAAGGAGCTAATATTGCCCATAATTTGAAAGCGATCGCTCTAGGGGAAGAACTTAAACCTGTTAAAGTTAATATCCGTGGAACCCTTTTGAAATTAGGGGTAAATCATGCTGCTGCTAACCTTCTCAATGTTTTTGAAGTTGCAGGCGAACCCGCACATTTAATCCGTCAAGCCACTTATTTAACGCTATTGCCAACACCAATTCATGATTTTAAAGCTACAACCGAATGGGTAGATGAAGAGATTTTTCATCACCACATCGACGCTCAAAATGTAGGGAAAAAAGTGGTGCAAGCAGTGGAAATACTCGGTGCAGGAGTTGTGGGTATTCTAGCTGCGAGAAAATTACTGAAAATGTTGGGAGATGAGGATAAAAGCGATTAGGGGGAGCAAGAATTTTAGATTTTAGATTTTGGATTTTAGATTGAAATTTAATCCAAAATTTAAAATCCAAAATTGAAGTGCCCAATTACCAATACCCTTTAACAGAAAGTTTATTGTAAGTAGAGAGGCTGTAGAATATGCCTAGTCAAACCAATGTACAGGTACAACGAATTCGAGCTATTGGATTAACGGTGACAAACTGCGATCGCTCTTTAAATTTCTATAAAGAAGCGCTTGGTTTTGAACTCATTGGCGACATCACTGTTGAAGGACAGGATTACAGCGACCTGGAAGGCGTAACTGAGGCAAAAATTCGCATTGTCACCTTGCAACTAGGTGATGAACTTATCGAGTTGATGGAGTATCTCAATATTCAGGGTAAACCCATCCCAAAAGATTCTCAAAGTAATGATTTATGGTTTCAACATCTGGCGATTGTGGTGAGTGATATGGATCGCGCTTATGCTCACTTGCGTTCATTTCCTATTGAACCCATTTCAGTTGCACCGCAGACAATCCTACCTGATAATGAAACATCTAGTGGTGTCCGCGCCTTCAAGTTTAAAGACCCTGACGGTCATGATTTAGAGCTAATTTGGTTTCCTGCCGAGAAAGGACAAGATAAATGGCATCAGAAAAGCGTAGACGCGCAGCAGCTTGTCGTTAGACATCGTTTGTTTTTGGGAATTGATCATAGTGCCATCGCTATTTCTAACACTGAGCAGAGTCTACACTTTTACCGCGACCTCCTGGGAATGCAAGTTGATAGCCGCAGTCTCAACTGGCGTGCAACCCAAACTCGCTTGGATAACTTGCCTGGAGCCGAAGTCAGAATTACATCATTGCGACCTGCTCAAGGCGGCTTAGGGATTGAATTGCTAGACTACCTTGTGCCTGGAAAAGGTCGTCCTATACCCAGTGACTGGAAAAGTTGCGATATTGCACACATGCAAATTGAGCTTGTTGTCAATGACATTGAGCAGGCAGTAGAGATACTACGGCAAAATGGGATTCAATTTGTATCGTCGCGGCTTGTGCAGTTTACTGATAGTGCAAGTCCTTACAGCCAGGGTTGTTTAGTTAAAGACCCTGATGGACATGCAATATTGCTAATTGCAGAATAATGGCTAAATTCCTCGGCTAAGATAATCACAAAAGCACATTAGATTAAGAATTTTCAATGCTGTACCTTTCAATTTTTAAAATTACTTGATCGATTTCATTAATCTTTTCATCAACAGCATTTTTTTGCTGCTCTAACGGTGCAAGCTGTTGTGCCAAAGCACGGCGATCAGCATCACTCTTCGATGTTTGCAAGGTTCGTGCAAGGCGACCCATAATACTACTACCTCTGGTTTTAGAGCCTCTTTGACGAACGTTATCAGTATATTCTGCACGAATGGTCTTCTGCTGTTGAGATATTTCTCTTTTTCTCAAAGAATACTCTTTCTTTTTTAATTTCAATTCTTTGATCGCTATTTTAGCTTCTGCTAATGATTGGACTGAAATATGTAATTTACCGTCACTATTAGTCGTCACAAAGCTGCTTTGATCGGGCAACATACTTTTGTTTTCAGTAAGAAAATGTTTTAAAAGTCCCCTTGTCGGTATCAAAACGTTCTAGATCCCTCTAAATCCCCCTTAACAAAGGGGGACTTTGATTCCGGTTCCCCCCTTTTTCAGGCTACTGTGTACACACAAGTCTTAAAAACCTAGCTTGATTAGGCTTGACTCGTTCCCATGCTCTGCATGAGGAATGCATTCATTGAGTCTCTGACTCAATATCTGACTGGAGGCAGCAGCCTCTAATCAACTATTCCCATGCTCTGCATGGGAACGAGAGAACAAGGAGAAATGAAAAATCGAGCTTTTTTCGACTTGTGTGTACACCGTAGCCTTTTTAATGGGGGTTAGGGGGGATCTATAAGTGCCTAAAATCACAGCTAAACACTTTTCAAACAACCTCTAAGTTTATGATATTCAATATAAATTATTTTTTAGTATTTTAACAACTGCAAAGTCTAATTTCACTAAGGAAGGTGAAGTGATTTAGCTACAAGTTTTAATATTGATTTTCCTATAATTGCTTTTTCAAGTAACTCGGTCATCACTAACCTACTCCCGTAGAAGAGATACTTTCAATTATCTCTCACTAAATTGCCCATCTGGTGCAGTGCAGTGTTAACGATAATTCATCGTCCAAAAATGAGAGCATTCAGTGAATATACACCAGGAACTAAAACCGCGATCGCTTCTCTTCTCTACGGGACACTTTGCGATCGCAATCAACAGTTAAGCAGTAAATAAAATAGACTGTGAATAGGCTAAGGGTTATTAGATAAATTCTCTGAAATCAAGGTATGGGCTTGTGCGACATAATCCTTAATAAATTAGTCATGCCCTTGTCACACTTTTATCACATTTTTGTAATAACTCTCTCAATATAACGTGTGATGCTATAGCTTTGGGGTAGGGAATAGGCTAGCTCTATACCAAATCCCCACACCAGAGTTGATCGAGGAGAATCACTATCAGGTACAAGTCCTTGTAGTGTGACTCTTCAAATCAAAATTGCAAAATCTCTCATAATTGGAAGGAACAAGAAAATGAATTGGAAAGTGCTTGCTTTGATTCCTGCTTTGACTCTAGCTACTGCTTTGCCTGGTTACTCTTTAACCAATAATAAAAGCCATAATCCGACTACTTCTACCCACATCGCACAAAATACTCAGCAAGGCAACATGATGAGAAAGCCTAATGCTGTCCACAATGCCAAGCACAGGTCTAATACTATGGCCAACCATAGTAACGCACTCACAGTAGGCAGCAGGGGAGAAGCAGTCAAAACTGCTCAGAATGCTTTAAAGCAGCAAGGATTCTATACCGCAAATGCGGATGGTGTTTTTGATAACAAGACACGTTCAGCGGTGATGAAATTTCAAAGGTCTAAAGGATTAAGAGCAGACGGAATAATTGGACACCGGACTTTAGCAGCTCTAAGATAAGATGATTTACTTAACTTTTTCATTAAAGTTCAAGTAAACCTACAAAAAAGCGGCGACTTTGATAGAGATAAGGCCAGAATGGGCAAGAACGATGAAGAAACGGAAAAGCACCTGCTTAACTCCACATCCTGATTGCTGAAATGCCTTAAATACAAAAGGCTAGAAAGTAAATTCTAGCCTTCAAATATTAAGCCAATCTTTTCTATCTGGATATTGCTTGCGACTATCTCGCAGGCATTTAAATATTGTTGTAATATCATGTCCGCATAATTAGTTATGATTCCCACAGTCATTTCACCCCACCCCTTAATCCCCTCCCCGCTCTTCGGGAGGGGAGACGAAGCGTAGCTTTGGCGGGGTGGGGTTCTTCGGGTTTAATAAGTAATTAAGCGGACATGATATAAAATAGCGATCGCTGACCGATTTTAAATTTTGGATTGAAGGATTCCAAATTTAAAACTACTTTCGGCAGTCAAGAAAATTATTCTTGCAGACGAGCAATTACACAATGCATAACTTTAATTTCATTAACAATTCGATCCAGTTCTGTGGATAAAGGAGTTTGTTCTCGAACGGCTTGTAATGTGGGAGTTAAAGTATGAGAATTTGTGGCAATCTCTGATAACCGAGCAGTATGTAGCTGTTCAATTTGGTTGTGAATTACTTCGAGATAGCTATCCAGCGCTGGTAACGGTTGGGTTGGCTGTCCTTGCTGAAGGGCATCTGCTAAGTTTTCCAAAACTTGGACAATGTTATCAGTCAGCCGCTTGAGTTCAAGAAATTGGTACTCGCCGCTAAATTCCCGCCTATGTTCTGCCAGAGTTGTAACCGAACTGAAAAAGCCACGAATGTATACCATCAGCGTCATTACAGGTTCAATTTCTCCCTGAAGGTGACGAGGTTCGCTGAACAATCGTTGAGCGGCAGCGTTAGCGTTGGCGTTCTCTAGTGCTGCTTGATGGCGTAGCATATTGATAGAATCAGCAGATGCATTCTGTTCTGGATGGAGATAGTTAGCTATGACTTGCTGAAAGTAGGCAAGATTGACTCTAATTGTCTTTTCCAGTTGTGCAGGAAGTTGCTGTCGTTCCCAACGGGGAAAAAGCAAATAGCTGCCAAGCAGTGCTAAGACACCCCCAGCGAAGCTATCGAAGATCCGCAATACTCCAACTTTCCAGCCACCTGCACTAATAATGTTGAGTAGTAAGATGATGGCGGGAGTCAGCAGTATAATGAATATGCTATAGCTTAACGATCGCACCGACATCGCAACAAATACCAGCAGCAAGAAACAGACTGTGATCGCCAATTGATTCTTAACTAGTAAAATCAAAGTAATACCAATAATTCCACCCAAAATAGTACCGATGACTCTTTGTACTGTTGTCTCGGACGTTCCACCAAAGTTGGGTTTAAGGGCAACTAGAGCTGTGAGCGTTATCCAGTAGCCTCTAGGGAGTTGCAATACTGAGGCAAGTAATTCCGCAAGCGTTGTAATCAGTGCTAGACGCAACGCATGACGAAAGAGAACTGAGTCAAAAGTGAAATTATTCCGCAGTGGATCAATAATTGCAAAACGCTCTGACTGGGCTGGGGGGGAAATGTCTCGCTGGGCAATGCTGTGCTGTTTTCCCTGGATTAAATCTGTAACAATATCTGCATCAGTATGAATTTGCTGTGCCAGCTTTGTAAGACTGACTGTAATTTTCCCAAGGTTAAGTAGATCGGAATATTCATCTTTCTGAGCATTTATCGCTTGATTGAGAACTTGAGAGCGTAGAACTTGCCGCTGGTGTTCCAGTGCTTCAACCATTCGATCCAGATCGCCCAGGTGAGGTGGGTTTTTTCCTTTGACGATCGCTTCTGACAACATTTGCAGAGCAATTGCCAACTGTTCTATTACTTGCTGAATTTCTTTCTGTAATCGAGAAAATAGTTGATGTTCGGATGCGATCGCTAACAGTTCGCTCAGTGCTACAACAGAATTGACAATTTGATTTACATCCTCGATTAACACCAGTAAGTAATTTCCCCGTAGGTTAGCTCCTTTTTGCCTAGTCCAGATAGTTGTCCAGACGCTACGAGCAGATGTCAAGTCTTGAATGACGGTATCCTGAGCTTGCAAAAATTGCTGTGCCCACTCTTGACGAGCCTTTGGATTTAATGTTCTCTGGCTTGCCAAGTCTACAAATTTGCTCAACGAGAGATAACAGTTAGCGACTATCTGCATTGCAGGTACATCAGGACGCACCACCCACAGCCCTAATGAGAGCGCAGTTGTCCATGTTCCACCTGCCAGACATAGCGCACATTGCTGGATAAGAGTAGACCAATTGGAAAATGAAGCGAATCTAGCAAGCGAAATCACAAACATGATCGAAGTAACTAAGCTGACAGATGCAGCCACGTTGCCATAGAGACTTGCTAAACCTGCTATAAATATTACCAAGAACGTTGTCGGGACAGCTAACCAGAGATGACTGCTAACCAGACTGGCGATCAGGAACATCAAAGTTATCCCAATCGTAGCTGCTATCATAGCAGTCGCTCTCTGGCGATAGGCTCCGTCAACATTTACCATGCCAACGAACCAAGCCGCCATAGTGGCGATCGCACTTGCGGCACCATGACCAGTAATGATTCCAACTCCAATGGGGACACCCAGTATAAAAAGGCTACGCAATCCTGATAAAAAGGCGGGTTTACCTGGTTTGAGTTGAAACTGCTGCAATAACCAACTGAGAGGACGTTTATCTGTAGATTGCATTATTAGGCTGGCGATTATTTTGACAAAGCAGATCGCCTCTTACAGCATTTGAACCACATATAATAAGTGGTTGGAGGATGACTGTAATATACCTTTTGAGGTAGTTGAGTCGGCTAATTTTCACCGGACAAAAATCAAAGCATCTAGCGAATATGCACCAGGGCCTAAAACCGCGATCGCAATCAGCATAACGCAATACATAAATGCTTTTTCCCAACTTGGTGGTTCACCTTTTCCTAAAGGGCCTTTATACTGGTCTTCTGGAATTAAGTATGGATCTTGGGCTACAAAAGGTTTGCTTCCAGAGATATCTAAATATATCGCAAAAATCATTGAGCCGAGAATGGGCAATGTCGCTAAGAGTGTCAGGAATCCCCCAATCAGAAAAATTCCGCCACCTAACATAGACGCTGCTGATAAAAAGCAAAGAGAAACAGGCATTTTTAGAGACTCACCCCACTGTCGAAGATGCGTTAACTTTGGATAGCCGTGTAGGAGAAACAATCCGCCAAGGCTAACTCTGAGCAGTAAAAGTGCTAATCCTGGGAATCCATCAGGATACACATGAGCAAGTGAACTTAATAGGTATGGCCCTAGCTGTGGGAAATTAAATGCACCTAGAAAAAAGGCGATCGCTACACCCAGCCCAAATTGATAAATCATAGTTGTACACCACGGGTATTAAGGTCAATAGCATATAAGGAATGACCGGCTGTGATAAATAGGCGATCGCGTTCCTTGCCGCCGAAAGTTAGGTTAGTGCTTGTCTGCGGTACGAGAATTTTTCCCAACTGCGTCCCATCGGGCGCGTATACCTGCACGCTGTCTTGAGAAGTAGTAAAAATGTTGCCATGTTCGTCAACCCGAAATCCATCAGGTTGTCCTGGATCGATGACTGCGAACACGCGACCATTTTTTACATGGCGATCTTGCATAACCTCGTACACACGAATATGATGAGGCCCGCCAGGAATATTAAACGCAGCTGTATCTGAGACATACAAAAGGCTTTCATCTGGATTGAAAGCCAGCCCATTCGGGCGCACCATGTCTGTTACTACAGGATAAATTTCACCAGTTGCCGGATCGAAGCGATACACGTAACTTCCAGGTTGTTCTTGTTCGCCGCCGTAACCTTGGTTCGGCTCAGTGATACCATAGGGCGGATCGGTGAACCAAATTGTGCCGTCGCTTTTCACTACCAAATCATTTGGACTGTTCAGGCGTTTGCCTTGGTAGCGATCGACTAAAACCTTCCATTCACCATCGTGTTCGCGTCGGATAATGGCCCGCAGACCGGAGGAACACGCAACCAGACGGCCCTCTAAGTCGCGGTAATTACCGCTTTGGTAATCAGATGGATCTCGCAGAACACTCACGTTATCGGTAGGACTCCAGTGCAACACGCGGTTGCCATGAGCGTCACTCCATATAACACTATCATCTTCGTGGAAGTAAACAGGCCCCTCGCTATGGACTGCACCGTTGGCTAGCTCCTGGAGTGAAGCACCTGGGCGGACAATAGCAAGTAGGCGATCGTCAGAAATCTCAATAGCTTCAGGCATAGTAATCTCCTGTTATTTAACTTGGTGACTGGCGATAAATGGCAGGTTCAAGTTAATACCAATTTAAAAAGTAATAGGTTATAAAATTTCTCCGTCCTCTTTTATAGATATCAAATATGCTTTATTTACATAAATAAACAAAAATAAAATCAAAATTAAATACTAGCATCTCTTTAGGCATAAATAAAAATTAAGTCATTGGGTATAATCTCAAATTTTAGATTGGGAATACATCTATCACTCTCGGTTATGCCAATCCATCTATCGCCAAATTTTTTCCCAATTCTCAGTTGAAACAATTTTTTCCCAAGTTTACCTATGTCTAAAGGCTGAATTTATCCTTTGAGATATATACCATTGATGAGTTTAAAAATTCAGACTTTGTGATATAAAGTAAAGCGTGTAAGCAAAAACTATCTGAATATTTCTCAATTAATCAGCTTGGCATAAATTTTTCCCAATTAAGAAATAGAGAAATAGCTTATGGATCTTGGTCTTAAAGGTAAAATCGCTGTAATTACTGGAGGTGATTCCGGCATTGGTAAAGCGACAGCGAAACTACTCGCTCTTGAGGGTGCAAAGGTTACTATTATCGATAAGACTTCAGAAAATCTTCAAATGGCAGCTGAGGAGTTGAGAAAGTCTGGAGAAATATTTACAGTTCAGGCAGACCTCACTCAGTCCAAAGAAGTTGAAGCTGCCAAAGAGCAAATTATTGAGCGCTTCGGAACAGTTCACATCCTTGTTCATGCGGCAGGAATCACAGGTGCTACGGGAGATTTCCTCGAACTGAGTGATGAGGAGTGGTACCAGACAATTGACGTTGACTTGATGGCGACGGTACGCACCTGTCGCGCTTTTATCGGGGCGATGCGTCAAACTGGTTGGGGAAGAGTCATCCTCGTCAGTTCTGAAGATGCACTACAGCCCTACCCAGAAGAGATACCTTACTGCGCTTGCAAAGCAGCGATACTGAATCTTGCTAAAAATTTATCTAAAGCTTATGCAAAAGATGGCGTGCTGGTGAATGCAGTTTCTCCTGCTTATATCGCCACCCCGATGACTGACGCAATGATGGAAAAGCGCTCAAAACAACTGGGTGTCAGCTTTAATGAGGCAATTGATAGTTTCCTTGATGAACAGCGCCCTCACATCGAACTCAAACGACGTGGCAAACCAGAAGAAGTAGCGGCTGTGATTGCATTCCTTTGTTCTGAGCAATCAAGCTTTGTGGTTGGTTCTAACTATCGGGTAGATGGTGGCTCGGTTGCAAGTTTGTGAGCGAAGCAGGTCTAGCGGAAACTAGCCCCAAACACAGTATGCAAGTTCTTTGTTTTATATCAATTCGTAATTAGTAATCAATGGGTGTAAGAGCTTGCACTCATATTCAGATTGCATCTGGTTTTTCGGGTTTGAATCTGTTGCCGGATTTTAAAGAATTGGTATAACTCCTATTCTTAATTTAAGAGTTGATTATGAAACAGATAGAAGCAGTTGTTGCCAATATCAACGATCTAAATGATGGGGAAATGCGACAGGTGTCTGTCGGCGAGACAGAGGTTTTACTGAGTCGGATAGATGGAAAGTTTTATGCCGTCGGCGCACACTGCTCTCATTATAAAGCGCCACTGGCAGATGGGGTGCTGAGTGGACATCATGTTATTTGCCCCTGGCACAATGCCTATTTTGACGTGACGAATGGCGACCAACTAGAGCCACCTGGCTTGGATGGTTTAGCTTGCTATCAAGTCCGCATTGAAGGTGAAAACGTCATTGTCAGCGTACCAGAGGAAACAACGGGATTGCGTAGCTTGCCGCCGCAGGCATCGCCCGCAATAACGCAATTTAACCGCAACGCTGATGGCCGCACATTTGTGATCTTAGGAGCAGGAGCGGCGGGTGTCCATGCGGCAGAAGCTTTGCGAGGATCTGGATATCAAGGGCGAATCGTCATGATCACTCAGGAAGATAAGCTGCCCTACGATCGCACCAAGCTGAGTAAAGACTACTTCATTGGTAAAACATCCTCCGAGGAAATGCCCCTGCGATCGGCCGATTTCTTCAAAGAACACGCCATTGAAGTGCTGTTGAATAAGCGAGTTGAACAGGTGCAAACAACGGCAAAAGCGATCACCTTTAGCGGTGGTGATTCGTTAAGCTATGATGCCCTGCTGGTAGCAACAGGAGGAAAACCACGCCAGCTAGATATTCCCGGTGCGGACTTGCAAAACATTTTGACATTACGCAGTTTTGATGATGCCGATCGCATTTTGACAGCCATCAAGCAAAAAGGACATGCGGTAGTCATCGGCTCCAGTTTTATCGGTATGGAAACAGCATCTGGGCTGAGTCAGCATGGCTTACAAGTAACCGTTATCTCGCCAGATTCTGTCCCTTTTAAGAAAACTCTGGGCGAGGAAATCGGCAAAATCTTTCAGCAAGTCCATGAGGAAAACGGCGTTTCCTTTAAGTTGGGTAGAAAAGCGGTAGAGTTTGAAGGTAGTGACAAGGTAGAAACTGTAATTTTAGATAATGGCGATCGCTTGCAAGCAGATATAGTAATTGTCGGAATTGGCGTACAGCCGGCAACAGACTTTCTTAAGGGTGTTGATTTGCATCCTAAAGATGGCAGTGTTGTTGTTGATGAATACTTACGTGCAGCTGATGGCATCTACGCCGCAGGCGATATTGCTCGTTATCCCGATTGGCGGACAAACGAATCGATTCGCGTTGAACATTGGCGAGTCGCAGCACAGCAGGGGCGAATTGCAGCTAATAATATGGCAGGGAAAGCAGTCAAATTTAGAGGGCTTCCTTTGTTCTGGACAATGCAATTCAAGTTTCCGTTGCGCTACCTTGGACACGCCCAAAGTTGGGATGAAATAATTGTCGATGGGGATTTGCAAAAACAGGAATTCATTGCTTTTTACATCAAAAACAATCAAGTCTTGGCAGTTGCAACCAGCCATCGGGATACAGAAACAGCAGCTATCTCAGAATTGATGCGCTTGAACCAGATGCTAACTGTTGAGGAATTACGGCGTGGTACAGTTGATTTGATTCAAAAACAGCCTCAAGTTAGTAGCAAGCAATAAGTTTGAGACAAGAGTAATTCGCCACCTCCTGCATATATGACAAACATCACTGAGCGCTACGACATCATCATTATCGGTACGGGAGCAGGTGGAGGTACACTGGCTCATCGTCTCGCACCCACAGGTAAAAAAATTCTCGTGCTGGAACGAGGCGACTTTTTGCCGAGAGAAAAAGCCAACTGGAATCCACAAGAAGTTTATCAAAAACATCGCTACCACACCGATGAGCAATGGTATGACAAAGAAGGCAAAGCCTTTAAGCCTCAAACAGGTTACTGGGTTGGTGGCAATACTAAACTCTACGGTGCAGCCCTAATTCGATTCCGCGAGCGAGATTTTGAAAGGGTAATTCACAAGGGAGGAATTTCTCCAGAATGGCCACTTAAGTACTCAGATTTTGAGCCGTACTACACCCAAGCAGAAAAGCTGTATGACGTGCATGGTCAGGAAGGAGAAGACCCAACCGAACCACCTCGTAGTGAGCCATATCCTTATCCGCCAGTGAGTCATGAGCCGGATATGCAGTCCCTCGCTGATGGCATCCGTGAACTGGGTTATTACCCATTCCATCTGCCACTAGGATTAAAACTCAATGAAAGCGATCGCACCAAGAGTCCCTGTATTCGCTGCGATACTTTTGATGGATACCCCTGTCTAGTACAGGCAAAAGCCGATGCCGATGTCAACGCCATTCGTCCTACCCGTGAAATGTATGCCAATTTCACCCTTTTAACCAATGCCAAAGTCTTGCGGCTGCATACCAGTGAGTCGGGGCGAGAAGTTACGAAGGTAGAAACTGAAATTGCTGGGGAAAAACATTGGTTTGCAGGTGATATTGTGGTTCTTGCCTGTGGCTCTATTAACTCGGCTGTCTTGCTATTACAGTCTGCTAACGATAAGCATCCCAAGGGATTGGCAAACAGTTCCGATCAGGTAGGGCGAAATTTCATGAAACAGTTGGAAACCGCTATAGTTTCCATACATGTAGAGGTAAATCACGCCAACTTTCAAAAAACGATCGCCGTCAACGATTTTTATTGGGGAGAGCCAGATTTTCCTTATCCGATGGGCATGGTGCAGAATACGGGCAATGTGTTAGCGGATATGATTCCCGGAGAGGCTCCGCCACTCATGGCTCCATTTATCAAGCTGATTCCTCACTATGAGCTAAATTTGGTTGCCGAGCGTTCGGTTGGCTGGTGGCTGCAAACAGAAGACTTACCAGACCCAAATAATCGGATTCGTGTGGTGGGTGACAAGATTCACATTGACTATACACTGAACAATACCGAAGCAAGCGATCGCCTGATCCATCGTTGGACATCTGTACTCAAGTCAATCCCTCACTGCGCTAAACACGTTCTACCATTTAGCATTTATCCCCGGACTCATATACCAGAACAAGCAGTTGCTCATCAATGTGGTAGTTGTCGATTTGGCACAGACCTCAAAACCTCAGTCCTTGACCTCAATTGCCGTACCCATGATGTCGATAATCTTTACGTGGTAGATAGTAGTTTTTTCCCATCAAATTCGGGTGCTAACCCGACATTAACGATTATGGCGAATGCTTTGCGTGTTGGCGACCTGCTTGCAGCAACGCTTCGCTAACCCATAGCTGAACGATTGAATAGTTATTTGTAAAGACAAAAAGGGCAAATATGATGACGAACGAGGAACAGCAAATTACACCACAACAGCAACCACAGATTCAATCTCAACAGAACGATTTAGAAGCGACAGATTCTCCTCATTCCCTAGCTAAAAGTCTAGGTGCTGTGGGAGGTGGCGTTGCCGGAGCCGCACTCGGTCGCTCAATTGCTGGTAAAGTTGGTGCTGCAATTGGTGGGGTTGCAGGGGCAATTACAGGTGGCCTTGCAGCCAATAAACTGGTAGGGTACGCTGAAGAATTCCTTGAAGAACTCCAGCCGACAATTGGATTAGGATTAGGAGCCAATCACAAACCAATTGAACTACCCCTTCACTATTCTTGGGAAGAATTACAAGCATTATCAAAACCACAAGGTGGACAAATTCAAGTCACTTAAATCAAAGATTTAAGTTATTGTCCTTGCGGGGTGGCGAAATGGTTTGAAGAAATAGACTTGGGGACTTGGGGAGAAATCTGATGGGGATTCACAGAAGTGTGGTCTTGAGGGTTTCTCCATGAACAACTTCACCTCACCTGAAACACCGAGCCACCAAAAAGTGGTGCGGTATTAAACCCTTGGGCGCTGCCGCCCTACAAGGAAACTCTTAGACTTCCCCTTGTCTTCTTGATAAAATGCAGACTTTGGAAACCTCATCGCTCTTTCTACCTATTGATAATACTTGCACTTATTAGGACTTAATCTCAATAATTTCCTGACTAAGTAGGTAGGCATGAAAAAACCAAACTATGTAAAGTTAAATAAATACGGAGAATGCATCTACCGAGGTGACTGAGATATGGACTCGTTAAAAATGATATTAAAGCGACTCTGAAGAACTCGATGGCAGCAATGCTCCAAAATTAGATGACTCCAAAGGTCTGCGATCGCGAATCACTCTTCTCCGTACAATAAAATATTTCTTGCATATTCAGTAGACCGAAAAGTTATGCGATGCCTTCTTTACGAGAGGCTGCGCCAACGCGAGCGGCGGGCGTAGCCATCGCCAAAAAATAGTAAGTTAAATGATGAGTTTTACTTATGTTATAAGCCCAAGTAAGTTATTCAAAAAATGTATTATAGAATACGGTTTTTTAGACAACAATTAAATACAGCAGATATCTACCCCAGAGCATCGCAGAACTTTTCGGTCTACTGACAATCTTATTAACATGATGTGGCCGGACTGCAATTTTTGGTGTTGTTACCTTTATCTTGCAGTTTCCCCTTCTTTTTTGCTACCCCAACTCACATAAGCCGTATACTAAATTAAGAATGCATATTTGATTTTCTGAAAGTCTCTAATATGTAGCTGTTCTTATCCAAATGAAGTACAAATTTTTCTGCATTCATCGCGGTTCATTAATGATATATTCATCCATTTGAAAACTGCTGAACTTAGAGCTTTGTAATTCTGGATTAGATAGAAAGTAGCGTAAAGTTTTTAAAACGGAGAAATAGAATTTGTTAGGAACAACTTCGGCATCCAAGAAGCTTGCTCAGATGATCTATGGCTACTGGCAAAGTCAGTGCCTTTATATAGCAACAAACTTAGGTATACCCAACCTTTTACAGTCAGAACCAATGACTGTAGAAACAATCGCAAAAGCAACCTCTACAAAAGTAGAAACATTGTATGTTGTTCTGCGTGCTTTAGCTCATTTAGGTGTGTTTGTAGAAAAGCCCGGACGTGTATTTGCAGCAACAGAACTCTCAGAACAACTGATTACAAATGCAGAGCCTTCTCTGGGACATTTTCTACTGCATATTACAGAACCCCCGATGTGGGATGCTTGGAGGGAACTAGGGAGTTCCTTGAAAACAGGGGAAGTAGCTTTTGAAAGGGCACATGGCAAGAAATTCTACGACTTCTTCATGACGGAAAACCCCGATAGTAGAAATCTGTTCAACAATGCCATGAGCTTTTTAACGAATCAGGCTGTTGATTCACTGTTTGAGGTGTATGACTTTAGTCAGTTTGATACAGTTATGGACATTGGAGGCAATCAAGGGGCACTGATTGCCCATATTGTCAAAAAATTTGGCTGTAAAGGCATATTGTTTGACCTACCACATGAGGTTAAGACAGCTCCTACTTTCTTAGCTACGCAGGGACTTGATGAAGATGCAGTGCAAGTCATTGGTGGTAATGCCTTGGAGGAGATACCAAAGGGTGCAGATGCGATCGTTATGAAGTATTTCCTCTCCGTATTCGGTGTTGAAGACGCGATCAAGGTACTAACTCAATGCAGAGAGGCTCTCCCGAAACAAGGTAAGGTAGTACTTCTACAAACACTCGTTCCGCCTCGTGGTGCGCCAGTAGAATATCCAGATGGGACGATCCCAGCTCTTGCTGCGGTTCAGATGATGGTAACTAATCCAGGGGGTTACTGGCGCACGGAAGAAGAATATAAAAATCTGTTTGAAGCTAGTGGCTTTCAACTGGAAAAAATCATTTACACAGGAACTAGCCTAACGGTGATGGAATTTCAAAAGTCTTCGAGCGACTGATTAACAAATAAATAAAGTCAACTTTAAAGAGTTGGTAGTGAGGACTTTAATCCTCACTACCAACAAATCATCAACCAACAATCGCAAAGTTGGCTGGACATAGTATTAGAACTATTAGAAAGATATTAGAATCTCTCCAGACATGATTTCAAACATTCTGCTAAGACTTGTAAATGAGGTTCCAAAATTAATGTGTAGTGATTACCAGAAACATCAACAATTTTTATATCTTCCGCATCCATTATAGAAAATAATTCCACCCACACGAGGGTTGAATCGGGAGCCATGAGATGCTTTTCTTTAGCTCTGAACACGGTGACTTTTCCTGGATATGGCTGTTTTGCATAAGAATAAGTTGCCTTTAGCGTTCCAACTAACACATCAAGAATGCGTCGATTTTGATTTGATGGCGGTAATATTTTGACTTTTATTGCCTTGTCAAGGATGTAGTTGATTTGTTCATCAACACTCAAGTGCTTGATTTCATCAGTCGTTACCAGATTATCCTGACCTAACATTCCGCCCAAATACCTGGAAAGAGCGCCAACCAAATATGGAGCGTCAATTTTCTTGTTTTTATCCAACAGAATTGGAACATAGGAATCCAGTATTGCTAACAAGGAGACTTCATGTCCCTGTTTGTGCAGTTGTTGTGCCATTTCATACGCCACAACTCCCCCAAATGACCAGCCACCAATCTGATAAGGGCCTTGAGGCTGAAACTTCTGAATTGCTTCGATATACAGGCTTGCCATATCCTCGACTCGCGTTAAGGGTTCTTCTCCATAAAACCCTTGCGCTTGCAAGCCATAAAACGGTTGGTCGGGACTTAGATACTGCGCTAGTTTGAAGTAGGACATAACATGCCCTCCCGCAGGATGTACGCAGAAAAATGGTTGCTTGTTACCTTTTGGCTGGATGGGAATCAGGAGGGATTTATCAAAAGTATCTGAACTGGTATTAAGAAGGTTTGCAAACTTTTCAATGGTAGGATTAGTCAGGACTGCTGATAAGGGTAATTCTTTACCAAACTGCTGCTCGATTGAAGCTATTAAATGGATTGCTGAGAGAGAATTTCCACCGATTTCAAAGAAGTTGTCTTTAATACCTATTGGCTGAATGTTTAAAATCTCTGACCAGATTTTTGCTAATCCCCGTTCGGTATCATTGCGCGGTGTAATAAATTCATTGTGTTGGCTGAAGCTAGAAACTAGTGGTTTTGGCAAAGCGCGACGGTTTACTTTGCCACTGGGAGTCAAGGGTAATACATCTAATATCACAAAAGCTATTGGAACCATGTAATCGGGTAGCTTCTGTCTGAGGAAATCACGCAGGTTTTCAGGGGTTGCTTGTTCCTGTTGAGCAGTAAAATAAGCTACTATTTGTTTTTCTTCTGATTGATCAGAACGGGTAATCACAACCGCTTCTCGCACTTGTGGATGAGCAGATAGAATGTTTTCTATTTCCCCAAGTTCAATCCGAAACCCCCGAATTTTGACTTGATGGTCTATTCGACTAACGTATTCAATATTGCCATCATGCAGGTAACGAGCTAAATCTCCTGTTTTGTAAAGGCAGTAACCAACTGAGAAGGGATTAGCCACAAACCGTTCAGCAGTTAGTTCGGGACGGTTGAGATAACCGCGTGCAACTCCAACACCACCTATATACAATTCGCCAAGAACTCCCACTGGAACTGGTTGGAGATAGGAATCTAATATGTAAATTTGTGTGTTAGCAATGGGACGACCGATGGGAACTAAAGCATGAGATAGTTGGGCAGCTTCTACTTTAGAGAGAGTTGACCAAATGGTAGTTTCAGTCGGCCCGTAAAGATTCCATACAACGGCACTTTTTTCTAATAAATGCTGTGCCAAGCCGCTGGTTAATCCTTCGCCACCGCAGAGAATTTTCAATTGAGGAGAAGCACTCCAGCCAGCTGCTAGCAACATCTGCCAACTAGCTGGAGTAGCTTGCATAACCGTAGTCCCAGCAGTATCAATTAGCTCTTTCAGTAACTTGCCATTACTAGCTACTTCTCGGCTAGCTAATACCACCTGAGCGCCCGTAATTAAGGGCAGATATAGTTCCAGAGCAGCAATATCAAATGATACTGTAGTAACTGCCAAAAGCACATCTGACTCTGTGATACCGGGTTCAGACTGCATGGATTTTAAAAAATTGACCACAGCGCTGTGAGGAATTTCCACTCCTTTCGGCTTACCAGTTGAGCCAGAGGTATAAATAACGTAAGCAAGATTTTTGGCCGTGGCCCGTGGTGCAGGATTGTCTTTGCTATGGGTAGCAATATTTTCCTGGTTTGTATGTAAACAGACTACTTTCCTATGTTCTTCATTAGCAAATAAGCTTTGATTATCAGTCAACAACACTGGCACCTGAGAATCAGATAAGATCAATTCCAAGCGTTCTTGTGGATAAGCTGGATCTAAGGGTAGATAAGCTGCGCCAGCCTTCAGAATACCCAAAAGTCCCACTAGCATCTCTAAAGAACGCTCAATGCAAATACCCACTAATACCTCTGGTTTAACTTCCAGTGTTGATAAGTAGTGGGCTAGTTGATTTGCCCGCTGATTCAGTTGACGATAGGTAAGCTGTTCACCTGCAAAAGAGACTGCGATCGCATCTGGTTTTCGCTCTACCTGTGCTTCAATTAATTGGTGGAGACATGGAGTCAGGTCATAATCGGTCTGAGTAGCATTCCACTCTACCAATATTTTCTCTCGTTCCCTCTCACTCAGCAATGGTAACTGAGCTACTGGCTGTTCTGGATTTGATACAATACTTTCCAGTAAATTCTGAAAATGTCTGCTTATCTGAGCAACTGTCGTTTCATCTAACAGATTGCTGTTGTACTCAAAACAACTCTGCAATGATTCAGAAAGCTGGATGACTTCCAAGCTTAAATCAAATTCTAGTTCGATTTGGTCACAGTTTTTCGGCTGTTTTTTGACTACTGACTCGAATAAATTTGATATTTCCTGTTGATTTTCATTCTTGAAAGTAAATGAAGCTTGACAAATAGGTGAATCGCTTGAATTAAACTTTGATTGAAATTCATTTACCAATAAAGCAAATGGATAGTCTTGATAATCCCTTATCTCTAAAACAGTATGACTAACTTGATTCAGAAACTTTTTAAAGGAAATACTTTCTGAAATAAAATCTCGTGATACTACTATGTTAGTTAAGTCACTAGCAACTTTTTCCAATTCGGGACTATCTTGCTGGTTTAGTAGCAAAGCAACAAGAATATCTGTTTCATTTGTATAACGGTAAAGTAAAACTTTAAATGCTGCCAAAAAAAGGTTCTCAAGGCTGATACTTTCACTATTTGCCAGGTCTTTCAGTAACCCAGTCAGTCTATTTTTGATTATAAAACTATAGGACGAACAATCATAACTTTTTATGGGAGAACGCGGTAAATTAGTGGGTAAATTAAGTAAAGGCAATTCTCCTGCTAATAGTTTATCCCAATATTCTCTAGGTTCAGAGGAAGAAAATGATGCTTTCATATTGATTGATTTATTCATAATTAATTATCCATGAAATGATTCTACTTATATTTATTTAAACCACTTATTAATCAAGCTGGTTTCATATCGCGAATATTGCACATATTTCCGAAAGCGGTGAGTATTTTTCGCTTAAATTTAGTATTTAGTCTACTATGAGCAACCTGTAGATTATCCATCACGAGAATATCGCCTTGCTTCCACTGAAAAATGGCTGCATTTTTCCATTCAGCTTTGCCCAATTCTTTCGCTTCTGCTGCCGTCATCGTCGTATATTGATTATGGTCATTCAAAAAATATGTATTAAGGGTACTGGTTCGTTTTTGCGAACCATCGACAACAGTCGCTGCTGTTGTTAATCCTTGCTGAATTCTTTTGTACAATTTTGCTGGTAGCCAATTGTAATAGAGCCTTTGCCCAAATGAATACCGTTGCCCGATCTTTCGATACCATTCTCTACTTACTAAACAATCAACGATGCTAAGGCAAAAGCAGAGCTTATTCGTTCTTGGGTGACTGAATAAGGGAATATAAGAACACTCAAAATTAATAGAGCCATCCTCTTCCCATGTAAAATCAAATTCTTGTTCCTGGAGAAGTTTGGTAATCTCCTCTATCGAGAGTTCCTCGAAGACAATCTCCAATAGATGGTTGGGAACATATCGCACAAACCGCTGAGGAAAGTTGCTAATTTTGTGCTGTAAGCTAGGAGATAGGCTATAAAATAGCTTTTCCGTATTTATGATGGGAGTTTCACCATATAGATCGGGCTGATGTTGGCAAAAGAAAGCAAGTACGCTGGGTCGGATCGGTACCATGTTGAGTTCATTGTGGGGAGCAATAATCGTATCTGGTGGAGCTTCAGAAGAGGTGAAAACTTTATCCGTTATTCGTACACGATGCGCGCTGCCAAAGTTATAAAATGGCTCCAGTTTGATATTCAGTAACTCTAAAACTTTTTGAAATTGCTCTGCACCCTCAACTTCAAAATCCCGAAATAAAATGGCTCCGTATGTATCTAGCTGTTCATTGAACCAGTCGCAACTTTCGTTTAGTAGTGCTTTTAGAACTGTGAAAGATTTTTCCTTGACTGGCTCTATAACTAGAGGTAGTTCTGTTTCAGCATTCAAAAAGGTTTTTTCGTCATCTTGCAAAAACCGTAATCTCATGTTTCTTGAAATAGAAATTGGAAGATTTTGCATCTTATTCATAAGAGTGAAAAATTGCTCCAGTTAACAATTGACCAATAAGCTTAAGAGTCGCCAATCCCTAATCCCTCTACCGATTCAACCTCTGACTTGATAGCAGATTGGCTAGATGAAGTTACATATACCCCTAATACAATCACAATAAAACTTATCAAAGTAGCACCGTTAATCCTTTCCGAAAATATAACCCAAGCTCCCTGAGTGCTAAGGACGGGAACAAACAGATCGCACAAGGAAACAAACCCTGAAGATAACTTGTTGAGGCAATAAGCATAAAGTCCCAGTCCTAGTATTTGGCATACCAGAGCTAGGGAAATTACGGTCAACCATCCACTCAAAGAACAAGGAAAAATTCTATCTTCAGTGAGCAGAACAATGGGCAAAAGCAAAAGGGTGCCGATCGCAGAACACCAAGTCATGATCACTATCGGACTCAATTGAGTTCGTAGTTCTTCGACGATGAGTGGGTATAGACCAAGAAAACCGGCTGATAGTAATGCCAGTATATCTCCTTGGAATTTGTCAGCAGCGGATGAGAAGTCATGGTAGGCTAGGATGCAAGCTCCTAGCATCGCTACAAACATACCCATAAGGAATCTACTGTCAAAGCGCTTCCCCCAGATCAGCCACCCCGCTAAGACGGTGAACAGTGGAGCCAAATTGTGCATGAGCGTGGAGCTAGCGACGCTAGTCTGATTTAGTGACCAAGCCCAGAGAATAAGAGTAGCAAACATTACAAACCCAACTCCAAGCAAGAGCAAAAGTAGCCGGATTGTATAAACTTGCGGTTTTGATTCGCTATGAGACAGTCGCTTTTGCGCTGATGTGACTCCATTCCACAGCGCAAAGGCGACAGTAGAGATCCAGAAGCGATTAAAGATAGTGGCATTTGGGCCGAGTTCGACTTCGCTCAAGCGGATCAGAATTGGCGAGAAAGATAGGGCTACTAAGCCGGCTACCAATGAAATGAGTGCTACCGTAGTTGGTGTTAGGAATAACTGTTCTTGTGGGAATTTCAGTTTAGTCTTGATCATCAATATTTCCCAATAGGGTTACTAAATCTATTTGTCTTTCTAGCTAATTTGTTGCCTTTCGGGGTTTAGTAATATTAATGTACTATTCAGATATTCTTGTTGTTATGACCGAGGCAACACGGAAAACAACGTATTAATATTTTAAGAAAAGTGAGTAACTATATGTATACTATTAGCCCACTCAGTCACCCCCTATCTCTACGAGTTTGCCAATATTAAAATCTATCCTTATCCAGCCTAATACTTTTAAGGATAGGCATTAGCATCAATTACAGTCAGACAGCGACCAAATGTCGCATAGCTATCTGCAATTTCTCTGTTTTTAATATCAAATACACCGTTCACATAGACAAGACTAAAATCGATTTTTTTGTAACCTTGTACATGAAACGCAGCTTCCGTAGCTTCAAACAATGCTTGAACTTTATTCATATCTATTGATCTTTATTGCGACTAAAAAATTGTGAGATTTCGGTAATAATTCCGATTTACCCTAATGCACGTCAGCAACCAATGATGCACTTTATCGTTTGAAATTAAAGTTACCACAAAACAAGCTTTTTTATTGAAAGCTTATTTTTATTTTATTACTAACTGGCAATGTTATTAAACAACACCATTCATTTGAGTAAATTCTGTAGGTGGGCTAACCTTTAATTCGGCATAACCTCAAACTAGTCAAATAGTCCCACCAGCAATATATTGGTATAATACTTGCCTGTTTATTCTGGGATTGTTGACTTTAAATTTGGGAAATTCATCTTAATTGAGATTTATTCCACTATATTTAACTCTAGTGGCTTTCCAACTCTACGATTATGCAAAACTTCTAGTCTAGAAAACTGCTCGTATCGTTGATATCCAAGCTTAAATTTGAGATTATAACCCTGATTAATCGTTAGTTCGCTGTTTTTTAGGATTAGTATTAAACCTTATATCACTAAACTCACTACATTCTATTTGGTTCAAAATGACAGTGGAGTTTTTAGGAAGTTTATCTGAATTTTTATTCACTCCACTATGTTTGTCTCTAACAATTTTCCAAAACTCCTATCTTAAGAAACTACTCATATTGTCTATCTCCAGGCTTAACATTTGAGATTACAGTCATGATTAATCATTAGTTCGCTTTTTTTAGTATTTAGTCTCAAACCAGAAAATGGCTAAAAACGAAGATGACTCACTACACTCTGTTGAGAATGACAGTAGAATCACTATTTACATGAAGTCAAGTTAATGGTCAGTATTCCACATACTTGCTTTCTTTTTGGACTTTTTAAAATTCAGAATTTTAGATATATCTGAGTTTATAGTAACAAAAATTTACTTTTTTTAAGGAACGGTTGTGTGTTAAAAAAACTTTAAGTTTGCTTTAATTGGCTTTATAGTCCTAAATTAACATCTTTTACGAGCAAATAGTTTACTGGTTGGTAACTTAAAAGCACAATACAAATCATAACATTAGAACAATACAAATCATAACATATGTAAATTTATAGCGGTTCTCACTTGAGTGAGGGACAAGAACCCCACCCCCAACCCCCTCCCCGCTCTTCGATAGGGGGCTATCATGTACTTCATGTCATTAGGAAACGCTATATTTAAGTCAATCCACCATGCGAAGTGTACTAGGCAACTAGGTATTTTTCAAAAAGTACGTCTAAAGATAGATATTTTATACAGCACTATATCTAAAAAAGCATTCGGGGACTTCCAAAAATAAAATCACCAGTGAATAGTAATAATAAGTATTAGACCTCTTGCATAATTATTTTATGGTATAATTAGAGATTTTATAAAAAATGCATATCAAAATCTATACGGAGAACCTATGTTACCTCATATTCTTTATGTCTCATTTGGTTAGCCCTCTTTAGGGACTTCCAAGAAATAAAATATCCAATCTTGTGGGGTGGACATCTTGTCCGCCCTTCTCTACGGGCGGGCGAGACGCCATTGGTGTCAACTTAACGTGAAAACCTGCCTAGAACCAGCTTTTAGATTGTCTCGTTCCCAGTCTGAGACTGGGAATGCCGTTCTAGAGGCTCCGCCTCCCTTGCTGGCGGCAGAGCCGCAATTGAGCTGCATTTCCAGCCTCTTGCTGGAAACGAGATTTGAAAAGACTTTTAGCTTAAGTTGACACCAATGGCGAGACGCCCACCCCACAAGAAGTAGTTGAGTATTTTTTTATTTGGAAGTCTCTTAAGCGTTGTTTGCGTGGATCTAAATTGACTGAGGCATAAAATGACTTTAATTCGGAATAACTTCCAAGAAATATCCCATCAATATGAAACTGCCAATGGGTGTAGTATGCGAATTAGGGAGCAATGCGATTTTGTTAGATGATCCAAAGAAAGTGCGATCGCGGATTATTCTTCTCAGTAAAATGAATATATCTGTTGCAGTTTTAGCAGTACTAATACTTAAAAAGCGATTTAATTTTGAGAAAGATCGTCTGTAACAAGTTGACAGAGTGCTGTATTTTTGTGGTCAGAAAACAAGGTAGAGGCAGGTTTATTCAGCTATTAAGTTGGCGATCGCTTCTACTAACTCGGCTGGCTCTACTGGTTTGGCAAGATGCTTGTCAAATCCGGCTCTTAGTACCTGCTTGGCGTTCATTTCTCCAGCATAGGCGGTAAGTGCGTAGTTTACCGCCGTAGGCATCGCCCGAATTTGCCCTCCTTGCTCTGGTGGCAGCATTCTCAACTGTCGCATGAACATGCATCCATCCACTTCTGGCATCCCAATGTCGCTTAAAAGTATATCTGGCAAGGATTGGGTTAAAGCGGCTAGTGCTTCATCTGCTGATGTTACTGCTGTCACATTTGCCCCATACTGCTCTAGTAAGAAGACAATAAATTCTCGCGTATCTACATCATCATCCACTACTAAAATTTTGACACCATTCAAATTTGAGGATGGCTCCGAGTCGTTAGTGTCCTGTTTAATCTCTGATTGATTTTGGATCAGCGGCAGTCTCACGGTAAAAGTTGCCCCCTGATCTTCGCCCCCGCTTTCAACCTGGACTGTCCCGCCATGCAGTTCGACTAAGTGGCGGACGATCGCTAACCCTAACCCTAGTCCACCAAATTTTCTAGTGGTGCTGCTGTTCTCTTGGCGAAAATATTCAAACACGTAAGGCAGGAAATCAGGATCGATGCCTTTCCCTGTGTCGCTGACTGTGATCTGAGCATAAAATACAGGATTTAGCATGGGACTATTTTCTGCTCCCTGTACCCTTTTGAGTCTGATGTCTACCCGTCCTTCCACAGGTGTAAACTTAACCGCATTTGAAAGCAGGTTCCAAACGATTTGCTGCAATCGGTTGGAGTCACCCAAAACTTGCCCCAAATTTGGTTCCAGGCTGATGTGCATCTCAATTGACTTAGCTTCTGCTGATAGCCGCACTGTCTCCATTGCTGCCGAAATCACAGATATCAGATCAACTGGGTAGATATTCAAGCTGAGTTTACCTTGTAAAATCCGGGAGATATCTAGCAAGTCTTCAATCAGTTGCGCCTGTAACTTAGCATTTCGCTCAATAGTCTTCAGCGCTTGAGGGATTGTCTTTTCATCAAGTTTTTTGGTTTGGAGTAGCTTTGACCATCCTAAAATTGGGTTGAGTGGCGATCGCAATTCATGAGAAAGGACTGCCAGAAACTCGTCTTTAATTCGGTTGGCGTTTTCTGCTGCTGACCTTGCGGTTTGCTCTGCCTCGTATAAGCGGGCCCGTTCCATCGCTTGAGCGCACTGCTGTGCGAGTGCCAAGATGAAAGCTTGATCATCCTGGTTAAACTCCTGAATTTCAGCAAAAGCTAGAGATATTCCACCGATGGATCGGGCCTCAATGATCAATGGAATCGAAATCCAAGCTCCGTAGTTGTACTGAGTATACTCCTGAGCCAGATGTGAGTAACGAGCAATCCTTGTTGTTGTTGGCTCTTGCCAGATCGGCTTTTTGGTTCGGACTGCTTCTGCCAGTGGCGCGGATGTATGAATAGAGAATCGCCGCCATAAATCTACCGTTTCTTGTTGATAACCTACTGCCCGGACAATTTCTAGTTCAGTGCCGCTTTTAGTAAGTAGTGCGACTAAAACAGAACTAGCTCCCAAAGCTGCCATACCTTGCTCTACAATTACTTCAGCGACTTGTGTCGGAGTTAGAGATTCAGAAAGTGCAGCGGTAATGGTTTGCAGACGGGCAGTGCGAGATGCTGCCCGTAAAGCCGTCTGTTGGGATTGCTGTGCTTCTTTGTAGAGTCGGGCATTATCAACAGCGATCGCCGCCCGACAAGCCAACTCCTCAGCTAACATCAGGCTTTTGGTGTCGTAGCGACGATCTGAAGAAGATACCAAAGTCATAGCTCCCAGCACCCGTCCCCGAACTATCAGCGGTACACTCATGCCAGATGTCGGATTTAGTTCTTGCAAGATTTTTAGGTGATCGGTGTTGTGGGTTGGCCATTGCATCTGTTCATTAGAAATAAAATGAGTAATTTGTGACTTACCTGTTCGTATTACCTCAGCAACACCTTCTGTTTGTGTCAAATCAGGCGGATAATTTTGTAACTGTTCGACCAAAATTAAGATTGATACGCCAGTTTCGGAGGGATAGACGCGATTTTCCAACCAGCGATGCCATTTTGGATAGAAATACTCAAAATTTACTGTAACTTGTTCGGCAACAGCGCGGTGCAGTTCTGTGTAGAGTCGGCTATTAACTGTGTCAGGAAACTCCCAAATACTCTTACCTAAGAAGTCTTCCTTATTCATCCCAGCTATTTCAGCTACCTTGTCATTAACGTAGGTGTAGCGCCATTCATGATCCAATCTGATAAAAGCATCGCTGATCCTAGCTAAGACCTGTTCAACGTCTTGGGTGATAGTTGCTGGAACTTCAGCAGTCACAGTCTCTGCTACTCATTTTTGAAAGTATTTGGCTAAAAGCGCCTCACCGGGTTCTGCCATCTGGTATAATAGCACTTCAATTTGTTTCATAGCCAGTGGCGAAGGTCGTGTCCGTGCGTTTTCCCATCGGTTTATAGTGTGGAACGAAACGCCTAACATCGTTGCCAGTTTTAGCTGTGTAAGTTTGAGGCACTGCCGAGTCTCACGAACCAACTGTGCAATCCTTGGCTGTTCGATTGCAGGCATAAGCTAAATATATTTTTATTTTTCTACTAGATATTGCAATCTAGCATCTGCTATAACTCTGACTGCATCTATCTAGGGCTATAGAGATTGTAAGTTGGTGATTATGTATTACATCAACTCTTATGCAAGCTATTTAAACTAGGATATAGAGTTGTTTCAATCCAGAGAATGAAAATATGAAGGTTTGGCTTGCCTGCTTTTTGGTGCTGTTTGCCTTGGCGGAACTGTTTGATTGGTTGCAAGAATTTAATCTGCCATTACCTATCTATATTTTGGGTGGCGCTTTTTTAGCTGTTGCTTCTAACTATGATAAAATCGTTGGCTCCTATTTTGATGACTCAAGCATCGAAGCATCACTCGAACAACCCCAATTAGATTCGCTAACCCCATCTACTAATCCTATTTCTTTCCCAATTGCCAGTCCTGTTGAAGATGCTCAAACATCTCAAACAAATGATTAGCCGCATACATCTACGCATTGGGCTTTGCCGTTCCCGCAGGGTAGCGTCGAGTCAAGAGACATCGCCTCCAACCAGCAAGTAAATTGCTACATTAAATAGGAGCTTCTGGTTAATTAGCTTTTAACCTAAAGTCAGAAAACTAACTTCTGCGCCCGCAACATCTACCCAATTCAGGCTACCGCCGCAACGCCGTGATTAGTGGATTATTAGAAAAACTGCGTCTTCCCTTTGGCAAAGTTCAGGATTCTCGTGAAACGTCCCAGAGCAAAAGCTGGTTGCAAATTATTTTAGTTACCAGTGTGGGAGTCACCGCCTTTATCTGGGGAGTTCGAGAACTCCAATGGTTGCAGCCTTGGGAGTTAAGAGTTTATGACCAGATGTTGCGTTCGCGTCCAGCACAAGCACCTGATAAGCGGATTTTACTAGTCAAAATCACTGACGACGATCTCAAACGAGAGAAATGGACTCTCTCAGATCGGAGAATCAATCAACTGTTAGAGAAAATAGAGTCTTATCAACCGCGGATTGTTGGTTTATATCTTTTCCAACCAGAAGACAACAATTTGGCAGCAAAGGAGCAAAATCAAGATAACATCATCAGCACCTGTTTATTTAGCAGCTTGGGTAGAGATGAAATTCCACCGCCACCCAATTTCCCTATAGATAATGTTGGGTTTAGCGATGTGGTTGCTGACAATGAAAACGACCAAATTCTCCGCCGCAGTTTATTATTTGCTAACTCTATAGACAAAAAATGTACAACATCATTTGCATTTGGGGCGCTAATAGCAATTAATTATCTGGAAAAACAAGGTATTGAATACAAGTTTACAAATAAAGGAGAATTACAGTTAGGTAAAACCCTCTTCCCGCGTTTACAACCTAATTCTGGTGGCTATCAACATCTGGATGCAGATGGCTATCAAATATTATTAAATTACCGTCACCCCAACAGCCTCGCCGACCAAGTAACCCTAAGAGATGTTCTTAGTGGCCGAGTCAACCCCAGTTTAGTCAAAGACCGTCTTGTAATTATTGGCACTACTGCGGCTAATCTCCCTCCAGGTGGCTTTTATACTCCCTACAGTACCTTGTCAGATCAACCAATCAGAATGCCTGCTCTGTTTATTCATGCACAGATAGCAAGTCAACTCATCAGCACAGTGTTGGATGGACGACCTTTAATTTGGTATTGGCCCGACTGGGCGGAATTTATTTGGGTGTGGGGCTGGTCGCTCTTAGGTGGAATCATCGCATGGCGGTGGCAAAATCCGTTGCTGTTGCTAGTTGTGGAAGGGACAACTTTACTTGGCTTAGTAGGAATCTGCGTTGCTTTGTTTTTGCAAGCCGGATGGGTGCCATTAGTTCCCTCTGCTCTGGCTTTGGTGATTAGTAGTATCAGCGTTATAGCTTATGCTAGCTACCAAAATCAGCGGCAAACTCAGGTGATTATTCTGCAAGTTGAAAAACAACAAGAAGCGATCGCTCAATTAAATGTCCTCTTAGAAGATAAAACAGTAGCTCCCGATTTTGATCTTGACTTTTCTCCCCCAGTTGATTCACCAGAAATAAAATCAGGTGATTTGCTTTTGAGTGGACGCTACAAAATCTCTAAAACTCTGGGTGCAGGTGGGTTTGGTCGCACTTATTTAGCACAGGATACTCAAAGACCGGGCAATCCGATTTGTGTCGTGAAAAAGTTAATGCCAGCCCGTCAAGATACACGCTTTTTGCAAATTGCTCGCAGGTTGTTTAATAGTGAAGCTGAAATATTAGAATCTTTGGGTAAACATCATCAGATTCCCGAACTACTTGCTTATTTTGAAGATGACCACGAATTCTATTTAATTCAAGAATATATCGAGGGACATACCTTAAGTGAAGAATTACCACCTGTGCAGAATGTGCAGAACGAATCATTTGTGATGGAGATGTTCAAACAAGTTTTAGAAGTTCTAGAATTTGTTCACCAACATCGAGTGATTCATCGTGATCTCAAACCGACTAATATTATTAGATGCGCTCAAGATAATCGGCTAGTGTTGATTGACTTTGGTGCTGTCAAGTTGATCCAACCGCCAAGTAGTGAGCAAACAGAATTAGCAACAGTAGCCATCGGGACGCGCGGTTATGCACCTCCAGAACAATTTGCCGGTCATCCCCGCTTATGCAGTGATATTTACGCTTTAGGAATGATTGGCATTCAAGCCATAACTGGGATACCACCGCAAGAACTCCACCCAGATCCAGAAACGGGGAATGTGATGTGGCGGGAAACGGTGCAAGTGAGTGAAGAATTAGCAGTGATTTTAGATAAGATGGTTTGTTATCATTTTAGCGATCGCTATCAATCAGCCGCCGCAGTTTTACAAGATTTAAAACGGATGTAGCGTAGGCGATAATCGTCTGGTGCGATTTAAATGCAACCTTCTGCATTGTTATTGCATCGACTGACAATGCAATTGTATCGGTTAACAATGTGATTGTATCGGCTAACAATGGGATCGCATCGGCTGACAATGGGATTGTATCGGCTGACAATGCGATTGTATCGATTAACAATACCATTGCATAGGCTGACAATGGGATCGCATAGGCTGACAATGCGATGTGTGTCAAATTAGAGCCAGGGCGAATGGAATTCGCGGCTACACAGGCAAAGTGCGCCTCCGCAGACTAAGGAAAAATTGAGGGTTTGAAACCCACGGAAGTGAGTTTTGCTTGTTTGTGTAAAGGCGGTTTCTAACCGTTGATGTAACTTTCCGTAAAATTGCTAAAATACACTACAAAAGCAATACATGGTTGCAGCAAATGCTCAAGCGGCTTTGGCGGTGGCTCAAGAGGTCTTTTCAGCGCTTATTTGGCAACAACCAGACTCCTCCGTTAGAGAAACAGAGGAAAGTAGAACTACCAAAACAGCTAACAGATGCGGAGTATGAATCGTTATTTCTCCAGTTGTTGGCAGAAGTCAATGATGGCTTGAGTAGAGGAGGGGCAAAAGCTTTCTTGCCTGCAAACCGCATCAATGAGGTTTATTTGGTGGAGTGGTTGCGGGGTTTTGGCGAAAGATTATTAGCTTTACCTACACCGAATGATGAGTTAGCAAGGCGGATGGTGCGGCTTGGTGAGTTGAGTATTGGGGAAATTAGTGTTGTTGCTGATGATATTGGGAAGCGGTTGGGGGGAGGAGAAACGAACCGCCAAGACGCAGAGGACGCAAAGGAAAGGGGAAATGAAGAGGGGATTAAGCAAGTTGATGTTGTTGGTGAATCTACTACAGATGAAGCAGAAGCTTGGTTTAATCAAGGGGCGGTGCTGTATAGTTTAGGGCTATATGAACAAGCGCTCGCATTCTTCGACAATGCTATTGAAATTAAACCCGATTTCTATGATGTTTGGCAGAATCGCGGCGTGGCGTTGCGTCAGTTAGGGCGATATGAAGAAGCAAACGCATCTTTTAACACAGCCTTCACTCAAGCCTTAAAATTCCAAATCCAACCCGACGACAACTCAGCTTGGTTCTACCGGGGTTTAACCTTGGGTAATTTAGGGCAATGGGAAGAAGCGATCGCATCTTTTGACAGCGCCCTTAAAATCAAACCTGACTACTACGAAGCTTGGTACAAGCGGGGTATGGCACTGTTTAATTTAGGGCGATTTGAAGAGGCAATCGCATCTTATGACAGTGCCCTCAAAATCAAACTAGACGACTACGAAGCTTGGTTCAACCGGGGCTTTGCGCTGGATAGTTTAGGGCGATATGAAGAAGCGAGCGCATCTTATGACAGTGCCCTCAAATTTAAACCTGATATTGATTATGCTTGGTACAATCGAGGTTTAGCTCTGGGTAATTTAGGGCAATGGGAAGAGGCACTCGTATCATATAACAATGCCCTAAAATTCAAACCTGACGACTACGAAGCTTGGTTCAGAATGAGTTTGGTACTGGATGATTTAGAGCGATATGAAGAGGCGATCGCATCTTATGACAGTGCCATCAAATTCAAGCCTGACTACTACGAAGCTTGGTACAACCGAGGTTTGGTACTGTGTAATTTAGGGCAATGGGAAGAGGCGCTCGCATCTTATGACAGTGCCATCAAATTCAAGCCTGACTACCACAAAGCTTGGTACGATCGAGGTTTGGCTCTGGGTAATTTAGAACGATTTGAAGAAGCAATCACATCTTATGACAGTGCCCTCAAATTCAAACCCGACTTGTATGAAGCTTGGTTTAACCGAGGTGTGGTGCTGAAGAATTTAGGTCAATTGGAACAAGCGATCGCATCATATAACAGTGCCCTCAAATTCAAACCCGATGACCACGAAGCTTGGTACAATCGAGGTGTAGCGCAGCAGAATTTAGGGCAATCGGAAGAAGCAATCACATCTTTTGACAGTGCCCTCAAAATTAAACCTGACTTTCACGGAGCTTGGTTCAACCGAGGTAATGCA
>NZ_JBALCY010000027.1:0-37873 GCF_036917655.1 Nostoc sp.
AGGATTAAAGTGCGAACTCTACCCTGAAGTGGGTTACTCAACCATTGCCAGTCATCCCCCTTATTCAGGTTTCGACTGAACGAATCGCACGCATCGTTGACTTGAATGCTTCTATCAAAACCCTAGCTTCGTTTGTCGTCCAAAACGGACAACCAGGAGCACATCTAAGTTAACGTGAGTTCGATGAACCTCTCCTGGCTTAAGCTAAAGTTCAAGTCTCTCCCTCTCCGAATTGGAGAGGGACGGTTTTGCGTAGTAAAACCAGGGAGAGGTCTTTTTCGACTATTAGAACATCCGAATTCGGACGCTATCATCCCACATTCTTCTGGTGTTCGGATATAGCAATCCTATCTGAATTACAAAAACTGCAATCAAGTTAAAAAAAGCGGAGAGTAGGGAAAATTCAGGAGTAGTGGAGACTATTCAAGCCAGAAGCGATCGCCTGTTAGAGGTTACACTAAATCAATTTTCCTGAAGAGTTATTTTGGCATTTCTTTGCAATACTTAACTAACTTCTAATTAAAAAAAGTGAACATAGATTAAAAATGATAACTAACATCATAATTTATTAAGTTCTTCAGGCTAAATTGAGAGTATGCTTAATAATTGAAGTCTAGTTGAGTATTTTAAGTAATTAGGTGCAAAGAAACTTAAACATTTGTTGAGTTTTTTATACTTTGCCATTTGTTTAACTGTTAAATATTAAAAAACAAAGTTTATTTGTGCCAACTTACTAACTAGGTTGTCGAGCAAGGCGGTAAAAATCTGACCAGAGCCAAGTACTAACAGCGAAAACAAAAGTAAACTTCACAAAAATTACCTAAGATGATCAGAAGAATTTTGCTGGCTGTATCGGGATTGGGACACGCAGAAGAAATGCTCAAAACCCTGAAAGAAATCCCTTCAATTCAATCTGCAAAAGTTACAATTTTGCACGTTGTTCCTGCACAAAATGCTGCTGCTACCATGACCGCTAAATGGGAAAATGGTGGTAAAATTCTGGCGAATGCCATTCAAACTTTGAACTTAGATCCTAGCCAGGTTTCTTCAATTTTGCGTGAAGGCGACCCCAAAGATGTGGTTTGCCAAGTAGCTGATGAAATCGACGCTGACTTGATTATTATGGGTTCACGCGGACTGAAGCGGCTGCAATCGATTTTATCGAATTCAGTCAGTCAGTATGTTTTCCAGTTATCTTCTCGCCCCATGTTGCTGGTAAAAGATGACATTTATGTCAAAAAAATTAAGCGCATTATGGTGGCAATAGACAACTCTGATTCTGCAAAAAACTGCTTGAGATTGGCACTGTTTTTACTGCGAGATATTCAAGGTGGCCAGTTAATTTTGGCAAATATTAGTACAGATTTAGGCGGTAAGAAATCGGAAATAACTGAAGTTAGTTCAGGTAAAAATCCAGTTTTAGCAGCCGCAGTTGCAGAAGCTGAAAAACAGGGCATTCAGTCTCGTTCTTATATCAGCAGTGGCAAACCCGGTGAAGAAATTTGTCGGTTGGCAGAGGAGTTGAATATAGACTTATTATTGCTCGGTTCTCCAGATCGTCGTCCATCGATCGCTAAGAGTTTTGTTGATATAGACCGACTCATCGGTTCTTCGTTGTCTGACTATGTTCGAGTCAATGCCACTTGTCCGGTATTGTTGGCGCGGACAATAGCTTAAAGTCAAAATAGAGTTAGCGGTTGATAAATAAAAACCCCTACACTACTGGTGCAGGGGTTATTTATTTTATACACAAATTCTTAACTATCTTTTCCACCTTCGCGGCTAGCAGTTTGGATGTACAGAATTAGTAAAAACACAGCGGGAACCAGTACGAACAAAATGCTCGCTATGAACCCCAGGTCATTAACTTGCATGGCAAGAAAGCCTCTCTTAAATTTCCACTCAACAACATTAGGATAGCATCATCGATGACACAGTTATACCAATTCAAAATTCAAAATTCAAAATTCAAAATGTTCGCCTCTGGTTTCGTAGAGAGGAAACTCAATTTGGGTAAGTATTTTGACTACTGACTGGATACAAATTGAAGCAATGGCAGATTTGAGAACTTAAGGCTTGGTGACTACACTGACTGAGCCATTCACTAAAGTTTGGCAGGCAAGGCGGTAATTTTCCGGCTTTTTCTTGAATTTCCGGTTCTCTACATCTGTGCGGGGGGAAAGATTTTCTAGTCCTTCGACTATCTGGACAACACAAGTGCCACATTGACCATTACCACCGCAATTCGTCATCTTGCCAATCAATGTATATATATCAATGCCATTTTGTATGGCCTTGAGCCGAAGATTTGCACCATCCGCCGCCACTACTTCTTTATTTTCTTTAACGAATTTGATATTACCCATAACTAATTCCTCCTTGACTCTAAGCTTGGCTTTCAAGGCTTCATATTGACATGGCTTGATTCACATCTTATTTATTATCTTAATTCATTACAAAATATTAATAAACATTAACTTTAGAAAATATGAGGCTGCAAAAAAATAGGACAGGTAGTCTACCTGTCCTATAAATTGAAAAATAGATTAACTTATCTAAATCCCACAGCTGCTTGCCAAACGAAAGCAAGCAACAAGAAGAATACGGGTATGACTGGGAGAACGTCTACCAAAGGATCGAAGATTTGGTAAGCTTCAGGCAGTTTTGCTAATAAAAGTGCTGCTTCCATGTTTGTTTAAATCCACCTATCCAACACAGCTTTCATAATTGAGAAGTATCTTAACATGATTTGAGTCTCAATCATTGGTCAATAGTCATTTGTAATTTCACCCTCATCTGATGCTGATTCAGATGAGTTGAGCCAGTGACCAAATTCTGCAACAAAGCGATCGCTTAATATTGCTTCTCTAATTTTTTGCGTAAAGCGAATGAGTTCGGTAATATTGTGAATGCTCAACAAGGTATAAGCTAAAATTTCCTGCGATCGCACTAAATGAGATACGTAAGCACGGCTAAAATTTTGACAAGTGTAGCAGTGACAAGTTTCGTCTAAGGGCGTAAAATCTTCACGAAACTTAGCATTTTTTAAATTCCAGCGTCCGCCCTGGACTATTGCCGTCCCATGTCTCGCCCAGCGGGTGGGAATTACGCAATCAAATAAATCTACACCAGATGCGATCGCGATCGCCATTTCCCGATAAGTACCTACACCCATCAAATAACGCGGCTTTTCGGGCGGTAGAAGCGGTGCTGTCACTTTTACAATCTCAGCCATCAATTCTGGCGGTTCTCCCACACTGACGCCACCAATGGCATATCCGGGCAAATCCAACTTAGCCAAAGCTTCAGCCGCACGGCAACGCAAATCCAAATATACGCCCCCTTGCACAATCCCAAACAAAGCCTGCTCACTGCGTTGATGAGCCGTTATGCAGCGTTCTAACCAGCGGTAAGTGCGCTCAGTTGCAGTTTCTACCTCTTGGCGAGTCGCTGGGTAGGGCGGACACTCATCAAAGGCCATGATCACATCTGCCCCTAAAGTATTTTGAATCTCAATGGAGCGCTCTGGTGTCAAGTTAATAATTCGTCCATCGTGGGGTGAGCGGAAAGTTACACCTTCTTCAGTAATTTTTCGCATCTCGCTTAAGCTGAACACCTGAAACCCACCCGAATCTGTGAGCATTGGGCCGTTCCAACCCATAAATTTGTGCAATCCACCACCCCCAGCCACGATCGCTTCTCCTGGTTGGAGATGAAGATGATAAGTATTAGATAAAATCATTTGCGCCCCAGTATCTCGTAGCTGAGATGGGGTAATAGTTTTGACATTTGCCAGCGTTCCCACTGGCATAAATCTGGGGGTTTCGACAACACCGTGAGGAGTAAAAAACACTCCGGCTCTAGCTTTTGTCTGACTACAGCAAGCAAGACATTCAAAGGAAAAATTCGCACTCATACCATTTTGGATTTTAGATTTTAGATTTTGGATTGTGAAACGCTAATCGGTAAAGAGTTTCAAAAATCCATAACTAGCAGCCATAAAACCAAATGGTATTAAGGCAAAATTAATATTATTTGGCTAAATTATGGACAAACATAAAAACTGGTAATTGAGTTTTAGCGAATACTTAAGCACTCACTACTAACCTAGTTACCAACTTTACGAGTATATACTCTCAATAATTGTTATTTAGAAAGAATCAGAACAGTCATCGTCAATTTCTGCATCCCATCTGGCTGAGAGGACTTGCTCCATCATCGCTTCTATGGCGCTGACATTGAAGGTTCGCTCTCGTCGCTCTTGTAGGGGAGTTGAGCGGGGAATCAACCGCAGACACACTCCTTCTTGCATCAAATCGAAGTAGGTTTCTTGTTGCGATGACTGTTTGAGTTCCAAGTAATCAAAACTACAAAGATTCAAATATAGCGCATGGTTAGCCACTAAGGTAGACCTTTGCGGATTAGCAAAAACTTCCATCACATCCCCTTCACCCTCGCTCAGTACCTTATCTTCTTGGGTGTAGATGTAGTGGACTCGACCTAAATCTGCCAGTAATCGCCGGATGTCGAGCTTATTCACAATGATGCCCGTGTTAATAATGCACGGAGCTGGTATCCTGGTGTCGGGTAGATGGTGACTCATAGGAAAATAGCGATTGAGCTAAGGAGAGCGACAACATAGCTAAACTGTCATAATTGAATAGCTTGTTTACTCCCTACATTTAAAAAAATATCAATTTTGTGGGGCAATCGTCTAAATAATTTGGAGTAAGTTTTTAATTAACGAATACAAAACACAAATTTTGATTTTTGATGGAATTTTAATTTCCTGAATCTTTTGTTTTTTGTATAAAAAAACTCACATTATTTATTTACTACTTAGACCAGCATAACAAAATTTTCACGTAGAATCTTTAATATGAAGTAAATCTTATTTAAAGCTTTAAAGTCTGCTGATGTTTGTTCAGTTTTACTGAAATTACGACTATTATCCAACAATTAACCAAATATTAATGTAATTCAGATGACGAAACAGCAACAGTGGTGGAAAAAGCTGCTGTTAAAGCTGGCAGCTAGTATTATATTTTACACTGCTATTCCACTACCGGATTTGAACGGATTGGACTTTCGGGGAGTAGCACGTCTTGCTTCGTTTGTAGGGTTAATAATTGGGGGAATTTTAGGGTTACTGGATACGGGGATGGATTATATTGGTATGCCCGTGTTAACTCGTAGTGCTTTGGTAGTAAGTGTTTGGATTGCCATAACTGGAGGACTGCACTTAGATGGGGCAATGGATACTGCCGATGGTTTGGCAGTGGGCGACCCAGATCGGCGGCTGGAAGTGATGGCAGATAGTGCCACAGGTGCTTTTGGGGCAATGGCAGCGATCGCCTTGGTGATACTGAAAATAACCGCCTTGACGGATATGCCAGAAAACCGTTGGTTGTTGCTGATGGCTGCCTGTGGCTGGGGACGTTGGGGACAACAGCTGGCGATCGCGCGATACCCCTATCTGAAACCAACAGGCAAAGGTGCCCTTCACAAACAAGCCATTCGTTCTTACAAAGATTTGTTACCAGGATTGTTGTTGTTGTTTGGTTTGAGTGGTTTACTTGTGCTGATAGATAAACAGCAGCTATTTTTCGCACTGGCAATGATAATTGCAGGAAGTGCGATCGCCACTCTAACTGGTGCGTGGTTCAACCACAAATTAGGCGGACACACTGGAGACACCTACGGCGCAGTTGTTGAGTGGACTGAAGCCTTATTCCTCTGCGTGCTGACCGTTTTTTAAGATGTGGGGGAGTGCGGGGATGAGGGAGAATAACTACTGCCCAATGCCCAATGCCCAATGCCCAATGCCCAATGCCCAATGCCCAATGCCCAATGCCCAATGCCCAATGCCCAATACCCAATGCCCCACTTCATTTAATCGGTTGCAGTTTTGTCACTTTGAGTTTAAAAGCCCCAACCCCAGTTTCCCCAAAAGACCGGACACGAATAACATAATTCCCTGTCTCTACAATGCGAGTAAATAGTAGGGAATTGCTAGTACCATCTGGGCCATCATCATTTTCTGCCAGAGTCGATCCATCAGGTGCCAGCAGTGTGATGATGCTGTCAAAGTTTTCAGATGACAGGTCAACTGCTAAATTATCGCCCTTTTGCAACTTCACTGTGTAATCACGGGCAAACCCACCTTGACCTGTAGGAATGTCTTTGTCTGAGAGGGTATCATTAATTTCAGTACTGTTAGATAAAGGAATTGGACTATACAACTTATTTTGAGCAAAAGCTGCACTTGTACTTATGCCTATTGCCAGCAATGTGGCAGGAAAGATGATGAGTTGTTTTAAACCCGCCGCAAAAACTTTATTCATAACACTTCAAGGAATTTTTCCACAAAAATAGCGTAAATTGGTCAATTTCTCCACTTTTAAGCCAAAGCTTACCATTGCTTCTTGATTTATCCGTCTTTGACGGCAGTGGCTACAGCTACTAATCCTAAGACCACAATTCCATACTGACGAAGTGTTTGCACAGCAGACCGGGCAGTAGCACCAGTAGTATAAATGTCGTCCACTAATAGCACTGGGACATTTGGGGGACGATGGCGAAATTCTTGGCCAACAGCAAAAGCTTGAGCCAAGTTTTTTTCTCGTTTAGATACCGACAAACCAAACTGGGCTTCAGTTTCTCGCACTCTTGCTAAACCGTTTAGTTTCAATTTTAATCCAGTTATTTCGCAGAAGCTTTGTGCTATCAGTGCGGCTTGATTGTATTTACGTTGCTTTTGCTTACTAGCGTGGAGTGGGATGGGAACTACCACAGGTTGGCTATCTCGCCTCGGTGAATTTAACAACCATGCTTCTCCTAACCATTGGCCCAAGGGGCGAGCTATTTGGGGTTGATTTTCGTATTTCATCGCTGCGATCGCGCGTTTCACCGGGCCACCATACTCCCCCCAGCCAAATACTGGTATTGGTTCTTTCCATAGAGAAATCGGGTCTTTACGTTGACATTTTTGCAGTTGTCTAGTGCAGTTCTCACAGAATTCTTGGGAAGTTGCACGTTGACATAGGGGGCAATGGGATTGGAGAAAAAGATTGAGTAAGCCTGTGAGATTTTTAATCCAAGTGTGCATTTTAAGTAGAGACGCGATTAATCGCGTCTGTACAAGAGTTAGGAGTAGAGACGCGATTAATCGCATCTGTTCAAACTTCATAACCCTTAACTGTTGTGCAGTAATTTAACATAAACGCGATCGCACCTTGTTGTTTCTACATCCACCGTTGCTGGAGTGTAGCCGTTGCTTTCATACAGCTTGACTGCTTCCACCAAAACGCTGGCGGTTTCAATCCAAATTTGCCTAAAACCACGCTCTGCGATCGCTGCTTCTAGCTGTTGTAACAAATATTTCCCTAATCCCAAACCCCTGATACTGGGCAAAAGATACATTTTGCGTATTTCTACAGCTTTTTTGCCACGGTGTATGGGGTAGTATGCTCCAGTACCGACTAACTGGCTTTGGTGTTCAATTACCCAAAACTCTCCCCCAGTAGCTAAATAATATTCCTCTACTCGCAGCACATCTCGGTCAGCGCCCTTTGGTTCCCAACCCAGACCGTATTCTGATAATACATAACTGATGACTTCGGCGGCTCTTGTGCGATCGCTTTCCACCCAATCACGAATTAAAAAATCTTGATAATAGTTTTTCATTACCATTTGCTGGTCAAGTTTACACAGAAAATTTTTCCGCATCTATATCCCAATTTACCCAGCAAATAGCAATTCTTGCAGAGTCGATTTCAGACGCTACTCTCAACGCCTAAATTGTACCAGTACGGAAAAAAGTCATCTTTAACAAATAAATTGGTTCTACATCTACATCATCAACGCCCAGTCAGGTGTTTTCTTGCCAGAAATCGAGTTCTGGCGCTTCTACTTCTTTGTATTCGTGAGATTTTAAGACAATGTAACTTCTGTCAACCAGTCAATCTACTTAAATAGCTATTTATGAAAATGATAATCATCTGAGAGTCAAAAAGGTGGTGAGCAAGGCGAAGGACTTCCAACAAATAAATTAGCTACCCCGCAAGAAGACAGTTAGAGACTTTTTATTTGGAAATCCCTAACTGTTTTAATAACACTTGGCTAGTAAGCTAAACCACATCTAGTTTGCATAATCTGAAATTGGACATTTCTTGTGGGGTGGGTGTCTCGCCCGCCCAATATATGCAAGTTAAATGTGGAACAACTTACCAATGACAATTCAACGACATAGTAGCGATCGCTAACATTGATCTTATGACTTAATATAGCGGTTCTCGTTTACATGAAGGACATTTTTAAACCTCACCCTCAACCCCTCTCCAAAGCATCCCAGAGTAGGGTGGTTTCATCCGAAGAAAGAAAAATCTCAGATTCTTATTTTTCCGTTTAATGCCTACGAAATAACAATTCCTAGATTGTTGTAGATTTCGATGAGATTGCCATCAGGATCGCGAAAATGAGCTGTGCGGATTCCCCAGTCTGGGCGATCTTGTGGTTGAGTCACAACGATCCCATTCTGATCTTTTACTTGCTCATAGACCTCATCCACGTTATCGACTGCAAAAATCAAGACAATTTTATCTCGATTGACAACATATGAAGGCTGTTCGATTCTTGGGACTACTTCAGCCATTAATTCTTTTTTGAACAAACCCAGCTTGAGATATCCAGTATTAAACTCAGCATATCCGCTATCTTCATCGCCCCAATCGACATCAAATTTCAGCAGATCCCGGTAGAACAGAAAAGAATCTTTGTAATTGGAGACAAGCAGTCTCAGGTGTGTTAACTGAAGCTTCATATCTGTTCCCTTTGTCTACTAACTGTGAATTCTAGGTTCTGGGTGCAAAGTCGCCAGCAACTCACTTTCGACAATTGCTAATTCATCAAGCCGTTGCATGACAATTTCTCTATCGAAATAAGTAGCAGCTAATACCCAATATATACCGTAGTGACGCGCTTCGGATGCCATTAACCCCTGATAAAATTTTGCTAGCTCTGGCTCTGGACAATAAGCAGCTAATAGTCCCAGGCGTTCGTGAGAGCGAGCTTCAATTAAACCAGTGACTAGTAAGGAATCCAGAAATCGCTCAGGTTCTTTAGGGCGGACTTGAGCTTTTAAACCCGCACCGTAGGGAGGCGGTGGTAAGGGAGCCAGGGGAATATTCCGACGTTCTAACCATTGATTAACTAGCTCAAAGTGTTCTAGTTCTTCGCGGGCGATCACAGTCAGTTCCCGAACCATTTTAGTATTGGAAGGGTAGCGAAACATCATGTTCAAGGCCACGCCTGCTGCTTTGCGTTCACAGTGGGAGTGGTCGAGTAAAATGATGTCTAAGTTAGCAATCGCTTGTTCAACCCAAGCAGAGCTAGTGGGCTGTTTCAGGGCGTTGATAGTCGGTAACTGAGTAAACACAGAGCCACAAAACTCCAGAATTTTAATTTAGCTAAATAGTCCAGCAAATAGATTTTAACGGAATATTTTTTGGACAAAGTTCAATAATTGATTGGCAGTAAAGGGTTTCGCTAAAAAGCCTTGGATACCAATACCCGTAGTTTGTACTAACGCCTCAGCCGTAGCTAATCCACTCATGGCAACAATTGGCACTTGCGGGTTGATGATTTGCAAGGTGCGGATGGCTGTTTCCCCATCCATTGACGGCATCATCATATCCATCAGCACCAGCCTAATTTCATCTTTGTGCTCGGTGTAGAGGGCAAGGGCCTCAATCCCATTTTGGGCAGTCAATACTTTGTAGTTATAGATTTCCAGTGTGGTTTTGGTGATCTGAGTAATGGCTACTTCATCATCGACAACTAAAATCAATTCTCCTTGACCTGTTGGCAGTTCGATCTTATCGATTACTTGAGAAGTCCTGCCCTCCTTACTTAGCAGGTATACTTGGAATTTAGTCCCAATTCCTACCTCACTAGCTACTTCCACAAAACCGCCGTGGCTTTTGATGATGCCCATCAATGTAGATAAACCCAGTCCCGTACCCTTACCCACTTCTTTGGTGGTAAAAAAGGGATCAAAAATCCGATCAAGAATTTCTGAGTGAATGCCAACTCCAGTATCAGCAACTGTAATCCTCACGTAGGAATTAACTGTTGCCCCGATGTGCATCCTGGCATAGTTTTCATCGATGAACAGCTTGGTGGCAGAAATACTGAGTTTACCGCCATTGGGCATGGCATCACGAGCATTGACTGCTAGGTTCATCAACACCTGATGCAGTTCGGTGCTGTCTCCGACAACAATCCCAATATTTTGCGGTATATCTGTGTTGATCTCAATGAATTTGGGGAATGTCTGTTGGACTATCTGCTTGATGTCTTCTATCAGTTGCGTTACTAGCACGATTGTGCGTTTTCTTTCAGAACCACGGGTAAATGACAAAATTTGCCGCACCAAATCACCACCCCGTTTGGCATTGGTTTCGAGGATATTCAGCATTTGCAGCGAAATATCATCAAGATGGGGATATTTTAGGGGTAGCAGTTGAGCAACTGTCATCATTGGGGTGAGAATATTGTTGAGGTCGTGAGCAATACCACTGGCGAGAGTGCCTAAGCTTTCTAAGCGTTGACTACGCAGCAGCTGGGTTTCGAGTTGTTTTTTCTCGGTGATATCCGTGTCAATGATCAGGATTGATTTAGGCAAGCCTCCGGCATCGAGCATCAATGTCCATCGGCTAGCAATGATTAGTTCCCTACCATCTTTTGTGAATTTATACAACTCTCCCTGCCACGTTCCGCACTCAATAACAGTTTTCAGAGCTGCTGGCAGTAGAGGTGAGGTTTCTTGAGATAAAAGTTTCCAGGCGTTGTTTCCTTGAGCTTCCTTAACTTTCCAGCCGTACATATTCTCTGCGCCTTGGTTCCAGAATAAGATTTGGTTGTCCAAATCCTCTACGATAATTGCGTCTGTTGTGATGTCTAGTAGGGCAGCTTGTTCGCGGATTTTCTGTTCTGCTTGGTAGCGATCGCTGATGTCTCTGAATAGCCAGCGCAAGCTTCCTGCTTTACCCTGACTATTTTCCACAGCGATCGCAGTTAGTTCTGCCGGAAAGTCTATACTTCCTTGATTATGAAAAAATCGTAACTCTTCTGTTTTGATTTGCCCCTGCTGTTGCAATTGCAGCATGATTTGACGAAATTTCTGCCGTTCTGTCTGATGCACAAACACACGCATTGGTTTACCAATTAGGTAAGACTGGCGCACATTCAATAAGTTAGCCGCAGCATAGTTAGCTTCCTGGATAATTCCAGTAAAATCTGTAACCAAGTAACCATCCGGGGCAAAGTTAAATAAATCGTGATAACGCTGGTGTTCTACTTCTAGCAAATTGCGTGTAGTAATCAATTCCTCATTTTGTTGCCGTAACTCTTCCAGAGAAATAGAGATTTCGGTGATCGCTTGTTGCAAAAGCGCTATAGGATAATCCTCTTCTAAGGATTGATCCACTGCAAGGCTTGCAAGCTGCAAGAGGTTTTCTAGTCGTTGATGCGCCTCGACAATCGCTTGTTTAAAATTTTCTTTGGTCATTTGGACTCTTTTCCTATGATTGTTTTTATTCCTGCTGCCGCCGTTCCTCCATATCTTGAGTAGAAATCATACTGTTGACTTTATCTACATCTACCATCATCAAAACTACTCCCTGTATTTCAATGCCAATCAGGGGAGTTATCGCCAGGTAACATTTTATTTCCCTACCCCGACGATTGGTAGCATTGAGGATCATTTCTTGAAACTGTTTTTTTCCAGATAGGGATTCGCGAATGGGCGATCGCAACTGCTCGACGGGTAGCCCAATATCTAGGCTGAAGATAGATTGTCCGAGAACTTCATCAGATCGCAAGCCCCATAAATCTTCTGCCATATAATTCCAAATTGAGATATTAAAGCTGCTGTCAATTACCACTATTCCAGTTTGGAGACTTCTGAGAATAGAGATCAGGAAAATGTTTGTGCGATTGAGTTCTGTGGTGCGCTCGCTCAGTTCGTTATTAATTGTCTGTAATTCTTCATTAGTAGATTGGAGTTCTTCATTCATCGTCTCCAATTCTTCGTTGGTAGATTGTAGTTCTTCGTTGGTAGTTTCTAATTCTTCATTGGTAGATTGTAGTTCTTCGTTGGTGGTTTCTAATTCTTCATTAGTAGATTGAAGTTCTTCGTTGGTGGTTTCTAATTCTTGTCGGGAGCGTTGCAGCGCGTCTTGGAGTTTAATGTAACGCGTCACATCATGAAAGGCGATGCTGACCCCTAAGAAACTGGTGTCAGTGTCTTTCAAAGGCGTAATCTGCACATCCAGATATTGCGTTTCTGTGTTGGGCAAATAGCGCTCTACATTTGTCAGGCTGACAGGGCGGCGTTCATTATAAGCCCGTTCAATTAGCGATCGCAACTCAATTGGTCGATAGGAAAGTTCTAGATCCTGGAAGGGACGAGCTAAATCTTTGGGGGAAAGGGCGAACAAAGTCCGCGCCTGATTGTTCATCATTACCAGAGTGCCATTGATATCAATGACGACTTGAGCGATTGATGCTGAGTCGAAACCCATCTCGCGCAGCCGGAGGTGTCGAGACATACGGCTGCTAGATTCATCATCTACTGAAGTTGCCATAATTAGGAGGCGATCGCGTATATTCACAGACGTTACTTTAGTAAAGATCCGGTTTTTCAAGTCCAGTGGTGTAAACATACTAGAATGCATCAATAGCATCTCTGCTTTCCCTAAAAACAGATAGCCAGTATCATTGAGTGCAAAATGAAACCGGGACAGAATTCGCTCTTGAGTCTCAGAATTAAAATACATTAATGTATTGCGGCTGACCAGTAAATCTAAGCGCGAAATGGGCGCATCCTGAAGCAGATCGTGACGACCAAAAATCACCGAGCGGCGCAAGTCTGGGCGGAAAACATAGCGGTTCCCGAAAATATCAAAGTATTTTTGCCGCAGTTCATCTGGCATTGCCTGGACATCTTTTGCTGAATATGCAGCAAGACGTGCCTGGTTGAGAGCATCTTCATCTACATCTGTGGCGTAAATTTTCACCCGTTGGCGAAATTCCTCTACTCCCAATATTTCAGCCATTAATATTGCCAAGGTATAAGCCTCTTCTCCAGAAGCACAGCCAGCGCTCCAGATGCGGATTTGGTCAGAATTTTTTTTATTTTTAATCAGATTAGGCAGTATTTGCTCGGCTAGATATTGCCAAGCTGATGAATCTCGAAAAAAAGCGGTGACGTTAATTAGGATAGTGTTGAAAAGATAATTAAATTCTTCTGGATAAACTTCTAGATAATCTAGATAATCTACAAAGTTCTCTATGGTCAATAACTGCATCCGCTTGCATACCCGGCGCATCAAAGTCGAGCGCTTATAGCCTGTAAAATCAAATCCCCGGCTTTGTCTGAGATAAATCAGTAGATTTTCAAATTCGGGATCTCTTTCTGGGGAATTCATAAACCTGGGGGTAGGGGATAGAAGACAAAAGAGTGAAGTTTTATATGCTTGTCCACGAGTATCAAAGACTCATTAAAGGATAGGACTTACGCAAAATTGTCTCAAAAACCTGATTTGTCGTAGGGGTAATTCATGAATTACCCCTACTTCAGAACTTTTTTGCGTAAGTCCTGAAGGAGTTCCAAGCCTCATTAATGAGTATCAAAGACTTATTAATGGAGTTCTAAGTACAGCATTTCACAAATTTGTAGCGAAAAAAATTGCTTTGATTAAACCTTTGCGTTCCTCTGCGCTAACCTTCGCGATCTTTTGCGTTTAAATTCCAACCCTCAATTTGCCGTGAATTTACCATACTGAGTGCTGAGTGCTGAGTGCTGAGTGCTGAGTGCTGAGTGCTGAGTACTGAGTGCTGAGTGCTGAGTGCTGAGTACTGAGTACTGAGTGCTGAGTGCTGAGTAAGAAGATTACTCAGTACTTTTGCACTATGGTAAAAGCCCCGCCCCTTGTGGGCGGTCTTTTAACTCAGCATTGGCAACTCGGAACTCAGCACTCTTCATGCAAAGCTGTAGTAAGCCTCATTAATAAGTCTTTGATAATACTCATTGTTGCATTTTAAAAAACATCTCCTCTGCCCCCTGATCCTTAGCTTAGTAAGATTCTCCCATGACCAAAGTCACCAGGGCGCTGGAGATTTCACCTAGAGGGAGAATAAAATCTACGTTGCCAGTTTGAATCGCAGCTGAGGGCATCCCGGAAAATTCTGCGGTTTCTATGTTTTGGACAATGACAGTACCGCCCATCTTTTTAATTGCCTCTACTCCCATCGCACCGTCGCTACCCGTTCCAGTTAGTACAACAGCGAGCGCTCTGTCTTTGTAAGTGGCTGCAACGGATTCAAATAATAGGTCAGCCGAAGGACGTAAAAAATGTACTAATTCCGATTGTGATAAGGAAAGTGTGCCGTCACCGTTAACCAACAGATGATGATTTGGTGGGGCAATGTAAGCCGTTCCTGGGGTAAGGCAATCTCCTTCTTGTGCTTGCTTGACGATAATATCCGTGCGCCGAGTGAGAATTTCTGCCATGAACGAGCGGTGTTGGGGACCGAGGTGTTGCACAATTGCGATCGCGGCGGTAAATTCTGCGGGTAGAGTCGATAGTATTTTAATTAAAGCAGTTAGTCCGCCTGCTGAGGCTGCGATCGCCACAATATCAAAGGTAGTATTAGTAAAATTAGATGGATGATTGCTTACATTTTCTGCCATCTCGATCATAATTTTGCGGCTATGACTATCCGTCTTAAGATATAAATATTATAGATAAGTTTACAGTTTTTAATCTTCAAATAAATTATAGAGTGTATTTGAACATAGACAGCATTTTTTTACTTTACTTGTTTAGTTCATGTCTTAATCTTCCTGCTCTAGAATGCGTTTCGCCTGTAAAAGTTGCTGTCTATGTTCCTCACTCAATGTTGGGTATTGCAGATTTAGTTCTTGTAATTTTGTGCAGATGATGTTGGCAACGGTTAGGCGTGTAAACCATTTGCGATCGGCAGGAATAATGTACCACGGCGCCCATTTAGTACTAGTATGGTTAAAAACTTCTTCATAAGCATTCATATAATCATCCCAAAAAGCTCGTTCCTGCACATCACTATCTGAAAACTTCCAATTTTTTTCAGGAGATTCAATCCGTTGTAAAAAGCGTTTTTTCTGCTCTGATTTCGAGACATTCAGAAAAAACTTCAGGATGATCACACCATTATCAACCAAATATTTTTCAAAGTTATTTATTTCTTCAAAGCGCTGTTTCCATATCTTATTTCCTTCAGTAAAATGGGGTAGTTGTTGTTTTTTAAGCATTTCTGGATGCACACGAACCACTAGCACTTCTTCATAGTATGAACGGTTGAATATCCCAATTCGACCTCTTTCTGGCAAAGCCTTAGTTGTTCGCCACATGTAGTCATGGTCTAATTCTTCCGCACTGGGCCCCTTAAAACTAAACACCTGAAATCCTTGCGGGTTCACACCAGAAGTCACGTGTTTAATTGTGCTATCTTTGCCAGCAGCATCCATTGCCTGAAAAATAATCAGCAATCCATAGGTGTTTTGAGCGTAGAGAATATTTTGGTAATTTGCTAATCGTTCAATATCTGTCTTTAATCTAGTTACAGCATCACTTTTTTGATCAAAATCAGTCTTATAAGCTGGGTCATAGTTTTTTTTCAGAGAAATCTTTGAACCTGGTGGAACAATGAAAGCATCGTGATTCATATATAAAATTTCCTAATGGCTGCTTATACCGAAGCACATTTTGAAGTGCTATTTCTAAAAATTATCATTTATTAATTAAAGAATTTTGGCTCTATCGCTTCTTTTATTCGGAACTCTAATAAAATTATCTTATAGCTGTGTTCTTTAGAGAGACTGAGTTTTCAGGTTTTGAAGCTTCCCTATAAAACCTGAATTTTAATGCCCCAGCATCAGGCTACGGTGTACACACAAGTCGAAAAAAGCTCGATTTCCCATTCTTCTCTCGTTCTTATGCAGAGCAATAGGAATGGCTGAATACTGAGTCAGCAGCCCACATGAATGCATTCTCATGCGGAGCATGGGAACGAGGAAAGCCTCCTCAAGCTGGGTAACTTAATTACGAATGACTCTTTTTTCTAGGAGACGCTTCGCGTAGCTTGCTTTCCCATAGGGGTACGTAGCGATAGGGAAGCCTCAGCAAGAAATGAGCGTCATTACGAATTATTTCCGTCGCCTTGGCATAGGACGCATTGCTTCACGGCCCAACATAAACATCCCCGTGACACCTAAACTAACAAACCAAACATATTGATACCAATATTGCCGAATCTGTTCAACCGTACTGAGTTCTGGATGCAACGTATTTAAGTACAGCAGCAGCAATAATATCATCAGCGCCCCAAAACCAACAAAGCTGAAGCCAACACAAATTCGTACAGGTCGCAGTTCAAAATCACTAATACTGTCTAGGTCAATTTCTGCCAGTTCCTTAAAGGAATCATCTGCCAAAGATGAGGTTGCTTGGAATCTATTGCTCAGTTTTGGTGGTAAAATCGGCGACAGGGTTGCTACGGTTGGGCGACGTAGCAAAGCCTCAGTATCTCGCAACAATTCCAGTGGCTTACGGGTAGTAGTTGGTTGAGCAAACTCTATGTTGTCTGTAGCAGTTGGGGCATTGGTTTTGCTTTCAAAATCCATAGCACGCTTCGGAAGAACCAGGATATACATAGCCTAGCGAATCAGGAGACAAATGCGTCAAAATAATTCGTAATCTCCTATGGGTTCGCGTAGCGTTCCGCAGAAAAGGCGTAACCGTAGGGGATTAGGAACTATTAATTACTCATCCATCTCTTTTAATGTCGCTAATGCTGACGGAGATAAGCGACTTAGATAGCGGAATATCCAGTATTTAAAGATAGTGTTTAAAATCACAGGAAATGTCGCAATAAAGAAAAAGATTACATTTCTATTGCCTGGCAAACCTAAATGTTCTGCTATTCCTTCAAGAAGAACCTCCCACCCATCTGGTGAGTGAAATCCTACAAATATATCTGTAAAGAGAATAATTAAAAAAGCCTTAGCACTATCGCTCAGACCATAGACAATGGTATCCATAAAAGACTTGAGAATCATAATTTCTCTTTTGCTCAAAGCGATGATTATACTAAAAGAAAGTAGTGATATTAAATCTGCAAAAACATTGCTGATAGCGCTACTACTTTTAAGATAAAATTCATCAGCCATTTCCCTTGCTTTGTCTTTAATTTTTTCTTGGATTACCTCTGATGAGAGTGGAGGGGCTTGATTGAGTAAATATTCAAATCTCAATCCTTGCTCAAAAATATGTAATTCATGGAGAGCTTCTTTTTCCATATCAGAATTAAGGAAAATTTGAATTTTATTATCTCCTCTAATCCTTTCTAATATAGGATTTACTATAAATGGTTTAGATAAATTATGAGTTAAAATGGGCACAATAATTAGAATTATTAGAAATCTCAGAGCAATTTTTGTCCTATTTTGAGAAATTCGATAATTTCTCATAAATTCTTCTTCTGCCTGCGGGGTTAAATTTGCTCTAATTTTATTAACTGTTTTTCCTATAGAACTCGGAAACACTCCAGTATCTTCAGATGGAGGTGTTGGTCGAATATCATTAATATCATATGAATCTGACTGTTTATTAATTTCGCTGGCGTTAATTTTTAGAGGTTGAGGAGTTGATAATAATGCGCTGTTGCTAATTACTTTGTCTTTGATAGCATACTTCTCTATAATTTCATCAATAACCTTTAATTTTTCTAATAAAATAGGATTAGAGATATTGATAATTCTCCGACTAAGCTGGAATTCTGCAAGCTTGATCTTGATAATAGTTAAATTTTTATCAAGGTATACTTGCCAGTAAGACATGACATTTTCAGTATAATTTCCTGATTCGGGTGATATTTTTTTGTTGCCAAAATGTTCGATTTCAACATTTTTAATTCTTTGAGCTGCTTGTTGAGCTTCTAATAGTGCCCTTTCCGGTGTATCTAAAAACCAATGGTTAAACGATCGCAAATTTTGTTTGAACCTTTGGCGAAGTAATGCTGGTATTTTTGCCAATGAATTTTTCATTATTTATTTATATGACTATTTATACAATGTCTATTATATTTAGATAAGCAGACAAAATGGGTAATAACTAGTTAAAAATATTATTAACTATTACCGAACACCCATTAGATAAATCTATTGTTTTGATTTCTTCACATAGTTTAGTTTTATTATGCCAAATTACTTTTATGAAGAGTAAAGATAAAAAATTAGTAGAGTAAATCGTGACTCTGGTTTTTGTAACAAAAAATTAACTATGAGAAATTAATTTATTTCAATATCATGAATAAGATGTGTAGATAATGTGTCAATAGTGTGACACAGATCAAAATTACACTTTACAGCTTGATGTAGGGGAGGCAGTGTATTGGGGAGCCAGCAAGGTCTTCTCCCTGTTGTACTAAGGGGCGCAGCCTCTTAGAGTCCGCGTCCCTTGCGTGTTCGCACTCTTTGCATCTGGGAAGCCAGTGCGTTGGGCGGGCAATGCCCGACTTGTTCGCCTTAGTCTCCCCTTCTCCCAAAAGGAGAGGCTAGCGCCTGCCGTAGGATGCCCGAACGCAAGAGCGTCTCCTTTAGGAGAAGGGCTGTAGAGAGAAGCACCTGGCGTGGTTTCCACGCCAGTTCCAACAACGGAGGTTTTCTCATTCTGTCCTTTGGGAAAAACTCGCCATATGATGAGCTGATGCTATGTCGGCACAAAATAAAAGTTGGTAACAACAGCAAGCAAAAAATCTGAACCCAGAATTTATTGGCAATATGAAACTCAGTCTGTGCATGATTGTGAAAAACGAAGCCGCAACACTACCTAAATGCCTGAACAGTGTCAGAAAAGTGGTGGATGAAATAGTAGTATTGGATACAGGCTCAATTGATCGCACTCCCAATATTGCCCAACAACTCGGTGCAAAAGTCTATCATTTTAAATGGTGTAATGACTTCAGTGCTGCCCGCAATGCAGCTCTAAAATATGTCACTGGTGATTGGATTTTGGTATTAGATGCTGATGAAGCTCTGACACCAGCAATTGTACCGCAGTTGCGAGAGGCGATCGCTAGAGATGAATACCTGCTGATCAACCTCGTCCGCCATGAAGTTGGTGCAGAACAATCTCCTTATTCTCTGGTTTCCAGGCTATTCCGCAATCATCCAGATATTCGTTTTGACCGTCCTTACCACGCCTTAGTAGATGATAGTGTGTCAGCAATTTTAACCAAAGAATCCCATTTGCAAGTAGGTTATTTACCAGGCGTTGCAATTCTACACACAGGATATCAAAAAAGTGCGATCGCTCAAAATAACAAATATGCCAAAGCAGCTACGGCGATGTCAGGGTTTCTTGCGACTCATCCTGATGACCCCTATGTTTGCAGTAAATTAGGGGCATTGTATGTGGAAACTGGGAAAATTACCCAAGGTATGGAGTTGCTTAGACGAGGAATCGCCACTGCTGAAGAAAACTACGATATTCTATATGAACTCCACTATCATTTAGGTATTGCCTACAGTCGGTTGCAAAAATCTCCACAGGCTATATCTCACTATAAAGCTGCGATCAAATTGCCAATTTACCCGATGCTCAAATTAGGAGCATACAACAACTTGGGTAACTTACTCAAAGCAGCAGGAGATTTCAATGGTGCAAAAACTGCTTATGCTACAACTTTGAAGATTGACCCGACTTTTGTTGTTGGACATTATAATTTAGCGATGATATTTAAGGCTTTGGGTTTATTTACAGATGCGATCGCATGTTATCAAAATGCGATCGCGTTAAATCCCAACTATGCTGAAGCGTATCAAAATTTAGGAGTAGTGTTGCTCAAAGTTGGCAATCATCAAGATAGTTTAACAGCTTTTAGAAAAGCGATCGCCCTTCATGAAAGGTATAATCCCGAAGAGGCGAAGAGACTACGCCAGGGGTTGCGAGAGATGGAGTTGATGTAGATGTGAGGGGCGTGGGGCATGGGGCATGGGGTATGAGAGCAGAATAACAAATGACAAATGACATTAAGGTATTAGTATCAATATTTCAGAGGTTCCTATGAGCCAAACCATTGATCAATGGATACGCTGGACAAGTGCAGACTTGGAATTATTAGCAGATAACGATGCGAATTATTGCCCGCAGCACTTTACGAGAGTTTTGGGAAGCATATCCCGATGCGGAACAGCCATTAAAGGCTTGGTTTGATGAAGCATCTCGTGCAGAATGGGATAGTCCGGTAAATATCGAAAGTACCTATCGCAATGCCAGTATTATTCCTAATAACCGTGTTTTTTTTAATATCAAAGGCAACGATTATCGCTTAATTGTTCATGTTCGTTATGATATTAGAATTATTTTTATTCGTTTTATTGGAACGCCTAAAGAATACGATAACGTAGATGCAACAAGCATTTTAGGCAGTAATACCTATGCTTGAACTTCGTCCAATCCGCACCGAAGCTGATTATCGTGCTGCACTTGATGAAATTGAAAGATTGTTTGATGCGGAACTAAACACACTAGAGTCTGACCGCTTGGAAGTTTTAACTACACTTGTGGAAGCATACGAGCAAAAGCATTACCCAATCGAAGCACCAGATCCTATTGAAGCAATTTTATATTATCTCGAATCTCGTGGATTATCTTTGGATGATTTAGAGCCTGTTATTGGCAGTAAGGCAGAAATTGCCGAGATTTTGCATCGCAAGCAAGCGTTAACATTGGAGATGGTTCGGGGTTTGCATCAACAATTGGGGATTCCGGCAGAGATATTAATTCAACCATACCCTCTGATGCAAAATTCAGCTTAATGGTGATTTAACCTTGCATCAAAATTCCCAATAAAAGATCGCGCCATAGCTGTGAGTGCAACTTTGACATAACTATTACATAACTCTAACAGCCAACTTTGACCAAAATTTGTTTTGAACTTTGTACTCTAAGAAAAGAAGCATAGCTTCAAAAAAAACCTGGACTAGCTCCAGGTATGACATTGAAAGTACGAGGTTACAACTATGAAATTTGATCGCCGTAGACCCCACAATTCCAATCATAAATCAACTTTTGCTGAAGTATTTTTCCACAGTGTAGCCAAAAATTTACCTGCTAGCTCCAACGAACAGCAGTTTTATACACTGCTAAAGCATCTGATGACTGCCGTGATCAAAGACAGCAGCAATAACGTTGCGATTGTGGCAATAGCAGCAATATTTTTTGCGTTTGCTGTGATGGTATTCAGACCAGCAACACCAGTGGTTAATCTATTAGCGATTAACATGCAAAGCAATCCCACGACTACAGTGACAACTCATCAAGAGCAAAACCAACGGATAGACCGAGGCTCGGATACAGGGTCTTAGTTGAAGTGCGATCGCCTGTTTATTCGACAAGGCGATCTCCAAGAAAAAGTGAGTGATCGCGTCTTGGTTAGAACAGAGGCGATCGCTTTTTGAGTTAAATGTTTGGATGGATTTGTGCAAAACTGATGTAAGAGTTGTGATAGGTTGGCAATGGATAGGTCATACCGAGCATCGACAGATGGGCTGAAAAAAGCTCAGGAAGCATTTCGACTCAGGGGTTGGACAAAAGACCACTTGGCAGGAAGGGCACGTTGTTCTCGACAAACTCTATGGAATTTTTTTGCCAGACGATCTGTTAATAAGAATATCTTCCAATCTATTTGCAATGAATTAGGTTTGGAATGGGAAAATGTTTTAGACTGCGAACCAGGACAACTCAGCAGTAGTATTGCAAATATTGATGAAATGAATGGACAAAATAACGATAATCAATCAATTTCTAGATCCCGTCAACAGATTTTTCCAAAGGCAATCACTTTGATTCTAGAAAATCATAAGGATCTGAACAGAGAAAATTTATCACAAAAGATTCGTGTTCAAGCCCAAACCTCAGGGTCATTGGAAATTTTTGGTCTGATTGATCCTCATCCTTGGATAAATAATAACTGGACTTGGGAACAGATCGTCAAGAATCTACCATCAGATAGTAATCAAGGATGGGTAAGAGAGCTTGAAGACTCCATCTACCTAGCCCATTGTGGGAGACAAGAACCCTCAGTAGTCCAATGGACGTTCCAGTCATCAGATGGCAGATTGTTTAGACCTATCTTATACGGAATGGAAAATGGGAGAGATGGTTCAGAACGATTTACTGTTCTTTTTGTGAAACATATTAGTGAGGGATGGGTAAATAACGCACCCAACATACAATTAGCCACGTTACTAACCGCTTCAATCCTTGGGGCTCGTCTTCAATGGGAAGTGTGTGACAGCTATTTGCTACAGCTTGATACTTGGCAGGGGATGGGTACAGAGGCAATTCGGAAAGGACTTCAAAAAGTTAAGGTCTCATTCGAGAATATTGAAGAAGATGCCAAAATTCGTGGACAGGCTGAAGCTCCCGGGCAGAGGAATAAAGATAGACTTCGAGACTCTTTTGACTCTGAAGAAGAAAGACTGACAATTGCGAAGAACATGTCGGAACAAGAGCCGCACAAACAAACTCTATGTAACGCTGATCATCAAGAGAATGTCGATGAAGTCAAATTTGCATTAATTGAGCTTGCGCGTTTGAATAAAATTGTCATAGTTATGGTAGCCAAAAGATATTTTCAATTACTCAATGACAATTCTTTTTGACTGCTCTGCATATTGCTTCTCCTTACGATTTGATTGCTTCCCTTCTCATGCAATTTGATCAGCTGTTCGTCATCTAGTTTTACAGGGCAATCTAAGGCAGCAAACCGATTCTGGCGCTAAATTATCAAATTTAGATGCGCGTCAACTTAGGATTTTGCAGGAAGTCATTTCTTTGGTGTTATTAAGTCGTCTCCAGTATCTACTTCAGATAAACACTAAGTAAGTTAGCTCAAATAAACCTAACTATGTAACGAAATGTAAAATGCTCGAAACTCTTGTGATTGCTTCACTTCGCTTTGCTCCGCTCGCAATGACATAGTTATAAATTTTCCCACGCACCTACTTAAGTATGGAAGAAACGTTCAAGACCATTTTTCATCATAACCTATGGAATTGTCCTGAGTCAGCTTCTGGCTGGGGTTCAACCCTCAAAAAAACAGAGGAGATTAGGAGGAAATTGCCCAGTCTAGTTAAGAACCTAGATGCAAAAACATTTTTGGATCTCGCCTGTGGTGACTTCAATTGGATGAAAGAGATTGATCTCGAAGTCAGTACATATTTGGGTGCTGATATAGTTCACAGCATTTGTAAAACAAATATAGACAAATATGCACAACACAATCGAGTTTTTAGAAGGCTAGACCTAACAAAGGATACACTGCCCAAGGCTGATATTATTTTGTGCCGAGATGCGTTAGTGCATTTGTCTTTTTATGATATCAGTAAAGGCATTTCAAACATTAAAAAAAGCGGGTCTCGATATCTGCTGGTAACCACCTATCCTAATGTTGAAGTTAATTTTGAGATATGTACAGGAGGTTGGAGACCACTAAATCTGCAAAAAGCACCCTTTAATTGGCCAGAACCTATTCAATTGATAGATGATTCTGAGGAAATTGGTCTACCAGATTGGGGTAAACACTTAGGGTTGTGGGAAGTTCAAAAGATAATGCTTCCTAGTCATGGAATTCAATATTACGGTTCTGTTAATGTGCCAGGATCTTCTGCTACTATACTTCCTACACTGTCATGCAGAGAAACTTATTTAGAACGAAGGTTAGCCTTCTGTGATAAACCCATTGATGTTAATTCAACTGTAATACCAATTCTGTATGAAGATGCGCCAAACTACGTCAAACTTTTAGATGGTGTACTTAGTGATTTTGTTATGAGTCGTCCATTCCAAATCGATATTTCAGAATTGGAGAAAGCTCTCACACACGCCACAGCAGCAAGCAGCAAAGAAAGATTGCAAATGCTCTATTGGCTTAAGAGTGGTCAAGTGAGCAACAGGCTCGCTAGCAAAACGTTTAGGACGTGATGAAGCAACTATAGATCGCAAGTTTTGACACCCTGGAATCTGATTCATTCGTTGGAACTTCAAGCTCAAAACTCGGAACTTTAGGTTTGAAAATCAACTCCACCAGTTCTGAGTCGAAAAGGTGGAGTTAAGAAGTTGGAGAGTTGGTAATTTCTCCTCACAAATGACGAATGACGAATAACAACTAACTAAATACGCGACTTGACAAATTTCTCCAATCTATCCATTCCCTTTTCAATCGTCGCCATATCTGTGGCGTAAGAAAGGCGAATGTTGTTATCAGCGCCAAAAGCAATTCCGGGAATGACTGCAACTTGGTGTTTTTCCAACAAAGCGTCACAAAATTCTAGGGATTTTAGACCGGTTTTGCTGATATCAGGGAACAGATAAAAAGCGCCATCTGGTTTTGCAGTACTCAATCCGGGAATGGCGTTGAGTCTGTCTAGCATTACCTGTCGCCTTTTGGCGAAGGCTTGACGCATTTCTTCGACACAATCTTGAGAACTTTCCAAAGCCGCGATCGCACCATATTGGGCAAAGGTACACACGTTAGATGTACTATGCCCTTGGATGGTACTCGCGGCTTTAATAATCTCCACTGGCCCCGCTAAATAACCAAGTCTCCACCCAGTCATCGAATAAGCCTTCGCAAACCCATTACTAATCAAAGTGCGGTCAAAAATTTCCTTCCCAAGAGAACCGATGCTGATATGTTCTGCACCGTCGTAGAGAATCTTTTCGTAAATCTCATCAGAGACGACAAAGATATCTGCATCAACTACTACCTGCGCCAGTGCTTTGATTTCATCTGGCGTGTAAACCATCCCTGTGGGATTAGATGGGGAGTTGAGGATAAATAACTTCGTCTTGGGCGTGATTGCTTTACGGAGTTGTTCGGGAGTAATTTTATAACCCGTCGTTGCATCTGTAGGCACAATTACTGAAACTCCACCGACTAAAGTCACCATTTCGGGATAACTTAACCAGTAAGGAGCAGGGATAATTACCTCATCACCTGGATCAATTAGCGCCACTATTAAGTTGTACAGAGAATGTTTCCCGCCATTGGTGACAATGACATTCTCTGACTTGTAATCAAGACCGTTATCAATTTTAAGCTTGTGGGCGATCGCTTCCCTTAACTTTGGTTCTCCAGCTGCTGCACCGTATTTGGTTTTGCCTTCATCCAAAGCTTTGACTGCTGCGGCTTTAATATGCGCTGGGGTATCAAAATCTGGTTCTCCAGCGCTAAAACTACAAACATCTATTCCTTCCGCCTTCAGTGCCTTAGCCTTGGCTGCGATCGCTAAGGTTAATGAAGGTGTTACCTGACTTACTCTTGCTGCCAGCTTCATTCTTACTATATTTTGGCAAATCTTTCACTTATCTAAGGATATCCCAGAATCCCTACCAAGATTTGCTTTTTCTGAATTTGTTGGGGATTGGGAACTGGATAATTACGAAGAATTACTGACTCTTGACCCTTGACTCTTAACAATATAGTCTATGTAGTGTTTTGATTTTAGGGAAAACTAATTATATGCAATTCAATAAACTTTTCATCGCATGTTCTCTGTTAATTACTAGTCTTTTTATACCTAATGCTGCCATTGCTCAAAATCGCGGTACTCCGGGTCAATTTGATTTTTATGTCTTAACACTCTCTTGGTCGCCGGATTATTGTGCAGCAAATGGTACTCGTGACCCGCAGCAGTGCGGTTCTGGAAGGAAACTTGGTTTTGTACTACATGGTTTGTGGCCACAGTACCAAACTGGTTATCCTGCTAATTGTTCCACGCAAAAATTACCGTCGGAAGTAAAGCAGCAGTTTCCCAATTTGTATCCTAGTAATAAACTTCCCGATCATGAATGGGAAAAACATGGTACTTGTTCGGGGAAAACTCCTGCGGAATACTTTGCATTCAGTAAAAAGTTAAAAGATGCTATCGCTATTCCCGCAGCTTATAATCGTCCGAATAAACCCTTGCGTACCACAATTACAAATTTTAAAAATTCATTTGTGAGTGCCAATAATCAAATTAGTGCTGATGGTATAGCACCTTTTTGTTCTGGTTCGGGAAGATTTTTGCAAGAAGTCTTCTTTTGTTATTCCAAAAACGGTGAAGCTGGTATTTGTAGCGCCGAGATTTTGAAGCGATCGCAAAAAAGTTGTGGTCAGCCAGATTTCTTACTGAGAAACGTTAGATAACAATGGGGCATGGGGCAGGCTATTTAGTTCTAGGTATAAACCGCCCAGAACTAAAGTTACTTTTCTTATAGCTAAAGTACGTTTTAACGGACTATAACCCAATACGCTTGGGTTAAGGATAATCGTAGGTTGGGTTGAACGTTCGCGAACAGCGTCCCGTAGGGAAGTGAAACCGAACAAACCCTCAAAAATGTTGGGTTTCGTTCCTCAACCCAACCTACACAGTTTAAGATTTTTGACGCTAACCCAAGCGTATTGGACTATAACCTTTTCTCAGTCGTCTTTAGACGAACTTTCGCTATTAGACTCAGAATTCATTCTGAGCCGGGCTAGATGAGAATGAAATAGCCTTGGGGCATTGGGTATTAATTCTTCTCCCCTTGCTCCCCCCACTCCCCAATCCCCACAACTATGATTTGAAGTTCCTTAATTTATTATTTACTGTTTCTTATTTATTTCTTAACCTATCTATCCTAATCTTCAATTGTAATTAGAACCTATTCTTATTTCGAGATAGCAAATGCAATCAAAAAATCTGTTCAGGAGAAGGTTGTATTTATAACCATAACTTTTTGAGTAGCTCGTTGAATTGCAATAACTCCAGGTTTTTTTCCCAGTTTTAATAGTTTTTCACAACACAAATTATTTTTGTCAGGCTGCATTCTTGTCTTTTATTAGGAGTGCTAAATGGAATATTTATTTCTGGCTTTGGCGCTGGGTCTAGCACTAAGCTTTGAATTTGTCAATGGTTTTCATGATACTGCAAATGCAGTTGCTACAGTCATTTACACTCATAGCCTGAAGCCAAACATCGCCGTCGTCTGGTCAGGCTGTTGGAACCTAATTGGTGTGCTGACATCAAGTGGAGCCGTTGCTTTTGGCATTGTTGCCCTGCTTCCCGTTGAGTTGGTAATTAATGTTGGCTCAAGTGCAGGCTTCGCAATGGTGTTTGCACTTTTGATTTCGGCGATCATGTGGAACTTGGGAACTTGGTACTTGGGCTTACCTGCATCCAGTTCACATACGCTGATTGGCTCAATCATGGGTGTTGGTTTAGCAAATTCACTGTTGTCTAAGGGTCATGTCTTTGGCGAGGGCGTGAATTGGGCAAAGACCCAGGAAGTTTTCACATCTCTACTGGTTTCGCCAATTGTTGGATTCACCTGCGCCGGACTGCTGTTACTGCTGGCTAAGAGACTGATCAACCGACCAGAGTTGTACCGTGCACCAGAAGGGAATAAAACACCACCGCCTTGGATACGTGCTTTGTTAATCTTGACATGTACTGGTGTGAGCTTCGCCCACGGTTCAAATGATGGTCAAAAAGGTATGGGTCTGATCATGCTGATCTTAGTGGGTATTCTACCGGGTATGTTTGCACTGAATATGGATACCGATGCCAGGGCGATCGCTCAGTTGGCCGCTACGTCCAACTCTGTGATTCCAGTGCTGCAACAACAAGTGTCTGGAACATCCTTGAATGGCCAAAACATCACAGATGAGCTTTCCAACTTCCTCAAACCAACTGGCGAAGCCAACGATAAAACATTCGCAGCCCTTGCAGCCCAGAGTCGGACAATTGGAGATAAGCTTGCTGGTAAGACTAGTTTCAAGCAGCTTTCACAGGATGAGCTTGGCTCATTACGAACCGATATGTATCTAGTCGCTGGAACAATTGGGAAACTGGACAACCAGAAAAAATTAACTGATGCCAAACAAGAAGAGGTGCTTACCGGCTATAAGAAGCAGTTGGATAAAGTAACCAAATTTATTCCCAATTGGGTAAAATTTGCCGTTGCCATTGCACTAGGTCTTGGCACAATGATTGGTTGGAAACGCATCGTGGTGACAGTGGGTGAAAAGATTGGCAAAGACCATCTTACCTACGCTCAAGGAGCTTCCGCCGAGTTAGTAGCTATGACAACTATTGGTGCTGCGGATTACTTCGGTCTGCCAGTCAGCACCACTCACGTCCTATCATCTGGTGTAGCGGGTACAATGGCGGCGAACCATTCTGGTTTGCAAGCGGACACCTTGAGAAATATTCTGCTAGCCTGGGTGCTGACACTGCCAGTTTGCGTACTGCTTGGTTCTGCTACATATGCCGGGAGCTTGTACATAGTCTTGAATCTTCTGGGTTTGAAGTAGGAAATGGGGCAATTCAATTTTGGATTTTGGATTTTAAATTTTGGATTAAATTTCAATCTAAAATCCAAAATCCAAAATCTAAAATTCTTGCTCCCCCACTCCCTAAGCTATAGTCACATCCGGCGACAAGTAAACATCTTGAATGGCGTGAAATAGCTTCACACCTTCCTCAAAGGGACGCTGGAACGTCTTTCGCCCAGAAATTAATCCCGTACCACCAGCCCGTTTGTTAATTACAGCCGTGCGAACTGCTTCGGCGAAGTCATTTTTACCAGTCGCCCCACCAGAATTAATCAGCCCCACACGCCCAGAGTAGCAATTCAGTACTTGGTAACGAGTTAAATCAATTGGGTGATCAGTTGTCAATTCTGTGTAAACTCGCTCATCGGTTTTGCCGTAACTCTTACCAGTGGCTTTGGCAACTGCTCCATAACCATTGTTATTTTCGGGTAACTTTTGTTTGATGATGTCGGCTTCAATCGTCACACCCAAATGATTCGCCTGTCCGGTGAGGTCAGCAGCAAGGTGATAATCTTTATCTTGTTTAAAAGCGTTGTTCCGCAGATAGCACCAGAGAATTGTCACCATCCCCAGTTCATGGGCGCGTTTAAAAGCTTGGCTGATTTCTTTGATTTGTCTGGTAGACTGGTCTGAGCCAAAGTAAATTGTCGCACCTACGGCGGCCGCCCCTAAATTCCAAGCTTGTTCCACATCAGCAAACAATACCTGGTCAAATTGATTGGGGAAAGTCAGCAATTCGTTGTGATTGATTTTGACAATAAAGGGTATTTTGTGGGCATATTTGCGCGAAACGATCCCTAATGTCCCCAAAGTGGTAGCAACCGCATTGCAACCTGCGGCGATCGCTAGCTTGACAATATTTTCTGGGTCAAAGTAAATTGGATTGGGCGCAAAAGACGCACCTGCTGAGTGTTCAATCCCTTGGTCTACTGGTAGAATAGACAAATAACCAGTATTCGCCAGACGACCAGTAGAGTAAAGTAGCTGGAGATTACGCAATACTTGGGGATTGCGATCGCTGTTGAGCCAAATTCGATCTACAAAGTCTGAACCCGGCAAATGTAGTAAATCACGAGAAACTTTTGCTTTGTAGGTAAGCAGGTCTTCTGCCTCTTTACCTAGCAATGACTCGATAGAAGTAGCCTCTATGAGCGTTGTAGTCATAGCGTTTTCCTCAAAAATTTAGCAAATGACCTTTGCCTTTAAGATAGCATTTTTAATATTGCTAACCTAGTTGTGCAGGCATTAACTATATGTAAAATCCTTCTGATATAGCAATCTTAAATCAATTGTAAAAACTTGTTTTACTGATTAAAGGTGAGATTTAATAGTCAGAATTTGCATTTTCTCCCAAACAAATAACTTCTTGAAAAAGATGCAAAGCGATAGGATCACGCTAAAAGACCAGAATTTGTCTCCAAGTTTGCAGGTTAATGGTCTTTAACAGAGTTGCTGTAACCATAAGGTTCTTGCTTTGTGATCACCCTTTCTGCTACCATAAGTCTTGCTGGGCTTTTTGAATAAATTGCTTGTTCTGCTGAGAGTAAGCACTTCGCTTTCCTAGAGTGACGCTCTAGGAGGGAGAGGAGAAGCATTTAATCGCCACCTAATTCCACCAGTTTGCCAATGTTGAAGTCTATTTTTACCCATCCTTTAAGTTGTTGCAGATTCTTCAGTAAAAGTAAGGGAATCTGCCAATGATGCAAAGTCAAAAATGGTACAGGGTCATTAAGGCTGTAAATGGCATCAGTGCCTTGCACTAGGGTATTAACCGATGTTTGCAATTGTTTCCAGGAACGGATACCAGTTAGTCGCCAGATTTCGTGATATATCAAGTAAGTGGGCTTGCTACTTGCTAGTGGTTCCAGAGGTGCAGTTAGGGGAGTTTTACCAAGATAGGCGTCTGCAACCCCAGGATGATTGTAGAACATTGTGATTGCCGAATGGGTACGGGGATTGCATTCAATGGCGTAAACTGTACCGTCTTCAGCTTGGATAAAGTCGAAAGAAACTTGCCCAGTCAGTGACAAACTCTTGACGAAGTGTTGCACCCATTCACGGATTTGAGGATTTTCGACGTTTTCATAGTTGATTTGAAATGCAGAAGAGTTTGAACAGCAATGCAATCTTAATTCCCCATCCCGGACTGTACTATGTGTGCATAACTCCTTACCAGGAATAAACTCTTGCATAATCCAAGATTTTTCTGGACTGATGGGTAAACTGTTGACAAAGGCTGCTGTCTCTTCTGGGGTGTCGCAGGGAAGTTTAGTTAAATTTAAACGGCGAACGGAGTCGTAAGAAATACTTTTAAGAATATATTTGCGGGTTTCTTGACTAAAATCGAAATTGATAACTTGTTGAGGATCTGTGATTTTAAAAGACTTTGGGACAGATAAACTAAGCGATCGCGCCTGATCAGTGAAGGCAAATTTATCATCTAGCATCTTGGTTATATCTGCATCAAAGTGGAAAACTTCGCAATACTCTGATAGTGCAGGCTTTGCTAAAGAGTCGTAATAACTAGCTACAGGACTGCATACAGGTACATAAACGTCAACCCTCTCCTTTTTAACGATTTCTACTAGCGCCTGGATATAGCCTTCTGGGTCTTCTTGCGGTGCGGGAACTGTATAAAAACGACTTACAGCCTTTGAGAATCGATGCCCAGACAACCAGTATTTGTGACCTTCAATCAAAATAACTCTGTGTCCTGCTGCATGGAAGGAGCGGGCAAGTTGCAATGCTTTAGTCATCTTGGCTCCACTCACCAAGATAGTCTGAGGATGAGCAGCTACGACAGCTTTTTTCGTAAACGGCTGCACAATCCCCCACAGCAAAGATATCAACACTATAAAAGCATTGAACGGCAAGGCTATTAGTAATAATGTCAGAGTACCGAGAGTCTTGAATAGAGCCACTACCTTTACCCTGACACCAGTTGATGACGTTGTAGATTCAGCCATAGATAAGGAGATTGATTGTGTCATAAGTCTTTGAAAGTAAAGAAACATGAGGAAGTAGGGGAGATGAGGAAGCTTTCTTGAGCAGGGGGAGATGAGGAAGCAAGCGAAAAATTATTCCTTCTTATCTTCTTCATCCCTCAAAAGTCTGAGCCGAGGCTCAGACTTCTCTGCTCATCTCCCTCATCCCTCAATTACACAACGCGTCTAATCAGGGTTACACCATCTCGTATAGGTAACAGAACTTGCTCTACACGAGGATCGGCGGCGACAACACGGTTGAACTGAGCGATCGCTTCACCGTTAGCGGTGCGTTGTTCGGACGGTAGATAAACTTGTCCCTGCAACAAAGTATTATCCACGCAGATTAAGCCGTCAGGAGCTAGTAAGTCACTATCCAAAATGGTCTGGAAGTACTCTACATACTCCTTTTTATCGGCATCGATGAAGATCAGATCAAATACTTCTTTTCTTGCTGCTAGCTTGTGGAGTGTCTCTAGGGCAGGTGCTACTTCTACGGCGATTTTCTTGCCGTGGGGAGATTCACCAAAGCAAGCTTGAGCAAATTGGGCGACATAGGAGTCTACTTCGCAACCAATGAGTTGCCCATCGCTTGGTAACGCTTCTGCCATTGCCAAGGCTGAATATCCTGTGAACATTCCTACTTCTAGGATGCGCTTTGCCTTGGTCATGTGAACAAACATTTTCAATGTCTGTCCTTCAAGATGTCCTGAGAGCATCTCCTGCTCTAGTTGACGCACTGTTTCACCATCAGTGAAGCGTTTGCTCCAGTCTTCTTTGCTAGTTTTTTGCGCCAATGCTGTTAATGCGCTCGATTCCGGGGTGGTGTAATCATCCAAGTAGGGATCTAAACCCGCTGCTAATTGAACTCCCTGGCGCAGAGAATCTAATATCTCTACGGGAATATTACTCTCTTGTGCCAATTTGAGGGTTTTCTGTAGCTGGGCTACTAAGATGCTGTGTGGCGTTATCGGTCTGGCTGTTTCTTGTCCTACAACACTCGTCATATCTTTACACCCCCAATAGCTGGGCTTCTTGAGTTGCAATGTATGCGTCAACACCTTCTCCGCCACGAGGGTATTTAGCACAAAGACGTTTGTGTTCAGCTAAGGCAGCATCAAGTTCTTCACGAGTCAGATCATTGACAAAGAAGCACTCACCAATAGGACGAGGCATGGCTGCGCGTTGTTTGCCATCTCGTGTCAAGCTAATAGACTGGGTAGCATACCACAGCAAATCGCCATCTAGTAGAGGATGATCGAGTGATAGACCTATACCACTCATCAAGTCTAGGATGCGATCGCGCTCCCCTGTTGGAATATAGCCTCGTTGTGCTGCAATGGTTGCAGACAAAGCCATATCTATATTGACCGCGTGACCATGATAGAGGGGTATGTGAGGTGCTAATTCTAGGGTAGGACTCCAAGTATGACCGTAGGCAATGACGCGATCGAGGTCTATTTCATGCAAGTTAGGAGTCTCTAACTCCAGCATAGTTTTGATTGCCTCGTGGTTGACTTTATGGGCAATCTCTTTAAGTTCTGGTGTACCATTCACATGTCCAAAGTGAGTGGAAAGCAGTTCTTCGCCATATTTGTATAGCAGTTCAAAGACTTCAGAGTTAGCAACTACAGCAATTTTCACTAACTCTGCCATCCCATTACGAACTTGAGCCGTTGGCAAAGTTTTCAAAAATGAGAAATCCAGGATCACTTTCAAAGGTGCATGATATGCTCCCAAGCGATTTTTCAACTTGCGATGATTGACTGCTACCTTAATCGCTACACCTGCATCAATTAAACCAATCAACGTGGTAGGAATGCGAATGTAGTTACTCTTGCGACGGTAAGCAGCGCAAGCAAATCCAGCCACATCAGTAATTAAACCACCACCGATGACTAAAACTGGTTCCTTACGAACTAAGCCAAAATCCGAAAAAGCGTCAACAATTTTTTCAAAACTTGCAAGGGTTTTAGCTGGCTCAGTAATGATAATGGGAAATACTGTGAGTTCAATGTCATAGTGCCTAAAATATGACTTGATCTGCTCACCATAAAGTTTATAGACATTTGCATCAATCACAGTCAAACAGCGACCCAATTTCGTATAGATATCTGCAATTTCTCTGTTTTTGATATCAAATGCACCGTTCACATAGACAAGACTAAAATCGATTTTTTCGTAACCTTGCACGTGAAATGCAGCTTCCGTAGCTTCAAACGATGCTTGAACCTTATTCATGTCTGTTGTCCTTATTCCAATTAAAAAAATTGTGAGATTTCGGAAATAATTGCGATTTACCCTAATGTATGCCAGCAGCAAATAATGCTCTTTATCCTTTGAGATAAAAGGCAACACAAAATAAGCTTTTAATAAAAAAGCTTGATTTTATTACTGACTGGCAAGGTTATTAAACAACACCATTCATTTGAGTAAATTCTGTAGGTGGATTAATCTAATATTCAGGATAACCTCTAAACTAGTCAACTAGTCCCACTAACAATATATTGCCATAAAACTTGCAATTTTTATTTGGGGATTATTGATTTTAATCAGAGGAAAATTGATCTGAATTCAGATTTATTCCACTATGTTTAATAGTGGCTTTCCAACTGTTCGATTTCGTAAAAAGTCTGTTCTGGAGAAATCTTCGTATCGTTTATCTCCAAGGTTTAATTTGAGATTAGAACCTTGATTAACCCTTAATTCGCTGTTTTTTAGCATTACTATTAAACCTTATATCGCTAAACTCGCAACATTCTATTTTCTTCAGAATGACAGTGGACTTTTAGGAAGTTTTCCTGAATTTTAATCAACTCCACTATGTTTGTCTCTAGGAACTTTCCGACCGTTCGACTTTGCAAAAATCCTATCTTAGCAAGCTACTCATATTGTCTATCTCCAGATTTAAATTTGAGATTACAGGCATGATTAATACTCAACTTGCAGTTTTTTAGCATTAGTCTCAAACCATAAAATGGCTAAAAACGAAGATGACTTACTACACTGTATTGAAAATCACAGTAGAATTCTTCTTTATCCAGTCAATTAACTGCTCAGTATTCAACATACCTACATCAGTCACTCCTGAAAATTCAGAATTTAGATATATCTGAGTTTCTAGTAACAAAACTTTAACTTTATTAATGAATGGTTGTGTGTTAAAAAACTTCTAAGTTTGCTTTAATTGGCTTTCTAGTTTTAAATTAACCTAAAATAGCCTAAACCAGCAAATAATTTCCTGGCTGTTAACTTAGAATTACAATACAAATCATAACATTAGAATAATACAAATCATAACATATGTAAATATATTTAAGTCAATCCACCATGCGGGGTGGACTGTGTAACCAGGCATTTTTAACAAAGTATTTCTAAAGATAGATATTTTATACAGCAGGCATATGCTATCTCACTTATCAGTAATAAAATGCCCTGCATTGATGAAAGCCCTTTCTTGCGAAAGCGCCAAAGTATAACAGTATGCAAACAATATCCTTAATCCGGTGAGGCAGCGCGGTCTTGAGGATTTCTACGCCACTTCATTAGGGGTGTAATCGATAAAACTAACAAAAAATTTGCGTTACATCCAGCGGAGATACAATAGATTCTATTGCACAGACACCATGCGTATTTTTCCTTTAATTTAAGTTTCACCCTTTTTTTACCTAAATCAACCCGTTGAACTCACGTTGTTTTAGTCTAAGCATCAAACTAAAAAAGTAGAAATTAATGAGAAGTTAGGAATAAATAACTCCTAACTTTTAACTACAGAGTTCGCGGCTGTTCCCAGGCAGATGATATAAAGCGTAGCTTTAGTAAATAAAACTCTGGGCAACGAATAGTTAAGCTTAGATGAGTCTTTGAACTCCGTCAACGAGTCTTTGATATCATATCCGGCAGAAGACTTGTCATAAGCTAACTTACCGGACATGATTCAAACAAAGCAGCGGCGAATCAACTCTACCTGGAAGCCATAGCCGTCGTCAACTTTCTCAATTAACTCCCGTTGCAACAGCAAGCTGAGAGTAATATTAGCATCGGGGAACTGTTGCAATAGAGTTTGGTGGCTAACTATAGCTCCTTCCGCTTGAGCGGCGATAAAACGTAGAATAGCTTGTCCGGTAGCGTCTACTTGATTGTTTTGAATATCAGCGAAGAAAAAGCCACCACTTTGCAAAGCTTCTGGTATCGCGGCTTCCACATCCGCTAAAGTTGCCAATCGCCGAATAGAGGGGTCTTGTTCGTTCTTAAGGACAATAATTTCCGCGCAGAGTAGTTGTACCAAGAACGGGTGACAACGGGTGAGTTGTAGCACTCGCTCAACGGCATTGGGTTCATAGCGGAGGGTAAAATCTTTGACGGGACGTTCAATTAATTGTCGTGCTTCCGCTTCTTTGAGGTACGAGATATGCACTACTTGGACATTAATTAGATAACTAGCCCACCGCTGATATTCTTTGATAGTATGAGAGCCAGCCAGTAACACCTTGAAGCGGGGACGATGTTGAATGAGGTTACGCAGCATCCCCAAAACATCCTGTTCATCAAAGCGACCTTTGGCTATGGCGTTGTCTAGCACCTCGAATTCATCTAGCGCTAGTAAGGCGGTATTTTGTTCTAGAGCCTGTTCTACTTTATCTAGCCATTCATAGAAATAGGTGAAGGGGTCAGATTTTAACACTTCGCGGGCTAGGGACGGTAGAGTTAAACCTTGCTTTTTCGCTGACTTCTCCATCTCTTTAGCCAGGTTGTAGAGAAAACCTGCATGGTCACTAGCTGATGAAGGTGCGCCTTGCAAGTCCACAAACATCGGAATGATGGAATTGGGTAGTAATTTTCCGATGTTGTTGAGGAGGGAAGTTTTACCCATACGTCGCTGACCATAGAGTAGCAGAGGTGGGCGACGGCGATCGCGCAGTAGTTGTTCGATGCGTAAGCCAATGCTGGTGCGTCCGGTGAAAATTTCTAGTTGCTCGTTGAGTGGTACGCCAATAATGTAGGGATTATCAATTTCTTGGCGGAGTTCTGTGATTTTAACCAGTTCATCTATATAATTAGTGACTATCTCACGCCAACTTTTGATAATGGGGTAGAAACGGACTGTATATTTGTCGCTGCTACGAGCGAAGTTCTGCAACTGTAGATTTAATTTATCTGCAACATCTCTGAGGAGTAAGCGCTGGTTATAAGCACTTGCTTGATTGAGAGCAGCATCTACATCCTCACTGATACGGCTAAAGATTCGTAGTAGAGGGCTAACTTCACTCTCTAGTTCGTCAATTATCAGACTGCGATGAGCGTTACGAATAGCTTTTACATCAGCACAGCTTTGTAAACTGTGTACATCCAGTTCAAATTGTGCGGGTTGTATTGCCCAGCGTTGGGGGCTGGTACTGAGATATTCTAAAGCAGCTTTGCCTTCAACTGGGTTATTTTCGATTACGAAGAGGAGATGCTCATCCAAGCGGGGCAGGTGTGAACGTTGCCACTCATCCCAGAAGGCGGAGTGAAAGCGTAATAAACAAAAGCTCCTACCATTACGCCCTTTATCTAATCTATAGAGGAGATAATTCCAGAGAATGAAAAATGGAAAGGATAGGACAGGCCGCCAAGAGTTAATAGTTGCCGCCACACTGTACGCCACACTGTACGCCACACTGTACGCCACGGCTACCGCCACACTGTACGCCACGGCTACCGCCACGCCTACCGCCACGCCAAACGCCACGCCTCCCGCCACGCCTCCCGCCACACCTACCGCCACGCCAAACGCCACGCCTCCCGCCACGCCTCCCGCCACGCCTCCCACCACGCCTCCCACCACGCCAAACGCCACGCCAAACGCCACACCGTACGCCACGCCTCCCGCCACGCCTCCCGCCACGCCTCCCGCCACACTGTACGCCACGCCTCCCGCCACGCCTCCCGCCACGCCTCCCGCCACACTGTACGCCACGCCAAAAAGTATAGTTGGGATTGGTTCACCCAATGCCCACAGCACCAAGCCCAGCAGTAAGTTAGCCAGGATAGGTAAGATGAAGTATCCCTGGATAAGCAACCGCCGCAGACGAAGGTTTCGCCATGCCCCTTGTCTCAACAAGATCATCAAAGAGGAGTCGGTGTCTAAAGTGGGGTCAATGCGCTTGAGGTGGTTACGCCAAGCTGAGGGGTGAAAAACAATCCAGAAAAGCAGTTGCAGGCTACCAAGTATTAAGTTGGGGTGCTGCCGGGGTGCATCGGTGTAGGCGTTGGGGGGTAGTTGTGGTGAGGTCAACGTTTCTGTACTCCTATTTAATACTTTATGTCATTGCGAATGTAGCATTAGCGGAATGTAGGCGAAGCCTTCCCGAAGGGTAGCAATCGCAAAGGCTAGGATTAGTAAGCTTTACCTTGGTGCGATCGCAATCAGATCGCAA